>NZ_JAVXSJ010000004.1:0-213113 GCF_036643215.1 Comamonas sp. | reverse complement strand
GCAGGACCGCGAGAACTTTGTCTTGTGTGGCTTTCAGGACGATCATGTCAACCTCAGTGAATTAAGTGCGCATTTGTTTTGACGCGGCGGCGTCCGCAGGGCGGAGCGGACGCTCCCTCATGCCGCGTAAATTCCCCATTTTGCCGTGTGTGAGTGACATCCATGGGGGAGTTTTCATCAACCCTTGAGCGTTTGCTCCAGCACATGCAATTGCTGGTTCAGCTCGGTATTGGTCTGGCGCTCGCCTGCGATCTTGCGTACCGCGTGCAGCACCGTCGTATGGTCGCGGCCGCCAAACAGCTCGCCAATCTCGGGCAGGCTCTTTTGCGTCAGCTCCTTGGCCAGGTACATGGCAATCTGGCGCGGGCGGGCAATACTGGCCGGGCGCTTCTTGCTGTACATGTCTGCGACCTTGATCTTGTAGTAATCGGCCACCGTTTTCTGGATGTTTTCCACAGAAATTTGGCGGTTCTGAATACTGAGCAGATCGCGCAGCGCCTCGCGGGCCAGCTGAATCGACACTTCCTTCTGATTGAAGCGCGAATAAGCCAGAATTTTGCGCAGCGCGCCTTCCAGCTCGCGCACGTTGGAGCGCACGTTCTTGGCCACGAAGAAGGCGACTTCCTCGGGCATCTCGGCGTTCTCGGCGCGGGCCTTGTTGATCAGAATCGCCACGCGCATTTCCAGCTCAGGCGGCTCGATGGCGACCGTCAGGCCGGAATCGAAGCGCGAAACCAGACGCTCGTGAATATTGGCCAGACCCTTGGGATAGGTGTCCGACGTCATCACGATGTGGCTCTTCTTGGCCAGCAGGGCTTCAAAGGCGTTGAAGAATTCTTCCTGCGTGCGGTCTTTGTTGGCAAAAAACTGCACATCGTCGATCAGCAGCAGATCGAGCGAGTGGTAACGCTCTTTGAACTCATCAAAGGTGCGGCGCTGGTAGGCCTTGACCACATCCGACACAAATTGCTCTGCGTGGATATAGAGAATCTTGGCGTCTGGCTTGTCCTTGAGCAGCTGGTTACCCACAGCGTGCACCAAGTGGGTCTTACCCAGACCGACACCACCATAAATGAACAGCGGGTTGTACAGATGACCGGGCGAGCCTGCCACGTGCATGGCCGCCGAGCGAGCCATGCGGTTGGCCGTACCTTCCACCAGTGTCTCGAAGGTGAGAGCCGGGTTCAGGCGCGTGCGGAAAACTGGGGCGCTGGCTTCTTCATTCGTCACCGTAGGCACGGACACATTGTGCGCCTGAGGTGCCGACTGTTGTGAAGATGAAGGAGGGCGCACATAAGTACGCACAACGCTTTCTCGCTGAGCAAGTGCTAACTCAAGAGTAACTGGCTGGCCGTACAGCGACTCCAGCATGGCCGAGATGCGGCCTGCGTACTGGGCGCGGATCCAGTCCAGTTTGAAGCGGTTGGCCACATAGACGGTGACCTTGGAAAAATCTTCTGCAACTAGAGCGGTAAGCGGCTTGATCCAGGTGTTGAATTGCTGCTCGGGCATTTCCTGGCCCAGTTGCTCCACGCAGACCTGCCACAGGGCCTGGCCTGCATCATTGGTTGGTTCCTCTGTCATTGTCAAAAGTCTAATTGTGGATAGGAGGAACAGTTGCGGGGCTTGTATTGTAGCTTTTGCGGAAGTTATCCACAAAATATCAGAAGGCTATCCCCGGCTCCGGTGCGTGATAGGCTGCACATCCTAATAGATTGGCAGTCCGCTGTTTGTAAAGAATCTCTGACGCGGCCGCGTGCGGGCCGTAATGACCCGTGAGTCCATGGCGATTTCAAAGGTCATTGCATCAAAGGCCCAACACTGTGATAATCGCAGGTTTCCCTGAATGTGTTCAGGGTGATATGAACCGGGCGCCAATTTTTGTGCGCGCGCGCCCAGTGGCTTTTGCGCTGTGGCGAGTGCTTTGTACCGTTTATTTCCTGCAAGCCTGATGACATGCTCGACATGTGAAAAAATATCGGACTTGACGGTGAGAGTGTGCGGCGCAAAACCTGGATGGTCGGGCGCGGATATAGCGCCTTGCCGACGCAAATACTGAACCTTCTCAAGGAACCAACATGAAACGTACTTACCAACCTTCCAAGACTCGCCGCGCCCGTACCCACGGTTTCCTGGTTCGCATGAAGACCAAGGGTGGCCGTGCCGTGATCAACGCACGTCGCGCCAAGGGCCGCAAGCGTCTGGCCGTCTAAGGCCAGAGTTGGTTAGCGGTCTGCACCTTCGCTGCGCTGAAGGCCTCTGACTGGAGGTTCTCTTATGCAAAGGCTGAAAACGCGTCCGCAATTCCAGGCCACCATGTCCGCGGGCACGATTGCCCGCACGCCTCATTTCGCCTTGCACCGTATGGAGCTGGCGGCTGAGGTAGCGGAGATGGTTGCCAACCCCAAGACAGGGCCCGGATCGAATGATCCGCAGGCCCTGTTTGGCGTTGGTGCCGTACGAGAGCAGGCTTGGCTGGGCGCCATGGTGCCCAAGCGCTGGGCGAAACGCTCGGTCACGCGCCATACCATCAAGCGCCAGATTTATGCGGTGGCCACGGATTACGAGGCGGCTTTGTTGCGTGCTTCTTATGTGGTGCGACTGCGTTCGGGGTTTGACCGTAAGCAATTCGTCAGTGCAACTTCGGAGCTGCTCAGTGCAGCCGTTCGTCAGGAGTTGCAGCAGCTTTTTGCCTCGGCCGCACGCCGCCTGGCGCAGCCGCGTCAAGCGACTGAGGGTGAGACGGGTTTTAAGAAAATAAAGCCTCAAGCCCTTGATAATCAAGCGCAAGTAGCTACTGATTTGATAGTAAATCAGGCGGAGCACCAGCCATGATGCAGCGATTGCTCATGGCCTTGGTGCGTGGCTACAGGTTGCTGCTCAGCCCCTGGCTGGGCTCGGCCTGCCGCTTTGAGCCGACTTGCTCGGCTTATTCCCTTCAAGCGCTGGAGCAACACGGCGCTGCTGTAGGCTCTTATCTGACACTGTGCCGTCTGGCACGTTGTCATCCGTGGTGTGACGGAGGGCATGATCCCGTGCCACAGCAAAAGCCCAGGCTGTTTTCCTTTCTGGATAACGCTTCGGACTCTTCCGCGACCACCCAACCTTCCTCACCTAAGAAGTCTTCATGAACGATATTCGCCGCACCATACTGTGGGTGATATTTGGCTTTTCCATGGTTTTGCTCTGGGACAAGTGGCAAATCCATAACGGCAAAAAGCCCACTTTCTTCCCTTCGCCGCAAACCGTCAGTGCGCCTGCGGCTGATGACGCCAAGCCCGCTGATGTCAGCGTCCCTCAGGCGGCAGCTACCGGTTCTGCCGGTGATGTGCCCGGCACAGCCACGGCTGCTGGCGCTGCGGCTCAGCCTGCTGCGCCCGCAGCACCTCGCCAGAGCGTGACCGTGACCAGCGATGTGATGAGCCTGACCTTCGACAGCGAAGGCGGCACCATTAAGCATTCTGAGTTGCTCAAGTACTCCGACACCGTGGATGAGAAAAAGCTCATGCAGGTGTTTGAAGAGAACGCCAAGCGTGTGTACATGGGCCAGACGGGTCTGATCGGTGGCAATTTCCCCACCCACAAGACACCGATGACCGTGATGCCCGGCGCACGTGAACTCAAGGACGGCCAAGACAGCGTGCAAGTGCGCTTCGAGTCCGCCGACATGGGTGGCGTGAAGCTGATCAAGACCTTCACACTCAAGCGTGGCTCTTACGCTGTGGATGTGCAGCACGATGTGGTCAACACCGGCACTGCCGCTGTGAACCCCCAGCTGTACATGCAGCTGGTGCGTGATGGCAACAAGCCTGAGCACGAGTCCAGTTTCTACTCCACCTTCACGGGCCCAGCGGTTTACACCGAAGCCAAGAAGTACCATAAGGTTGAGTTTAAGGACATCGAGAACAACAAGGCTGAAGTCGATAAGTCCTCCACCAGCGGCTATGTGGCCATGGTGCAGCACTACTTCGCCAGCGCCTGGTTGCTGGCCGATGGCACACAGCGCGACAACTTCGTGCGCAAGGTGGGCGACAACCTGTACGCCGTGGGCATGATCACGCCCGTGGGTACGGTGGAACCCGGCCAGACCAAGAGCGTGAATTCGCGCCTGTTCTCCGGCCCTCAGATCGAGCCCATGCTGGAAAAGCTGTCGCCCGGTCTGGAACTGGTCAAGGACTATGGCTGGTTGACGATTCTGGCCAAGCCTCTGTACTGGTTGCTGTCTGAGCTGCATAGCTTCATCAACAACTGGGGCTGGTCTATCGTGGCGCTGGTGGTGCTGCTGAAGATCGCTTTCTACTGGTTGAACGCCAAGGCATACTCGTCGATGGCCAAGATGAAGGCTATCAACCCCAAGATTCAGGAAATGCGCGAGCGCCTGAAGGACAAGCCTCAGCAGATGCAGCAGGAGATGATGCGCATCTACCGCGAGGAGAAGGTCAACCCCATGGGTGGTTGCTTCCCCATCATCATTCAGATGCCTGTGTTCATGGCTCTGTACTGGGTGCTGCAATCCAGCGTTGAAATTCGCAACGCGCCTTGGATTGGCTGGATTCACGATCTGTCGATGCCTGACCCGTTCTTCATTCTGCCGCTGCTGATGACGCTGTCCTCGCTGCTGCAGACGGCTCTGAACCCCGCTCCTCCTGACCCCATGCAGGCCAAGATGATGTGGATCATGCCGCTGATGTTCAGCGTGATGTTCTTCTTCTTCCCCTCGGGTCTGGTGCTGTACTGGCTGACGAACAACATCTTGTCGATCGCTCAGCAGTGGATCATCAACAAGCGCATGGGCGTACCACCTCAGTTCAACCTGCCAAAGTTTGGCAAGGCTGCTGAAGGCAAGTAAGCCGAGCGCTGAAACAAAAAACCGCCATCCTTTCGGATGGCGGTTTTTTTATGGGTGCTTGATGGGAGAAAGAGAGCGCTTATTTGCCGATGCAGAAGCTGGAGAAGATCACACCCAGCAAATCATCAGAGCTGAACTCGCCGGTAATCGAGTTCAGCGAAATCTGGGCCAGGCGCAGCTCCTCGGCCAGCAAATCCAGGTGTGCAGCCTGTGCGGCCAGCTGCTCATCGGCCATCTCCAGATGGGCTTCTACGGCCTGCAGCGCTTCCACATGGCGGGCGCGGGCCAGGTACAGACCTTCGGGGGCAGATTGCCAGCCAGCGACTTCCAGCAGGCGCTTACGCAAAGCATCGAGACCATCGCCAGTGCGGGCAGACAGAGCAATCTGGCCCGAATCCGAAGCCAGCTGGGCCGTGTGGCGGGCCTGCACATCAGCCTGCGCCATATCGGTCTTGTTCCAGACATGGATGACGGGCACCAGTGCTGGCAGCTTTTGCTGCAGGGTAGCGGCAATCTCGGTATCGGCGGCGGCATAGTCGGCCTGCTCTACGCGGGTCAAGTCATGCAGGAACAGCACGGCATCGGCGGCTGTAATCTCGTCCCAGGCGCGGGCAATGCCAATGCGTTCCACCTCGTCGTCGCTGTCGCGCAGGCCTGCGGTGTCGATCACATGCAGGGGCACGCCCTCAATCTGAATGGTTTGCTGCACCTTGTCGCGCGTGGTGCCTGCAATCGGGGTGACGATGGCCAGCTCAGCCCCGGCCAAGGCATTGAGTAGCGAGCTTTTGCCTGCATTGGGCTGGCCGGCAATCACCACCTTGATACCTTCGCGCAGCAGCGCACCCTGATGGGCGCGGGCCAGCACGGCGGCAACCTGGGCGCGCAGGCGTTCGAGCTGGCCAAAGGCATCGGCTTTTTGCAGAAAGTCGATTTCTTCTTCGGGGAAGTCCAGCGTGGCTTCCACCAGCATGCGCAGATGCACCAGGGCATCACGCAGCACATGAATTTCTTGTGAAAAAGCGCCTGACAGCGAGCGGCTGGCGCTGCGCGCAGCGGCTTCGGTGCTGGCGTCGATCAGGTCGGCAATGGCTTCGGCCTGGGCCAGATCGATCTTGTCGTTGAGAAAAGCGCGCTCAGTAAATTCACCGGGCTGGGCTAGACGCAGGCCGTTCAGCACGGCCTTTCCATCGGCGTCAGCAGTCTGCGCAGCCTCAAGGCAGCGGGCCAGCAGCAGTTGCAGCACCACAGGGCCACCGTGGGCCTGCAGCTCCAGCACGTCTTCGCCGGTGTAGCTGTGCGGGCCAGGGAAGTAGATGGCCAGACCGTGATCGATGGGCGAGCCCGCTGCATCCTTGATGGGCAGATAGGTCGCTTCACGCGGCTTCAGGTCCTTGCCGCAGAGCACCTTGACCAGCGCCGCGATACTTTTGCCTGAAACCCGCACAATCCCCACGGCTCCGCGACCCGGCGCGGTGGCTATGGCTGCAATAGGGTCGTTGTGGCGGGGAAGCATGGGCGGACTTTCGATCGAGAGGAACAGCCGCGAATCATAGCCCTGCGGGTCCAACCATTGAGCTCTGTGGTGAGTACAGCTCTCTGCGCTCTGTAACAACAGAGGACTTTTCATACAATGGTCATCAAACCGATCCCCAAAAATGAATCAATCTGCCTTTGTGACGAAACTGGGTTGTGTACTGGCCTGGATACTGCTTTTTTCACCTCCATTTCTCATTCGTGCGAATGGAAAAGAGGTTGGATACACGCTTTTAGCGGCGATTTTCTTTTATCCGCTGGCGCAGTCCCGAAAAACTCTCGCTGTGTGTATTCCGCTGCTGATTTTTGTTGGCGCGGCCAATATTTTTCATGCCCAGTTTTTGGGCAACATGATTGATGAGTTCTCTGTCGCCACGTTATTACGCACGGAGGTGCATGAGGCCACCGAGTTTCTGGGCTTGATCAACCATCAAATGATTTTTGTGCTGCTGGGCTGGTTGGTGGCAAGCCTTGGGTGTAGCTACTTTCTCTTCAGGCATTGCGGCGTTGATCAGGCGGGTACTTTTCCGAATTGGAGGAAGAGGATGCTGATGGGTATCGGATTGCTTTGGAGCGGCTTCTTTGCTTATGGTGCCACTCAGCAATTCACAGTCAATGACTATGTGCACAAACTACGGAATATCTATCCCATGCACATGGTCAAGGCGGCCGTGCGCTATGCCGATTTGGAGAAAGAGGTCTTCTATCAGCCTAAATTGCCCACCAAGCCGGGCACAGCACAGGCGAACACATTAGTCGTAGTCATTGGTGAAAGTGCCAGCAGTCATCGCTGGTCTCTGCTGGGCTATCAAGCAGACGATACCAATCAGTCACTGCGCCAGATTTCTGGCTTGCGCACTTACAAGGTCATGGCCAATGGCCTCAATACTGCCCAGGCCTTGCCGTATATCTTGACGGGGCAGTCTGCCTTCGATAGCCAGAAAAATGCATCGCCTTCGTTTCTGGATTTGGCTCGGCATGCAGGATATAAGACTTTTGTCTTTTCCAATTCCAGATTCAATGACAAAAGCGAAGACCTTTATTCGCAGATATTGCGTCGCTCAGCGGATGTTTATGCGAAAGTCGGCAACGGGGCACATGATGAAGTTATGACGTCTTGGCTGGAAAAATCGCTGGCGGATGAGGCCCCTTATAAGCTGGTGGTTCTTCATACCTATGGCAGTCATCCAGATTTCACCAAGCGTTATCCTCGCTCCCTCTACTCAGGGGGGGATGGATACGACAACTCGATTCGTTACACCTCGGATCTGCTGGCCGACTGGATTCGCCTGGTGGATGCCGCATCCGCTGAGCCCAGCGCTCTAATTTATGTCTCTGACCATGGCTTGGGTGTCCCGCCCTGTGTGGACAGTCCGCGTCAGGGCAATGACCAGTCCGTTCTGGAAGTACCGCTCGCGTATTGGGGAAATGCGGCAATAAGGAGTACCCAGGTGGATGAGGGCACCGTTATCTCTGACAAGCCTATGGTGCACAGCACGACCCTGGCTCCAGAGATTTTGGTCACTGCTCAGGGCTACGATGTGAAGAAAGCAATGCCCCATTTGCAAGACAGTCGCAAGCTATATTTTGATGGGGTGCCTTATGCGGACATGTATCGCAATGACTTCTGCACGCCCTGAAGAGCAAGGCTGCTATGTGTGTATTAGTCACCTCAGTGTGACCTAGGGCGTTGTGCTGGAACCTCTTTTTTTTGATAGCGCTCAGCCTACAATCGAAAACCTGATTCCTTCATCTGCAGTGTGAAACTGGGCCGGGCCACGAGCCCATAGAGAGTCCTTACTGCGGATGCTTCAAATAGCGAGCTGGAGACCGTTGATGTCCGACACCAAGCCAATTACTTCGATCGACAAGCGTGCGCTGCTGCGTCAGGCCGCTCTGGAATATCACGAGTTCCCCAAGCCCGGCAAAGTGGCTATCTCGGCGACCAAGCCCATGGCCAATCAGCATGATCTGGCACTGGCTTACTCGCCCGGCGTGGCTGCACCTTGCGAAGAAATCGTCAAGGACCCTGCGGCGGCCTACAAGTACACCAGCCGTGGCAATCTGGTGGGTGTGATCTCTAACGGCACGGCTGTGCTGGGTCTGGGCGACATTGGCGCTCTGGCTTCCAAGCCCGTGATGGAAGGCAAGGGCGTTCTGTTCAAGAAGTTCGCCGGCGTCGATGTGTTCGACATCGAAATCGATGAAAAAGACCCGCAGAAGCTGGTTGAAGTCATCGCCGCGCTGGAGCCTACCTTTGGCGCCATCAACCTCGAAGACATCAAGGCACCTGAGTGCTTCTATGTCGAGCGCGAGCTGCGCAAGCGCATGAACATTCCCGTCTTCCACGACGACCAGCACGGCACAGCCATCACCGTGGCGGCTGCTATGGTCAACGCGTTGAAGGTTGCGGGCAAGAAGATCGAAGAGATCAAGCTGGTGTCTTCGGGCGCTGGCGCTGCGGCATTGGCTTGCCTGAACCTGCTGCTGGAAGTGGGCCTGAAGCGCGAAAACGTGTTTGTGACCGATATCGCTGGCGTGGTCTACGAAGGCCGTACCGAGCTGATGGATCCGGACAAGGCGCTGTTTGCCCAGAAGACCGAGCTGCGTACGCTGGGTGAAGTGATTGAAGGCGCTGACGCCTTCCTGGGTCTGTCGGCTGGCAATGTGCTCAAGCAGGACATGGTCAAGAAGATGGCGGCCAAGCCCATCATCTTTGCGCTGGCCAACCCCAACCCTGAAATCACACCCGAAGATGTGAAGGCCGTGCGTGACGATGCCATCATCGCCACCGGCCGCACGGACTACCCTAACCAGGTTAACAACGTCCTGTGCTTCCCTTACATCTTCCGCGGCGCGCTCGACTGCGGTGCGACCACCATCACCACCTCGATGGAAATTGCCTGCGTGTATGCCATCGCTGATCTGGCGCAGGCCGAGCAGTCCGAAGAAGTGGCCGCCGCCTATGTGGGTGAAGCCCTGAGCTTCGGCCCAGAGTACCTGATTCCCAAGCCTTTCGACCCACGCCTGATGCTGATCGTGGCTCCTGCCGTGGCCAAGGCTGCAGCAGAAGCCGGTGTTGCCAAGCGCCCTATCGAGGACATGGACGCTTACCGCGAGCACCTGAAGACCTTTGTCTACGCTTCGGGCACCATGATGAAGCCCATCGTCATGGCCGCCAAGAAGGCCGCCAAGAAGCGCGTGGCCTATGCGGAAGGCGAGGAAGAGCGCATCCTGCGTGCAGCCCAGATCGTGGTGGACGAGCGCATTGCACGTCCCACCTTGATCGGTCGCCCGAGCATCATTGCCCAGCGCATCGAGAAGTTCGGTCTGCGCCTGAAGGAAGGTCAGGACTACGACGTGGTCAACGTCGAGCATGACGAGCGCTACCGCGACTTCTGGAAGACCTACCACCGCATGACGGAGCGCAAGGGCATTACCGAGCCCATCGCCAAGATCGAAATGCGCCGCCGCCTGACGCTGATCGGCTCCATGCTGCTGCACAAGGGCGAGGTTGACGGCCTGATCTGCGGCACCTGGAACAACACCAATGTGCACCTGAACTACATCGATCAGGTCATCGGCAAGCGCAGCGGCGTGACCACCTATGCCTGCATGAACGGTCTGCTGCTGCCTGAGCGTCAGGTCTTCTTGGTCGACACCCATGTCAACTACGACCCGACTGCCGAGCAGCTGGCCGAGATCACCATCATGGCTGCAGAGGAAATGATGCGCTTTGGTATCAAGCCCAAGGCTGCGCTGCTGAGCCATTCCAACTTTGGCTCCAGCAACCAGCCTAGCGCCGTCAAGATGCGCCAGACCCTGGAGCTGCTGCGCGAGCAGGCCCCTTGGCTGGAAGTCGATGGCGAGATGCACGGCGACGTGGCTCTGGACGGCAAGGCCCGCGCCAAGCTCATGCCCAACAGCACGCTGCTGGGTGATGCCAACCTGCTGGTGCTGCCCAATATTGATGCAGCCAACATCAGCTACAACCTGCTCAAGCAGGCGGCTGGCGGCGGCATTGCGGTTGGCCCGGTCCTGCTGGGTGCCGCCCAGCCAGTGCACGTGCTGACTCCCAGCACCACGGTGCGCCGCATTGTGAACATGACGGCGCTGACCGTTGCAGATGCGAATGTGAGCCGCTAAGCGCTCTCAACAAAAAAGCCCGCAGCACTTAAAGGTGCTGCGGGCTTTTTGCATCTGAGCTTTGTTTACCAGGTGCGGGTGACGCCGGTATCAATGGTGCCAAACACCTCTACGCCGCTGGCGCTGCCAGAGCTGCTGGAAGAGCTTGGCATGGTGCCCGAGCAGGCGCTCAGCGCCATCGCAGCGACGGTTGCGGCCAGAGTTAGCCATTTGCGCATAGTGCACTCCTTGCCCGCAAGCAGCGCGGGCCATGCTTCATGGTAGCGCGTGGTTGATGCCCGCTGGCCAGAGACGGTTATGCATGAAATATGCCTATAGCGCTTTAATATCAAGCGCTTGTAGCTATGCTTTTTGATTACTCGGAGAGGTAAAGATCGGCCAGTCGCTCGCGGGCCGCGCGGTCCACACCCAGAGCTTGAGTCAGGTAGCTGTCCAGGTTGTCGTACTGGTTGCGAACGGTATCGACTGACGCCATCAAATAGGAAGGCTGCACGCGCCACAGTGCATCCAGCGCCTCTTCCGATATCTGGCCCAGCATGGAGGCCGGGGGGCGGCGAAAGAGCTGATTGGTCAGCAGGTAGTCATCCATGATCTGCTCCTCGTCCACACCCAGAGCGGTGAGCAGCAGGGCGGCAGCCCAGCCGGTACGGTCCTTGCCGGCGGTGCAGTGAAAGACCAGCGGCGCATCGCTGCTTTGCAGCAGAGTGAAGAACTCGGCAAAGCGCTGACCATAGACATTCACAAAGCTGCGGTAGGTGTCATGCATCAGCTCCACTGTGTCGCCTGCCGTCAGGTCCTGGCCTTTTTCAATCATGGACTGGGCGCGCTGCACCACGGTGGGCTCTACGGTCAGTGCATGGCGGCTGAGCTGTGGCCAGTTGTAGGCCAGATGTGCGCTTTCCCCCAGACCACGAAAGTCTGCGCTGCGGCTCACGCCCAGGGCTTTGAGCTGGTTCAGGTCATCTTGTGTCAGATGGGCCAGATGGGCCGAGCGGTACAGCTTGCGCCACTGCAAGTGGCGACCATCCAGGCCCTGGTAGCCGCCCAGGTCGCGAAAGTTGGATGCACCCTCCAGGGCAATGGGGCGGCTGAAGTGAGGGGCTTGCGCTTCAAGGCCGGTGGCCATGATCAGGTCATCGTTTGCATTCATACCAATGCTTATAGCGGATTGCCGCAAAAAAGGCATGTCTTTGGAGTTACCGGCGATGCGCAAGCCCCGAAAAAGTGCTGCAGGCTTTGCAGCACAGCGCTTTCATTTTCACGATGACGCATCGAATGCCGGCTTGGCCTCAACTTGGCTTTAAGCTGGGTGTTTTAAGCTCAGGCATACCATGGCGATAGAAAACGGGCTGGACGAGTCACTGCTTCTGGCCATTTATGCGGGCCCGCTAGAGGCCGATCCCTGGCATGGCTTTCTTCAGCGCTATCGCGAGCAGCTGAAGGCACTGGACCTGGGCATGAGCATCCGTATTCCCCAGCTGGGCCAGACCCTGGTGTGGCTGCATGACGGCGCCACTGATCCACGGCATATCGCGCAATATCGCCAGACGTATTTCCGGCAAGACCCTTGGCATACCCATCCAATGACGGCGGGCGATGTGACCACCATGGACAAGGTGATTACGCTGGACGTATTGCGCAGCACACCGTTTTTTCGCGAGTTCATGCATGAGCATGGTGCGCTGCATGGCATGCGGGCTGTGATCTGCAGCGACGAAGGGGGGCTGGCTTCTTTGCTGTGCGGGCGCAGCAAGGAGCAGGGCAATTTCACCGCCACCGACCTGGCGCAGTGCCGCGCCATGCTGCCGCATCTGCAGCAGGCGTTGCGCAGTTATCAGGCGCTGGTTCTGGCGCAACTGCAGGGCTTGCAATGGACGGGAGGCGGCTTGCAAAGTCTGCTGCTGGATGCCCAGGGCTATCTGCTGCCCCTGGCGCAGAGCCCACAAGTGCTGGCGCGCCTGCCTTTCATCAAGACCCATGAGAATCGAATTTTTGTGCAGGAAGTGGAAGCCAACAGTCAGTTGCAGCTGTTGATCGCACAGGGCCTGAAGGCTTTGTCGCTGCCCAAAAACCAGCCACGTACGCTGGGGCATATCGGCCTGGGAACAGGTGCGCGAGATGGTCGCAGCATCGCGGTGCAGTTGCTGCCGGAGATGCCATTGCTCAAAACGGCATCGCCCAGAATCAGGTTGCTGATCGGTGCGGGAGGTCAGACTGACGGCGGCTCTTCGAGTGCTATTGCGCAGGTCTTTGGGCTTTCGGCTGCGGAGGCTGAGGTGGCCTTGTTGCTGGTCTATGGCCACAGCCTGCGTTCAGCGGCGGAGGTGCTGGGTGTCAGCGAACACACCGTGCGTACGCAGACCAAAAAAATCTATGCCCGCACCGGCTGTTCTGGGCAGGTGCAATTGGTGCGCAACATACTCGGCAGTAGCGCTTTCACGGCCTGAATTCATACACCATACGGTGTATGAAATTTCCTTTGACTGTCTCTATAGTTTTTGTGAGTCACCGCAGCAAGGCGGCAGGCACACAGGAATTGAAGGAGCACAGCAATGATGATTCAGACATGGAAAACAGGGCTGGGCAGCTGGCCATCAAGAGCGCTGCTCAGTCTTATGGCGAGTGGCCTGATATCAGCGCAGGCACAGCCGCAGAAAGTGGCTCAGGGCCGTCAGGCTGCGACTGCAGGCAGTGCTGCTGCGCTGGTTGGAACCTGGAAGCTGCTCTCTGTCGAAACCCGCATGACCGATGGCAGCAGCCATGCGACGTTTGGTCAGAACCCCGAGGGTTACCTGATCTACGGCAGCGACGGGATGATGAGCGTGAACATGCAATGGGCGGGTCGCAAGCCTTTTGCATCGGGCATTGCCAGAGAGGCCAGCCAGGAAGAAAAAGCCTCGGTCTCCGATCTTTTTTCAGGCTACGCAGGGCGCTACGAAGTGCAGGAGGCAGACAGCACGGTGATTCACCATATCGAGGTCTCCTCTTTTCCCAACTGGAATGGCGTGCAGCAGCCGCGCATCTACCAGATCGATGGTGACCAGCTGACCTTGTACAACAAGCTACCCATTGCGAACAGCATTTCCTATCTGGTCTGGAGGCGCGTGAAATGACAGATACGGAGCGATTCAACCGCCAGTTGCGCGTTGTCATCATCGGTGCTGGCATGTCTGGAATTCTGGCGGCCATCAAGCTGCGCGAAGCGGGCTACCGGCATGTGGCCATCTATGAAAAAGCGGGCCGCATAGGCGGTACCTGGCGCGACAACAGCTATCCGGGGCTTAGCTGTGATGTGCCGGCACACGCCTATACCTACTCGTTTGCACCCAATGCGGAATGGAGTCGGCATATGGCTCCGGGCCCGGAAATTCAGGCCTATTTCGAGCACATGGTGAAGCAGCACGATCTTGCATCCTGTATTCACTTCAACAAGGAAGTGACGGCCTGCGAATGGCTGGGTGATGCATGGCGGCTGGGCACCTGTGATGGCGGGTTTGAAGAGGCCGATGTGGTCATTGCGGCTACCGGTGTGTTGCACCACCCAAAGTATCCGCAGCTGCAGGGGCTGCAGAAGTTTGAGGGCGACTGCTTTCACAGCGCGCGCTGGGACCACGGTGCGGCGCTGGATGGCAAGCGCATCGGCGTGATTGGCAATGGCTCGACAGGGGCTCAGCTGATCTCGGCGCTGGCCGGGCGTGCGGCCAAGCTCACCCACTTTCAGCGCACTGCACAGTGGATTCTTCCGGTGGAAAACCCCGCTTTCACGGAAGCGCAGAAACAGGCGTTGAGGGATGATCCAGCGCTGCTCAAGCAAGCCCAGGCCAGCGAGTCTTACCTGGCGATCGTGGACCATTTCACGCGGGCGGTGATTGACGCCAACTCCCCCGAGCTGGCTCATCTGCAGACGGCCGTGGAAGAGAACCTGGAGCGCAGCATTACAGACCCCGTGCTTCGTGAAAAGCTCAGGCCCCAGTACCGCGCGGCCTGCAAGCGGCTGATTGTTTCGCCGGACTACTACCAGGCCATACAGCACCCACAGGTCGCCTTAGTCAACGATGGCATCGAGTGTGTGGAGCCAGGGGGTATTCGCACCCGCGACGGTGTGCTGCATGAACTGGATGTGCTGGTGATGGCCACAGGTTTTCACGCAGATCGATTTGTGCGTGACATGAATGTGGTGGGCAGCAATGGTCAGGTGCTCAACGAGGTATGGGCTGAGCGGCCTTTTGCCTATCTGGCCATGTCGGTTCCGGGTTTTCCGAACTTCTTCATGCTCAACGGCCCTTCCGGGCCAGTCGGGAATTTCTCGCTCATTGATGTGGCCGAAGCACAGTGGAACTACATCGCCCAACTACTGGAGCCATTGCGCGAGGGGCGCTATCAGCAAATCAGTGTCGGGCAGGAGGCCATGGATGACTACGAGGTCTCGCGCATAGAGGCTGCCAGAAACACGGTCTGGGCATCGGGCTGCAGCAGCTGGTATCTGGATGCCCAGGGCATTCCCGCCACCTGGCCCTGGAGTTATGCGCATTTCCGCGAAGTCATGACCACCCCAGACTTTGCGCATTTCGACTGCGCATGATCCATAAAAAAAACCGTGCAGCCAGAAGCTGCACGGTTTTTTTTTGCGGGTGCCAGCGGTGATCAGCTAACGTGCTTGCCCACGATGCCGGCCAGTTCAAACATATTGACCTGATCCTTGCCAAACACAGGCTTGAGCTTGGCGTCGGCATTGATGACGCGCTTGTCCTTGGCGTCTTGCAGGCTGTTGGCCTTGATGTAGTCCCACAGCTTTTTGATGACTTCGGGGCGCGAAGTGGCTGCGTCGCCAATCACGGCTGCCAAGTCGGCGCTGGGCTGCAGCGTGGCGCTGACGGTGCGGGGCTTTTTGACCGCAGGGGTCTTGGCGGCAGCCGTTTTCGTGGCAGTTTTTGTAGCGACTTTTTTGGCTGCAGCGCCCGTCTTCTTTGCGGCTGCAGCTGTTGTTTTGGTAGCAGCTGCACCAGCCGTTTTGCGCGCCGGGTACTTGCTCTCGCGCTGCTCGAACTCGAAGTTCACCTTGCCCGCAGCACCGTCCCACGCCAGGAAGGCCTTGAAGTTGCGGCGTGTGCGGTTGGAGACAAACTTCTCCAGCAGATCGGTCTTTCCGGTCTGCAGCAGCTTGGTCATCTGCTCGCGCTCTATGGGCTGCTGCAGGATGATCTGGCCGCTCTTGAAGTCGCAGCTAGGCGTGGCCTGATCCAGCGTAGGCACGGCCTTGGAGCAGACGTAGTTGGCACCATGCTCGAAGACGGGCGAGCCGCACTTGGGGCAGGGGCCTAAGGACTGCTGGCTGGCAAAGTCCACGATCTCGCCGGTGTCCTCGGAGTCCTTGTCGTCGCCGAAGTCGAACTCCAGCTTGTAGTTCTTGGCTTCTTCGTCGTGCACGATGGCCACTTCGGCCGTGAAGGGCCAGCCCGCCTTGGAGCGGAAGCCTTCCAGAGGGCCAATGCGGCGCTCGCGCAGCAACTGCTCAGCCTCGGCTGTTTCAAACGTACGGCCAGCGGGCGACTTGGTGAACGAGAAGCCGCACCCCTCGCTGGCACCTGTGGCACCCGTGCAGGCGTAGCGGCGGTAGTTTTCCTTGACCACGCCGCCGCAGTTGGGGCAGGGCGTGGCCAGCGTGGCGTAGTCACCGGGGATGGTGTCGCGGTCGTATTCCTTGGCCTTTTTGACCAGTTTCTCGGTCATGGCCTTGATCTGCTGCATGAAGGCTTCACGCGACAGCTCGCCCTTTTCCATCTGCGACAGCTTGTATTCCCACTCGCCGGTCAGGTCGGCGCGGCACAGCTCTTCCACTTCCAGGCCGCGCAGCAGTGTCATCAGCTGGAAGGCCTTAGCCGTGGGGATCATTTCGCGGCCTTCGCGCAGCATGTACTTTTCAGTAATCAGGCCTTCGATGATGGAAGCGCGCGTGGCTGGCGTGCCCAGGCCCTTTTCTTGCATGGCGCTGCGCAGCTCTTCGTCATCGATCTGCTTGCCGGCGCTTTCCATGGCACCCAGCAGAGTCGCTTCAGAGTAGCGGGCGGGGGGCTTGGTTTTCAGGGCCTTCACATCGGCGTGGTCGGTGCGGGGCTGCTCGCCTGGTTGCACGGCCACCAGGGGCTGGCCCTTGTCGCCTTCCTTGGCGTCTTCCACTTCTGCAGCGGCTTCTTTGCCGTAAATGGCCAGCCAGCCCGGCTTGACCAGCACTTTGCCTTCGGTCTTGAAGGAGTGCTGCTCCACCTTGCTGATGCGGGTGGTGACCTGGTATTCAGCGCTGGGGAAGAACACGGCCATGAAGCGGCGCACGACCAGGTCGTACAGCTTCTGTTCGGCCTCAGACAGGCCGCTAGGCGCCTGCAGCGTGGGGATGATGGCAAAGTGATCCGACACCTTGCTGTTGTCAAACACGCGCTTGGTGGGGCGGATGTAGTTGTCGTTGATGGCCTGCTGGGCAAACGGCGCCAGATGGCGCATGCCGCTGGTAGCCAGCATGTCGAAGGTCTGCTTGGCGACCGGCAGATAGTCTTCAGGCAAGGCGCGCGAATCGGTACGTGGGTAGGTCAGAGCCTTGTGGCGCTCGTACAGGCTCTGGGCCAGTGCGAGAGTTGTCTTGGCCGAGAAACCGAACTTGCCGTTGGCTTCGCGCTGCAGGCTGGTCAGGTCAAACAGCAGGGGCGAGGCTTGCGATGTGGGCTTGCTCTCTTCTGTCACTGTGGCGGGCTTGCCCTGCACGGCGGCGGAGATGGCATCGGCCTCGGCCTTGTTCCACAGGCGGTCGGCACGGCTTTCAGCATCGTCGCTCTTCTTCCACTGCGGGTTGAACCACTTGCCCAGGTAGGAGCCGGCCTGCGCGTTGAATGTGCCGTGCACTTCCCAGTAGTCGCGGCTGACGAACTTGCGGATTTTTTCTTCGCGCTCCACCACCAGCGACAGCGTTGGCGTCTGCACGCGACCCACGGTGGTCAGGAAGAAGCCGCCGTCACGCGAGTTGAAGGCCGTCATGGCACTGGTGCCATTGATGCCCACCAGCCAGTCGGCTTCAGAGCGGCTGCGCGCGGCGCTGGCCAGGCCCTGCATCTGTGCATCGCTGCGCAGGTTGTTGAAGCCGTCACGAATGGCTTGAGGCGTCATCGACTGCAGCCACAGGCGCTGCACGGGCTTGCCCAGGCCGCCCTTGGCACCACCGGCGTATTGCTCGATCAGGCGGAAGATCAGCTCACCTTCGCGGCCCGCGTCACAGGCGTTGATGAGCTGGGTGACGTCTTTGCGCTTGGCCTGCTTGACCACGGCGTTCAGGCGGGTCTTGGTCTTGTCCACGGGCTTCAAGTCAAAGCGCGGGGGGATGACCGGCAGGTTGGCAAAACTCCATTTGCCGCGCTTGACGTCAAATTCCTCGGGCGCCTGAATCTCAACCAGGTGGCCGACCGCGCTGGTCACCACATAGTTGTCGGATTCGAAATAGTCATCGTGTTTCTCGAACTTGCCTGCCACAGGGGTCAGCGCACGGACGATGTCCTGTGCGACAGAAGGCTTTTCTGCAATCACCAGGGTTTTATTCATTGTGTGTTCTCGTCGTCATTAACCACCTGAGTCTGAACATGTGCTCAGGCTCATACAATTCGCTTCTCACGCGCGCGTACGCGCACATGTGTGCATATTCAAAGTATCAGAGAAAACATGCCCCGCACATCCTTGGCACCATCAACAGGCCGCCGTATACAGGCCAGACGCTCCGGCGTGCACGGCAAAGGCATTTTCGCCGTGCAGGATATTGCGGAGGGCGAAACCATTATTGAGTATGTGGGAGAGGTCATTGACTGGCAGCAGGCCCAGGACCGTCACCCGCATGACCCCAGCCAGCCCAATCACACCTTTTATTTTCAGGTCGATGATGAACGTGTGATTGACGCCACGCACAAGGGCAATTCCGCACGCTGGATCAACCACAGCTGCGCGCCCAATTGCTATACCGACGAGATTGATGGCCGTGTCTACATCGTGGCGCTGCGCAATATTGCGGCGGGCGAGGAGCTGAACTACGACTACGGCCTGATGGTTGAAGAGCGTTACACCGCCAAGCTCAAGGCCGAATACGCCTGCTATTGCGGTGCAGCCGACTGCCGGGGCACCATGCTGGCGCCCAAGCGGGGCTGGCGTCCGCCGATGCCGGGGGACCGGTAAACACCCCCTGAGCGGCTTTGCCGCTTCCCCCCTCTCTCTTCGGGCGGGGGACGATGCCTTCGCCGCGAGGCGGCTCTTGCTCGGCATCCCTTACGTAGGATGCGCCAGTTTTTAGATTTGGATAGAAGAATGACTCAGCCGATTCACTGGAATGCCGAAGCTTTGTGGGAGGCGATTGCGCCGCAGCTGCCGGGCTTTACGGTCGAGGTGCTGCCCAGCATCGACTCCTCCAACACCGAACTCATGCGCCGTGCGCGCGATGGGCTGACGGATCCGGTACTCCTGATTGCAGAGCAGCAAACGCAAGGCCGCGGGCGACTGGGGCGCAATTGGGTCAGTGGTGTGGGCGATTCGCTGATGTTTTCTCTGGGTCTGCCACTGGCACCCAGGGACTGGTCCGGCCTGTCGCTGGCTGTGGGCGTGAGCGTGGCCGAGAGCCTGCAGCCCCATCTGCCCGCTGCAGGGCGTGCGCCCAAGATTGGCATCAAATGGCCTAACGATCTGTGGCTGGAAGGCGACCGCAAGCTGGCCGGCATTCTGATTGAGACCGCCAGTTTTGTCGGCACCCACCAGCACGATATGAGCGCGCCGCGCTATGTGGTGATTGGCATTGGCATCAACGTGCGTCCGCGCCCCGGCGACGGCATGCGCACGGCCCCGGCTTGTTTGCAGGAGCTGGATATGGCGCTGGACGCCCCCACGGCACTGGCTTGCATATTGCCGGCGCTGGTGGCCGAGGTGCAGGCCTTTGCCCAGCACGGCTTTGCGCCCTTGCTGCCCCGCTTTGCCCAGCGCGACCTGCTGGCGGGCCGAGAGGTGAATCTGAGCGACGGCACCAGCGGCATGGCCGAAGGCGTGGCGGCAGATGGTGGCTTCATGGTGCGCACAGCCACGGGCCTGCAGGCGGTGACCAGTTCTGAAATCAGCGTGCGCCCGGCTAGCAGCCCGCTGCAAAAATAAGACGGCATTCGAGGGAGATTTATGCTGAGAATCATTTTCTTGCTGCTGCTGCTGGGTAACGCGGGCTACTACATGTGGAGCCACGGCTATCTGGCCAGCATGGGGTTGGCGCCGGAAGTGCAGTCCGAGCCGCAGCGTGCGCAAGAGCAGATCAAGCCCGATGCGCTGGTGCTGCCAAAGCAGGATGCCCCGCAGGACAAGGGCAGCGAGCCTGCCGAATCTGCACCGCAAGAAGCCGAGCCGCCGGCGGTGGACGACAGCGCACCAGCCCCCAAGCCAGAGCCTGAGCACGAAGCCAAACCCGAGGCCAAAGACGCCAAGGCCGAGGCAGCTGCTTTAGCGGCCAAGGAGGCGAAGGAAGCCAAAGAGGCTAAAGAAGCGAAAGAGTTGAAAGAAGCCAAGGCCGCGAAGGAGCCCGAGACCTGCTATCAGGCCGGTAATATTGAAGAAAATCAGGCCGACAGCATTCGCCGCGCGCTGGCCAGCAAAGCCAAGGGCGACTGGGAGCTGGTGCCAAGCCACCAGAATGGCCGCTGGATGGTCTACATGGGCAAGTTCCCAGATGCCGAGTTTCTGGACCGCAAGCGCGGCGAGCTGCGCCTGATGAACATCGACTTTGACCGCGCAGGTGGCAATCTGGAGCCCGGCCTGTCGCTGGGCCGCTTCTCCACAGAAGAAGCGGCACAGCGCCAGCTGGGCATCTTTACGCGCCAGGGCGTGCGCACCGCGCGCGTGGTGCAGGAGCGCCCCGAGGTGACCACCTATGCGCTGCGCCTGCCCAAGGCCACGGCCAGCTTCAAGAACGATGTGGCGCTGCTGGCGGGCAAGAACCTGCTGCCCAGAGCTTTGCAGGCTTGTTCAAAGTAATTTTTGATAGCTGCCAGCGCAAAAAAGGCCTGCATCTGCAGGCCTTTTTGTTGTCAAAAGCAGTTGCGACGAGCGCAAGCAGCTCCTGTTTTTAATCCATCTGAATATTGGCGGCGGCTGCCAGCTTCTTCATCTTGGCCACTTCGCTGGCGATCTGCTTGGTGAAGTCGGCGCTCGATGTGCCCGAGGGGTACAGGCCCTGATCAGCCATGCGCTGCTTGACGGCTGGGTCCTTGAGTGCAGCGATGATGGCCTTTTGCACGCGATCCACTTGCGCGGCGGGCGTGTTCTTGGGGGCTACCAGACCGAACCAGGATGGCTCGTTCAGGTCGGGGTGACCGGCTTGTGCATAGGTCTGCACATCGGGCAGCACATCCAGGCGTTCATGCCAGGAAACGGCCAGCGCACGCACCTTGCCCGACTTGATGTGAGGCAGAGAAGAGTTCACCTGGTCGAAATACACAGGCACTTGGCCGCCCAGCACGTCGTTGATGGCCGGAGCGGAACCACGGTAGGGGATGTGGTGCATCTCGGTGCCTGTGCTCTTGAGGAACTGAGCGCCCCACATGTGACCGATGGTGCCGTTGCCAGGCGTGGCATAGGACACCTTGCCGGGGTTGGCCTTCAGGTAGGCCACGAATTCGGCAAAGGTCTTCACAGGGATCAGCTTGGGGTTGATCACCAGCACGCCGGGTGCCTTGACGATCTCGGTTACACCGACGAAGTCTTTGATCGCGTCGTAGGGCAGCTTCTTGAACACGGCAGGGTTCACGCCGTGGGTGGACAGGGTGGCGATGCCGAAGGTCACGCCGTCGGTGGTGCGGGCCACTTCGGCCATGCCGATGGAGCCGCCTGCGCCGGCCTTGTTTTCAATCACCACGGGCTGGCCGCCTAGCAGCTTGATCAGCACGTCCTGCATGTTGCGGGGCACCATGTCGGTAGGGCCGCCGGCAGGGAAAGGCACGACGATGCGCAGTGGGCGTGAGGCCTCCTGCGCCATGCTCAGGCCGGAGAAAGAAGAGGCGATGGCCGCAGCGGTGGCGGAGCAGATGAAGTGGCGACGTTGCATGAAAAATGTTCCCAGGATCCGATGATTCCAAATTGGCCGCATCCGAAGAGCGCTAGCGCTGACTCACGGTGCGACCTATAGTGGAATTCATTCTAGGGTAACTGTCTGGTTACGGAATACGCAATTTCCGCTACTCAGGCCACTGCAAATTGGGCGCATAAAGGGCCGCTCAGCGTTGTCCGGGCATGGCCTTGAAGCGCACGGTAAACAGCGCGCCCGGCGGGGTGTGGCCGGGTCTGGTGTCCTGCAGCAGCACCTGCGCACCATGCTGGCGTGCGATCTCCATGACGATGGGCAGGCCCAGTCCTGAGCCATCAGCTTCGGTGCCCAGCGCGCGGTAAAAGGGCTGAAAAATCAGTTCGCGCTCAGATTGCGGCACGCCGGGGCCGGAGTCTTCCACCTGTAGCAGCAGCACCTGACCAAAGTGATCGGCCTGCACGCGCACGGTGACCATGCCAGGGTGTTCGCTGCTTGATGGCGTGTAGTTAATGGCGTTGTCCACCAGGTTGCGCACCAGCTCCGTCAGCAGCGTGGCATTGCCATTGAGCCAGACGCCGGGCGTGCTGGCGCTGGCGCCCTCGTAGCCCAGGTCAATATGCTTGTCCATGGCGCGCGGCAGGCAGTCCTGAAACACATCGGTGACGATGCGCACCAGGTTGCAGCCCTGCATGGCGGGCACGGCGCTTTCGGCGCGCGCCAGCGCCAGCAGCTGGTTGACGGTATGGGTGGCGCGCATGGATGAGCGGCCGATCTGCGCCAGCGAACGCTTCAAATCCTCTGTATTCGTGCCCTCGCGCTGGGCCAGATCGGCCTGCATGCGCAGACCTGCCAGCGGGGTCTTGAGCTGATGCGCCGCATCGGCCAGAAAGCGTTTTTGGGTGACGATGGATCCATCGAGCCGCTGCAGCAAGTCGTTGACCGAATCGACCAGCGGCACCACCTCCAGCGGTACATCCTTGTGGTTGATGGGGGACAGGTCTTCGGGCTTGCGGGCTCTGATGCGCTCCTCCAGCCGGTGCAGCGGCTTGATGCCCCGCGCCAGCGCCAGCCACACCAGCAGGGCGGCCAGCGGCAAGATGACGAACTGCGGCAGCATCACGCCCTTGATGATTTCCGTGGCCAGCACGCTGCGCTTTTCACGCGTTTCGGCGACTTGCACCAGCGCGCTGGGCTCGCCCGGCAGAGGCATGCGCACCCAGATATAGGCCACGCGCAAATCAATGCCCTTGTACTCCTCATCGCGCAGCAGCACGGTGCCGGTGGGCGGCTCTTCCTCCGTGACGGGCGGGCGGGGCAGGTCGCGCTCGCCGGCCAGATATTCGCCCTTGGTGCCGCTGACCTGAAAGAACACCGTGTCCGACTCATCGGCCCGCAAAATCTCGCTGGCGGACTGTGGCAGGTTGAACTGAACCTTGCCGCGCTGCACGATGACCAGCTGCGCCAGCGCCTGAGCGTTGTACTCCAGCGCGCGGTCGAACGGCTTGTTGGCCAGGCCCTGCGCCACCAGCCAGGTCAAAGCCAGACTGACGGGCCACAGCAGCAGCAGGGGCGTGAGCATCCAGTCAAGGATCTCGCCAAAGAGGGAGCGCTGCTCACGCTGAAAGATCTTCAAGACGGCTGCTCGGTGGTTTTAAGCATTTTTGGCCTCTAGCCCTTTCTGAATAAGCGCTAGCAGCTATGAATTGCGAAGTCGGTTCAGCTGGGGATTTTTTCCAGGCAATAGCCCAGACCGCGTACGGTGGCGATGCGAATCGGCCCCTTCTCGATCTTCTTGCGCAGGCGGTGGATATAGACCTCAATGGCGTTGTTGCTCACCTCTTCGCCCCACTCGCACAGGCGCTCCACCAATTGGTCTTTGCTGACCAGACGGCCCGCGCGCTGCAGCAGTACTTCCAGCAGGCCCAGCTCACGGGCAGACAGCTCGATCATCTTGCCGTCAATGGTGGCCACGCGGCCGGTCTGGTCATAGACCAGGGGACCATGCTTGATGGTGGAGCTGGCCCCACCCATGCCGCGCCGTGTCAGAGCCCGCACACGCGCTTCCAGCTCGGATAGGGCAAAGGGCTTGGCCATGTAATCGTCGGCACCATAGTCCAGGCCCTGTACGCGCTCCTCAATGGAGTCGGCGGCTGTCAGAATCAGCACCGGCAGCGCATCACCGCGCCCGCGCAGGCGCCTGAGAACCTCCAGCCCATGGACCTTGGGCAGTCCCAGATCGAGAATCAGCAAATCAAATTCGCTGCTGGTCAGCAAGGCAGTATCGGCCTCGCTGCCATTGGCTACATGGCTGACCACGGCACCCGAGCTGCGCAGTGTGCGCAGCAATCCATCGGCCAGCACCTGGTCGTCTTCGGCAATCAGTATGCGCATCTCTGTCTCCTGCTGTTATCTGTGCTGGTTGCACTTTTGCAGCCATTGTAGAGAGGGGCTCTGCTTCCTTTACGGAATTTTTGGCAGCGGACAGCGGGTGTCAGTAACCGTCGGCGTAAGCCTCCAGCCCCAGCGCTACAACGGTCGCTACATCGTCTCCGACAGCTTCGCGAAACTCGGTTTCCGCCTGCGTGACGGCGGCATGAAAGGCGTGCAGCCATGCCAACCCTGCCTCGGTAAAACGCACACGCTTGGCGCGCGCATCGTGCGGGTCGGTTTCGCGCGTGACCAGGCCCCAGGCCTCGCATTGCAGAACCAGATCGGCCATGGCCTGCTTGGTCATGCCAGCCTTCTCGGCCAGATCCGTAATGCGGTCGCCCGCCAGCGACAGATGCCGCGTGATGTGGATATGTGCCGCCCCCACCTTGTCGCGTGCAGCGAGGTTGGATAGCGCCAGCGGCACTTCTACATCGCGGGCCATGAGCTGCAGCACCCGCGCATCGAAGCGGCGCATGGCGTGGCCCAGCAGACGGCCCAGATGGGTTTGCCGCCAGACGTCTTGAGGCGGGGTGACCGGGGAAATTTCGCTCATGAATAATAGTAAGGCAAACTGACTAAATATTTAAACACGAGACCAGTACAAGCCCATAAACTACTGTTCAAGCATCCAGCCTGAATGCAAAAACAGGTTGAATCACAGACAGTCACCCAACTTACCCGGAGCCTGAAATGAACGCCATCGCCAAGACCAACGACGCCAACAGCGAAAAATCCAAAGCGCTGGCTGCTGCCCTCGCCCAGATTGAAAAGCAGTTTGGCAAAGGCACCATCATGAAGCTGGGTGAAGGTGAAGCGATTCAGGACATTCAGGTGGTTTCCACCGGTTCGCTGGGTCTGGATATTGCTCTGGGCGTAGGTGGCCTGCCCCGTGGCCGCGTGATTGAAATCTACGGCCCTGAATCGTCGGGCAAGACCACGCTGACGCTGCAGGTCATCGCTGAAATGCAAAAGCAGGCCGGCACCTGCGCCTTTATTGATGCCGAGCACGCCCTGGACACCGGTTACGCCCAGAAGCTGGGTGTGAACCTCAACGATCTGCTGATCAGCCAGCCCGACACGGGTGAGCAGGCTCTGGAAATTTGCGACAGTCTGGTGCGCTCTGGTGCCGTGGACCTGATCGTGATTGACTCGGTCGCTGCGCTAACCCCCAAGGCTGAAATCGAAGGCGAAATGGGCGATTCCCTGCCCGGCCTGCAAGCTCGTCTGATGAGCCAGGCGCTGCGCAAGTTGACCGCCACCATCAAGAAGACCAACTGCATGGTCATCTTCATCAACCAGATCCGCATGAAGATCGGCGTGATGTTTGGCTCGCCAGAAACCACCACCGGCGGTAACGCTCTGAAGTTCTACGCCTCTGTGCGTCTGGACATTCGCCGCACCGGCAGCATCAAAAAGGGCGACGAGGTTATCGGCAACGAAACCAAGGTCAAGGTCGTGAAGAACAAGGTTTCGCCTCCCTTCAAGACCGCTGAGTTCGACATTCTGTTCGGCGAAGGCATCAGCCGCGAAGGCGAAATTCTGGACATGGGCGTGACCGCCAAGATTCTGGACAAGAGTGGTGCCTGGTATGCCTACAACGGCGAAAAAATCGGCCAAGGCCGTGACAATTCGCGTGAATTCCTGCGTGAGAACCCCGCACTGGCCTTTGAAATTGAAAACAAGGTGCGCGACGGCCTGGGCATTGCCCCGCTGCCCGGTGCTGCGGGTGAAGAAGCGGCTAAGCCTGCCAAGGGCAAGAAGGCGGACAAGAATGCAGCCGTGGATGAAGACGGTGTGATCAGCTGATCCCTCTGAGGCGCGGCGCGCCTTCCCCCTCTCTAAGCGCTGCGCGCAACGAAGGGGGACGGCAGCTCCCATCGCTTGGGCCGCGCCAGTTTTGAAAAGTTTGCCATCTTTGCGCAGGTAACCCCTGCGCTTTTTTGTTGTGGAGATGTGTTCATGAGCTTTGCCAAGCTCTCGCTCAAAGGTCGTGCCTTGAAGCTGCTCAGTCAGCGCGAGCATTCGCGGCTGGAGTTGCAGCGCAAGCTGGCGCCGTATGTGGAAGAGGGCGACGATCTGCGCGCAACCCTGGATGAGCTGGAAAAGCGCGGCTTCATCAGCGAGCAGCGAGTGGTGGACTCCGTCATTCACAGCAAGGCCAGCCGCTTTGGCACGGCGCGGCTGTTGCAGGAGCTGCGCAGCAAAGGGCTGGACGATGAAATGGTGCGCAACGCCAGCGAGCAATTGCGCGACACCGAGCTGGAGCGCGCCCGGGAGCTGTGGTGCAAGCGCTTTGGCATGCCGCCCGCCAATATCAAGGAAAAAGCCAAACAGCTGCGCTTTATGGCTTCGCGGGGCTTTTCCTCAGGCGTGGCTTCGCGAGTTTTGCGAGAGGCACCATACTCAGACTTCGACGAAGGTGATGAGGCTGATTGATTCAGCCACCCGTTTGACTCTGTGATGCAAAGGACCCTGCATGCCCGCTGCCGCCTCGACTACAGACTCCCCATCCGCCCTGCGCGTTGGCCTGAGTGCCGGTAAATCCCTGTTGGGCGGCTTGATGCTCGGCCTGGCATTGGCCCTCGTGTTGGGCGGCACCACGACCGCGTTCTACTTCACGCGGCTGAACGGACCAGGCATGCCCGCAGCGGCCCATGCGGGCGGCGCGGGGGCGTTTATTACCCTGCTGTTTTCACCGTCGCTAGTGGTGGCCTTGCTGCTGGTGTTCATCATTCCGGCCTATGTCTTTGTCGGCCTGCAGATCGGGCGGGCTCGCGCCACGGGCAAACTGGTGGCGCGTTACGGCCAGGGCCTGTCGCAGCGGCTGGCGGAGATGCTGGCCCAGCGCGTGGAATCCATGCCCCGCGCGCACAAGGCCATGCACAAAACGGCGGACCTGCTGACCATGAGCGCCGCCATGGAGCACTTGAAACCGTGGATTGGCGACGGCCGCGCCGTGCAGTGGGTAGTGCGCACCGTGCTCAACCGCCTGCCGCTGTCGGACTTGATGGACGAATGGGGGCAGACCCGCGCTGAGTGGGGCACCGAGGCCAGCAAGGGCGACCCGGCGCTGCGCGCTTTTCTGGGCGACAAGGTGCACGGATTGCTGGAAGACATGGCCGAGCCATCGTGGACGCTGCTGTGGCTTTTGATGGGCGTACACGCCGTGGTGCTGGGCGTAGGCATCTGGCTGACGGCGTAGCTGTCACATCAAGTGACTCCTGATTTAATAGCTGCTAGCGCAATACCATTGAGCGCTGGATGCTATTTCTATGTCTGGAACTGCTTTTATTGACTGCGTGTCGCCCACCAGCAAATCAACGACCCCAGCGTAACTAGCACCACGCCTTGCCAGAAGCTCCAGCCCGGCAGCACTTGCAGCAGCAAACTGGCCATCAAGGCCGAGAGCACGGGCGTGAAATACGAGGCCGCCGCCAGCACGGCCAGCTTGCCGTGCTGAATACCGTGTTCCCAGCAGCTATAGCCCAGCGCCGTCAGCGCGCCGGCCATGAACAGTTGCGCACCAGCGGGCCATGACCATTGCATGACGGGTGCAGCATCCAGCCTGAACCATTGCAGCCACAAGACTAGGGCGGTGCCAGTGACAAACAAGCCCACGGCGTTAAAACCTGCGCCATAGCGGCGTGCCAGCAGCGAATAGGTGGGCCAGAGCAGGGCGGCGGCAAAGGCCATGCCGTAGGCCAGCGGGTTGCCTTGCACATGGGTCCATAGCGTGGGCAGGCTGAAGCTGTCGCCACCCAGCACGCGGGCCAGACCCCACAGGCAAATCAGCAGGCCGGGCCAAAGCCACCAGCGCGCTAATTGCTGGCGGCAGAGCACGGCCAGGGCGATGGTGAGGCTGGGCCAGAGGTAGTTGATAACGCCGATTTCCATGGCCTGACTGCGGTCGTCTGCCAGCCCCACGGCGACGGACAGGCAGACCTCATAAATCACAAACAGCACGCCGCAGCCCCAGAGATAAACCGGGTGCATTTCGCGCCAGCGGGCCACTTCACGCCAGCCTTTGCGCCCGCGCGCCACGGCAATGCAGATGGCGGCTGTGGTGTAGAGCGCTGCGGCACCGCCCACGGCGCCCAGTGGCTCGGCCACGGCGCGCATCAGGCCTATGGTGCAGCTCCAGCAGAGCACGGCCAGCAGGCCGATGAGGGTGGCTTTGTCTGTGGCGTCAGTCTGGGTCATGCCTGCGTGCTCCAGAAATTACTCCTGAATGCATAGCTGTTTGCGCTTGTCTTGACTTGGTCTCGTTCCATTTTTTGCATAAATATAGCCATCGATGTGCGCTGGCCGCTCTGGTTTCAGAAGCAAAGCGTAGACGAAAAAAACGGCCCATGCGGGCCGTTTTTGTACTGCTCGGGGTGGCTTACAGGCCCAGCATGATCTGCAGGTTCTGCACGGCAGCGCCGCTGGCGCCCTTGCCCAGATTGTCCAGACGCGCAATCAGCACGGCCTGGCGGTATTGCTCGTTGGCAAACACGCGCAGCTCCAGCTTGTTGGTGTTGGCCAAGGTGTCAGCGGCCAGCTTGTTGTCGTCCGTCGGGGGCAGCACGCTGACCCAGTTGGCGCTCGTGTTGGTGGCGGCGTAGTGGCTGGCCAGTGCATCGTGCAGGTCGGCGGCCTTGGGCGCGCCGGGCAGCAGGTCGAGGTGCAACGGCAGCTGCACCAGCATGCCTTGGGCAAAGTTGCTGACTGCAGGGATGAACACGGGGCGGCGTGTCATGCCGGTGTAGTGCAGGATTTCGGGGATGTGCTTGTGCGACAGGCCCAGTGCATAAGCCTCGTAAGGCGCAGCGTTGCCGGCCTCATAGGCTTCGATCATGGGGCGGCCGCCGCCGCTGTAGCCGGACACGGAAGGCAGGCTGACGGGGAAGTCTGCAGGAATCAGGCCCGCAGCCACCAGCGGTGCCAGCAGGGCGATGGCGCCCGTGGCGTAGCAGCCGGGGTTGGAGACGCGGGTGGCGGTCTTCACAGCGTCGAGCTGGCCTGCGCGCAGTTCGGGGAAACCGTAGACCCAGTCGGGAGCCGTGCGGTGAGCGGTCGATGCATCAATGATCTTGATGGCGCGGCCAGTTTCTGCGGTGATGGAGTCCACCATGGCGGCGGTTTCGCGGGCTGCATCGTCGTGCAGGCACAGAATGACCAGATCGACACCGGCAATCAGGGCGCGTTTGGCGGCAGGGTCTTTGCGCAGTGCGGGGTCGATACTGACCAGCTCTACACCTGCGAAATCCACCAGACGATCACGGATTTGCAGACCTGTGGTCCCTGCTTCACCGTCGATAAAGACTTTTGCCATTGCATTTTCTCCTGCACCGGCGCGCGCATTTGATTATTTTCATGCCGCTGCCTGCGGCACCATTGCCGCTTTCCGGCGTCGATTGTCCTTGAATCTGAGGTGGGATGCGCGCTGCCTGTGTTTTAAGCAGATCACCCACAAATGGCCTAGTTCATGCTGTGACTATTGCGAGTTGTCAGCACATTGCCAGCCTGCCCTCCACGACTAGTTCAAGGCCCTTCACTTTTATATAAGACATAAGAAAGTTGCGGGAAGAAAAAATATCGTGTAGAGATAATTTTTCCAACGAATTCAATACATTGCAGCAATTTCGCGAACGCGACAAAGATGCGCGAAATTGTGGATTCTGCGCATATTGAGGGGTCGTTTTGCGCGGTGCAGCATGGTACATTCCTCCTCGCCATGTCATAAGAACCCGATGGCCAGGCTCCACAGAGTCTGCGACAAGCGGGTATTTCCCCTCAGTTCAGAGAGACAAAGTCATGAAGATTCATGAATACCAAGGCAAGGAAATCTTGCGCCATTTTGGTGTGCCCGTTCCCCGTGGCATTCCTGCATTCACAGTGCAAGAGGCTGTTGAAGCAGCCCAGAAGCTGGGTGGCCCCGTGTGGGTCGTGAAGGCCCAGATTCACGCGGGTGGCCGCGGCAAGGGTGGTGGTGTGAAGGTTGCCAAGACCATTGACGACGTGCAGAAGCTGTCTGAGCAGATTCTGGGCATGCAGCTGGTGACGCACCAGACTGGCCCAGAAGGCCAGAAGGTTCGCCGCCTGTACATCGAAGATGGCGCCGAAATCAAGAACGAACTGTATGTGTCGCTGGTGACTGACCGCGCTACACAGAAGGTGGCCCTGATCGCTTCGAGCGAAGGCGGCATGGACATCGAAGAAGTGGCTCACTCCACTCCCGAGAAGATCGTTACCGAAATGATCGACCCGCTGGCCGGTATCACCGAAGCGCAATCGCGCAAGGTGGCAGCTGCCATCGGTCTGGAAGGCGCTTCCATTGACCAGGCCGTAGACATCTTCGCCAAGATCTACAAGTGCTACATGGAAACCGACGCGTCGCTGGTGGAAATCAACCCCCTGAACTGCGACTCCAAGGGCAACCTGATGGCGCTGGACGCCAAGTTCAACTTTGACCCCAACGCGCTGTTCCGTCACCCAGAAATCGTGGCTTACCGCGATCTGGACGAAGAAGACGCTGCCGAAGTGGAAGCTTCCAAGTTCGATCTGGCCTACATCTCGCTGGACGGCAACATCGGCTGCCTGGTGAACGGTGCTGGTCTGGCCATGGCCACCATGGACACCATCAAGCTGTATGGCGGCGAGCCAGCCAACTTCCTGGACGTGGGCGGCGGCGCAACAGCCGAGAAGGTCACCGAAGCCTTCAAGATCATGCTCAAGAACCCTGAAGTCAAGGGCATCATGGTCAACATCTTCGGCGGCATCATGAAGTGCGACACCATTGCCAATGGCGTGGTTACCGCTTGCAAGGCCGTGAACCTGCACGTGCCTCTGGTTGTGCGCATGAAGGGCACCAACGAACAGCTGGGCAAGCAAATTCTGGCTGACTCCGGTCTGCCCATCATTGCTGCCGACACCATGGCTGAAGCGGCTGAAAAAATCGTCGCTGCCGTTAAGTAATACGCCCCGGAGATACACACATGTCGATCTTTATCAATAAAGACACCAAAGTCATTACCCAGGGCATTACTGGCAAGACTGGTCAATTCCACACTGAAAAGTGCCAGGAATACGCGAACGGCAAGAACTGCTTCGTCGCCGGTGTGAACCCCAAGAAGGCTGGCGAAAAGATTTTCGACATCCCAATCTTTGGTTCCGTCAAAGATGCAGCCAAGGAAACTGGCGCCACCGTGTCCGTGATCTACGTGCCTCCCGCTGGTGCTGCCGCTGCCATCTGGGAAGCTGTTGAAGCCGACCTGGACTTGGCCATCTGCATTACCGAAGGCATTCCTGTCCGTGACATGCTGGAAGTGCGCAACAAAATGCGCGCCAAGGTGGCGGCTGGCGGCAAGGAAACTCTGCTGCTGGGCCCGAACTGCCCCGGTCTGATTACGCCTGACGAAATCAAGATCGGCATCATGCCCGGTCACATCCATAAGAAGGGCCGCATCGGCGTGGTCTCGCGCTCCGGCACGCTGACTTACGAAGCCGTGGCTCAGCTGAGCGAACTGGGCATTGGCCAGTCCTCCGCAGTCGGTATTGGTGGCGACCCCATCAACGGCCTGAAGCACATCGACGTGATGCGCGCTTTCAACGACGATCCCGACACCGATGCCGTGATCATGATCGGTGAAATCGGCGGTCCCGATGAAGCTGAAGCCGCCATGTGGTGCAAGGCGAATATGAAGAAGCCAATCGTCGGCTTCATCGCTGGCGTGACTGCTCCTCCCGGCAAGCGCATGGGCCACGCAGGTGCCCTGATCTCCGGTGGCGCTGACACTGCAGATGCCAAGCTGGCTGTCATGGAAGAGTGCGGTTTCACCATCACTCGCAACCCATCCGAAATGGGTCGCCTGCTGCAAGGCCTGCTGAAGAAGTAAGCCCTGTGCAGAGTTCGTAATGCTGCGCTGAATTTACGCAGTATTACGAACTGGCAAAGTGGGCTCAGGCCCCTAAACTGCCTCCACTCTTAAAAGAAAGCGCCGCCTCAAGCGGCGCTTTCACATTCATAACAGTGGAGTTACAAATGGAATTTCTCAATAGCGCCGATTTCTGGATCGGTCTGGTGAAGATCATCTGGATCAACATCATCCTCTCTGGCGATAACGCCGTCGTGATTGCGCTCGCCGCACGCTCACTCCCCCCTGAACAGCAGAAAAAAGCCATCATGTTTGGATCCGGCGCCGCCGTGGTGCTGCGCATTGTGCTGACGGTGGTGGCAGCCAAGCTGCTGGAGCTCTCCTTCCTGCAGGTCATCGGCGGTGTGTTGCTGCTGTGGATCGGCTACCAGTTGCTGACGGGCGAAGAAGACGGCGACGGCGAATCCAAGGGTAACGGCTCGATGATGGTCGCCATTCGCACCATCCTGATCGCAGACCTGGTGATGAGCCTGGACAACGTGATCGCCGTGGCCGCCACTGCGCAGGGCAATATGGTTCTGCTGATCCTGGGCCTGGCCATTTCCATCCCTCTGGTGGTTTTTGGCTCCACGCTGATGATCAAGCTGATGGAACGCTTCCCCGTCATCATCACGCTGGGTGCAGCGCTGATCGGCTGGGTGGGCGGTGAAACCATCGTCAACGACAACCTGCTGCATGGGGTCGCATTGGCTCACCCTTGGCTGCACTACGTGGCCGCTGCCGCCGGTGCTGTGCTGGTGGTCGGACTGGGCAAGTTCATGCAGGCACGCGGTGCCCAGCATCAAGCGGCGTAAACCTTTCGCTTAGCTCATGGCTATGAAGCGCACTGTGGAAACGCAGTGCGCTTTTGTTTTTGTAGCTGGTGGCGCTTGCTGTGATTGGGGTGGATGTCGATTTGAGTCGATTTCTGAGGCTTGCTTGATTTCAGGGCAGAGGCCGGGTCTCGCCCCGGCAGGCGAGGTACTTTCTTTTGCTTCGCCAAAAGACAAGTACCCAAAGAAAAGGCGACCCGATTGTCTGCGTCCCTACGCTTCGCTCCGGGCAAACCTGCGTCACGCAATTCAGTCTGCGATGCTGCAAAACTCGCTTTGCGCTGCGCGCGCCGCTCAAACACGTTGCCGCAAGTTAGAGCACGAAGCATTGGCACTCTTCGGTGCCAATGCCCGCAGCCTGAACCGCGTGCCACAGGCGCAGCCAGACGGGCGGGATCGGACGGCCTGCAAGACTTGTGACGAAATTGGCTTCAAACCCAATTAATGATTGCGGTAGCTGCTATTAGTTTTTCAAAGAAGCTATCCCGTACCCGGTACTGCCCCTTGTGACCATGCCTGCGACGGCGGCCTCTTGGGGCTGGCGTCTGCACCGCAGAGTGCAGACGCTTCGTGATCTGACTTGCGGCAACCTGTTTGAACGAAGCGCCAAAGGCGCGCAGTGAGTTTTGCCGCACTGCCTCAAGAGGTTGACGGCGCAGGTTGCCCCGCAGCGCAGCGAAGGGGTCGTGGGCAGTAGGGGCCGTGTTCTTTGCTTACTTTCGGGTACGCCAGAAAGTGAGTCGCCCGCCGGGGCGAAATCCCGGCCCCTGTCGCTTGCGACGAAGAACAATTAAAAACAATAGCTTCTAGCGCTTAACTCATAAGCGCTAGAGCCCAAAAAGACCTCAAGCCTTCTTGCTAGGCCACAGCACAGAAGCAATCGCAACCACCATCAGGCACACGGCCGTCCAGTCCTGCCAGTGCAGCACTTCGCCCAGCCACCAGGCACCGACAAAGACGCCCAGCACCGGGATCATCATCACGCTCAGCGTGGAGGCCACGGGCGGCAGGCTGCGGGCCAGGTAAAACCAGACGGCCTGGGCAAAGCCCAGCACCAGGACGCCATTGAAGGCGATAGCAGCCATCGCGCTCTGGTCGGGTGCGTGCCACTGTTTTCGCTCAAAGGTAAAGGCCAGTACGGTCAGCACCACGGTGGTGATGGCCACCATCCACAGCGATAGCGTCATCAGCGGCACGGGCGCTTCGGTACGGCGCAGCAGTTGCGTGCCCCAGGCCCAGCCAGCGGCGGCAATCAGCATCAGCATCACGCCCAGGGGCTTGCTGCCTAAAGCGCCCACTTCATGCCACAGCAGCAGCAAAACGCCTAAAAAAGCAGCGCCCACGCCCGCCCAGGCGCGGGGGCCGAGTTTGTCCTTGAAGAACAGGCTGCCGAAGACGGCCGAGAAGATGGGCATGGTGTAGCCAAGAATCGCCGCGCGGCCGCTGGAGAGCGTGGGGATGGCGATGATGATCAGGCAGTGCCAGAGCACCATGTTGAAGAGGGTGAGCTTGGCCAGCTGTCCCCAGTAGCTGCGCGGAATGGTCAGCGGCAGGCCTTTGCTGGCGACAAAGATGGCCAGAATCGGCAGGCCGATCCACATGCTGACCATGCGGAACGACAGCGGGGGGAAGTGCTGCACGCCCAGTTTCATCACGGGCCAGTTCAGGCCCCAGACGATGGTGAGAAGAACAAGAAGAATGAGCTGTTTGGGCGTGAACGAAGGCATGGGCTGGATTATCTCCCCCGGAATGATCTTCTCCCCCTGAGCGGCTGCGCCGCTTCCCCCTCACTCGCTTCGCGGAATGGGGACGACACCGTCGGTGCGCTGCTGTGCTTGCTCGCTGGCTCTTGGTTAGGGCGTGCCGGCTTTGCCCCTTGGCGCAAGACCTGTAGCGGGGCTTGGAAGAGGCGAGCAATTAAAATCTCCCTTTATGAATTTTCTCGACATGCTGCGCGACGCGTCCACGCGCAATGACTCCATGCTGTGCGTGGGTCTGGACCCTGAACCCAGCCGCTTTCCTGGCGCAATGAAGGGCGATGCGTCCAAGATTTACGACTTCTGTGCAGCCATCGTCGATGCCACTCACGATCTGGTGAATAGCTTCAAGCCCCAGATTGCCTACTTTGCCGCTCACCGCGCCGAAGATCAGCTGGAAAAGCTGATGGAACACATGCGCCGCGTGGCACCCCATGTGCCCGTGATTCTGGATGCCAAGCGTGGCGACATCGGTTCCACCGCCGAGCAGTACGCCAAGGAAGCCTTCGAGCGCTACGGTGCCGATGCCGTGACCCTGTCACCCTTCATGGGCTTTGACTCCATCACGCCTTACCTCAAGTACGAAGGCAAGGGCGCCTTCCTGCTGTGCCGCACCTCCAACCCCGGCGGTGACGATCTGCAGGCGCAGCACCTGGCCGATGTGCCCGGTAACCCCGCCATGTTTGAGCATGTGGCCAAGCTGGCCCAGGGCCCGTGGAACACCAATGGCCAGCTGGGTCTGGTGGTGGGCGCAACCCGCCCCAACGAGATCGAGCGCGTGCGCGCCGTGGCTCCCACGATGCCCTTGTTGATTCCCGGTGTGGGCGCACAGGGCGGCGATGCCGTGGCTACCGTCAAGGCGGCCCGCATTGGCGGCGGCCCCATCATCATCAACTCCTCGCGCGCCATTCTTTATGCGGGTCAGGGCGATGACTTTGCCAAGGCAGCGCGCGAAGCCGCGATTGCCACCCGCGCCACGCTGCAGGCTGCAGCACGCAGCTAAGCCAGGATAGGGTTCTGGCCATGCAAAGCAAATGGCTGGAAGACTTTCTGCTCCTGGCCCAGGAGCGCAGCTTTACCCGTGCGGCAGAGCTGCGCCATGTCACCCACCCCGCCTTTGGTCGCCGCATTCGCGCGCTGGAGGCCTGGGCGGGCACGCCGCTGATTGAATCGGGCGGCGGCCCGGTGCGGCTTACGCCCGCAGGCGAGGCTTTTCGAGACACTGCCGAGCAAATGGTGCGCACGCTGGCCCAGTCCCATGACGAGTTGCAGGCCGTAGCCGGGCGGCAGGCCCATGTGATGACACTGGCCACTGGCCGTACGCTGGCCCGCACCATCGTGGCCGACTGGCTGGCGCGTTACAGCGCCGTGCTCAATACCGCGCAGATATGCATCGTGACCCGTACGCTGGATGAAACCGTGCACATGCTCCAGCGCGGCGAGGTCAGCTTTGCGCTGCTCTATCACCACGCTGCCATTGCTGTGCGACTGGATGGCCGCCAGTTCAGCCACCTGACCGTGATGCACGACAAGCTGGTGCCCGTGGCGCGGACCGATGCGCAGGGCAAACCGCTGTTCTCACTGGCGCAGGCGCTGCAGCCGGGGGCTAGCTCCGTGCCGTATCTGGCTTTTTCGCACAACATGGCGCTGGGGCGGCTTGTGGAAGACCACCTGGCCCGCAACCCGGTGCTGGCAAGGCTGCGCCGCTGCATTGACTGTGACTCGGCCGACGCCAATTACGAGTACGTGCTCAAGGGGCTGGGTGTGGCGTGGATGCCCTGGTCCATGGTGCAGCGTGACTGTCAGGCCGGCCTTTTGGCGCTGGCAGGCGACAGCAGCCTGAATGTGCATTTCGACATACGTCTGTACCGACCCAAGCGGCGATTGAGTGCCGCGGCAGAGCAGTTCTGGGCCGATATCACCCGGCAGTAACTGAGCGATTACTTTGGGCAAGGCCAAGAACAGGTCTTGCCCACTGAAAAACAATAGCGGCGGTCACCGTCGGATGGCGCTTGTCACCCCAAAACGATTAAAAAATACGCAATTGTGCTGAAATGGCACGGGGATGTGCTGCATCGGCACAGAAAGTCTTTCCCTGTATTCGCACAATCGACCCCATACAGAATTGGAATAACTTCATGCAAAACACCAATACACTCCGCCGCACCGTTGTGGCCGCAGGCCTGCTGATGGCCGCTGCCGTTGCAGCCCCCGCTTTTGCCGCTGACAACTATCCATCCAAGGCCATCACCATGGTCGTGGGCTACCCCGCTGGCGGCAGCACCGATCTGGTGGGCCGTCTGGTGGCCGACGGCCTGAGCAAGAAGCTGGGCCAGCCTGTGGTGGTCGAAAACCTGGGCGGTGCTGGTGGTGTTATCGGTGCGCAAAAAGTGGCCAAGGCCCCTGCGGACGGCTACACCATCATGGTGGGCGCCAATAACGAACTGGCTATCGCCAAGCTCATCAACAAGGCGGTGAAGTACAACATTGGTGACTTTACCCCCATCGGCCTGGTCGGCTCCCAGCCCATGGTGCTGGTCGCATCGCACAAGGCTGGCGTGAAGAACGCGGCCGAGTTTGTGAGCCTGGTCGCCAAGAACCCCGAAAAGTTCAGCTACGGCAGCTCCGGCGTGGGCACTGCGCTGCACCTGGCTGGCGAGCTGATCAAGGAGCAGGGCAAGCTGCAGATGACGCATGTGCCTTACAAGGGCGTGGCTCCGCTGACCACCGATCTGGTGGGCAACAACATCGAATTCGGCATGTTTGTGCTGTCCTCCGGCCTGCCCCAGATCAAGGCTGGCAAGGTGGTGGCTCTGGGTACGACCGAAGCCAAGCGCTCGGCCATCACGCCCGATATTCCTGCGCTGTCTGAACTGCCCCAGTTCAAGAATGTAGACATCAACAGCTGGTTCGCCATGATGGCGCCCAAGGGCCTGCCTGCTCCCATCGCTGCCAAGCTGAAGACGGCGCTGGATGAGGTGATGGCTTCGCCCGAGTTCCGCAAGAAGATGGAAGAGACCGGCAACGTGGTAGCCGATCCCAAGGTGGATGCGGGCAAGTACATCAATGCGGAGATTGCCAAGTACTCGAAGATTGTTCAGTTTGCGAAGATTGAGAACTGATCTGGGCAGGCCCGGCTTCGGGTCGTGCTGAATTTTTAAGCGGCTTGTGCCTTTGGGCACAGGCCGCTTTTTTGATAGCAGTTAGCGCTTGATACACAAGCGCTGCAAGCAATAAAGATCAGCTTTGTTGGCAACGCGCAGGCGACACAGCTATCGCATCCACTTTTTGCCCCACCAGCAAAGAATCCACCGCCTCGCCTAGCAACAGGTTGCGCGCCAGCAAGCTGTAGCCTGCAGCGCTCTGGATGCCGTAGCCGCCCTGCCCGGCAACCCAGAAGAATCCTGCGACAGGTGTGGGCGATGCATCCCAGCCAATCACCAGCTCGCCATCTGCGACGAACGAGCGCAGCCCGGCCCAGGTGTGCGATGGGCGGCGAATTTGCAGCGTCGTGGCTTCTTCGATGTGATAAATGCCGGTGGCTATGTCCAGCTCCTCGGGCACCACATCGTGTGGGGCTACGGGGTCGGCATTGGCGGGCGAGCCCAGCAGCTGGCCAGCATCCGGCTTGATGTACCAGTTTTCATCGGCGCTGATGATGGCGGGCCAGTGCGTGGCGTCCATGCCTTCGGGGGCGGGGAAGGTGAAGGCGCTGCGGCGCTTGGGCACGATGCCTATGGGCGCTGCACCGGCCATGGCGGCCAGCACATCGGCCCATGCGCCAGCGGCGTTGATGAGGGTTTTGGCCTGAATGCTGCGGCCTTGCGGCAGGGTGATGTGCCAGAGACCGTTGGCGCGGGTGATGCCTTGCACTTCAGCGTTGCACCACAGCTCGCCGCCGCGCTGGCGCAGGCCACGGATGTAGCCCTGGTGCAGGCCGTGCACGTCAATGTCGCGCGCGCCGTCATCCAGAAAACCGTCTACCAGCACTTCGGTGTTCAGCACGGGCACCAGCGCCTTGAGCTGCTCGGCGTTCAGGCGCTGGGCGCTGGGGGAGTGGATGGCGGCTTCGGCATAGGCGGCATCGACCAGTGGTTTTTGCTCGGCTGTGCCCACGTAGAGCACGCCGCGTGGCGAGAGGATGGGGGCGTCGGCAAAGCCAGTGGGCGGTGCATCGTAGAAGGCGCGGCTGGCGCGGGTCAGGGCCTGCACTTGCGCGGGGCCGTAATGCTCTTCAAACAGCGCGGCGGAGCGGCCGGTGGTGTGATAACCGGGCTGTGATTCACGCTCCAGCACCAGCACGGAAGGAGGGGCATCGCCGCCCGACTGAGCCAGTTGCCAGGCGGTAGATGTGCCGGCCATGCCTGCACCGACGATGACGAAATCCCAGACAGCATCAGGGGCGCGAGCGAGGCTAGCGAGGGGAGAGCGGTTGGCGGTATCCATGACCTGCATGGTACTGTCTGCAAAACACCATGGAAGGGCCGCTTGTGATGACATGCTCACCATTTCGCCGTCTGAGGCTGGCAGCGCTGATGGGCTCTGGCCTGTTGGCGCTGGCCGCCGGTGCGCAAGGCACGGCTCCCCGGCAGGAGGTGCTGGCGACGGGTATTGCCAATGGCTGGGCCATTGCCCCACTGCCCGACCAGCGCTTTGTGCTGAGCGAGCGCGCAGGCAAGCTCTGGCTGCTGGATGGCAAGGGGCAAAAGCAGTCTGAGTTGAGCGGCGTGCCACCCGTAGACTTTGGCGGGCAGGGCGGTTTGCTGGATGTGGTGGCGGACAGCCAGTTCGCCAGCAACCGCCGCATCTACTTTTGCTATGCCGAGCCCGGCAGCGAAAAGGGCACGAACAGCACGGCGCTGGGTACGGCCCGCATTGCCCGTGATGAGCGCAGTCTGGAAGACGTGAAAGTGCTGTTCAGTCAGCGCCCCAAGGTCAAAAGCAGCGCCCACTTTGGCTGCCGCATTGCCGAGGCGCGTGACGGCACGCTGTTCCTGAGTCTGGGTGACCGCTATTCGCGCCGCAATGATGCGCAGACGCTGGACAACCACCACGGCAAGCTCATCCGCATCGCCAAGGACGGCAGCGTGCCTGCAGATAACCCGTATGCGGCTCGCAAAGACGCGTTGCCAGAGATCTACAGCAATGGCCACCGCAATAGCCAGGGCCTGAGCATCGCGCCTGACGGCAAGCTGTGGCTGCATGAGCATGGCCCGCAGGGCGGCGATGAGATCAACCTGCCGCAGCCCGGAAAAAACTACGGCTGGCCGGTGATTACCTATGGCGAGGAATACGGCGGCGGCAAGATTGGCGAAAGCACGCAGAAGGCGGGGCTGGAGCAGCCCCTGCATTACTGGGAGCCCAGCATTGCACCGTCTGGCATGGCCTTTGTAAGCGGCGAGCGCTATGGCGCGGCCTGGAAGGGCAATCTGCTGATTGGCGCGCTCAAGGGGCGCCACCTTGCGCGGCTGGAGATCAAGGACGGCAAGGTGCTGGCCGAGCACAAGCTCTACGCCCAGACGGGTGACCGCATTCGGGATGTACGCCAGGGCGCAGATGGGCTTGTTTACTTGCTGACGGATGGCCCGGACGGCAAGCTGATTCGTCTGCAGCCCTAGAGGCTTGACTTAAATTTGATAGCTGCTAGCGCTTGATGTATAAGCGCTAGCAGCCTTTTTCATTCAAATCAGCGTTTCTTGAGATAGGGCTTGAGATAGCGCCCCGTCACGCTGGCGGGGTTGGCCGCCACCTCTTCAGGCGTGCCCACGGCCACGACCTTGCCGCCGCCCGAGCCGCCTTCGGGGCCCATGTCGATCAGCCAGTCTGCGGTCTTGATGACGTCTAGGTTGTGCTCGATGACGACGATGGTGTTACCCGCATCACGCAGCTGGTGCAGCACCTTCAAAAGGAGAGCAATGTCGGCAAAGTGCAGGCCGGTGGTGGGCTCATCAAGGATGTAGAGCGTGCGGCCCGTGTCGCGCTTGCTCAGCTCTTGCGCCAGCTTGACGCGCTGGGCCTCGCCGCCCGACAGCGTGGTCGCGCTCTGACCCAGACGGATATAGGACAGGCCCACATCCAGCAGCGTTTGCAGCTTGCGGGCGATGCTGGGCACGTCTTTGAAGAAGGCGTGCGCGTCTTCTACGGTCATCTCCAGAATCTGCGAGATGTTCTTGCCTTTCCAGAGCACTTCCAGCGTTTCGCGGTTGTAACGCTTGCCGTGGCAGATGTCGCAGGGCACGTAGACATCGGGCAGAAAGTGCATTTCTACCTTCACCACGCCGTCGCCCTGACAGGCTTCGCAGCGACCGCCAGAGACGTTGAAAGAGAAGCGCCCAGGGCCATAACCACGCTCTTTGGCGGTGGTGGTTTCGGTCATCAGCTCACGAATCGGTGTGAACAGGCCGGTGTAGGTAGCGGGGTTGCTGCGCGGTGTGCGGCCAATAGGGGACTGGTCGACGTTGATGACCTTGTCGAAGTAATCAATGCCGATGATGTCGTCATGCGCTGCGGGCTCGGTGCCTGCGCGGTGCACCTGGCGGGCGACTTCGGCATACAGCGTGTCGTTGACCAGCGTGGACTTGCCCGAGCCCGAGACGCCGGTCACGCAAGTCAGCAGGCCCACGGGGAAGTCCACCGTTACGCTCTTCAGGTTGTGGCCGCGTGCGCCTTCTACGCGCAGGGCTTGCAGGTCGCCGACTGCCGCATCTTTGCGGGCACGCTTGTGCGCTGCCGTGGTGGGGAACTGCGATGTGCTCTTGGCCTCTTCCCCATCAGCGGTCTTGCTGACCACGGGCAGCCAGGGCGTGCGGTGCTTGGGCACGGGAATGCTTTGCGTGCCGTTCAGGTAGCGGCCGGTGGGCGATTCGGGGTTGGCCTTGATGTCGTCATACGTGCCCTGCGCCATGATGCGGCCACCGTGCACGCCCGCGCCGGGGCCCATGTCAATGATCTGGTCGGCGGCGCGCATCATGTCTTCGTCGTGCTCGACCACGATCACGCTGTTGCCGATGTCGCGCAGATGCTCCAGCGTGGAGATCAGCTTGTCGTTGTCGCGCTGGTGCAGGCCGATGGAGGGCTCGTCCAGCACATACATCACGCCCGTCAGGCCGGAGCCGATTTGCGATGCCAGACGAATGCGCTGGGCCTCGCCGCCCGAGAGCGTGTCGGCGCTGCGGTCAAGGCTCAGGTAGGACAGGCCCACGTCGTTGAGGAATAGCAGACGCGAGGCAATCTCGCGCACGATCTTGTCGGCAATCTCGGCCTTGGCGCCGGCCATGCTCAGGTGCTTGAACCAGTGCAGGCCATCGGCCAGCGTGGCGTGGCTGACTTCATAGATGGCGCGGGCCTGATCGCCTTCGCCCACGCGCACAAAGCGCGCCTCGCGGCGCAGGCGTGTGCCTTCGCAGGCTGGGCATTTGCGGATGGTGCGCATCTTGGCCAGATCGTCGCGCACCACGGTGGATTCGGTTTCGCGAAAGCGGCGCTTGATGTTGGGGATGATGCCTTCGAAGGGGTGACTCTTGATAAAGGCCTGGCCTTTGCGTTCGCCGCTCTCAAAAACATAGTTGAAGGCCATGGCTTCGTCGCCCGAACCCCAGAGGATGACGTGGCGCACGTTCTCGGGCAGCTCGTCAAATGGTGTTTCGGTGCTCACGCCGTAGTGCTTGGCCACGCTTTCCAGCATGGAAAAGTAGTAGTTGTTGCGCTTGTCCCAGCCTTTGATGGCACCGCTGGCCAGACTCAGCGTAGGGAAGGGCACGACGCGGTCTGGGTCAAAGTCTTCGCTGTTGCCCAGGCCATCACAGGCCTGACAGGCGCCCATGGGCGAGTTGAAGGAGAACAGGCGTGGCTCCAGCTCGGGCAGGGAGTAGTCGCATAAGGGGCAGGCGAACTTGGCGCTGAACAAATGCTCTTTGCCGTTGTCCATCTCCACCGCCAGAACGCGGCCACCGGCGTCGTTGCCGCCAGCGCGCAGGGCGGCTTCAAAGCTTTCGGCCAGGCGCTGCTTGATGTCTTCGCGGACTTTGACGCGGTCAATCACCACGTCGATGTTGTGGCGCTCGTTCTTTTCCAGCTTGGGCAGAGACTGGGCGTCGTAAATCTGCCCATCCACGCGAAAGCGCACATAGCCCTGTGCCTGCAGCTGCACAAACAGCTCTGCAAATTCGCCCTTCTTCTCGCGCGCCAGCGGGCCGAGGATCATGAGCTTGGTGTCTTCGGGCAGCTGCAGCACGCTGTCCACCATCTGGCTGATGGTCTGGGATTGCAGCGGCAGGTTGTGGTCGGGGCAAAACGGCGTGCCGGCGCGGGCAAACAGCAGGCGCAGGTAGTCGTTGATCTCGGTGACCGTGCCCACGGTGGAGCGCGGGTTGTGGCTGGTGGCCTTTTGCTCGATGGAGATGGCGGGCGACAGGCCTTCGATCAGATCGACATCGGGCTTATCAAGCCGGCCCAGAAACTGGCGCGCATAGGCCGAGAGGCTTTCCACATAGCGACGCTGGCCTTCTGCATACAAGGTGTCAAAGGCCAGACTAGACTTGCCCGAACCCGACAGACCCGTAATCACCACCAGCTGGTTGCGGGGGATGTCGAGGTCAATGTTCTTGAGGTTGTGCGTGCGTGCGCCGCGAATGGCGATACGTGTCTGCGCGAGCGAGCGGCCCAGGTACAGGCTGTCGTCGGTTTCGACGGTCTTGTGAGCAGGGGACGAATCAGGCTTCAGGGACACGGGCGCTCCAGGCGGGGAAAACTCTCCATGATAGTCAGACGAGCCTGCTCGTGACTAGAGGATTCAGGTTCACGGACAATCTACAGTTCTATTTCTTCTCTTTTGCTCAGCAGTGATTTAGTTAACGTGGGCATAAGACTCCGACTCTTGGCAAAATTTGAGCGTGAAAAAAATCAATACATCCCCTAGTGCGGGCACGCAGGGCGCGGAAAAATCCTCTACCACCATGACTTCTCTGGAGCGTCGCTCAAGCGGCGCGCTGGCGCTGATCTTTGCGTTGCGCATGCTGGGTCTGTTTCTGGTTCTGCCCGTCTTCATGCTGGAAGCGCGTAAATACCCCGGCGGCGATGACCCGGCCATGATCGGCTTGGCCATGGGCCTGTATGGGCTGACGCAGGCCCTGTTTCAGCTGCCCATCGGCCTGGCGTCAGACCGCTTTGGCCGCAAGCGCGTCATCGTGGCCGGTCTGCTGGTGTTTGCCGCGGGCAGCTTGATGGCCGCCATGGCCGATTCGCTCACCGGGCTGATGGCCGGTCGCGCCATTCAGGGCGCAGGTGCCGTGTCCGCTGCAGTGACTGCGCTGCTGGCTGACCTGACCCGCGATGGCGTGCGCACCAAGGCCATGGCCATGGTGGGCGGCAGCATCGGGCTGATGTTTGCGCTGGCGCTGGTGCTGGCCCCGCTGCTGAATGCATGGATTGGGCTGTCGGGCATTTTTGGCCTGACTTGCGCACTGGCCATGGCTGGAGTTGCTGTGGTGCTGTGGGTGGTGCCGCCCGAGCCTGAACAGCATGCCAATGCGCCCAAGCGCAAGTTCAGCGACTTGCTAGCCCACCGTGACCTGCTGCGCCTGAACTTTGGCGTGTTCATCCTGCACACCGTGCAGATGTCCATGTGGGTGGCCGTGCCCACCATGCTTGTGCAGTCCGGGTTGGTCAAGGAGCAGCACTGGCATATCTATCTGCCAGCGGTGCTGCTGTCTTTTGTGGCCATGGGCATGCTGTTCTCCATGGAGCGCAAGGGCAAGCTGCGCAAGGCTTTGTTGGGTGCCATCGGTCTGGTGCTGCTGGTGCAGATTGGGCTGGGCATGCTGGCCGCCAGTGGCACCATACCCACCATCTGGTGCATGGCGCTGCTGATGTTCCTGTTCTTCTGCGGCTTTAACGCATTGGAGGCGACCCAGCCCAGCCTGGTGTCGCGCATGGCGCCTGCGCCGCTGCGTGGTGCAGCTCTGGGGGCTTACAACACGCTGCAGTCGCTGGGCTTGTTTGCTGGCGGCGCCATTGGCGGTGCCGTGGCCAAATGGGCGGGTGTACCGGGGCTGTTTGTCATGACTGCCGTGCTCACGCTGCTGTGGCTGGTGGTCAGCCTTCCGCTGCGCCCCGTGGGCCGCCATGGCTGACAGGCGTGACGGGCATAGGGTAATCCCGTGCTCGGCATACTCCGCTTGGGGCAAAATGCGCACTCCATTGGCTCGGGACTCATCATCAATCGCCCGAGCCACTTTTTGAAAAGGCAAATTTATGGCATCCGTCAATAAAGTCATCATCGTCGGTAATCTGGGCCGCGACCCTGAAATGCGCAGCTTTCCCAGCGGCGACCAAGTGGCCAACGTCACCATCGCCACGACAGACCGCTGGCGCGACAAGAACACCGGCGAAAACCGCGAAGCCACAGAATGGCACCGTGTGACCTTCAACGGCCGCCTGGCTGAAATCGCCGGTCAATACCTGCGCAAGGGCAGCCAAGTCTATGTAGAAGGCAGCCTGCGTACCCGCAAGTGGACCGACCAAGCCACCGGCCAGGAACGCTACGCCACAGAAATCCGCGCTGACACCATGCAGATGCTGAGCAGCCGCCAGGGCGGTGGCCAGCCACAAGGTCAAGGCGGCTACGGCAATGACGACGGCTATGGCGAAAGCAGCTACGAAGCTCCCCGCCGCGCGGCACCTGCCCCTGCACCCATGCAGCAGCAACGCCCCGCTCCGGCACCCATGCAACAGCGCCCAGCGCCCGCCCCCATGGCCCCCCCTCCTCAGCGCGCAGCGTCGGGTTTTGACGACATGGATGACGATATCCCGTTTTAAGCTGCTTCAGCACTGGCTGAATCACTGACAAACAAGGCCCGCTATTCGTAAGAACGCGGGCCTTGTTGTATCTAACTGCTTGAAGCTGTCAATGCATGGCAGGAAAACCGGCACGTTTTCTGCTTACAGAAGCCCCGTTGAGAAAATCAATCAGAACCCCCGATCCCATCTAATTCGTGCAATAAGATGTGACATGCGATAGCGTTTCACCAGCGTTACGATTGGTGACTTTGTGCGCAATCGCACGTACAGTGTGAACGGTCCCAGCCAGTGCAGCCAAGTAGAACTTGGCGTTTCCTCAGGAGCTTCGAGCATGCCAACTTTGGTCATCTCAATCGATGGTGCTGTTATCAAGGAAGTGCAGCTCACTAAGGAGCGCACGACCTTGGGTCGTCGTCCCTACAACGACATCGTGATCGAAAATCTGGCCGTCAGCGGCGAGCATGCCGTGATCATTCTCGCTGACGGCAAAGTCAGCATCGAAGACCTGCGCAGCACCAATGGCACTTATGTCAATGGCCGGGCCATCCAGAAGCAGCCATTGCTCAATGGCGACCTGCTGGACATCGGCCGCTACAAAATTCGCTTTCTTGACACTGTGATTGCCGACCCAGATGTACCCGCTGCTGCGGCCATCAAGAAAGTACTGGCTCATATTTCTGAAGAAGCTGATAGCGACTACGCCAAACTGGCCACGCCCTCAGGCTTTGGTGAGATTTCAAGCTTCGCCTCCACCATTCAGGGCTCTCTCTCCGCACTGCCAGAGCGCCATGCCGTGATTCGCATGCTCAGTGGCAGCTTGCAAGGCAAAGAAGTTCCACTCTTCAAGGTTGTCACCACGCTGGGCAAACCTGGCGTAGCCATCGCCTCCATCACCCAGAAGCCCCACGGCTTTGTGCTGACCCAGCTTGAAGGCGCCAGCGAAGACCTCAAGCTCAATGGGCAAGTGGTGGGCCCGCTCTCTGTGCCGCTGCTCAATGGCGATACGGTGGACTTGGCAGGCAGCTCTATGCGCTTTGTCGTGGAGTGAAAATCTCTGACATTTGGGCTGACAAATTTGTCATCTTTGCGGTCAGAGGCGCCAAAAATGTTCCCCGGTTTTCGTTGAATGTAGCCAAACGTGTCAAATTTTGGTTGCTTGCAACTAGCGTAAAAGTTGGCACGGTGATTGCTTAATTAAAAGTACTTCACCAACCTAGGAGTTTTTCATGAAGCGCTCTATTCAAAAGGGTTTTACCCTGATCGAACTGATGATCGTTGTGGCGATTATCGGTATTCTGGCTGCCGTGGCTCTGCCTGCTTATCAGGACTACACAAAGAAAGCAAAAATGGCTGAAGTGATTCTGGCTGCATCAGGTTGCCGCACGAACATCACTGAAGTTTTTCAAAGTGGTTCGGCTTCGAACGCTCCGGCCGCTAATGGTTGGGGTTGTGAAAGCGCCTCTTCCACCAGCAAATATGTCGCGTCTGTTTCCACTGATACCAATGGACGCGTTAGCGTCCTTCCCCAAGGTTTTGGTGATTCCAATATCGATGCTGTAGCTGTAGTACTTGAGCCACGTAATGCGGCAGGTACAGCGTTGGCTCCTTCAGATATGCCCACTCAAGTAAATCAATGGGCATGCGGTACTTTGAAGGCTAACACTGGCTTGCTTAAATTCCTGCCAGGATCATGCAAGACATCGTTCTAATTTTTAAATAATAAAAAAAGCGTGCTTTGCACGCTTTTTTTATTGAGATTTTACAAATGATATATTTTATAGGGGTAACTGCACTTGGGTGGCTTATTCCGAATCATTATTATCCATGGACATCTGCTTGGGGTGATGGGGTAGCAATTTTTGGAATTTTATTTGCTTTGTTTGGAATTAGTGTAAATAGGAATCATGATTTTTATATCTCGTTGAAATTAATTGTTTTTTTTATTTTGTGCTTTTTCATGATCGTTGCTCAATTTTTGTTTGGGAAAATTGTGTATTTCGGTGACGCTTGGATGAGTGCTTTTTATATATTTATATGGCTATCTGCGGTTTTTGTGGGAAATTATATTGCATATCCTATATTTAATAAAAGTGAAGTAATTGATTACGTACTATCAACTTGGATAATTTCTGCAATATTTTCTGTTGGTGTTGCGTTGGTGCAATGGACGGGTGTTTATAGCCTTGGAATTTATGGCGTAGAAATGCCATTTGGCGGAAGGCCATATGCAAACTTGGCTCAGCCAAATAATCTTTGTACATTGTGTTTTGTTGGTTTGTGTAGTCTTTTTTGGATGCATCAAAAAAATGTAGTCAAAGGAGTTTTTTTTTGGATAGGAATCATTTTTTTAATTTTTGGAATGGTGATGACACAGTCGCGTACAGGCTGGTTGCAGATAACTTTACTGGTTGTTTTTGGGTGGGGGGTGCGAGGTAAGGTAGCCTTGAAAATAAGCCGTTTTCAGCTATCGGTAATTGGAGTTGGTTTTTTATTGCTTACCATAGTATGGCCTAACCTATGCGATGCATTGTTTCTATCAACAGGGAGATCGCTTGAGGAGCAAGTAAAACCAGGATCACGCTTGTCGTACTGGTGGTCAATGCTGGATGCTATTAGCCGTGAGCCATTATGGGGCTATGGTTGGAATCAAATTGGTATGGCGCAGCAGCGAGTGGCATTAGATTATCCTGTTGCGGGAGAGTTTTTCGAGCATTCTCATAATTTATTTCTTGATTTTATTTTGTGGAATGGAGTTCTTGTTGGGGGAGGACTCGTTCTAATTTTGATTTCGTGGTTTTTAAAGCATATTTGGATCTGCAAAAACCCAGGCGTCATATGGATGTTAATTTCTCTATGTGGAATATTTGTACATGGAATGCTTGAGTATCCTTTGGAGTATGCTTATTTTTTGATTCCAGCTGGTATTATTATGGGTATAGCTGATGGATTGTCGCCAGACGGTAAAGGTGCTTCATTGAAAATTAATTGTCGGATTTTTTTGTTTCTTCCAATTTTTTTAAGCATTGCATTCTTAATAACAGCTAAAGATTATCTTAAATCAGAAGAGAGTTACAGAACTTTACGAGTGGAATCTGCAAGATTGGGGGTGGATGGAGTAAGTCAAGCTATACCAAATTTAAATGTTCTTACTCAGTTGGATGCATTTTTGAAATTTATTCATACAGAAGCCACTCCGGAAATGACTGAAAATCAATTAAAAAATATAAAAGAGGTATCCGAAAGATTTGGTTATCCACCTGTTCTTTTTCGCTATGCATTAGCATCTGGAATTAATGGGGACTCATCAGCTGCCAAAGATACATTAAACAAAATTTGTCATATTCACGGAAATTTACGCTGTGCAGAAGCACGTGAGAATTGGATTATTCTTCAGTCGAAATATAAAGAATTAATAGATGTGGAATTTCCGAATTATTGAGGTGATTTTTTAATAATTGCTGGTGCGGGATGATTGCGAACGTTCTTGGACGTTGTTGCACTACAGGGGCGTTGTTGCACAAATCGACGCTGCGCAAGCGGTAGGCTAGCTGCATGAGTCAGCCACGTAATCCACGCTACCGCACGACCAACTGGAAACAATACAACGCAGCCCTTAGAGCCCGTGGTTCGTTGACGGTTTGGCTGGATAAGCGCATGGCTTGGTTTGCCGCAGCCAGCGGCAAACGCGGGCGTAGCCCGAAGTTCTCGGATGCAGCCATCCAATTTTGTTTGACGCTCAAGAACCTGTTTGGCCTAGCGCTCAGGCAAACCACGGGATTGGTGCAATCGATGCTGCAACTGAGTGGGCTTGCATGGTCGGTGCCTGACTTCAGTACCCTGTGCCGACGGCAACTCGATCTGAATGTTCAAGTGCCCTACACACGCAGCCAAGCGGGGCTGCACTTGCTGGTGGACTCCACAGGCATCAAGTTCTTGGGGGAAGGTGAGTGGAAATGCAAAAAGCATGGATCTGAGCACCGTCGTCAATGGCGCAAACTGCACATTGGCATAGATGCCCAGACCTTACAGATTCGGGCGATCGCTGTGACGTCCAACAATGTGAGCGATGCATCAGTGATCCCTGATTTACTTGCACAGCTACCTGCAGATGAGGTGCTCAAGAGCATGGCAGGTGATGGGGCCTACGACACGCAGCCGGTCCATGAGGCTGTGATTCGCCGTGGTGCGATCCCGATTATTCCGCCACGCAAGAATGCTCGAATGCGCAAAGGCTCTGCCTTTGTGCATCGCAACGCGGCAATAGCTGCATGCAGGCGGTTTGGGCGAAAGATATGGAAAGTCTGGAGCGGCTACCACCGCAGAAGTTTGGTGGAAACCAAGGTGAACTGCATCAAGCGCCTGGGCGAGCGTGTGATGTCCTGAACCTTTGAACGCCAAGTGAATGAGCTGCATATCCGGGCAGCCATACTGAATCGATTTACTGAACTGGGCCGCCCTCAGACGGTGGCCGTGGCATAGCCACGGCTGGGGTTGGGGTGGTTCGCCTCAAACTGGAGTTATGCAACAGCGCCGGCTGCCCGCAAACGGTCACTGTGGCATAGCTGCGTCTGGGGTCAGGGGAATCTAACCTCGACCGGATTTATGCAACAGCGCCAATCTCCATCGGAAATTCAAGTCAAATCAGCCGCTAGCACAATCCTAGAAAACGTAAGAAGCTATCAAAATTGCTCAGCATGCTGCAAGCTTCAAACCGTCCAACTCCCAGACTTCCCCCCATGCTTCTCTAGCACCCGAATCCCCCCCATCACCATCCCCGTGTCCACAGCCTTGCACATATCGTAAATAGTCAATAGGCCGATCTGCACGGCGGTCAGGGCTTCCATCTCTACGCCGGTCTGGCCTGTCAGCTCAACGGTAGCGGTACAGCGGATGGAGCTGGATTCGGGCTCCAGCGCAAACTCCACGGCCACGCGGGTCAGGGCCAGAGGGTGGCACAGGGGGATAAGGTCACTGGTCTTTTTGGCGGCCATGATGGCGGCGATGCGGGCGATGCCCAGCACGTCTCCTTTTTTGGCGGTGCCGTTTTGCACAATGGCCAGCGTCTCGGGCTTCATGGTGATGCGGCCTTCGGCCACAGCCACGCGGTGGGTGGCGGGCTTGGCGCCTACGTCGACCATATGGGCCTGGCCTTGGGCATCGAAGTGGGTGAGAGAGGACATGTGGACTTTCCTGTGAGGGCTGCTCGCAAGGGGCAGCTCAAATATCTGGGGGCGCACACCACGGCATGCGGGCTTTACCCGGCTGTAACAGGCCGTCATGCGGCGGTGCGAATCAATCAGGGCATCATAGTGGGGTGTTGAACGGCCGGCAGTTCAGAACCCTGAATGCTGGCAATGTCGTGATTGCCATGCCAACTTTGATGCAAAAATTGCCTAAATCCCATGTGTTTAAAGCGCTTGCAGCTTCTATTTTGATAGCTGTTCAGTGCGCTGTGCCTGTGATGTCCTCGGCGCAGGCCGCAGGTTTGCCGACGCTGGGCGATGGCGCGTCGTCGCTGACCACGGGTGATGAGCGTCGGTTGGGCGATTCCATCGTCAAGGAGTTGTACCGGGACCCGGACTATCTGGACGACCCGGTGCTGCAGGAGTATGTGGAGGGCATCTGGCTGCATTTGCAGGATTCTGCGCGCAAGAATGGCGAGCTGTCGCCAGAGCTGGAGGAGCGCTTTGCCTGGACGCTGCTGCTGGGCAAGGATAGGCAGGTCAACGCCTTTGCGCTGCCCGGTGGTTATATGGGCGTTTATCTGGGCCTGATTGGCGTGGTGAGTAGCGGGGATGAGCTGGCATCGGTCATCGCGCACGAAACCAGCCACATTACTCAGCGCCATATTGCCCGCATGATGGCGCAGCAGGGCAAGCAGACGCCGCTGATGCTGGCTTCCATGTTGCTGGGCGCTCTGGCGGCCACGCGCAGCCCAGATGCGGCCATGGCCATCATGATGGGCGGGCCGGCCGCCATGATGCAAAACCAGCTGAATTTCTCACGTGCCATGGAAAGCGAGGCGGACCGCATGGGCTACAGCCTGATGTCGCCCGCTGGCTTTGCGCCCCAGGGTTTTGTGAGCATGTTTGGCAAGCTGCAGCAGGCCAGCCGACTGAATGACAACGGCAGCTGGCCTTATCTGCGCAGCCACCCGCTGACGACGCAGCGTATTGCGGACATGGATTCACGCATTTCACCCGGCAAGCGGGCTACTGAACCCGCACCCACTCTGGAGCACGTGATGATGGCCGCGCGGGCTCGCGTGATTTCTAATCCCGGTGCAGAGGTGCGTCGGCAGTGGGCCACTCTGCCGCGCTCTGGCAGCTTTGCGGGATTGCCGCAGGCGGAGCAGGTTACGCAGTTGTATGCCGCCACGCTCAGCGCCATGTATTTGCGCGACTGGGCCATTGCACGCGAGATGGTGCAGCGCCTGCTGACGGCGACAGCGGGCAATGCGCAGGCGAATATTCAGGCCAAGTGGCTGAATGCCGAGCTGGAGTTCAAAGCCGACAATGCGCAGGCTGCGCTGGCCGCCTTGCCTTTGCAGTCCAGCAGAGCACCTCAAGCGGCTCCCAAAGTTGCAGCCAGCGGCAATCTGTCGGGGCCGAGTCTGGCGACCATTGATGTGGTCGAAAGTGTGGCCCCGCGCAGGCCTGAACTGCTGCTCAAGGCGGATATTCTGCTCAAGCTCAATCAGGCTGGCACCATTGCCAGCCCGCTTCAGACCTGGGTGACAGATCATCCGCGTGATGGCGGTGCATGGCAGATGCTGGCCCGCGTGTGGCGCAGTCAGGGGCAGGAGCTGCGTGCGTTGCGCGCAGAGGCCGAGGCGCAGGTGGCGCATTACGACTACGCAGCAGCGGTGGATCGCTTCAAGGCGGCGCAGGATCTGGCCCGCAAGGCAGGGGCCAAGGCCGATTACTTTGACGCGTCCATCATCGACACACGTCTGCGTGCCGTGAATGAATTACTCAGAGAACAACTGAGCGACAAGGCGATCAATAAGTAGGCCCAGCCCCGAGTAGATCAGCGCGCCCAGCATGGCCGCCCAGAAGCTGGTGACGTGAAAGCCGCCCAGCATGCCTGAGGCCATCCAGAACATCAGGCCGTTGACCACCAGCAGGAACAGGCCCACGGTGATGATGGTCACTGGCAGGGTCAGGATGACCAGAATGGGGCGAATGATGGTGTTGAGCAGGCCGATGACCAGCGCAGCAATCATGGCTGAGCCAAAGCTCTGCACCTGCACGCCACTGTAGACATAGGTGAGCCCGAGCAGCGCTGCAGCACAAAGAAGCCATTTGACGAGGATTTTCATGCTGACCAGCATAGCAGCAGGCTGTTTCCGCAACCTGCGCGTGCCCTGAAACGGCATGAAAAAAGCCTTGCGAGGCTTTTGCCACGCAAGGCTTATATATAGAGCGGTTGGCGCTCTTAAATCGAGAGCGAATCGTCGATGACAAAGCCCATCATGGCGGCAATGGCTGCCATGGTGCCAGGCAGATTCCAGCGGTTGCCTGTGGCGCCAGCTTGTGCGCCTTGCTTGACTGGAGCGGCTTGCATCACTTCTTGCTTGGGGCGGCGTGCATCGATGATTTGTGCGGCGCCGTGTTCCTGTTGCAGCTCGGCAACCAGCTCAGTCAGCGGGCCCTTGGCCAGCACAGGAGTGACTTTGCCACCGGCAGTGGCCATCACGGGCATCAGGGCTGTAAACAGCTTGTCTGCCCATTTGCCACGCCAGTTTTCGCGGGCGCGGTGGCTGACCCACTTGCTCACTCGATGGGTCATGCGCGGAGCACAGGCCACCAGCAACCAGTGAGAGGAAGCCGCCTGGCTAGACCCCGCAAGCGCCTCGAGCATTGGCTGGGCGTATGTGGCGTCATCCACGTAAACAATGATGGGGTTCAAAGTGCGTCCTAACTGGAACGAAGGTTGAAAGATGCGGCATATCTGCAGAGAGAGATGCCGACTTGATAAGTTTGTGATTCGTGAAGATGCAGACAGTTCCGCAGAGCTTCACGAATTTTCAGGCATTAGCTGAATTAGTGAGCAGCAGGTGCTGGGCGGCGGCTGGCAATGAACTTGCCCAGAGCCAGCACCAGCAGAGCGCCGCCGATGTGAGCGGACCAGTACAAGGTTCTGGAGATATCAGCCAGGCCTTGTGCGTCAGTCGTGCCCAGCTTGGGCATCCACAGCCACTTTTCAGTGTTCACGAAGACAGGGTCGGTCACAAACATGCCGCCAGCAATCCAGCCCAGCAGCATGCCGCCGGCCACGATGATCATGGGGAAGCGCTCCATCAGCGTGATAACCAGCTGCGAGCCCCAGACGATGATTGGCACCGAGATCAGCAGACCCAGAACGATCAGCAGCATCTGGTGTTCGCCCGAGCTTTGTGCGGCGCCAGCAATGGCGATCACGTTGTCAACGGACATGACCAGGTCGGCAACGATGATGGTCTTGATGGCGGCAAACAGACGGTCGCTGCCTTCGATGTTGTCGTGACCTTCGTCATCAGGAGCAATCAGCTTGATGCCGATCCAGATCAGCAGGATGGCACCCACAACCTTCAAGAACGGCAGGGCCAGCAGCACCATGGCAAAGGCGATCAGGATGATTCGCAGCACGATGGCACCTGCGGTGCCGTAGATGATGCCCTTGCGGCGTTGTTCGGGAGGCAGCTTGCGGCAGGCCAGAGCGATAACGACTGCGTTATCGCCGCCCAGCAAGATGTCGATGATGATGATCTGGCCCAGCGCGATCCAGAAGGGCGTGTGGGTTAGAAAGTCCAAGTCCATGTGTTGTTTTCCTCGTTGTCCAATGTATCGGAGCTAGTGTGGAGTGAACGCCCCCACTTGCCACCGCTGCCAATTGACCGTTGCGACGTAAGTCAAGGAGCTATCCGGGCGAGGAAAAACCTGGCTCGGGGAGTCACTTTGATCGACCGTCACGGGTCCATCAAAGGTCTTGCTCAACTGCAGCATGACTGCAATCCGAATGGCCGGAAGCGTGAAGCTTCGTATTGACGACCAGTTCGCTGTCAGCACCCTATTGCGGTTCTGACTGAGCTACTCCCCTTCGAAGCATGGGATTTCAACACAGCACGCAGGTGAAGGCAAGCCTCAAAACCCAGGTAGTTCACAGGTTTTATAAATTGAAGGGCTTTCGCAGCCATTGCTGCAGGCCACTTACTTGCTATCGCAACAGGAGCAACCTTGCCGGGGCAAGCCATGGGGCAGCGGCTTATGATTCCTGCGTCCAAGCGTTTTCCCTCCATGACTGCCATTCACATTACTGACATCGAAGCTGCCATCAACTACTGGCGAGGTCGCGCCCCATCACCCGATGGCGTGCTGCTGGCGCCAGAGGTGCGTGCGCTGGCCGAGGTGTATGCGCTGATGATTCATGCACGCGAGCATGAGGTGGCTGTGGAAGGCTTTCCGACCTATGCCATGGCGGCCTGGCTGGTCTGGTTTGACACCATGCCCGATACGCCTTGTATTGCCATCTGCTCCACCAGTCAGGGCGATGAAAAATGCAAGGGCTGCGGCCGCAGCTTTGATGAGGTGCAACTGTGGACGGCCATGGAGCCCGCCGAGAAGCGGGTGGTGTGGCGACGCATCACTCTGGAAGCTGATTCATGGCGTTTTAACCGCTATGCCGAGCGCGCCGCCGAGCGAAAGTCCCGTTAAAGCGAATCACACGCCCCAGCCCACCTGAGGTGGGCGTTGGCGGGCTATGCAGCAGGGGCAACCAGGCGGCGTAACGGCGTATCAATAGCCGTGTTCTTGGCTTTTATTGAGGCTGAGGGCTGGATGTGCGGGCCAGCCAGTCCTGCGCGGGCTGCCATTGCTGGCTGCCTGCGGGTGCAACCTGTGTGCTGTCTGCGTTAAGGCTGCCGTCGGTCAGCAGTTGCTCAAGCTGGGCCTGATCTACTGGGCCTTGGGGAACCCCGCCGGATTGAACATAGAAAAACTGTGGCGGTGTCTGTTGCAGGACCTGGATGGGGGCAGCGGCCGTAATGGACTCACCCACTTCCACTGCTGGGTCTGTGGATTGTGCCACGGATTGGAGGCGCTCTTGCAGCACGCGTCCCGCCTGTACCGTGCCAGCGGCCAGTGCGCGTGAGCTGTCGGCCAGCTTGTTGCCCGCACCTTGCAGCAGTTGCTGCAGGCGCTCGGTATCACCCGTTTTGAATTCGCGCAGTGTGTTGACCTGGGCGACGCCGGAGTGGTCGAACTCCAGATAGGGCGCTTCGCTGAAGCCCATGAGGCCCGCGACAAACACGGTGGGAACGCTGGCGCGAGCGGTGTTGTAGTCGCGCACGGATGCGTTATAGCGCTCGCGGGCATCGAGAATGGCTTGCTCGCTGCTCTGAATACTGGCGGCGAGATTGTTGTATTGGTCGTTGGTGCGCAACTCTGGAAACCGCTGGGCCAGACCCTGGATGCTGGAGAGCACCTGCCCCGCCTGAGACCATGCCTGGCTCAGTCCCTGGGTGTTGTCGCCCGAGATTTTCAAGTGGGTGAACTGCTCGAAGTCCTGGTAGTTTTTGACCAGGTCAATCAGCTGGTTGATCAGCGAGAGTTTGCGGCTGACGGCCACTTCCGTATTGGAAGAGGCTTCGCGCAGGCGCTGGCCCAGAGCCTGCAGGCGGTTATAGGCCTTCAGCGCAACAAAGGCCAGTGCAATGAGAACAAAGAGCGCTATCCAAAACAAACTAGCAAGAAAGCTGAAGAAGCCCGACATGGTTTTCCCTGTGGCAGATGAAGCCGCAGAGCTTAGCGGAGTGCGCTGTTTGTGGCTAGATGTTACTTCCAGCGAACAGGTTCGACGAACACCGTGCCCAGATTGCTGGACAGCGTTAGCTGGCCTTCCTGAATCGTGGCTTGCAGCTGCATGCTGCGCTCGGCCAGAGAGCCTAGTTGCTGGGCGATTTCGGAGTCGATGTAGTGAACTTCTAGCTTGCTCTGGCGAGCTAGTTTGCCTTCCAGGCCTTTCCACCAGATGTGGGCGGCGTGGTTAAACGGGTAGACCAGCATGTGGTCGGACTTGTTGCAGGCCTTGGTGATGGGCTTTTCATCGGGCTGGCCCACTTCGATCCACAGGCGCTTCTGGCCGGTGTAGTCGGTGATGTGCACATCGGGATCGTCCGGGTCGGACAGGCCAATGCCAAAGCCCAGCGTGCCGTCGCCGTTGCACAGGTCTTGTAGCTTCCAGGCGTTGAGCGCCAGGGCGACCAGGCGGACCATCATGCGGTCGTCGGTCTCGCTGGGGTGGCGTGCCAGCGTCATGTTGTGGTCGGCGTAGTAGCCGTGGTCAATGTCGGCAATCGACAGATTGACTTTGAAAATGGTGGACTTGATGGCCATGGCGGTGAGCAGTGCTGCCCGCAGGCAGTCCTTTTAAAACTATCAAAAACAAGAGCTGCCAGCGCCAGTTAATCTTGGCTTTGGCAGCTCTTTAATGCTGAAGCGCTGTTATATCAAGCGCTAGCAGCTATCTTTTTTGCGACTTAGACGCGCTTGGCTAGCTCGGCAGCCTTGCCGATGTAGGAAGCAGGGGTCATGGCCAGCAGGCGATCTTTGTCGGCCTGAGGAATTTCCAGACCGTTGATCAGGCGGTGCAGGTCTTCGGCCTGCACGGTCTTGCCACGGGTCACTTCCTTGAGCTTTTCGTAAGCGCCTTGCACGCCATAGCGGCGCATCACGGTCTGGATGGGCTCGGCCAGCACTTCCCAGGCGTGGTTCAGGTCGTCCTGCAGGCGCTCTTCGTTGAGTTCCAGCTTGTTCAGACCGGTCATCAGCGAGGCGTAGGCCAGCGTGGTGTAACCGAAGGCCACGCCGATGTTGCGCAGCACGGTGGAGTCGGTCAGGTCACGCTGCCAGCGGCTGATCGGCAGCTTTTCTGCCAGGTGCTTGAGCATGGCGTTGGCCATGCCCAGATTGCCTTCGCAGTTCTCGAAGTCGATGGGGTTGACCTTGTGCGGCATGGTCGAAGAACCGATTTCACCAGCCTTCAGGCGCTGCTTGAAGAAGCCCAGGGACACATAGCCCCAGATGTCGCGCGACAGATCGATCAGGATGGTGTTGGTGCGGGCCATGGCATCAAACAGCTCGGCCATGTAGTCATGGGGCTCGATCTGGATGGAATAGGGCTGGAAGTTGATGCCCAGGCCCTTGGGCTCGGCTGCTTCCACCACGTTCTGGCTGAAGCTTTCCCAGTCAAATTCGGGCCAGGCCGACAGGTGGGCGTTGTAGTTGCCCACGGCGCCGTTCATCTTGCCCAGAATCTTCACGCCAGCGATGTTGGCGGCAGCCTTTTGCAGGCGCACGACCACGTTGGCGATTTCCTTGCCCACGGTGGTGGGCGATGCGGTTTGGCCGTGGGTGCGGCTCAGCATGGGCACGTCGGCGTACAAATGGGCCATATCGCGCAGCTTGGCGATGATGCCTTCGACGGCGGGCAGCAGCACGGTGTCACGACCGACGCGGATTTGCAGGGCGTGGCTGGTGTTGTTGATGTCTTCGCTGGTGCAGGCAAAGTGCACGAATTCGGCAGCGGCTTGCAGTTCTGCGCGGCCGTCAAACTTGGCCTTGATCCAGTACTCCACGGCCTTCACGTCGTGGTTGGTGGTCTTTTCGATGGCCTTGATGGCATCGGCATCGGCTTCGGAGAAGTTGGCAACCAGTGCGTGCAGATAGTCACGCGACTCGGCGGACAGGGGTGCGAACTCGGCAAAGCCGGCATCCGACAGGGCGATGAACCAGGTCACCTCCACCTGAACACGGCGGTGCATATAGCCGTATTCGCTCATGATGGGACGCAGTGCAGACAGCTTGGCGGCGTAGCGGCCGTCCAGCGGAGAAATGGCGGTGAGGGAGGACAGGTTCATGGTGGCGCAATTGTAGGTGCGCGGCATCAGTCGCACGCGGTGCTGGGTTGCTCGGCTGCCATGACTGTGATGCTGGTAACAGAGGCTGGAGTCGCCCCGGCGGCACATGGGCTGCGCATAGAATCGACCTCATCACCCGGCCCAGCGGCCGGAACCCTATGTGCCATGGAACAGCTGCTATGAAACTGATCGGCTCCACTACCAGCCCCTATGTGCGCAAAGCTCGCGTTGTGCTGGCTGAAAAGAAGCTCGACTATCAATTTGTCGAAGAGAACCCCTGGGAGGTGGAACTCTCGCCCGGCACCGGCAACCCGCTGGGCAAGGTGCCGCGTCTGGTGATGGAGGGCACGGAGGCCATGTTTGACTCCCGCGTCATCGTCGAATATCTGGACACTCTCTCGCCCGTGGGCAAGCTGATTCCGGGCTCAGGCCGTGAGCGCGCCGAGGTCAAGACCTGGGAAGCGCTGGCCGACGGCATGCTGGACGCCGCCATTCTGATGCGGCTGGAGGCGACCTGGCCCGGTCGCACCGAGGAGCAGCGCAGCCAGGCCTGGATGGACCGCCAGATGGACAAGGTCAAGGCGGCGCTCAAGGTCATGTCTCAGGGATTGGGCGAAAAGCCGTTTTGCTGCGGTGGCACGCATTTGACGCTGGCCGATATCAGCGTCTGCTGCGCTCTGGCCTGGCTGGATTTCCGCTTCCCTGAGCTGGACTGGCGCACTGACCACCCGAATCTGAACACCTTGCTGACCAAGCTGGCAGCGCGGCCCAGTTTTGTGAATACCGTGCCCCACTGAGCGTTGAGCGCACCCAAAGAAAAAGGCCACTTGTCAGTGGCCTTTTTGCTGCGGAATAAAAAAGCTGCGAAGCATCCCGAAACGAATTAAGAGAGGGAGGGAGGAGAAGCGCTCCGGGGATTCTCAATGGGCAGACCCAAGGGCTTCGCAACTGGAAATTGGTGGATGCAGACCTTTTAACTTCATTGCACTTGTCTATCAGATAGAGACACTGTTGCAGAAGTTCCAGCCCTGATGGGTTTCATTTTTGTAACAGTTTGACGCTGACTGTAGGTTTTTCTTGATGAAGTCTGCCAGTGGGCAGAAAAAAAGCACTCACATCCCTCCAATCGCTTGGCTTTTCTACGTGGGCAGCGTGGCAGCCTCACCGCGAAAAACGGTATTCCAGAGCTTGAGCACCGCTTCGCGCTGGGGTTTGGCCAGCTCAGGCTCCAGCTGGCCGGATCGCTCGTCGAGCCGGGCTACGTGCTGCAGACGGCGCAGCTCTCGGTAGGCCTTGGCGGCTTCGTAGCCCACGGTTTGGGGCAGCAGGCCCGCATCTTCGGCGCGTTGCAGCAGGGCGATGTTGCCGACGTTGGCAATCAGCTCTGGGTGAGCGCCGGATTGCGACAAAACCAGGTACTGCACGGCAAATTCCGCATCCACCATGCCACCGGGGCTGTGCTTGACATCAAACAGGCCGCCGCGCACCGGGTGGGCGCTGCGCACGCGTTCGCGCATGGTTTCAATTTCGCTGCGCAAGGCGACCGGGTCACGCGGCGCGGTGATGACGGCCTCGCGCACAGCGTCAAAGCGCTGGTGCAGGTGCAGATCGACAACGGGCTCGCCTGCGGGCGAGGGGAAATCTCGGCTGCCCAGTACAAAGCGGGCGCGGGTCATGGCCTGGTGCTCCCAGGTCCAGGCGGTGTTGCTGCCGCGCTGCTGCTGGTAGTTGGCATAGGACTCGAAGCTGCTCACTAGCAGGCCCGAGTTGCCGTTGGGGCGCAGGGCTGTGTCAATCTCGAACAGGTCGCCTTCTCCGGTTTTGACGGTCAGCCAGTTGATGAGCTTGCGCACATAGGCGGCATAGACCTCGGGCGCGCGCTCATCGTCGTCGTCAAACACAAAGACGATGTCCAGATCGCTGCCGTAGCCCAGCTCTTTGCCGCCCAGCTTGCCGTAGCCGACGATGCCAAAACGTGGCGTATCGCGGTGGCGGTTTTTAAGGCGTGCCCAGCACCACTGGGCGGTGATGCGCAGCACGCTGTCGGCCAGAGCGCTCATATCGTCAGCGACCTGTTCTACGGTGATGCGGCCTTCAATATCGCGCGCCAGAGTGCGAAAGACTTCCGCATGGTGGGCACGGCGCAGCAAGTTGAGCAGGGTTTCGTCATCATCTTCGCCCGTGGACTGCAGCGCGGCCAGACGCATGCTGAGCTCGCGTTCGAAGTCAGCGGCCACAAAGCGTTCTTTCAGAATGGCATCGCTGGCCAGCTCATCAATCACGCCGGGGTGTTGCTGGAGGTAGCGCGCAGGCCAGCGTGCTGCACCCAAAAGGTGTAGCAATCTTTCGTGCACTGCCGGGCGCTCCAGTAATAAAGCCAAGTAGCTTTCGCGGCGCAGCAAGGGCTCCAGCCATTGCATGAAACGCTTGGCAGCTTCTACGCTGGCCTGACCACTTTCCAGCCATTGCGCGGTGCGCTCTACCAGTCGGAACAGGCGGGCGCGGGTTTCATCGCGCAGGCCGTTGATGCGGGCGTTGTTGCGCCAATCCGCTACCTGGCTGGCCAGCACCGGGGGCAGGGCTTCAATCAGGTCTTCAATGTCTCTGGGCGTGTTGCTGCTGGCGGCCGTCTTGGCGCTGCCGCAGCTGCCTTTGCTGCATTGCTGGGCATCGCCGCCGAGCAGGGTGTCGAACTCCTGGGCCACCAGTTCCCGGTGCTCGTCGAGCTGGTGCAAAAAGCCCCGGACATCGGCAAAGCCCAGCGTGCGGGCAATCCACAGCAGATCATCGTCGCGTGTGGGCAGCACATGGGTCTGCTGGTCGTCCAGGTACTGGATGCGGTGCTCCACCTGGCGCAGGAAGGTATAGGCGCGGCTCAGGGCGTCGGCAATCTCGGCGCTCATCAGGTTGGCGCGTACCAGTCGCTCCAGTGCTTCGAGCGTGGGGCGGCAGCGCAGCTCAGGGAACTGGCCGCCGCGCACCACCTGCAGCAGTTGCACGATGAATTCAATCTCGCGGATGCCGCCGCGTGACAGTTTCACGTCATTGGCGCGCTCTGGGTGACCGGCGCTGCGCTTGGCGGCATGGTCGCGAATCTGGCGATGCAGAATGCGCAGCGAATCAAACACCGAGTAGTCGAGGTAGCGGCGGAACACAAAGGGCAGAACCACGCTGCGCAGGGCTTGCACATTGGGCGACTGAACATCGGCCAGCGGCGCGACGATGCGGCTTTTGAGCCAGGCAAAGCGCTCCCATTCGCGCCCGTGAATCTGCAGATATTCCTCCAGCGATGCCAGAGAGACCGCCGGTGCACCCGAGTTGCCATTGGGCCGCAGGGCCAGGTCAACGCGGAAGACAAAGCCGTGCTCGGTGGTGTCGCCGATCAAGCCGAAGATGCCTTTGACGGCGCGGCCAAAGTATTCGTGGTTGGAGAGCACGCCCCGGCCATCGGGCTGACCAGTGGATTCGCCGTCGTGCTCGTAGACGTAGATCAGGTCGATGTCGCTGGAGACATTGAGCTCGCGCGCGCCCAGCTTGCCCATGCCAATTACCCAGAACTGCACAGGCTGGCCTGCGGGGCCTTGCGGTGCGCCGTGGCGTGTGTCGAGTTCTGCGCGCACCTGTGTGCATGCACGGTCTAAAGCCAGCTCAGCCAGCTCAGTGACTGCGCGGGTTACTACAGAAAGAGGAGCGCTTTGCTCGCAGTCCAGGGCAATGATGCGATCCATCACTAGCTGGCGCAGCACGCGCAGAGCCGCCGACAGATCCAGGCCCCGCGATTGCAGCGTGGCCAGGGCCTGCTCCATCAGAGGGCGAACAGGTGCGCCGGGGGGCAAGGCGTCAAACCAGTTTTCGTAACGGCGGTGAAGGCGCTGGACAAAGCGCGAGTACTGGGCCGGGGAAGAAACATTGAGGGCGTTTTCTGCCATGGTTTGCTCTGAGGACTGCATGCGGACCGTAAAAAATGGTGTCAGGCAGGCAGGTAATCAGCTCGGCAACGTATGGTTACCGCCACGTGCGCGGAGGCGCCGGTCATAATTCCTGCCATTCCTGGGCCACCGATGATCGAACCGAAACCACTCCCATCTCGCCAAATCCATAGGCTGGCCAGCGTGGCACGGTGGTCATTAGGACTGGTCCTGAGCCTGTGGCTTTTGCTGGCCACCGTGTGGGGGGTACTCCATTTCTGGATTGTGCCGCGAATCGGAGAGTGGCGTCCCGAGCTCGAAACCCTGGCCTCACGTACGCTGGGTGTACCGGTTTCCATTGGTTCTCTGAGCGCCTACCGCTCTGGGCTGGTGCCCACTTTTGAGCTGGGTGACGTGGCCCTGCACGACCCTGTCAGCCAAAGTGAGGCCTTGCGTTTGCCCAAGGTGGTGGTGGCGGTGACGGCCCACTCGTTAATGACCCTTGGTGTTGAGCAGATTTATGTGGAAGGCCCGGATCTGACGGTGCGCCGCGCGGCGGACGGGCAGATTTTTGTGGCCGGTATTGCCGTGGCCTCAGACCCCAAGCAGGGCGCGGACTCTGACTGGATTTTTTCTCAGCCCGAAATCGCCATTCGCCACGGCAAGCTGCAGTGGGTGGATGAGATGCGCGGGGCGCCGCCATTGCAGTTGCAGGATGTGGACTTGGTGATGCGCAACAAGCGCTGGAGCCATTCGCTGCGCCTTGATGCGACGCCGCCAGAGGACTGGGGCCAGCGCTTTACGGCCATGGGCAGCTTCAAGGAGCCGCTGCTGTCAGTGCATGAAGGGCGGCTGGAGCGCTGGAGCGGTCAGGCTTATCTGGACTTCCCGCACATCGACTTGTCGCAACTGGGCCAGTATCTGGACCAGCAGGACTGGAAGCTGCAGCAGGGCAAGGGTTCTGTGCGCGCATGGGTCGATCTGACCCGTGGCCAGCCTGTGGGCGGGGTGGCGGATGTGGCAGTGCAGCAGCTGCAGCTGCAGTGGAAGGACAAGCCCGAGCCGCTGGCGCTGCAGGCCTTGCAGGGGCGGCTGCGCGCCAGGGATCAGAACGGCTATCAATTTTCAGTACAGGGCCTGAAGTTCACCGCTGATGACGGCCTGCACTGGCCGAAGGGCGACTTCAGTCTGAACTACACACCTGCTGGGGCGGCAGAGCAGGGCGCTCAGGGTGAGCATGGCGATGTGCAGGCCGACGGTATTGATCTGGCCATTGCCGCGCAGATGCTGCAGCGCCTGCCAGTGCCAGAAGCGGTGCAGACCCAGGTCAAGGCGCTGGCACCGGCCGGGCAGCTCAGTGACCTCAAGCTCTCATGGCGCGGGCCGCTGCAGGAGCTGGCGCAGTACAAGGCCTCGGGCCAGTTTGCGCAGCTGGCTTTGCACTCGCAAGTGTCGCCAGATGGGCCGGATCATCTGGGCATTCCGGGTTTCAGGGGTTTGAGCGGCAAGTTCACGCTGGATCAGGACAGTGGCGAGGCGACGCTGGCCAAAACGCCCGGTACCGGGCAGGCCATGATGAGTTTCCCAGGGGTGTTTGAAGACCCCGATGTCCCCTTTGATCAGCTGGAGAGCACGGTGCGCTGGGAGATCAAGGACAAGGGCCAGACGATCAAGGTGCAGGTGCCCAGACTGCGCTTTGCCAATGAAGATACGGCGGGGCAGGCGCAGGCCAGCTGGCAGACCGGCGCAGGCACCAAAGAGCAGCCGCGCTTTCCAGGGCTGCTGGATTTGCAGGGGCAACTGAGCCGTGGCAAGGGTGAGCGTATCTACCGCTACCTGCCCAAGGAGCTGGGCAGCGATGCGCTGCGCTATGTGCGCGAGGCCATTACCTCGGGCCAGGCCAGCGTGGTGAATTTCCGCGTCAAGGGCGAGTTGGAGCAGATACCGTTTGAAAAGACTGGCAAGGGCGACTTTCACATCAGCGCGCAGGTGCATGACGTCAATTACCAGTTTGTGCCCAGCTACCTGCTCAACCCCGGTGAAAAACCGTGGCCACCGCTGACCAAACTCTCGGGCGAGTTGGTGTTTGATCGCAACTCCATGCAGGTGCGCAAGGCCAAAGGCTTTCTTGGCAACACCCCCATCGTGGTGGATGAGGCACAGGCCGGTGTGGCTGACTGGAACAAGACCGAAGTCGAGGTCAATGCCAAGGCCCATGGTGCTTTGAGCGATATGTTGAATGTGGTTCAAAGCTCTGCCCTGTCTGCGCTAACAGCTCATGTTTTAGATAGCAGCCGTGCCACTGGCAATGCCAAGCTCAACCTCAAGCTGCATCTGCCCACCATGCATATGGCGCGCAGCACGGTGCAGGGCGAAGTCACGCTGGCGGGTAATACCTTGCAGCTCATGCCCGATGTGCCCGTGCTCAGTCAGGCGCGCGGCAGCGTGATGTTCTCAGAGACAGGTTTTCAGCTTCAGGGCGTGCAGGCCAAGGCGCTGGGTGGCGATGTACGCATTGAGGGCGGCATGAAGCCCGCAGCGGATGCGGCAACGCCGCCGGTGCAGGTGCGTGTGGATGGCGTAGCCACGGCGCAGGGTCTGCGCGATGCCAAGGAGATGAGCGAGCTGTCGGCACTGGCGCAGCACCTGCAGGGCCAGGCGCGTTATGGCGTGCAGATCAAGGTTTTGCACAGCGTTCCTGAAATCACGGTTCAGTCCGACCTGCAGGGTATGGCCGTGCAACTGCCTGCGCCGCTGGGCAAATCTGCAGACAGCGCCGTGCCTTTGCGCGTTAACCGCATCGTGCCGCCAGTGGTCAAGCCGCTGACTGATCAGATCAGCGTGCAGTGGGGAAGCCACGCAGCCGCCCTGCTGGAGCGCGATATCAGTGGCGAGCAAAACCGCATCACGCGCGGCAGTCTGGAGCTGCTGGAGTCTGGCAAGGCGGAAGTCAGCCTGCCGCCATCGGGCATACATGCCAATGTGCGGCTGCCGGTGCTCGATCTGGATGCCTGGAGCCGGTTGCTGCCCGAGGAGAAGGAAGCCACGGCTGGAGTGGCGGGAAATACGGAAGAGATCTGGAGGCAGTTCGTGCCGCAGCAGCTGACGCTGAAGGCTCAGGAGGTCAAGCTCCACGGTCGGTCGCTGCACGATGCATCGCTGCAGCTCACCCATGCCAACAAGGTCTGGGTCAATCAAATTCAGGCGCGTGAGCTGGCGGGCCGAGTGGAGTACCGCGAGCCATCTACGCAGGAGCCGGGCGGGCTGGTTATCGCCAAGCTCTCGCGCCTGACGATTCCCGATGGGCCTGACGAGGGGCTGGATGCCGCTGCAACCCAGGCCAGTAATGTGCGTGAGTTGCCTGCCTTGCAGGTCAGCGTGGATGATTTTCAGCTGGGTAAGCGCTCGCTGGGCAGTCTGGATGTGGTGGCGCGCAACCACTGGCTTTCTATCGGGCCGGGGCTGTGCGAGTGGCAGCTGTCGCGTTTCAATATCAACACCCCCGAAGCGACTCTGACAGCGCAAGGCTCATGGGGCACGCGCAGCAGCGATACAAAACATCCGGGCCAGACGCGGTTGCAGTTCCAGCTCAACCTGCGTGATGTGGGCAAGCTGCTCACTCGCTTTGACATGCCCGGAGTGGTGGCCAACGGCCAAGGTGATCTGCAAGGGGAGATCAGCTGGACGGGATCGCCTGTGACGCCGGTGTTCAAAACCATGAGCGGAGCCTTGCACCTTGAGGTGCAGAAGGGCCAGTTTCTCAAGGCGGACCCGGGGCTGGCCAAGCTGCTGGGGGTGCTGAGCCTGCAGTCCCTGCCAAGGCGGCTGACACTGGACTTCCGCGATGTGTTCCGCAACGGCTTCTCGTTTGACTTCATGCGGGGCGACGTCACCATTCAGCGCGGTATTGCCAAGACGAATAATATGCAGATGAAGGGTGTCAACGCCGCCGTGCTGATGGAGGGCTCGGCTGATCTTGACAAGGAAACGCAGGACCTGCATGTGGTGGTGGTGCCTGAGATCAATGCGCTGACGGCCTCGCTGGTGGCCACGGCCATCAACCCGGTGGTGGGGCTGGGCAGCTTTTTGGCGCAGATGATTTTGCGCGGGCCGCTAATTGCTGCAACCACCAAAGAATTCCACATTCACGGCAGCTGGGAAGACCCACAAGTAACGGAAATGCCACGCCGCAGCGTGCCCAAGTCCGGCCCGGCCACAGAGCCTGCGGCCAGTGATGCAGGCAAGGAAACTGCCCCCGCAACCTCACAGGAAAAACCATGAAAATTGCTGCCCTGCAAATGGTCTCTGGCCTGAATGTGGCCGCCAATCTGGCACAGGCACGCAGCCTGATGCAGCAGGCCGCAGCGCTTGGGGCTGAGCTGGTGGTGCTGCCCGAGTATTTTTGCGGCATGGGCGCCAGGGATACGGACAAGCTGGCCTACCGCGAAGCCTTTGGCAATGGGCCGATTCAGGACTTCATGGCACAGGCTGCCAAAGAACTGCAGCTATGGGTGGTGGCAGGCACGCTGCCGCTGGCGGCGGATGACGATCAGCATGTGCTTAACAGCAGTCTGGTCTATGCACCCAGCGGTGAGTGCGTGGCGCGCTACGACAAGATTCATCTCTTTCAGTTCGACAACGGGCGTGAGCATTACACCGAAGCCGCCGTGGTGCAGGCCGGGCAGCAGCCCGTGGTCTGTGACATACAGGCCAAAAGTGGTGAAACCTGGCGTCTGGGCTTGAGTGTCTGCTATGACCTTCGCTTTCCTGAGCTGTACCGCGCCCTCAGCGCGCAGGGCGCTGATCTGCTGCTGGTGCCCAGCGCCTTTACCCACACCACGGGGCAGGCTCACTGGGAGGTGCTGCTGCGCGCCCGGGCCATTGAAAACCTGGCCTATGTGCTGGCACCGGGCCAGGGCGGCGTGCATGAAAACGGCCGCAAAACCTGGGGTCACAGCCTGCTGATCGATCCCTGGGGCGAGGTGCAGGCGCTGCAGGCTAGTGGCACGGGCGTGGTGCTGGGTGAACTGAGCCGTGACCGCCTGCAGCAAGTGAGACAACAATTACCGGCTTTGACCCATCGCGTGCTGTGACTGAATCGCTGAACTCCACTCTTGATGAACTTCCCGAGGACCACCCCGCCCATTGGCCCTGGCGGCGCTGGCGCATGGCCTGGAAGCGCTGGTCGCTATGGACTTTGCTGGTGGCGCTGGTGGTCAGCATGCTGGTCACCATGGTGTGGCTGGCCGGACGCTATGAGGCATCGCAGGTGCAGGAAAAGCTGGAGCGCGATACCGCCAATGCGGTGGGCGACATTCGCGCAGCGCTGGGCCGCAATCTGCAGGACTTGCTGGCGCTGAACGCACACAGCAGCAACCATGCCGCATGGCGGGCGCGTGCGGCTGATCTGCTGCAGCAGCGCCGGGACTTGATGCGCATTGAATGGCGCAGCGAGAGCATGGGCATGATTGAGCATGCCGAAACACCTTATCGCACCTTGCTGCTGGAAGAAGAAAACCATGCGCTGGAACTGCACTCCAGCGAGGCGCTGATCTGCTCGCAGGCGCGGCGGGCCAATGGGCCTTCGTACTCTGCGAGCAAGTTTCAGCTGCTGGGTGAAGGGCTGGGCACGGAGACCATGCAAGTCTGCATGCCGCTGACGGAAAACGGGCATGTGGTCGGCTTTGTGCTGGGCACGTACAGCCTGCAGGGCATTCTGATGACGCAGGTCGCCAAGTCCTTGCCGCGCACTCAGGAGGTGTCATTTACCGAGCCTGATGGCACCCGTCTGGCCATGGTGGGCGCGGCGTGGCGTGGCTCGCGCATGTTTACGGCCCAGCAACTGCTGGACTTGCCCGGCAACACGCTGGTGCTGCGCATGGACAGCTGGCATCACGCGCCCAGCGTGTTCCCCAATGTGATGACGGCGCTGGTCACGGCCATGTCTATTGCGTTGATTTCGGTGGTGGTGGTGCTGGTGCGCGATAACCGCCGCCGCCTGCGCGCCGAGCGCGATCTGGGCGATGCGCTGGCGTTTCGCAAGGCCATGGAAGACTCTCTGGTCACAGGCATGCGGGCGCGTGACCTGCAGGGGCGCATCACCTATGTGAACCCGGCCTTTTGCAATATGGTGGGTTTTACGGCCAAAGAATTGCTGGGGCTGAATGTGGCGCCTTACTGGCCGCCAGAGCTGGCGCAGGAATATGTGAACCGGCGCGATCAGCGGCTTGCAGGCTTGCTGCCCATCCCTCGTCAGGGCCATGAGAGTGTTTTTATGCGCAAGAATGGATCGCGCTTTCCGGTGCTGATTTTTGAGGCGCCTTTGATTACCGCTCAGGGCCAGCACACGGGCTGGATGAGTGCCTTCATCGACATCAGCGAGCAGCGCCGCATGGAAGAAGTCTCACGTGCCTCGCATGAACGTCTGCAGGCCACGGCCCGCCTGGCCACGGTGGGCGAGATGGCATCCATGCTCAGCCATGAACTGACACAGCCGCTGGCCGCCATTTCCAGCTATGCCACGGGCTCGCTCAATATCCTAGCGCATGAGACTGCAGGCTCGGGGGATGAGCGCCTCAATGACTTGCGCATGGCCATGGAGCGCATCAGCGTTCAGGCCGACCGTGCGGGCAAGGTCATCAAGAGCGTGCGCGACTTTGTGCGTCGGCGCGATAAATCCAGAGAGGCCGTGCAGCCCATTGAACTGATTGATGCCGTCATGCCGCTGGTTTATCTCCAGGCGCACAAGCTCCATGTGACGGTTCAGCTCGAGCTGGAGCCCGAGCTGCCGGGCGTCCTCTGCGATGCCACCATGGTCGAGCAGGTGCTGCTCAATCTGGCGCGCAATGGCATGCAGGCCATGGATGTTCCGGGCCTGACGGACCGTGTTCTGACATTGAGAGTCCGACGCAGTTCTGAGGGGGATAGCGGGCGTTGGGTAGAATTTTCCGTCATGGACCGTGGATCGGGTATTTCTGAAGAAGTCGCCGAGCTGCTGTTCACCCCCTTCTTCACCACCCGTTCGGAAGGCATGGGCCTGGGCCTGAGCCTGTGTCGCACGGTGGTTGAGCAACATGGCGGTCATCTTGATTACCGCCCGCACCTCCCACAGGGTACGGAATTCGTCTTCACGCTTCCGTCCCACTGGGAACCCACAGAAAACTAGGCTTCATGGAACCTGTAACCGACGCTACCGTCTATGTCGTGGATGACGATGCCGCTGTCCGAGAGGCATTGGCATGGCTGCTGCGTTCGCGCAGATTGCTCAGCGAGTGCTATCGCAATGCCGAAGAATTCGAGCAGGCCGTGCTGCAGACCAACCCCGTGAAGCGCCGCCCCGCCTGCCTGCTGCTCGACATGCGCATGACAGGCATGAGTGGCCTGTCCCTCTTCAATCGCATGCTGGAGCGCAACCAGATCGAGGCCATACCCGTGATCTTTTTGACCGGTCATGCCGATGTGCCCACGGCGGTTGATACCGTCAAGCGCGGCGCGTTCGATTTCTGCGAAAAGCCGTTCTCGGACAACGCGCTGGTGGATCGTGTCGAGCAGGCGCTGGCGCTGTCCGCCGAGCATCTTGCCGTTTTGCAGGAGCGCGAGGCGGTGCGCAGCCGCCTGAGTGAGCTGACTGACCGTGAAAAAGACGTGATGAAGCTGGTGGTGGAAGGCGTGCCCAACAAACTGATTGCCGACCAGCTCGACATCAGCGTGCGCACCGTGGAAGTGCACCGGGCGCGTGTTTTTGACAAGATGCAGGTCAAGTCTGCGGTGGAATTGGCCAACCTGCTGCGCCACGCCTGAAATACAGGCCGCTGAAATGAAAAAGCCCCGAACTTCGGGGCTTTTTGCTGGGCCAGAGCCAGGCTTAGCGAGCGCGTTCGCCCACAAAGATTTCAACGCGGCGATTGCGCGAGCGACCTTCGGCAGTGGAGTTAGATGCTACGGGCTGGCGCGAGCCCATGCCCTGCACCTGAATGCGGGCACCGTTCACGCCGCGTGATGTCAGGTAGTTGCGTGTGCTTTCGGCACGCTGCAGCGACAGAGGGTCGTTGATGGCGTCAGAGCCTGTGCTGTCGGTGTGACCGATGATGCGCACTTCTGCGTTGGGGTTGTTGCGCAGGCCGTCGGCAAAGCGATCGAGGATGGGCGCAAAGTTGCCCTTGATGTCGGAGCGGCCGGTGTCAAAGGAGATGTCGCTGGGGATGTCCAGCTTGAGCTGGTTGTCAGCGGTCTGAGTCACGCCCACGCCAGTACCCTGGGTCGCGGCTTCCATTTCAGCTTTTTGCTTTTCCAGATTCTTGGACCAGATGTAGGAGCCCAGAGCGCCCACGCCCGCACCAATCAGCGCGCCAGAGCCTGCGTGGCCGCCGGCGATGGCACCGATGGCTGCGCCACCCAGTGCGCCCACGCCTGCGCCTGTGGCGGTGCGACGTGTGGTGTCCGACATGCCACCCGTGTTGGCACAGCCGGTGATCAACAATGCAGAGGCCAGAGCGGCCGTCACAGCCATTTGCTTGCGCATAGAAAACTCCTTAGTTAGGTGAGTGACCTTAAGCGGTCGTGCAAAAACCAGCGCTGCTGGAATGCGGCAATGACGCTAGCGTACTGCCAAGAAGCCATGAAAAACGTAGGACGCCCGCTAGCGCATGGTTTTGGATGAAAAAGATTGTCACTGTCTGTGGATGGCGTGGCAACTTTCCACGAGCATGCAGCGCCATGCGCTAATCTGGATTCGGCTTGTCTTGCACCGAGTTTTTATGAGTTTTCGTTGGTGCCATCGCCTCTTCTGACGAGAGTAACTCACCCTTTTTTCGACCCGAGAACATGGTCCACCACACAATAGCGGCCAGAATCGCCAACGCTAGCAGTGCTTCAAGCAAAATCAGACCCATGAATGTCCATCTCCTGCGCCATGCTTTACTGGCGCTGATTGTAGGAACCCTGGTGGCTTGTACCACCACCAAGCAGCAAAACGACCCGATGCCGGTGCCAGAGATGGCTCCGCACGGTGGGGCTGCGACTACGCCCAAGCCACCGTTTACTGCCAATGTACCCACTAAAAGCCGCTGGGTGCCAGTGGAATGGGGGGATTTGCCCGGTGTTCCGCAGGACTCGCTCAATGAAGCCTGGAATGCCTGGATTAAAAATTGCGAGCGCCCCAGCACCGTGTTTGCAGGTCTGTGCGGGGATGTGCGGCGCCTGAGCATTGCTTCAGAGGGCGAACAGCGCAGCTGGATGATGAACACCCTGCAGCCCTTCCGAATCGAGGCTGGCACGGGCAGTCCAGACGGCATGCTGACCGCCTATTACGAGCCCGTGTTCGAGGCGCGCCGCGTGCAGGGCAATGGCTTCAATGTGCCGCTGTACCAGACACCGCAAGGCTTTGGCAAGCGCAAGCCATGGTTTACACGCCAGCAGATCGACACCAATGCTGAAGCGCAGTCTGCGCTGGCAGGCCGAGCCATTGCCTGGATGCGTGACCCGGTGGACATGTTGGTGTTGCACATTCAGGGATCGGGCCGCCTGATGCTGACCGAGAACGACGGTCGCCAGCGCATGGTTCGCGTGGCCTATGCCGGCACCAACGACCAGCCCTACAAGAGCGTGGGCCGCTGGTTGCTGGATCAGAACCTGGTGCGCGATGCGACCTGGCCCGGCATCAGTGCCTGGATTGCAGCCAATCCCTCGCGCGTGAACGAGATGCTGTGGAGCAATCCGCGCTATGTCTTCTTCCGTGAAGAGGCGCTCAACGATTTTGATGCCCAGTTCGGCCCCAAGGGCGCGCAGGGTGTGGCGCTGACGCCCGGCCGATCGATTGCGGTGGACCGCAACAGCATCCCTTACGGAACGCCAGTCTGGCTGTCCACGCCTGGACCAACGGTGTCGCTCAACCGCCTGGTGTTTGCGCAGGACACGGGCAGCGCCATTGTGGGCGCAGTGCGTGCTGACTACTTCATGGGCTGGGGCCCTGAGGCCGGTGATGTGGCCGGCCGCGTCAAGCAGCCGCTCAAGCTCTGGGCTTTCTGGCCCAAGAGCCTTGTCAGCTCTGCGCCGCACCTGCGATAAAGCACAGCCCTTAAATAACAGGAGCGCATAGCGCTCGTCGCATCTGGGTTTCAGCATTCAATATGCCGATAACCTAATGCGGGCGAGCGGTATGCGCTCCTTTTTTATTCCTTCGCACTCGCATCGCTGCGGTGGATGGCTGGCGCTATTTCTTGCCCGCCGCTTTATGGGGCGGCAGCTTGTTGAACAGCGTGTCTGGCAGCGGCAAAGCCGTGCTGGATTTCACTTCACCCAGAGAGAAGGTGGTGTGCACATCCTTCACATTCGGCAGGCGCAGCAGCACATTGCGCACAAAGCCTGAAAAGCTCTCCAGATCCTTGCTCACCACCTGCAGCTCGAAGGTGCCTGCGCCGCTGATGTAGTGGCAGGACGTGACCTCGGGTAGCAGGCGGATGGACTCCTCCATGCTCTGCGTGATGTCGGCCGTGTTCTGCGCCGCATCCACGCGCACAAAGGCCAGCACGCCAAGGCCCAGCTTGTGCCGGTCCAGCGTGGCGTGATAGCCGGTGATATAGCCCGCTTCTTCCAGCGCCCGCACACGCCGCCAGCAGGGCGCGGCGGACAGGCCCACGCGCTGGGCCAGTTCGGCATTGGTGAGGCGGGCATCCATTTGCAGCTCATTCAGGATGGCCCAATCGAAACGATCAAGTTGGTTCATTGATTGAAATTTACAGCAAGATTCTTTCAAAAACTAGGTTAATCCCGGCAATAAAAAGAAAGCTCTATTCAGGCGGTTTTCCTTAAACTTTGGCAAACAACTGGCGTTCACTGCATATGGCGCAGTAATGCTTAAAGCAATATGCTGCTCTGGTAGCCACCAGCTTCCAGGGCTGGCAACCCACATGGAGACAAGCCATGAATGCCCCTTTGCCTGATGAAGTCCGTCGTGCACTTGAGTCGGTGACTCTGGACGACAAATATTCCCTAGACCGCGGCCGCGCCTTTATGAGTGGCGTGCAGGCACTGGTCAGGCTACCCATGCTGCAGCGGCTGCGCGATGCGCAGGCGGGGCTCAATACCGCAGGTTTCATTAGCGGCTATCGCGGCTCTCCGCTGGGCACTTACGACCAGTCGCTGTGGGCCGCCAAGAAGCACATGGAGGCGAATCACATCGTCTTTCAGCCGGGAGTGAATGAGGAACTGGGCGCTACCGCCGTCTGGGGCACGCAGCAGCTGGATCTCTACCCCGAAACCAAGAAATTCGATGGCGTTTTTGGCATCTGGTACGGCAAGGGGCCGGGCGTGGATCGCTGCTCTGACGTGTTCAAGCACGCGAATATGGCGGGCACGGCCAAGCATGGCGGCGTGATTGCGATTGCGGGTGATGACCACATCAGCAAATCATCCACCGCCGCGCACCAGAGCGACCACATCTTCAAGGCCTGCGGCACGCCGGTGTTCTTTCCCAGCAATGTGCAGGACATTCTGGACATGGGTCTGCACGCCTTTGCCATGAGCCGTTTCTCGGGTCTGTGGTCGGGCATGAAAACGATTCAGGAAGTGGTGGAGTCTTCGTCCTCCGTCCTCGTGGACCCGGACCGCGTCAACATCATCATCCCCGAAGACTTTCAGATGCCGCCCGGTGGCCTGCACATTCGCTGGCCCGATCCGCCGCTGGAGCAAGAAGCGCGGCTGATGAACTACAAGTGGTATGCGGCACTGGCCTATGTGCGTGCCAACAAGCTCAACCACAACGTGATTGAGGGGCCGAACGATCGCTTTGGCATCATCGCCAGCGGCAAGGCCTATAACGACACGCGCCAGGCGCTGGTCGATCTGGGGTTGGACGAGTACACCTGCCACCAGCTGGGTATTCGCTTGCACAAGGTCAACGTGGTCTGGCCGCTGGAGGCGACCATCACCCGTGACTTTGCGCGCGGCCTGCAGGAGATTCTGGTGGTTGAGGAAAAGCGCCAGGTCATCGAGTACCAGGTCAAGGAAGAGCTCTACAACTGGCGCGACGATGTGCGCCCCAATGTGGTGGGCAAGTTCAGCGACGAGCATGGCGGCGAATGGTCGCTGCCCAACCCCAGCACCGACTGGCTGCTGCGCCCCAATGCCGATCTGACGCCGGCCCTCATCGCCAGAGCGATTGCGGCCCGCCTCAAAAAGCTGGGTGTGCCCGGCCATGTGGAAGTGCGCATGCAGCAGCGCCTAGCCGTACTCGATGCCCGCGAAGCCGCGCTCCAGCTGGCCAAAGAAGCATCAACCGGGGACCGCACGCCATGGTTTTGCAGCGGCTGCCCGCACAACACCAGCACTCGCGTGCCCGAAGGCTCACGTGCAGTGGCCGGCATCGGCTGCCACTACATGACGACCTGGATGCCCGACCGCCGGACCAGCACCTTCACGCAAATGGGCGGGGAGGGCGTGACCTGGGTGGGCCAGGCCCCGTTTACCAACGAACCCCATGTATTCGCTAATCTGGGCGATGGCACCTACTTTCACAGCGGGCTGCTGGCCATTCGCCAGAGCATTGCGGCGGGCACCAACATCACCTACAAGGTGCTCTACAACGACGCTGTCGCCATGACGGGCGGCCAGCGTGTGGGTGAACGGCCCGAAGGTCATTCGGTGCTGCAGATCATGAACAGTCTGCTATCTGAGGGCGTGAAAAAGCTGGTCATCGTCACCGACGAGCCTCAGAAGTACGACGGCGTAAAGCTGGGTGACGGTGTGACCGTGCATCACCGCGATGAGCTGGATGCGATTCAGCGCCAGTTCCGTGAACTTCAGGGCTGCACAGCCATCATTTACGACCAGACCTGCGCCACTGAAAAGCGCCGCCGCCGCAAACGCGGCACGCTGGCCACGCCTGATAAAACCGTGGTCATCAACGAGCTGGTCTGCGAGGGCTGTGGCGACTGCTCGGTGCAGTCCAACTGCCTGTCGGTGGAGCCGGTGGAGACCGAATTCGGCCGCAAGCGCCGCATCAACCAGAACAGCTGCAACAAGGATTACTCCTGCGTCAACGGCTTTTGCCCCAGCTTTGTGACGGTGGAGGGCGGTGCGCTCAAAAAGCCCAAGCAAGAGAAAAAAGGCAATCTGGCGGCACTGCCCAGCATTCCCGACCCCGTGCTGCCTGTGGCCGAGCAGGCCTGGGGCATTGTGGTGGCGGGCGTGGGCGGCACGGGCGTCATCACCATCGGCTCGCTGCTGGGCATGGCCGCGCACCTTGAAGGCAAGGGCGTGATCACGCAGGATGCGGCCGGGCTGGCGCAAAAGGGTGGCTCCACTTGGAGCCATATCCAGATCGCCAACCGCGCCGATGCCATCTACACCACCAAGGTGGATATTGCCAAGGCTGATCTGGTCATTGGCTGCGACCCCATCGTGGCGGCTACGCCCACTACCTTGTCCGTCATGCAGCCGGGGCGCACCTATGTGGCGCTTAACAGCCATGCGGCGCCCACGGCCACGTTTGTGGGCAACCCCGACTGGCAATCGCCTGCCGCGCGCTGCGCCACGGTGCTGGCTGATGCGGTGGGCTATAACGCCTTGGGTAGTTTTGATGCCGAAAAAGCCTCTTCGGCCTTGCTGGGCGACAGCATTTATGCCAACCCCATGATGCTGGGCTATGCCTGGCAAAAGGGCAAAGTGCCGCTGACCCATGCATCGCTGATGCGCGCCATGGAGCTCAACGGCGTGCAAGTCGCCCGCAACCAAGAGGCTTTTGAATGGGGCCGCCGCTGCGCCCATGATCTGGAGGCTGTGCGTGCGCTGTATCAGGCGACGCAGGTGATTCAGTTCGTTAAAAAGCCATCGCTGGCTGAAATGCTGGAAAAGCGTGTGGAATTCCTCACGGCTTACCAGAACGCTGCCTACGCCAAGCAGTACCGTGACTTTGTGGGCAAGGTGCACGCGACGGAGGAGTCTCTGGGTGGCGGAACGCGCCTGTCTCAGGCCGTGGCACGTTATCTTTTCAAGCTCATGGCGTACAAAGATGAGTACGAAGTGGCGCGTCTGCACACCGATGCGGCCTTCAACCAGAAGATCAGCGCAATGTTCGAGGGTGATTTCAAGGTGGTGCACCACCTTGCGCCCCCTGGCCTGGCCAAGAAGGACGAGCAGGGGCACCTGAAGAAAAAGTCCTACGGCCCGTGGATGCACAAGGCCATGGGCTTGCTGGCGGGCATGAAGGGCCTGCGCGGCACGGCGTTTGATCCGTTTGGCCGTACAGAGGAGCGCCGAACCGAGCGCGCCCTGATCGGGGAGTACCGCGACTGCATCAACACTTTGCTGAGCGGCTTGACGGTTGAAAAGCTGGCGCTGGCTGTAGAGATCGCCTCTATTCCCGAAGACATTCGCGGCTACGGCCATGTGAAGGAGCGCCATCTGGCTGCGGCACGCACCAAGTGGCAGGCGCTGATGGCGCGCTGGAATGAGGTGCCTGAGGCCGTTGCTGCGCCTGCCAAGCCGGCGACAGTGAACTAATTGCGTTAAGGTGCATCACAACAAGGCCGGGGTAACCCGGCCTTTGTGTTCATGGCTATGGCTGTGGTGCTGTGTTGGGTTATCTAATTTGATAGCTGCTAGCGCTTGTATTGGCTGATATTCAAATATAAAACAGTCAAAAAACAATACAGGTAAGGCGCTTGAAGCTATGTTTTTTGCAGGCTTTGTTGATGTGCGCAGGGAGGCCTCATCACATCAGGGAATGCCTGTGCTATCCAGCGGCCTATGCCAATCGTGGGTGCAAGCTAGCCGAATACAATGTTCTATTGACCCGGTCAATTCGTGCAACTGCGCGCTTGGCGGGACCTGTTCCTGACAAATTCACTCTTTCGGAGTCTTTTCCGTGTTCATTTCTTCTGCTTTCGCCCAGACCGCTCCTGCCGCCGCTGCTGAAGGCGGCTTCATGGGTTCGCTCACCGGCATGCTGCCTCTGGTGCTGATGTTCGTGGTGCTGTACTTCGTGATGATTCGTCCCCAGATGAAGCGCCAGAAAGAGCACCGCTCCATGATTGACGCACTGGCCAAGGGCGACGACGTGGCAACCGCTGGTGGCATCATCGGCACCGTGACTCGCATGGCCGAGCAGTTCATCTACATCCAGGTCGCGTCCGGCGTGGAAATCCAGATTCAGCGCTCTGCCGTGACGCAAGTGCTGCCCAAAGGCTCTGCCAAGTAAGCTGGTCTGTTCAAGACCCGCCGAGACCGCCATTGACGTTGCTGCCTTGCACATCGTCTCGAACGCAGATCATTGACCTGCCCGGCGGATCCGGTGTTTCTCATCAGGGGTACGGCGCTCGACCAGAGTGCGCGTACCCGTTGTGCGTTGCTGTAAAACAAAGAGCGCGATCATGAACCGTTACCCGGTCTGGAAGTACGCGATCCTCGTGATCGCGCTGCTGGTGGGGGTGATCTACACCCTGCCGAATTTCTTTGGTGAAGCGCCTGCTGTGCAGGTGTCCTCGGCCAAATCCACTGTGAAGGTGGATAACGCGGTGCTGCAAAAGGTGGAGTCCGCCTTGAACGCGGCCAGCGTCAAGCCGGATTCGCTGTCGCTGGAAGGCACTTCGTTGCGTGCCCGTTTCAATACGCCCGACGAGCAGCTCAAAGCCAAGGACGTGATCCAGAAGGCGCTGATTACCGACCCTTCGGACCCCATGTACATCGTGGCGCTGAACCTGGTGTCGCGCTCGCCTGACTGGCTGACGGCCATTGGCGCCAGACCCATGTATCTGGGCCTGGACTTGCGCGGTGGCGTGCACTTCATGCTGCAGGTGGACATGGCTGCGGCCCTGACCAAGAAGGCCGAGAGCTATGCGGGCGACCTGCGCTCGTCCATGCGCGACAAGAACATCCGCCACGGCGGCGTGAACCGTGATGGCAACAGCGTCATCATCCGCGCGCGTGACGAAGCCACGCTGACCGCTGCGCGCAACCTGATCACAGATCAGTTTCCTGACCTGACCACGACTTCGGCACCTGACGGCACTGGCTTCAAGCTGGTGGCGACCATCAAGCCCGAAGCCCTGCGCAAGGTGCAGGAGCAAGCGCTCAAGCAGAATATTGTGACGCTGCACAACCGTATCAACGAGCTGGGCGTGGCCGAGCCGGTGATTCAGCAGCAGGGTCTGGACCGCATTGTGGTGCAGCTGCCTGGCGTGCAGGACACGGCCAAGGCCAAGGACATTCTGGGTCGTACCGCCACACTGGAAGTTCGCATGGTGGACGAGTCCTCCGAAGCGCGTTCCGCTGAACTGGGCTCTGGCCCCGTGCCTTTTGGCTCTGAAAAGTATCTGGATCGCAACGGCCAGCCCATCATCGTGCAAAAGCAGGTGACGCTGACCGGCGAGAACTTGACCGACGCCCAGCCTGGCTTTGACGGCCAGACACAGGAGCCCACCGTCAATCTGACGCTGGATGCCAAGGGCGCCCGCATCTTCAAGGACGTGACCCGCGAGAACGTGGGCAAGCGCATGGCCATCATCTTGTTCGAAAAGGGCAAGGGCGAGGTGGTGACGGCTCCCGTGATCCGTGGCGAAATCGGTGGCGGTCGTGTGCAGATTTCCGGTCGCATGACGACCCAGGAAGCCAATGACACCTCGCTGCTGCTGCGCGCTGGCTCGCTGGCTGCGCCTATGGAGATCATTGAGGAATACACCATCGGCCCAACGCTGGGTGCTGACAACATCAGCCGCGGTATTCACTCCGTGGTCTGGGGCATGGTGGCGATTGCTGCCTTCATGTGTGTGTACTACATGCTGTTTGGCGTGTTCTCTACGATTGCTCTGTCGGTGAACGTTCTGCTGCTGCTGGCTATCTTGTCCATGCTGCAAGCCACGCTGACTCTGCCCGGTATTGCCGCCATGGCTCTGGCACTGGGTGTGGCGATTGACTCGAACGTGCTGATTAACGAGCGTATTCGTGAAGAACTGCGCGCTGGTGCTTCGCCTCAGGCGGCCATTCACGCGGGTTACGAGAACGCCTGGCACACCATTCTGGACTCGAACGTGACCACGCTGATCGCTGGTCTGGCCCTGCTGGCCTTTGGCTCGGGTGTGGTGCGCGGCTTTGCCGTGGTGCACTGCATCGGCATTTTGACCAGCATGTTCTCGGCCGTGTTCTTCTCGCGCGGTCTGGTGAACCTCTGGTACGGCGGCAAGAAAAAGCTCAAGAGCATTTCCATTGGCCAGGTCTGGAAGCCAGCCGAGGGTGACGGACACCGCTCCGTGGCCAACCGTAGCAGCAACAACTAAGGAGGAAGATCATGGAATTCTTCCGCATCAAAAAAGACATCCCGTTCATGAAGTACGCGTTGTTGCTCAACGCGGTCTCCTTCGTCACTTTTGCGCTGGCCGTCTTTTTCCTGTTTTCTCGCGGGCTGCACCTGTCGGTGGAGTTCACGGGCGGTACGGTTATGGAAGTGGCCTATAGCCAGCCTGCCGAGATTGGCAAGGTTCGCGACACCATCTCCAAGCTGGGCTACCAGGACGTGATCGTGCAGAACTTTGGCACGTCTAAGGATGTGATGATCCGTCTGCCCGTGCAAAAGGGTGTGACCACTGCGCAGCAAAGCGAGCAGGTGCTTACTGCGCTGAAGGCGCAAGACGCTGAAGTTACGCTGCGCCGCACCGAGTTTGTCGGCCCTCAGGTGGGTGATGAGCTGATGCACAGCGGCCTGATGGCGCTGGGCATGGTGATTCTGGGCATCATTATTTATCTTGCCTTCCGCTTCGAGTGGAAGTTCGGTGTGGCGGCCATCATCGCCAACTTGCACGATGTGATCATCATCCTGGGCTTCTTTGCCTTCTTCCAGTGGGAGTTCTCGCTCTCGGTGCTGGCAGGCGTGCTGGCGGTGCTGGGCTACTCGGTCAACGAGTCGGTGGTTATTTTTGACCGTATCCGCGAAGCCTTCCGCAAGTTCCGCAAGCTCAATACGCACGAGGTGATCGACCACGCCATTACCTCGACCATGAGCCGCACCATCATCACCCACGCTTCTACCGAAGCCATGGTGCTGTCGATGTTCTTCTTCGGTGGTCCCAGCCTGCATTACTTTGCGCTGGCCCTGACGATTGGCATCTTGTTCGGTATCTATTCCTCGGTGTTCGTGGCGGCGGCCATTGCCATGTGGCTGGGCGTCAAGCGCGAGGATCTGATCAAGACCTCTGGCAAGCCTGCGTCGCAAGACCCCAACGATCCCAACTCTGGAGCGGTGGTCTGACGGCTTTTAAGGGGTGGCGGGGCGCACAAGTGCCTGCGCCGCCTTACACTTAGGCAATGGCTCTCTCGCAGTCTTCTAACAACGCGCCTGCGGCCCAGCAACAGCTGGGCTGGCAGGCGCGCTTGCGTTGGGTTCATGGCATTTGCCAGGGCCTGCCTAAAGTTGCTTTGCAACTGGATGAGTTTCTCTCCAGCCAGAGCAGCTCCGTCGCTGTGCAAAAAGAAATGCAGGAGTGGCGCGAGGCTTGGCAGAACTTTCAGCCCAAGAAAGATGCCTGGGTACAGGCCAGCGCAGCTGCTCTGCAGCAGGCGGTGCGCAAGCCCCCTCTGGGCAGCGGCGAGAGCGTGACTTCGACTTCCGCACCGCTGACGTTTGAGCTGCTCAGCGACGATGTCGTTGAAAACAAAATTCTGGTCTCTCGCATGGCGCTGGCCATGGGGGAGACGTTGCAGCCCGGTTTTGACGCCATGCGCTTGCGCATGCAGGCGCTGGAAGACCATGAGCTGCCTCCCCAAGACATGTTCCGCGCCGAGAGTATCTGTCTGCATCTTGTCGAGCAATGGATGGCCTGTGGGCTGGAGCGCAAGCACCTGCTGCAGGTTCTGGAGCCTTTGCAAAACGCCTTGGCACCGTTGATGGAGTCTGAATACAGCATCCTGCATAAGCTGCTGGATGCCAAAGGCGTGAGCAAGGCGGCGGATGCGCCTTTGCGTGTGCGACGCACTGAAAGCGGTGCATCTACGGGCGCCATGAATCTGGGTGCAGGTGTGAACAGCGGTGCTCATAGTGGTTATGGCAACACGGCTGAATCGGGCTGGGCGCAGTCGGCGATTCATCAGTACATGCCTGCCGGCATGGGTGCTGGTATGCCGGGTGGTATGGGTGTGCAATTGCCGCCTGGCGCCAGTGCGGGGCTGGGCATGCTGGCCCGTGCGCGTCACCGTGCACTGGATGCCATGAACCAGTTGCGACAGGTGCTGAGTCAGCCTTCTGTGGGTATTTCGGGTCTGATGCCGGGGGGGGCTGCGATGTCGCCCATGCCCCCTGCGTCAGCAGCACTGGTGCAGGCGCTGCAAGAGCAGCAGCACATGATGTTGACCCAGTTCAACACCCAGTACCCGATGATGGCTGGCACCGTCATGGCTATGCCTGCCATGGATTACAGCCCGGCTGCGATTGGCCAGCTGGTCAATCAGGTGCGCGAGCGCTCGGCTGACTGGAAGGAAAAGGCCGAAACCAAGGGCGAAAAAGCCACCATCGAGGTGGTGGCGCTGATGTTCCAGAGCATTCTTTCGGAAGATCGCCTGCCGCCATCGATCCGTGTCTGGTTTGCGCGTCTGCAGGTGCCTGTGCTGCGCGTGGCGCTGGCAGAGCCGCAGTTCTTCAGCGACTTGAATCACCCGGCGCGAAAGCTGATTGACCGCATGGGCTCCTGCGTCATGGGCTTTGATGCGAGCAGCATCAGCGGTAATGCGCTGGAGATTGAGATTCGCCGCGTGGTGCAAGTGATCGAGCAATACCCGGAAACCGGGCAAAAAGTTTTTGCACTGGTGCTGCGCGAGTTTGAGGAATTCCTCACCAAGCATCTGACGAAAAGCCAGACCACGTCCAAGATCACGAGCGTGGCGCAGCAGGTCGAGCAAAAGGAAACGCTGGCGGTTCAGTACACCATCGAGTTGCGCAACATGCTCAACGATATGCCGGTGCGCGAAGAGGTGCGTGACTTCCTCTTCAAGTCCTGGGCCGATGTGCTGGCCATGGCGACGGTGCGCTATGGCGCCAAGGATGCGCGAGCCATGCGCTTCAAGCAGGCTGCGAGCGAGCTGGTCTGGTCTGCCAGCGCCAAGCCATCGCGCCAAGAGCGCTCCCGCGTTATTCAGGGCCTGCCGACCTTGTTGCAGACCTTGCGTGAAGGGCTGGAGCTGGTGAACGTGATGGGCGATGAGCAATCGGTCGCGATCAAGGTGCTGACCGATACGCTGGCCCAGGCCTTCATGTCCAAGACCGCAGCGATTCCTGTGGAGCGCATCGAGGCCATGGCCAAGCGCCTGTCGGAGCTGGAGAAATACATCAGCGACGATGGCAAGCTGGACGATATGGCGCTGTCCAACGAAAGCATCGAGCTGATGCTGGGCGTGGATACGGCAGGGCTGCACGTCATTCCCAATACCGACACGCCCGTGGAGCCCGCCATGCTGGAGTGGGCCAAGACGCTGGAAAGCGGTCGCTGGTTCACGCTGGACCACAACGCTGCGCGTGTGCAGGTTCAGTACGTCTGGCACAGCCGCCGCAAGCAGCTGCATCTGTTTGCATCGCTGGATAGCCACTGCTATCTGCTGCAGGCGCAGCGTATGGCGACCTATCTACAGGCCGGGCTGCTGACGGTGCATGACGACGAAGCGCTGACCGTGCGTGCGACGCGTGATGCGTTGCAAAAGATTCAGGCGAATCCGGAGAGGTTGGCATAACCCCTGAGGCGCTTTGCGCATTCCCCTTCTCTCCGGAAAGGGGCGATGCCTTCGCCGCGAGGCGGTTCTGATTTTGGGTTTTGTGATCAGCTATGTGTAATGCGCTGGTACAACCCACCGGGCAGGCGGGCGACCATGCCGTCGAGTTCTAGCTCCATCAACTGCGCCTGCAAGTGTGCTGCATCCCAGCCGGTGCGGGCCATCAGCGTGTCCAGCGTCATGGGGTCATGGCCCAGTGCTCGCAGCAGCTCAGGTTCTTTCTCTGACACTTCGTTTTTAATAGCTAATTGCGCTTTATGAGTCTGCGATGCAGGCATGTTTAAGCCTTGAAGTTCGTCCAGAATATCTGCAGCTGTTTCCACCAGTTTTGCGCCTTGGCGCAGCAGCGCGTGGCAGCCCTTGGCCTGTGGGGCATGAATGGAGCCGGGGATGGCGAATACCTCGCGACCCTGCTCGCTGGCCAGCCGTGCCGTAATCAGCGAGCCGGATTGAAGTGCCGCTTCCACCACTAGCGTGCCTTGCGACAGGCCAGAGATGATGCGGTTGCGCTGCGGGAAATGTCGGGGCAGTGGCTCGCTGCCCAGTGGATATTCACTGATCACCAGCCCATGCAGCGCAATCTGTTGCGCGAGGGCGGCGTGAGCGCGTGGATAGACTTGATCCAACCCTGTACCCACCACAGCAATCGTACAGGGCGCTTTGCTTGTTTTGCTTTTGAGTGCTCCTTCATGCGCCGCAGCATCAATACCGCGGGCCAGGCCTGAAACGATGCATAGCCCTTGATCAGCCAGCGCATGCGCCATGTCGCGGGCGTTGATGATGCCCTGCGCAGAAGGACTACGGCTGCCCACCATGGCCAGAGCGGCGGGGTAGGGAAACCAGGCTGCGTCTGAATTCAGCAGCGGTTCAGGCCCTTGCACAAATAGCAGCAAAGGTGGGTCTTCGGTCTGCAGCAGGCTGTCCGGGTATTGCGAGTGGCCCAGATAGATCAGTGCGTGCCGGGTGCCTGTTGCTGGCGTGGTCAGCCAGCGGGCGAGGGTTTCGCAATGCAGGGGCCAGTCGGGAGGTAACTGCGCCAAGGCTTTGATCTGGGCCTGTGTGCCGCATTCAGCCCAGGCTGACAGAGGTAACTGCCAGATTTCTTCAGCACCACCGGCCTTGGCCAGCAGTTTGCGGGCTGTGATGCGCCCAATGCCGGGTGTCAGCAGCAGGCGCAGCCAGGCCAGCGTTTCGGCATTGGGCGGGGCAGGGTGCGTATCGTTGTGAAGTGACTGCACCATGCTTGCTCCTCGGCTTAGTTCTGCGGCGACTGCAGGCTGTCACCGATGTTGACGGGGCGCTGGATCGTGGTGATGAGGGCGTAGGAGACGCGGTCAAAGACCTTGAAGACCATGGCATAGCCATTTTGCTCGTCAGGCAACTTCACGGAGTCGCGGGCGGCGCTGGTCTTGTCCACAATGACATTGCCCTTGCTGATGAGTTCAAGCACCGTACCAATGTCCATGCCGTTCTGTGCGCCCTTGTTGATGGCGATCACCTGATTCTGGGCGGCGTTGACGCCCACCGAGTCACCATAGATAGACACCACGGCTGCATTGACGGCAGTGTTGGGAGCATGGGGCGCATAGCTCAGGTATTGCTGCTCGGGGGCGGGCAGCAGGCGGTCGCCAGCGCGGATTTCGTTCTTGGAGCGGGTGATGTCCACCGTGCCGGGCGTGCTTTGCACGGGCTTGCCTTCGGGCGTTTCGATCAGCGTCTCGCCACGCACCACGGCCGCATTGCCTAGATACTTGGCTTCATAGCCCAGGATTTCGCCGTTGATAGGGTCCTTGAGCGGTGTTGCTTCGCGGAAGATGCGGTAGCTCAAGGGTTGGCCCTTGGCGGTGCTCACCAGTGCGCCGCCGGAGTTGCGGACATAGGCGCGGTCACCATTGGCCATCAGCACGCGCTTGTCCATGGTGGCAATGATGCGCGGGGCTTGCGACAGCGTCAGGCGGTCTACCACCAGTGGCTCGGCCAGGAAGGGCTCGATCAGGTGCGGGGGCAGTGTAGGCAGGGCCAGGTCGTTGAGCGACGATTCACGTGTTTGCGGCGACAGGCGCACTACGCCAGAGTCCCCGTTGGGCGCTGTTGTGGACAGGCGGGCATAGCCATTACTGCGCGCCAGATACAGCACCTGACCAGGGAAGATCAGGTGAGGGTTGGAAATGCTGGAGAGATTCATGCCCCACAGATCGGGCCAGCGCCATGGCTGACGCAGATACATGCCTGAAATACCCCACAGCGTGTCACCGCGCTTGACGGTGTATTGCGCGGGTGCATTGGGTGCCAGTTCTGTCTCGGGGATGCCTTGCTGAGCGACTTGCTGGGCTGTTGAGCGCTGAGTGGCGGTCACGGGGTAGCTCTGAGCGTGGACCGTAGTCAGGGCTGCAAGCATGCTGGCCCCAATACTCAAGGCGCGTGCAGTGGCAAATGCGGTCATGAAATTCCTTCTTGCGGGATTCGTTTACTGCAGCGTCCCTCACGTCGCCGCACCGTGGTCGATCTTGGCATAACCGACCCTACAAGTCTTACAAATGTGACGAAATTCTCGGCGCAAGGCCTCGATAGATCAATGTTTATTGGGTTTGAGCCCAGCGTTTAGCGTCAAATGTTGGGACAATAACGACAGATTTACCGAGATACCATGGCCATTCTTCCCATTCTTTGCTACCCCGATCCCCGTCTTCACAAGGTTGCCCAGCCCGTGGCGCAGGTGGATGAGCGCATCCAGACACTGGTCAAAGACATGCTCGAAACCATGTATGACGCCCATGGCATTGGTCTGGCCGCCACGCAGGTCGATGAACATGTGCGCGTTGTCGTGATCGATGTGTCTGAAGAGCGCAACGAGCCCATGACGCTGATCAACCCCGAGATTCTCTGGGCCAGCGAAGAAAAGCAGCTGGGTGAAGAAGGTTGCCTGTCCGTGCCCGGTATTTATGACGGCGTGGAGCGATCCACCTCCGTCAAAGTGCGCGCCCTCGACGAAAACGGTAAAAGCCGCGAGATTGAAGCCGAAGGCATGCTGGCCATCTGTATTCAGCACGAGATGGATCACCTGATGGGCAAGGTTTTTGTCGAATACCTCTCGCCCCTCAAGCGCAATCGCATCAAGACCAAGCTGGTCAAGGCTCAAAAGCAAGCCCTCAAAGATTAACTGGAGCCGTCATGCCCCTGCCCCTCCTGCTTCTGCCCCGTCTCAGAATTCTGTTGACTGCCAGTTTGCTGGCCTTGGGGCTGGCGGGCTGCATGGTGCCGCAGTGGCAAAAGCCCGGCATGCCGCAGGCCGAGGTAGAAAAAGGCATGGGCAAGCCCACGCTGGTTGTTCCTTTGCCGGATGGCGGTCAGCGCTTGGTCTACAGCCAGCAGCCGGCGGGGCAGCAGGTCTACCATATGGACTTTGACGCCCAGAAGCGCTTGGTGCGCGTTGAGCAGGTTCTGGATGCGGCCCACTTTTTTGCATTGCGCAACGGCGTAGATACCAAAGATGCTGTGTACCGCGAGTTTGGCCCACCCGCCAAAGTCGAGAGGGTCTACAGCTTCAAAGGTGACATCTGGACTTACCGTTTTCTGGACAATACCTTTCCTCGGCGTGCCCATGTGCACATAGACCCGCAAGGTGTGGTGCAGAAGGTCATGTTCACCGATGAGAGCATGTACATCAGAGAACCGAACCGGTAACCACTCCCCCTGAGGCGCTGCGCGTCTTCCCCTTCGCTTGGGGAGGTGGACGACGCCATTGCCGTGAGGGGGCTCTTGCCAAGCGTTTTTGATGTGAGCTGCGCCGGAGCATGAGCTTCTCGCCGAGATATACGGAAAGCATATGAAAGTCATTTTTGCTGGCACGCCCGAGTTTGCGCGCGTGGCCTTGGAACGCTTGCTGGCTGCAGGCTTTGAAGTACCACTGGTCTTGACCCAGCCTGATCGCCCCGCAGGTCGCGGCATGAAACTGCAGGCTTCCCCCGTCAAGCAGTGCGCGCTGGAGCATGGCATTGCCGTCGCCCAGCCCATGAGCCTGCGCCTTGATGGCAAGTACCCCGAAGAAGCTGCTGCTGCTAAGGCCGCAATTGATGCCGCTCAGGCCGATGTGATGGTGGTGGCCGCTTACGGTCTGATCCTGCCGCAATGGGTGCTCGATACCCCGCGTCTGGGTTGTCTGAATATTCATGCCAGCCTGCTGCCGCGCTGGCGCGGTGCAGCGCCTATCCACCGGGCGATTGAAGCGGGCGATGCCGAGACTGGCGTCACCATCATGCAGATGGATGCGGGGCTGGATACCGGCGATATGTGCTTGGTCGAGCGCTTACCTATCGCCCCCGACGACACCACGGCCAGCCTGCACGACAAGCTGGCAGAGCAGGGCGGTCGCCTGATTGTGGAAGCGTTGAAGCTGGCCGCCTGCGGTAGCCTCAATCGCACGCCACAGCCCGCCGATGGTGTGACCTATGCTCACAAAATTGAAAAGGCCGAGAGCCTGATTGACTGGAGCGAAAGTGCCGAAGTCATCGCTCGTCGCCTGCGTGCCTTCAATCCCTTCCCCGGTGGCGCCACCAGTCTGGGCAGCGAAGCTATCAAGGTCTGGGGCGCTGTGGCCGAAGAGGGCTCAGGCGCCGCTGGCACCGTGCTGTCAGCCGATGCGCAAGGCGTGCGCGTGGCCTGCGGCAGCGGCGTCCTCAATATGCAGCTGCTGCAGCGTGCGGGCGGCAAGCGCCTGGCTGCTGGCGATTTTCTGCGCGGCTTTGAGCTGCCTGCAGGCGCGGTGCTGGGCGAGGGCTCTGAAAAGGTATGACGGACAGGGCGCTCACGCTGAGCCAGCGTGCGAAATCGATAGTCAAGGACCCCTTCTTCTGGCTGGGCGCCAAAGAGATGAGCGGCACGGCGCTGGGCATTGCGGCCTGGGGCCTGGTCACCGGCGTGGCCATGGTCAAAAGTGGGCTGTCTGTGCCCCTGGCGCTGCTCATGGGTTTTACCGCCTATGCAGGCAGCGCCCAGCTGGCCGTTCTGCCCCTGATTGCCGTGGGCGCGCCGCTGTGGGTGGTCTGGTTCACGGCAATCTGCGTGAACCTGCGCTTTGTGATTCTGTCGAGCATGTGGCGAAGCTATTTTTCGCACCTGAGCCTGCGCCATCGCTTGACGGCAGCCTACTTCAGCGGCGACGTGATTTTTGTGAACTTCATGCGCCGCTACCCCGATGCCAAGCCGAAGCCAGAGCAGTTGCCTTACTTCTGGGGCGCCGCAATCACCAACTGGGTGGCCTGGCAGATTCCATCCACGCTGGGCATTTTTCTGGCCGATCAGATTCCGCTGTCCTGGGGGCTGGGCTTTGCTGGCGTGCTGGCGCTGCTGGGCGTGCTGCTGTCTATGCTCAATGATCGTGCGACCTGGGTGGCTTCCGTTGTGGCCTGCACGGCGGCGGTGGCGGCGTTTGCGTTGCCGCTCAAGCTCAATATTCTGGTGGCGATTGCGGCTGCCGTTGCAGCGGGTCTGATGGCCGAGCAGCTGCAAAAGCAGGCGAGCCAGCTGCCTGCAGTCACGGACAAGGAGAGCCGGTCATGATGAGCAGCTTCTGGATCGTCATTGCCTGCATTGGCTTGGCCATCATCACCTTGGTGACGCGCGCCTTTTTCATGATTCCCGAGCGGGAAGTGCCCCTGCCCAACTGGCTCAAGCGCGGCCTCAAGTACGCGCCGCTGGCGGCCCTTGCTGCCGTGATTGCGCCCGAGATTGTGATGAGCAACGGCCAGCTCATCAGCAGTTTTGCCGATGCGCGGCTGCCTGCACTGGCGGTTGCGGTGGTGTACTTTTTTTACAAGCGCAGCATTCTGGGGACCATCGCTTTGGGCATGGCGATCTATCTGCCGCTGCACATTGGATGGGGCTGGTAGCCCCATCGCTAGATATACAGGAGCTCAGTGCTCCTGTTTTCTTATTGGTTACAGGTAAATGGCCTGAAACCCAGTTACCACGTGCGAGTGATGCTCCTGTTTTTGAGTCGAGTAAGCAGGTAAACGCATGCGCTTAACAGGTTGAACACCCTAAAATACCGGCAGATTTTTCGTTTTCCAACCTTTGTATGGGCGACTTTCGGGTCGCTTTTTTGCTGCATGAATATCATCCGTTTCTCCGATCTGTGCGCCCAGGACAAAGTCCAGGGTCAACGCGTTTTCATCCGTGCCGACCTGAACGTTCCCTTGAACGACGCCGGTGAAATCACCGAAGACACCCGCGTGCGTGCTTCGGTGCCTGCGATTGAAATGGCGCTGAAGGCCGGAGCTGCCGTGATGGTGACCAGCCACCTGGGCCGCCCCACCGAAGGCGAATTCAAGCCTGCAGACTCGCTGGCTCCCGTGGCCAAGCGCCTGTCCGAGCTGCTGGGCCGTGACGTGCCTCTGGTCGCCAACTGGGTGGACGGTGTGCAAGTGGCTGCAGGTCAGGTCGTGCTGCTGGAAAACTGCCGCGTGAACGTGGGCGAAAAGAAGAACAAGCCCGAACTGGCCCAGAAGATGGCCAAGCTGTGCGACATCTTCGTGAACGACGCCTTTGGCACCGCCCACCGTGCTGAAGGCACGACTTATGGCATCGCTGAGTACGCCCCCATCGCCTGTGCCGGTCCGCTGCTGTCCGCAGAGATTGATGCCATTACCAAGGCGCTGGCTGCGCCTGCGCGCCCTCTGGCTGCCATCGTGGCTGGCTCCAAGGTCTCGACCAAGCTGACCATCCTCAAGTCGCTGGCCGACAAGGTCGATCAGCTGATCGTGGGCGGCGGCATTGCGAACACCTTCATGCTGGCTGCTGGCCTGAAGATCGGCAAGTCTCTGGCTGAAGCCGATCTGGTGGCTGATGCTAAGGCCGTGATCGACGCCATGGCTGCACGCGGTGCTGATGTGCCCGTGCCCACCGATGTGGTGACTGCCAAGACTTTTGCTGCCGATGCACCCGCCACGGTGAAGAAGGCCACTGAAGTTGAAGACGACGACATGATTCTGGACATTGGCCCAGAAACTGCCGCCAAGCTGGCCGAGCAGCTGAAGAAGGCTGGCACCATCGTCTGGAACGGCCCCGTGGGCGTGTTCGAGTTCGATCAGTTCGCTGGCGGCACCAAGGCTATCGCCACGGCTGTGGCTGAGTCCAGCGCCTTCAGCATTGCTGGCGGTGGCGATACTCTGGCGGCCATTGCCAAGTACAACATCGAAGACAAGGTGGGCTACATCTCCACCGGTGGCGGCGCCTTCCTGGAAGTGCTGGAAGGCAAGACGCTGCCCGCCTTTGAAATTCTGCAAAAGCGCGCGAACGGTTGATTCACGGCTGAATTTTTAGTCAAATGCAGCGCCCGCCTAGATGGATAGAGCGCTAGCAGCTATCAAAAAAGGATCGATTTATCGATCCTTTTTTACTGTTTTTGATGAAAATGCAGACACTTCGAGTTGGTTAAAGTAACTCTACCTAGTAAGTGATTGGCGGGATTGCCAGAGTCGCTTAGCATTCACCCTGCGTTGATGGTGTGCCATGGCGCAATGAATTTGTTCTATCCATGAGCGGCCGCGTTGCTAATCAAGAGTTGCCCGCTCTGATTGCATGCGGCGGTCGCGATCTAACCATTGCTTATGTCTGCTTCAACATCCAAGGACCTGTCGGCGCTGATTCAGGCGATGACAACGTCAGTTGCCACTGATACCGCGCAAAGCATGCTCACTGCTGCTCAGTGGGAGTTGCTGGCGCCGTATCTGCAGCCGATCACGCTTGCGGCCAGTGAGGTGTTGTTTGCCGAAGGTGCGCTGGATCGCAACCTTTATATGGTGGAATCTGGCTCGTTGAGCGTCCACTATCAGGATGCCAAGGAAAGAATTCGCCTCGCGCTGGTCGGGCCCGGCTCTATCGTGGGTGAAGGTGCATTCTTTGCCCACCGTCCTCGTCGCGCTACGGTTCAGGCCGCAGCGCCTAGCCGCCTGTGGTGCCTGACGGCAATGCGTTTTACGGAACTGGCCAATCGCCAGCCCGTTCTGGGCCTGGCACTGGTCACCATGGCTGGCCAGGTGCTAGCCCGGCGTGCCGGTGATAGCCGACGCCGCGTTGCAAGTACTTGATGGGCTGATATTTAGCGTTTGCGCTGGATTTTGCACTTGATCCATGTCGGACAAAGGCTAATATTCCCGCAGATAACGCAAGCTGCCTCAGGCCTGGAGGCAGAATGTGTCTTGTTGTAAATTTTGCTTAAACGAGTGTGCTCATGTCCCTGTTTCGATGGTTTTCTCGCGGGTCTCGCCAAGACGGTGGCACGCAAGCGCCTCGCCACGAGGATGAGTCGGGCGCGCGCCAGACGCAACGCAGAGAGCGCTCCGCAAGGCGCGAGCAGCTGTATGTCATCGTGCGTGAAGCCATGGTGCGGGTCGGCATTCTCTCTGCAGGCTACAAATTCAAGGTGCTTTCGCTCGACAGCAGCGGGCAGCGTTTTGTCGTAATGGTTGATCTGGCTCCGGCCTATGCGGCAGATGCCTCGCAGCAAAGAAGCATTGAAGCCTTGATCGCCGAACTGGCCAGAACCCGCATGGAAGCGGGCGTTCATGCCGTGTACTGGCGGGTCAACGGGCAGATTCAGGCGGCTGCACCGGCGCCGAATTTTGCCGCGCCGCAGGGTGCCTCTGTGGCAGCATCTGTACCTGCGCAGAGACAGGTGCCCGTTGCCGCCACTGCACAACCCGCGTTTGCCGGCCGCGCTTTCGAGCCCATTGATTCGCTGGAAATGGATGCCTTCAAGCAAGCGGTGGCGCAGTCGGGTGCGACACCTGCCGGTGCACACCCATCGCGCCGCGGCCCCTTGCTGGGGCCGGGTTCTGGGCAAGAAGAGGGTGGCGAATTCGCCGTGTCTGGTCTCGGCTCTCTGGGCGTGACGCAGTACGGAGAGCTGCGCTAAGTCCCTGGAGCTTGCGTCCGGGCTCAGTGCCCGGCGAAGTCGACCAGCGTGAACAAGGGCAAGCCACTGTCCTTGAGGTGTTTGGAGCCGCCTAGTTCTGGCAGGTCAACAATGGCAGCGCCCTCCACTACGATGGCGCCCAGTTTTTCCAGCAACTTCTTGCCGGCCATCATGGTGCCGCCAGTGGCAATCAGGTCGTCAATCAGCAGCACGCGCTGGCCGGGTTTGACGGCATCGGTGTGCAACTCCACCGTGGCACTGCCATATTCCAGCTCATAGGTTTCTTCCACCGTCGTAAAGGGCAGCTTGCCTTTCTTGCGGATGGGGATGAAGCCCACATTCAGTTCGTGCGCAATCACCGCTCCCAGAATGAAGCCGCGGGCATCCAGACCGGCGACCACATCGGGGCGCAGCGCTGGGTCCATATAGCGCTGGACAAAGGCATCTGTCAGCACGCGGAAGACCTTGGGGTCCTGCAGCAAAGGCGTAATGTCGCGAAATTGCACGCCCGGAGCCGGCCAATCCGACACGGTACGGATGTGGTCACGCAGATAGTCGTTGACGCTGGTAGAAGTTTGCATGGGACGGCCTCAGGGGTTCGGAACGGAGGTCAGTGTATGGGTTCAGGCCCAAAATGCAGGCAAAAGGGATGTTGTCCACAGGCTAGTCGGTGCGGGTTGGCTAAAATCCAGCTATGAATTCTGATGCTGCCCATTCGCGACTGATCGACGCACCGCGTGCTCTGAACCTGGCCCGTGAGGCTCTGGATATTGAGGCGGATGCCTTGCGCGCCATGTCCGCTCGCCTCAACGGCGCATTCACCGAGGTCGTGCAGCGCGTGTTGCAACTGCCGGGCCGTGTGGTGGTCATGGGTATGGGCAAGAGCGGGCATGTGGGCCGCAAGATCGCCGCGACGCTGGCGTCGACTGGTACTCCCGCCTTCTTTGTGCACCCGGCGGAAGCAAGCCATGGCGATCTTGGCATGCTGACGGCCGATGATCTGGTGCTGGCACTGTCGAACAGCGGTGAGACGGATGAACTGACAGGCGTTTTGCCCGCCATCAAGCGCATGGGCGTGCCACTGGTGGCCGTCACTGGCGGCTTGCAATCCACATTGGCTAAGCACGCAGACTGGGTGTTGGACACCCGTGTCGATAAAGAAGCCTGCCCGCTGAACCTGGCACCGACTGCCAGCACCACGTCGCAGCTGGCCATGGGCGATGCACTGGCTGTCGCTCTGCTGGATGCGCGCGGCTTTGGTGCCGAAGACTTTGCCCGCTCGCACCCCGGCGGTGCGCTGGGCCGTCGTCTGCTGACTCATGTGCGAGATGTGATGCGCCACGGGGCAGATGTGCCTCAGGTTGCACAAGACGTCAGTACCGTAGTGCTGATGCGTGAAATGAGCGCCAAGGGGCTTGGCTGCTCTGCAGTGGTCAATGCTGCGGGCGAGCTGCTTGGCATCTTCACAGACGGTGATTTGCGCCGCTGTGTTGAGGCGGGCATCGACCTGCGCACCCAGACTGCGCAAGATGTGATGCACGCCAATCCTTTGACCATCAAGCCTGACCTGCTGGCCGTTGCTGCAGCTCGCATGATGGAAGAGCGCGGTGTGACGGCCGTGCTTGTCACGGATGAGCGCAAACAACTGCAGGGCGTGGTGCATATCCGCGACTTGATGCGTGCCAAGGTGATTTGATGAACCGACCTGCTCTGACCCCCAGCCAGCAATGGGACCCGCAACTGCTGCTCAAGGCGCAAGAGGTTCGTGTTGTCTTCTTTGATGTGGATGGCGTGCTGACCGATGGCGGTTTGTATTTCTCTGGCGAAGGCGAGGTGCTCAAGCGCTTTCATACGCTGGATGGCCATGGCCTGAAAATGCTGCAAAAGGCAGGTATCACGCCTGCTGTGGTGACAGGGCGCGACTCCGCACCGCTGCGTTTGCGACTGAAGCAGCTGGGCATTGAACATGCGCGCTTTGGTACCGAAGACAAAGTGCCTGCCGCCGAGTCCATTCTGGCCGAGCTGGGTTTGCAATGGGATCAGGCAGCCGCCATGGGTGACGACTGGCCTGATCTTCCCGTCATGCGACGCAGCCGTTTTGCCTGCGCGCCAGCCAATGCACACGACGAGGCTCTACATGTTGCGGACTGGGTCAGCAGCCGGTGCGGTGGAGATGGCGCGGTGCGGCAGTTTTGCGACCTGTTGCTGGCGGCCAATGGTGCTTACGCAGGTCTGCTGGCGGGGTATGGCTCATGATTGCGAATTGGCGCCGTGTGGGTGATAAGGCATCGATGTACTTGCCGGTGCTCATCATGGGTTTGCTGGCGTTAGGTACCTGGTGGCTGGTGCGCAATGCCCCCAAGCCCATTGCAGTCGGCACTGAGAGGGTGCTGCAGCATGACCCGGACTATTTCTTGAAGGACTTTGTCATCAAGAATTTCGAAGCGTCAGGGCGCCTCAAAAGTCGTTTGAACGGTACAACAGGCGAGCACTTTCCAGACACCGATACGCTGGAAATTGACGATGCGCGCATGCTGAGCTTTACGCCGGATGGTCGTAAAACCATAGGCAGCTCCAATCGTGCCTTGAGTAACGGAGATGGCTCGGAAATTCAAATGTTTGGTCAGGCCGTCATCACGCGCGAGGCCATGGCTGCAAGCGCTAACCAGAAGGCATTGCCTGCCATGCAGCTTGAAAGTGAGTTCCTGCATATCTGGCCCAATGAAGAGCGCGTCAGCACTAACAAGCCCGTGGTCATGACCCGTGGCAGCGATAAATTTACCGGCGACAGCATGCAGTACCACCACCTTGATCAGATCTTGCAGATGCAGGGCCGTGTCAAGGGTGTGATTGAGCCGGGCAAGGCCAAGTAACAATGACAAAGCCGGGGCTGGTCTACATCACGGGCGCCTCCAGCGGCATTGGTCAGGCACTGGCCCAGCATTACTATCAGCGCGGCTGGTCATTGGCATTGGTGGCCAGGCGCACGCAGGTCATTGAGCAATGGGCGAAGTCCATAGGCATGGATGAGCAGCGCTATGCAGTCTATGAGGCGGATGTATCAGTCATCAACAGCGCTTGCCGTGCGGGGCAGGCATGTCTGGAGCGGCAAGGTCTGCCCGACATCGTGATTGCCAATGCAGGCATCAGCTGGGGCGTGGACACCTCACTGCGCGAAGACCTTGATGTCATGCAGCAGGTGCTCGCTTGCAACACCATGGGTTTGGCGGCCAGCTTTCAGCCATTTATTGCTCCCATGGTGGGGCGAGGCTCTGGGCGCCTGGTGGGAGTATGCAGCGTGGCTGGTATTCGTGGCTTACCCGGCCATGCAGCATATTCAGCGAGTAAGGCAGCGGCTATTTCCTACTGCGAAAGTCTGCGTGTAGAACTGCAGAAAACAGGGGTGTCCGTAACCAGTTTATTGCCTGGCTATATTGATACTCCTCTGACGCAAAATAACCCCTATCCCATGCCTTTTTTACTCGCTCCAGCTGAGTTTGCGAGGCGTGCCTATCGCGTGATTGAGCGCAAGGCGCGATATGTTGTGATTCCCTGGCAGATGGGTATTGCAGGGCGGGTGATACGGCTGCTTCCGGCGTTGATCTGGGACAAGATGACGCAGGGGAAAACGAGAAAACCCCGTTATCTGAAAGAAGATTGAAGTTAATAAATTGGCGATATTTGCCTATACATTTTAATATCAAGATTAATAAAAAAGGCACTTAAAAGTGCCTTTTTTATTTGCGATGAGATGCGGAATTTATTCGCCGCGGTTATCACCACCGCCATAGCCGCCGCGACCACCATGACGTGGGCCGGAGCCGTAGGGGCTGCGGAATCCGCCATCGCTGCGGCCACCGTAGCCACCGCCGCCTTCGCCGCCACCACGGTTGTAGCCACCTTCGCTACGACCGCCGCCATAGCCGCCGCCATAGCCGCCGCCACCACCACCGTAGCCGCCTTCGCGGTTACCACCGCCAAAGCCGCCTTCATTGCGGAAGCCGCCGCCGTAGCCGCCGGTACGAGGAGGACGGGGCTCCATGGGACGTGCTTCGTTGACCACGAGGCTGCGACCGCCCAGTGGTTGACCATTCATGCCCTGAATGGCTGCTTGTGCCTCGGCATCATTTCCCATTTCTACAAAGCCAAAGCCTTTGGAGCGGCCCGTGTCGCGTTCCATCATGACGCGTGCGCTGGCGACTGCGCCAAATTGACCGAATGCCTGCTCCAGATCATTGTCGCGCACACCATATGGAAGGTTGCCGACATAAAGCTTATTGCCCATTAATAACTCCTAGCTCCTCAATGCCTTTAATTTGCGATCGACTTCAGGACGTCGGCTGCAAGAAAACACGCACAAAATCCTAAACACCTATACGCTTGCGACTGGGAAATCCCAGAGTGTCGAATTATGGGGGAGGTTAATGGAAAAAATAAATGCTCGAAAACCGCGGTGATAACGTTTAGCAACAAAAAAAGGATCCGAAGATCCTTTTTTATTATGGGCGATAACTAATTAATAGCTATTGCGACGGCCGTAACCGCCGCCATCGCCACGGCCGCCGCCGAAGCCGCCACCGCCTTCACGGCCGCCACCGAAGCCGCCGCCGAAGCCGCCGGAACGGGGAGGACGTGGCTCCATGGGACGTGCTTCGTTCACAACGAGGTCACGGCCACCGTGGTTTTGACCGTGCAGGCCTTGGATAGCAGCTTGTGCTTCAGCATCGCTGCTCATTTCGACAAAGCCGAAACCCTTGGAACGGCCGGTGTCGCGCTCCATCATGACCTTGGCGCTGTTCACAGCACCGAATTCGCTGAAGGCTTGCTCCAGATCTTGGTCGCGGAAAGAATAAGGCAGATTGCCGACGTAAAGCTTGTTGCCCATGATGGACTCCTGAAAAAACTTGAAAACGCGATGGAGCCCTAGGGAGTCAACCAGCGATGACAACGGTAGAGACGCTAACGCACTCGCCTCCATCTAGAAACATGATCTCTAAACAAAGACTTGAGCATTATGAGTCATCAGCGATACCGCTGTATTCTGAAAGCTTGAAATTTCGTGTTGGTAACAACATTGAAGGGGCGGGAATTACCCTAAAAGACACAAATTTGAATATCTATATGCGCTGTTGTCTTACAAGACTAAAGAGCTAGAATGGCGCCTTACTGTCTTTGGGGAGTAGGCCGTTCGGCAACCACATGCCGGATGTATGCGTCAACAGACTTGGATCTTCGCGATCTATGGCGCATGCGACACCGTGAGCAATTCAGGGTGTGACTGGCCGAGACCATTGATTACGTACCGAGCAAACCTATGGACAAATAGGCCGGAGTCGGTGCGTGGTCAATGCGTTATCAGCCCACTCCGGCCGTTCCCACATCATGGAAGCTTTTCTCGTATCTACCTCCATCGTCGCTCTGGCCGAGATGGGGGATAAGACCCAACTCCTGTCGTTGGTACTGGCTGCCAAGTTCCGCAAGCCCTTGCCGATTGTTGCGGGCATTTTTGTGGCGACTGTCGTCAATCATGCGCTGGCAGGCGCGGTCGGCAACTGGATCACCACGGTGCTTGGCCCCGATATGCTGCGCTGGATTCTGGGCGTTTCCTTCATCCTGATGGCGGGCTGGATGCTGATCCCCGACAAGCTCGACGATGACGACACTGGCAATGAAGCGGGCCGCTGGGGCGTGTTTGGCACCACGCTGCTGCTGTTCTTCATCGCCGAGATGGGGGACAAAACACAGCTGGCCACCGTGGGCCTGGCTGCCAAGTACCCGCTGTCTTATTACTGGGTGGTGCTTGGCACTACGCTGGGCATGATGCTGGCCAATGCGCCGGTGGTGTGGTTTGGCGACAAGATCACCAAGAAGCTGCCCATCAAGACCATTCACCGGGTGTGCGCCGTGATCTTCCTGGTGCTGGGTGTGGCTGCACTCCTGACCAAAGTGTGAGGCTGCTAAAAGCATAGCTGCCTGCGTATGACTCTAAAGGGCTTGACTGCTGTAACAGTCACCTTGTGAGTCCGCCGTAGTGGATGCAGTACACTGCCCTTTCACGCGCCGATTTGCCAAAGCTTGCGGGCGCTTTATAAATCCAGCTAAAGACCCGTCCGCGAAGTGAAAGTACACCGACCCGGCCTCGTTTTTAGCGATGCCGGGTTTTTCGTATGTCCTTCATCGCCACACCGCAATCCATGCACTTTGACGAGGCGCTGCCCTTGCAAAGTGGTGGTTCCATTGCCAATTACGACCTCGCTTTCGAGACCTATGGCCAGCTCAACGCCGACAAGAGCAACGCCATCGTGGTCTGTCATGCGCTCAATGCCTCCCACCATGTCGCAGGCAGCTACGAAGGCCAGCCCAAGAGCGAGGGCTGGTGGGACAACATGATCGGCCCGGGCAAGGCGGTTGATACCAATCAATTCTTTGTCATTGGCATCAACAACCTGGGCTCCTGCTTTGGCTCAACCGGGCCCATGCACATCAACCCGGCCACCGACAAGCCTTACGGTGCTGACTTCCCTGTGGTCACGGTGGAAGACTGGGTAGATGCGCAGGCGCGTCTGCTTGACCGTCTGAGCATTCACAAGCTGGCCGCTGTGCTGGGCGGCAGTCTGGGCGGCATGCAGGCGCTCTCATGGTCGCTGCGCTACCCCGAGCGCATGGGTCATGCCGTGGTGGTGGCCAGTGCGCCCAATCTGAACGCCGAGAACATTGCCTTTAACGAAGTGGCGCGCCGCGCCATCGTGACGGACCCGGACTTCAACGGAGGCCACTTCTACGAGCACGGCGTGGTGCCCGCGCGTGGCCTGCGCATTGCGCGAATGATTGGCCACATCACCTATCTGAGTGATGACGTGATGAACCAGAAGTTCGGTCGCCAGCTGCGCGATGGCATGGACCTCAAATACAGCACGCAGGATGTGGAATTTCAGATCGAGAGCTATCTGCGCTATCAGGGTGAGAAGTTCAGCGGCTACTTTGATGCCAACACCTATTTGCTCATCACCCGCGCGCTGGATTACTTTGACCCGGCTCGCAGCCATGGCGGTGAGCTGACGCCGGCACTGGCCGTGGCCCAAGCCAAGTTCTTGCTGGTGAGCTTTACGACGGACTGGCGCTTTGCCCCGGCGCGCAGCCGCGAGATCGTCAAATCGCTGCTGGAGAACAACCGCGATGTGAGCTACGCCGAGATCGATGCGCCCCATGGACACGATGCGTTTTTGCTCGATGACCCGCGCTACATGAGCGTGATGCGCTCCTATTTTGAGGGCATCGCCCAGGAACTGAAAACCGCCAACCGCGCAGAACGCACAGGAGATGCCGCATGACCGAGCTGACCACCATGAAAGCCATTGCCGAGCTGGTGCCCAAGGGCGCGCGCGTGCTGGACCTGGGCTGCGGCGACGGTGCCTTGCTGGAGCATCTGGTGCGCGAGCGTGGCTGTACGGGCTACGGCGTGGAGCTGGACGATGCCAATGTGCTGGCCTGTACCCGCCGCGGCGTGAACGTGCTGCAGCTCAATCTGGAAGACGGCCTCGCCATCTTTGGCGACAACAGCTTTGATGTGGTGCTGCAGATCGACACGCTGCAGCACTTGCGCAATGCCGAGACCATGCTGCGTGAGACCGCCCGCATCGGCAAGCAGGGCGTGGTGGCCTTCCCCAACTTTGCGCACTGGCAAAACCGCCTGTCCGTGCTGCGCGGGCGCATGCCGGTCACGCGTCGCCTGCCTTATCAGTGGTACGACACGCCCAATATCCGCGTGGGCACGTACAAAGACTTTGAGGTGCTGGCCACCAAGAACCGCCTGCGTATTCGTGACTCTTTTGGCCTGCAGAACGGGCAAGTCGTACGCAGTCTGCCCAATCTGCTGGCGACGACGGCGGTGTTCCACATCGAGCACGGCTGATGGCTGCTCTTTAAACAGTAGCTGTCTGCGCATGATTAACGTGGGTTTTCTTTTGAAAACTCACTAAAACCCATGCTTAAAAAACGCTAACAGCTATGAAATTTAAAGATAGCGGGTGGTTCCCATGCTGCTTGGCGGGTACATTGCAAAAAAATGTAAGTGTCTGACTCATAATCAATCATTCCCTTTTTTGATATGAATCAACGCGCGGACCGCTCTTGTCTGCGCGCATTGCCATGCGTTTTAGTTCCCGTCTGATTTTTTGCTCGGCTGCACCTGCAGCCTTGTTTGTTTTGGCCCTGCTCAGCAGTCAATGGGGGCTCACGCGCACCCAGTCTGACTTCAACGATTACCTGAAGAACAACCAGGCCGTGGTAGCGCAGCTGCAAGAGCTTTATGCGCAGGGTCTGCAGTCTGGTCAGGCGCTGCGCAACATCGTGCTGGACCCGTCGGACAAGCAGGCCGTGCAGAACTTGGGTAATGCCCGCCAAGCCTATGACGCGGCCTATGCCGACCTGCGCCAGCGCGTGCAGGGCACAGCTATGGAGGCGGGCGTGGGCAATATGCAGGCTCTGCGCCAGGCGCAGTCCGCAGCACAGGACAAAATCGTGCAGCTGGCGAGCGAGGACTACGACACCGCCGCCGCAGCCCTGAAGAACGAGGAAACCCCAGCCTGGCGCAAGCTGCGCGAAGCCTTGCTGCAAGACCTCAAGGCGGCCCGCGATGCGGCAGAGGCTTCACACCAGGAAACCCGCAGCAGAGCCCAGCGCACGCAGCTGTGGTCTGGCGTACTGGCCTTGCTGGCCGTGGTGGTGGCGGCGGCCATGCTCTTGGTGATGGTGCGTACCCTGCGCCGTGAGCTGGGCGGTGACCCGGCTGAAGCCCGCCAGGCACTGCGCCGTGTGGCGGATGGAGACCTCAGTAATACAGGTCACAACATGGCGGCTCAGGGCCTGATGGCTGACCTGCAAACCATGCGCCAGTCGCTGCGAGAACTGGTGCAACGCGTGCAGGGCGCATCGGTGGAGATGCACCATGCATCCAGCGAGATTGCGCAGGGCAATGCCGACCTGTCCGCCCGCACCGAAAGCCAGGCCAGCGCGCTGGAAGAAACAGCGGCCAGCATGGAGCAGCTCAATGCCACCGTGCGCCAGAACGCCGACAGTGCCCAGACGGCCAACCAGCTGGCGCAAAACGCATCGCAGGTGGCGCAGCAAGGCGGCGACGTGGTGGCCCGCGTGGTGGAGACCATGCAGGACATCAATGCCAGCAGCGCGCGCATTGCCGACATCATTGGCGTGATTGATGCCATCGCTTTCCAGACCAATATTTTGGCGCTGAACGCTGCGGTGGAAGCCGCGCGTGCCGGTGAGCAAGGCCGTGGCTTTGCTGTGGTGGCGACCGAGGTGCGGGCGCTGGCCAAGCGCAGCGCGGATGCGGCCAAGGAAATCAAGCAGCTCATCACTGCCAGCGTGGAGCGCGTGGAAGACGGTAGTGCGCTGGCCGATCAGGCTGGCAGCACCATGGGCGAGATCGTTCACGCCATTCGCCGCGTCACAGACATCATGGGCGAGATCAGCGCCGCGAGTCACGAGCAGAGCGCGGGCGTGGCCCAGGTCGGTGAAGCCGTCACGCAGATGGATCAGGCCACCCAGCAAAACGCTGCGCTGGTGGAAGAAAGCGCAGCGGCTGCAGAGGGCCTGCGCCAGCAGGCCGAGGGCTTGCTGCACGCGGTATCGCGCTTTCAGCTGGAGCGGGGCGCGGTGGCGCTGCGCTAAGCCTTCACCGGCCATGCCAATGTCTGCGGCGTAGCCTGCGGGCATTGGCGCACAATCACGGGCATGGCGCGGGCCTGTCATGGCTCGCCGCCCCCTCATTGAAGGAGCCGACCATGAACGCACGCACTCCCGCCAATCTGCTGCAGCCGCAAGATGCACTGCAGCACATCACCCAGCAGTGGGATCAGAGCATCCTGCCCGAGCTGACGAACTACATCGCCATCCCGGCCAAATCGCCCATGTTTGCGCCCGACTGGGAGCAGCAAGGCCATATCGCCACTGTGCTGCGCAATGCAGCCACCTGGGTGGAAGCGCAGAAAGTCGCCGGGCTGAAGCTGGAAGTGATTCAACAGCCGGGCCGCACGCCGCTCATCTTTTTTGAGGTGGAAGGCACGGCGGAAAAAGCATCGACCAGCCCCACGGTGCTGATGTACGGGCATCTGGACAAGCAACCCGAATTTGAAGGCTGGCGCAGCGACCTGGGTCCGTGGACGCCCAAGTACGAAGACGGCAAACTCTATGGCCGTGGCGGTGCCGATGATGGCTATGCCGTCTATGCCAGCGTGGCCGCGATTCAGGAACTCAAGCGGCAGAACGTGGCCCACCCGCGCATCGTCGGCATCATCGAGACCTGCGAGGAAAGCGGCTCTGCCGACCTGCTGCCCTATGTGGATGCTCTGCGCCCGCGTCTGGGCGATGTGGGTCTGGTGATCTGCCTTGACAGCGGCGCCGGCAACTATGACCAGCTGTGGCTGACCACCAGCCTGCGCGGCATGGCCAGCGGCACGCTGAAGGTGCAAATTTTGAGCGAAGGCGTGCACTCGGGCGATGCCTCGGGCGTGGTGCCCTCGTCGTTCCGCATCATGCGCCAGGTGCTGGATCGTCTCGAAGACAGCAAGAACGGCCGCGTGCTGCCCGAGAGCTTTCACTGCGACGTGCCCGCTGACCGCATGATGCAAATTCGCGCCACGGCGGATATTCTGGGCGAGGACGCCTATGCCCGCTTTCCCTGGGCGCACTATGACTGCGGCGGCTCGGCGCGAATCTCCTTGCCCACAACTACTGACCCAGTCGAAGCACTGGTGCGTCGCACCTGGGAGCCTACGCTGAGCGTGACGGGCGTGGAAGGCATGCCCAGCCTGCAGAACGCGGGCAATGTGCTGCGGCCCTACACGGCCTTCAAGCTCAGCCTGCGCCTGCCACCGCTGGTGGATGCGGCGGCCTGTGTGCAGGAGATGAAGGCCTTGCTGGAAGACAACGCGCCGTATGAAGCCAAGGTGACTTGGGAAGGCTTGTCCAGCTCCAGTGGCTGGAATGCGCCGGGGATGGATCACTGGTTTGAAAAAGCGCTGAATTCAGCGAGTCAGGCGCACTTTGGTGCGGGCTGCGGCTATATCGGCCAGGGCGGCACGATTCCGCTGATGAATATGCTGAGCAAGGGCTTTCCAAAGGCGCAAATGATGGTTTGCGGCGTGCTGGGCCCCAAGAGCAATGCTCACGGCCCTAACGAGTTTCTGCATGTGCCTTACGCCAAGAAGCTCACGGCTTCTGTAGCTGAAGTGATTGCCGCCATGGCGCGTGCGCAGGCAGAACCTGAACAGGCCTGATTTCAGTATCAAAACAGGCTGCAGCTCAATGTTTTCAGGCGGTATATGCTATCTAATTTGATGGCTTGCTAAGCGAAGGCGGCTGCGTCTTTACGGATTGACGCGCCGCCCGGCGGCTTGCATGCTGCTTGCATGAATGCCGCCCTTCCAGCCATGCAGATCAGCCATCTGGCCGCCCCCGACGGTACACAGCTTTGCCTGCGTGACTGGCCGGTAGCAGCCAGCACCCGGGCACGGGCCACGGTGCTCATCGTCCACGGGCTGGGGGAGCATGGTGGGCGCTACGAAGCGCTGGCGCGCACTCTCAACGAATGGGGCTTTGCGGTGCGGGCCTATGACCACTACGGTCACGGCCTCTCCGGCGGGCCGCGTGGCGGGCTGAGCAGCGATACAAGGCTGCTTGACGATCTGGCCGTGGTGATGGACGCCACGCGTGCCGCCATGCCGTATCAACAGCCTTTGGTGCTGTTAGGCCACAGCCTTGGAGGGCTGGTAGCTGCAGATTTTGTAGCGGCAGGCATGCGCCATGTCGATGCGCTGGTGCTCTCATCGCCCGCGCTGGCGCTGCATCTGTCTGGGGTGCAAAAAGTCTTGATGGAATATCTGCCCAAGCTGCTGCCGAATTTGCGCATTGCCAATGGCGTGCAATCGCGCCATCTCTCGCACGATGCCTCAGTGGTCAAGGCCTATGACGACGACGCCTTGCAGCACAACCGCATCAGCGCCAGATTGGCGGGCTATATGGGGAGTGGCGGCGGTCGTGTGCAGGCCAAGGCACGCCACTGGAGCGTGCCCACGCTGCTGATGTGGGCCGGGCAGGACAAGCTGGTCAACCCCGCTGGCAGCGCCTTGCTGGCCGAGCATGCACCCGCCGCCGTGCTGCAGGCCCAGTGCTTTGACGAGGCCTATCACGAGATCTTCAATGAAAGCCCCGAGCTGGCCGCGCCGGTGTTTGCGCGGCTGGAGCAGTGGTTGAACCAGCAGTTTCCTGCTGAATAACGACTCTTGGCGTCTTTTAGAACTGCGAAGGCGGCTGCTTGCGGCCTTTTTCCACAGGGTTGGCGCGCAGCTTTTCTGTGGGGTAGGCGCGCAGAAACTCTTTGGCCTTATTGACCTTGGCATTGAGCCATGCGTCGTATGAGCCTTCGTTCAAGATGGCGGGCATGGCCTTGTCGTTACCGGCGTGGCCGTAGCGGTTCATCAGCGCATGGGCATTGGCGTTGACGGTGATGATGGCGTAGCTGGTGATGATTTCACCGTCTTCGCCCACCCAGCGTGCCCAGACGCCTGCGGCGCCCATGGGGTTGTTGTCCACGCGGGTGATGCGGGTGGGCACGGGCTTGCCGGAGCGCACGTCATCGACCTGGAACGATTGCAGAGGCACGATGCAGCGCTGGCCAGCCAGCCACGCATCGCGAAACGCTGTGCCGGTGGTCAGGCTATCGATCTTGGCGGTGACCAGTTTGAGGGCGCGCAGGCGGCCGTCCGAGGCGGACTTGACCCAGTGCGGCACCAAGCCAAAGCTTGCAGGCACCAGAGCGCGCTCTACGGGCAATGCGGGTGCTCCTTCTTCAGGAGCTGTAAACGTACGCCCTAAAAGCGCTGCAGAAGATTCTGCGGCTGCATTGACGATGACGCAGCCCGAGCGACGCGGGGTGATGATTTTTTCGGGCAGAGTCTCTGGCGCATCAACGCGAAAGTTCTGCGAATAAAACTCGGGCTTGGCCAGAGAGAGGTGACAGCTGCTCATTGATTTACTCCAGTGCCAGCAGGGAAAGGGCGGCGACAGAGGCCGTTTCGGCGCGCAACACGCGGGAGCCGAGGCTGGCAGGCTTCCAGCCTTGTGCCAGCGCCCAGTCTTCCTCTTGCGCGGTCAGACCGCCTTCGGGGCCGTGAAGCACCCAGACGGCCTTTGCATCGCCAACGGCCAGTCGCAGTGGCTGGTTGCCTTCGCGCAGGGACAGCACGAGGCGGGTGGCGTCGGCTGGGGGCGCATCTTTGCTGCGCAGCCAGTCGGCCAGTGATTGAGGGGGGTGGATGACAGGCACCTGATTGCGGCCGCATTGTTCGCAGGCCGAAACGGCGATGGACTGCCAGCGCTCGATTTTCTTGTCAGCGCGGTCGCCCTTGAGCTTGAGCACGCTGCGCGCAGCCATCACGGGCTGAATGCTGGCCACGCCCAGCTCGGTGGCTTTTTCCACCAGCCAGTCCATGCGCTCATTGGCGGGCATGCCCACGACGAGGTGGATGGCACGCGCGGCTTCGCGCTCTACAGGGCTGTGGCTGTCTACGCGCACGCCCACATCGCTGCGGCCCATGTGGGTGATGGAGGCCTGAAATTCACCGCCGGTAAAACCGTTGCCGGTCTGGCCTTCAAACAGGGTGATGACATCGCCGGGCTGGTGGCGCAGCACTTGCACATGGCGAGCTGCGCCTGCGGGCAGGTCCAGCTCGGCACCCAGGAGCAAGGGCGTGGGGCAATGAAAACGGGGCATGTTCTTCAAAAGTGAAGCGGCTTGCGCTCTTTGAATAATGACCTCAGACCTTTTTGATACTGAAATTCATACTCAACAAACGCTAGCCGCTATTGTTTTATGTTGCTTACATCCGGCCGTAGGCATAGCCCACCTGCGTCTGGATTCCCTCGATCTCATCGATCAGCTTGAGAAACGGGCCCAGAGCGCGGTAGCGGTCGCAGGTGGTACGGATGTAGTGGATGAAACGCGGGGCATCGGCCAGATATTTAGGCTTGCCGTCGCGCAGCGTGAGTCGGGCAAAGATGCCGGCCACTTTCAGGTGGCGCTGCAGACCCATCCATTCCACGCCGCGGTAGAACTCGCCAAAGTCATCACCCCAGCCGCTGGCGCTGTTGGCGCCGACGAGGCCCGCTTTGCGGGCTTTTTCCCAGTAGCGGATGGTGATGTCGATGATGAAGTCTTCTTCCCAGCTGATGAAAGCATCGCGCAGCAGGCTGGCAATGTCATAGGTGATGGGGCCGTAGACCGCGTCCTGAAAGTCCAGCACGCCCAGTGGCGCACCGCTGGTAACAGGCTGCATCAGGTTGCGCATCATGAAATCACGGTGCACATAGACGCTGGGCGCTTGCAGGTTGTGGGCGACGATCTGGTCGAAGGTCTTGCTTATCAAGGCCTGCTGTTTGTCGTCCAGCGTGAACTTGCGGTGCTGGCCAATGTACCAATCGGGAAACAACTGCAACTCGCGGCGCAGCAGTGCTTCATTGTAAATCGGCAGATTGCCCGTATTGCCGGCCTTGGAGGCCAGCTGCCAGTCGAGCAAGGTCTCAAGGGCAGAGCGATACCAGCCTTCGGCGTCCTGGGGCTTTTCGGGGTTCAGTGCTTCGATGACGGTCTGGCTGCCCAGGTCGTTGAGCAGCATGAAGCCATTGGCGGCATCCCATTCCAGAATCTGGGGCACGCACAGACCGGCCTGGGCCATCAGGCCTTGGACCTTGACGAAGGGCGCGCAGTCTTCCTTGTCAGGAGGGGCGTCCATGACAATCAGGCTGCTGCCGTCGGCGCGATCCAGCCGCAGATAGCGGCGAAAGCTCGCATCGGCCGAGGCGGGGCGCAGAGTTGTAGGAAGCACCTGGTGCTTTGCAGCGAGCGGAGCCAGCCAGGCGTCGAAAGCAGCGTGGCGGGCAGAATCTGCCCAGGCAACGCCGTCTGTGGGGATGATTGAAGCGGTCATGGATAATCGGATTTTACAAACCGATGCCAACCTGTCTGCGGACAGTGGTGCTAGGCTCTCGGTTTTCTGTTGACGTATGCCTGCGCATGCGCGCTTTTGACGCTTTTGATCATCGTGCCATCCCCATCCCATCCACGAGATTTTCAACCCGCCAGCTCCGCTCGTTTGACGCGCGTGGGAGGCACTCGGCCGGTGATTCGCCCTCTGGCATGGGCTGTGGCACTGGCATGGGCCGGTGCGGGCATGCAGGCGTATGCGCAGCCCGCAGCACCGGCAGAGTCGTCCGCTTCCAGCGTTGGCGACGCACTGCCTGCGCTGCAGCTCAAGTCCAGCAGTCTGCTACAGGAAAGCTATCCGCAGGAAGTGCGCGACCAGCAGCCGGTCTATCTCAAGGGCGATAGCCTGTCTGGTCAGCCGGATATCAAGGCCTCGGTGCATGGCGATGCTGAACTGCGCCGTGGCGATACCTCGATTCGCGCAGAGAAGCTGGATTATGGTGTTCCGGATGACAAGGTCAACGCCGTGGGCTCGGTCCGTATCAATCAAGGCGGCAATGTCTACGAGGGCACGGCGCTGGACTTGCAGGTCGATGCCTTCAAGGGCCAGTTTGATAACGCCAACTATCGTTTTCTGGCCAATGGCGGCCATGGTGACTCGTCACGAGTGGATTTTGTCGATAAAGACCATTCGATCGTTCACGATGCCACCTACACCACCTGCCAGCGCGATGACGAAGCCAGCTGGGAGCCGAGCTGGATGCTCAAGGCCAAGGTCATTCATCTGGACATGGCCGAAGACGTGGGCGTGGCTGAAGGTGCCCGACTGCAGTTCAAGGGCGTGACCGTTCTGCCTGTGCCGCGCATGAGCTTTCCGTTATCGGACAAGCGCAAGTCTGGCCTGCTGCCGCCCATGATTGGCATGGACAAGCTGGGTGGTATCGAATATTCGCAGCCTTATTACTGGAATATTGCACCTAACCGCGACATGACCATCATTCCCACGCTGATGACCAAGCGCGGCGTGAATCTGACGGGACAATTTCGCTATCTGGAGCCAGGCTACTCCGGCGAAACCTATGCCAGCTACATGCCTGGCGACAAGTTGCGAGATCGGGATCGCTGGGGCTACTCGTGGCAGCACCGCACGACCTTTGATACGCCTGTGGGTGGCCTGGGTCTGAACATGAACCTGAACCGCGTCAGCGACGGTGATTACTGGCGTGACTTCCGCCTGGCTCCTGTGGCACTGCGCCAGCGCCTGCTGCCCAGCACGGCCAATCTGAGCTGGGCCAAGGGCGACGGGGTGCTGAGTTTGAATGTGCAGCGCTATCAGGTGCAGCAGGATGTGACGACGCCGATTGCACCGCCCTACAGCATGATGCCGCAGCTGCAGTACCGTTACACACCACTGGACCTGCCGCATGGGCTGGACTTCACTCTGGTGGCAGACACGACTCGCTTTGAGTTGATCCGGCCGATTGCTGGGCAAGTCGGCAATAACGGTCAGCGCAGCTATGTGCAGGCTCAGCTGAGCCGGCCCTTCCTGTCGCCCAGTGCCTTCATTACACCCAAGGTTCTGCTGCATACAGCGATGTATCAGACAGATCAACTAATGAGCGATGGCAGCAAGAGCGCTAATCGTACGCTGCCTACTTTCAGTCTGGACAGTGGTCTGTTTTTTGAGCGTGACACCTCCTGGTTTGGCAAAAATTTGCTGCAGACCTTTGAGCCGCGCGCCTTCTACACCTACACGCCGTACCGCAACCAGAGCATGCTGCCGCTGTATGACACCAGCCGCAGTGACTTCAACTTTGCGAGTATTTTTTCCGAGAATGACTACGTCGGGCAAGATCGTATCGCCGATAACCATTTGCTGACACTGGGGGCAACCTCGCGTTTTATCGACCCGGAAAGTGGTGCGGAAAAGCTCAAGTTTGCGATTGCCCAGCGTGTGCGTTTGTCCGATCAGCGCGTGCTGCTGCCCGGTGAGGTCGCAGCCACCAGCAAATTGTCTGATGTTCTGCTGGGCGCGGCCTTCAACTGGACCGATAAATGGTCGCTGGAAGGCACGACCCAGTACAACAAGGACATTGGCCGTACGGTTCGTACCACGGCCACGGTGCGCTACAGCCCAGGCAACTACCGTACCTTCAATATTGGCTATCGCACCCAGCTTGATACACAGACCAGAAAGCCCTCCAGTGAACTGGTGGATGTGGGCTGGCAATGGCCCATCAATGATCTCTGGGGCGACAAGGGCAAGGATCTGGGGGCTGGCCGGGGTCAGGGCGGTGGCCGGTGGTATGCCGTGGGGCGTCTGAATTACTCGATCAAAGACAGCAAGCTGGTCGATACCGTCGTGGGTTTTGAATACGACGGCTGCTGCTGGATTGGCCGCGTGGTGCTGGAGCGCCTGCAAAGCTCGGTCATTCAGTCCAATCTGCGTTTGCTGTTTCAGGTCGAGTTCGTCGGCTTCTCGCGCCTGAGCTTTGGTGCGGATCCCACGACCAGTCTCAAGCAAAATGTGCCGCGCTACCAATATCTGCGTGAGGCGGTGACTCCGCCCAGCCGCTTTACCAATTACGATTAATCAAGGCTTTTTTCATGCGTTTTTTCTCCAAGACAACCAATGCATGTGCTGTGGCCATGGCTTTGGCTGTGATGGCTGCCGGTGTGCAGGCTCAGGGCCTGAAGACTCCCGGCAAGGCCAAGACTGGCAATGATGCGTCGCTCTCGCGTGCACTGGAGGCCACTGGTAAGCCTTCGGCTCGACAGGCTCCTGCCACGGCAAGCGGTATTCGCTCGGCTGATTACATCGTGGCCGTGGTGAATTCTGAACCCATCACCAACAACGAAGTGCGCGCGCGCATGGAGCGTGTGGCGCAGAACGTGACTGAGCAGGGTGGTCAGCTCCCGCCCCAGAGCGAACTGGCCCGCCAGGTGCTGGAGCGTCTGGTGGTCGAGCGCGTGCAGTTGCAGGAAGCCCGGGACACCGGCATCAATGTGGACAAGCTGACTGTTGATCAGGCCGTGGCCAATGTGGCCCGCCAGAACAATACGGACATGGCCGGTTTGCTGGCTCGCCTCAAGGCCGATGGCATCTCGGAGGCGCAGTTCCGCGCTGAAATCGGCGGCCAGATGCAGATGCAGCGCGTGCGTGAACGTGATGTGGATGGCAAGGTCAAGGTCACGGAAGCTGATATCGACCGTTACCTCAAAGAGCAAAAGCGTCCCGGCGATGCCGTTGCTGCGGCTGCCATGGCCAATTGGGGCCACATCCTGATCACCGTGCCTGAAAACGCCAGCGCTGCGGTGGTCGCCGAGCGTGAAGCCAAGGCCAAGAAAGCCGCAGCAGCCGCTCGCAGCAACGCCGACTTTGTGGCTGCCGTGAATGAATTCTCGGATGTGCCTAACGGCCAGGGCGGCGGTGCCATGGGTATGCGCCCTGTCAGCGAATATCCTGAGTTGTTCGTTCAGCAAGTGGGCTCTGCCGCTACGGGTACTGTCGTGGGGCCATTTCGCTCCGGCGCGGGCTTTCACGTGCTCAAGGTGCTGGAAAAGTCGCAGGCCGGTCCAGCAGCCACCTTCATCACACAAAACCATGCACGCCATATTCTGTTGACCGTGGGTGATGGCATGACGGAAGCGCAGGCCGCCAAGCGCCTGGAAGACTACAAGCGCCGCGTGCAGGCGGGTCAGGCGACCTTCCAGCAACTGGCGCAGGAGTTCTCCAAGGATGGCAGCGCACGCAATGGTGGTGATCTGGGCTGGTCTTCGCCTGGCCAGTATGTGCCGGAGTTCGAACGTGTGCTCAACAACTTGCAGCCCGGCGAGATCAGTGCCCCTGTCGTTTCGCGCTTTGGCGTGCACCTGATTCAACTGATTGAGCGCCGTCAGGAAAAGCTGACCGAGCGCGAGCAGCGTGAAATGGTGCGTAACGTTGTGCGTGAGCGCAAGGCCGAGCAAGACTATGACACTTGGCTCAAAGAGCTGCGAGGCAAGGCCTTCGTTGAGTACCGCGAGCCACCTCAATAAGCCCATGTAGTTCACTTGAAGTGCCCGCTAATGTCATCATTCGGCATCGGGCACTCACAATCCCACAGTTTTCAAGCGGTGCTCAGGCACCGCTTTCGCATTCATGAAACATATTCCACGCAAGCGTTTTGGCCAGAACTTCCTGACGGACGGCGCCATCATCGACAGCATTGTTGAAGCCATCAACCCCGAGGCTGGCCAGCCCATGGTCGAGATCGGCCCCGGCCTCATGGCGCTGTCGCAGCCGCTGGTTGAGCGTCTGGGCAAGCTCACCGTGATCGAGCTGGACCGTGACCTGGCGGCCCGTCTGCGCCTGCGCGATGATCTGGATGTGGTCGAGTCCGACGTGCTCAAGGTCGATTTCCGGGCTCTGGCTGCGCGTCTGGGCGTGCCCAAGCTGCGCGTGGTGGGCAACCTGCCCTACAACATCTCCAGCCCCATCTTGTTCCATCTGCTGGAGCAGGTGGATGTGGTGCAAGACCAGCACTTCATGCTGCAAAAAGAGGTGATCGATCGCATGGTGGCCGATGCGGGCAATTCCGCCTATGGCCGCCTGTCGGTCATGCTGCAGTGGCGCTACGCCATGGAAGACGTGCTGTTTGTGCCACCCGGCAGCTTCAACCCTCCCCCCAAGGTCGATAGCGCCGTGGTGCGCATGATTCCGCGTGAGAAGCCTGCTGAACTCAACCCCCAGCTGCTGGAAGAGCTGGTGCGTGTTGCCTTCAGCCAGCGCCGCAAAATCTTGCGCAATACGCTGGGCAAGTGGCTGGAAGACAAGGGCTTCGCGGGCGACTTCGACGTGCAGCGCCGTGCGGAAGAAGTACCGGTGGCTGAGTACGAAGCGCTTGCCGCACAGCTTTCCTGATTGAGGATAAAAATAGCTTCTCGTGCTTATCTGATAAGCGCAAGAAGCTATTGATTTGATAGTTCAGTCAGTCGCTTGCAGCGCGTCGCCTAAGGCGTTAATCAGGCGCTCAATCTCCGCTTTTTCGCTGATAAAAGGCGGCGCCAGCTGAATGGTGTCGCCGCCATAGCGCACGTAAAAGCCGGCATCCCAGCACTTCATCGCAATCTCGTACGGGCGCTTTGCGGGCTCGCCGGGCAAGGGCTCAATCGTCAGCCCGGCGGCCAGGCCGATGTTGCGAATATCCAGCACATGCTTTGCGCCCTTGAGGCTGTGCACGGCCTGTTCAAAAAACGGGGCCAGCGCCTTGACGCGGCCCGGGCCGTCTTCCTTCTCCAGTAAATCCAGCGCGGCAATGCCGGCGGCGCAGGCCACGGGGTGGGCGCTGTAGGTATAGCCATGGGCAAACTCCAGCATGTACTCGGGTCCGCCTGCGGCCATAAAGCTGTTGTAAATCTCGGGCGTCACCACGCAGGCGCCCAGCGGCTGTGCGCCATTGGTCACTTGTTTGGCGATGTTCATGATGTCGGGCGTCACGCCAAAGGCCTCGGCCGCCGTCATGGCGCCCAGACGACCAAAGCCGGTGATGACTTCATCAAAAATCAGCAAGATGCTGTGCTGGGTGCAAATCTCGCGCAGGCGCTGCAGATAGCCTGCGGGCGGAATCACTACGCCGCCAGAGCCGGACATGGGCTCCACAATCACGGCGGCGATATTGCTGGCGTCATGCAGGGCGATGAGGTCCAGCAGGCGCTCGGCGAGCGCCTTGCCATCCGTCTGCGGCATGCCTTGGTAAAACGATCCCGGCGGTGGCTGGGTATGGGGCAGATGATCGGCCTCAATGCCTTGGCCAAAAGTCTTACGGTTGCCCACCATGCCGCCGACGGAGATGCCGCCGAAGTTCACCCCGTGGTAGCCCTTTTCGCGGCCAATCAGCCTTGTTTTTGTGCCCTGACCCTTAGCCCGCCAGTAGGCGCGGGCCATTTTGAGTGAGGTGTCTGCGGCTTCTGAGCCTGAGCCAGTGAAGAACACATGCTCTAGTCTATGGCTTGAGCTTTGGGGCATCAGCTTGATGATGCGATTGGCCAGCTCGAACGATGTAGGGTGGCCAAACTGAAATGCCGGGGCGTAATCCAGCTGCAGCGCTGCTTTGCCCACGGCCTCGGCAATCTCACGACGGCCATGGCCCAGGCCGCTGCACCACAGGCCCGAGAGGCCATCAAAGATACGGCGACCGTCGGCATCCGTGTAATACGCGCCCTGTGCGGCGGTAATGATGCGCGGCCTGGCCTTGAAGTCGCGGTTGCCGGTGAAGGGCATCCAGTGGGCGGCCAGCCACTGCGCATCATGGGGCGTGGCGGATGCCGAAGTCTGGGTATCTGCAAGCTGCATGGGAACTCCTAGAGTTCTTCGCATTGTTGGCAGCGTGCTTGCTTTGTGAAATAGCCGCAAACCCATAGGCACTGATCTGGCAGAGACTTGCGCGCTAGTTATCCACAGATAGGCCTTGTTTCTGATGGCTGTCCTCAGAGTTTCTCAGCTGCTTTAAATGAAGAACTTGAAAAAACCGGCTGAATCCGTAATTTATCAAGAGGCTCAATGCAGGCTTATACACATGATTTCTACAGGTCGGCAAGCTGCCCGTTGCAATCGCCCAGCGTGGCCAGTGACTGCAGCAGCCAATGCGTAAAAGTGGGGGTGTGGCTGGTCTTCATAAGAGCCTTTTAAGCGGTTGTGGCTTGTGTAGCAGGCGCTTGCTGCTCCTGTTTTTTCAGGCGGCGCTCCCAGGCTTTTTCATGGAAGAAAAAGGCAAAGGCCTGAATCGTGGGCTCCAGCAGGCTGAGGGTGAGCGAGGCCAGCAGGTTTCCCGTCACGGCATAGGCCACGCAGGCGGCTACGGTGATATGAATAAAGTAGTAGCTGATGGTTTTGCTCAGCGTGAGCTTGTTTTGGCGCATGGCCTGAATCAAACGTGTCATGGCATTTTCCTGAGTCGATAGCGCGATGTTATGGATTCAGGCAGGTTGAATCCAATTGAGAATCATTATTATTGCGATAGTGCCTGCGCCAGACAGTGACATGACGAGCTTGCTAAGCTGTTAATAGAAGGTTTGGGTGAAATTGGCCTCTAGCCCTTGATGGAAAGGCGCTAGTAGCTATTGATTTAAGAGTGTGAAATGTCAGAGTTGATGCCAATTCAGCTGCGTGCGCTGGGCGCAGCGGATGTGAATGCGGTGCTGCGCATACAGGCCCAGTGCTATGGCGATGGTTTTGTGGAGCCGCGCGAGGTGTTTGCACGCCGTTTGCAGGGCGTGGGGCATTGCTCCTGGGCGGCTGAGCGGGGCGGTGAACTGGTGGCCTATCTGGCCGCCTATTGGTCGCGCCCCGGTGCCATTACGCCGCTTAACGGTGACTTTGCCGACTATGCAGACGCCAGCGTGCTGTATCTGCACGATATGGCGGTGTCGTCAGTGGCCGCAGGCCAGGGGCTGGCGCAGCGTTTGGTGCAGGCAGTCAAGACGCAGGCCCGGGCGCGCGGTGTGCAGCGCACGGCGCTGGTGTCGGTGCAGGGTTCACAGCTTTACTGGGAACGTCAAGGCTATAAAGCTGACAGTGTGACAAATGCAGCGCAGCAGCAACATTTGGCAAGTTATGGAGAGGGTGCTCTCTATATGGTCGGAATAATCTGACCAGTTTTCTGGGCAGGGCAAGGATAATGCCGCCCATGCCCAATCGCTGGAAACCCAATGTGACAGTCTCGGCCATCATCGAGCGCGATGGCCGCTTTTTGCTGGTGGAAGAACAAACGGCGGATGGTTTGCGGCTGAATACGCCTGCAGGTCACCTCGACCCAGCCGAAAGCCCCGTCGATGCCTGCGTGCGCGAGGTGCTGGAAGAGACCGCCTACAGCTTCACGCCCACGGCGCTGGTCGGCATCTATATGAACCGCTTTGTGCGTACACGCACAGGCTCTGACATCACTTATCTGCGCTTTGCCTTTACGGGTGATCTGGGCATGCACAACGCCCAGTGCCATCTGGATGAGGGCATTGTGCGCAGCGTCTGGCTCACGCTCGATGAGCTCAAGGCCACGGCCCATCTGCACCGCAGCCCCATCGTGCTGGAGTCGGTGCAAGACTATCTGGCTGGCCAGCGCCATGACCTGGGTCTGGTTCATACGGACTCCAGCATCTACCGGCCCCCGCAGCCCACGCCGGCCGTGCCGCAGGATGCCGGTGCCACGCTGGACGATGTGCTGGCGCAGATTCATTGATCGCTGCTTGAAGCTGTCGTGACAGGCTGAAAGGCACAAGGCTGTGCACAATGCCCAGTCATGACCTTGAGCAGCCTGATTCGACTGATTGCGCTCGCCGCCCTCTGGGGCGGCAGCTTTTTGTTCATGCGTATAGCGGTTCCCCATCTGGGCGCAGTGCCCACGGCGGTGGGGCGCGGCCTGTTTTCCACGCTGGGGCTGGGCGCTGCCTTGTTCATTCTGGGATACCGCCCACGGCTGGGGCGCTATCTGTGGCCGCTGCTGGCGCTGGGTGTCATCAACTCCGGCATTCCCTTTCTGATGTACTCGCTGGCCGCACAGGTGCTGCCCTCGGGTTACAGCGCCATCTTCAATGCCACCACGCCGCTGGTGGCCACCGTGGTAGGTGCGCTGGTGTTTGCAGAGGGCATCACCCGCGCCCGTATTGCCGCCGTGCTGCTGGGTATCTGTGGCGTGGCGGTGCTGGCGCAGGCCGGGCCGCTGGAGATCACCACGGCCGTGCTGGGCGGCATGGCCGCCTGCTTTGTGGCCACGGTCTGCTATGCGTTTTCCAGCTTTCTCACACTCCGTCTTGCGGGGGCCAATGCGCCGGTGGATATGCGCGCTGCCGTCTTCATCAGCCAGTTGGGGGCGCTGCTGGTGCTGCTGCCCGCATTGCTGGTACACCTGTTTCTGCACCCGCAGGCCATGACGGAGCTGCAGGCTGCGCCGCTGCTGGCCTGGGGCAATGTGGCGCTGCTGGGCCTGCTGAGCACCGCGCTGGCCTATGTGCTGTACTTCCGCCTGATTACCGATGAAGGCCCTCAAAAAGCATTGACGGTGACGTTTATCGTGCCGGTTTTTGCCGTGCTCTGGGGCTGGCTGCTGCTGGGCGAGCCACTCAGCCTGGCCCATGCGGCTGGAGGTGGACTGATTGCGCTTTCGCTGTGGCTGGTGTTGCGGCCTACTGCACCGGAAAAATAAGCATCAAAAATGCATCTGACGCTTATCCATAAAGCGCGACAAGCTATGAAAAAAGGACTGCCTGCGCAGTCCTGAAAGCAAAGAAGTCTGGAGTTTCTCGCAACTTAGTTGGAAGAGATCTTGCGCTCTTTCACCACCTTGCCCCATTGCTCGTATTCCTTCTTCATGAAGGACGCAAACTCGGCGCGCGTGGTGGGCTGGGGTGTCAGGCCATGGTGCTTGAGGGCTTCGGCCACGCCGGGGTCCTTGAGCACCTTGACGATTTCTGCATTCCAGTGCTCCAGCACCGGTGTTGCCGTCTTGCCGGGTGCGACAAAGGCGTACCAGTTCAGCGCTTCAAACCCGGGGTAGCCGGCTTCGGCCACGGTGGGAATATTGGGCATGTACGCCGGGCGCGTCAGTCCGGTGGTGGCCAGCGGGATCAGCTTGCCAGTTTCAATGTGCGGCAAAGCCGTGGGCGGTGCGGCAAAATACGAAGTCACGCGCTCACCCAGCAAGTCCTGCAGCGCAGGGGCTCCGCCCTTGTAGGGAACATGCACCATCTCAATGCCCGCCCGCTGGTTGAACAGCTCACCCGCCAGATGCGAGGCGGAGCCCGCGCCAGTCGATGCGTAATCCACGCTGCCCGGTGCTTTCTTGGCCTTGGCCACGAACTCGGACAGATTCTTTACGCCAGCGCCCTTGTGCACCACCAGCACGTTGGGAAAGTTCACCCCGCCCGAGATGGGTGCCAGATCGTTGAACGGGTTGTAGCCCACTTTCATGATGTGGGGCGCAATGGTCAGTGGGCCGATGGAGCCGAACAGCAGCACCGTGCCATCTGCGGGGGCCTTGGTCACAAACTGGTGGGCAATATTGCCGCCCGCGCCGCCCTTGTTGTCCACCACCACGGTCTGGCCAATGTTCTCGCCCAGCTTCTTGGCAATCAGGCGCGCTGCCGCATCGGCTGCACCGCCTGCAGCAAAGCCCACGACCAGGGTGACGGGCTTGTTGGGCAGCCAATCTGGCGCGGCCAGGGCTGCAGAGCCAAGACTCAGCATGGACGCGGCCACAGCGGTGGCACGCAGAAAATAGCGTTTATTTAGCATGGGATGTCTCCTTGTAGGGATGTGGGGCGCCCCGGATCGATGTGCCCGGGGTCGGTGGTTTTTTCTCAGTCGGCGCCCAGGCCGATGGGGCTGGGCTGGCGCTTTTCAGCGTTGTGGCGCAGCAGTGATGCGGTACGGAACATGCCGTGGGCAAACTTGCCGTAGGGCAAGGTGGCAAACAGCGCAATCACCGCACCCAGGTGCAGGCACAGCAGCAAAGCCAGTGCAGGCGTGCCGCGGCCCAGCCACAGCGCGAGGCCGCTGGCGGCCACCACAAACAACAGGGCGATAAAGCCGAGGTCCATGGGCTTTTGCTTGGCATCGCCATGCAGCGGGTGGCGGGTGCGGTTCAGATGCCACAGGCCTGCGGTGCCAATCATCAAGCTCACGCCACCCAGAGCGCCCAGAATCTTGGGCAGGCTGGGCAGCTCATAAGGCGCGGGCAGGTTGAAAACGTAGTGGTACACCGTTGCCAAACCGGTGGCGGCAAAGCACAGCATGAAGCCGTAGAACGTCAGGTGATGAAAGCGGCGACGCTTAAGCGTGTACGCGTCGTCTTCGTTGTGGCAGCCGTCGCCGTGGCCGCCATCCAGATACTTCAGGCGCAGCACATCGTGCGTGGCCTCGGCAGCGGCCGGGCCGCTCACATCCACATTGCTGGTGGCGGGCTTCACATCCCTCCAGAAGCGGCGCACGCCCATGAAGAGCGCAAACACCACAAACAGAAATACAGGCGCGAAGATGCTGACCAGCAGGTTGTGCGGGAACAGGTTGTAGAAGTTATTGCCCAGATTGTGGTTCCACAACTGGCCCAACCCGCCTTGTGCTGCCACAGCCAGCGCGAGGAACAGGAACAGGCCCGCCACCAGCGCCAGTGACAGCGTCAAACCATTCTTTTGGTACAGCTTGCCCATGGCGGGCGGCCAAGCGTAGTCGGCATAGGTCTGGCCGCGTACCTCGGCCATGGCCTTGGGGATGTTGATGGCAAATTCATGCGGCGGCGCGTACTGGCAGGCGTGCAGGCAGGCACCGCAGTTGTGGCAGAGGTTGGCCAGGTAATGCACATCGGCCTTACCAAATTCCAGCCGGCGCGTCATGGCCGGGAACACGGCGCAAAAGCCTTCGCAGTAGCGACAGGCATTGCAGATCTGCATCTGGCGCGCCACTTCGCCTTCGGCTGCGGTCTCTGTCGGTGCTGGAAGGATGGGGATGATCTTGCCGGTGGCCAGCGTTTGCGCTTCGTTGGCGAGGTCTTGCAGGGATGGGATGCTCATGGTTCAGACCTCGTCTTTCACAGCGCCGCGCACGGCGGGTTTGCCAGCGGCAGCCAGCGCGGCGTTGCGCCCGGCAATGCGGCCAAAGGCCGTGCCAATCGACATGCCCACGCCTGCGGTGTAGCCCTTGCCCAGCACATTGCCAGCCATCATTTCGCCCGCCACAAACAGGTTCTGGCTGGGCTGGTCGTTAAAGCGCACGGCGGCGGTGTCATCCACCTTCAAGCCCAGATAGGTAAAGGTGACGCCGGGGCGCAGCGCGTAGCCGTAGAACGGCCCGGTATCCAGCGGGCGTGCCCAGTGCGTCTTGGCCGGGGTCACGCCTTCGGTATGGCAATCGTCCAGTGCGGTGTGGTCGAACTGGCCCACCTTGCAGCTGCCGTTGTAGGCATCCATGGTCCGCATGAAGGTGTCTACATCCAGACCCAGCTTCTGGGCCAGCTCTGGCAGGCTGTCAGCCTTCACACCAGGGAAGACCGGCGGCATAAACCTGCCAATGGCCTTGCTGTCGATGATCGAATAGGCAATCTGCCCCGGCTGCTGGGCCACCAGGCGGCCCCAGATGGCATAGCGCTTGGGCCAGAAGTCTTCGCCCTCGTCATAAAAGCGCTCCGCAGCGCGGTTCACCACAACGCCCAGCGATACGCAGTCAATGCGGGTGCAAATGCCACCGTCATATAGCGGCGCGCGGGCATCAATCGCCACCATGTGCGCTTGCGTCGGGTCGCCAATGCGGTCGGCACCTTGCTCGTCGAGCATGTGGCGCAGCAACACGCCCTTGTTGAAGGCCGTGCCACGGATCAGAAAGTTGTCCGAAGGCCATTCCCCGCGCTCGCTCTGACCCCAGGCCTCTCGCAACCATTCGCGGTTCGATTCAAAGCCGCCCGCAGCCAGCACGCAGCTCTTGGCAGTGATGCGTTGACCGTTCACCCAAGCGGCTTTGAATTGGCCTTTGTCGATTTCGATACGGTCCACAGGCGATTCGTAGCGAATCTCCACACCCAGCTTTTCAGCACTGCGGAAATAGGCGTTCACCAGCGCTTTGCCGCCGCCCATGAAAAAGGCATTGGTACGCGCCACATGCAGCGCCCCTGACAGCGGTGGCTGAAAGTGCACGCCGTGCTTGCGCATCCAGTTGCGACAGGTGGAAGACGCACGGATCACCATGCGCGCCAGGTGCTCGTTGGTGATGCCGCCGGTGACTTTCAGCAAGTCCTGCCAGTACTCTTCTTCGGGGTAGGCCTCGGTCAGCACGTCTTGCGGCGCATCGTGCATGCAGCGCAGATTGCGGGTGTGGCCCGAGTTGCCACCACGCCATTCGCGGGGCGAGGACTCCAGCAGCAGCACGCGGCTGCCCGCTTCGCGAGCCATAAGAGCGGCGCACAGGGCAGCGTTGCCACCACCGATGATGAGCACATCGGTGTCAAAGGCTTCAGTTTTCATGATGGGCTGCCATCAGGCGGGGGCCTGTGGCGGTTCAACGTGGGTGAGTCTTGTCTTGCTGATCGTCCGGAAAGCAGAGCTTTTCAGAGAGCGTCAGCAAGTGTTGAACCGGACTGTAGAGAGCGCCGCCTCACCCGTGCAGAGGGGTGAGGGGATGGGGGTATCACGATTTGTGATGAGGTCTTGATGCCAAGGCCTGTCGCCGCTGGAGGCGACAGGGATGGTTTACTGAACGCTCAGCAGCGCATTGAAGATCAGCACCATGATCAGACCCACCACCGCCACGATGGATTGCACCACCGAGATGGTCTTGGTGGCTTCGCTCATGGTCATGCCAAAGGATTCCTTGACCATCCAGAAACCGGCATGGTTGGCGTAGTTGAAGAACAGCGAGCCGCAACCGATAGACAAGGCCAGCAATGGCAGGTTCAGGCTGGGATCGGCCCCGGCCAGCGGTGCCAGCAAGCCCGCCGCGCCCACGATGCCGACGGTTGCCGAACCGGTGGAGACCGACAGCAGCATGGCGATCAGCCAGCCCAGAATCAGCGGTGGGAAGGCAAACTGCTGGGTCAGGTGCACGATGGCATCGCCGACTTTGGCACTGGTCAGCATCTGCTGGAAGGCACCGCCACCGGCAATGATCATGATGATGGAGGCAATGGGCTTGAGGCTCTGACCCAGTGCTTCACGCAGCTTTTCCATATCACCGCCGCGCGCCAGCACCAGTGCCACGATGGCGAATAGCACGCCCAGTAGCATGGCGATCAGCGGATTGCCCAGAAAGCTGGCCACATGCATGGCCGAGGAGTCCTTGGGCAGCAGCATTTCCGCGACGGCATGAACCAGCATCAGAATGGCTGGCAGCAGTGCGGCCAGAACGCCGATCGCAATGCCGGGCTGCTTGCCATCGGCATTTCCCGTGATGGTGAACTGATCCAGCAGAGTCTGGTCAGGCTTGGTGTTCATGCGCGGTGCAATGAAGGCACCATACAGGGGGCCGCCCAGAACCATGGCGGGGATGGCCGCCAGAAAGCCATACAGCATGGTGGGGCCGACCGTGGTTTTGAGGGTGGCAATGGCGGTCAAAGGGCCGGGATGGGGCGGCACCATGCCGTGCATGGCAGCCAGAGCCGAGATCACAGGAACACCCACGTACACATAGGCCGAGCCTTTGAAGCGTGCCTGGCTCTCGAGCTTGCGCGCCACGCTGAAGATCAGCGGCAGCATGACGACGAGGCCGACCTCGAAGAACATGGGAATGCCGACGATAAAGGCCACCAGGGTCATGGCCCAGGGGATCATGCGATCCGAAGCATGTTTGAGTATGGCTTCGGCGATTTTTTCGGTGATGCCAGCGTCGGCCAGAATCTTGCCCAGCATGGCGCCAAGTGCGATGACCACGCCCACGGCACCCAATGTCTTGCCTGCGCCGTTGCTCAGCTGTTTGACGATGCTGCCCGGCTCCATGCCGGTGGCAAAGCCCACGCCAATGGAGACGACGAGCAGAGCCAGCAGCGGGTGCATCTTGATGCGCGACACAATCAATGCAACCAGTACCAGCACGCTGACCAGCGCGGTCAGCAGCAACTGAATATCTAGAGATGTCATAAATGAACCTTGGTTTTGGCTGGCGGTCCTGAAGCGCACGTCGCATCCAGCCCTGGGCAAGGCTCATATTAAAAAAGCACGCTCACGCCGGCTGTAGTCTGTTGCCGCTGGTGTGATGCGAGATGGATGACGAGATGCAGCGAGGGACCGCAACAGCAATGTTGTAATGAAGATCTAGGTTTGCCATGAGGTGAGAGCGTTTCAGCACAACAAAGTTGCTGTGGAAATTACGTAAGAAGCACGCTGCAATTCAGAACTTGCATTTCTGGCTCTTGCTGCATTGCAGCGGCCGAGGCAGAGCCAGAGCCATATCTCAATCGGTGAGCGTAGCCCCCACCCAGCCCCCTGACTTCACCAGTTGGCGCGCGCAGTCCATCAGCACCACGCGTGCGGCCAGAGCGGCAGGGGAGAGTTCATCGTCCGACAGGCTGCACAGCGCAGCCTTGCGGCGCACGGATTCATCGGCAATTTGCGACCACTGAAAGCGTTCGGCGGCATCGCGGTACATGCCCACGGCTGACCAGGGCTGGACGGTGGCACCCATGCCGGCGTCTACGGCTTCCATCAGCAGGGTCAGTGAGTCGATTTCCATGGCCATCTGTGACTGAAAACCCGCGCTGCTGAACGAGGCCATGATGGAGCTGCGCAGGCCATGGCTGCCCGAGGGCAGGATGAGGGGCACTTGCTGCAGCTGCTGCAGGCTGATGGGTGCTTCATGTGTGATCTGCGGCGCCACGGGCTGCTGGCGCGACTGGATGAGGAAGAGCCGCTCTTCCAGCAGCGGCAGCACGCTCCAGCGGCGGGCTGACTGCGTATCAAAAAGAATAGCTAGATCCAGTTGTCTGGCGTTGAGAAGACTCGTTAAATGCCCCGAAAGTGCAGACACCATGTGCAGGCGCACATCGGGGTAGCGCTCGCGCATGGCGCGCATCAGCGGCAGGCCCAGCACATTGGCGATGGTGGGGGACAGGCCCATGCTGACGGCGCCCGACAGCCGCGCCTGCTGGGCGGCGTGAATGGCCTGCGTGGCGTGGCGCAGGGTGAGCTGGGCTTCATGAAAAAAGGCCTGGCCCGCCTCGGTGGGGATGACGCCGCGCGGCGTGCGCTGCAGCAACCGGGTGGAGAGTTCGGACTCCAAGCGGCTGATCTGCTGGCTGAGCGCGGACTGCACCATGTCCAAATCCAACGCAGCGCGGCTCATGGAGCCGAGTTCAACAATTCGTACAAAGTAGCGCAGCTGGCGCAGTTCCATGGCAAATCCTCACACCCGCAGCAGTTGACGGGCGCTGGGATAATCGCATACCTATGAGCAACAAGCAGCGTGTCGTGGTGGGTTTGTCGGGCGGTGTGGATTCCGCCGTGACCGCCTATCTTTTGAAAAAGCAGGGCCATGAGGTGGTCGGCATCTTCATGAAGAACTGGGAAGATGACGACGACAGCGAGTTCTGCTCGTCCAACATCGACTTTGTGGATGCTGCGGCGGTGGCGGATGTGATCGGCATCGAGATTGAACATGTCAATTTCGCTGCTGACTACAAGGACCGCGTGTTCGCCGAGTTTCTGCGCGAATACCAGGCAGGCCGCACGCCCAACCCGGACGTGCTGTGCAATGCCGAAATCAAGTTCAAAGCCTTTCTGGACCACGCCCTGCGACTAGGTGCCGAGAAGATTGCTACCGGCCACTACGCTCGCGTGCGGCAGAACCCCGATACGCAGCTGTTTGAACTGCTCAAGGGGTTGGATAACAGCAAGGATCAGAGCTACTTTTTGCACCGCCTGAATCAGGCGCAGCTGTCAAAAGCCATGTTCCCTGTGGGCGAGCTGGAAAAGACCGAGGTGCGCCGCATTGCGGAAGAGATTGGTCTGCCCAATGCCAAGAAGAAGGACTCCACCGGCATTTGCTTTATCGGTGAGCGTCCATTCCGCGACTTTCTGAATCGCTACATCAGCAAAGAGCCGGGTCTGATTCTTGACGACCGCAACCGCAAGCTGGGCAAGCATGTGGGCCTGTCGTTCTACACGCTGGGTCAGCGCTCGGGTCTGGGCATTGGCGGTGTGAAGGAAAAGGGCGCGGCCCGTGGCGCGGGTGAGCATGCTCCCTGGTTTGTGGCGCGCAAGGAGATGGACAAGAACATCCTGCGTGTGGTGCAGGGGCATGACCATCCGCTGCTGCTGTCACACGCACTGGTGGCCGATCAGGTCAGCTGGGTGGCAGGCCATGCGCCGGCCGAAGGTAGGCCATACGGCTCCAAGACCCGCTACCGTCAACCGGATTCGCCCGCGTTGATTTCCAAGGCGACGGCGGATGGCTTCCGTCTGGACTTCCCTGAAGCGCAATGGGCTGTCACGCCCGGCCAGTCTGCCGTGCTGTATGACGGCGATGTCTGCCTGGGCGGCGGCATCATTGCGCAGGTGGATCCTGACGCGGCTCAGTAATCACGGTTTTCGTCAAACCATTGCTGGGCCTGTTTGTCCGTCAGGCCCAGTGATTGGGCCGCTTGCAACTGCGCTAGCTGGTTCACGGCCTGCCCCAGGTCTTCGCGCTCAGTGGTTTCGATGCCTTTGACGGTGTTGAATCGGCAGGTGAAGCCGGCCAGCGCCGTTTGCACATCGTTAAGGCTCTGGGCCACGCTCAGTTGCTGTTCTGCCAGATCGTAGGCTGCATGGCCCATCTTGGCGCGGGCTGCGGGCCAGCCGCTAAACGGCCGCCCATACTCTTTGGCCCACCACTCAGGCTTGCGCAGCTGGCCGACGGCTGCATGCTCTGCCCAGGGGCGTTCTTTGGCGCGGTCCTTGAGCTGCTGGCGCAGGCGTTTGCCGGTGGCTTCTTCCACGTTGTAGGCGACAAAGAAGTCCAGCTCAGGCCATGTCTGCAATGCGGGAAGCCCCTGCAAATGGGGCATTAAGCGCAGTGATAGCGCCTTGAGCTGTGCGCAGCTTGAAAGCAGCGCTAAATCACTGTGATTGCCCCACAGAGCAAGCGATTCCAGCTCTGAAAATTGCAGCAGGCTTTGCAGCGAAATGGCCTGCTTTCCCGCGCCGTTGCCCAGCTCCAGTGTGCTGACTTTCTTCAAAGCGCCCATATCTGGCAACTGCAGTGGTGCATCGGCGGGGTTCTTGCTGGTGGCGGGGTTCAGACTCAGGCTGTCAGGCAGGCCGCCTGTCACTGTGATCTGACTCAGTTGGCCATGCAGATGCAGTCGCAAGCCTTGCTCTGGCAGTTTCAGATGGATATGGCCGAGATTGCCCTGTTGAAGGTGGATGCTCAGTTCACGGATTTTCGACTGGCTGGCATCGATATGCACGTCTTGCTGCAGCTGCGGGTACCAGGTGAAGCCTTCGATGGGGCGGTGCTGCGCCCAGGCAAAAAAGCCGCTGTCATTGCCTGCATAGTAAAAATTGCGCGGCCATGGCGATCCTGCGGGCGTGGCAAAAGGGTCAAAGCAAGGCCACAGCACGGGGGCATCGGCGGCCAGCCACAAATCTGCTTTGGGCAACTGCTCTTTGGGGCCAAAGCTCAGGCTGCCCTGGCCGGGGCTGGTCTTGAGTTTGTGGGCGGTACCTTGCGTCAGCTGCAGGGGGAAGATGCCGTCTTCATGCGGGGTTCCATCGATCAATATGGGCATTTGGCCAGCTTAGCGCAGTTACCAGACGGACTCAGGTGACGATGGTGTCTGTGGCGCAGTGATATGAGGTGCTAGCTTACCGTGCAGCGGTAGGTGAGCCCTGAGCTCGGTACCACCGGGGCTGGATTGCACATCCAGCGTGCCCTGCAGACGCTCCAGCCGCGCCAGCATGCTGCGCATGCCCACTCCCATGCTGTTGATCTGTGTGCTGTGCACATCAAAGCCCGCGCCGTTGTCCACGATCTGTAATTGCAGCGCTTGTGAGGCAGGAATATCCAGGCGTATCTGGACTTTGCTGGCATGGCTGTGCTTGATGACATTGATCAGGGCTTCTTCCAGTACGCGGGTCAGCGTCAGGCATTGAATGGGGCTGGGCGTACGGCTCCAGTGCATGGGCAGCTCCCATTTCACCTGAATGTCCAGCTCCTCAAACAGCCGCGCAAAGCGGTGGCGCAGCGGTGCAAGCCATTGCGTCGGGGTTTCGGGTACCTGAATGGCGGCGCTGGTGCCCGCGTCAATCAGTTGGCGCAGGTCATCACGCATGAGCTTGAGCATGGACAGAACCTGCTTGTTGGGCAGGGGCGTGCTGGTTTGCTCCACCAGCGCAATAGAGCGCACCAGAGATCCGCCCAGACTGTCGTGCAGGTCTTGCGAGATGCGCAGTCTTTCTTGCAGGCGGGAATGGCTGAGCGCCAGCATGTGCTCGCGCTCCAGCGTCTGGCTCAGGTCGTCGCAGGCCTGTGTGACGGTAATGCTCAGCTCGTGGTTGAAGCGCTCGATGCGGCGCATGTTGAGCATGATCTGCCGCCCCAGCACACAGGCCACTACCAGCATGTTCAGCAAGGTGGTGTAGGGGATCAGCGGGCGGTTGTGCTCCAGGGCTTTGTGCAGCATCAAAATGTCGTGCAGACCGATGACCAGATAGAGCAAAAAGCAGGCGCTGAAGATGATGTGCATGGGTGCGCGCGTCTGCATGGCCCGCAAGGGAAACAGCAGGCAGACCAGAAAGCAGATGCCTAACATCACAAGCCAGATAAGGCTGGCTTTGGCCATTTGATCATCGGGCAGCAGCAGAGTCAGCAAGGCTGCAAAGCCGGATAAACCTGCCAGCACTCGCTCGATCCGCGGCAGTCGTAGCTCGCCAAAACGCAGCGTAAAAAGGCAGAAGGTGTAGGTAAAAGCGATGAATGTCAGTAAATTGGCGCGGGCAATGGCCTGCGAACTGGGGAAAATCCAGGGCTCTGTCATCAAGATGTGGCACAGCATCAGCGCCCAGCACAGCAGGTTGAGCGAATACCAGCCATAGACCTTCTGGCCGCGGTTATAGAACCAGGCAAAGGCAAAGAGCAGGGACAGCACGGCGCAGACCGTGAGGCAGATCAGGTAGATCGTGCGCAGATTCCAGGTGGCAGAAGTCGTCCACTCCTTGAGCTCTTCCGGGTGGCCGATGCGAAGCCGGCTCAGCCCCGGCGTCTGCGAGCTGATGCCGTGAATGCGTACCCAGACACTATTGCCCTGTTCTTTGCGCAAGGCCTCGGGCAGCAGCCAGTAGCGCGGCATGTTCCAGCTGCGGCTCAGTGGCTCTAGCAGCGACCTGTCGCGCCAGATCAGCTCGGAGTTGACGAAGACCTCGCCTGCCAGCGTCATGTTGATGATGGCCAGCGCCACGGGCTGATCGCGTCCGCAGGGGCTCTCCCAGTCCACGCGGTACCAGGCAGCGCCGTCATAGCCGGGCCAGCGCTGGTTCCAGTCGTCCAGAAACCCCACATCCGTCCATTGCAAGGTGGCTGCACTGGGTGGTGGCCCCTCTTGCAGGGCCTTGGCGGATTGCCGGGCCACGATTTTGGGCTCGCAAAACAGGTTCAGTGACGTAGCGTCTTGTGCCCACGCCATGCAATGGCTCAGTCCCAGCATGAGTGCAAGTAGCAGGCGAAGCATGTGAGGGCAGGGGCCTTAGCTCAGCAAACCGCGAGCTCTTGCTTCGCTGATTGCCTTGGTGCGTGATGGAACGGCGAGCTTGCGGTAAATGTTCTTCACATGGCATTCCACCGTGTAGCGCGACAGGAACAGCGTTTCGGCAATTTCGCGGTTGGTCATGCCATCGGCCACCAGCTTGAGAATCTGAATTTCCCGGGAGCTGAGCACTGCTTCGGGCGGTACGTCTTTTTGCGCCTCGGTGGAGGCTGGCGCCTGCAGCTCAGCAATGATGCGCCGCGCAATGAAGGGATCTATCGGTGCGCCGCCGCGCAGCACGCTGCGGATGGAGAGCATGACCTCCAGATCGTCGCGCTCCTTGAGCACATACCCGTTGGCCCCGGCGCGCAGGGCCGAGAGAATGGCATCTTCCGTGCTCCAGGCTGAGATGACCAGAATGCCCATGCTGGGGTCAGCGGCTCGCAGCTGGCGAATCAGGTCAATGCCGTTGCCATCAGGCAGGCCTAGATCGACAAGCGCCATGGCCACCGGATGCTCTGCCAGTTGCGCGCGCGCCTGCGCCAGGCTGGCGGTAAAAATCAGAGCCTCGTTGTCATAGCCCAGGCTGCGCAAAATGCTCTCCAGCCGATTGCGGATCAGGGGCTCATCCTCCACCACGATCAAGGGGCTGGGGAGGGTGGATTCAGTTGGAATGGGAAAGCTCTCTGCCATGAAGGAATCCATCTTTATATTTCTGACACGAACTGTTACCGATATCAGGAATTCTGGGAATCACTGAAAACTGGTAATTTCAAAAAATCGACGAGTTTCGTGTGCTTTAAACGCCTGAAGTGCTTCGCAAGCCTGAAATTCCCATGATGCAAGAAGCAATACGCCGACAGCTCATTTTGATACCGGGTAGCTAAACTTTCCCATATTGCTATTCGCGCCTGGCCCCTGAATGTCCGGCGTTTGTCCGGTCAAAGTGGCTTGGACATAGAAATCAGGAACATTTCCCCATGGATGCTTTGCTTGGCGCCGCTTTCTGGATCGGCCTGTTCAAAATTGTCTGGATCGACATCATCCTCTCTGGCGATAACGCGGTGGTGATTGCGCTGGCCACGCGCGGTTTGCCGCCTGAACAGCAAAAGAAGGCGGTGATGTTCGGCTCAGGTGCTGCGGTGCTGTTGCGGGTTGCGCTCACCGTGATCGCTGCGAAGCTGATGCAGCTACCGTTTGTGGAAGTGATTGGCGGCCTGCTGCTGCTATGGATAGGCATGGGCCTGCTCAAGAGTGAAGATGATGCCGCAGACTCTGGCAATGCGGTCAAACAAGGCATGCTGGCGGCGGTACGCACCATCTTGCTGGCAGATTTTGTGATGAGTCTGGATAACGTGATTGCGGTGGCCGCTGCCGCTGGCGGCAATGTGCTGCTGCTGATTCTGGGTCTGGCCATCAGCATTCCGCTGGTGGTCTTTGGCTCCACGCTGATGATCAAGCTCATGGCGCGCTTTCCGATCATCGTGACTCTGGGTGCGGCGCTGATTGGCTGGGTGGCTGGTGAAACCATTGCCAATGACCATGTGCTGCAAGGCTTTGTGCAGGCCCATCCATGGGTGCACTACGCGGCGGCAGCGGCGGGGGCTGTACTGGTGATTTTGCTGGGGAAGTGGATGCAGACCAGAGCGACAGCTCAGACCAAGAACGGCTGAACTTCATCAGACTCTGAAATCAAAAACGCCCGCATTGAATGCGGGCGTTCTGCTATGTATTTCGATAACTCAGAGGAACGAGTAAAAGCAGCGGAAACTGACCTTGCGCTCGGCCCAGAACTCCGCAGTGTCACGGAACACGTCCAGCAACTGCTCGCGCACTTCCTTGTCGAATTTGGGCGTAGTGGGAATCTGATCGAGCACCACGATAAAGCCGGGCTGTGGGCCGGATTTATGAATTGGGTCGGTCATGCAGTCATACAGCGCGTCCCAGTTCTTGCCGAAATGGGCAGGCAGGAAGAATTGCGTCGCCAGCAGCTCGAAGATATCGGCCTTGGTCTGCGCATGCGCGAGATTGGCATAGAGAAAGTGAGCGCCCAAAGTCTCAGCGGCGGCTTGTAAATCAGGGATGCGATAGGCGCGAATGGATTGAACAATGTTCGTACGAACATTGCGCAAAGGGGTATCCGACGGCTTACGAAGTGGCGTGTCCATCTCCGTGATTCTTTCTAAAAACATCAATACTGGTGGCAGCAGCGGTACTGACAGATCTGTAGGCGATCTGCGCAAACCACTGCTGCGGAATTCAAAAGGGCAAAAGCCGGGGGGTGAAAGGCTCGCAGGCCGTCTTCAAGGTTCATTGGACGATCTGTTGAAAGCTGTTGTAGTGGTCGCCGGTATAAAAACAGGCATCTGGCAACTGGGGCTCCAGCCCTCCGCAGACGATGCGCCGCGCACCGCGGTTTCTGGCGCCGGGAGTGCGTACCGTGTATTCGCGGTAGTAGCCCCGTGACTGGCGCGGCAGTATGCGTTCGCGGTTGCCGAAGACCGAGCCATCTTTGTCGCTGCTGAAGGGACCACCCTGCAGAATGCGAGCATAGGTGGTGCGGCCATCGCGCGGCAAATCGGCCAGGGTAATCGTTTCAAACCCGGGGGCGGTGGTGCTGACCTCAGGCGCTTTGCGCGCCAACGCCGAGGGAGATGCAAGCGCAAAAGCGGCACCCAACATCAACGCTAAACCCGTCTGATACACCTTGGCTGCAGCGGCCTTGAGCATTCACTAAACCTTTCAGAATCTCAGGTAATGCCTGAAATTTCGACCCGCAAGTGTGACGGATAGGCATCAAAATTGCAAGGCGTGCCTGTTTTTTATACAGCGCGAGGGTGGCTGTTTGCTGTCGATGAATGAGCGTCTTCTGATTGCCTGCCCTGGAAAAAAGCCCTGCAGGCGTGGGCCATGCAGGGCTTGTGCGGATCTCGAAAGCGCTTATTCGCCGTGGGCGGCGATCTCGGCCTCTACCTCTTTGTGTTTGGCAGCGATGCTGGCGGAAGGTGCTTTGTCCAGCAGGCTGAATACTACGATTGCGATAGCAGACAGCGCAAACCCAGGAACGATTTCATAGAGTTTGAACCACTGAAAGTGCTGCCAGATCAGCACTGTGACCGCGCCGACGATCATGCCGGCCAGCGCGCCATTGCGCGTCATGCGGCTCCAGAGCAGCGAGATCAGCACCAGCGGGCCAAAGGCAGCACCAAAGCCCGCCCATGCGTTGCTGACCATGCCCAGTACCTTGGCGTCGGGGTCCTGGGCGATGACGATGGCAATCAAGGCAATGGCAAACACCATGGCGCGGCCAAACCAGACCAGTTGCTTCTGGCTGGCGTTCTTGTTCAAAAAGGTTTTGTAGATGTCTTGCGTGAGCGCGCTGGAGCACACCAGCAACTGGCAAGACAGGGTGCTCATCACGGCAGCCAGCACGGCGGCCAGCAGCACGCCAGCAATCCATGGGTTAAACAGCAGCTTGGTGACTTCAAGGAACACGTTTTCGCTGTTGGCATTCACGCCTGCGGCCAGATCAGGGCGGCTGGCAAAGAAGGCAATGCCGAAGAAGCCCACGGCCACGGCTCCGCCAAGGCACAGCACCATCCACGTCATGCCGATGCGGCGGGCGCTGGGGATGGTCTTGAGTGACTCGGCCGCCATGAAACGCACCAGAATATGGGGCTGACCGAAATAGCCCAGACCCCATGCCAGCAGCGAGATGATGGCAATCGCGCCATGGCCCTGGAACATGTCAAAAGCGCCGCTGCGTGCGGTTTCAATGATGGCTGTGCTGGGGCCAATGCCGCCGTCGGAATAGATCACCATCAGCGGGGCCAGAATCAGCGCCGTAATCATCAGCGCGGCCTGAATGGTGTCTGTCCAGCTCACGGCCAGAAAGCCGCCGATGAACACATAGGCCATGGTGGCCACGGCACCCACCCACAGGGCGGTCTGGTAGCTCATGCCGAACATGCTTTCGAACAGGCGGGCACCGGCCACCACGCCCGAGGCGCAGTAGATGGTGAAGAACACCAGAATCACCAGTGCGGTCACGATGCGCAACAGGCTGCTTTGGTCTTCAAAACGGTTGGTGAAGTAGTCGGGCAGCGTCAGCGCATTGCCCACCTTCTCGGTATAAACGCGCAGGCGCGCCGCCACAAAGCGCCAGTTGAACCATGCGCCAATGCACAGGCCAATGGCAATCCACGAAGCGGACAGCCCTTGGGTAAACACCGCACCGGGCAGACCCATGAGCAGCCAGCCGCTCATGTCCGATGCGCCCGCCGACAAGGCGGTGACCACCGGGCCCAGACTGCGTCCGCCCAGAATGTAGTCAGACAGATTGGTCGTGGCTTTGTAGCCTGCCCAGCCGATGAACAGCATGCCCAGCAGGTAGATGGCAAAGGTGACGAGGGTTGGCGTATTGGCGGTCATGTCGGCTCCGGATAGGCGCTGCGCGCTATCAACATGTGAGTGTTATGTTGAGCGAAAACAAATCCGCCAGGGGGCCTCTGGGTGAGAGGCAACCTGGCGGATGTCAGACGTCAATTGGACCAGCTATTCGACAGCCCAGTAGCGTATGTGGCTGAAAGGCAGTGCCTACCTTGAATCGGCTGGTGCATTCAGCGGCACAGCAGGCGGCAGCGCCGTGCCTATATCGCTCCAGCTGGAAGGTGCTGGCATTCTGGCGGGCGCAGGGGGCTGAGCAGGCGCTGGGGTTGGTGCAGGCAAGGCATCGCTGGGCGCCAGCCCCGGGCTGCTGTCCAGATCGGGCGGCTGGCCACTGCGATCAGGGCTGGCTGGCGGGGTGGAGGACGAGTTGGCAGAGGGCGGCGCAGCAGGTGTGCTCTCGATGATGTCAGCATCGCTGCCCTTGTTTTGCGGCGCAGGGGCAGAAGGCGCTGCTGGCGCAGCGCGCTCATGCTTGTCGCTGACTTCTTCATCGCTGCTGCTCCACTCCTGGACCTTATCGCGCAGGCGGCCCACCAGATCGCTCCACCAGTGCGAGGTATTGGGCTCTGTAAAGTGGGCCTTGGCATTGAGCATGGGACTGCGCAGCGCGCGCGACATGAAGTCGCCCACCATGGGCAGGGCGCTGCGCGAGCCTTGGCCCCACTGGTCGCTCTTGAGGCTGATGCGCGAGTCATTGAAGCCCGCCCATGCGCCGGCCACTATCTGCGGGTGCATGAGGATGAACCAGCCGTCCGCATTGCCCTGCGTGGTGCCGGTCTTGCCCGCCACATCGGCGCGAATGCCGTACTGCTTGCGAATGGCGCGGCCCGTGCCTTTGTCGATGACGGCGCGCATCATCTCCAGCAGGCCGTAGTTCTCTTCCTCGTCCCAGACCGCATCGGGCTTGGGTGGGGTGAACTCGGCCAGCAATTCTCCATCGGCGTTCTCAATGCGTGTGACCAGTTGCGGGGGGGTGTAGCGGCCCGAGTTGGCAATGCTGCCGTAGGCGTTGACCATCTCCAGCAGCGTCACAGGGCTGGAGCCCAGCGCCAGCGAGGGCACAGCCTCCAGCGGGCTCTGGCGCACGCCGAGACCACGGGCCAGCTTGATCACGCGGTCCATGCCCACTTCTTGTCCCAGCTCGGCGGTGATGGTGTTCTTGGAGTAGGCCAGCGCATCGGTCAGCGTGATGGGCATGCCCGTGGGGGCCACGGCATCGCTGGGACGCCAGACCTCGCCGCCGGGCAGCTTGATCTCCACTTCCTCATCCTTGCGCGTGTCGCTCGGCTTGGCACCTTGCTGCAGGGCTGCGCCATACACAAAGGGCTTGAAGGTGGAGCCGGGTTGACGGCGGGCCTGTGCCACATGGTCAAACGCATCCAGCGCATAGTCGCGGCTGCCTACCCAGGCCAGCACGGCGGATGTACGCGGGTCCATGGCCAGAAATCCGGCTTGGATGCGGGTCTTGTCCTCGCGCAGCTTCTTCATGAAGGGCTTATCGGACTGCAGCTTCTTGATGGCCTCTTCCTCGCTCACCGTTTCGGCTTTGCCCGTGCGGGTGAGCTTGCGGAACTCATCGCTCTCGTGCACCAGTTGCAGCACCAGTGGGTTGTCGGTGCTCCAGCCATCGCGGTGGCTCCAGTTGGTGTTAGCAATGCCTTGCAGCGTGTTCATCTGGCGGTTCACCGCCTGCTGCGCCCAGTTCTGCAGGCGCGAATCCAGCGTGGTGCGCACCACCAGACCATCGGTGTAGATGTTGTAGTCGTGCTTGTCCGCCCATGCGATCAGCCATTTGCGCAGCTGCTGCGAAAAATGGGGGGCCATGCCTGTGGGCTCTTCCTGGCGCTCAAAGTCCAGCCGCATGGGGCGCTTTTTCAGGCGCTCAAACTCTTCGTCTTTCAGTTCGCCGCGCTTGACCATCTGGCTCAGCACCGTGTTGCGCCGGGCAATGGCACGGTCCGGGTTGATGACGGGGTTGTAGTAGGCATTGCCCTTGAGCATGCCCACCAGCGTGGCGCTTTCCAGCACCGTCAGCTTGGCGGCTGGTTTGTCGAAATACGTGCGCGCTGCCATCTCAATGCCGTAGGCGTTATAGAGAAAGGGCACGGTGTTGAGATAGGTCTCGAGAATCTCGTCCTTGGTATAGAGCGCCTCAATCTTGAAGGCGGTAATCGCCTCCTTAAGCTTGCGGTTCACATTGCGCGCGCGGCCTATCTCTGTGGGGTAGAGATTGCGGGCCAGCTGTTGCGTGATGGTGGAGCCGCCCTGCGGATTGCCGTTGAGCGTATGAATGACCGATCCCGCCGTGCGGGTGAAGTCCATGCCATGGTGCTCATAAAAGCGGTGGTCTTCTGTGGCGACCAGCGCCTTCACCACGGCGGGTGAGATTTGCTCCAGCGATACCCACTGGCGGTTGCTGCGCTTGAACTCGCCCAGTAGCTTGCCGTCTGCGCTCAAAATTTGGGCAGGCTGATCGAGCTTGGCCTTGCGGATATCGCTGATGCTGGGCGTGAACGGAATCAGCAGCAGCACATAGACGATGAACAGCAGCGGCAGCGCCACCGCCAATCGTAGCCACTCGCGCCTCGTGGGCCAGCGACGCCACCAGGGCAGGGCCTCAACGCGCTGACCCAGCGCAGAAGCACGAGCGCGTGACCACAGTGCCGAGACACGCGGAACCCATTTTTCTTTTAATTCGTTCAAGGACAAACGCACGTTGCATGGTGGCCCGCCAAGGGCCGCAAGAAGGCAAGACTGCGAAGAATGCCCAAAAAACAGGCGCTCTGCTTGCGGTGATCGGTTTTTCTATGGTCGCAGCCCCGGTATTGTCTGCCTAGCCTGCGCAGACAGGGTTGTTTCTGGCTGTGAGAGCCAATACAAGCTGCATTAAGCTTGGCCCTTCACATCGCAGCAGCGACAGGAGCCCCAGCATGAGCAACACCGCCCACAGCCTCTACGACTTTGAAGCCACCGACATTCAGGGCTGCAGCGTGCCCCTGTCGCAGTACAAGGGCAAGGCGCTGCTGATTGTGAACACCGCCAGCGCCTGCGGCTTCACGCCCCAGTACAAAGGGCTGCAGGCCTTGCATGAGCAATATGGCGACCAGGGCTTGGTGGTGCTGGGTTTCCCCTGCAACCAGTTTGGTGCCCAGGAGAAAGGCACGGACGATGAAATCGCCAGCTTCTGTGAGCTGAACTTCGGCGTCAGCTTTCCTCTCATGCACAAGATCGACGTCAACGGCGACGGCGCGCACCCGCTGTACCGCTGGCTCACGGCGCAGGCACCGGGTGTACTGGGCACCAAATCCATTAAATGGAACTTCACCAAATTTCTGGTGGGTCGTGACGGCCAGGTGATTCGCCGCTACGCACCCCAGGACAAGCCCGAAAAATTGGCTGCCGATATTCAGACGGCACTGGCCTGATTTATCAAAATTAATGGCTGCATCGCTTTTTGCACTATTGCTGCTAATTGCCAGCAGGTAATACCTTGCGCGCGAATGCAGCGAATTCGCTGTCAGCACACTTAGGGTGGCTTTATCCGTCAAATTTTGATATTCGTTTAATCATTGTTCTAAAAATAGAACTGTGAATAGAATATTGTTGACTTTTTCCTTCTTTGTTCTGAATTTATACTTTGTACCATGTTTAATTGATCGTTAACGTCTATCGGTTGACGATCTTCAAAAGCGATTGACTTATTGATGCTTGGCGTGCGCTCTGTTGGTCGTGCAAAGGAGAATGCCGTGCTGAAAAAAATTCTGGGTGTTTACGAAGCTCCTCGTCCCCACTGGGTCGGCAATGGTTTTCATGTCCGCTCGCTGTTCAGCTATGGTGATCATGGTCGGGCACTCAGCCCCTTTTTGCTGCTGGACCACGCGGCTCCCGAAGACTTTACGCCCACCACCGAGCGTCGTGGCGTGGGCACCCATCCCCACCGTGGCTTTGAAACCGTGACCATCGTCTATGACGGTGAATTGGCGCATCGCGACTCCACTGGCGCGGGCGGTACCATCGGCCCCGGCGATGTGCAGTGGATGACGGCTGGTGCAGGCATTCTGCACGAAGAGTTCCACTCCGACGCCTTTGCCAGCACCGGCGGCCCCATGGAAATGGTGCAGCTCTGGGTCAACCTGCCTGCCAAGGACAAGATGTCCCCGCCCGGCTACCAGACCCTGCTGAACGCCGACATTCCCCAGGTTGAACTGCCCGATGGCGCGGGTTCACTGCGCGTGATCGCCGGTGACTACGCTGGGGCCCAGGGTCCTGCACGCACCTTCACGCCCATCAATGTCTGGGACATGCGGCTGAAAGCCGGTGCCAAGGCTGAATTCAAGGCCCAGCCCGGCCACACGCTGGCGCTGGTCGTGCAGCACGGCACTGTGCTTATCAACGGCAAGGAAGTGGCGCGCGCCGGTCAGCTGGTGCATCTCGATCGTGATGACGACACCGTGCAGTTTGAAGCGAATAACGACGTCACGCTGCTGTGGCTTTCGGGTGAGCCGATCAACGAGCCGGTAGTGGGTTACGGCCCATTCGTGATGAACAGCGATGAAGAAATCGCTCAGGCCATGGACGACTTCCGCAGCGGCCGCTTCGGACGTATTCCTGCTGCTGAGCGCACCAGCGCGGCTACCAACCATTAATAGTGCAGTGCCAGCTCGCGCAGCTGGTGCAATGACAGCTAAGGTCTGGGCGCACTGTTCAGTGCCCGCATCCTTGACGATCGCAACCTGATCAGCAGCTACCCCCTTGACCTGAACAAAAGCCCGCAAGCTGCTGCAGTCTGCGGGCTTTTTTTGCGGGTGCTTATTTCAATTTGATAGCTGACAGCGCTTGTATATCAAAGGCCTAAGCCATTTTTTGTGCGATATCTGGGGCGCAAAGGGCTGATGCCTCTGCATTGGCCTCTGCATCGTCATGCAGCGGCTCGGTTGCGTCAAAACGCTGGCTGTAGCCCTGGCCCCAGTTGCGCATGGCAATCAGCACCGGCTGCAGGCTGCGGCCCAGCTCCGTCAGCTCATAGTCCACGCGCGGCGGCACCTCGGCATACACAGTGCGCTGGACAATGGCAGCCTCTTCCAGCTCGCGCAGCTGCAGGGTCAGCATGCGCTGGGTGATACCGCCGATGCTGCGGCCCAGCTCGCCAAAGCGCTTTTTGCCGTGCAGCAGGTGAAAGAGGATGATGGGCTTCCACGTTCCGCCCATGACTGCCAGCGTCACCTCTACGGCGCAGCCGCTCTTGCTGTTCAGGCGTTTCATGGGGCCTCCGCTGCTCGTTCAAAAGATAGCGCCATCCTAGCGTCCGTCTGCGTTGGCGCATTACTTACATTTTTAATACTACCCAACAAATATGTTGGTGCTGGCGCGCTGCAACCTTTGGCGGCACCATGCACGGCATCTGTACTTCACGCCCTTGAGGAGCCTCCATGAAAGTCATGCAACTTGCCGCCCCCGGCGGATTCGAGAATCTGAAGCTGGCCGATCTGCCCGCGCCTTCAGCCCCTGCGGCCGGTGAGATTCAGGTGCGCATTTACGCCAGCTCGCTCAACTACCACGACCTGGGCGTGGTGCGCCGCCCCGGCGCGGCCGCCGATGGTCGCATTCCCATGGCCGACGGCGCAGGCGTCGTCACCGCCGTGGGCGCAGGCGTGAGCGAATTTGCCGTGGGTGATGCCGTGGTCTCCACCTTCTTCCCGCAATGGCTGTCGGGCCGCAAGGTGCCGTCGGACTTCCAGTTGGTCCCCGGTGATGGTGTGGACGGCTTTGCGCGTGAACTCGTCAATCTTCCCGCCACTAGCTTCACCCACTCCCCCAAGGGTTGGAGCCATGCCGAAGCCGCCACGCTCACCACCGCTGGCCTCACCGCCTGGCGTGCGCTGGTGGTGGATGGCGGCATTCAGGCTGGCGACACCGTGCTGGTGCTGGGCACGGGCGGCGTCTCCATCTTTGCGCTGCAAATGGCCAAGAGCATGAGCGCGCAAGTCATCGCCACCACATCCAGCCATGCCAAGGCCGAGCAGCTAAAGGCTCTGGGGGCCGATGTGGTCATCAATTACCAGGACACCCCTGAGTGGGGCGACGCGGTCCTTGCCGCCACCGGCGGGCGCGGCGCTGACATCGTGGTCGAAGTGGGCGGCCCCGGCACGCTGCCCCAGTCCATCCGCGCCTGCACCGTGGGCGGACATATCGCGCTGATTGGCGTGCTGACCGGTATTGCCGGTGCCGTGCCAACTCTGGAGCTGATGCGCAAGCAGCAAACCCTCAAGGGCCTGATCGTCGGCAGCCGCGAGCAGCAACAAGACATGGTGCGGGCGCTGGAGAACTTTGGCTGGAAGCCTGTGATCGACAGCCGCTACCCTCTGGAAAAAATGGTGGATGCGTTTACGCATCAGGCGGCGGGCAAGCATTTCGGCAAGATTTGCCTGGAATATTGATCGCTAATGGCGCTTTGTGCGCCTTGATTGAGAGCAGATCGGGCATGTGATTCCTTTGGGGTCACATGCCCGATTTGTTTGCCGAGGCCTTGCAGGCGAAGTTTCTACCCTTGAGGACCAAGCTGAATATATTTTGATAGCCGCCAGCGCTTGATGTGATTACGTTAGAAGCGGATTTGTCTTGAAACCGTTTTTTGACGACTCGTCTTCTGTCAAAGAAAAACGCATCCTGAATATCAACCGCAATCAATATCCGAAATAAAGCCAAAACCGCATTACAGCCAATGTGAGCGACAGCTTTAATCGTTTTTGCAAGATTCAAAAAGGCTTAATCGGCTATAAACACCTCATTCTCGAAACAAGAAGATACAAGTAAGAGGTGGAGGCAATGGCGGTATTAATACCCGCGCTCGGCAGTTGCGCGGGGCGAATGACCAGCGGTGAAATTGGGTGCGATGGGTCTGCTAGTGGGCAGCTGATGCACTGCTACCCAGGCTGTGGCAGCTTGTCGCAATCCCTGCCGGCGTGGAGAAGCGGATGGATGTAAGCAGTATTTCCCTGGGGATCGGTTCGCTAGGGCAATGGGCTACTTTCGCCTCATTGGCGCTACCGGTGGTGTTTGCTCTTAGCTTGATTTTTGTCATGTGGCGCACGCAATCGCTGCACTTTTTGGTGCGCCGTTTCTGGCTGCTGGTTCATGGCAAAAAAGACATTCCAGACGCAAACATCCGCGCCTTTGTCGAGGAGCAGACCAGTCTTTATGCCTTCCGCCTTTTCTCCGGTGTCAAGGTTGGTACTTTGGAAAGTGCCAAGCAACTCATGGCTTGGTGCCAGCAGCACAGCGTGCCCATGGCACAAATCAGCCTGTGCGGCGACTGCTTCGATCCGGATAAGCGCAAGGTGGTGGAGAAGCACATTCCTCCCAGGTGGCGGATCATCGGTAAATTTTGTCTATGTATGTGCTTTGTTATTTTTGGTGTGCTCAGTGCAGGAGCTACCTTTGTGAAGGCCTCTGTGCTTCAAATCAAGGCCACAGATCGCTTGGTGCTCATGAGTGAAAGCCATGCACGAGTGCTATCTCCTCTCCCAATGTTTAGCGGCCGCCTTGATATTGGTGATTGCAGCAAGCAGTTTCCTGCGCGCATTGAGCGTACGCATTTGACAGCTCAGGAGGTCGAAATTTTGTGCGGGATCATGAAAAATCCTGAATGGGGAGGTCAGGTCAAACCTTTGATTTCAGAGCAGCGCTGGATTTTTTTCTGGCTGATGCTGATGTTTGTTGGTCTGATTTATTTGGATTTCCTCAAACTTTCCAAATGGCAGGCCGCAAAGGCTTTGCTTGAGCGAAATCTCTCGGAGGAAGGGCCAGCTTGTGTGGGTTTATCAGAGAAACAGTGACTTTGTGCTTGGCCCCTCAAAGCGAAATTTCAATCTGAAAAGCAAAGACTTGCCGCAACGCTCTAACAAACACGCGGGGGACTTCAAGCCCGAAAAGACTCCATTAAGGTCATGACCATGCATGGTAGCAAAGGGCTGGAGTAGCCGGTGGTGGCAGTTGTGACTTCTGATTAAGAGCGCAAGGCATGGGATGTGAAGAAGGATGGGTCGTTGGAGGCTAGGTTGGTTTATGTGGCGACAACTCGCGCAACATATAAAGCAATTCAAGTTTGATTTTGATGTGTTTTTTTAAGAGGAGGTATGTATGGAACCTAAGATTACGGCAAATAAACTTGGTGAATATCTGACAGCTTCAGCCCGGAGGAGAAGAAGCATTATTAAAACTCTTCAAGAGGAAGGTGGATTTGCAGCAATGCATTACACAGATGCACGAAATGCAATTTGTGATTATTTGTCTGGAAATATATCATCCAAGCAGCTCTTGGAAAAATCCAATGAACTTAAAAATTATGTATCAGATAATAATTTTACACAGAGCACAAAAAATGCATCAGGTGCAGCTATTGAAGATTTTATTGATCTAGAAGACGAAATAGTTGTTAAAAATTGCATAATTAAAAAAGGCTCTGAATTTCAAGAGAACTCAATTGAAGTATCTGGTGTAAAGGTTGGAGCAAAGCCGGATTTAATGCTAATCTCTGCAGAAACGGAAGAGGTGGTGGGGTGCATTAAATTTCACTTTTCACAAAGTGCTAGCTTAGATAAAGATGCTGCCGAATATACTGCCACAATAATGAAAAAGCATTTGGAAGATAATTATGCTAGTGGGAATAAAATTGATCCCAAAAAAGTATTAATAATTGATAATCCCACGGGCGAAATTTATGAGGCTCCAAAATCTACAAAAAGTCGCTTAAAAGATATAGAAGCAGGGTGTGAAGAGATTTTTGCAAGATGGGATGCATAAAGTTTCTTTTTAATTGAGGACAGAGGGCGGGTCTCGGCCCGCCAGCCGACCTACTTTCTGGCGTGCCAGAAAGTAGGCAAAGAACACAGCCCCTACTTCCCACGTCCCTCCGCTTCGCTGTGGGCAACCTGCGTCGCCAACCTCTTGGGACTGTGCGGCAAAACTCACTGCGTGCCTTCAGCACTTCGTTCAAACAGGTTGCCGCAAGTCAGATCATGAAGCGGCTGCACTCTGCGGTGCAGCCGCCAGCCCCAAGAGGCCGCCGTCGCAGGCGTGGGCACAAGGGGCGAGATACCGAATGCGGGATAGCTTCTTTAATAAATTGATAGCTGCTTGCGCAATATGAGTAAGCGCCAGAGGCTAATTTCGTCACAAATCTGGCGGGCCGTCCGTACCCGTCCCCACCCGTGTGTCTGCGCCTGCGGCACGCGGTTCGGGCTGTGGGCATTGGCACCGCAGAGTGCCAATGCATCGTGATCTGACTTGCCGCCGTTTGTTTGAGCGAAGCGCTGCAAGCGCGAAGCGAGTTGGGCGGCACCGCAGACTGAATGGCGTGACGCAGGTTTTCCCGTAGCGAAGCGCAGGGACGCAGACAGTCGGGTCGCATTCTTTGGGTTACGTTTCTTGTGCGAGCAAGAAAGGTAACTCGCCTGCCGGGGCGACCCCCGGCCTCTGTCGTGAACGGCGATAAAGCGCTAATTTTGATAGCCACCAGCGCTCAACCAATAAGCGCTACAGCCCAAAACACCTTAATCCTCAGAACCCAGCACCACCCGAGCCGTCAACGCCGTCCGCCCGGCTTGCGAGTCAATTCCCAGCATCCCGCCGACCCGCGCAACCCGCACGGCCATGGATCGCATGCCTATGCCCAGGCCCGATGCATCCACGGCCTGCACGTCAAAGCCCACGCCGTCATCTTCGATCTCCAGCACCAGCGCATGGGGTTGACGCTGCGTCAGCAACAGGCGCACATGGCGGGCCTGGCTGTGCTTGATGATGTTGGTCAGCGCTTCTTCAATCAGCCGAGTCAGCGCCAAGTATTGCAGCGCATTGGGCGGTGTGCTCCAGTTTTGAGGAAACTGCCAGTCACAGCGGATGTCAATGGCCTCGAACAGGTCGTTGAAGCGGCGGCGCAGGGGGGCCAGCCATTCTTGCGGTGTGGCGGGCACGCGCACCTGGGCTGAGGCGTTGCTGTCAATGCTCTGGCGCAGGTCGCTGCGGATGAGTTTGAGCATGGAGAGCACCTGGGGCCGGGTCAGAGAGGCGCTGCCTTGCTCGACGGAGGCAATCATGTGGACCAGCTCGCCGCCCACGCCGTCGTGCAGGTCGTGGGTCAGGCGCAAGCGCTCTTGAAGGCGGGCGTTGGAGAGCTTTTCGGCCTCCAGCTCGGCCCGCAATTGCTCGTTTTTCTTCTGCTCGGTGATGTCGAAGGTGAAGCCGATCAGGGCGGTGGTCTGGCCCTGTTCGTCGCACAGTACATGCACGACTTCCTTGACCCAGACAAAGCGGTTGTCGCTGGTCTGCGCGCGGTATTCGGCTTCGTGATCGACCCCGGCGATGCAAAGCTCCACGCAGCGCGAGACGGTTTGTTCGCGCTCGTCGGGGTGGATGCGCTCGGCCCAGTCATTGACGGTTTCCCAGCTTTCGGGGCTCCAGCCCAGCAGCTCTTCGATCTGAGGGCCGATATAGCTGTACTTCTTGCTGGCCCAGTCAATTTTGAAGGGGATCGCCAAAGTGGATTCCAGCAGGGTTTGGTAGAGGCCGTTGTCTGTGTCGGGCTCCAGGGTGCGCAGGCGGGGGGGGCGATCAAGCATGGGGCGCTCCTGTGGGGTCAAGAGGTGAGTGGATGGAGGGCAGCTCGTTCCAGAACCTGTAGACATAGCGGTACTCGGTCTGCAGCCGGGTCTGGGTGTGTGGTGGCCGCTACCTTGTGCGTAGTTATGGCCCTGGCAGTCATTGGTTCTTATATGTAACCAAGTTGTAGCAGTCTAAATCAAGGAGGAATGATGGCCTAGGGGGGTATGGGGGCGCGTGGTGAGTGTTTGCTTGTGCGGGTTTGTAACTGTGGTGCGCAGTGCTTGGAGCATCAGGCAGGGCATGTATGGCGTGGGGCGGTGATGCGCATGAATGTGCGAGCGCAGCATCTGCACAGGCAAAAACAAGCGGGGTATGCCATGGCGTTTTGTGGTTTTGATAGCTGCTGGCGCTTATTCAGAAAGCGCTGTAGCCCTTTTTTCATCAAAGAAATAAGACGACTGCTCCCACGAAAAGCCCGTTACGATGGCCCCCGGATTCCCCGTTATCGGCCTGAAACCGGGCTCACCAAGGAGACACAACCATGTTTAGTCACATCATGTTGGGCGTGAATGATCTGGAAGGCGGAAAGCGCTTTTATGACGCACTGCTGGGCCAGCTGGGCATTGCGCCTGGCGTTGCCAACAAGAACCGTTTTTTCTACCGCAGCCCCACGGGAACATTTGCGATCACGACGCCGATTGACGGTTCTCCCGCCACAGCGGGCAATGGCGCAACCACGGGTTTTGCGGCGCAGTCTGTTGAGCAGGTGAACGCCGCCCATGCAGCGGGTGTGGCGGCTGGCGGCCAATCGATTGAAGATGCTCCGGGCTGGCGCGGTGAGGGCGTGGGTGCGCTGTATCTGGCGTATCTGCGTGACCCATCGGGCAACAAAATTTGCTTGTTGCATCGTCCGGCGAAGGCTTGACCTCCTGAGGCGCTGTGCGCCTTCTCCCTCCAAAGGGTAAGACACCGTGGCTGTGGGGCGGCCCTTGCTAGCTGCCCCTGGGGGCAGGGCGGTAAAGCCTTGAGAGACTGAGTTGCAAGCGGTGATGCTGACCCTGTCGCCGGTGAAAAATCGGGGCAGGCGGCACAATGGCTGCTTTGCAGCGCGGGCATGTGTCCGGGTTCTGCACCACATTCCAGTAGCTTTTTCATGACCAACACCACCAATCCTGCCGAAGACCATCTGTGCGCCAGCTGCGCCGGCATTCAGCGCAACTGGCGCAAAGCCCCCGGCCATGCCGAACTGATGCAGCACGGCAACCGCAAGGAAGATCGCGGCTCCAACTCGGTGACGGTGACCCGTTATGTCTGCGAGCGTTGCGGCACGGTGTGGGATTACGAAAACAACAAGCAGGATCAGCGCAAGGGCTGGTCTGTGATTGGACGAATTTAATCCCCCTGAGGCGCGGCGCGCCTTCCCCCTTTCTCGCTTCGCGGAAGGGGGACGACAGCGCAGCGTAAGGGGCTGCCCTTGCTTGCTGTCTCCTTGCTGAGTCAGCGTCGGTTTTTGAAGTTTCGGCGTCTTCGGGCGCCGTTTGTTTTTTGAAGGAGGCTGCGTGCAATCTGCAAGTAACGAGTGGTTTGACGAGGCGTATTACCAGCGCTTTTACTTTGACAAAAAGACCAGCGTGATCGACCCCGAGCACGCCCGTCGGCTGGGTGCGTTTGTCTGCTCGTATCTTGCGTATCTGCGCGTGCCTGTGCAGCGCGTGCTCGATGTGGGCTGCGGCATTGGCCTGTGGCGCGAGGCGGTGGAGGCGCACTTTCCCGGCGTGAGCTATCACGGTGTGGAATTCAGCCCCTATCTGTGCGAGCGTTATGGCTGGGAGCAGGGCTCGGTGGTGGACTATCGACCTAAGGATGGCCAGCCGTTTGACCTGGTGATTTGCCAGGGCGTTCTGCCGTATCTGAGCCCGGCTGATCTGAAAAAAGCGCTGACCAATCTGGGTCGCCTCTCGCGTGGCGGTCTCTACATCGAAGCCGTGGCCAAAGAAGACTACGAGCGAGACATCATCGATGAAGACCTGACCGATTCGCGCCTGTACCGCCACCGTGCCGAGCTGTATCGCCGTGGCCTGCAACCCCACTTCAAGGAGCTGGGCGGCGGCGTGTGGCTGAGCCGACAGGCTGAGTTGCCGCTGTTTGAGCTGGAGTGCGTCGGCGGCTAGCCTCTGCGTCGCCTTGGTGTTTTGAGTGCGCCCGCATATAGTGCGCGCTTTGTTCAAAACACTGAGAGGGAAAAGCCGTGAGAGCTATCAAGAACACAGGCGCTAAGGCTGCCGTACAGAAACTGGGTCTGCTGGCCTGTGCGCTGCTGCTGGCCGCCTGCGGCAAGCAGGAAGACAAGCCTGCCGCCGCGACTGCGCCGCAGACCGAAGCAACGGCTGCAGCCCCTGTGGCGGCCCAGCGCGTGGTCGATCAGCTGATGAACAGCGACACCATCGGCATGAATCTGGCCTATGTGGAAAAGCTGGCTGGCCCGGCCATGCGCTCTGAGCAGCATCGCCACCTGTTCAAGGTGGATGGCTGCGAGCTGACGCTGCGCACCGATGATGCCGACAAGGTGGTGCAGGCCGTGGAAGTGGCGATCACGCCCAGCTGCAAGGTTTCGCTGGAGCCGGTGCTGGGCAGCTTTGCGGGCACACCGCCCAAGCAGTTGCATGAGCTGACCATGGGCCAGTTTGAACAGATGCTGGGTGGCTCTTATTACGCCGACTGCCTGACTATGTGCGGCAACGCGGCCGACCCTGAGGTTCAGTTGATTGCCGAAGGCCCGCGCGCGCTGCAATTCATGGAGTTCGCTCTGTCCGTGCAACTGGTGGGCGATGCCTCGCTTGCCGCTGCAGACAAGTGGCGCGATGGCATGAGTAAGGCAGAGTCCGAAGACTATGTGCTGGATACGCGCTTTAACTGCGAACCCCAGCGCTTCAGAGAGCTTGTGTCTCCTGCCTTCGCTGCCATCCAGCCAAGCCGCTTTGTGTTTGGCAGCGGTCTGGGCTTTCAGAATGGCGAGTGCGACTGATCTCACGAGGCCATCGCGGGTGCTGCTGCAGCACTGAGGGCGAGAGAGGACAATAGGCCGACTTTGTTGTTGCCGGTGCCCTCTCTTGTCTGAATTTACGCCCTTGTCGTCTTCTGCTGCCGAGCCGCAGAGACCCCTTACCGCTCTGCGCAGCGTGGAGTCTGCCGTTGCGCCCCACGCCGTGTCGCGCCTGCGCACGGCGCGGCTGGCGCGCAGCACGCGGCCGTTTCTGGCGCGTGGCGGCCCCAAGGGCGAGCGCTGCGAGGGCTGCCGCCTGCGCCCCTCGCACTGCATGTGCGCGCTGCGGCCTGAGCTGACGACGCGTGCGGCGTTTTGCGTGCTGATGCATGACGCCGAGCCGCTCAAGCCCAGCAACACCGGCTGGCTGATTGCCGATGTGGTGCGCGAGACCTATGCCTTTGGCTGGTCGCGTACCGAGGTGGATCCGCAGATCGAGGCCTTGCTGGCCGACTCTCAGTGGCAGCCTTATGTCGTCTTCCCCGGTGAATATGCACAGTCGCCCGAGCGCGTGGTGCAGTCGCTGGATGAACCGGGCAGGGCTGCGCTGCAAGCGGGCAAGCGCCCGCTGTTTATCTTGCTGGATGCGACCTGGTCCGAGGCGCGCAAGATGTTTCGCAAGAGTCCATATCTGGATGGATTTCCGGTGCTCAGCCTGCACCCAGATTTGCTCTCGCGCTATCAATTGCGCAGATCCAAGCGCGATGACCATTTTTGCACCAGCGAGGTGGCGGCGCTGTGCCTGGAGCTGGTTGGTGATGCACCCGATGTGCATGCCGGTCAGGTACTTGAGAGTTATCTGGGCGTGTTTACCGAGCGCTATCTGCAAGCCAAGCACCAGCAAAACGCCGATGAAGCCAGCAGCTCCCACCAGCGCCTGCGCGAATTAATGGGGTCAGCCCCGTGAAACGCGACGTATAGAGCCCGGTGTGGAATAAGCATTCCACTGAAAGCAATAAGTGAGCAACGACAATCAGACAAGGGCCTTGTGTACATGGACATGAGGTGTTTGCCGGATTGGGTTGGTGATAAGCGCCGATGGCCATAGGTCTCGGCGCTTTTGTTTTTGGAGTGTGGGTGATGAGCAAGTCGTTGAAATGGGGTTGGCTGGCAGCAGCGCTGGTGTGCGCAGGTTCGGCCATGGCAGCGGGCAAGCCTGTGAAGGCAGAGCTGGGTGCCAACATTGATACGACTGTTGATGTCTCCGCATCGCCCACGCTGCAGCGCTGGCAGGCCGGCGGAACCGTGGTTCTGGGCACGCGTGAAGCGGCCACGCCTATGGTCTATGCGCTGGGTGCGAACGAGAAGTTTGTCGGCTATCACATGGAGCTGTGCGAGCGCGTGGTGCAGGCGATTGCGCCCAAGGCCCAGCTCAAATACATGGTGCTGACGCCGCAGAACACCATGCCGCTGATCCACAACGGCACGGCTGATTTCAACTGCGCCAGCATGACCAACAACCTCACGCGCCAGAAGCAGGTGGCCTTTGGCCTGACCACCTATGTGAGCGAGGTGCGCATGGCCGTGCGCGCCGATTCGGGCATCACCTCCTTCAAGCAGTTGCAAGGCCGCAATGTGGGTGCCATCACCGGCACGACGGCGGTGCAGATTCTGCGCAAGTACGCCAGTGACAACGCGCTGGATTTCAAGACGCTGATGAGCAAGGACCAGTTCGAGAGCTTTATGCTGCTGGAGTCGGGCCGCGTCGATGCCTTTGTGCTGGACGACAACATGCTGGCCGGCGTGATTGGCCAGAGCAAGAACCCCAAGGGCTACAAGATCGTGGGCGAGGTGATTGGTGCCGAGCCCATCGCCATCCAGTTCAGCAAGAACGACCCGCAGATCAAGAAGGCCGTGGATGGAGCCATCCTGCAAATGATCCGCTCGGGTGAAATTCACAAGCTCTACGCCAAGTGGTTTATGCAGCCCATTCCACCCAAGAACGTGAACCTGAATCTGCCCATGGGCGAGATGCTGAAGAAGCAGCTGGCAGCGCCTAACGACACGCCGCTGGAGCAGTTTGTATTGCCCCAATAAAGCGGCAAAGCCACATCAGCCGATAGACTGCAAGGCATAACTCAAGGGGAGTGATTGCCGTGCTGGAGTATCTGGTCTACCCACTGATTGCGCTGATGTTTGTGGCGGTCTTCACCCGCGAGGTGATTGCGCCCGCGTCGCGCAATCTCTGTGACCGGCGCTGGCTGATTTACAGCAGTGCCTTGGGCGCGCTGACGCTGGTGTGCACGCTGGCGCTGGGCTGGGTGCTTGAAGCGCGCATTCGGCAGCACGCGCTGCTGGATGTGGGCGCGCGCTGGAACCCGCTGCTGGTGGGGCTGCTGAGCTTTTTCATCACCAGCTTTGTCTTTTACTGGTGGCACCGCGCCACCCATGCGTCTGATCTGCTGTGGCGCATGTTCCACCAGCTGCACCACAGCGCGCGTCGCATCGAGGTGCTGACCTCGTTTTACGCCCACCCGCTGGATTCTGCTGCGGCCATGCTGTTGAGCGTGATCTCCAGCTACTGGGTGCTGGGTGCCAGCCCTGCCGCAGCGGCGGTGGCACTGGGGCTGACCGCAGCGTTCGATCTGTTCACCCATGCCGACCTGCGCACGCCGCGCTGGCTGGGCTATGTGCTGCAGCGCCCCGAGATGCATACCGTGCACCACCAGCATGGCCACCATGCGCAGAACTATGGCCTGCCGCTGTGGGACATGCTGTTCGGCACCTGGGTCAACCCGGCAGAGCGCGCGCAGAAACTGGGGTTTGACGACGATAAGTCCGAGCGCATTGCCGAGATGCTGCTCTGGCGCGATGTGCACCAAAGCGCCCCGGTCTGCGGGCGCAAAAAGCGTCTTTGAAATTATCTTTGCATTATCAAATTTGATAGCTGCTAGCGCTTGCAGATGTTGCGAAGCAGGGCATTTTTGTTCTTAATTGTTAAAACAGCTTTCGAATATCCATCCCTTGGACAATCGCCGGGGTTTTTGGTTTTGGATATTCGAAAAAATCTGTTTAAATCCCCCGAATCTGTTCACTTGTCAACAGATAACCAGCCGCCTGGCTGCGGGCTCGCGCCATTTTTTGCTGCTTGATTGCGGTGGATGAAGGACAGCGAGGCCTGCACAGTTCAGGCGCTTTGAGCGTGCTCCGCGCGCTCTGCGACCTCGGGTCGCTGCAAAGAGCTGTTACTGCCTCTTTGCGCAAACTCTGAATACTGCAACAGCCGTGCATGGGCATGGCTGTGTTTTGTGGATCGCAAGCTCGGCCTGTGCCTGAGCGAAAGGAAAGGTGTCCGGTTTTGGTGGAGTCAGCTTTCAAGCTGCGCTACAACCCAGCGCTTGATGGGTTGAGAGGCATTGCCATTGTGCTGGTGCTGCTCTCGCACGCACATGCGCCGATGTTTGATGGCGCGTTCTTCGGTGTCGATCTGTTCTTTGTGCTCAGCGGCTTTCTGATCACATCACTGCTGCTGATGGAGTTCCAGCAGCATGGCAAGCTGGATTACTGGCGCTTTTACCGCCGCCGCTTTTTCAGACTGATGCCGGCGCTGGCGCTGTTTCTGGGCACCTACTGTGTGGTGGCACCGTTCCTCTGGCCGGATTTGACGGACATCTACTCAGACGCACTGGTCTCCATCCTCTACCTCGCCGACTACGGCATTGCTTTCTTCGACAGCCCGGACACGCTGCTGCACATGTGGTCGCTGTCAGTGGAGGAGCATTTCTATCTGGTCTGGCCGCCGCTGCTGGTCTTGCTGCTGCGCAAGGCCGCGCCGGGCCGGGTGTGGGCACCGCTGCTGGCGCTGTGGGTGTTGAGCACGCTGTGGCGCATCTTCTGGGTTATGCAGGACCAGAAGTTCTACGAGATTTTCTTCCGCTTTGATACCCGCGCCTCGGGCCTGCTGGCCGGTGCATTGCTGGCGGCGCTGACGCTGGAAAAGCCCAAGTGGATTGAGAGCCTGCAATCCCTGCGCGCCTACACCATGTGGTTTGTGCTGGCCGTGCCGCTGATCATGGAGCTGGAGTGGGACAACCAGCACGCCATGGTCTGGGGCATTACGGTTGTGGAGTGTGCCGCACTGGTCGTGCTGCTGGCCGTGCAAAAGCCCACGGGGCTGGTCTATGAAATGCTGACAGCGCCGCTGTTCATCAAGCTGGGCCAGCTGTCCTACGGCATTTACCTCTGGCACTACCCGGTGGTGCGCTATTTGCGGGCCGATTACTCGTGGCCGGTGACGGTGGTGCTGGGCCTGCTGATTTCGACGGCACTGTCTGCCCTGTCGTTCTATACGGTAGAGCGCTGGGCCATGCGCTACCGCGATGCGGGCAGCAAGCCTGCGCGTCAGCCGCAGCCGCGCAAAGAGCCCGCGCTGCGCGAGGCGACGCGCGGCTCGTAAAGGTCGTCAGAAGCCAGAGCCGGGCTGGGCCAGATACGCGGCTTCTTCCGCCGTGCTGGCACGGCCCAAAATTGCGTTGCGGTGCGGAAAGCGGCAGAACTGCTCAATCACCACCTGATGGCGGTGGGCGTAGTCCAGTGACCCGGACAGGTACTCGCGCAGCTCTGCATCTTCGGCGGCCTGATGCATGGCATCAAATGCCGCTACGCAGCGCTGCTGCATGGCAGGGTCTTCGGCATGTTCCAGCGGCAGGTACATGAAGACGCGCACCACCTCGGGCAGTTGCTGGTCAGCCCCGGACTGCATGGCCTGCAAAGCCAGCGTCAGCGCCTGCGGGTCGCCCGAAAAGCTTTTGGGTGTGTTGCGAAAGATATTGCGCGTGAACTGGTCTAGCAACACCACCAGCGCCAGATGCTGCCACGGTCCTTGCGTAGACCAGTGCTGCAGGCCGCCACCCAGGGCCGCCTCAACCGCCACACCAAAGCGTTCGCGCAGCTCCTCATCAAACGCTGGGGACTTGGTAAACCACCGGCTCTTGTACTGCAAAGCCTGTGCGTTGCCGGGTCTGGCGCTACCAAACCATTGGGTCAGAACCTGATCGGGCAGGGTGGCATCTGCGGCCGCTGCTGCCAGGGCCTCATGGGTGGGAGTGGGGTGAGCATTCATGTAAGTCATTGTGCATGGAGCGCTGCGGCGGCTTTTGCGTCAACCTGCGCGCAGGCGGGGCGTTAAACAACAGACTTTTACCTGCAGATAGTAAGAAATGGGGAACCTCAAACACCCATCGAGACTCTGTGGAATAGCAAGCGAGAGACAATGGATGATTCAAAAACCATAGCGTTAAGCACTGGTTGATCAAGCGTTCCCATTGTTTTTGAATCAGATTTTACGGAGTTGGGTGGTCGTGATGAATCGGCGCGCATGGTTGATGTCGGCAGCAATGGGCCTGGGTATGGTCGCTGCAGGTTGCTCGGGCAAATCAGTGCCTAGCAGCGTAAGTGTGAGTCAGCAGAAACTGCAGGAGATGCTGGCCAAGCGTTTCCCCATGGAGTTCCCCGTGGCGGGGTTGCTGCATCTCGATTTGAAGGCTCCGCAGCTGAGCATGCGGCCCGAGCGCAATATGCTCAACGCCGTCATTCCGGCAGAGCTGAGCGGCAAGGTGCTCAAGGAGCGTTTCAGCGGTCTGCTGGATGTGGATTTCGCCCTGCGTTACGAGTCCTCGGACCGCACGCTGCGCGCTCACCAGATCAAGGTCAACCAGCTGAGCATTGATGGCCTGTCGCCCGCGCTCAGCGATATGCTGGGCACTTATTCCACGGCACTGGCCGAGCAGGCCATGGGCCAGGTGGTGCTCTATCAGCTGACGGATCAGGATTTGGCGCTGGTCGATGCGCTGGCCATGGAGCCCGGTGCCATCACGGTCACGGCGCAGGGCCTGACGGTGGCGCTGGTGCAAAAAGCGCCGCAAGGCATCAAGCGCTGAGTTTCTCCAGCTGAAATACCAAAGCCCGCACGGCCTGCCTGCGGGCTTTGTCTTTTTCGGAGTGGATTAGCGGGGCTTGGCAATGGGCTCCAGACCCGTGTCGCGAATGGCTTTGGCGGCGGCGGGTGAGGTGTAGAACTTCAGCAACTGCTCCAGCCCCTGCGGGTTGGTGGAGGTGCTGGCCGTGCCCGCCGAGAACAGTGTGTAGTGTTGAACCGAGTCAGGCAGCGTGCCGGCATAGCTGATGCCTTCAATGGGCAGCAGCTCGCTTACCTGCTGCAGGCCGATTTCTGCCTCGCCTCTGGCCACGATGGTGCCCACGCGCTCAGTCACGATTTTTTTGCTCTTGGGCATGACCTGATCGTGAATGCCCAGCTTCTTGAGCATCTGGGTTTCGTAATAGGTACCGCTGGCGCTGGCCGAGTAGGCAATGCTCTTGGCATTCAGCAGTACCTGGCGCAGCTTGTCCTCGGTGCTGATGTCGGGGAGGGGCGCGCCTTTCTTGACGGCCACGCCCACGGCGGAGCGCACCAGATCGATCTGCGTGCCTTGTTTGACCAGCCCCTTGGCCGCCAGATCATCCAGCGCACCGCGCGCCAGAATCACCACATCGGCCTTCTCGCCCTGGCTCAGACGGTTGGGAATAGAGGTGGGCGATGAACCCATGGAGGAGCCATAGGCAGATTCCACCGCAATGCCGGTCTGTGCCGTGAACTGCGGTGCCAGCAGCTTGTGCGCTGCCGTAAAGCCGCCCGAGGTCATGAGACGTACGGGCTCTTTGCTGGTCTGGCTACTTGGCTGCTGGGCGCAGCCAGCGACCAGGGCAACAGCGCTGATCAGCAGGGCACGGCGGGCAGTGAAAAGGGCAAAGGCTTGCATCTTGTCTCTCGGTTCTTGATTAGGTTCAAATGGCCTTGAACCCTTATTGAATAAGCGCAAGCAGCTATGTTTGTCATAGCTTTTGCGGCTGATGGGATTGTGAAAAGTCACGGTCTTTCCGTCCAATACCGTTTGCGTCTGGACTTGATACGAAAATCGTCCTATGGATTTGCGCCGCCTCACTTGTTTCCTGGCCGTGGCCGATGAGCTGAACTTCAGCCGCGCCGCCCAGCGCCTTCACATGAGCCAGCCCCCGCTGAGCCAGCAGATACGCCTGCTGGAGCAGGAAATGGGGGCGCAGCTGTTTGAACGCTCGCGCCGGGCGGTCACGCTGACGCCTGCGGGCCTGCTGCTGCAGGAAAAGGCCAGGCAGATTGTGGAGCTGCACCAGCAGGCCGGTGAGCTGTGCCGCATGGCAGCCCATGGGCTGGCGGGGCGGCTGCGCATTGCTTTCACCGCCTCGGTGCCGCTGTTTGACGAGTTCTCGGCCATGCTGCGCGACTTCCGCACCCGCTACTCCGAGGTAGAGCTTGATTTGCAGCACATGACCACGGGTGAGCAGATTGCGGCGCTGACTGCCGGGCAGATTGATATTGGTTTTATGCGGCCCTCGCCCGCGTTTCGCATTCCCGTGCCCATCCGTGAGCAAACGCTGTGGCGCGACGAGCTGATGCTGGCCTTGCCCGCCAGGCAGGCGGCAGATTCGCTGCCCGTGGCGCTGAGCGCTCTGGCCGATCAGCCCTTTGTGCTGCACCCCACCGTGCTGGGCGGCGGGCTGCACGAACATATTCTGGCGCTGTGCAGCGAAGCCGGCTTTGTGCCGCGCATCGCCCAGCCCGCGCGCGAGACCTCGACCATGCTGGCGCTGGTGGCCGCAGGGCTGGGACTTTCCATCGTGCCCAGTGTGTATGAGCGCATCTGCCCGCCCGGCGTGGTGCTGCAGCCGCTGGCCGATGCCGCGCGCCACTCGCGCATTGCCATGGTGAGCATGCAGCAGGCACCATCGCCCTGTGTGCAGATGTTCTGGCAGCTACTGCGCTGAGCAAGCTCTGCCGTTACGATGCGGCAAAGCATTTTTTCAGGAGACCGCCGCATGACCCGCACCCTCGCCGACTTTTCCGTCACCCGCAAATGGCCTGCTCAGCACCCCGAGCGCATTCAGCTGTATTCGCTGCCCACGCCCAATGGCGTGAAGGTGTCGATCGCGCTGGAGGAAATGCAGCTGCCTTATGAGGCGCATCTGGTCAGCTTTCAGACCAATGACCAGCTCACGCCCGAGTTCGTGGGCACCTTCCCCAACAACAAGATTCCCGCCATCATTGACCCGCAAGGCCCCGGCGGTCAGCCGCTGGCGCTGTTTGAGTCGGCCGCCATCCTCATCTATCTGGCAGAAAAGACCGGCAGCCCGCTGCTACCTGCAGACCCTGCTGCGCGCTATGAAACCCTGCAGTGGCTGATGTTCCAGATGGGCGGCGTCGGCCCCATGTTTGGCCAGGTGGGCTTCTTCCATAAGTTCGCGGGCAAGGATTTTGAAGACAAGCGCCCACGTGACCGCTATGTGAATGAATCCAAGCGTCTGCTGGGTGTGCTGGAGCAGCGTATGCAGGGCCGAGAGTGGATCATGGGCGAGCAGATCACGCTTGCGGACATTGCCATCTGGCCCTGGGTGCGCAATATGGTGGTGGAGGCAGGTTACAACGCCGCTGAGCTGGTGGGCTGGAGCGACTTCCCCGAACTGCAGCGTGTGCTGGCCGCCTTTGTGGCCCGGCCAGCCGTGCAAAAAGGTCTAAACATGCCGCCGCGTGACTGAGCGGCTGCGATCTTTGTCGCTGTTGCAAAACCTGAAAACACTGTCCTGCCAGTGATGTCTTTCAAACAGGTGGTCAGGCCTTATCTTTGAGACTCAGGCCCTGCAGATGGCAGCGGCCCTCAAGAGGAGAATTCCATGACCACGAATCGCAAAACCATTCTCGAAAGCGCTCCACTCGGCCCACGCTGGCCCTGCCTGGATCCTTTCCTGTTCTGCGCTCACCACGATGACACCTACCCTGCCAGCAACGGCAAGATGGGTGTGCAGGCCGTGGAGTTGGAGGGCCGCGAGATGGGCAGCGATTTCAGCGCCAAGGACGGCTTTTCCATGTACCACGGCGAGCCGATTCCCGGCTTCCCCGGTCACCCGCACCGTGGCTTTGAGACCGTGACGCTGGTGCGCAAGGGCCGTATTGACCATGCCGATTCGCTGGGCGCGGCAGCGCGCTTTGGCGGCGGTGATGTGCAGTGGCTGACGGCCGGCAAGGGCATTCAGCACTCTGAGATGTTCCCGCTGCTCAACAGCGACAAGCCCAACCCGCTGGAGCTGTTCCAGATCTGGCTGAACCTGCCTGCCAAGAACAAGATGGTGGAGCCGCACTTCACCATGTTCTGGAACGAGCAGATTCCGCGCGTGACCTTCAGCGATGCTGCAGGCAAGAAGACCAAAGTGACCGTGGTGGCTGGCGTGCTGGAAGGCGTGGACAAGACCTTGCCGCCTCCTCCAGAGTCCTGGGCTTCGGAGGCTGGCAGCGATGTCGCCATCTGGACGCTGGAGCTGGAGCCCGGTGCCCGCTGGACCATGCCCAAGGCCGCTGGGGCTGAAACCCACCGCATGCTCTACTTCTTTATGGGCAAGAGCCTGTCTGTGGGCGGCGAAGCCGTGAAGCAGCACCTGGCCATGCACATCGATGCGCAAAGCGACGTTGAGCTGGTCAACACCGGCGACGACGTGGTGGAGCTGGTACTGCTGCAGGGCAAGCCCATTGGCGAGACCGTGTCGCAGTACGGCCCCTTCGTGATGAACACGCAGGAAGAGATCATGCAGGCTATGCAGGACTACCGCCGTACCCAGTTCGGCGGCTGGCCCTGGAAGGACAACGACCCGGTGCATGGCGCTGAGAATCGTCGTTTTGCCCGCTACCCCGGTGCCGCCGAGGATGATCTGCCGCCTGTAGTGGCAACTGCCTGAAAACGCGCCCCCTGCGGCGGTTGTTTAAACGCTGCCACAATGTGCGCCTGACCGCCACGACCTTTGCGGGCCGTGGCGGCTTTGTTTTGACCGAACGCCAAGCCATGAACATCACCAAAGACACTGCTGTCACCATCAACTACAAGATTCACGAGCTGCTCGCGGGCGGCGTGGCCGTCAAACTGCTGGACAAGGGCGATGTCGCCTTCCTGCACGGTGGCTATGACAATATCTTCGCCAAGGTCGAAGCCGCTCTGGACGGCAAGCAAAAGGGCGATACCGTGACGGTGGATCTGGCCGTGGAAGACGCCTTTGGCGCCCGCGACGAGAGCCTGCTGCGCACCATCCCCAAGGGCGAGTTCCCTGCGGGCGTGAAGGTCGGCGGCCAGCTGCGCGGTGCCAACGATCAGGGCGAGCCCCAGATCTACAACGTCGTGAAGATCAAAGGCCCTGTGGTGCAGCTGGACGGCAACCACCCTCTGGCTGGTGTGGCACTGCGCTTTACCGCCGTGGTCAACGAAGTGCGCGCTGCGACGCCCGAAGAAATTGCCCACAAGCACGTACACGGCGGCCACGGCCACCACCATTAATTAGTTCGCCGCAGTGGCGCTGATACGTCGTTGCAGCCGTTTGCCGTGGCGCTGCCACTGTCTGCACGTCTCAGCACTGGATAGCTGCTGATTTGTAGTGTTTCAGGGCCTTAGCCCAGGTACAACAGGCGTTGGCAGCTATCAAAAAAGAATGGCCCCCGGATTTTTGTCCGGGGGCCATTCTTTATTCAGCGCTTAGTTTGCTCAGGCAGTCAGGCGTTCCAGCGCTTCGCGGTACTTGGCAGCGGTCTTGTCGATCACTTCCTTGGGCAGGCGGGGCGATGGAGCCTTCTTGTCCCATGGCTTGCCGTTGACCTGAGCCTGTTCCAGCCAGTCACGCACGAACTGCTTGTCGTAGCTGGGAGGGTTGGCACCAGCGGCCAGTGCGTCGGCATAGCCTTCCACGGGCCAGTAGCGCGAGCTGTCGGGGGTCAGCACTTCGTCCATCAGCACCAGCTCGCCCTCTTCGGTCAGGCCGAATTCGAACTTGGTGTCGGCAATGATCATGCCCTTGGTCAGAGCGATCTCGGCTGCTTCCTTGTAGATGCGGATGGCCGTGTCGCGGATCTGGGCGGCCAGTTGCTCGCCCACCATTTCCACGGTGCGCTCGTAGGTGATGTTTTCGTCGTGGTCACCCATCTCGGCCTTGGCGGCGGGGGTGTAGATGGGCTCGGGCAGCTTGGCGGCATTGGTCAGGCCTGCGGGCAGCTTCACGCCGCACACAGCTTGCGACTCCTGGTATTCCTTCCAGCCGCTGCCGGCCAGGTAGCCACGCACCACGGCTTCGATCAGCACGGGCTTCAGGCGCTTGACCAGCATGGAGCGGCCTTCGACCTGCTTGACTTCCTCGGGCTTGACCACGGACTCAGGCGATTCACCTGTCAGGTGGTTGGGGCAGATATGGCCCAGCTTGTCGAACCAGAACAGCGCCATCTGCGTCAGCAGCACGCCCTTGCCTGGAATGGGCTCGCCCATGATCACGTCAAAAGCGGACAGACGGTCGGACGCCACCATCAGGATGCGGTCATCGCCCACGGCGTAGTTGTCGCGGACCTTGCCACGTGCGAGCAATGGCAGCGAGGCAATGTTGGAAGTGTGCAGGGCAGAAGGCTGGGTGGTCATGGTCGAGATAGAAGGCTGTCAGGCAATTCAGGCGAGCAGTCGGTCAGCAGGCGCCTGAAGCCACAGGGGGCTGCCAGCGTCGCAGGCTCGATAAGCGGCTGCGTAAAACGCGATTTTACTGGCGCGGGCAGGCGTTTGGACGGTCACGGTCTTTGAGTGGGCAGGTATGCCGCGATACAAGCCTTGGAGACATGAAAAAGTGCCCCTCTCATGCAGCGCAAAGCCACTCATTGTGTAGCCAAAACAGCATGTCATCAAACTGCCATACAAGGCCCCAGATGAGACTGCGCTATCAGCGTTTTTTCTTTGCCTTTGGCCGAGGCCGGGCGCATAGTGGATTCACAGGCAAAGACGAATGCGCATTCAGAACTGCAAGGCTGCGGCACAGCCATCAAGGGCTGCGAGACCGCTGAGATTTCACTGAGAGCTAAGGAGTGTTTTGTTATGAATCTGACGATTAGCGGCCATCACCTGGAGGTCACTCCCTCGCTGCGTAGTTATGTCATGGCCAAGCTGGAGCGCATTCTTCGGCACTTCGATCAAGTGGTTGACGTGAAGGTTCTTCTCACCGTTCACAAGCAAAAGGAAAAAGACAAACGCCAGCGCGCCGGCTGCACGGTGCGGGTGAAAGGGCAAGATTTGTTTGTAGAAACGCAGCACTTCGACCTCTACGCCGCAGTGGATGCTCTGGCAGACAAACTTGACCGTGTCGTCATGCGCTATAAAACGCGTCTGCAGGGGCCTCGTTCGGGGGCCAAACGTCTGGATTCGGATGGCATGCAGTTGGCGGAGGTGTCAGTTTGATGAAAGCTTGGCGCAAACCCAGCGTTTGCGCCAATTTGTTGCATGGCTGTCGCCTTGTTACAACGCTAAACACTCCGCCCTATGGGGCGGTTTTTGATAGTGATCAGGGTTTCCCCACGGTTTCCAGCGCTGCGGTGCATAATTGTTGATCACACCATGAATCGCCTAGCTTCTATCCTTCCACCCGCTCAAGTGCTTGTGAGCGTTGATGTCACCAGCAAGAAACGCGCTTTCGAGGAAGCGGGTTTACTCTTTGAGAGCTTGCATGGTCTGTCTCGTGCCTTGATCACCGATAGCCTGTTCGCTCGCGAACGTCTGGGCTCTACGGGACTGGGGCACGGAGTTGCCATTCCGCACGGTCGCATCAAGGGCCTGACGGCTCCCATGGCAGCCGTGTTTCAGCTGGCTAGCCCTATTGGCTTTGATGCACCCGATGAGCAGCCTGTTGGCCTGCTGATCTTTTTGCTGGTGCCCGAAGCTGCGACGCAAAAGCATCTCGAAATCCTTTCCGAGATTGCTGAGCTGCTCAGCGACAGCCAATTGCGCGAGCGTCTGAAATCCTCCTCGGATGCACAGCTACTGCACAGCATGATCGACAGCTGGCAGTCTTCTGTTGCCTCTCAGGCCTGAGGCTTGCCCCCTTCTTTTTGACTGACAGGGCCTTGCCATGAGACCCAGCGCCATCAGTGCGGACGTACTGTTCGAGGCATTTCGCAACTCCAGCCTGCGCTGGCAATGGGTGGCGGGCCTCGGTGCCTCTGAACGCCGCTTTGATGAGATGGCCGTGCGTTCGGCCCGCTCTGGCGCAGACCTGGTGGGTTACCTCAACTACATCCACCCCTACCGTCTGCAGGTGCTGGGTGAGCGTGAAATCGCTTACCTGACCAATGCCACCTCGCAGGATTGCCTGCGCCGCATTGCGCGAATCGTGACACTGGAGCCGCCTGTGCTGGTGCTGGCCGATGGTCAGGAAGCGCCCGACGAGTTGATTTCCACATGCGAGCGTTCGCATATCCCCCTGTTTTCGACCAAAGAGCAGTCGGCCTTCGTCATCGATGTGCTGCGCGCCTACCTGTCCAAGCACTTTGCCGACCGCATCACCATGCACGGCGTGTTCATGGACATTCTGGGTATGGGTGTGCTGATTACTGGTGAATCTGGTCTTGGCAAGAGTGAACTGGGGCTGGAGCTGGTCACACGTGGCAACGGCTTGGTGGCCGATGATGCGGTGGATCTGTACCGTATCAACCAGACCACGGTCGAAGGCAAGTGTCCCGAGCTACTGCAGAACCTGCTGGAAGTGCGCGGCATTGGCTTGCTGGATATTCGCTCTATCTTTGGCGAGACTGCGGTGCGCCGCAAGATGCGCCTCAAGCTCATCGTGCATCTGGTGCGCAAGGAAACCATGGAGCGCGAGTACGAGCGCCTGCCGGCCGAGCCACTGACCCAGGATGTGCTGGGCGTACCCATCCGCAAGGTGGTGATTCAGGTGGTGGCCGGTCGAAATATCGCCGTACTGGTGGAAGCTGCGGTGCGCAACGCCATCTTGCAGCTGCGCGGCATTGATACCTATCAGGAGTTTGTGCTCCGCCACCGCCGGGCCATGGAAAAAGGCGAGTCGTTCTAAGGGCCGCTACACGACCCAGTCAACCGAAGGTTTACGGTTGAGACGAGGCTTCGCTACGTGTATCCAGGGCGGTGCTCGCGGGTCTAACCAGTGAGTCTCGGCATGGAGAAATGCGAAGCAAATGTAAAAAGGGCAAGGCATTTACATGCCCTGCCCTTTGTAGATGAGTCGCGGTTTACTTGGTTGCGCGGGTGGCGCATGCGGCGCACTGGCCGTACAGAGCCATGGAGTGATCCTGAATCACCCAGCCCTTTTCCTTGGCGATCAGGTTCTGGCGCTTTTCGATTTCGGCGTCGTAGAACTCTTCGACCTTGCCGCAGCTGGTGCAGACGAAGTGGTCATGGTGCTGACCTTCGTCGAGTTCATAAATGGCCTTGCCGCTTTCGAAATTGCTGCGAATCAGAATGCCGGCTTGCTCAAACTGAGTCAGGACGCGGTAGACGGTAGCCAAGCCGATGTCCGAGCGCTCATCCAGCAGTACGCGGAACACATCTTCAGCCGTCATGTGGCGCTGAGCGCCCTTCTGGAAGATTTCCAGAATCTTCAGTCGCGGCAAAGTGGCTTTGAGGCCCGTGCTTTTGAGTTCATCAATATTTTTCATGTGTCTATCTCTTGGTGGACTACGGGCACATGGAAGGCTGGAATCACGCGTTTGCAGAGAAGCTTTACACGCAGATAAAGGGAATCCTCAAGTGTCTCCGGGCCTGCCGCTACAATGAACCTGATCATATCCCTATGCCATTACCCATGCATGTTCAAGCCCGTAGCCGCGCAGCTCTGACCCTGACGCTGGCAATCGCAGCGGCACTGGCCGGCTGCAACAGTATCGATGGTGCCGCTCACCGCGTCGCCAATGTCATCACGCCTTACAAAATTGATGTGGTTCAGGGCAATTTCGTGTCCAAGGAACAGGTCGAGGCTCTGCAGCCCGGCATGAGTCGCCAGCAGATCCGCGACATCCTGGGGACACCGCTGGTGACCAGCGTATTCCACGGTGATCGCTGGGAATATGTGTTCACCATCAAGCGCCCCGGTGTGGAGTCGCAGATTCGCAAGCTCACTGTCTACTTCAATGGCGACAGCTTTGCGCGCGCCGAAGGTGACGAGATGCCTTCCGAATCCGAGTTTGTGGCCAGCCTCAAGGGTATGAAGGGCACACCCAAGATTCCTCCGCTGGAAGCAAGCGAAGCGCAGCTGGCCAAGTTCCCAGCGCGTAACAACGCGGAAGCAGAGCAGGCTGCCGCCAATCTGCCGCCAGCCGCTACCAGCTACCCTCCGCTGGAATCGCGTTAAGTACGAAAACATGCTGATCCCCGCTTGCAGTAAGCGGTTGATGCTCTCTTTTTTATGACGGCATGGATTGAAACCCTGCCGTTTGTTTATTTGACCGAGTGATAGCGCCATGACCGCAGCCACCTCCAATACCTCCACCCGTCAGCGCGTTGCCGTGGCTGGTGCCTCTGGCCGCATGGGCCAGATGCTCATCGAAGCCATTCTGAACAGCAGCGACTGCGTGCTGGCCGCTGCGCTGGACCGTGCAGACAGCCCTTCCATCGGCACCGATCCTTCCGCCTTTCTGGGTAAGCCCAGCGGCCTGAAGATTGAAAGCGATGTGCGTTCAGCGCTGGCCAAGGCCGATTGCCTGATCGATTTCACCCGCCCTGAAGGCACGATGGAGCATCTGGCCGTGGCGGCTGATCTGGGCGTGGGTGTGGTGATTGGTACCACTGGCTTCAGCGATGAACAGAAGGCGCAGATCGCCGAGTTTGCGAAGAAGACTTCCCTCGTACTGTCGGCCAATATGAGCGCGGGTGTGAACGTCACCTTCAAGTTGCTGGAAATGGCAGCCAAGGCGCTGAAGGAAGGTGGCTACGACATCGAAATCGTCGAAGCTCACCACAAGCACAAGGTCGATGCACCTTCGGGCACGGCGCTGAAGATGGGCGAAGTGATTGCTGAAGCCCAAGGCACCAATCTGGCTGACCGCGCCGTGTACGAGCGCTTTGGCCACACCGGTGAGCGCAAGGCTGACAGCATCGGCTTTGCCACCGTGCGCGGCGGCGATATTGTGGGCGACCACACCGTACTGTTTGCCGGTACGGGCGAGCGCATCGAGATCTCGCACAAGTCCAGCAGCCGCGCCGGTTACGCCAACGGCAGTCTGCGCGCCGTGGCCTATCTGGCCGACAAGAAGATCGGCCAGTACGATATGTACGATGTGCTGAAACTGCGCTGATAACGCGGATTGCAAAGGGGCCATGATGGCCCCTTGCTGTTTTTGGGAGCGAGGTGATTGATGTCTGCAGGAATGTGGCAATGGCTTGCCGAAGGCGATACCGTCACTTGGGGCACGGCAGCGGTGATGCTGCTGATGTCCGTGCTCAGCTGGGTGGTCATCCTCTACAAACTCTGGTTCATGGCCACTGCGCGCCGCAACGTGCCTCAGGCGGTGGATGCGTTCTGGCAGATGCCTGATCTGGCGCAGGCGCAGGCCAAGGTCAAACAGCTGGACGGGCAAGGTCTGGTGCAGCCCATGGCGGATGCTGTGGCGCAGGCCGACAGCGCAGCGGCTTATGGATCGCTGGCCCAGCACGCGGCGCAAGGCCAGCGTTTGATGCGCAGCCTGCGCACTGCACTGGGCGCGGCTGCCAGCCAGCTGCAATGGGGGCAGACTTTGCTGGCCACGATTGGAGCCACTGCTCCTTTCGTGGGGCTGCTGGGCACCGTCTGGGGCATTCACCATGCGCTGGGGACGCTGGCTGGCAGCGGTCAGGTCGATATTGCCCAGCTCGCAGGTCCGGTGGGTGAGGCTCTGGTCATGACTGCCGCAGGCTTGGCCGTGGCGCTGCCCGCCGTGCTGGCTTACAACCTGCTGGGCCGATCAGCTAGTCAGCTGGAAGCAGTTCTTGAAGGTTTTGCCCATGATCTGCACGCCCAGTTTGGGGTGGATGCTTCATAAAAGGTAGCGCCATGGCATTTGGTCGCATGAGTACACGCCAGGGCGCGGATGCGCCCATTAACACCATCAACGTTACCCCGCTGGTCGATGTGATGCTGGTACTGGTGGTGATCTTTATTCTGGCCGCCCCTATGCTGGCCGCCAGCTTGCGCGTGCAACTGCCCAAGGCGCAGGCCGCCACCCAGCAGGCACCCGCAGCGCAGGGCGATGCGCTGGTGGTGGAAGTCAGCCCGCAGGGCGAAATCTGGATTCAAGGCGCTGTGGCTGACGATGATGCGGTGCAGCAGCAGTTGCAGCAACTGGGGCAGCGCAACCCGCAGGCCGAGGTGCAATTGCGCGCCGACACCAGCGTGCCTTATGGCCGCGTGGTGCAGGTCATGGGCTGGGCGCATGCGGCAGGACTGACGCGTATCGGCTTTGTGACAGAGCCTGAGCCAAAGGCTGGCAGTAACTGACGACTGCGCTCGTAAAAGCCTTTACTTTTTGCAAATTGCCGGTCAGCAATTCTTGCTTTGGCGCAAGGCCAGCGCTCATAGACACTGCCCTTGTTGCTATCTCTTTCAAATCGCCTCCAGCCCGCATCCACAATGGATAAAGCCCCTGACCATCGCTGGCGTAACAAGCCCTGATGTGCAGAACAAGGTTCTGGCGTTACGATGGTTTCGCCTGCCTTTATGGCGCCCCGACAAATTTCGCCGCAGTGGTTGCGGCATTTGGTGACTAGGAGGATTTGCATGCAAGTACAGGTTCATGCCGACGATTCCATCCAGGGTGGAGAGTCTCTGGCTCAATGGGCTCAGGAGGAGATCAATACCAAGCTGGCCCGCCTGAAAGAGTATGTGGTGCGTGTGGAGGTCTTTCTCACAGGCGTAGATGCCCTCAAAAGCACGGGCGGCCCAGGCAAGCGTTGTGTGCTCGAAACCCGAGCGACAGGCAGGCCTCCCATCGCCGTGAATGCAGAGGCAGAAAAGGTCAAGGACGCTTTCAGTTCCGCCATTGAAAAACTCAAGCGCGCGGTGGAAACCGATCTGGACAAGGTGAAGGACAAAAACCTGCGCGATAGCGTCCGTGGCGTAGATGATCTCAGCGACGAGAACGCATCTGTGGCATAAATTTTGAAGGTTTTTCGGCCTCCAGTCCTTTAAATACAGGCGCTGACAGCTACTAAAACCATATCAAATAAAAAAGGGCATGTTCATCAAGAACATGCCCTTTTCCGTTGCGTTGGACTCGGCAATCAGGCCGCGGTCAGTGCACCGGCTTGAGTCAGCTTGTCGGCGACCAGCAGCTTCTTCATCTCGGCCTGGCTCATGATGCCCAGTTCTTCCGCCACTTCGGCAATTTGCTTGCCGCTAGCGATGGCGGTCTTGGCAATCTTGGCGGCTTTTTCGTAGCCGATCAGCGGGTTCAGCGCCGTCACCAGCGTCACCGATTCGGCAATGCGGGCATCCAGCAGCACTTCGTTGGCCACAATGCCTTCCACGCAGTTCACTTGCAGTGTCTTGCAGGCATTGCACAGGTGGCTCAGGCTCTTGTGCAGTGCCCAGCCCATCAGGGGCTCAAAGGCGTTGAGCTGAAGCTGACCCGCTTCCACGGCCATGGTGATGGCGGCGTCGTTGCCGATCACTTCAAAGCAGACCTGGTTCATCACTTCGGGGATCACGGGGTTGACCTTGCCGGGCATGATGGACGAGCCCGCTTGGCGCGCGGGCAGCTTGATATCGCCCACGCCAGCTTGCGGGCCGGAAGACAGCAGGCGCAAGTCATTGCTGATCTTGGACAGCTTGACAGCCACGCGCTTCAAGATGCCAGAGATGTCGGCAAATGCACCGGTATCTCCAGTGGCTGCAATCAGGTTGCTGGCCTTGACGACAGGCACGCCCGAGATTTCGGCCAGCGCCTTGGTTACAGAGTCAGCGTAGCCCACAGGCGCATTGATGCCGGTGCCAATGGCGGTGCCGCCCATGTTCACTTCGCACATCAGGTAGGCGGATTCACGCAGACGCTTCTCATCGTCAGCGATCATGGCGGCAAATGCTGCGAACTCCTGACCCAGAGTCATCGGCACGGCGTCTTGTAGTTGTGTGCGGCCGATTTTCAGGATGCTGGCGAATTCAGTGGCTTTGCCTTCAAAAGCACCACGCAACTCAGCCAGGGCGATCAACAGCTTCTGAATGCCAGCATAGGTGGCGAGCTTGACGGCGGTGGGGTAGGCGTCGTTGGTGCTTTGCGAGGCGTTGACGTGATCGTTCGGGTGAATCACGTCGTAGCTGCCCTTTGGCAATCCCAGGTGCTCAAGGGCACGATTGGCGATCACCTCATTGGCGTTCATATTCGTGGATGTGCCAGCGCCGCCTTGAATGACGTCGACCACAAACTGGTCGTGCAGCTGACCGGCGATCAGATCGTCGCAGGCCTTGGCGATGGCATGGGTCTGGGTCTCATTAATCGCGCCCATTTGCAGATTGGCTTGGGCGGCGGCCTTTTTGACAAAGGCAAACGCGCGGATCAATTCGGGCATGAGTGCCACGGTGTGACCAGTGATGGGGAAGTTCTCCACTGCGCGTGCGGAATGAACACCCCAGTACGCGTCGGGAGGAATAGTTTTGATGCCGATGAAGTCGTGTTCTTGACGCATGGATGTGCTTTCTTGCTTCCAGATTTGAGTATTCACACGCGCAGCAAAAGCCGGTCGTGGTAACGCCCCGGACGAAAAAACGGAAGTCGCATTTCGAGGCCAGGGCGTTGGCTGGATTATGAAAGCAAGATATGCATGAGTACAAACGTTTCATGCATAACGTTTGTGCGGCAAAGTCTGTGATGCATTGAATTCGTTTAAAAGAATCCAAAAACAATTAAGAGCATTAAAAATGCTCTTAATTGTTGAGTTTGAAATTTCAATTCGCACCAATTTGGTGCGAATTGAAGCAGCGCTGGCGGGCCTTATTTCGATGCGCGCAGGTTCACACCTTCCAGCGAAGGCGAGTGCAGAGACTTCAGGGCAGAGGCCACAGGCTTGCCAAAACGGCGTGGCTGGCCGTTGATGATGTCATCCGCGCTGGCGGCTTCGGCTTCCCATTGGGTCTGGGCTTCTTTCATTTCTTCGGTGGTGCGAGCCACAAAGTTCCACCACAGCAAGATGGCCTCATCCATGGGTTCGCCACCGATGATGATCAGGCGGCTGCCAGGCGAGCATTCCAGGTTCACGGACTTGGTGCCTGCGGGCAGATAGATCAGGTCTTCAGACGGCAGGATTTCGCCTTCCACGCGCACTTCGCCGGACATGCTCATCACCGCATGCTCAAAGTCTTCGCGCAGCAGCATGCTGGCGCGTGCGGGGCTGGCAGTGCCAGAGGCCAGCAGGTCCACGCCCATCAGGGGCGAGTGGACTTCTGCAGGGGCCGTCAGGCCCAGCGCTTCACCGGCCAGCACGGTCACCGCAAAGTCGCCAATTTGAGTCTTTGGCAGATCGGGGTAGTGCTGAAAGCGAGGAGGGATGTTGCGGTGGCTGTCGGGAAGGGCAATCCAAAGCTGGGCCGCGTGCACGCCCAGCGACTGGCTTTCCTCAGAGTGGGCAATGCCACGGCCCGCCGTCATCAAATTGACCTGACCGGGGCGAATAATCTGTTCGGATCCCAGGCTGTCGCGGTGCAGAACTTCACCTTCAATCATCCAGGTGAAGGTTTGCAAGCCGATATGGGGGTGGGGGCCGACCTGCATGCCGGGTGGTGGTGGCTCTGCAGGACCTGCGTGATCGAGAAAGCACCATGCACCCACTTTGCGCAGCGCGGCTTGAGGAATGGCGCGGTGGATGGGGATGCCGCCAACATCGGCAATGCGGGTGGGAAAACGTTGTAAGTTCTTTGATTCACTCATGACAAATCCTGACGGCAAAGGGTCTCGAGTGTCATGCAAACAAGGCTTTCACGCAATCAGACGGCAGAATGAACTAACGCCTTGCACGCAGTTACACCACCGTGACTACTCAGCCCATCGGCTGACAGCGACTCAGCCTTGAGTCGACTACTTTGAAGGCGTAGGCCGCTAGCAGTGGCTTTCATGTGCGCCATCTGTGCGCAGCGACCTAACAACGGCAGGAGGAATAGACCATGAGCGAACAACACACCCCAGGTAATCAGATCTCTGCGATTGAAGTGCAGCAGTACCCGGAGCACTTTGCGGCTCGCGTGACAGGCAAGGTCGAGCACCGCGTGGGAGATGGGCCATCCGAGCTGATTCCCCAAGGTATCGAGATGAAGGTTGATACGGCTATTGCCAGCTATGTGCTGTCCTGGGTGGACCCTGAGGACCAGCAGCCTGAAACCGCTTCCTTGGCCAAACGTGAGTTTGAGTACTATGTGGAAGTGGGCGCGCTGGAAGTGATGGTGTAATCAGGTTACACGCGCCAGCCCGCCTGACAGTAAAAAGGTAAAAAGCCCTGCAATCGCTTGCAGGGCTTTTTTCATGCCTGAGTGGCTTCTGCCAGAGCTGTAGGGATGCTCATACTGCCTTCCAGTAGCTTGTGTACAGGGCAGGCATTGGCAATCTGCAGCAGGCGCTGGCGCTGCTCATCATCCAGCTCGCCATGCAGGGTGATGTTGCGCGTGATCTGGTTGCCGTCAGCGGGCTTGCCTTCGGGGTTGAGCTGCAGGTTCACGTCAATCTGCGTCAGCGGCCATTGCTTGCGGCCCGCGTACATCTGCAGGGTGATGGCTGTGCAGGCGCCCAGTGCGGAGAGCATGAGTTGCAGCGGATTAGGGGCAGAGTCGGTGCCACCGAGCGCTACAGGCTCATCGGCCCACCACGTGTGGCCTTGCACATCAGTGAGAGAGATGCGATAAGGAATGCTCCCGCTTTGGGCGTGAATGCTGTGAGCCATTTGTTGTGTCTCCATCAAAAGGCATCACTTTACGTGCTGCATGCGTTGTCTGCCCCTGGGTGGGATGTATCAACGCATACATGCACTTTTTTCGCCCCTGGATCTGTCTTTTGGATACCTACCAGGGGGGCTTCACAAGAAGGCTACTTCATAGTGAATCGCTGTTAAGTATCGGCCAGTTGCTACCAAACCACTTTCGCTAGGAGCTGCCCTAACCTGGGCTTGCCATTGCCTGCAAAAGTGACGCCTAAGCCAACACCGCTGCCATTCGCACTGAGCCAGGAAACATCCAAAGAGAGGTTCTGGAACTGCATCGTGGTAGCTCTGGCATACAAGGGTCCATAGCTGTATTGATAGGCGAGCCAAGGAGTGACTCGATCACTCACGGAGTACAGGCCTAGCTGCCATTGGCTCCAATTGCTATTGCTCAAGGCAATCTGCGTTTGGACCGGCAGGCGCTCATTACTTTTCCTGTGTCCATACTCCCCAGTCATGGAAAAACTGTTGTGGCGCTTGATCTCAATTTCGCCATTCACAGCCTTGACGTTATAGAGACGGTCGCTGTAGTGGACGGAGGAGAAGCGCAGTTGGCTCAATAGGTTGTTGGCACTGAAGTCGACGCGCCATGGGCCGCGGGTATAGGCTCCGGCTATGTCGAGGCCCCAACCCCAGCCATGGTCTTCCTTTTCATTGACCAGAAAGCCAAAGCGACGAGTGCCCACTCGGTTAAGAGTTCCTTGCACATTCGCATCTTGCCCTGCTACTAAAAGTGTGCCTCTCGACTTGGCTGACTGATAGTCTTCAATGGTGAAAACATGAGGCTTCAAGTGCAGCTGGAGATTGTCTCCCCATTGCATCTTTTTCCCCAGTGTCACTTGTCTGGATTGCAACATTTGCAAGCTGCCGTTCAGCGAATAGATGCCGCTCTGAGGAATAGAAAATTTGTTGCTGTCTTTGGCCAGAGCCGCCAAGTGCAACACATTTTCGCTGCCGACATAGTAGCCCTTGTACTTGGCGGCAACCTCCAGCTCCAGCCCTCCAATTTCAGCGGTAGCACCTGCCGACGCATGAAGTGATGCAGCGACCGTCTTCGCGGCCGGGCTGAGACTTTTATCCAGCCAATGCTCTTTGTAAGCCAGCCCCGAGCTGGACTTGTGATCCATGCTGACAGAAAACTCATGTGCCATGGCTGCGGGCATTGCGGTGAGTAGCAAAAAAAAGGCCAGCAGCCGCTGGCCTTTCATTTCGCATACTCGATCAGTAGAACGAGTATTCTTTGCCATTCACCTGCACTCCGGAACCTGTGATCTCTCCCACCTTCTCGCCGTTGTGCAAGATGTCGCCACGCTTGGTGGCAGCATTCACGCTGGCGGTGTAACGACTGTCCGCAGACTGAATCTGGATGGTGTCTGTACACAAGCGGTGCAGGGCGTCTGCGTTGAAGCAGTAAGTACCCGTTGTCTTATTCGCGGTAGCCGAGAAGTTGACAGCGTTGTTGCCTGCTCCAGCATTGATCCGAGCATTGACGGCATTTGCGGCAATGCGGCTAATGTTCAAGCCGACAACGTCGCCGTCATTGATTTTGAGGCTGCTTTCGACGCTATATGCATCAAAACCCGAGCCTGTGTAGGCTGTCGGCAGATAGCTGCCATTCAGGCTCAGGCTTGCTGTGGCGCTGGAACTATCCTTGACTACGGCGTTCAGCTGAGCCTTGAGGCTTTCAATGGAGGCGACATTGCGCTGGGTTCCAGGCAGCATTTTGGTCTTTCCATTAACACTCAGTTTGCCGGTGAACGTGTCTCCATAGCTGGAGGAGACTGTTGCACCACCGCTTATTGCCCAAGTGCGGGGATCGGGAGTCTTATCGATACGGCTGGCAGACAGCGCCATGTTTTCGAGCGTGAGCGTTGCCTTTGTTCCAGCGCTATACGCTGAATATGTGCCGTTCAGCTTGGTTGCAACAGCTTCCGAGATCTGTACCCAATCAGTTGAGCCAGCAGTTGGCGGAGCAATGCCACTGACATCCAGGCTCAGGTCAGTTTCTGAGGTGACGACGTCATTGACTTTAATGCTCCCCTTGTAACTGATCGTGCCACTTCCGTTTGCGTAGGTGGATTTGGCAGTAACGGAGATGGTTTGAGTCTGCTGTGGGCCGATGGGCCAGTTACTGAAAAATTTGACGCTGCCATCGTTTTGCGGTGTCCAGCCAGAACCAGGTCTGCATTGGAAGCCAGTGCTGCCAATGGAGCAAGAACTATCCAAGGCGCTGATGCCATCTAGAACAGAGGTGGCAGCGTCATTGGAGAAATTCGCATAGCGCTGATTCAGCGTATCTTCTGCGCCGCGAATGGTTTTCTCGACGCTCAGAAAAGCCTCGCGCAGGTTATCCAGGAAAGTTTCGAAATCTTTGCTGCCGCCAGGGGTCGCATTGATATTGGAGATCAGGTCAAGGATGGCTTGCTTGTCTACGGGCTGAGCCAGTGACTGCAGTGGGCTTTCTTGCTTGCTGTTGAGCTCTGCGGCGGCGGCATACTGAGCCACGATGTAGTCAGCAAACGCTTCAGGGTTTGAAATGACGGCAGTGCCTTGCGGAGTTAATTCAATCGCATTTGCAGCCAGAGTGCGCAGGCTTTCCAGTTGGCAATCAATGGCCGAGGCTCCACTGGCGCTCTGGCAAGATTGCGCAGCTTGCATGAAGCCGGACAAGGCAACCATCAGATGAGTGCTCGCGGCAGTTGCTGCGCTTGCACCATCCAGATTGGTGGGTTGCGCTTCAAAGGGGTTGGCTTTGTTGTTCACCAGTGCGCTGGCCAGTGCCATTGCGGCATTGATGGATGCGGATGTCCATTTTCCATCATTGTTTTTGGCCCAGCCTTCAGCGGCGGCAACAGCGGCATCAGTAAATGGATTCACGCTGGAAGTGATCGTGCCAGAGGACGCATCTTTGACAAAACTGCGCAGCTTCAGTCCTGGGGTGACTGCTACAGCCTTGTATTTGCCATTCTCAACTTGAGTCTCATCCAGCATGGTGGTGCCATCAATGGCAGTCACCACCACCAGCAGGCTTGATGTAGTGGCGGGAATGTTCAAAGTGAACTTGCCATTGGCATCGGTCTTGCCCTTAGCCAAAGCAGTGGCAGCCGGACCTGTAGCCTCTAAAGCGAACACTTCAACTTGTGCGTTGGCAAGCAGGCCCTTGGCAGCTACGCCGTTCACTTGAACCGTTTTGCTTGTTTCACTGCCATTGCCAGCGCTATTCCCGCTGCCTCCTCCGCCGCCGCAAGCGATCAGTGCTGCGCAAGCAAGAGTTGATAAAGTGAATTTAATAAATTTACCAGACATGTAACAAATGAATGAAACTAAAAGTTACATGATATCTGGTCGTTATATTTTTTATATGGATAATTAAGGATTTATATATTTAAATGCGAAGTGAGTAATCGCAAATAAAATAATAAACAAAAAAGCCAGCATGGCGTCCCATACTGGCTTTTTGATAGCTACTAGCGCTTATCCAATAAGCGCTAGAGGCATGTTTAGCTTGTAATCAGTGGAGATTACTTGGCCACCACGCGCACCATTTCCAGGCACTTGTTGGAGTAGCCCCACTCGTTGTCGTACCAGGACACGACCTTCACGAAAGTCTTGTCCAGGGCGATACCGGCTTCGGCGTCAAACACGGAAGTGCAGGTTTCACCGCGGAAGTCAGTCGCAACGACCTTGTCTTCGGTGTAGCCCAGCACGCCCTTCAGAGCGCCTTGGGACTGGGCCTTCATTTCGGCGCAGATTTCTTCGTAAGTGGCTTCGCTGTTCAGTTCCACGGTCAGGTCGACCACGGACACGTCAGACGTAGGCACGCGGAAGGACATGCCGGTCAGCTTCTTGTTCAGCTCAGGAATCACCACGCCCACGGCCTTGGCGGCGCCAGTGCTGGAAGGAATGATGTTTTCCAGAATGCCACGGCCGCCGCGCCAGTCCTTGTTCGAAGGACCGTCCACGGTCTTTTGTGTGGCGGTGGCAGCGTGCACGGTGGTCATCAGGCCGCGCTTGATGCCCCACTTGTCGTTCAGCACCTTGGCCACGGGAGCCAGGCAGTTGGTGGTGCACGAAGCGTTGGAGATGATGGCTTCGCCCTTGTAGGTCGCGTGGTTCACGCCGAACACGAACATGGGGGTGTCGTCCTTGGAAGGAGCCGACAGAATCACCTTCTTGGCGCCAGCATCGATGTGCTTCTGGCCGGTTTCCTTGGTCAGGAACAGGCCGGTGGATTCGATCACGATGTCGGCGCCGACTTCGTTCCACTTCAGAGCTGCGGGGTCGCGCTCTTGTGTCAGGCGGATCTTCTTGCCGTTGACGACCAGGGTGTTGCCTTCAACCGAAACTTCGCCGTCAAAACGACCGTGCACGCTGTCGTACTTGAGCATGTAAGCCAGGTAGTCGGGCTCCAGCAGGTCGTTGATGCCGACGATTTCGATGTCGGAGAAGTTTTGCACTGCGGAACGCAGCACGTTACGGCCGATGCGGCCAAAACCGTTGATGCCTACCTTGATCGTCATAGTTGCCTCTAGATGGTTGGATAGTGAAAAAACAAAAACTGGGGCAGATTGTGCCCGGACTGGCGGGATGGGCGCCTCGTCCGGATGGCTGATGAGTACAAAAGCACCCACTTCAGCCAGAAAAAAGGGGCGCGAGGCCCCTTTTGCGCTTACTTGGCAGCGTTTTGCAGAGCGACCTGCACGGTGTCAGCCACGTTTTTAGGCGTGAAGCCGAAGTGCTCGAACAGCACGGGTGCAGGAGCGGACTCACCGTAGGTGTCGATACCGACCACAGCGGCGCAGCCGTACTTCCACCAGAAGTCGGTCACGCCCATTTCCACGGCGATGCGGGGCAGGCCGGCGGGCAGCACGGCCTTTTTGTACTTCACATCTTGCTTGTCGAAGGTGGTGGTGCTAGGCATGGAGACCACGCGCACAGCGATCTTGCGCTCGGCCAGCAGCTTTTGGGCAGCCAGAGCCAGTTGCACTTCGGAGCCGGTGGCGATGATGACGGCCTGGGCCTTCTTCTTGAAACCGATGTCCTTGGGCTCGCTCAGCACGTAGGCGCCGCAGGCAATATTGTCCAGCGCGTCTTCGCTCTTGGGCGAGTAAGCCAGGTTCTGACGGCTCAGCAGCATGGCTGTGGGCTTGTTCTTCTGGCTCAGTGCCACGGTCCAGGCGACAGCGGTTTCTGTGGTGTCAGCGGGGCGCCACACATCCAGACCGGGGATCAGGCGCAGGGATGCTGCGTGCTCGATGGACTGGTGGGTGGGGCCGTCTTCGCCCAGACCGATGGAGTCGTGGGTGAAGACGTGGATGACGCGTTGCTTCATCAGCGCGGCCATGCGGATGGCGTTGCGGCTGTAATCGGCAAAGGTCAGGAAGGTGCCGCCGTAAGGGATGTAGCCGCCGTGCAGCGCCACACCGTTCATGATGGCGGCCATGCCGAACTCGCGCACACCGTAGTTGATGTGGCGGCCGATCTGGCCTTCTTCGGTCTTGACCACGGCACCCTTGTCATCCACGCGGAAAGCGGGAGTGGACTTGGTGTTTGTGAGGTTGGAGCCTGTCAGGTCAGCAGAGCCGCCCAGCAGTTCTGGCAGAGCGGCGGTCAGGCCTTCCAGAGCCAGCTGACTGGCCTTGCGGCTGGCGACGGTGGCACCGGCGTCATGCGCGTCGGAAGCGATCTTGGCTGCGATTTCACCGAAGTTCTCGGGCAGATTGCCCGCCATGCGGCGTGTGAAGTTGGCAGCTTGCTCGGGGAAGGCGGCCGTGTAGGCAGCGAACTTCTTGTCCCATGCGGCTTCGATCTTGGCGCCCTGGTCCTTGGCGTTCCAGTCAGCATAGACCTCGGCAGGGATTTCGAAAGGTGCAGCAGTCCAGCCCAGCGCAGCGCGGGTTAGAGCGATTTCTTCAGCACCCAGAGGCTCGCCGTGAGCCTTGGCCGTGTCTTGACGGTTGGGCGAGCCCTTGCCGATGTGGGTCTTGCAGCAGATAAGCGTGGGCTTGTCGGCGCTCTTCTTGGCGGCGGCAATGGCGGCGTCCACGGCATCCACGTTGTGGCCGTCGACATCGCGAATCACGTTCCAGCCGTAGGCTTCAAAACGAGCGGGTGTGTTATCGCCGAACCAAGGAGTGACCTTGCCGTCGATGGAGATGCCGTTATCGTCCCACAGGGCGATCAGCTTGTTCAGCTTCCAGGCGCCAGCCAGAGCAGCGGCTTCGTGCGAGATGCCTTCCATCAGGCAGCCGTCGCCCATGAACACGAAGGTGTGGTGATCCACGATTTCGTGCTTGGGCTGGTTGAACTCGGCAGCCAGCAGCTTTTCAGCCAGTGCAAAGCCCACGGCATTGGTGATGCCCTGACCCAGAGGGCCGGTGGTGGTTTCCACGCCGGGAGTCACGCCCACTTCGGGGTGACCAGCGGTCTTGCTGTGCAGCTTGCGGAAGTTCTTCAGCTCGTCGATCGACAGGTCGTAGCCGCTCAGGTGCAGCAGACCGTAGATCAGCATGGAGCCGTGACCGTTGGACAGGATGAAGCGGTCGCGGTTGGCCCAGTGAGGGTTCACGGGGTTGTGCTGCAAGTGGCGGCTCCACAGGGCAACGGCCATATCGGCCATGCCCATGGGGGCGCCGGGGTGGCCGGAGTTGGCTTGTTGAACGGCATCCATTGCGAGTGCGCGGATCGCATTCGCCATTTGTTGAGTGTTGGCCATCAGGGCGCTCCAAAAGGAGGGTGTAATTCTGCTAAGCCCATCATTTTAATGGAGGGTGAGTTTTCGCAGGCGGCGTACGGGTCAATGCTCTACAGTGCTATTCAGAAAACGGGCAGTAGCCTTGTTGAAAAGTCCGTCTGAAAACTGATTGCGCATGACTGCAAAAACCACTGCTTCTCCCTTTGTTCAACCCCCTGTAATGCTCTTGGCCGCAGGCCGTGGCGAGCGCATGCGGCCGCTGACCGATGCCACGCCAAAGCCCTTGCTTCAAGTGCAGGGCGTGCCACTGCTGCAGCACCACATGCAGTCGTTGGTGGCCGCAGGCGTGTCGCGCGCCGTCATCAACACTGGCTGGCTGGGTGATCAAATTCCTGCCCACTTTGGTAGTCAATTTGTGCTGCAAGGCAATGGGGATGAGCGCAAGCTGCTATCGCTTGTCTACTCCGCCGAGCCTGAAAAAGCCTATGAAACCGCAGGCGGCATCAGCCGCGCGTTGCCGCAGTTAGGCGATGTTTTCTGGCTGGCCGCAGGCGATGTGCATGCGCCAGACTTCACTTTTGCGGCCGATGCCGCGCAGGCTTTTGCGCAAAGCAATGAACTGGCCCACCTGTGGCTGGTGCCCAACCCCGAGCACAACTTGCGTGGTGACTTTGGCTTGAGTGAAGACGGCAAGGCACTCGACCTGCCCGCAGATGACGCCAGTCCGCGCTACACCTACAGCACCATCGCGCTACTGAAAGCAGAGCTGTTTGCGCAGCCCTGGTTTGAGGTGCAGCCCGGAAACCCTGAAGGCCTGCGCGCGCCGCTGGCCCCGCTGCTGCGCCGCGCCATGGCGGATGGTCGTGTGGGCGCATCGCTCTACACTGGCCGCTGGGTGGATGTGGGTACGCCCGAGAGACTGGCGCAGCTCAACCAGGGCTGAGCTGCGGACTTGCACTTTGATTAGGTCGGGGCTTTATCCATTTCGGCCTCTGCAGTCTTGAGCGGGGTGAAATGGCTCAGATGGTTGTCATCGCAAGCATCTGCTAAGCTCAGCGCCCTTTTCTGGCGCCTGTGGTCGCCATGGTCTAAGTGCATGCAAATCGTTTTTTTCATGGCCCTGGTGGGCCTGGCCTCGCTCTGCCAGAACCTCACGGGTTTTGCGTTCGGGCTGATCTTTGTGGGTGTGGCCGGCGCCACCGGCCTGATGAATATTGCCGATGCGGCCAATGTGGCCTGTCTGCTGTCCATCATCAATGGCGCGAGCTATATGCGCGCCTACCGTTTTGAGGCGGACTGGACGCTGCTTAAACCCATGCTCATCAGCAGCGTGCTGGGTGTGATTGGTGGCGTGCTGTTGCTGCACTGGCTCAGCGGCAATACGCTGAACGGCTTGCGCATGTTGCTGGGCGTGGTGATCGTGCTTTGCGCGCTCTTGCTGCTGATGCAGAAAAAAGCGCTGGACAAGCCTTCTGGCCCGGTTGCACTGTGGTTTGCGGGCATCTCATCGGGTTTGCTGGGCGGCCTCTTCGCCACGCCCGGCCCGCCCATGGTCTATCACCTCTACCGCCAGCCGCTTGATCGCATGCTGGTGCGCCATTGCCTGTTTGCCATGTTCGTCACCTGTTCGCTGTTGCGCGCCGCCATGGTGGCGGTGGAAGGGCAGCTGAACTGGGGCGCGATGGGCTGGACGGCGCTGGCCTTCCCCGTGGTGACGGGTGTGACCTGGTGGAGCGCCAAGCGCCCACCCGCGCTGCCCAAAAAGCTGGTGGAATGGCTGGTGTGCGGCCTGCTGATTCTGTCGGGCGGCAGCCTGCTGTGGTCGGGCTGGAAAGCCAGCCAGCCCGAGGCGGTGGTGCCCGACGATTCAACCGCATCACTGACGCACACAGAGCACTGTTTTGATGCGCAATTACTGACGCTCTCAGCGTGAAGCTGATGTGCAACAGGCCGCGCGGCAGTACGATATGCCAATGACTTCTGTTTATGCTCAACGCCGCGAACGCTTGGCCGCCCAGTTGGGCGCTGGCGGTGTCGCCATCATTCCCACGGCCCCAGAGCTGCACCGCAACCGCGATACCGAATATCTGTATCGCCACGACAGCTACTTTTACTACCTCACCGGCTTCAGCGAGCCCAACGCCTGTCTGGTGTTGACCAGCGACGGAAAAAGCGTGCTGTTCTGCCAGCCCAAGGACCTGGAGCGCGAGGTCTGGACGGGCTACCGTCTCGGCCCCGAAGCGGCCAAGGCAAAGCTGGCTGTGGATCAGGCTTTCTCCAGCGATGAAATCAACGCACGCCTGCCACGCCTGCTTGAAAACCGCGAGCGCGTCTGGTTCCCGTTTGCCACCCACAAGGGGCTGGCTGAACAGATTGAAGGCTGGCTGGGTCAGGTGCGTGGCCGCTCGCGTTTTGGCGTGCTGTGCCCCACTCAGCAGGGCGATGCCTGTGCGCTGATCGACGAGATGCGACTGATCAAAGACGCGCACGAGCTGGACATCATGCGCCGTGCCAGCGAGATCAGCGCCCGTGCCCATGTGCGCGCCATGCAGCGCTCTGCCCGCATGATTCGCAATGGCGAAGAGGTGCGTGAATACCATCTGGATGCTGAACTCCTGCACGAATTCCGCCAACATGGCTCGCAATACGTGGCCTACGGCTCCATCGTGGCAGCCGGTGCCAACGCCTGCGTGCTGCACTATCAGGCCGACAAAGCCCCCGTGCGACCCGGCGAGCTGGTGCTGATTGATGCGGGCTGCGAGCTCGATGGTTACGCTAGCGACATCACCCGCACATTCCCGGCCGATGGCAAATTCACCGGCCCGCAGCGCGCGCTGTATGAATTGGTGCATGCCAGCCAGGAGGCGGCCGTGGCCGTCACCAAGGCCGGCAACCGCTTCACTGACCCGCACGATGCCACTGTGGCCGTGCTGGCACAGGGCATGCTGGACCTGGGTCTGCTGGACAAGCGCAAGTACGGCACGGCGCAGGATGTGATCGAGTCGCGCGCTTACTTTCAGTTCTATATGCACCGCACTGGCCACTGGCTGGGCATGGATGTGCATGACTGCGGCAGTTATGTGGAGCCCACGGAGCTGGATGTGGTCAGCGAGCGCAAGGACCCCATCTCGGGCGAAACCATTGCCAACCGCCCCAGCCGCATTCTGCGTCCCGGCATGGTGACCACCATCGAGCCCGGCATCTATGTGCGTCCGGCTGCGGGCGTGCCTGAGCAGTTCCACAACATCGGCATTCGCATTGAAGACGATGCCATCGTCACCGAAATCGGCTGCGAGCTCATTACGCGCGGCGTGCCCGTCAAGGCGGATGAAATTGAAGCGCTGATGCGTGGCTAATTTGCGCGATTGAAAGCACCATGTCCTTGACCTCCCATCGCCTCACCCGCCCTGTTGCGACCCAGCCCTTGCCCGCTGCGCGCATGGGGCTGGCGCTGTGGGTCATGGGCATGCCCGGTGCGATTGCTGTGGCCCACACGGCACCGCCCGCCTGGCTGGTGACTCTGGCAGATGGTGCGTCTGCAGAGACTCTGGGCTGGATCGCGGCACTGGGCTTGGGCATCATGCTGGCGCTGGCCATATGGCTGGGGCTGAAACTGGGCCCGCAAGTGGGCTTGAGTACGCCGCTGATCCATGCCGCCGTAGAGGGGCGCACACCTTGGCGCGGCATGCGTGTGCTGAGCCTGCCGGGCGTGGCTGGAGGCGTAATCGGCGCTGCCTGGCTGGTGACGCTGGCGGTGGTCTGGCCCGAAAGCATGTCGTTTGTCGACCCGGTCTACGGTCTGCCGCTGCTGCCCAAGCTTCTTTATGGCGGCTTTACTGAAGAGCTGTTGCTGCGCTTTGGCATGTTGTCGCTGGTCATGTGGCTGATGTGGAAGGCCTTTGGTAGCCCAAAACACCGCCCCGGCTGGTTGCTTGGCTGGTCGGCCATTGCCATTGCCGCTCTGCTGTCGGCAGGCATTCCGGTGTACCTGGGCTGGACGGTGACGGGCACCATGTCTGCTGCCGTCGTGGCGCAACTTCTGGTCTGTGAAATCGTCTACGGCCTGCTGGCCGGCGTCATGTTCTGGCGCTACGGCCTGGAGTCAGCCATGCTGACCCATCTGGTGACTTATCTGCTCTCTCACGGGCTAATTTAGAGTCGCGAAAACCACCCTTGATACGTCGTTATTTCGCCTTGTCGTACGTTTGTACTGCCTGCGGCTTCATGCCTCGTCTCAACCGCAAATCTGCAATTTGCTGGGTGGTGTTCGCGCCTCTTGGCGCGCTGCCATCACGGCCTGATGCGGCGTGCTTTGCCGCTTTCGGCGCATCCGCCCGCTTCTGCATTTGAACCCGCCGGGCAAAACTGTTTCGACGCGGTCGTTGATGCGCTGCACAACGCAGGACTGCTTCCGCCAGAAACTCCCTCTTGCACTTCTAAAACAGTAGCTGCAAGCGCTTGAAATACCTAGGTTTCAGCGCATATTTGATCTTATTCAATTCAGGGGCGAGCGCAAGCAGCTACTATTTTTGTGCAGCTGTGCTCGAAAGGTCATGTGTTACAGCACCTTTGATGATGCATTCATGTAACTGCATTCATGCAAGAATTGAAACCCGATTACATTCCATCGCGAGAGAGACATTTCATCATGCAAGTGAGTCGTGCTACCAAGATCGTCGCCACACTGGGCCCTGCTTCCAGCGATCCGCAACTGCTTGAGCAAATGGTGCGCGAGGGCGTAAACGTTGTTCGCCTGAACTTCAGCCATGGCAAGGCCCAGGACCACGTGGACCGCGCCACCATGGTGCGTGAAGCCGCCAAGCGTGCTGGCCGTGAAGTGGCCATCATGGCCGACTTGCAAGGCCCCAAGATTCGCGTCGGCAAGTTTGCCGAAGGCAAGGTCATGCTGGAGCCCGGCGCCCGCTTTGTGCTGGACGCATCGCGCACCGAACCCGGCGACATCAACGGCGTGGGCCTGGATTACAAGGAACTGCCGCGCGATGTGAAGCCCGGCGACGTGCTGCTGCTGAACGACGGCCTGATTGTGATGACCGTGGAAGCTGTGCGTGGCGATGCCGTGCACGCCATCGTCAAGCTGGGCGGCGAGCTGTCCAACAACAAGGGCATCAACAAGCAAGGTGGCGGCCTGACTGCCCCCGCGCTGACCGCCAAGGACATGGAAGACATCAAGACTGCGATGTCCTTCCAGGCTGATTACGTGGCCGTGAGCTTCCCCAAGAACGCCACCGACATGGAAATGGCTCGCCAGCTGTGCAACGTGGCAGCGGCCCAGTACGGCCACAAGCCCGGCCTGATCGCCAAGATCGAGCGCGCTGAAGCCATTCCTCGTCTGGAAGAAATTCTGAAGGTCTCCGACGGCATCATGGTTGCCCGTGGTGACCTGGCTGTGGAAGTGGGTCACGCTGCCGTGCCTGCGCTGCAGAAAAAGATGATCCGCATGGCGCGTGACATGGATAAGGTGGTTATCACTGCGACCCAGATGATGGAGTCCATGATCACCAACCCCGTGCCTACCCGTGCGGAAGTGAGCGACGTGGCCAACGCCGTGCTGGACGGCACCGACGCCGTGATGCTCAGCGCCGAAACCGCTGCTGGCAAGTACCCGTTGGAAACCGTGCAGGAAATGGCCGCCATCTGCGCCGCTGCCGAAGCTGCCGAAGACCGCGCCAAGGATACTGACTTCTCCAACAGCCCCTTCAAGCGTACCGACCAGGCCATCGCCATTGGCGCCCTGTTCACTGCTCACCACCTGGGCGCCAAGGCCATCGTGGCCATGACGGATTCCGGTTCTACCGCTTTGTGGATGAGCCGTCACCGCATCCACATCCCTATCTACGCTCTGACGCCTCGTCTGGCGACTCAGCGCAAGATGGCGCTGTACCGCAACGTGCGTCCTCTGCTGATGGACACCAGCGCTGACCGCGATACGGCTCTGGATCAGGCCAAGACCCATCTGCTGATGCGCGGCATCGTGCAATCTGGCGACGTGTACGCCATCACCTGCGGCGAGCCCATGGGCCAGCCCGGTGGTACGAACATGCTCAAGATTTGCCGAGTTGAGTAACTGACGTTACCCCTGAGGCGCTGCGCGCCTTCCCCTCTCTCTTCGGGAGGGGGACGGCATCCTTGCTGGATGTCTCTTGTTGGGGGTGTGCCGGTTTTCAATAAAAAAGCTGCCAGCGCTTATCAATAAAGCGCTGGCAGCTTTTGTTTTGATAGCACCTGATTCTTCAGTCGGCCGGATAGGCTGCGCTGGGTGCAGCGCCCGCGCTCCGGGTCTGGCGTGTAAGGTATCGCGTCACTACTAGATCGCAGATCCAGCAGCTTGTCCAGCACAGCCATGCGGTCCACAGCGTATGGCTCATGAAGTGGGCGCCGCGCATTTGCTGGGCCAGTCCCAGTGCAAAGCCCGCTGCCAGAGCGGCTGCTAGCCACAGGCGCGCTGCATGGGCGGCTGTGTGGCGCAGGGCAAAGTAGCCGCTGACAAAGGCAAAACCTGCCGAGGCATGACCGGCCGGGAAGCAGTGGCCGCCGCCGCCATCCGTCACTCCCCATGCCCAGTGAGAAACATAGTGGGCCAGTCCGCCAAATTCGCTCAGATCCCAGGGGCAACTGGTGGCACTGATGCGTTTCATGACGGCCATGACGATGAGTGAGACCAGAGACGCAACCACCAGCTGTATGCGCCGCGAATAGGGCACTTGCCGCAGCAGACCCAGCGGCCACCAGATCATCAGGCTCAGCCCCAGCACAATGACCCATGCCAGCTTGCGTGCGCCTTCATGGGCGATGTTGACCATGAACCAGTTGTTTTGCAGCGCAAAGCCGTGGCTGCTGCCAAACCAGCGGGCCATGGCCAAGTCCAGCCCGCTGAGGTCCCAGGCCACGACACAGGCCAGGGCGATGAGGGTCCAGCTCAGCAGTTGTGAGGCGGTGGTTTCTGAGGGGGGATTGCGAAAGGGCGAATGCATGCCCGCAACGATAGAAACCACTTCTTAACAAGCGCTTAAGGCGGCAGGCGCCTGCCTCGCCTCGTTTGCTTTTACTGGGCCTTCAGGCGCAGACGCAGTTTTTTAATGTGCGGCGCCATACGCAGATAGCGTCGGCTGCGCAGCCAGAAAGCCGCATTCCAGACGAGTAAGGCTGCGCTGATGCCGACCAGCGCACCGGCCATGACATCCGAAGGAAAGTGCACTCCAAGGTGAACACGGCTCCAGGCGACGCCAATGGCCGCCGTCCAGCCCAGTGCCACCAGCGCCTTGCGGTGGCGCGTCACGCCCAGACTGAGCGCCATGGCCAGCGCAAAAGCACCGCTGGCATGCTGGCTGGGGAAGCTGGCGCGCCCGCCATGCTGAATCCACAGCGTGCCCAGGTTCAGTTGAAACGGGCGCGGCGCTGGGAAGCCCCAGCGTATGAGTCTTGCGATCAGCCAGGCGGTCGCCATGGACAGCAGCAGCATCAGCATGGTGCGGCGCACCCCCGGTGAGCCAAACAGCAGAGCGATGATCACGAGAATGGCGCTGATATTGGGAGCCCATGCCGAGAGAACGCGCGCGAACTCGATGCTGAACCAGGGGGTTTGCGCGTCGGCATTGATCAGCGCAAACAGATAAGGATCGAAGAAGAACATAAAGGCGCTGCAGCGGGCGGTGGCAATGACAAGTGCGTGGATGGTAAGGCGAAATGCCGCCAAGGCGGTGTCAAATCTGCGGCGGATCAGGGCAGTTCAGGCGGCTGGGAGCCTCTGGCAAATGGGTGTGCCTGCAAATCTGGCGGATATTCGCTTGCGCCGCACAATGCAGTGATGCGAATTTTGGTGGTTGAAGACAACGAAGGCATTGCCGAAGGCCTGCGCAGCAATTTGATGCAGCGCGGCTATGCGGTGGATGTGTGCGCCAGCGTGGCGCAGGCTTGGGGTGCTCTGGCGGCAGAGCGCTTTGATGCCGTGCTGCTGGACCTGGGCCTGCCCGACGGCGATGGCAGCGAGGTGGTGCGCCGCCTGCGCGCGCAGGTGGCCCGGCCCGGTCTGCCGCAACTGCCCGATGCCTCTACGCCAGTACTGATTTTGACGGCACGCGATCAGGTGCAGGACCGGGTTGCGGGGTTGAATCTGGGTGCCGATGACTATCTGGTCAAACCCTTTGACATGGACGAGCTGGAAGCCCGCCTGCGCGCCATGATGCGCCGCGCTGCCGGTCAGGCATCGCCGGTCATTCGCCATGCCGATCTGGAGGTGGACCCGGCGGCCCGAATCATCCGGCAGGCGGGGCAGAAGGTAGAGGTCTCACCGCGTGAATTTGCCGTGCTCTGGGCTTTGCTGTTGGCGCGCGGCCGGGTGCTGTCGCGCCCGCAGATTGAAGAGCATCTCTACAGCTGGGGCGATACGGTGGAGAGCAATGCGGTGGAGGTCTATGTGCACCACCTGCGTAAAAAACTGGGCCAGAAAGTCATCGTCACCATGCGCGGCGTGGGCTATTTCATGCCGCAGGAGCAGGAATGAGCGCCGCAGCGCCCACCGAAAAGCGCCGCAGCTCATTGCAGCTGACGCTGCTGGCCTGGGTGCTGGCCGCGCTGGCGCTGGTCTGGGGCAGCTTTGTTATCTGGGGCTACCAGACGGGCGTGACGGAAGCCGATGAGCTGACGGACGGTCACCTGGCCAGCGTCGCATCGCTGGCGCTGAACTGGCATGTGCAAGGCGATGTGCCCGTGGGTGAGGCAACCGCTGTGCAGCCACCGCCGGGCCTGCATGCTCACGACTATCAGGAGTCGCTGAGCGTGGTGCTCTGGAACGCCAGTGGTGTGCTGATCTCGCGCACCGGTCAGGCGCCATTGCCAGACTTTGGCATGGAGCAGGGCTTTGCCACCATCGCCTTTGATTCGCAGCAGTCATGGCGCAGTTTTACCCAGTGGAGCCACGACAAAAAAGCCAAGGTCACGGTCATGATTTCTCTGGCCGAGCGCGATAGCCTGGCCGATGACATCGCCATGCAGATGATTGAGCCGGGCTTCTGGCTGCTGCCCATCGTGGTGATTGCTTTGGGTGTGGCTGTGCGCCGAGGCATGAGGCCGCTGAACCAGATCACGCAGCGGGTCGAAGCCCTTGATTTAAGCCGCGATCAGCGCGTATCCGATGCCAATGTGCCGCGTGAGCTGTCGCCCATGGTGAACTCCATCAATACGCTGCTCGACCGCCAGCAAGAGGCGCTGGAGCGCGAGCGCAATCTGGCCAACGAGGTTGCGCATGAGCTGCGCACACCGCTGGCCTCCATCGCTTTGCAGGCGCAAGCTCTCAAGTCTGGCCCGCAGACCGATAACCCAGCCATGCAAGCAGCTTTGCAGCGCATTGGGCAAGATGCTTTGCACGCAGGTCATGTGCTCGATCAACTGCTGACCTTGGCCAGAGCTGGGCGCGGCATGCTGGATGCGCCTTTGCAGGCCGTGAACTGGGCTGCCGTGGCGCGTGATGTGGCTGCTGCACAGGCCCAGAGCGCTTGGCTGCGCGAAGACACGCTGGCGGTAGATGCACCTGAGTCTGTCATGGTGCGCGGCAATGCGCTGCTGCTGGATTCTGCCCTGCGCAATCTGGTCGAAAACGCGGTGCGCCATACGCCGCCGGGCACGCAGATCGAGGTGCAGGCCGGGTGTGATTCATCACTTGGCCTGGCATGGATGCAGGTCTGCGATGACGGGCGGCGTGATGCCGCGCCTGCCCATGTGCCGCCTGTGGACAGCCTGCACCTGGGCCATGAAATTGTCAGCCGCGTCATGCAGGCCCACGGCGGGCGCTTTGTGGAGGCTGATGCACCACAAGGCTTCACCACCTGCTATCGCATGGAAATGCCGTCTGCCGGTTAAAATAACGGGTTACCAAGAGGTTACCAAGCGTGGCCCTGGTCTTTCTTCAGGCCGCAAGCTGCTGTGCAGGGCACTACAGCCACTCCCTCGCCGGGGCGTTGCCTATCAAAATTTTGAACGGAACCCACCATGCCTTTGATCTCGATGCGCGAAATGCTGGACCATGCTGCTGAAAACGGCTATGGCATCCCCGCCTTCAACGTGAACAACCTGGAACAAGTCCAGGCCGTGATGTCGGCTGCTGACGAAGTCGGCGCGCCCGTGATCCTGCAGGCCAGCGCTGGTGCCCGCAAGTACGCCGGTGAGCCCTTCATCAAGCACCTGATTCAGGCGGCTGCCGAGATGTATCCCCACATCCCTCTGGTCATGCACCAGGATCACGGCACGACTCCTGAAATCTGCCAGGGCGCGCTGAACCTGGGCTTCGGCTCGGTGATGATGGACGGCTCGCTGATGAGCGACGGCAAGACACCTTCCTCCTTCGAATACAACATCGAAGTGACTCAGAAGGTTGTGGCCATGGCTCACCAGATCGGTGCCACGGTTGAAGGCGAACTGGGTTGCCTGGGTAACCTGGAAACCGGTGAAGCCGGTGAAGAAGACGGCATCGGCGCTGTCGGCAAGCTGGACCACAGCCAGATGCTGACCGATCCCGAAGAAGCTGCTCAGTTTGTGCAAGCCACGCAACTGGACGCTCTGGCGATTGCCATCGGTACCAGCCACGGCGCTTACAAGTTCAGCCGCCCCCCTACAGGCGACATTCTGGCTATTTCCCGCGTCAAGGAAATCCACGCCCGCATCCCCAACACCCACCTGGTGATGCACGGCTCGTCTTCCGTTCCTCAAGAGCTGCTGGCCATCATCAATGAGTTCGGCGGCAAGATGAAGGAAACCTACGGCGTGCCCGTGTCGGAAATCCAGGAAGCCATCAAGTACGGTGTGCGCAAGATCAACATCGACACCGACATCCGTCTGGCGATGACCGGCGCTGTGCGTAAGTTCCTGGCCGAGAACCCCGATAAGTTCGACGCCCGCGAATGGCTCAAGCCAGCCCGCGAAGCCGCCAAGCTGGTCTGCAAGGCTCGCTACATCGAGTTCGGCTGCGAAGGCCAGGGCTCCAAGATCAAGGGCTACACCCTGGATCAAATGGCCAAGAAGTACACCGCTGGCGATCTGGCTCAGCTGGTCAAGTAATACTCCTATTTTGATAGCTGTTTGCGCTTGATTGATAAGCGCTAGAGGCTTGAAATGCTTAAAGCCCGCAGGACTGGTTCTTGCGGGCTTTTTGTTTTTTGAAATGACTTTTACGCAATTCTCTAAGGGGTTACGAGACTACCGAACGACCGTGCTTTTTATCAGAATAGTCTGATCAGACGATAAGACACGGAGACAGATGAATGAGTGACCGTCCTTGGCTGAATGCATATCCGGAGGGTGTTCCTTCGGACATTGATACGTCCCAGTACCCATCGCTGGTGGCTTTGATGGAAGAGGCATTTGCCAAGCACTCCAGCAAGGTCGCCTATTCCTTCATGGGCAAAGAGCTGAGCTTTGCCGAGGTCGATGCGCAGAGCAAGGCCTTTGCCTCCTATCTGCAAGGACTGGGCCTGCAGCGCGGTGACCGCGTAGCGCTGATGATGCCCAATATCCCCCAGTACCCAGTGGCCGTGGCTGCGGTGCTGCGTGCCGGTTATGTAGTGGTCAACGTCAACCCGCTCTACACCGCACGCGAGCTGGAGCATCAGCTCAAAGATTCGGGCGCCAAAGCCATCGTCATCATCGAGAACTTTGCCAAGACGCTGCAGGACGGCATGCATGGCAGCGCTATTGAGCACATCGTGCTGTGCGCCATGGGGGACGAGCTGGGCTTTCTCAAAGGTGCCCTAGTTAACTACGTGGTGCGTTCCGTAAAAAAGATGGTGCCTGCCTTCAGCCTGCCCGGTGCTGTGCGCTTCAACGATGCGCTGGCCATGGGGCGCGGCGGCAACTTTACGGCCCCCGTGTTCAAGGCCGACGACATGGCGCTGCTGCAATACACAGGCGGCACCACGGGCGTGAGCAAGGGCGCGGTGCTGCTGCACAAGAACATCATTGCCAACGTGCTCCAGTCCGAAGCGTGGAACGCGCCGGCGATGAAAAAGGTGCCTGCGGGCGAGCAGCCCACCAGTATCTGCGCGCTGCCGCTGTATCACATCTTCGCCTTTACGGTGAACATGATGCTCTCCATGCGCACGGGTGGAAAAACCGTGCTCATCCCCAATCCGCGTGACCTCAAGGCGACGCTGAAAGAGTTGTCCAAGCACCGTTTTCACAGTCTGCCTGCGGTGAACACGCTGTTCAACGGGCTGGCCAATCACCCGGACTTCAACACCGTGGACTGGAGTCATCTCAAGGTATCGGTGGGCGGTGGTATGGCCGTGCAAAGCGCTGTGGCCGAGCTGTGGCTCAAAAAGACCGGCTGCCCCATCTGCGAAGGCTATGGCCTGTCGGAAACCAGCCCCTCTGTCACCTGCAACCCTGTCACGGCAACCGCTTATTCGGGCACGATTGGCGTGCCCTTGCCCAGTACCTACGTCAAGCTGGTGGGGAGCGACGGGCAGGATGTGACTGAATGGGGACAGCCTGGCGAAGTGGCTGTGCTGGGCCCGCAGGTCATGGCCGGTTACTGGCAACGTCCCGATGAAACGGCCAAGTCCATGACGGCTGACGGCTACTTTCTGACCGGCGACATCGGCACCATGGACGAACGCGGTTTTGTGAAGATCGTGGACCGCAAGAAGGACATGGTCATCGTCAGCGGCTTCAACGTCTATCCGAACGAAGTGGAAGACGTGGTCTCCAACTGCCCCGGCGTGCTGGAGTGCGCGGTGGTCGGCGTGCCCGATGAAAAGTCGGGCGAGGCCATCAAGCTGGTCATCGTCAAGAAAGACCCGGCGCTGACCGAGCAGATCGTGCGTGAGTACTGCCAGGCCAATCTGACGGGCTACAAGCGCCCGCGCCACATCATCTTCCGCACCGAGCTGCCCAAGACCCCCGTAGGCAAAATTTTGCGCCGAGAGCTGCGCGATGCCTGATTGATTTCATCTTGTCTTTCCAAGGCAATTTCACAGGAGCGCGATGCGCTCCTTTTTTGTTTTCATCGGCGATCACGGCAGCGGCCACAATAGGCGCTTTGATCTGAATCCAAGAAGAGTTTCCCCATGCCGATAGCCATACTCAGCGCGCTTGCCGAAGAACAGGATGGACTCGTCCATTTGCTGGAGAACGCGCAGCAAACTCGGCATGCAGGCCGTATCTTCTGGACTGGCAAGCTGCATGGCAAAGAGGTGATCTGCGCGCTGTCTGGCATTGGCAAGGTGGCCGCGGCCACCACGGCGGTGGCGCTGATTGAGCGCTTTGGCGCCAAAGCCATCGTCTTCACCGGCGTGGCGGGCGGGCTGGGTGATGCGGTGCATGTGGGCCATGTGGTGGTGGCACGCCAGTATGTGCAGCACGATATGGATGCATCGCCGCTGTTCCCGCGCTTTGAGGTGCCCGGCTATGGCCGTGCCGTGTTTGACTGCGATGCAGCGCTCTCCAATGCCTTGCTGCAATCAGTGCAGGCTTGCGTGCAGCAACAGGCTGGAGAGTGGGCGGCAGAGCTGGGCCTTGGCGTGCCGCAGGTGCATGAAGGTCTGATCGTCAGTGGTGACCGCTTTGTCTCTGGCAGTGAAGAAGCAGCGCAGTTGCGCCAAGGGCTGGAGCAGGCTGATCTTGCACCGCTGGCCGTAGAGATGGAGGGTGCCGCCATTGCCCAGGTCTGCGCAGATTACGACCTGCCATTTGCCGCCATGCGCAGCATCTCGGACAAGGCCGACGACGCGGCGCATGTGGACTTTCCGCTGTTTGTACAGAGTATTGCCAGCCGCTACGCGCAAGCCGTGATCGAAGACCTGTGCAAGCGTCTTTAAATCGCTAAACAAACCAAGTCAGAGACAGCAAGCAAGGGCCGCCCCCAGCGGGGCTGTCGTCCCCCTCGGGGGGAAGCGGCAAAGCCGCTCAGGGGGAGCTAAATCTATTTCAACCAGCCGCGCTTGCGGAAATACAGCATGGGGCCTAGCGCACTGGCCACCATGAGAGCGACTACATAGGGGTAGCCATATTCCCAGTTCAGCTCGGGCATGAACTGGAAATTCATGCCGTAGACGCTGGCGATCAGCGTGGGCGGCAGCAAGGCGACGCTGGCCACAGAGAAGATCTTGATGATCTTGTTCTGGTTGATGTTGATGAAACCGACGGTGGCGTCCATCAAGAAGTTGATCTTGTCGAACAGGAAGGCCGTGTGGCTGTCCAGGGACTCGATGTCGCGCAGGATCTGGCGTGCTTCCTCGAACTGCTCGGCATTGAGCATCTTGGAGCGCATCAAAAAGCTCACGGCACGGCGCGTATCCATCACATTGCGGCGAATGCGGCCGTTCAAGTCTTCCTGCCGGGCAATGGCGCCCAGCACATCCTTGGCGGCTTCGTCGGTCACGTTGCCGGAAAGCACTTGCTGGCTGACTTTTTCCAGGTCGTCGTAAATGCGCTCCAGCGTGTCGGCGGAGTATTCTGCGTCCGCGTCAAACAGTTTGAGCAGCACGTCCTCGGCGGCGTCAATCAGGCCCGGTGCACGGCGCGCACGCATGCGCAGCAGGCGGAACACGGGCACGTCTTCATCGTGAATCGAGAACAGTACGCCGCAGCTGCGCAGGTTCTTGTTGTGCTGGTTGAGGATAAAGGCGACGCGCACCGAGCGCGGGTCTTCGTCGTCATCAATCAAGAAGTCGCTGCGGATATGCAGCTCGCCGTTGTCTTCCTCGTAGAAGCGGGCGGATTCCTCGATGTCGTCGTCCATCGCATCTTCAGGGATGGACAGCTCGTAGTGCTGTTTGATCCAGCGCTTTTCTTCGAGGGTGGGCGATTCCAGATCGACCCAGATGGGCTGAAAGCGTTCGAGGTCGGCCAGAGACTCGATTTCTTCCTGAACGAGTCGGCCATTGGCTAGCGTAAAGATGTTGAGCATCAGCTCACTCCCGGTTGTTCTTGAGGTTCTGCAGGGATCAGGGCGCTTTCAACCCCGCAGTTCGAACCGGGAGCTGAAAGCTACCAACTAGGGTAGGTTTCCACGGATGTCTTTCAATAAAGCTAAGTCAATGATTATGCTACGTTGCACTGCAGCATGTCGCGTGCAACGTGCATGGGGGAGTGGGTAAGCAGGGCTTGTCTTTTCCCTGTCACACCGGTTTTGTAAATGCATGGGCCTGCACCAGGTCGGCCCAGGCACCTGCCTTGGCCTGCGGTGCGCGCAGCAGGTAATTGGGGTCGTAAGTCACCACGGTTGGCACGCCCGCAATGCGATGCGGTTCAGAGCGCAGACGGCCCAGCGCATCGTGGCGGCCCAGTACGGCGCGGGCGCTGGCAAGGCCCAGCACCAGCACGCAGTCGGGGCGCAGCTCGCGCAGCAAGGTCTCCAGTGCGGGTTGCAGTGGCTGGGCATGGCTCAGGTCGGCATCAGGCGGCGCGCGGTGCAGCGCAGCGCTGAAGACGCGCGGCTTTTCTTGCAGCTGCAGGGCGCGCAGCATATTGTCCAGCAGCCTTGCCGCATCGCCTTGCAGCGCGGTCTGCGCGCTGTCGGCCGTGGGCTTTTGCGCAGGGCTGATGAGGGGTGGGTTGGCTGCAGGCTCCAGCAAGATCAGCCAGCCGCCTTGCTCGCTGGCCTGCACATGCTGCGGCGCGTGCGGGTAGACCAGTTGCGCGGGGCTGATCGTCCAGCCCAGACCGGGTTCGCCCGCAGGACCTGCCGCAGGCTGCTGCACAAACTGGCGCGGCTCATGCGGGTGGCTGGGGAGGATGGGGGTTGGCTGTCGTGCAGGTGCGGGTGCGCGGGCCGGGGCAGGCACCGCAACCGGTGCTGGCGCTGCAGATTGCGGCTCAGGCGCAGACACAGGGGCAGGTGCCGGGACAGCTGCAATAACAGTAGCGCGCATCGCAGGTACAGGTTCAGCTGCACGCAATTCGGTGCCTGCAATGGCAGCGCTGGTCTCCAGTGCCACAGCCGTTTCTACAGGCTCAGGCAACCAGACGGTAATGCCCATTGCTTCCAGCATGGCCCGCTGGCGGGCGTCCAGGTTCAGGGCCATAGTTTCAGACTCATAAGCACGGCGTTTTCACGCGGGCCGTTGGGGTTGGGGTAGTAATTTTTGCGCAGGCCCACTTCGGTGAAGCCGTGCTTGAGATAGACCTCGCGGGCGCGCTGATTGCTTTCGCGCACTTCCAGCCAGATCCACTGTGCATTCTTTTGCCGCGACCACAGGGCCAGCGCATCTAGCAGCAGGCGTGCCCAGCCTTGGCGCTGGTGGGCAGGGTTGACGGTGATGTTGAGCAGGTGGACCTCATCGAGCACGGACATGGCAACAAAGTAGCCCAGCAACTGGTGATTGGCATCGACCAGCAACTGCACCTCATACCCGGCCACCATGGCATCCTGAAAGTTGCCGCGCGACCAGGGGTGGGCATAAGCTTGCTCCTCAATGGGGAGCAGGGTATCAAGCCAGAGCGCGGACAACGGCTCGAAGTGCACCAGAGATGCCGCATCGTCCATGCAGGCGCTGGTGGCGGGCAGTGAGGAGCTGCTGGGTGATGTCATTGAAGCTTATTGAGCGGCGTTGTCGGTGGCAGCCAGTGCGGCAGCTGCAGCGGCGGCTTTTTCCGCTTCGCGCTCTGCCGTCGTTTTTGCCACTTTATCGCGGATGTAGCGGGGCAGTGCCTCTTCCGCTGGCACGGCGCAGCCTTTTGCCAACAGCGCCGGTGCCAGGCGCAGCATGGCGGTGGCGGTGGGCATGGCCTGCACATGCGGGGCGGCGGGGGCCAGCAGCTCGGGGTAGATGGGCTGGGCATTGCCGGCCACCGTCATGCCGGCGGCGACTTGCAGTGCTTGGGGCGCGCACAGGCCAAAGTCTTCGGGCTCTATCCACTGGCCATCCACATACCGAAACGGCGCGTGATAAACCTCGTTCATGCGCGCATCCAGCACGGCTTCGACCTCGGTGCAGCCGTGCTGGTGGCGCGCTTCTTCGGCCACTGTCAGCAGCGAATCAATGGGCAGCACCGGCACCTTGGCGGCAAAGGCCAGACCTTGCGTGATGGCGCAGGCCGTGCGCAGACCCGTGAAGGAGCCGGGGCCACGGCCAAAGGCAATGGCATCCAGCTGCTTGAAGGTGAGTCCGGCATCCTTCAAAAGCTGGCGAATGGCGGGCAGCAACTGGGCCGACGACTGCTGTGCGCCCGGTCCGCTGTGCTGCCAGACGGCATCACCCTGCTGGACGGCAACAAACAGGGTATCGGTACTGGTGTCGATGGCGAGAAGATTCATGTTCGGCGGGGCGTCAGCCGCATGGGGCTGGAGCGCTATTCGTGCTGCACTGGCTGGCAGAGGGAGGCTGACATTATCGGACGCCCGCCGCTACCTTGCCGCTGGCGCTGCCAAAGCCCGGCGTAGACTTGCGCGATGCTGCTGACCCCCACCTTTCTTCGCAAGACCCTCGCCGCGCTTGGCGCACCTTTGCTGGCGCTGCTGGCTCAGACCTCTTACAGCCAGGCCCAGCCGGCGGATACGCGCATTCCCGCCGCGGTCGAAACCGCGCTGCAGCGCGCCAAGATTCCGCGCGAGGCCGTGTCCTTGCTGGTAGTGAACGTGGACGGCAAAACGGCTCCCAGCTTGGCCTGGCGCACGCAGCAGCCCATGAACCCGGCATCCGTCATGAAGCTGGTCACCACCTATGCGGCGCTTGATCAGCTCGGCCCGGCCTTTGTGTGGCGTACGCCCGTGTATCTGGGCGGCCCGGTGGTCGATGGCGCGTTGCGCGGCAATCTTTACATTCAAGGGCAGGGCGACCCCAAGCTGGTGCTGGAACGCCTGTGGCTGATGCTGCGTCGCCTGCAAGGCATGGGCGTGAAGGTCATCGTGGGCGACATCGTGCTGGACCGCAGCGCTTTTCAGCTGCCCGCGCATGATGCGGCCGGTTTTGACAACGAACCCTGGCGCCCCTACAACGCATCTCCCGATGCGCTGCTGATCAACTACAAAGCGGTAGCGGTCAATGTCGCTCCTGATACAGGAGCTGGTGTCGCCCGTATTCAATACGATCCACCCATGTTTGGTATGGATAACCAGCAGACACTGGCGCTGGCAGCTCCTAATTCTGATTGTGGCGACTGGCGCAGCAAGATGCAGCTGGACATGGCCAACCCACAGCGCATCGCTTTCAACGGTAGCTATCCGGCCAGTTGCGGTGACAAAAGCTGGTCCATCGCCCCGGCGCAGCCCGAGCGCTTTGCGGCCAAGGCCATCGAAGGCATGTGGCGTGAGCTGGGCGGCAAGCTCACCGGCAGCGCGCATGACGGCACCGTGCCGCAAGGCCTGCAACCTGCGTTTCAGCTGGAGTCGCCCGCGCTGTCTGAAGTGGTGCGCGACATCAACAAATACAGCAACAACATCATGGCGCAGCATGTGCTGCTGACGCTGGGCATGCAACGCACGGGTGTGACCAATTACGAGTCTGCCCGCCAGTCTCTGGCGCAGTGGTGGACGGCACGCCTTGGCAATGTCGAGCAGCCCGCTGTGGACAACGGAGCAGGCCTGAGCCGCAATGCCAGCATTACCGCCAACGGCCTGGGCCGCATGCTGCAAAGTGCCTGGGTGTCGCCCGTGATGCCGGAGTTTGTCTCCTCCATGCCCATCGTCGGCGTGGATGGAACTTTGCGCCGCAGCCGCAGCAAATTTGCGGGCTCTGCGCACCTCAAGACCGGCACCCTGCGTGATTCGACGGCGCTGGCTGGTTACGTCGATGGCATCAGCGGCCAGCGCTATGTGCTGGTCGCCATGGCCAACCACGCCAACGCCACAGCGGCCCGCGCGGCGTGGGATGCACTGGTGGACTGGACGGCTGCGCAGTAAGCGTCATCGACAACCGGGCTTTGGCCCGGTTTTTTGATGGGCGCAGGACTGGTAGGGGAAGGCACTTTTCTGTCAGTGCGCATGTTTTTGCAAACCTATCGGTAGTTGCCCGATGACAAAGCATGTGGGAGTGTCGCTACGATGATATTGAGGAAAAAAGCACGACCGTGCGATTCATAACACCTCAGGAGGACATCATCTTGGCAAGCACACTCAAACTACTGGCTGCTGCATTGGCTTCAGCGGGGCTGCTAGTCGCCTGTGGCGGCGGAGGCTCAGACTCCGGCGGCAGCACGCAGACCGATAACAGCGGTGCGCGAGGCTCGCTCATCCACAATCCTCCGCTGGGCGTGACTGTGTTGACGGCAGAAGAGTTCAAGGGGCGGCTGGATGCCAATGCTTCGGGCAAAAGCCTGCTGCAGCTGGCAGGCGCACCCAAGTGTGGGGTGGATATTCGCTATATCGAGTATGGAACCGTGGGCGGTGCAGGCGAGGCCACCAATGCTTCTGGCGCGCTGATGATCCCCAAGGGCGATGCGGCAGGCTGCTCTGGCCCACGCCCCGTGCTGCTTTATGCGCATGGCACAACGTCTGACCGCGCATACAACATTGCCGATATCACCGAACCCGCACGCCCCGGCGCCAGTGAAGGCACTTTGCTGGCGGCCATGTTTGCCGCGCAGGGCTTTATTGTGGTTGCGCCCAACTACGCAGGCTACGACGTCTCCAAGCTGGGCTATCACCCGTATCTGAATGCTGACCAGCAGTCCAAGGAGATGATCGATTCGCTGACGGCTGCACGCAAGGCGTTGCCGAATCTAGGAGGCAAAGACTCCGGCGCGCTGCTGGTGACGGGTTACTCGCAAGGTGGTTTTGTGGCCATGGCCACGCACCGCGCCATGCAGGCTGCGGGCATGCCGGTGACCGCATCGGCACCCTTGTCGGGCCCTTATGCGATGGCGGCTTTCGGGGATGCGATCTTCTCGGGCAATGTGAACCTGGGCTCCACCCTGTTCCTGCCTTTGATCACCACCAGCTACCAGAAAGCCTACGGCAATATTTACCGCCAGACTTCGGATATCTATGAGGCCCAGTACGCCACTGGCATCGAAACGCTGCTGCCATCATCCACGCCGTTTACCAGCCTGGTTCAGCAGGGCAAACTGCCGCTGACCACGTTGTTCAGCAGTACCGCACCCGCGCCGGGGCTGGAGTCCATTACGCCGCCCACCACACCTGCGGCACAGGCTCCGTTGTTTGCACTGGGTTTTGGCAAGAACAACTTGATCAACAACCCCACGCGTCTGGCGTATTTGATGGATGCCAAGGCCAATCCTGATGGCGCATTGCCAGCCGTCACCACGGGCATGCCTTCGACCACTGCAGCCAACCCCGTTCGTCAGGCGCTGGCAAAGAACGACCTGCGTGGCTGGACGCCCCGCGCGCCAGTGCTGATGTGCGGCGGCAATGCGGACCCGACCGTTTTCTACGCTCCCAACACCGGTTTGATGCAGCAGCTGTGGGCCAGTTTGCCTGCTGGTTTGGTGACGGCGCTGGATGTGGATTCTGCCCCTGCAGGTGCCAGTGATCCGTTTGCCGCAGTGAAGGCTGGTTTTGCACAAACCAAGGCCGGCGTTGCCGCGCAGGGTGGTGCTGAAGCCGTGGTGCAGGCCTATCACGGCTCGCTGGTGCCGCCGTTCTGTAGTGTGGCTGCGCGCGCGTTCTTCCAGAAAGTGCTGGCTGGCGCCGGTGCATGAGTAAAGCTTCAGGAGTATCTGTATGAGTCGTTTGATTTCTCACGCATTGCTGGCGGCTTTGCTGGCAGGTGGCTGCGGTGTGGCCGCAGCCCAAGTGTCTATCCGCGCTGGTATTTCGCATATTGCGCCCCACTCATCGGCCAGTGATGCGGTGGGCCCCATGCTACCTGGCCCTCCTTCCGGGATTAGCGTGGAGGTGCAAAACAAATCCACCTTGTTCCTGTCGCTGGCCTATGGCTTCCATCCCAATATGGAAGTGGAGCTGGCATTGGGCTACCCGCCAACCCATGATGTGAATGGCAAGATCGCGGGCAATTTGCCCCCGCACATTGCAGCCTTTAATGGGCAGAAGCTGGCAGAAGTGCGCCAGATTGCTCCCACCTTGTTCTTCAACTACAAGTTTGGTGAGGCCAATAGTCAGTGGAGGCCATTTGTAGGCATTGGTGTGAACTACACCAACTTCGACAAGACCAAATCGACGGCCGCCAACAACGCGCTCAACGGTGGGCCCACGGACATTAGCCTGTCGGACTCCTGGGGGCTGGCAGGGCAGGTGGGCCTGAGCTACCGCATCAATGAGCGCTGGTCTATCTTGGGCGCGGTGGCTACGGCCAAGGTCAAGACCAAGCTCACCACCACTACCGCAGGCGTGCAGCGAAATATTGATATTCGCTTTCGCCCCACCGTGTTGACGGTGGCTGCTGCCTATAACTTCTAAGGTTTAGCCAGGCGCCCAAAAAAGAACCAGCGCATGCGCTGGTTCTTTGCTTTTAGCCTGCCGCCGCAGCGCGCTGCAGGCGGTCGCGCACGCCTTCCCAGTCGGCGGTGTCAGCAGGGGCTTCAATCCAGATCAGCTTGGCGCCCCAGTCGTCAAAATTGCGCAGCATGCCAAACAGCTCACGGGCCACGTCGCGGGGGTCGTCAGACATGCGGCGCAGCAGCAACTGGGCGCTGGGTGCCTTGAGAGGACTGCGGTGGTAAATAGCGATGTTCTTGCCGTCTTTGCCCAGAATATCCAGCGCTGCTTGCAGCTGCTTGGCCTCCATCAGCCGCACCTTGGCGTTGGGGGCGTAATGTGCCAAAAGCGTGCCTGACGCCCGTGGGGTGTTCGCCGACAGCTCTTCTTTTGAGAGCGGCTTCATGCCGCAGGCGCGTTCAATATCGTCACGGGTGATGGCGCCGGGGCGCAGCAGCACGGGCACGCCGCGTGTGCAGTCGACTATTGTTGATTCAATGCCCACTTCGCAAGCGCCGCCGTCCAGCACCAGCAGGTCGTCACCAAACTCGGTGGCCACATGCTCTGCCGTGGTGGGGCTGACGCGGCCAAACTTGTTGGCGCTGGGCGCCGAGACGCCCCACACGGGCGGCGTCAACTGCTGGCAGGCTTTGAGCACCGCATGCGCCACGGGGTGGCTGGGGCAGCGCAGGCCCACGCTGCCCTGCCCGCCCGTCGATGCCTTGGCGGCTTCGGGCAGGCGAGGCAGGATCAGCGTGAGGGGGCCGGGCCAGAAGGCGTCGATCAGTTGCTGGGCAAAGACCGGCACTTCCTTGGCGTAGCGGGTGATGGCCGCAGCATCTGCCACATGCACGATCAGCGGATGGCTGGCGGGGCGGCCCTTGGCGGTAAAGATCTGCGCCACGGCAGCGTCGTTGTCGCTGTCTGCGGCCAGGCCATAAACCGTCTCGGTGGGCAGGCCCAGCAGCTTGCCTTGTTGCAAGGCAAGCGCAGCGGCTTGTACCGAGGCGTCCAGCGTTCCATCCAAGATCATTTCGATTCCTCTTTCATTCACTGCGCCGCAGTGTGTGCGGTGCTTTTGCTCTTGCATGGCGCAGGTGAAGGACGCCTAGCAAGGGCCGCCCCGCAGCGAGGGCGTCGTCCCCCTCCCGCGTAGCGAGAGAGGGGGAAGCGGCGTAGCCGCTCAGGGGGTGTTATCAGAACGCTTCAATGCCCAAAATTTCAGCAGCCTTGAGGGCTGTGGCACGGGCTTGCTCCGCAGTGGCCGCGGTGATGTTCAAGTGGCCCATCTTGCGGGCGCGCTTGGCATCGACCTTGCCGTACAGGTGCAGGTGGGCACCGGGCAGGGCCAGAATCTGGTCCCACGCAGGGCTCTGGGCCACATCGCTGTCCTTGAACCACAGGTCGCCCAGCAGGTTCAGCATGACGGTGGCGCTGTGCTGGCGTGGCTGTGTCAGTGGCAGGTTGGTCATGCAGCGCACTTGCAGGTCGAACTGCGACACATCCAGCGCGTTTTGGCTGTAGTGGCCGCTGTTGTGCGGGCGTGGGGCAATCTCGTTGACCACGAGCTGACCGTTGTCCAGCACAAAGAACTCTACGCACAGCACGCCGACATAGTCGAGGCCGATTGCTACAGACTTTGCAGCTGCAATCGCTTGCTCTACCTGAGTTACAGGCAGATTTCCTTCATAAACCTCGGTGACGGTCAGAATGCCCTCGCGGTGCAGATTGCGCTGCACGGGCAGGTTGACGATGTCGCCATTGCGGCCACGGGCCACGATGACGGAGCATTCGTGTGCCAGTGGCAGCATTTTTTCCAGCACGCAGGCCACATGGCCCAGCTCAGCCCAGCCTTGGGCCAGTTCTTCGCGGGTCTTGACGCGAATCTGGCCCTTGCCGTCGTAGCCCATGCGGGCCGTCTTCAAGATGCCGGGCAGCAGCGCGTCGTTGACGGCAGCCAGTTGCGCGAGGGTCTCAATCACGGCGTAAGGCGCGCAGGGCACGCCGCACTTCACAAAGTGGGACTTCTCGGCAGCGCGGTCCTGCGCAATCGCCACGGCAGAACCGGTGGGCGACACGGGCAGGCTCTCGGCCAGTTTGTTCAAAGCGGCGGCGGGCACGTTTTCAAACTCGGTGGTCACGGCGGCGCACAGCTGGGCGAGTTCTGCCAGACCTTGCGCATCTTCGTAACCGGTGCGGATGTGGTGGTGGCTGACCAGACCCGCGGGGCTGGTTTCGTCTTTGTCCAGCACGGCGGTGAAGTAGCCCATGGCCTGCGCGGAGTGCGCAAACATGCGGCCCAGCTGACCGCCGCCCAGCACGCCGAGAGTCGCTCCCGGGAAAATCACGGCGGTGTTGTTAGCGTTGCTCATTCGTTCACCGGCAGCGTCATGTTGCGGGCGGCTTCGGTCTGCTCCACGCGGAAGGCGTCGAGCTTGGCGCGCAGCGCAGGGTCTTCATTGGCCAGCAGGGCCACGGCAAACAGGGCCGCGTTGGCTGCACCGGCGGTGCCGATGGCAAAAGTGGCCACGGGCACGCCCTTGGGCATTTGCACGATGGAGTGCAGTGAATCCACACCTTGCAGGTGGCGGCTGGCCACAGGCACGCCCAGCACGGGCACGGTGGTCTTGGCAGCAATCATGCCGGGCAGGTGGGCTGCGCCGCCGGCACCGGCGATGATGGCCTTGATACCGCGATCTGCGGCGCCTTCGGCAAAGCGGAACATGTCGTCCGGCATGCGGTGGGCCGACACGACCTTGGCCTCAAAAGTGATACCGAATTGCTGGAGGATGGCAACTGCGTGTTGCATGGTGTCCCAGTCGCTGCTGGAACCCATGACTACGCCAACTTGGATGGGGTTCATGTTGTCTCTTGAGGGCGGCTGCCGCCCGGCCTAGTGGAACCCCTGATTTTACGGTTTTGCTGCACGGCCTTGCGGCGGTAGGTCATAGCCGCTTGTGCAAAGCAGCTATGACCACCCGACTCAGGCCGCCGCGTGCTCGCGCGCAAAGCCCAGCACGCGGTCTTTGAAGACGTAAACCACCCAGCCCAGCGTGACCAGAATCTGCAGGCCCAGAGACACCCAGGGCACATAGCGCACCCATGCGCCGACTTGCTCTGCCGCATCGGTCGAGCCAAACCACATGGCGACCACGGGTTGCACAATCAAGGCTCCCGTAGAGCCGCCCACGCCATAGGCCAGTAGCGGCGCGGCGAAGTTGAGGATCAGCCAGGCAATCACAAACGCGGCCAGTGGCGACTTGAGCTTGCCCGCAAGCAGGGCAAAACCCGTCAGCAGCAGGCAGTCGCGCAGCAAATGCAGGCACAGATAGAGGTTGAGGCTGTTGAGCTGGCCGCTGATGGCAGCCTCGAAGCTATGCGGGGCGAACAGCAGCAGCAAGGCCATGGCAAAGGCCAGCAGCAGGCTGACGGGCCACAGCGGCAACGCCTCAAGCGCCTCGCGCCAGCGCTGGCGCGAGGCCGACCATTGCACCTGGCGCCATGCGCGCAGGTGCTGATCCATGTGCTGAAGCGCGACATAGGCGGTGCCTGTCAGCGCAATCAAGGCGGTGCTGCTGAAAAAAGCGGCAATTCCCATGTTCAGCGAGCCTGCGGAGAAAAAGCCCGTCAGTGCCAGACCCAGCGGCCAGGCCCAGGGCAGGGTGCGCACATCCAGCCGCGTGCACAGCTGGCGCCAGAGGCCCAGCAGGCCCAGGCCCAGTACCAGGGCACCGGCCAGATAGGCCAGGCCCAGCCCGCCTACATCCATGCCCCACCACAGCACGGGATTGCTGCTGTTCTCCGCCACACTTCTGTAAACATGGCTGATAAACGGGCCGGGTATGAAAAACAGGAGCAGCAAGGGCAATATGGCCGCGCGCCTGCGGTTGACGGGGCGGTCTTGCTGGCCCCAGCTCATCAGCACCGAGTTCATGGCCCAGGTCTGGAGGCCCAGCCCCCAGAGCACGGCCAGGCCTATGGTGTGGTGAATTTGTATGGGCTCCATCACCCACACGGTGGCAATGGCTGCCGAGGCAATTGCAAACCACAGCACATACAGCCAAGCGGGCAGGGCCGCGCCCAGCAGCTTGCCCCATGCCATCTGCCAGGGCGACAGGGCAGACAGGCGCTGCCAGTCCCAGGTGTTCTGGCTGGCTTCTTCGGCCAGACTGCGCCCGGCCAGCACGCTGCCGTAGACGATGGCGGCCACCCACACCCCGGCAATGGCCGTCATGCTGAGTGAGCCCGGCAAATCCTTGGGGGAAGACAGGGCCAGCGGCATGGCCAGTATCAGCAGGCTCAGGCCAAGACTCCATGCCAGCAGCGAGGGGCGCCAGTTCAGCCAGAGCTGGCGCTGAAATTCGGGGTTGCGCGCGGCGCTCATGCTTGCTCCTTGTTCTCGGTCTCACGGGCCTGCGCCGTGCGGGCATAACGGTCTTGCAGCCGCTCACGCACAGGGGCCAGCGATGCGACGGGAATGCCGGCCTGCACCAGCTGGCTCAGCCATTCGGCCCGGGCGGGCGCTGCGGCGGGCAGCCACAGCTGAATGGGGCGGCTGCCGGTGATGTCAAAGTCCTGCACCGTGGTGCTCAGCAGGGCCTGGCGCAGGCGGGCTTCAAAGCCCTCGGTCTGCGGCATGACCACTTCCAGCGCGTAAAGCTGTGGCTGATCGTTGGCGGCGGCCTGATGGCTCTGCTGGCTTTGGCTGACGCCGCCTGCGCTTTGCAGTGCTTCGTGGCTCTCGATGCGGCCGTTGCGAATGCTCAGAATGTGGGTGCAGTACTCGTCCAGCTCGCTCAGGATGTGGCTGGAGACGATCAGCGTCATGCCCTGTGCCTGCAACTGGCGAAACAGCTGTGACAGGCTGCTGCGCGCATCCGGGTCCAGCCCGCTGGCGGGTTCATCCAGCAGCAGCACGCTGGGCTGGTGGACAATCGCCTGCCCAATCGCCACCCGCTGGCGCTGGCCGCGAGACAGCTCGGTAGGGTGGCGGTGCAGCAGCTCCGTCAGCCCTAGTTGCGTGGCGACCTGCTGCACGCGGGCGGGCACGCAACTAGGCGCCACGCCCATGGACAGCGCTGAGTACTGCAGGCAGCGCATGACGCTCAGGCGGTCGTACAGGCCATAAAAATCAGAGAGATAGCCGAGGTGGCGGTGCACCTCGCGCGGCTGCTCTTCGACGGACAAGTCTTTGACGCGGATATGGCCGGACAGCGGTTGATCCAGGCCGGCAATGCAGCGCATCAGCGTGGATTTGCCCGCGCCATTGGGCCCCACCAGCGCGGTGACGCTGCCTGCGCCAATCGAGACGCTCACGCCATCGAGTGCGCGGTGGCCGGGGTATTCGAACACCAGTTGTGAAACTTCAATCAAGTCTGCGCTCCTTGCTTTGTGAGCAATATAGCGGAGGCGGCTGTCAGGGCTGCATCGTGTGCACTCTTAAAACGAGAGCGGCTAGCGCTTTATGCATATTGGTTCTTGGCATAAAGCATGTTTGAAAGCATTCAATGCAGGCGCTAGCTGCTCTCATTTGTGGAGCAAAGACCCAGCCCGCACCAGCCTATGAATTGCTGGCGCGCATTTGCATGGAGAATCGCAGCATCGCGCGGCGGCCGGGCAGTGACCGGAAGATCGTCGACACATCAGCGCCGCTGCCCCGTGGCAGCGCACAAGCAGCATTGGGAATCACATGATTGACATCACCATCGAGAATTTTGAAGCCGAAGTCATTGCCGCCTCCATGGCCGTGCCGGTGCTGGTGGACTTCTGGGCGCCCTGGTGCGGCCCCTGCAAGACGCTGGGCCCGATTCTGGAAAAGCTGGAAATCGCCTACGAAGGCCGCTTCAAGCTGGCCAAGATCGACTCTGATCAAGAGCAGCAACTGGCCAGCATGTTTGGCATTCGTTCCATTCCCACCTGCGTGCTGATGATTGAAGGCAAGCCCGTGGACGGTTTCACAGGGGCTCAGACCGAAGGCAAGCTGCGCGAATTCCTCGACAAGCACCTGCCTGCTGGCGACGAGATGGCTGCTGAATCTGAAGTCGACGAAGCGCAAGCCCTGCTGGCGGCTGGCGACACCCAGGCTGCACTGCAAAAAATGGCCGATGCACTGGCGGCCGACCCCGCCAACGACGACGCACGCTTTGACTATGTGCGCCTGCTGATCGCCACCGGCAGCTTTGAAGAAGCCCGCGCCCTGCTGGCCGAGCCCATCAAGCGCATTCCTCAGCCGCTGCGCTTTGAAGCGCTGAACCAGTGGCTCAAGGCGCTGGAATTCGCCACCGAAGGCGACAACGCCGATGTGGCCAAATACGACCCGCTGATCGCCGCCAACAAACGCGACTTTGACGCCCGCTTTGGCCGCGCCCGCGCCCTGCTGGCCCATAACCAGTGGACCATGGCCATGGATGAGCTGCTGGAAATCATCATGCGCGACAAGGGCTGGAGCGATCAGGCCGCGCGCAAGCTCATCGTCGCAGTGCTGGAACTGCTCACACCGCCCAAGCCCAAAAAGCAAGACGCCGTGCCCGGCCAGGCCGCTGGCGGCATCGAGCTGCTGGGCAAAAGCAGCGCCGAGTTGGATGAGGCGACCGCCATGGTCAACAGCTACCGCCGCCGTTTGAGCATGGCGTTGAACTGATTGCACCCCCTGAGCCGCAGCGCGGCTTCCCCCTCTCTCGCTTTGCTTCGCAATGCGGGAGGGGGACGATGCCTTCGCTGCGGGGCGGCCCTTGCTTGGCATCTCTGGTTTTGGGTGGTGCCAGTTTTTGACGTGGTTGTATGAATCAGATTTTTGCGACGGCCTTTCAGGGCCTGTTTTTGTATCTGGGGCTGGCTCTGCTGGTTGCCGTGCTGCTGGGCGTGCTGCGCTCGCCGCGCTTCAAGGGCTGGCGTGGGGAGCGGGCGGTGCAAAACACCATTCGCAAGCAGCTCAACCCGCTGGTCTATGTGGATCTGCACAACGTCACCTTGCCCACAGCCGATGGCAGCACGCAGATTGACCACCTGATTTTTTCGCCCTACGGCCTGTTTGTGCTGGAGACCAAGAACTATCGGGGCTGGATTTTTGGCAGCGAGCGCCAGTCGCAGTGGACGCAGCAAATTTTTAAAAAGCGCAGCCGTTTTCAGAACCCTCTGCGTCAGAACTACAAGCACACCAAGGCGATTCAGGAGTTGCTGGGCGTTGCGCCTGAACATGTGCACTCGGTGATTGCCTTTGTGGGCGACTGCGAGTTCAAGACCGAGATGCCGTCGCAAGTCACGCGCGGCGATGGCTTTGTCAGCCATATCCAGAGCTTTACGCAGACGGTATGGAGCCCTGAGCAAATGCAGGAGCTGCTGGACAAGCTCGAAGCCGTGCGTCTGCAGCCTGGTCGCGCCACGGAGAAAAAGCATGTGGCGCATGTGAAGGAGTTGCAGTCCGCCAAGTCGCAACCCAAGCCAAAGATGCAGAGCAAGACGCCTGCGCGGCCCAAGTCTGAGCCTGTGGCAGCGCCCGTAAAGCCACCGCCGCCCGATGTGGTCGATATCTTGCTGGAGCCGGTGGCTGCTGCGATGGTTGAGTTGCCGGTAGATGTGCAGCCCGAGCGACCCGCTCCAGTCCCTGTACCTACCCCTGCGGTCAAGCGCATGAACGAGGTGCGCGAATGCCCGCATTGCACATGGCCGCTGCGCAAGCTGGTGATGCAGCGGGGGCCACTGGCCGGGCAGGGCGTCTGGCGCTGCACCAATACGGCGGCTTGCAGCTTTGTGCAAGAGGAAACGTCACAAGGCTGATTTGTCAGAGTCCGCGCTTGCCATGCATGATGGGCTGATTGAACAGAAAGCATGTGATGGACCCCAATCTGTATCAGGCCTCCCAGCCACTGGTGCCCGACCAAGAGCGCGTGGCGCAGCTCTATCAACTGGCGGTGTCGCCCCGCAACCCTCAAACCATGGAGTCGCATGTGCGCACCGGCCTGCTGCTGGTAGCTGCCCTGCTGCTGGGCTGTGGTCTGATTTTCTGGATTGCGGCCAACTGGCAGGAGCAGTCCCGGCTGTTCAAACTAAGCCTGATTGAAGCCGCGCTGGCGGCATCCGTGCTGGCAGCCTGTATGTGGCCGCGCATGCGGGTGGCCGCGCTGTTCTGTGCCACGCTGGTGCTGGGCGGCTTGCTGGCTTTTGTGGGGCAGACCTATCAGACCGGGGCCGATGCCTGGCAGCTGTTTGCCGTGTGGGCCGCGCTGTCGCTGATCTGGGTGGGCATGTTGCGCAGCGACTGGTTGTGGCTGCTGTGGGTGCTGATTGCGGCGCTGGGCATTGTCATGTGGACGGGGCGGCTGGACTGGTGGGATGTGCTGTTTCTCGGCAATGGCTCGCAACTGCGCAGCTGGCTGAACATCGGCCTGTGGCTGGCGCTGCTTTGTGTGCCCACTCTGGTGTCGCTGCTGCCCTGGTTGCGTGTTCAGGGCGGCATGGGCTGGTGGTCGCATCGCGCGGCGCTGGCCTGTGCGCTGGCGGTGTGGAGCAGTATGTTTGTGGCGCAGATTTTTGATTTTGAGGAGCGTGGCACAGGGGCGGTACTGGTCTGCACGCTGGCACTGGTAGCAGCCAGTTTGGTGCTGTCGCTGCACGGGCGTTTTCAGGACTATGTCTCGCTTTGCCTTGCCACGCTGGCCGTCAATACACTGCTGCTGTCGGCGGCGGCCCGGGTTCTGGTGCGTGCGGATATTGGGGGGCTGCTGATTTTTGCCCTGGTGGGGCTAGCCTGTCTGGGCGGCTCGGTGCGCTGGCTGGTGAGCGTGCAGCAGCGCGTGCGGGAGGAGCAGGTATGAAGCATTTCTCATCACAGCCCCACTGGTGGCCTGCCGCGCAGCAGCAAGGGCTGGTGCAGGGCGATGCTGCGCCCGTTGATGCCCATGAGCCCACGGTGCTGGTCATAGCCATGGCCATGCTGGGCGTACTGGTCTGCATGGTTCCACTGCTCGCCTTTGTGTTCTTGGGGTTGGGCGAAGAGGTGTTTTTAGGTGCTGGCGGCATGGTGCTGGGCCTGCTGGCATTGGCCGGTGGCGGCGCCTTGCTGCGCAGCGGGCCGCAGGCTTTTGCGGGCTGCGCAGGGCTGGTGCTGTGGCTGCTAGGCGAGGCGCTGGTGCTGATCAATCTGGGTGTCGATTACCTGGATTCCCGCACCCACCTGTTGATGGCTTGTGTGTTGCTGGCTGCCCTGCAGATGCTGGGAGCCTGGCTGTCCCCGGCGCGCTGGATTCAGACCATCATGGGTGTGGCCTGGGCGGTAGCCGCCTTTGTTTTCTTCATGGTGCTGCAAAGCTGGTTGCCGTGGCTGTCGCCGCTGCAGCTCGATAGTCTGCTGCTGGTGGCCCTGTGGTGGCTGTGGCTGCGGGCCGAACCCGCCCGGCTGGCACGGCCTCGGCAAGGCTGGGCGCAGACTCGCTGGGCGTTGTTTGCCGATGCCGCAATCGTCGGGGTGCTGCTGCTCATCGCCAAGGGCAGCTACGGTAATGACTGGCTGGATGTGCAGGGGCAGATGCGCTGGAGCGAAGGCTGGGACAAAGGCTGGAGCTGGGCTTTTGTCGCCGCGCGCTGGCTGTCTGCGGCAGAGGTGCTGCTGGCTGCAGCGCTGCTGGTCCACATCTGGCGCGGCCGGGGTCTGCTGCAAGCCCGCATGTCGGCATTGCTGATGCTGGTGGGGGCCTTGCTGGCCGTGTGCGCATGGTTTCGTGTGGATCTGGGAAGCATTGCCCTGATTGCCGCTGCCGCCCTGCTAGCTGGGCGCTGGCGCATTGCTTTGTTGTGCGCGCTGCTGGGCCTGGTGGTGCTGAGTCAGTTTTATTACGAGTTGCACTGGCCGCTGGCCATTAAAGGCGTTGGCGTGGCCGTACTGGGTGCCGTGCTTTTGGCGGGCCTGTGGGTGCTGCGCCAGCGCACTGCCGCAGATGCGGTGCCGCAAGCCGCGCAGCCACAAACGCGCAGCAACAAGGCGCAGCTGGCCTGGATGCTGGCTGGCGCGGCGCTGGTGTTTGGCGCGGTCAACTGGGATGTGCGCGGCAAAGAGCAAGTCATTGCCCACGGTCAGCGCATTCTGGTGCCGCTGGTCCCCGTGGACCCACGGTCGCTGATGCAGGGCGACTATATGGCGCTGCGCTTTGATCTGCCGCCCGCCGTCAGCGAAGGTCTGGAAAATATCACTGCCCCCACCGCCTATGTGCGCGCCGCCGTTGATGCTCAGGGCGTTGCCACGGTGCAGGCGCTGGTGGCTGACCGCAAGCAGGCTGGCGCGGGCGAGGTGATCTTGCCGCTCAAGCGCCTCAAAGGGCAGTGGGTGCTGGTGACCGATGCCTACTTCTTCCCCGAAGGGCAGGGCACGCATTTTGAAAGCGGCAAATATGGCGACTTTCGCGTGCTGCCCGATGGTCGCGCTCTGCTGGTGGGGCTGGCCGATGCCGAGGGAAAAATCATAGAGCCTTTGCCCGGTGGCCCCATCTGGAGCCCGAAATCCAGCCCCAGCGAGCGCGCCGCTGAGGAGCAGAGTGAGACTGCGGTAGAGCCTGCGGAGGGTGCGAAGGAGCCACGCCCATAGCTGCCTTCCACATTGCGCTACCCCTGTTTGGCCTAGGTACATTCCGGCAGAAATTGGCCGGGGGCCAGCCGGGTATGCCACCAATAATCAAAAAGCCTCTTACGAGGCTTTTTTCATAACGATAAGGAGACAAAGCAATGAACCGACTGGCTGGCAAGACCGCCATCATTACCGGCGGCGCACGCGGCATGGGCGCGGCCACTTGCAGATTGTTTGTAGAGCAGGGCGCCAAAGTGGCGATTGCCGACATGCTGGAGGCCGAAGGCCGGGCTCTGGCGGCTGAGCTGGGTGACGCGGCTCGTTTTTACCCCCATGACGTGACCAGCGAAGAATCCTGGGCCGCGCTGGTGCGCAATGTGGAAAAAGACCTGGGTGCGGCCGATGTGCTGGTCAATAACGCAGGCGTATTGCTGTTCAAAACCTTGCTTGAAACCTCGTTGGCAGACTACGAGCGTGTTCTCAAGGTCAATCTGGTGGGGGAGTTTCTGGGCATCAAGGCTGTGGCACCGGGCATGATCGAGCGCGGGCGCGGCTCCATCATCAATCTGTCCTCCGTCGATGGCATGAAGGGCGCGAACGGGCTGGCGGCCTATGCATCGAGCAAATGGGGCGTGCGCGGGCTGACCAAGGTGGCCGCCATGGAGCTGGGTCACCGCGGCGTGCGGGTGAATTCCGTGCACCCGGGCGGTGTCGATACAGCCATGGGCAACCCCGGCCAGCGCTCGCGCGAGCAGGTCAACCAAGGCTTCACCAACATTGCGCTGCAGCGCGTGGGTGAGCCGTCAGAAGTCGCGGCTGCCACGCTGTTTCTGGCCAGCGACGAGTCCTCTTACATGGTGGGCGCAGAAATCGTGGTGGATGGCGGCATGACGGCAGGCCATTACTATGTGGGAATGCCCGGCGCGCCGGGGATGTAGGACTCCTGAAAAATGAGCTGCTAGCGCTTGTCCTGTAGGCGTTAGCAGCACTTTTATCCCTTAATTCCTTCCTGCCATGCATGCCATATCTCATTTCAGAGGCTTTTTTCGCCCGGCGCTGGGCGCACTGTGCATGTTGTGGGGGCTGGCAGGCTGCGCGGCTGAAGGGAGTCAGCCCACAGGCATGAGCGAAGCCGAAGCCATGGCCGCAGAGCCCGCGCCGCTGCTCAATACCTACTGGAAGCTGGTGCAGATGGGCGATGGCTCGCATGTCAGCGCCTATGACAACCAGCCCGAGCCGCATATCGTGCTGGAGAGCGGCACTGGCCGCTTTCATGGCGCGGGTGGCTGCAACCGGCTGCGGGGCAGCTATAGCCTTGATGGGCGCTGGCTGCGCCTGTCTGCGGTGACGACGACCCGTATGGCCTGTGTGCAGGGGCGGCTCAGGGAGCAGGCGTTTCTCAGCACGCTGGCGCAGGTCAGCAGCTTTGCGGTGCAGGGCCAGAAGCTGGCGCTGACCGATGCCGATGGTCAGGTGCTGCTGCGCTTTGAGGCGGTGTATCTGCGCTGAAAGCGTCAGTGCGCAAGGGATGACGCTTCGCGCCCGGGTGCGCTGCTCAGCGAGCGAATCGGTATGCCCATGTCCTGCGGAATATCACCCGACAGCTGCAGCGCCAGGTAGCGGGTGCAGCACACGCGCAAAAAAGAGCTGAAGTTGTCCACCGCGCCGCGTTCGGCAATCAGCTCGTCATAGAGCTTGGTGCACAGTTGCGGCACGCTGAAGCCATCGCGGGCGGCGATTTCTTCCAGTACCTGCCAGAACAGGTTTTCAAGCCGGATGCTGGTTGCCACCCCATGCAGACGGATGGAGCGGGCTCGATGGCTCCAGAGTTGTGGGTCGGCGCTGATAAAGACCTGGCACATGGCGCGGCTCTCCAAAACAAAACCGGGCCATGGTGTGGCCCGGTTTGTCTGCAGTCAAGAGGCTTGCTCTTGAATGTGTAGCTTTAAGCGCTTGTTGAATAAGCGCTAGAGGCTTTTTTAATGCGAAATCTTGGTGCCCAGCAGTGCCAGGAACTGTGCAATCCACGCCGGGTGCGCAGGCCAAGCGGGGGCGCTGACCAGATTGCCTTCGGTATGAGCCTGATCGACAGGGATGTCGGCATAGGTGCCGCCAGCCAGTTCCACTTCAGCGCGGCAGGCGGGGTAGGCGGAGCAGGTGCGGCCCTTGAGCACGCCAGCGCCAGCCAGCAGCTGCGCACCGTGGCAGACGGCGGCTACGGGCTTGTTGGTGTCAAAAAAGTGGCGCACGGCGGCGCGCACGCTTTCATAACCACGCAGATATTCGGGGCCACGGCCGCCGGGGATGACCAGCGCGTCGTAATCGGCCACTTTCACGTCGGCAAATGTGGCGTTGAGCGTGAAGTTGTGGCCGGGCTTTTCGCTATAGGTCTGAGCGCCTTCAAAGTCGTGAATGGCGGTCTTGATCTGGTCGCCGGCCTTTTTGTCGGGGCAGACGGCGTGCACGGTATGGCCCACGGCCAGCAGGGCCTGGAACGGCACCATGGTCTCGTAGTCCTCGCAGTAGTCGCCGCAAATCATCAAAATCTTCTTGCCTGCCATGGTCTGTCTCCTTTGTAGGTGGTCAAACCATTGTGGGCAGGCAAGGGGCGCAGCGGGTGTTAATGGGCTACTACATTGCTGTTCATGGGGCCGGGGATGGGGTAATGCATCCCATAGTCCGACGAGCGCTGATACAGCTTGAGCCCAAAGTGCGGCAGCATGGCGATCAGGTGGTCGAAGATTTCGCCCTGTATCGCTTCGTACTCCACCCAGATGGTGGTGTTGGTATAGCAGTACAGCTGCAGCGGCACGCCCTGTGGCGATGGCTCCAGTGTGCGGGCCAGCAAAAACATGCCCGGCCCCTGGTGAATGCGCGGGTGTGCCAGCAGGTAGGCGTAGGCATAGGCCTTGAAGGCGGCCAGATTGCTGACCTGATCGGGCGCGATGAGGTGGCCACTCTGGGCCGTGATGGTGCCGGGCTGTACATCGTCCACGGCACGCAAGCCGGTTTTTTCATTCCAGTAATCGCGCAGCAGCGCAATGTCAGAGAGCGCATGACGCTCATCTTTGGATAGCATGTGAATGCTGTGGGCATCGATGGATAGCGAGCGCTGAATGCGGCGCCCTCCGGCCTCGAACATGCCGCGCCAGTTCTTGAAGCTGTCGCTCATCAGCCGCCAGGTGGGGATGGTGGTGATGGTCTTGTCAAAGTTCTGCACCTTGACGGTGTTGAGCGCGATGTCGATCACAAAGCCGTCGGCTCCGACCTGGGGCATCTCGATCCAGTCGCCCACGCGCAGCATGTCGTTGCTGCCCAGCTGCACGCCTGCGACAAAGGACAGGATGGTGTCCTTGAACACCAGCATCAGCACGGCCGACATGGCACCCAGCCCCGACAGCAGCAGCAGGGGTGAGCGGTTGAGCAGCGTGGCCACGATGAGTACGACCGCAAAGCTGCAGATCAGCAGCTTGCCCAGTTGCACATAGCTTTTGATGGAGTGGGTCTGGGCAGCGGCCTTGCGCTCTTCGTCGCGTTCGTGCGCCTCGTTCATGGCGTTGAGCAGGTCGCACAGCGCGCGTGCCAGGTGGTAGACCGTGAAGGCAATCGCCACATTGGTGATCAGCGTAGTCCAGCGCGGCTCCAGATACGGCACGCCCATCACGCCAAACTGCACGATCAGGGATGGCACGGCCTTGGCAATGCGGCGCAGCACTTTGTCATGCATGAGGACTTGCGACCAGCCGGTCTTGAGCGTATCGCGCATGTGACGAAAGAATTTGAGAACTAGCCAGCGGGTCAGCCAGCCCGCCAGCATGGCCGCAAAGGCCAGCGCACACAGGGCCGCCAGCGTTTGCATGGAAGGGTTCCACTCAGAAGCAAAAGACCATAGGGAAAGCAACAACAGCTCCTCAGTAAGCAAATTCATTGGGGGATGGGGCGCAAGCAGATACGGTCTGACAGACTCTGGCAGAGGGCCGGCGATGGCGGGGCAGAAAGGGTGAGACTGCTGGCAGATGCCAAAGTTCAGCCCAAAGCTTACGCACAGCGGCATTTCCCAGTGTTGCGCGCGGGAAGCCGGGGCTGGAAGGCGCAGCGCACTTTGCGGTCATGCTGGCCGAAACTGGCGCAAGCGAGCGGGCAGCCTAAAATCCCTGCTGATTTCAGATTACTACCTTGCCGTGACCCAAGGGGGCTGGCGGCCACTGCACTGCACCATGCAAGAAAAATTCAACCACATCGACGTCGAGCGCGCCGCGCAAGATCATTGGCAAGCCAAGGACGCCTACCGCGTTACCGAAGATAGCAGCAAGCCCAAGTACTACGCCTGCTCCATGCTGCCTTACCCTTCGGGCAAGCTGCACATGGGCCATGTGCGCAACTACACCATCAACGACATGCTCACGCGCCAGCTGCGCATGAAGGGCTTCAACGTCCTCATGCCCATGGGCTGGGATGCGTTTGGACTGCCCGCTGAAAATGCAGCCTTGAAGAACAAGGTGCCGCCTGCCCAGTGGACGTACGAAAACATCGCGTACATGAAAAAGCAGATGCAGGCCATGGGCCTGGCCATCGACTGGTCGCGTGAAATCGCCACCTGCGACCCCGAGTACTACAAGTGGAACCAGTGGTTGTTCCTCAAGATGCTGGACAAGGGCATTGCCTACCGCAAGACCCAGGTCGTGAACTGGGACCCGGTGGACCAGACCGTGCTGGCCAACGAGCAAGTGATCGACGGCCGCGGCTGGCGCACTGGCGCGCTGGTGGAAAAGCGCGAGATTCCCGGTTACTACCTGGCCATCACGCAGTACGCGCAAGAGCTGCTGGACCATGTGCAAATGGGCAACGAGAAGGCCACGCTGACCGGCTGGCCCGACAAGGTGCGCCTGATGCAGGAAAACTGGATCGGCAAGTCGGCGGGCGTGCGTTTTGCATTCACCCACGACATCAAGGGTGCGGATGGCAGCCTGATCCAAGACGGCAAGATGTACGTCTTCACCACCCGTGCCGATACCGTCATGGGCGTGACTTTCTGCGCCGTAGCACCAGAGCACCCACTGGCCACGCACGCCGCTGCAGACAAGCCCGAGCTGGCTGCCTTCATTGAAGAATGCAAAAAGGGCGGCACCACAGAGGCTGAACTGGCCGTTCGTGAAAAAGAAGGCAAGCCCACTGGCCTGTTCGTCACCCACCCCATCACCGGCGCGCAAGTCGAGGTGTGGATTGGCAACTACGTGCTGATGAGCTATGGCGACGGCGCCGTAATGGGCGTGCCTGCCCACGACGAGCGCGACTTCCTGTTTGCCAACAAATACAACCTGCCTATCAAGCAAGTGGTGGCGGTTGAAGGCCAGGCCGCTTACGACGACAAGCAGTGGAGCGACTGGTACGGCGACAAGGAACGCGGCGTATTGATCAACTCTGGCGAGCTGAACGGCCTGAACCACAAGGATGCGGTGCAAGCCGTGGCCAAGATTGTGGGCGACAAGGGTCTGGGCGAGCTCAAGACCACCTGGCGTCTGCGCGACTGGGGTGTGAGCCGCCAGCGCTACTGGGGCACGCCTATCCCTATCATTCACTGCGAAGATTGCGGTGCCCAGCCTGTGCCTGAGAAGGATCTGCCGGTCGTGCTGCCGCAAGGCCTGGTACCGGACGGCTCCGGCAACCCGCTGATCAAGAGCGAAGAGTTCCACGCCGGTGTGGTCTGCCCTTGCTGCGGCAAGCCAGCCCGCCGCGAAACGGACACCATGGACACCTTCGTAGACAGCTCCTGGTACTTCATGCGCTATTGCGACGCGAAGAACAGCGAGCAGATGGTGGGCGCGGGCGCTGATTACTGGATGCGCGATCAGAATCTGGCGACCGGTGGTAGCGGTATGGACCAGTACATCGGTGGTGTGGAACACGCCATCCTTCACTTGCTGTACGCACGCTTCTGGACCAAGGTCATGCGCGATCTGGGCCTGCTCAAGATCGACGAGCCCTTCACCAAGCTGCTGACGCAGGGCATGGTGCTGCGCGGTGCGTACTCGCAAAAACTGCCCAGCGGTGCCAAGGAGTACTACTGGGAAAAGGACGTGGACGTCGCGACTTGCACGCTCAAGGCCGATGGCTCCAAGCTCGACTACGAGATGACCACCATGTCCAAGTCCAAGAACAATGGCGTGGATCCTCAGGACCTGATCGAAAAGTACGGCGCCGACACCGCGCGCCTGTACACCATGTTCACCTCGCCCCCCGAGCTGACACTGGAGTGGAACGAGTCCGCCGTGGAAGGCAGCTACCGCTTCCTGCGCCGCGTCTACAACTTCGGCACCAAGCTGGCGGGCATGGACATGGCTTCTGCCGTGGCAGGCGTTGCCGGTGCCCAGTCGCTGGACGATGTGGAATTCGGCAAGGCCGCCAAGGCTCTGCGTCTGGAAATCCATAACGTGCTCAAGCAGGTCGAGTACGACTACTCGCGCATGCAGTACAACACCGTGGTCTCTGGCGCGATGAAGATGATCAACGCCCTGGAAGATTTCAAGGCGCTGGATGACGCAGGTGCCAAGGTCGCGCTGATCGAAGGCTTCGGCATTCTGCTGCGCGTGCTGTACCCCGCAACGCCTCACGTCGCCCATGTGCTGTGGAGCGAGCTGGGCTACGCCAGCCACATGGGTGATCTGCTGGATGCTGCATGGCCTCAGGTGGACCCCAAGGCACTGGTGCAGGACGAGATTACGCTTGTGCTGCAGGTCAACGGCAAGCTGCGCGGCTCCATTCTGGTGGCTGCAGGTGCCGACAAGGCCACCATCGAAGCTGCGGCTCTGGCCCATGAGGAGTACCAGAAGTTCGCCGAAGGCAAGACACCCAAGAAAATCATTGTGGTGCCCGGCCGTCTCGTGAACGTGGTGATCTAATCACCTCCCTGAGGCGCTGGCGCGCCTGACTCCTCTCTCTCTCTTTGAGAGGGGGCGGTAGCTTCGCGGCGGTGCGACCCTTGTTCGCTATCGCTGGCGAAAGGGCCGTGCCACCCGCCGTGATCCTGCGGCTTCTGCTGGAGCCGCAGGATTTTGTAGATTAAAGGACAGTTGATGCAAAAACGTACGCTGCTGGCCGCCATGGCCTTGACGCCTTTGCTGGGAGCCTGCGGATTCCGTTTGCGCGGTGCGCCGAACTTTGTGTTCCGCTCCATCTATGTGCAGGCTGGGCGCGGCTCGCCCGTGGGCACTTTGCTGCGTCGTAATCTGGAGTCCTCCAGCGATAAGCTCACCGTGGTCAAAGACCCGGCTTCGCCTGATACGGCTGAGGTGATCTGCCAGGTCGTCAGCGAACAGGCCCAGCGCATCATCATCGGCTCTAACGTCGCCGGTCAGGTGCGTGAAATCGAGCTGCGACTGATCGTTCGCTTTTCTCTGCGAACCCCCGGTGGCGATGCCGTGATCGAGCCGACCGAGATTCGCCAGATTCGCAACGTGACCTATAACGAAACCAATGCCTTGTCCAAGGCGGCAGAAGAAGAAATGCTGAACAAGGACATGCGCAATGACATCGTGCAGCAGATCATTCGCCGCCTCGCCGCAGTGAAGAGTCTGCAAACTTCTTAAATTGATAGCTGCTAGCGCTTGATAGATAAGCGTTAGAGGCGTATTTGGTACCTGAATCTCATGCAGCTTGCGCTGAACCAGCTTTCCTCTCATCTGGCCAAGGGCTTGCGC
>NZ_JAVXSJ010000003.1:0-273731 GCF_036643215.1 Comamonas sp. | reverse complement strand
GCTTACAAGGCGGGTGCTCTACCAACTGAGCTAAACCGGCGAAGACTGAATTCTAACGTAGAAAAACAGACCTAAAAGAAGAAACCCGAAAAATCTTGAATTTGGCTGCAAAAACTAGAAATTCCGGATCTCACACATTCCTTTACTTCACACGCGTCAGCGTGGGGCGACCACCTGCGGGTGGAGGGGTACGAGGCGTGTCATCGCCGTCCGCCCCATCGGCATCCACCTTGACGGGAACCAGCTGCACCACACGTTCATCAGCTGCGTGCTCTTCGGCAGACTCCGTGATCTGCTCGGCATCTTGTGCCGAAGCATCTGTGACTTCTGCATCCGCATCATCTTCCAGCTCATCACCTTCGGGCTGGAAAGCCATGCCTTGGCCGGTCTCGCGTGCATAGATGGCCATCACGTTCGCTACGGGAACCATGATGTCTCTGGGCTTGCCACCAAAGCGTGCCTTGAATTCCACGTATTCGTTGCCGATCAGCATGCCGCTGGTGGCGTCATAGCTGATATTGAGCACGATTTGTCCGTCGCGCACAAACTCCATGGGTACCTGGGTCGTGCGATCCACGCGCACGGCAATGTGCGGTGTGAGTCCATTGTCGTTACACCACTCGAACAGGGCCCGCAGCAGATACGGACGGGTTGAAGTCGTTTCAGGGGCTGTCATATCGTTTCCTGACGAGTCAATTCCAAAAGATTGCGAAGACAAAAAAGCGGGCAGATGAAGGAGTTCCTTCAGCATGCCCGCTCGGCGCTCATGTGCAATTACTTGCGCATGACCTTTTCAGAAGGTGTCAGCGCTTCAATGTAAGCGGGACGCGAGAAGATGCGCTCGGCGTACTTGAGCAGAGGGGCAGCGTTCTTGGACAGCTCGATACCGTAGTAATCCAGGCGCCACAGCAGAGGTGCGATGGCCACGTCCAGCATGGAGAAGTTCTCGCCCATGATGAACTTGTTCTTCAAGAAGATAGGGGCCATCTGAGTCAGGCGGTCACGGATATGGGCGCGAGCCTTCTCCAGAGCCTTTTCATTGCCCTTGACGTTGCGCTCTTCCAGTGTGTTCACGTGAACGAACAGCTCTTTTTCAAAGTTCAGCAGGAACAGGCGCACGCGGGCACGGTCCACTGGGTCACCAGGCATCAGCTGAGGATGTGGGAAGCGCTCGTCAATGTACTCATTGATGATGTTGGACTCGTACAAAATCAGGTCGCGTTCGACCAGAATTGGCACTTGACCATAGGGGTTCATCACGGCGATTTCTTCGGGCTTGCTGAACAAGTCCACATCGCGGATCTCGAAATCCATGCCTTTTTCAAACAGCACAAAGCGGCAGCGGTGTGAGAAGGGGCAAGTCGTTCCCGAATAAAGCACCATCATGGTGGAGACTCCTAAAAATCAAAAAGAGTGGGTTGCCCACGGCACCCCACTCTGCACTAACACGGTTTGGTGCAGATGGTATCTGCACGGCAGCAAAACTTACTTCACGTCTTTCCAGAACGCGGCATTCAGGCGCCAGGCCACAAAGATGAAGAGGCCCAAGAAAATCAGAACACCCACGCCGATACGGGTACGAGTGTTCTGGGCTGGTTCTCCCATCCATTGCAGGTAATTGACCAGATCGCCAACGGCCTGATCGTACTGCACTGCGCTCATCTTGCCAGGGGACACCTGCTCCCAACCCTTAAAGACTTGGGTCTTAGTGCCATGGTCGTCATGCTCTTCAAAGATGGCGCGGCGCTCGCCTTGCAGCTCCCACAAGGCATGCGGCATGCCTACGCTTGGAAAGGCGAGATTATTCCAGCCTGTGGCCTTGGTGTCATCTTTATAGAAAGTACGCAAGAAGGTGTACAGGTAATCAGCACCTGAACCACCCGAGCCAGCACGCGAGCGCGCAATCACGGTCAGATCAGGCGGATTGGCACCAAACCACTCCTTGGCTTCCTTGGGATCAATCGCAGCCTTCATGGTTTCGCCCACTTTGGTGGTCGTAAACAGAAGGTTGTCCTTGATTTCCTGTTCGGTCAGGCCAATGTCCTTCAGGCGGTTAAAGCGCATGAAGGCGGCAGAGTGACAGCTCAGGCAATAGTTGACAAAGATCTTGGCACCATTTTGCAAAGACGCCATGTCGGTGGTGTTGACCGGAGCCTTGTCCCAGTGAATGCCGCCCTCGGAGGCGTGAGCGCCCCCCACGATACCCAGAGCCGCAACCAGGGTCAGAATCAGTTTCTTCATTCTTGTTCTCTCCCGCTTCAGTGTGGCTTGAAAGTCACGCGATCAGGCACCGGCTTGGGTTCACCCAAGCGGCTCCACCAGGGCATGAGCAGGAAGAAGCCAAAGTAGAACAGTGTTCCGACCTGAGACACCTTCTCGCCAATGGGCGATGGAGGCTGAACACCCAGGTAAGCCAGGACCACAAAGTTCACCACAAACACTGCGTACACATACTTGTGCCAGCTTGGACGGTAGCGAATCGACTTGACCGGGCTGCAATCGAGCCATGGCAAGGCAAACAAGATGATGACCGCACCACCCATGACCACGACACCCCAGAACTTGGCATCAATGGACAGCATCATCGCAATCGCGCCCAGCGCAACCACGGCAACAGCGCCCTTGGCAAAGCCTGGCAGACGCGACTTCAGCACACCGAAGCCAGCACCCAGAACCACGCAAGCGATCAAAACGTACATCATCTCGCCAGTAATGGCACGCAACATCGAGTAGAAGGGCGTGAAGTACCAGACAGGCGCAATGTGGTTAGGCGTCTTGAGCGAGTCGGCGGGGATGAAGTTGTTGTACTCCAGGAAGTAACCGCCGAACTCAGGCGCAAAGAACACCACGGCCGAGAACAGGAACAGGAACACAGTCACGCCGAAAATGTCGTGCACGGTGTAGTAGGGATGGAAAGGAATGCCATCCAGCGGGTTGCCCTTGGCATCCTTGGGCGCGTTGGGGCCCTTGATTTCAATGCCATCAGGGTTGTTGGAGCCCACATCGTGCAGCGCCAGCAAGTGCGCAACCACCAGACCCAGCAGCACCAGAGGCACAGCAATCACGTGGAAGCTGAAGAAGCGGTTCAGCGTCGCATCACCCACCACATAGTCACCGCGGATCAGCAAAGCCAGGTCAGGGCCAACGAATGGAATGGCCGAGAACAGGTTCACGATCACCTGGGCACCCCAGTACGACATCTGACCCCATGGCAGCAGGTAACCCATGAAGGCTTCAGCCATCAGCACCAGGAAGATGGCGCAGCCAAAGATCCAGACCAGCTCTCGCGGTTTGCGATAAGAACCGTACAGAAGACCGCGGAACATGTGCAGATAGACAACGACAAAGAACGCTGAAGCGCCTGTCGAATGCATATATCGAATCAGCCAGCCCCAGGGCACATCACGCATGATGTACTCAACCGAAGCGAACGCTTTATCAGCGTCTGGCTTGTAGTGCATCACCAGAAAGATCCCGGTGACGATCTGGATCACCAGCACCAGCAAAGCCAGCGAGCCGAAGATGTACCAGAAGTTGAAGTTTTTAGGAGCGTAGTACTCCGACATGTGGACGCGGTAGGCGTCGAACGCTGTCGGAAAACGGTTCTCCATCCAGTTCATAGCCTTCGCTCCAGTGGTGGAGTTCGGGTCAATTTGCTTGAATTCGTGGGCCATTGTTCTTGTCTCCCTCAGGCTGCCTTGGTGTCTTCACCAATCAGCAGCTTGGTGTCGGACAGATACATATGCGGCGGCACTTGCAGGTTGTCAGGTGCTGGCTTGTTCTTGAACACCCGGCCGGCCATGTCGAAAGTCGAGCCATGGCAGGGGCACAGGAAGCCGCCCTTCCAGTCAGCTGGCAGCGATGGCTGAGGGCCGGCTACAAACTTATCGGTCGGAGAGCAACCCAGATGGGTGCAGATGCCCACCACAACCAGAACTTCTGGCTTGATGGAGCGCGCGCCATTCATCGCATAAGGCGGAGTGAACTCCTCAGGGTGACGAGCGGAGGCCGGGTCGGCCAGCTCAGCATCCAGAGTCGGCAGCTCCTTGAGCTGCTCGGGTGTGCGCTTGATGATCCACACCGGCTTGCCTCGCCACTCAACGGTGAGCTTCTCACCGTCCTTGAGGTTAGAGATATCAACCTCTACAGCGGCGCCTGCCGCTTTGGCTTTTTCAGAAGGCTGAAAGGAGCTCACAAAAGGGACGGCTGTCGCCACACCGCCCACGGCACCAGCACATGCTGACGTGATGATCCACGTGCGCTTGCTGGAGTCGACTGGAGAGTCACTCATGGATTTCCTCGAAGTACATCGCTTGATTTGGGGTCAACTGGGAATTCTAGCGGCGGGGTCATGGTTATTCCAGCCCCAGTCCGACGTTGACAAGTGCCAAAGTCACGCAATACTGCGCTATCTCAAACTCTCAGTGACTGGAACTGCTTATGGGCATGATGCAAGAATTCCGCGAATTCGCAATCAAGGGAAACGTGATGGACTTGGCAGTCGGCGTGATCATCGGCGGCGCATTCGGCAAGATTGTTGATTCCGTGGTCGCCGACCTCATCATGCCTCTGGTGGGCCTGATCTTTGGCAAGCTGGACTTCTCCAACCTGTTCGTCGTGCTGGGCACGATTCCGGATGGAATTCCGCGCACCCTGGACGCTCTCAAGAAGGCCGGAGTCCCTGTATTTGCCTATGGCAACTTCATCACCGTGGCTGTCAACTTCATCATTCTGGCCTTCATCATCTTCATGATGATCAAGCAAATGAACCGCCTCAAGCGCGAAGCACCTGCCGCTGCAGAGGAAGCGCCCGCTACGCCTGAAGACATTCAACTGCTGCGCGAAATCCGCGACAGCCTGAATCGCAAGCAATAAACGCCAGCGCCCATGAAAAAAGCCTGCCGGAGTCCCTTCGGCAGGCTTTTTTCATATTCTTTGCGATCTGAAACCGCCTGAAAACGGCTGATCCACTAGCGGCTAAGGCTGCGCGCCATGTGCACGGCTTCGAGCAAACTGGCTTCATCGGCCACACCCTGCCCGGCAATATCAAAGGCCGTTCCGTGGTCTGGACTGGTGCGAACCAGCGGCAATCCGAGGGTGACGTTGACCCCTTTTTCCACACCCAAATATTTGACTGGGATCAACCCTTGGTCGTGGTACATCGCCAACACAACGTCGAATTCACTGGGTTTGGCAGCGGTGCTGCGGGCTCGCATGAACACGGTATCGGGGGCAAAGGGGCCAGCAACGTTCATGCCTTCAGCCTGCGCCTGCGCAATGGCCGGGGCGATGATCTCGATTTCTTCTCGGCCAAAAATACCGCCCTCGCCTGCGTGCGGGTTGAGCCCGGCCACCGCAATGCGAGGAGCGCGGCCCAGACTTTTGCTCAGCGCCTGATGCGTGATGCGCAGAGTTTGCAGAACCTGCGGCTGGGTGACCGCATTGATGGCATCGCGCAGCGACACATGAATGCTGACCAGCACGGTGCGCAGCTCATCGTTGGCCAGCATCATGCGCACGGGCATCTGCTCAAGGCCCACGCCCGCATGGGCTGCCGCCTCGGCCTGCAGCAGCTCGGTGTGGCCGGGGAAGGTCACGCCCGCCAGATGCAGCGCCTCCTTGTGCAAAGGCGCTGTCACTAGCGCTGCAATCTCCCCCCGCAAAGCCGCTTGTGCGGCCCAGACCACGCATTGCGCCGCCGCCTGCCCTGCCTCGGCTGAGATCTGACCATAAGGCTGCGGCCCAGCCAGCCCCGGCAGGTTCAGCAAAGGGATCGTGCCTTCGGGTACGGACCAGACATCGGCCGGTGCATCAATCACCGCGACGGGCTGGGCCATACCCGACTCGCCGTCGGCAGCTCTGGCCGCCAGTGCCGTGGCGCGGCGCAGCGTCTGCAACTCGCCCACCACAAAGCAGCCGCGCATGGAATGCGGTGCTGTCTTGAAGGCCTTGGCAATGATTTCCGGGCCAATGCCTGCGCAGTCACCTTGGGTGATGGCGATGGCTTTGGCAGTTGTTGATTCAGAAGCAGACATATAGATCAAAATTGCTTGCAGCCCATTATGGATAAGCGCAAGCAGCTATCAAAAATGATGAGAAACCGTGCTTATGCAGGGTTGTCAATTTCAATGAACTGGTGCTCCAGCCCGCACTCGCTGGCCACATGCGCGACCACAGCCGGTGCCCCATAGCGCTCCGTAGCGTGGTGGCCTGCGGCGATAAAGCTCACGCCCATCTCTCGGGCCAGATGCATCTGGGGCTCTGAAATTTCGCCCGTTATGTAGGCATCCGCTCCCGCTGCAATGGCGGATTCAAAAAAGCCTTGCGCCCCACCCGTGCACCAGGCCAGCTTGCGAACAGGCTTTTGCACATCACCACTCACCAGGGTGGCCTTGCGCCCCAGCACGGTCTGCACATGCTCAGTCAGCGCTGTGGCATTGGCAAAGTCCACATCAGCGAGCCAGCCAAGATTTTGATCACCAAATGCGGCTTGACCTTGCACGCCGAGCTTTACGCCCAATTGCGCGTTATTGCCCAGTTCAGGGTGCGCATCCAGCGGCAAGTGATAGGCAAACAGATTGATGTCATGCGCCATCAACAGGCGGATGCGTTCTTTGAGCCAGCCAGTGATGCGCCCGTCCATGCCCTTCCAGAACAGGCCGTGGTGCACAAAGATAGCGTCTGCCTTGGCATCAATCGCCGCCTCGATCAAGGCACGGCTGGCCGTCACACCGCTGACGATGCGGCGAATTTCGCTCTTGCCTTCAACCTGCAGGCCGTTGGGCCCGTAGTCTTTGAAGCGCTCGGGCTGCAGCAGCCCATTGAAGACGGATAGCAGGTGGTTTCGCTCAATACTCATGCTGCAATTGTGACCGACACAGTATGGCCCTGAGTGCACTCAACCAAGCACAAAAAAGGGCAGCCAAAGCTGCCCTCTTGCAAGTTTCCGTACGGCTTATGCCTTCTTGGCTTGCCAGCCCTTGCAGGCCAGCGGCCAGAAGGCCATGAGCATACCCAGCACGCCCATGGCTGCCACGTAGTGCGCAGGAGCCATCACATCACGTTGCTGCCACACAGACACCAGCATGGGAGTCAGGCCACCAAACACGGCATAGGCCATGTTGTAGGCGAAAGACAGACCGGTAAAGCGCACATCTGCAGGGAAGGCGCGCACGCCCACCACGGGCAGCAGCGAGATGGAGCCGACAAAGAAGCCCACGGTGGCATAGGTGCAGATCAGCGAGGCTTCAGTACCGGGCAGGTTCAGATAGAACAGATAGGCAGTGGCCGTCATGCCGCCCCATCCCAAAATCATAGTGAGCTTGGTGCCCAGCTTGTCGGACAGCCAGCCCCAGAACACGCAGCCAATGGTCAGCGTCACGGTGGCCACGGCATTGGCCTTGAGCGCCATTGCCGGGTCAATATGGAAGTTCTTTTGCAGATAACCGGGGGTCATCAGAACCACCACCACCACAGCAGTGGAAAGAATCCAGGTCATCAGTGCAACGACGACGCAGGCTTCGCGGTGGTCGCGCAAGATGGTTTTGAGGGGCAGCTCGCGGTCAGCCGCCTTGCGCGCCTGCAACTCCTTAAAGATAGGCGTTTCATGCAGAAACTTACGCATGTAGACCGAGACCAGACCAAACACACCACCCAGAATGAAGGGAATGCGCCAAGCCCAATCATGGATTTCGCTCTGGCTATAGGTGCTGTTGAGCCACACACCGATGATGGAGCCTAGGAAAATGCCGCCGGTGATGCCAGACGTCAGCGCGCCAATCGCAAAGCCGTAGCGCTTTTCAGGTGCGTGCTCGGCCACAAAAATCCAGGCGCCAGGCATTTCGCCGCCAATGGCCGCGCCCTGCAGCACGCGCATGAGCAGCAGCAAAATAGGAGCGGCAATGCCAATAGAGGCATAGGTGGGCAGCAGACCAATGATGAGCGTAGGCACGGCCATCAGGAAAACGGACAGCGTGAACATCTTCTTGCGGCCCAGAACGTCGCCATAGTGGGCAATCAAAATGCCGCCAATGGGACGAGCCAGATAGCCGGCCGCAAAAATGCCCAACGTCTGTAGCTGGCGCATCCATTCCGGCATTTCAGCCGGAAAGAACAGACGGCCAATCACGTTGGCAAAAAAGACGAACACCACGAAGTCATAAAACTCCAGCGTTCCGCCCAAAGCTGATAGGCCCAGGGTCTTGTAGTCCTCCCGGTTCAGGGGACGATTCGTCGCAGCAGCCGGCGCGGTAGCCGGTGCAGCGTGGTCAAGCGTAGTCATGGTGTTTCCTAGATCGAACAGCAGGACAGCACAGATAAGGCCGCAAATCACGGGTCAACGTGCAGAGGCAAACCGATTGAGGTGGATTCCTGATGCGGAGCCACACCCATCTGGCACGAGAGCCTTGTGGGCAATCACTTCAGAAAACGGCGACGTAAGCGCAGTCGAAATTCATTCTAGGGTTTACGCGCATAGCTATCGCTGACTCAATACTTTAGGCAACAGTCACCCTATGTCCCTGCTTCGTGCAGCACCTGACGCTTTGGAGTAAGCAAATCAACAAGTTCAAGCGGAATCGCTGCACTGTTACGACTTGACATGCCGCACAATGAGAACCTATTCCCTCACTCTCCAGACCCATTACATGAAACGCACCTGGTTGCTGTTTTCGCAGGTAGTCACCGCACTGGTTGCTATCTATTTTGTAGTAGCCACCCTGCAGCCCAGCTGGCTTCAGCGGGGAAGCATCCGTAGCAATGCTGGCATTGCGCTGCTGCAGGCTCCATCGCCCCCGGCAGGTGAAGTCGCGCCCGGCAGCTTCGCGCCTGCTGCACGCAAGGCATCGCCGGCCGTTGTCAGCATCAATACCAGTAAGGCGGTGCGGCACCCGCGCGCCAACGATCCATGGTTCCAGTTCTTCTTTGGCGAGCAAGGCCCACAGGAGCAATCTGGTTTGGGTAGCGGCGTCATCATTAGTCAAGATGGCTATATCCTCACCAACAACCATGTGGTGGAAGGTGCAGACGATATTGAAGTCACGCTGACCGACAGCCGCCAGGCCAAGGCCAAGGTGATTGGCACCGATCCAGAAACCGATCTGGCCATTCTCAAAATCGAGCTGGAAAAGCTGCCCGTCATCGTTCTGGGCAACTCCGACCAAGTCGCCGTGGGCGACCGCGTTCTGGCTATCGGCAACCCCTTTGGCGTGGGCCAGACAGTGACCAGCGGCATCATCAGCGCGCTGGGTCGCAGCCAGCTGGGCATCAACACGTTTGAGAACTTCATTCAGACCGATGCCGCCATCAACCCCGGCAACTCCGGCGGCGCGCTGGTGGATGCCAACGGCAATCTGCTGGGCATCAACACAGCCATCTATTCACGCTCGGGCGGCAGCATGGGCATTGGCTTTGCCATCCCTGTCTCCACCGCCAAGATGGTGCTGGACGGCATCGTCAAAGACGGCAAGGTCACCCGCGGCTGGATTGGTGTGGAGCCCAATGAACTCTCACCCGAGCTGGCTGAGACCTTTGGCGTCAAGGCCGATGCGGGCGTCATCATTACCGGCGTACTGCAAGCCGGTCCCGCCGCTCAGGCAGGTATGCGTCCCGGCGACGTGATTGTGAAAGTGGGCGAGACGGCCACCCGCAATGTCTCTGAGCTGCTGACCGCAGTCGCCTCCCTCAAGCCCGGCGAAGCCGCCAAGTTTGATGTGCGCCGTGCCGACAGCGAAGTCGTGCTGGAGATCACCCCCGGCATCCGCCCTGCGGCCAACACGCTGCAGCAGCAAGGTCGCCGCCGCTAAGCGACTGCCTCACAACGATAAAAAGCCAGCATCCTTCGCTGGCTTTTTTCATTGAATCTTCATGCATCAAATATGCCTCTAGTGCTTATGCATAAAGCGCTATTAGCTATCAAAACAAAAGCCCTTGAATTGCTTCAAGGGCTTTTTTCATGAGTATTCGAAGAGTGTTCGAAAACGATCAATTGCCGTCTGTGGGCTTATCGGCTGCAGCGCCTGCTTCACCTTCAGCCTCTGGTGCACGCGATGCCTTGCTGAACCAGCCCGCACCCAGAATGCCAATCTCATAGAGCAGACACATGGGAATCGCCAGCGCCAGCTGAGAGATCACATCGGGTGGCGTAATGATGGCGGCAATCACAAAGGACAGCACCACAAAGTAGCCGCGGAAGGCCTTGAGCTTTTCAATCTCGACCAGACCCAGTCGCACCAGCAGCATCACCACAATCGGCACCTGGAAGGCTGCAGCAAAGGCGATGTACAGCGACAGGATGGCTTCGACATACGAAGCAATATCAGGCGTAGCCGCCACGCTGGCAGGCGTGAAGTGCTGGATGAACTTGAACATATTGCCAAGCACAAAGAACTGCACAAAGCCAATGCCGACATAGGCCAGCAAGCTGCCAAACAGAATCAGCGGCAGGGCAAACTTCTTCTCGTGGCTATACAGACCGGGGGCTACAAAGGCCCAGACCTGATACATGAGCCAAGGCAGCGCCATCAGCACAGCCACCATCATCAGCACCTTGAGCGGCACAAAGAATGGCGAGAAAACGCCCACCGCAATCAGCTTTGCACCGGGGGGCATGTGTTCTTTGATGGGGATGGCGATGAAGTCGATCAGGCCATCCGGACCGGGCCAGAACATCAGCAGTGCAACACAGATCAGAACGCCATAGAGGCTGTAGAGCACGCGATCGCGCAGCTCCATCAAGTGCTGCACAAATGGCTGCTCCGTGCCTGAGAGTTCGTCTTCTTTAGAGGGTTCGGACATGGTGCAAAACCGCGCCAGAGCCTGAACAGCTCTGCACGCTTGAAACAACAACGCCCGCAGACACGGGCAAGGGGCTACATACCAGAGGCAAACCTGCGCCCAAGATGGGCAACGGCCTCATGGCCGGCAGGCTGCAGCTGAGCATGCTCAATGGAACTTCTTGGGGCGAAAACGCGCCACACGCGCCGCACCCGACTGAACTTTGCTACGCACTCCAGCGCGAGCCTTGTACCACTGGGGCACGGCACCGCGCTTGAGGCGCCAGTTCTTGCGCGGATGGCTATAGCTGGGCACCACGGCGCTATTCGTATCAAAACCGGTATAGCCGCCGTCCGAGTCATAGGAGTCAAACGACGAAGCCGAAGTCATGTGCGCATCGTCACGCAGATCCTTGGTCGCATCGCCCCAGTCCTTTTCAAGGTCCGAGGCCTGATTGCGAACGCCGGATTCCACATCGCGTGCCGCAGTCTCGACCGTTTCCTTCATCTTGCGCAGCTCATCCAGCTCCATGGAGCGGTTGACTTCTGCCTTGACGTCGGACACATAACGCTGCGCCCGCCCAAGCATGGTTCCCACCATACGTGCCACGCGCGGCAGTTTCTCGGGGCCGATGACCACCAGGGCCACGGCACCGATCAGCGCCATTTTGGACAGGCCAATATCAAACATCTAGATGTCAGTCCTGCAGCGTTCAGCTTTTTTGCTTGGCTTCCACGTCAATGGTGGCCTTGTCTGTGGCTTGCTGGTTGGCCACTTGGCCTGCGGCAGAGCTGGAATCAGCGTTCGTGCCGCCTTCCTTCATGCCGTCTTTAAAGCCCTTGACGGCGCCGCCCAGGTCGGAGCCGATGTTCTTGAGCTTCTTGGTGCCAAACACCAGAACCACGATGAGCAGCACGATCGCCCAGTGCCAGATAGAAAAAGAGCCCATGAGAATCTCCTAAGAATTGCAAACCATTTTAGACGGGGCTTTTGACAGATTCGTCACAATCACCCAAAAAGCCTGCTGCTGGCAACTCTATAGCCACCCGGATCGCATCGTCCAAGATGCGAAAGTTACGCAGTTTCTCAGCCTTTGAGCCAGGGGCGCGCACCGCCCATGACATGCAGGTGCAGGTGATGCACTTCTTGGCCGCCCTCAGCGCCGGTATTGACCACGATGCGAAAGCCTCCATCAGGATAGGGATTGCAGCCTTGCTCTAGCGCCAGCCTGGGGGCCAGCGCCATCATGCGGCCCAGCAAAGGCGAGTCTTCAGCGCTCAGGTGCGCCATCGAGGCAATGTGCTTTTTCGGGATCATCAAAAAATGCACAGGCGCTGCAGGATTGATGTCGTGGAAGGCGAACACTTCTTCGTCTTCATAAACCTTGCGCGAAGGGATTTCGCCCTTGGCGATACGGCAAAAAATGCAGCTGGAGTCGTAATCGTGGTTATGCATGATCAATCTTGTATTCAGTATCGGAACACCTGCACAGCAAGCAGCTCATACTCTCGCAGCGAGGTGTCATCCCCTTGGAGGAAGGCGCAAGGCGCCTCAGGGGGTTATCCTACATTTTCGGTGAAGCGCATCGTCTGCTTCACACCCAGATGCTCGCGGTTCTCCTGCAGCCACTGCTGGCCACGCTCACGTCCCAGATCAAACAGCTTGCGCACCATGACCATGTCTGCACGCACCTTGCTGGATGCGCCAAAGGGCTTGAGCACCTCACCACCATCAATGCGGTGCATAAGCACATGCTTGTAGCGGTCGGCATCCAACCGCTTTTGCTCCAGCAAGCGCACCACAAACCCGATGGCCCGCAGCTCGGCCAGCAGGCAGGCATTGAAGGTGATTTCGTTCATGCGATCCATGATGTCGCGGGCCGTGTCGGGCGACACATCAGACTCTTTGGGATTGATCTGCACCAGCAAGATATCGCGGCTTTTGGTCTCGTAGATCAGCGGGTACAGGGCCGGGTTGCCTGAAAAACCGCCATCCCAGTAGCGCTCGCCATTAATCTCCACCGCTTTGAACATCTGCGGCAGGCAGGCCGAGGCCATGATGGCGTCTGCCGTCACCTCCTCGCCCGAGAAAATTTTGCCCCGGCCCGTGCGCACATTGGTGGCGCAAACAAAGAGCTTGGGCACCGCCGTGGGATGCGCGGGGTTAGCCAGCGTCTCAAAATCCACCAACCCGGTCAGCAACTGGCGCAGCGGGTTGATATTGAGCGGATTGGTCTGATAGGGCGACAAAAACTGATTGAGGATGCCCAGAAACTGCTTGCTGCCAGGCAGCGGTGCTGCCCAGAACATCTTGCCCACGCTGCCCATGGTACCCACGCCTTCCCAGAGCTGCTTCAGGGCCTGGCGAGCCAGTTGGCGACCCAAGTGGCGGGCGTCATCCACCTTCTTTTCCTGCGCGGCGGCCTGTGCAAAGCCGTGGGCCAGTACCACGGCGTTCATCGCGCCGGCGCTGGTGCCGCTGATGCCCTCGAAGATCAGGTCATCGTCTTCCAGCAACGCATCCAGAATCCCCCAGGTCAACGCGCCATGCGAGCCGCCTCCCTGCAAAGCGAGGTTGATAGTGTGAGAGGTTTCTGAAGCCATTGAACAATCCTGTGAAGCGTTGATTACCGATGTCGCGAGCTTATTCAGCCTCTGTAGCATCGCATAGACGCGGGCGGCCTATCTGCATGTCAGTCTGAATCTGTTGCAGTGCAGCAAAATTCTCTGAAAAAACAAAAAAACCCCTGCCAGAAAGCAGGGGCTTGGTATTGAATCAGCGCCAATCAGGGCTGAATAGCGCGATTTTTGTTCATGGCGATCATGCCGCTGACAATGCGGTAGAGGAACCAGATGGACACCACCACCCATGCCGGGTTGAAGATAAACAGCCCCAGCAGGAAGAACGGGAAGGTGATGGCATACAGCACCGCTGCCCAGACCACGCTGCGCAGGCGCCAGGAAAAGTGGCTCTCCTGCCAGGTGCCGCGCGCATCACTGCGCTTGACCAGATCAATGATGACCGCAACGATCAGTAAAAACACACTGACCTGCGCGCCCGGCAGAACGGCGGCCACGGCCACCACCAGATGCAGAAAATAGCTGACCCAGCCCCAGGCCTTGAGGCCTTCAATCTCGGCAGAGCTGCTGCTGTGTACGTCAATGATGTCGCGATCGTCAGTCATCAGGTGTTTCCTTTCTCCTGCGCGGCGCGTTCGGTCGCCTTGCGCAAGGCTTTCTCTTCCAGACCGCTGGTGCCTTCACGGCGCTCCAGCTCGGCCACCACTTCGGCGGGCGTCAGCCCATAGTGCGACAGCGCAATCATGGTGTGAAACCACAAGTCCGCAACCTCGTAGAGGATTTTGCCCTTGTCGGCCCCTGCATCCACATCCTTGGCGGCCATGACGACTTCGGTCGCCTCCTCGCCAATTTTCTTCAAAAAGGCGTCCGGGCCTTTGTGCAGCAGGCGGGCGACATAGCTTTTCTCGGGGTCGCCACCATTGATGGCTTTGCGGCTTTCGATGACAGCGGCCAGACGGGCCAGTGCGCCTTCAACCGAGGCGGTGTTTTTTTCAGACATGGCTTTATTTGTAGATGGAAGCGGGATCTTTCAAGACCGGATCAACAGCAAGCCATTGCCCATCCTTGAAAACGCTGTAGAAGCACGAGTGGCGACCGGTATGGCAGGCAATTCCGGGGTCATGCCCCTCTTGCGTAATTTTGAGCAAAACCACGTCGTTGTCGCAGTCGATGCGGATCTCATGCACGGTCTGCACATGGCCAGACTCTTCGCCCTTGAACCACAGCTTGTTGCGTGAGCGGCTGAAGTACACAGCGCGCTTGAGCTCCGCAGTCTTCTCCAGCGCCTCGCGGTTCATCCAGGCAAACATGACGACATCGCCGCTGCCCTGCTCCTGTGCAATCACGGGCACCAGCCCTTGCGCATCCCATTTGACTTGATCGAGCCAGCTCATAGCAGACCTTTGTTTTGTATAGCTGCCAGCGCAGGCCAGCAGCCAACCTTAAACACAAAACATATCAAAAGCCGCTAGTAACCTGCGCAAGCCGCTCTCAAAATTGATTTACAGGCGCACGGGAATACCGCGTGCGCGCATGCATTCCTTGGCCTGCTGCACCGTGTATTCACCGTAGTGGAAGATACTGGCAGCCAGCACCGCATCTGCGCCGCCAATGGTCACGCCATCGGCCAGATCTTCCAGGTTGCCCACGCCGCCCGATGCAATCACGGGCACACCCACGGCATCGGCCACGGCACGGGTAAGTTTCAGATCAAAACCACTTTTAGTGCCATCGCGGTCCATGCTGGTCAGCAAAATCTCGCCCGCACCACGTTGTGCCATTTCAGCGGCCCAGCGCACCACATCCAGACCCACATTCTTGCGGCCACCGTGGCTGTACACATCCCAGCCCGGGCCCATGGGCGTGCCGCCCGGGCCCATGCGCTGCTCGTCTTCAGGCGTGCGGCGCTTGGCATCAATGGCCACCACAATGCACTGCGCCCCGTATTTGTCGTTGCAGGCGTTGATGGTCTCGGGGTTGGCAATGGCTGCGGAATTAAAGCTGGTCTTGTCCGCACCGGCATTGAGAAGGCGGCGCACATCTTCCACCGTGCGCACACCGCCGCCCACCGTCAGCGGGATAAAGACTTGCGAAGCCACGGCTTCGATGATGGGCAAGATCAGGTCGCGGCCATCGCTGGTAGCGGTGATATCCAGAAACGTCAGCTCGTCCGCGCCCTGCGCGTTGTAGCGCGCGGCGATTTCCACCGGGTCGCCCGCATCGCGCAGCTCCATAAAGTTGACGCCCTTGACCACGCGGCCGCCGGTGACGTCAAGGCAAGGAATGATGCGTTTGGCAAGCATGGACGAGTCTCGGTGTATCTAAAAACAGAGGGCAAAGATACCACGGCCTCATCATCTCTCTGAGCGATTCCCGATGCCGAACACCATTGCCCCTATCGCAAAACCAATGTAGTGTTTGGTCACCAGAATGCGAGAAATGCCGAAAAACTTACACTTCAAATCTACCCACCTAAATTTCTAGAGCCTCAACAAAAACTCAACAATTAATAGAATAAAACTATTAATAATTGATAAACACCACCTTTGGGAAGGAATGCTCTGTGAATGCTTTGTTGCGAAGCTGTCTGATCTGCTACGCCCTCATGGCCTCCATGTGGGCCCAGGCGGCCGCACCTTCGGTGGCGGTGTATTACGGCAAAGACGCCTCCATGAGTGAGCTGGCCTTGTTCGATATCGCCGTAGTCGAAGCAGAGCAAGGCTACGACCCCGTCAAGTTCCGCAACACTTGGCCCTCCAGCGAGCTTTACGCCTATGCATCGGTGGCTGAGGCAGGAAATGAGCGCGCTTATCTGACAAAAATCCCCTCGACCTGGAAGATGGCTCGCAACGGCGCCTGGAACTCGGTGGTGATTGACCAGACGCCAGAGCAGTGGCCCGCTTTTTTTGCGGAAGAAGTCATTGGCCCGCTCTGGCAAAAAGGCTTTCGCGGTTTCTTTCTGGACACGATGGACTCATACCGTCTGGCCGAGAAATTTAACGAAGCCGAACAGCAGGACGGCTTAGTACGCGTCATCAAGACGCTGAACGCGCGCTTCCCCGGCATCAAGCTGATACTGAACCGCGGCTTTGAGATCGTTCCGCGCGTCAAAGATCAGATCCAGATGGTGGCTGCAGAGTCTCTATTCCGCGGCTGGGATGCCAACCTCAAGCGCTATATCGATGTCCCGGCCAAAGACCGTGAATGGCTGCTCGCCCAGCTCCAAACTATTCGCGAACGCGACAAGCTCCCCGTCCTCGCCATCGACTACGTGCCGCCCAATGACCGCGACGCCATGCGAACCACTGCCAAGCAGATTGCCGACCTGGGCATCATTCCCTGGATTAGCGACTCGTTGCTGTTTACTTTGGGCATGGGTACCGTGGAAGCACAGGCTCGCCACATTCTGATTCTCTATAACGGCGCCGACTACCCGACCCTGAATGAGGCGTCGGCCCATCGTTTTGTGGAAATGCCGCTCAATTACTTGGGCTACATCGCTGATTACGTAGACGTTCGCAAACCACTTCCGCAGAATATTTCGAGCGATCGCTACGCCGGCATCATCACCTGGTTTGGTGGGGCCATCCCGGATCAACGAGTCAAGGACGTGCGCCAATGGCTGGCAAACCAGTCACGGCAAAAAATGCCGATTCTGGTGCTCAATACTCCAGGCTTTCCCATTGACCGCACACTGCCGTTCGATGTGCGCAGCTCTGAGTCGACCCCGGCCCTGCCGCTCAAAAAAGCCGAGCAGGCCAGCATGTACGGCTTTGAAATGCAGCCTCTTTCGCCGCCTACCGATTACGAGGGCTGGACTCTGAACCCAGAGGCTCTGCAAAAAAGCCAACAGCTGCTATCTTTTGACGATGCCAAGGGCAAGCGTTTTGTCTCTGCCGCCATCACTCCTTGGGGCGGCTTCGTCCTCATGCCATATCTGGTGGAGGAGGTGCCCGGCACGGATCAGTCGCGCTGGGTGATCAACCCCTTTGCGATGCTGAAGCAGACGCTGCGACTGGCTGATTTTCCCGTGCCGGACGTCACCACGGAAAATGGCCGGCGCCTGCTGCTCGCCCATGTCGACGGAGATGCCTTCCCCTCAAAGGCAGAGGTTCCCGGATCACCTTTTGCAGGCGAGATGCTGCGCCGTGAGATCCTTGAGCGATACCGTATCCCTCACACCATCTCGGTCATCGAAGCTGAAATATCGCCCCAAGGTCTCTACCCGCAGTGGAGCAAGCAACTGGAGAGCATCGCCAAGCAGATTTTCGCCATGCCTCATGTCGAAATCGCCAGCCACTCTTATTCGCACCCGTTCTTCTGGGACCGCTCCATCTCGCGAAAGGGAGAAGGAAAGGAAGTTGACCTGAACCTTCACATTCCCGGTTACGTGATGGATTTGCATCGCGAAATCAATGGCTCAGTCGACTACATCCAGAAAAATCTGGCCCCCCCGGGCAAGCCTGTAAAAGTCTTTCTCTGGTCGGGCGACACCGCCCCCAGTGCAGAGGCCCTGGCCATCTCGGATGCCGCAGGCCTTCTCAACCTCAATGGCGGTGACACCTCTATCACTCGCAACAATCCATCGCTGACCGAAGTCAGAAGCTGGGGGATTCGCAAGGGCGGGCATCTTCAGGTTTATGCCCCCGTCACCAACGAAAATATCTACACCAACCTCTGGCATGGCCCGTTTTACGGTTTTGAAAAGGTCACTGAAACCTTTGCGATGACTGACACTCCGCGACGTCTCAAAGCCATCAATATTTACTACCATTTCTACTCAGTCAGCAAAGTCGCAAGCATCAAGGCCTTGCATACCGCCTACAAGTGGGCACTGAGTCGGCCAGTTCATCCGGTTTTCGCATCCGAATATGTGCGCAAAGTACATGATTTTTATGAATTTGCAGTAGGCAAAGATGAGCAAGGTTGGCGCATGCGTGGCCCCGGCCAGCTGAGAACCCTGCGACTGCCCAGCACCTTGGGCACTCCTCTCATGCAGGGCAGCGTCAATATCGCCGGGTATCAAGAAGGCCCGGACGGCTACTACGCGCACATGGCTTTCAACTCCGCTCAGATGCAGACCCAGCCGAATGCAGCTCCGCCCAAGCAACCTTATCTGGTGGATGCCAATGCACGTATCAGCGAGTGGAAAGCCCAGGCTGACGGCAGCGTGATCTTTAGCCTCCAGGGGCACCTTCCCCTCGAATGGCGCATGTACCTTCCACAAGGCTGCAGCCTGACCGCCGTTCAGGGTGCCGCACTGTCCAGTGCTGCCACAGATCGATCTTTCATCCGTTCCTTCAGAAGTCCTCAAAACAGTGCCGAACTCAAAGCCCAATGTCGCGCGCTCTGATCGTCCGACGACGACCCCCTTATGGCTGATCGCACTGCTTGCGGTGCTGATCAGCGGTGCCCTGTGGCTGCTTTTCCCCAAAGAGAGCCTCGAACGTCAGCTTGCGAATACTCTTGACGATTCCGAGTTGTCGCTGAACTATTTGACGAACTTGCTGAAGAGCGACCCAGGCAACGAGCACCTGCAGGCTTTGCTGATAGCCAAGCAGCAACGCCAGATAGAAATCAAGCGAGCCGCAGAAGAAGCTAGCCGGCAGGTCCTCCCCAGCGCGGCTGAAATGGCGTGGAAACGCTGGCAAGAGCTTTATGTACGTTACCAAGAAGCCGAGAAGCTCAGCTCCAAATCCACACGGCAAATTGAGCAGTTACGTCCCGAAGTACTGCAAGCTTTGCGCGCCATTCCGCGACAAGGCTTGAGCCAGGAACAGGTGCTTTACCTCGCATCCTCCTCGCTGGTGCTGCACGACATTCCATTGGCAATGAACCTGTACGAGGAACTGGCCGCCCTGCACCCGGAAGCTGACTCCAAATCCAAGGTCTACGCCGATGCCTCGCGACAACTCCTGGGCTTCTCCGAATACGAGAGTGCCTCGCAGTTGCTGCAAAAAGCCAGCAAGACCACGCAGGACTCCAAGCAAGCACGCCAGTACCTGATTGAGGCCTTGCAAGTGCTGCAGTCCGGCAACCGGGCCAAAGACGCATTGGCATTGGCCGAGTCCAATGCCGATATTCTGGGCAATGACCCAGAAACACTGCGAAAGCTGATTGATCTGGCTCGTGCAGCAGGCCAGCCCGCAGCCGCCGAAAAGTACGTCAAGCAATTACTCAAGTTCTCGCTTTTGCAGCAATGGCAAGGTCTTGAAACCGATGTTGTCTCCATCAACACTGCCCCCACGCAAGCCTTTGACGACGGCGCATGGTCGCTTCAGCCTGTCATGTGGCAGTACGCTGGATGGTCAATGCAGAAGACGGCAGCCGGCACAGAAAAACCCAAATCGCCAGCACCATTGCTAGCGTTTGACGACAAGACTTATAAGCTGGCTTACGACGTCTTCCTGGAGAACAAAAATCTGGAGGACGCTTGGCGCATTGCACAGGCAGCCGTCAAACAAGCGCCTCAAGACACCGCATGGCGCGAACGTCTGGCCAAAGTATCTGAATGGCTAGGTCGCCCTCAAATTGCCTTGGATAACTGGTTGTTTATTGCACAGTCCACACAGCGTGAGGATGCGTGGCAGTCTGTGCTGCGTTTGTCTCCAGGCCTGTTTGACAACAACGCGCTGGCCGAGGGCATCAAGCATCAATTGACAAAGCGTCCGAATGACCACGCGCTGCTGCTATCACTGATCCAAGCATATGAGCGGCAAGGCAACCCTCAGCTTGCCATCGATTACCTGCAGCGCCATACCGAGACCCCCGAATCTCTGGCGGTTTTGGCACAACTGGCCACACGAGCAGGGCAGAACAAGCTCGCACTGTCGACCTGGAAGCGCCTGCTGCAAGACCCGGCGCAACGGACTCCAGCCAATGTCATGCCTGCCGCATCCATTGCTCTGCTCGAGGGAGAGCCTGACCTAGGCCTGCGATGGCTGGAGGATGCTCAGTCACGCGTTCCTCCGCAAATGCAAGACGAGGCCGACTACTGGCGCTTCATGGGCAGCCTCGCACAAAGACAGCGTGATGAGCGTGTAGCAACACTGGCCTATCGCAAGCTATTGGATACGTCGAGTGCCGATATCAGTGACTACGACGCGCTGATCAACATCATGCTGCGCAACAACCGGGAGGAAGCTGCCCAATTGTCTCTGCGTGCCTGGGAGAAATTTCATGACCTGCGTCACCTGACTCAAGCGTTCTATTTGCTGGAAGACAAAGATGATTGGTCACAGTTGGGTAATCAACTGAGGCAGGCCCTGGCGACTCCAGAAACCGCTGAGCGCCTGAAAAAGCAGCCGGCATTCTTTCATGTTCAGGGACTGTATTACGAGAGAACAAATCGCCCGGCGCAAGCTCGTGAAGCCTTTCTGAGCGGATTAGCCTTAGCCCCGGACTCCACGCAACTGCAGCAAGCACTGCTCTGGCTTTTGATTGACACGCAGGATGCTGCATCGCTCAAACCATTGCTCGCACGCGTGGAAGAAGTCTGGGCCAAAGATCCAGGTATGCACAGCGCACTGGCTGCTGCCAATCAAAGCCTGTCCAGACCCGCCGTCGCTTTGCAGCGCTATCTTCGCCCCCAAGCCCAAGATCACCATGATGACTTTTTGTGGATGATGAATTACGCAGATGCGTTGGAGCAGAACCAGCAAGCTGACTTGGCTTGGCGGTTGCGCCGCAAGCTGTGGATTCGCCAACTGAAACAAGCATCTCTCCCCCCCAAAAAGAGTCCAGCGCGCGAGTGGTTGACGCCACAGGGGCTGAACAAGGTTCAGCAACAAGCCCGTAACCGCTTGCTCCTGAACCAGTCTTATGGCGATGACGAGTTGGCACTCCTGCGTGAGCTGATGCGTATGGACCTAGCCTCTTCCGAGCGCAAAAAGTACTCAGCAGCAGCCGCTGAACTGGCCATCGCTTGGTTGCAGGACAAGGGAGAATACGCCGCCGAGCGCGGCTACCTCTGGCAGCAATATGCTCGCAGTCGCAGCAAGCAGGCCAATGCTCCCTTGTGGGCTCAGATTACTGCGGCTCTGGCTGAAAAAGATACCGCTCAGGTAGGTGCACTGCTGGAGCGCCACGGAGAAAATCTTCCCCGTCACGATCACGTCAATGCAGCCGTGATGGTTGGAGATCGGCGCCTCGCGCAAACCGTCGGCTTTGAGGCCATGGTGAATCAACCCGATGACGATGAGCAGCACAGCAGCCTGACCGAGCAGCTCCTGGCAGTCAGTCCCTTTGCCGAATATGGACTGACTCAACGTCACCTGACGGGCATCAATGAAACAGAGCAGTCACTGAACTGGCACCTGCCGATCAACTCGCGCTGGGCGCTGGAAGTGGATAGCGATCACATCAGGCGCACAGTCAACAACCGCGACGTCATCCAGCAACCGTCCTCTGAACATGCCATTGGGCTGAGACTACGTCGCATAACGCAGAGCTCAACCACAGATTTTCTGATGGGCGAACGTCGCAGTCTTGACACCTACCATCCTGTGCAGGTCTCGCATAGTCGATCTTTCGGCAATCGCTGGACGCTTCGGGGCTCGCTCGGGAAAGATCTGAGCATGCAAGATTCGCTGGCCATGCGCATGGGCGGTATGAAAGACCGAGCCTCGATGGGGGCCACATATCAGCTCTCCCGGCAAGATCAGCTGGAGCTGGAGTTTGCAAGCGAACGCTATTTCGTTCAGACCGGGGCACGCGTTGGGTCCGGCCAGCACACCACGCTTCAATACACCCACACCTACCGAAGCGAAGCCCCGAACATTGAGTTTGGCGCCTTTACCTCGTGGCATAGCTACAGCCGCACAGACCCTGCGTCACTGACTGGGCGTGATGCGAGCATTCTTCGCTACCTGCCCAATGAGACAACCCCCAGCATTGATTACCTGCTACCCAACAATTTCCGCTTCTCGGGGCTACAGATCTCCACCAATATGCGCTATTCGCAAGACTACACGCGCAGCCTGCGTCCCTTTGCCAGCCTCGCGTTGACAAATCACAGCCTCAACGGCTCCGGATATGACTTTCGACTGGGTGTCGCCGGCAGTGTCCTGGGCTCTGACCACCTGATGGCTGCTATCAACTTTTCCAAATCCGGTCTCAACACTACCGGCACCACCCGTGAACTGCAGCTCATCTACCGACTTCACTATTGAGACTTAAGGAGCCAACTATGAACTTCCTCCCCACCTTCGCATCACGCATCCGCATGCTCGCTGGTGTCAGCCTCCTGAGCCTCCTGGCTGCCTGCTCCACCATCGACCGGGGCAGCTCTCCCAGCCTCGTTAAAGATGCGTCCTGGGCCGTTCTACCGTTTGACAATCACACAGAAACGCCTATGGCCGGCAGTCGGGCCGAAAGCATTGCCACAGCCTTGCTTCATGCGCGCGGTGTGGGTTCAGTCAAGCGCTATACCGGTGATGCTCAACAGGAGTCATTGTTTGATGGCCAGAACGGAAAACGCCGCGAAGATGCGTTGAGCTGGGCACGTAGCGAGGGGGTTCGCTACGCATTGCTAGGTGCAGTGGATGAATGGCGCTACAAGGTTGGAGTGGATGGCGAACCTGCCGTCGGCGTGGCGTTGGAAATTGTTGACGTCAGCGAAGGAAAAACCGTGTGGAGCGGTGCAGGTGGAAAAAGCGGTTGGAGCCGCGAAGCTTTATCCGCCGTCGGCCAAAAATTGATCAGGGATCTGCTGGGCACCGGCATCGCCAACGCACGTTAAGAATCGGTTCAATCAGGACAGCAGACTATGCATTCTCAAGAAATACCTGCAGCCGCCAAGGCAGCCAACTCAGTACAAAGAATCCGAACCTCCGATGAGTTCAAAGGATCTCCACTTGGCAAGCTCACGGTAGTCAGCGAGAAGCCTTGGGTCATCGTTGCGGAAACTGTCCTGATTCCCGCATTCACCCTGCTCCTGGGTTACCTCGTAAATCGTCCGGATCCTTTGTGGATTAATGCGGATTTTCCGTGGGCCTGGTTTGCGCCCATGATGATTGCTTTGCGCTACGGCCCTATTGCAGGCCTTTTCTCGGCAGGCGTTCTCCTGCTGGGGTGGGCTGGCTTTAATCAGCAAGATTTCAGCCACTTTCCGCAGCAGTATTTTTTCGGCGGCCTGATCATGGTCATGATCGTCGGCGAGGTATCCAGTGTCTGGCGCACCCATCTGCGCAGAGCGCGGACGGCCCGCCATTATCAGGACCAACGCATGGAGCAACTCGTTCGCCAGCACTATCTGCTGCGACTGTCGCATGACCAGCTGGAGCAACAATTGATTGGTCAGCCTGTCTCCATGCGCGACGCACTGCACCAGCTGCGCGGCCTCAAAGGCACGACCAGTGATGCGCAGACGCTGCTGAACCTGCTCTCCCAGTTTTGCCAAATCAATGTGGCGAGCATTGTGCCGTTTCGCAGCGGCCACCTGAGCGATCAGTCCATCGCTCAAATTGGCGGTGCCCGCGCCATCAATCTGGATGATGCGCTGGTTCAGCAAGCGCTCTCCACGCGATCGCTGTGCCACATCTCTCGCAGCTTGAAAGATGGTCAGAACACCAGCTATGTCGTTGCAGCCCCCATGCTGGACCTCTCGGATGAGATGTACGGCATGCTGGTCGTGGAAGAGATGCCCTTCTTTGCCCTGCAAGAAGAGACTTTGCAAACCGTCAACCTTTTGCTGGGCTACTACACCGACAGCATTGCGGCCAACAACCTGGCCCAACCCTTGTTGGAGGCGCACCCAGAATGCCCGCCCCAGTTCGCCTTCGAGCTGCAGCGCATGGAGCATGTACTCAAGTCGAGCCAGCTTTCCAGCATCATCCTAGCGCTGCAGTTCTCGCCTAATGCCATCGCGGCGGACATGCCTCAGTTCATCATGCGCATGGAACGCATGCTGGATCAATCCTGGCTCTTTGAAGGCCGTGAAAAATCCGTACTGGCCATCCTTATGCCGCTTGGATCCTTCGCATCCAGCGAAGGCTTTCTGAACCGCCTCTCAACTCGACTCGAGCAGCGAGGATTTCACTCTATCGAGGAGGCCGGGATTGTTCCCTACACTCTCCCGATTGAGAAAAATGAGGCCATGAGTGTTCTTGATGAGATTGTCAGAATCGCCCATGCTTAGCATCCAGTTTTTCATCTCAGCCGCTCTGATTGAGATCCTTGCATGGATCTGCCTGCACCTGCTCAATGAACATGCAGACAGTGCACTGATAACCTACTTCATCGTGCACGCAGTGGCTAGCATTCTGTTTGCATTCAGCCTGCGCCCCCTGATCCTCGCATCACACCAACTACGCGAGCACCGACTGGCCTTGTTGGGTCTTGTTGCCTTGGTGTCATTCACGATCCCCATTGCAGGAGCGGCAGGCTGCCTTGTTGCAACTCTTGCCCTGTATCGCTACCGCAATCACGATTCATTCACTAAGTTCCCTTCGGTGACTTTGCCTGAATTTGATCAGTACCAGTCCAGCAGCAACAGCCGCAGACCTTCGGGCCTGAAAACGTTTTTGACCAATCAAAGTGTTCCAACACCATCGCGCATGCGTGCCATGGTGGCATTGAGCAATGTCTCTGGCCGACTCGCATCGCCCATGCTGCGAACCGCGCTCAGCGACTCCAACGATGACTTGCGCCTGCTCGCATACAGCATGCTCGACAACAAAGAGCAGAAAATCAGCCAGGCCATTCACGATGCGCAGCAATCTCTGGAGCGCTCACATCAAAACGAAGGCACCTCTCCACTCGGCCCTCAAGGCATTCAGGCGTCCTGGGCTCTTTCAGATCTTTACTGGGAAATGATTTACCAAGGCATTGCTCAAAGCGATGTCCGTGAGCACGCAATCGCCCAATCTCTGCATTACTGCCTTGCCGTTCTGCAGGAGCAGCCCGACAACGCATTGCTCACCTTGCGCAAAGGCAGGTTGATGCAATTGCGTAAAGACTACAAGCAGGCACAAGACGCCTACGAAGCAGCACTGGAGCAAGGGCTGCCTGCAGCTCGCGTCATCCCCTATCTGGCTGAGATTTATTTTCTGCAGCGCGACTTCTCAAAAACTCAGCGACTCATGCAAATGCTTGACTACACTCAAGCCCCGCCAAACCTGCGCCCCAGCATGAAGTATTGGAGTGCTGCATGAACGCCCCCATCCCCAAAGCCCAGCAAGCCGATATTGCGCTGCTGCTGGAAGGCACGTACCCATATGTCAGCGGCGGCGTCTCCAGCTGGGTGCAGCAAATTTTGCAGGCCTACCCGCAATACAAGTTCGCGATCGTTTTCCTCGGTAGCAAGCGTGAAGACTATGCAGAGTTTCGCTACAAGCTACCTGCCAATGTCGTTCATTTCCAGGAACACTTTCTCTACGATGATCTGAGCAGCCCGGAAGAGCCGATGCCTGTCAAAGGCAATCCGCAAGATTTCGAAAAAATCAAAAAATTTCTGAGGTCTCTTGAGACCTATGACGAATCGCCGGAAGCCAGGCAAACCATCCTGGCTGAAATTCTGGAGATCACGCAGGCCATCCGTCCCAATGGCGGCATACCGCTGGACGATTTTCTGCACAGCGAAGAAGCCTGGAACCTGATCCGAGACAGTTACCAGCGCTACTCCACTGATCCGTCCTTTGTCGACTTTTTCTGGACAGTGCGCATCATGTTCAAGCCCCTGTGGCTGCTTTCGGAAATTGCCGAAAACCTGATTCCCGTGCGTATTCTGCATACCGTATCCACCGGCTACGCTGGCTTTCTGGGGGGGCTGCTGCATCACCAGCGCCAGTTGCCCCTAATTCTTTCCGAGCACGGCATCTACACCAAAGAGCGACAGATCGACTTGCTGAAAAGCTCCTGGATTCGGGACAACCGCAACCTCTTTCAGCGCGACCCCATGGAGGTCTCATTCTTCCGCCAGATGTGGATTCAGTTCTTTGAATGGATGGGGCGCTTTTGCTACAACGCCGCCAACCCCATCATTGCGCTCTACGAAGCCAACCGCCTGCGCCAGATCAGTGATGGCGCAGACGCCGAGCGCACACGCAACGTACCCAATGGCATACGCCTTGAACGCTTTGTGCCCTTGCGCAGCATGAGAACCGCGACGACTCCACCGGTGCTGTGCCTGATTGGCCGTGTCGTTCCCATCAAGGACATCAAGACCTTTATCCGCTCCATGCGCCGCATCGTGAACAAGCTGCCTCAGGCTCAGGCCTGGATTGCAGGCCCTACCGATGAAGATCCAGGCTATGTGCAGGAATGCAAAAACCTGGTCGCCAGCCTCAGCTTGCAAAATCACGTCAAGTTCCTGGGCATGCAACGCGTCGAGGACCTGATGCCTCTCGTGGGTCTTGTCGTCTTGTCTTCAGTCAGTGAAGCACTCCCCCTCGTCATCCTTGAAGCTCAGGCCTCTGGTGTCCCGGTGGTCAGCACCGATGTGGGCTCCTGCAGTCAGTTGATCAACGGTCTCGACGAAGCCGACCAGGCTCTGGGCAGTTGTGGCCGCATTGTTGGCATTGCCAACCCTGAGGCTCTTGCCGATGCGTCGCTGGAGTTGCTGACGGACTCTCATAAATGGCAGGAAGCCAGCGCTGCAGGCATTGCCCGTGTGGAGCGCTACTACACCGACGACTTGCTCTTTGAGCGTTACCGCCAGATTTACGACAGCGCGCTCGACTCATCTCGGGAGGCCCACTAATGGCTGGCATTGGATTTGAACTGCGCCACATGCTGCGCAAAAACACGCTGACCAGCGTGCTGCAGGCCTATGCATACGCAGGCGTGATTGGCTCAGGCCCCTGGGTTTTTTCCATCATCGGCATCTTGCTGGTGGGGGTCTTTAGCGTTGGCGTAATTGCCCCCCCGCTGCTTGTCACGCAGTTTCAAACCTCAGTCACCTATCTGGTGGCTTTCAGTCTGATTCTCACAGGCCCTGCTCAGCTGGCATTTACACGTTTTATCTCAGACCGCCTCTTCCTCAAGCAAGACAGCGCCGTTCTGCCCAACCTGCACGGGCTGCTGCTGGTGATTGTGGCGCTTGCGGCTATGTTCGGCTGCATTACGCTGTTCACCTTGCTGCCTGAACAAAGCTTTCTGTACCGCATCCTGATGCTGGCGGGCTTCACATTGATGTGCATGGTCTGGACCATGGCCGTGCTGCTGTCGGGCCTCAAGCAATATCAGGCCATCACGGCGCTGTTTGGCTTTTGCTATGCGCTGATCGTGGCGCTGGCCCTGCCACTGCGTCACTGGGGGCTTGAGGGCCTGCTGATCAGCTTTATCTGCGGCCATGCGCTGCTGGTTACAGGCATGTGGTCGATCATTCTGAGAAGTTTCCCTCTGCCCGAGCGCTGGATCTCCTTCGATTTCAGCAAACGCTCGATGATCTTTCCTTCGCTGCTTGCCATTGGTCTGCTCTACAACATGGCGATCTGGATGGACAAGATCATGTTCTGGTATTTCTTACCGACATCCCAGCCCATCATTGGCGGCCTGCGCGCCTCGTTGATTTACGACATTCCAGTCTTCCTCTCCTACCTCTCCATCATCCCTGGAATGGCCGTATTTCTGGTGCGCATTGAGACGGATTTTGTGGAGTACTACGATAAGTTTTTCAACGCCGTACGCGAAGGCGGCTCTCTTGAATTCATCGAGTCCATGCGCAATGAAATGGTTTACTCCATTCAGACGGGGCTGAGTGAAATTGCCAAGATTCAGACCATTGCCGTTCTGGTGACTTTTGTCGCTGGGCCAGCCTTGCTTGAGCTGCTTGGAATTTCTCAGCTTTACCTGCCGCTATTGCATGTTCAGGTGGTCGGTACTGGACTGCAGGTTGGCGTCATGGCTGTGCTTAATATCTTCTTCTACCTCAATGAGCGCCGCATCATTTTGATGCTCTGCACCTTGATGCTGGTACTCAATGTCGCGTTCACCGCCGTTTCTCTGGCGCTTGGCGCGGCCTTCTACGGCTATGGCTTCACGCTTGCCATGCTGGTGACGCTGTGTGTCGGTCTGGTGTGCCTCACACGCTCTATGGACCGACTGGAATACAGAACCTTCATGCTGCAATAAAGGTGGCATAACAAAGCCCTTGGCCCGGTGCATATTGCACAGACCAAGGGCTTTTTTAAATTGCAAAGAGGTATCAGTAGCTCTTCAGCGTTTGTGCAGCCTGCCAGTGCTGGCCAGGTGCCACGACCACGGCAGCATCAATGGCCGCAGCTTCTACGCACAGCATGTGCTGCCAGCTGTCCGCTTCCATGTCTTTGAGCGTGGCGCAGAGCGCGGGGCCGGGGTTCCAGACCACGGTTTCGTGCCAAGGCTCGTCTTGCGCAATCTGCAGCCATGGCTGGCCTGCGGCCTGTAGCTGCAAAGCATCAGCCGCACGGGGATAGACGCGATCGGTCTCAGCGCCAAAGCGCACTGCGCCTTGCTGAGTGATGTGGGTACCGGGCGCTACCGCTGCGGCATCCCAGTAGCTCAGGCCTTCTAGGCCGTGCAAACTGGCTTGCTCAACCTGCGGCACACGCAGGTAGCTGTGCAGAGCTGCGGTAAAAGGCAAATCTTGCTGGCCACGGTTATGCACCGCCAGCTGCACGCTCAGCGAACCGGGCTTGAGCTGCACCGTCAGCAGTGCTTCAAAGGCATGCGGCCAGACGGCTCGTGACTCTTCGCTGTCCTTCAATCGCAAGGTGAGCTGAACGCCGTCTTCACCCCAGGGCAAGGCGGTATCGGCCGACCATTGGGAGACCCGCGCAAAGCCATGCTTGACCAAGGGGCCGCGCTGGTTGAACTGGGGAAAGCAGACGGGAATGCCGCCGCGAATGGCGGTCTGACCGTCATGCGCCGCCTTGGGACTGAGGAACAAGCGCTCCTCACCACGGCTCACCCATGACAGCACCTGTGCACCTTGCAAGCTGACCAAGGCAGAATCGCCTTGAGTCAGCTTTAAAGCGATAGCAGGCAGCCCTTGCCAGTCAACGGCTTGGGCCTGAAAGGTCACATCAGTCACCCGACAGCTCGTCGGCACGCTCTTGGCCTGCAGCGAAGTCCAAGTCGCCGGTGTAAATGGCGCGACCGCAGATCACGCCTTCGACGCCTTCGCTCTCTACCGCGCACAAGGCTTCGATGTCGGCCATGCCCGCCAGACCGCCCGAGGCGATGACGGGAATCTTCAGCGACTGGGCCAGCTTGACGGTGGCGTCCACGTTGATGCCGGTCAGCATGCCGTCGCGACCGATGTCGGTGTAGATGATGGATTCCACACCCCAGCCTTCAAAGCGCTTGGCGGTTTCAATCACATCCTGACCCGTGAGCTTGCTCCAGCCGTCGATAGCGACCTTGCCATCCTTGGCGTCCAGACCCACGATGATGTGGCCGGGGAATGCGCTGCAGGCGTCTTGCAGAAAGCCGGGGTTCTTCACGGCAGCCGTGCCGATGATGAGGTATTCAATACCCAGATCGATGTAGCGCTCAATCGTGTCCAGATCACGAATGCCGCCGCCCAGTTGCACGGGGATCTCCCCGTTCACCGCCTTGAGAATGCTCTTGATGGCACCCAGATTTTTGGGCTGGCCCGCAAAAGCGCCATTCAAGTCCACCAGGTGCAAACGACGTGCACCGGCTTCAAGCCACTTGGTGGCCATGGCAGCGGGGTCTTCACCGAAGGTAGTGGACTGGTCCATATCACCCTGAATGAGGCGAACGCAGTGGCCGTCCTTGAGGTCGATAGCGGGGATGAGCAACATGATGGTGGTCTGCTAGCAAAGATGGCCGTCTGAGTTGGCCAGTGCATAAAGAAAAAACTTCAGGGCTTCCAGCCCAGGAAGTTGCGGAACAACGCCAGCCCCTGGTCCGAGCTTTTCTCGGGATGGAACTGGGTTGCGAAAATATTATCGCGTGCAACGGCACATGCAAAGAGGCCGCCGTAATCTGTCTCGGCGGCGCAATGCTCGCCTTGTTGCACCTGCGCATAAAAGCTGTGCACAAAGTAGTAGAAGCTGCTATCAGGAATGCCCGCCCACAGCGCATGGGGCTTGCCGCCCTGCAGCTTTTGCGACACCTGGTTCCAGCCCATCTGCGGCACTTTGAAGCGACTGCCATCAGCCTGCGTACGGCCTGCCAGATCGAACTTACGCACATTGCCGGGGATCAGGCCCAGCCCCGGCACATCGCCCTCGTCGCTGTGGTCCAGCAGCATCTGCATGCCCACGCACACGCCAAACAGCGGCTTGTTGGCTGCCGCATCCAGCACGGCGGGTTGCAGGCCAGACTCGCGCAGCTCACGCATGCAGTCGGGCATGGCGCCCTGACCGGGCAAGACCACGCGGTTGGCGGCGTAGACCACATCGGGGTCGGCTGTGACGACCACATCCCAGCCGGTATCGGCAGCGGCCGTGCGCACCGCCTGCGAGACCGAGCGCAGATTGCCCATGCCGTAATCGACGACTGCCACGGTGTTGTTCTTCAAATTCATAGCATTTACCGCTTGTGAATAGTAGCGTTCAACATGGTTTGATATTCAAATCCACATTGAACAGGCGCTAGCCGCTCTTGTTTACAGAGCACCCTTGGTCGATGGAATCACGCCTGCCATGCGCTCATCATGCTCCAGCGCAAAGCGCACGGCGCGGGCGAAAGCCTTGAAGATGGTCTCGCACTGGTGATGGGCGTTGAAGCCCTTCAAATTATCGATGTGCAGCGTAACGCCCGCGTGGTTCACAAAGCCCTGGAAGAACTCATACACCAGCTGTGTATCGAGCTGGCCAATGCTGCCGGAGGTGAACTTCACATCCATGTGCAGGCTGGGGCGACCCGAGAAATCGATGACGACGCGCGAGAGCGCCTCGTCCAGCGGCACATAGGCGTGGCCGTAGCGGCGAATGCCTTTTTTGTCGCCAATGGCCTTGGCAAAGGCCTGGCCCAGCGTGATGCCGATGTCTTCCACCGTGTGGTGGCCGTCGATGTGCAGGTCGCCCGCGCATTCGATATCCATGTCGATCAGGCCGTGGCGGGCAATCTGATCCAGCATGTGATCGAGAAAACCGATGCCCGAGTTCAGGCTGGCCTTGCCCGTGCCGTCGAGGTTGATGCGCACCGCCACGCGAGTTTCCGCCGTGTTGCGGGTGACTTCTGCCGTGCGGGGCAGCGGCGCTGCGGTGGAGGGAACGATATTGCTCACAGGGATTCCTTCAATGCCGCCAACATCTGGGCGTTTTCTTCGCGGGTGCCTACGGTCAGGCGCAGGCAGTTATTCAGCAGAGGGTGCATGGCCGATACGTTTTTGACCAGCACGCCGCGTTGTTTCATCTCGGTTTGCGCTTTACCGGCATCGGCCACGCGCAGCAGCACCATATTGGCTTCAGAAGGCCAGACTTTCTCTACGCCCTTCATAACGACCAGCGCATCGATCAGAGGCTGGCGTTCAGCGCGAATGGCGGCGGCTTGCTCGGCGTACAGCGATTCATGCTCCAGCGCAAAAATGGCCGTTTCGCAGTTCAGCACGCTGATGTTGTAGGGCGGGCGCACCTTGTCCAGCTCGTTGACGATGGCAGATGGGCCAATCAGATAACCGAGGCGCGCACCGGCCAGACCAAACTTGCTGAGCGTGCGCATCAGCAGCACATGGGCATTGCGTACAGGGTCGGCCTTCATGCGGGTGACCCAGCTGCGGCTGGCGAAGGGCTGGTAGGCCTCATCCATGATGACCAAGCCGCCAATCTGCGCGACGGCATCAATCACGGCCTGCACCTTGTCCTCGGCCCACAGCGTGGCTGTGGGGTTGTTGGGGTAGGCGATGTAGGTGATGGCGGGCTGGTGCTCGGCAATGGCGGCCTGCATGGCGGGCACATCAAGGTCGAAGTCTTCGGTCAGCTGCACGCCGACAAAATCCAGACCCTGCAGCTTGGCAGACAGCGGGTACATCACAAAGCCGGGCATGGGTGCCAGCATCTTGGCGCGTGCATCGCTGCAAGGCTGTGCCGTGGCCAGCGCCAGCAGCGTGATGATTTCGTCCGAGCCATTGCCCAGCAGCACCGAGGTCCCCGCAGGCGCGCCAGCGTAATCGGCCAGCATTTTTTTCAGCACCTCCTGACGCTCTCCAGGGTAGCGATTGATTTCGAGTGCGCCCAGATGCTCGCCCAGCTTCTTCTGCAGCTCCAGCGGCAGACGGTAGGGGTTCTCCATCGTGTCCATCTTCAGCAGGCCTTGCGCGGGCTGAATGTGGTAGCCCTGCATGGCGCGCACATCGGCGCGAATGCGTTGCAGGGCCTTGGATTGGATGTCTTGAGCAGTCATGGTTTCACTCTTTCACACAGGGCTTGCGTTGGCCAATGCAGTCATGCAGTTCTGGCGCTCAAGCCTCAAGATTCGGATTAGCCGCTTGCTGCAGCGGGTGCAGCACCGTCACGCCGCCAAACTCTGCGCCGTGGGGCAGGTACAGGCTCAGCATCTGGTTGCAGCCGCTGTGCTGGGCGCAGGCCACAGCCAGACAATCGCCAAAGTCCAGCGCATGGCGGGCTTGCACGGCCCAGGCGGTTTCCAGCGTGGCAGCGTCGGTTTTCCAGGGCGTCCAGGTCTGATAGCGGCGAATGGCGGCGCGGGCATCGCCCTGCGGCATAGGCACGGCAGCGGTTGTAGCCTGGTCATAAAACTCAACCAGCGCCTGATTGCTGGTGCGGCCGCTGCGGCTGCGCCACAGCAAATCCAGCCATTCCAGCGTGGCGGCGTACAGATCGCCCCCCGCAGCATCTTCCGCAGCAATCAGCACTGAGGTATCAACAAACACGGGGTTCATGGAGCCACCCCGGCTTCAATATTATTTGGGCCTGTAGTGCGCTTGCTGCTTGCGCTACGCGCTATGAGTTTTGCAGGCTCGCTAGCGCTCTGGTTCCAGCTGCGCTCGTCTGTGCGCCATGCCAGATAGGCACGCTCATAGGCGTCCTCGCGCTGCATCATCTCGGCCATGAAGTCACCCAGCATGCGCGAGACACTGCTGCCGCGCCGCGCCGCTTCAATACGGGCCCAGTCAAGCACGCTGTCTTCGACGGTGATGGTGACGTTCTTCATGGCTTAATAGTACACGAAATTCGTGCAACACGAAATTCGTGTTGACTCGACTGAGCGTAAAAAAGCCCGATGCTGGCATCGGGCAGGTCTCAAACTGAGTCGGAATTAGCGTCGGTACTGTGGTGGCGGCGCGTACTGACGAGCATCGGCCGGGAAGGCGCTGGGGTCACGCGGATCGCGCAGCTCCACTTCTGGCGCACGGCGACGGGGCAGATCGGGGTCGCGTTGATCAAGGCGCACTTCAAACAACGCCGAGCCAATCACGCCCACATTGCGGGCATCTCCAGCTGGTGTGTTGTTGGCATAAGCACGGCCCTTGACCGAGAAGCGAAAGGCGGCCACTTCTCGGTCGCTCTTGCGAAAGCCATCAATCACCAGTCGCTCACCGGGGCGCAGCAAATAGCCAGCGCTCTGAATACTGCCGGGCTGACCGCTCAGCACATCCAGCCCATCCACGGTGGCGACGACTTCGTAATAGCGCTTGCTGCGGTTGGTGTAGACCAGTTCATAACGCTCCCCGTTGCGCCCAGCCACATGAAAATCCTTGGCACCACGGGTGGAGAAAATGCGCAGCGCAGCGCCATTGCCGCCGAGCACTTGCAACTCCACATCGCCATCGGCCAGCAGTGCATTAGTCTGCTGCTCGGCATATTTTCCCAGCGCGCGGCGAATGCTGTCTTCGTCCGAATAGCGCATCTGCCCCGCGTCCCGCGGGCGATCTGGCGTCAGCCGCGATGCCTGCACCACCTTGGTGACCGACTCACGCCCCTCGCCCCATTGCGTGCCCAAGGTGGACTGGGCCTTGGCCGGGCGTGGAGCCGCCATGGCTGCGGGCGCAGGCGGAGCCGAAATTTCAGCGACGGACGCCTCTTTTGCGTCGAACGTTGGAGCCGTACTGCAGGCAGCCAGTCCCGCAGCGATCAAAAAACCCAGCAGTAAACGCCACATTGCCATGTTGAAACCCATGAACTTGCTCCTTGAGCATTGGATGAATGAGCGCAAGTGTCTCTGCAAAGCCGTCAAAGTACGAGCAATAAAACATCTTGAAAGCAATTCGTACATTCCAAGCGCTCAAAAGCGGGAGATACAAAAAAACCGCGCTCAGTGGCGCGGCTTGTTTCGGGTGCAGAAGCGGCTTTACTTCAGACGCATCTCAGCAGCACGGGCATGGCCCTGCAGGCCTTCGCCATAGGCCAAGATAGCAGCCGTCTTGCCCAGCACCTGGGCACCGGCTTCGCTCACTTCAATGATGGAGCTGCGCTTTTGGAAGTCGTAAACACCCAAAGGCGACGAGAAGCGCGCTGTGCCGCTGGTAGGCAACACGTGGTTGGGACCTGCGCAGTAGTCGCCCAGCGACTCAGACGTGTACGCGCCCAAGAAGATCGCACCGGCGTGCTTGAGGGAAGGCTCCCAGCGGTGCGGGTCGCTGCTCGACACCTCCAGATGCTCAGGCGCAATGCGGTTGCTGATGGCGCAGGCTTCTTCCATGTCACGCGTCAAAATCAGCGCGCCACGGTCGTTCAGGCTCTTGGCGATGATGGCCTTGCGGGGCATCTCGGGCAGCAGGCGGTCGATTTCACGCTGCACGGCGTCGATATAGGCGGCATCGGGGCACAGCAAGATGGACTGAGCCAGCTCATCGTGCTCGGCCTGACTGAACAGGTCCATGGCCACCCATTCAGGCGGCGTGGTGCCGTCGGCCAGCACCAAAATTTCAGAGGGGCCAGCGATCATGTCGATGCCGACGACGCCAAACACGCGCTTTTTGGCGCTGGCGACGTAGGCGTTGCCAGGGCCGGTGATTTTGTCCACCTTGGGAACGGTGGCTGTGCCATAGGCCAGAGCGGCCACAGCCTGCGCACCGCCAATGGTGAAGGCACGCGTCACGCCAGCCACGTATGCGGCAGCCAGCACCAGCGGGTTACGCTCGCCTTGGCTGCTGGCTTCTTCACCGCTGCCGCCAGTGGCCACACTGCCCTTTGCGGGGGTTGGCACGACCATGATGATCTCGGCAACGCCAGCCACGTGGGCGGGCACGGCGTTCATGATGAGGCTGCTGGGATAAGCGGCCTTGCCGCCAGGCACATAGATGCCCACACGGTCCAGCGGCGTGACCTTCTGACCCAGCAAGGTTCCGTCTTCGTCGCGGTAGCTCCAGCTTTCACCATTGGCCTTCTTCTGCGCCTCATGATAGGTGCGAACGCGATCCGCAGCGGATTGCAGCGCGTTCTGCTGCTCGACAGGCAGACTGTCAAAGGCTGCTTTGAAGTCGGCCTGTGTCAGCTCCAAATCGGCCATGCTTTCGGCTTGCAAACCATCAAAGCGGGCCGTGTACTCCAGCACGGCGGCATCGCCGCGCTTTTGCACATCGGCCAGGATGTCGGCCACGCGCTGCTCGATCGCTGCGTCCGTGTCAGCCGACCAATGCAGACGCTGCGCAAAATCATGCTCGAATGTGGCATCAGCGGTTGATAGACGGGCGGGAGCAGCTACGAATTCCATAGTATTTACCAGTGGGGAAGATCAGTTGTTTTTGGCGGCGACGGCTTGCGCAAACGCATCAATGATGTGGCGCAGCGGAGCTTGCTTGAGCTTGAGCGAGGCCTGGTTGACGACCAGACGTGAGCTGATGTCAATGATGGACTCAACCTCGACCAAGTCATTGGCCTTGAGGGTGTTGCCGGTGGAAACCAAGTCAACAATGGCGTCGGCCATGCCGGTCAGCGGTGCCAGTTCCATGGAGCCGTAGAGCTTGACCATGTCCACGTGCACACCCTTTTGCGCGAAGAAGTTGCGCGCAATCTCGGTGTATTTGGTGGCAATGCGCAGGCGCGCACCTTGCTTGACGGCATGCTGGTAGTCAAAACCATTGCGCACGGCCACGCTGACGCGGCACTTGGCGATCTGCAGGTCCAGCGGCTGGTACAGGCCCTGGCCGCCATGCTCGATCAGCGAGTCCAGACCAGACACACCCAGATCTGCACCGCCGTACTGCACGTACACGGGCACATCAGACGCACGCACCAGTACCACGCGCACATCAGAACGGTTGGTGTCAAAAATCAGCTTGCGCGACTTTTCCACATCTTCCGTCACCTCGATACCAGCGGCAGCCAGCAAGGGCACGGTTTCTTCAAAGATACGCCCCTTGGAGAGAGCAATAGTGATCGTCATTCTGAAACTCTCTCGATATCAGCGCCCAGTGCACGCAGCTTCTCTTCCATGCGGTCGTAGCCACGGTCCAGGTGATAAATGCGGTCCACCAGCGTTTCACCATCAGCCACCAGACCAGCAATGACCAGACTGGCAGAGGCACGCAGGTCAGTAGCCATCACGATGGCGCCAGACAGGCGCTTGCCACCTTCAATATTGGCCACGCGGCCGTCGGTGGTGATGCGAGCGCCCAGACGCACCATCTCATTGACGTGCATGAAACGGTTTTCAAAGATGGTTTCGGTCACCACGCTGGTGCCTTCAGCCACCAGATTCAGGGCCATGAACTGAGCCTGCATATCGGTGGGGAAACCCGGGTACTCCGTGGTGCGGAAGCTCTGAGCCTTCAGCTTGCCATCAGAGCTCACCTTCAGGCCGCCTTCCACAGACTCCACCTTGACGCCTGCTTCTTGCAGCTTGTCGATGACCGCACCCAGATGGTCGGCACGTGCATGGCGCAGCAGCGCCTCGCCGCCCGTGGCCGCCACGGCGCACAGAAAGGTACCTGCTTCAATACGGTCGGCCACCACGTCGTGCTCGCAGCCGTGCAGCTTGTCCACGCCCTGGATAGTGATGCGGCTGGTGCCCTGACCCGTGATCTGGGCGCCCATCTTGATCAGCATCTCGGCCAGATCACTGATTTCGGGTTCCATGGCAGCGTTTTCCAGCACGGTCTCGCCATCCGCCAGCGCGGCGGCCATCAGGAAGTTCTCGGTACCGGTCACCGTCACCATGTCGGTGGTGATGTGCGCGCCCTTCAGCTTTGTCCAGCCTTCAGGCAGGCTGGCGTGCATGTAGCCGTTTTCCACGGTGATGATGGCACCCATGGCCTGCAAGCCCTTGATGTGCTGATCCACCGGGCGCGAGCCAATCGCGCAGCCACCGGGCAGCGACACCTTGGCCTTGCCAAAGCGGGCCAGCAGCGGGCCCAGGGCCAGCACCGAGGCGCGCATGGTCTTGACCAGCTCGTAAGGCGCTTCGGGCGTCAGGCTGTCGGGGGCGACAAAGCTGATGCCGCCGCGCTCGCCATGGGTCTCGGTCGTCACACCCATGTTGCCCAGCAGCTTGCGCATGGTGGCCACGTCATGCAGACGGGGCACGTTGTGCAGGTGCACGGGCTCGTTGGTGAGCAGTGCTGCGCACATCTCAGGCAGAGCGGCGTTTTTAGCGCCAGAAATCAGCACTTCGCCCTGGAGGGGACGACCACCGTGGATCTTGAGTTTGTCCATGGCTACAAGCCTTGATATGTTTATGTGAGAAAAATGCCTCTAGCGCATATTGGTAAAGCGCTAGCAGCTATCAATTTTGCACTTCGCCTGACCTCAGGCCTGCGCAGCAGCCCATTCAGCGGGCGTAAATGTCTTCATCGATAGCGCATGGACTTCATCCGTCGCAATGCGGTTGCCCAGCGTGCCATAGACCATGCGCTGACGGCCCAGCAGGCGCTGACCTTCAAAGCTGGCCGAAACGATGGTGGCAAACCAGTGCCGGCCATCGCCTTCCAGCGCAATATGCTCGCAGGGCAGGCCGGCGGTGATCAGGTCTTTGAGTTGGTCTGCAGTCATGAGTTAGCCTTTAAGCGCAGGGCTGGCGAGACCGGTCATTGTCTCGCAAGCAGCCATGCGTGAATTCAGAAATCAGTTACGAATCTTGTAGCCAATGCGCAGCAGATGCACGGCCAGCGCGCTCACGGCCAGCCAGGCGCCGCCCACAATGGCAAAGCTCAGCCAGGGCGAGACATCGCTCTGCCCGAAGAAGCCGTAGCGAAAACCGTCAATCATGTAGAAGAACGGGTTGACATGACTGACCGCCTGCCAGAAACCGGGCAGCGAATGCACGGAATAGAACACACCCGACAGAAAGGTCAGCGGCATGATCAGAAAGTTCTGAAACGCAGCCATCTGGTCGAATTTTTCGGCCCAGAGTCCGGCGATGACACCCAGCGTGCCCATCAGCGCGCAGCCCAGGAAGCCGAAGACCAGAATCCACAGCGGCGCGGCAAAGTCCGGCACGGCAAAGAACAGCGTGACCACAAACACGCCAAAGCCCACCAGCAGGCCGCGCAGAATGGCCGCGCCCACATAGGCACTGAACCAGGCCCAGTGCGACAGCGGCGTGAGCAGCACAAACACCAGCGAGCCCATAATCTTGCTCTGCACCAAGCTGGAGGAGCTGTTGGCAAACGCGTTTTGCAACATGCTCATCATCACCAGCCCGGGAATCAGAAACGCGGTGTAGGGAATGCGGTCGTAAACCATGACGCGGCCATCAAGCACATGGCCGAAGACCAGCAGATACAGCACGGCCGTGAGCACGGGGGCGGCTACGGTCTGAAAACTCACCTTCCAGAAGCGCAGCACTTCCTTCTTGAGCAGGGTTTGCCAGCCGTTCATGCCACACCTCCGGCAGTCGCCGCTGTCGTAGAACCTTCATTCATGATGTGGATGAACACATCTTCCAGATCCGCACGGCGAATTTCCACATCTTCAGGTGTCACGCCGCCTTGGCGCAAAGCGGCCAGCAGTTGCTCCACATCGCCCGCATGGGCCGCAGGAATCTGCACGATTCGGCCCGTAACCCGGGCGCGATCGGCTACAGCCTTGGGCAAAGCGCTATCAGTCTTGAATTGAAGAACGTTGCTGGAAGCCGACTTGAGCAGCTCGCTCATGGGCGAGAGCTTGATGATCTCGCCGCGCTTGAGCATGGCCACGCGGCTGCACAGCGCCTCAGCCTCTTCCAGGTAGTGAGTCGTCAACAAGACCGTGTGGCCTTGCTTGTTGAGCTTGGCGATGAAGTGCCACAGCGTCTGGCGCAGCTCCACATCCACACCGGCCGTGGGTTCATCCAGCACGATGATGGGTGGTTTGTGCACCAGCGCCTGAGCGACCAGCACACGGCGCTTCATGCCGCCAGAAAGCTGACGCATATTGCTATGTGCCTTGTCTGTCAGGCCAAGGCTGTCGAGCAGCTCATCAATCCAGTCGTCATTGTTTTTGACGCCGAAATAACCAGACTGAAACTGCAGCGCCTCGCGCACATTGAAGAAGGGGTCGAACACCAGCTCCTGAGGCACGATGCCCAGCTTGCGACGCGCAGCCGAGAAATTGGCCTGCACATCACTGCCCTGCACCAGCACACGCCCGCTAGAGGCACGAGCCAGTCCAGCCAGAATGCTGATCATCGTGGTCTTGCCCGCGCCATTGGGGCCGAGCAGACCGAAGAATTCGCCTTCCTCGATATCCAGGCTCACGGAATTGAGTGCCTGAAAATCCCCTTTAGGGGTTCGGTAGGTCTTGGAGACTGATTGGAATGAGACTGCGGGCATGTAGCCCATGATTCTAGAGCCTGCCTGCCGCTTGTGCCGCAGCGGGGCTTAGCGATCCACAGGGATTCGCCAGCTAAAGCCCAGCCTAACCTTGCTTGGCGGCAACATCTGCGCCAGGCATGAGGGGCGGCAGCAGCAAAGTATCGACCCCATACAGGGTGGCCATGGACTGCAGCCCCTTGGGCAGGCCGCTGACGATCAGCTGCTTGCCCACTTCCTGCGCAGCGCGGCGGCAGGCCAGCAACACGGCCAGAGCCGCAGAGTCAAACACCTTGACGGCGCTGGCATCCACCACCACCTGAGAGTCTGCATGGCCTGTGACCAGAGGTCGCAGACGCTGCAGGCAATCACGCCCCTGACGGTAAGTCAGTTCCTTGGGCAATTGCAGAGAGTTGGTAGCAGACTTGGCCATAAGGACTAAAGCATTGCGCTTATTTAGTGACGTTCGCAGGCATGGAGCTGCGCGACGCCAGAGTCTTGATCAGGCCATCGATGCCGTGGGCATTGATTTCCTGTGCAAACTGGTTGCGGTAGGTTTCCACCAGCCACACACCCAGCACATTGAAGTTATAGAGCTTCCAGCCTTCGGGGTGCTTTTCCAGACGAAAATCCAGCTGCACAGGCTCGCCACGACCATTGACCTGCGTGCGCACCAGTACATCGGTGTCACCAGCGGCCATGCGCAGAGGCTTGACGGTGATGGTCTGGTCACCGACTTGAGACAGAGCACCCGAGTAGGTGCGAATCAGCAGTGCCTTGAATTCATCCTGCAGCTTCTGACGCTGATCAGGCGTGGCTTGACGCCAAGCGGGACCCACAGCAGCCGAAGTCATGCGGCGGAAGTCCACATAGGGCATGACCTTTTCATTGACCAACGCATTGATCTTGCTGGAATCACCATTGCGCAGCGAAGGATCTTTCTTGATGGTCTCCAGCACATCGGCCGAGACGCGCTTGACCAGCAGATCAGGCGTTTCATCTGCAGCCTGAGCTGGCAGACCCAGATTCAGAGCCAGCATGGCACCAGCGGCCATGCCCCATACGCGACGAGTAATTTTCATTGATTCTTCTCCTGGGCCTGCAAGTGTCACCGCACTTGCCCACAGCCCGTGGACATTCTTTGTAAGCAGCTGCAGAGCAGCCTTATTGACCTTCCGGTGGCAGCTTGCCCGCGTTGTCGTCATCATAATTTTCAAGACGACCATCCCCGCCAGACACCGCGCCGCCAATGCGTGAGCGCAGATACACATCGCGTATAAGGCTGTACTTGTCGAGAGCGACAGAGTCCAGCACATCACCGGCCTGGAGCAGTTCGGCACGTCGATTCACGACACGCAGAGCATATAAGCTGTTGCGCCAGCGCACATCGTCCATGGTATTGGCCGGGTAGCCAAAGGCATCGACCACCATACCACTGGCATCACGCACGGTGGATGGCCCCCAGAACGGCAGCATCAGGTATGGGCCAGTAGGCACACCCCAGCGGCCCAGCGTCTGACCAAAGTCCTGTTTCTTGCGCTGAATGCCGGCTTCGCTGGCAACATCGAACAGGCCACCAATGCCAAACACCGTGTTGACGCTGAAGCGCACCATGGAGTTGTAAGCGCCCTCGCCCTGCCCCTGCAGCACGTTGTTGACGAACGACCAGACATCGCCCAGGTTGTCGAAGAAGTTGGTCACGCCATCTCTGGCAACGCGCGGCGTCACGGTCTGGTAGGCCGTGGCGACGGGCTTGAAAACGGCGCTGTCCAGGCCTTCGTTGAAGGAATAGATGCTGCGGTTCATGGACTCCAGCGGGTCGGCTGGATTGGCGGGACCTGTGGCCGTGGTGGTGGCACAGCCGGTCAGCAAAGCCGCTACAGAAACGCTAGCTATCAGCGCAGTTCGCTTGAGGAGTTGCGCTTTGTTTGACACCAATTTCGTTTGTGGGCTTGTTATCGTCATCATTCTTTCGCTCCCCCATTGGTTGCAGAGCCACCGGAGTCACCACCTTGCTCGGCCTTGCCATAAAGGAACTGGCCAATGAGGTTCTCCAGCACCACGGCGGACTGGGTTGCTGTCACGCGATCACCTGCCTTGAGGTTCTCTTCGCTGGCACCCGCCTCAATACCAATGTACTGATCTCCCAGAAGGCCGCTTGTCAGAATTTTCAGCGAGCTGTCTTTGGGGAAGGCATAGCGGTTTTCCATGTTCATGGCCACATCGGCCTGAAAGGTCTGGTCGTTGAAGGTGATGGATTCCACGCGGCCCACGACCACACCGGCACTTTTGACTGCGGCCTTGGCCTTGAGGCCACCGATATTGTCAAAACGCGCGGTCACCGGATAGGTTTTCTCAAAATTCAGGCTGAGCAGATTTGCCGACTGCAAGCCCAGGAAGACCAGAGCCAGAGCGCCAATCAGCACAAACAGGCCAACCCAGATATCACTTTTCTTTTGCTGCATGATTTTTTTACCTTTGATCTGGCTGTGCAGCCTCAAATACTGAACATGGTTGCGGTGAGCAGGAAGTCCAGGCCCAGCACGGCAAGCGAAGCGACGACCACCGTTCTTGTGGTCGCTCGCGAAACCCCTTCGGGCGTGGGACTGGCGGCATAGCCCTCCAGCAGCGCCACAAAGGTCACTGCCACACCGAAGACAAAGCTCTTGAGCACGCCGTTACCCAGGTCGGTCCACCAGTCAACGCCCTGCTGCATCTGGCCCCAGAAAGCACCGCTGTCAACACCAATCATCACCACACCCACCAGCCAGCCCCCCAGTACGCCGACCGCGCTGAACACTGCTGCCAGCAAAGGCATGGTGATCAGGCCAGCCCAGAAGCGGGGAGCCAGAATGCGTTTGACAGGGTCAACCGCCATCATTTCCATAGCAGACAGCTGTTCACCCGCCTTCATCAGACCGATTTCAGCCGTCAAAGCCGTGCCGGCACGACCGGCGAACAGCAAGGCTGTAACGACGGGGCCAAGCTCGCGCAGCAGACTCAGTGCAACCATCATGCCCAGCGCCTCGGCCGAGCCGTAGCGCTGCAGGATGTAATAGCCCTGCAGACCCAGTACAAAGCCAACGAACAGGCCAGAAACACCAATGATGGCCAGCGAGTAATTGCCCAAAAAGTGAATCTGGTCCCCGATCAGGCGCGGGCGCTTGAGGGCCGGGCCCAGCAAGGTCAGCAGACGCCAGAACAGACGCGCGCCTATGCCCATATTGATCAGCTGGCCGCGTACAGCCGCGCCAATGCGTGCGATAAAGTTCATGCACGCCTCCCGCTGCCAAAGTCTTCATCGGCGCTGACGCCAGGATAGTGAAACGGCACAGGCCCGACAGGCCTGGCGTTGATGAATTGCTGCACCAGCGGATCGGTGCTGGCGCGCACCTCATCGGGTGAGCCCTGAGCGGCGACACCGCCAGCACCCAGAATCACCACATGGTCGGCCACGCGGAAGGTTTCTTCCAGATCGTGAGAGACCAGAATCGAGGTCAAACCCATGGCGTCGTTGAGCTGACGAATCAGCTGCGCCGAGGTACCCAGAGAAATCGGATCCAGCCCGGCAAACGGCTCGTCATACATGATGAGCTCAGGGTCCAGCGCAATCGCTCGGGCCAGCGCCACGCGGCGTGCCATGCCGCCGGAAACCTGCGAAGGCATCAAATCGCGCGCACCGCGCAGGCCCACCGCGTGCAGCTTCATCAAAACGATGTCACGAATCAACTCTTCGGGTAGGTCGGTGTGCTCGCGCAGCGGGAAGGCTACGTTGTCAAACACGCTCATATCGGTAAACAACGCACCAAACTGGAACAGCATGCCCATGCGGCGACGGGCGGCGTAGAGCTGAGCGGAATCCATGGTGGTCACATCCTGACCATCAAACAGCACCTGCCCTTGCTGGGCATGGTTTTGACCACCAATCAGGCGTAGCACCGTGGTTTTGCCGCCGCCCGAGGCCCCCATCAGCGCCGTGACTTTGCCACGCGGCACTTGCAGGGAGAGATCGCGCAGAATGACACGGTCACCATAGCCAAAGGTGACATTGCGCAATTCCACAAAGGGTGCGTTAGATGACATGCTTGAGGAGCAACTGAGAGAAGGCAATCGAGTATTGTGCCGGTAAGCACGGCAAAAAGCCCGGTTACCCCGAAGTAAACATTCATCAACGAATGTTTATTCGGACACCTGTATGCCTGACAGAGCCCTTACTCCTATTTCAGGAGCTACCAGCGCTTGTTGCAAAAGCGTTAGCTGCCAATTTTGCCATATGAAATTACACAGGCAGCTGTAACGTTTTTACAACATATTGTGCAAAAATGCCTTGGTTCGCTCGTGCTTGGGAGCTGCGAAGAACGCTTCCGAAGGACCTTGTTCGACGATGTGACCGCCGTCCATGAAAATCACGCGGTTGGCCACTTCGCGGGCAAAACCCATTTCGTGGGTCACCACCAGCATGGTCATGTGCTCTTCGGCCAGCTCGCGCATGGTGCGCAGCACTTCACCGGTCAGCTCGGGGTCGAGTGCCGATGTGGGCTCGTCGAACAGCAAAATATCAGGCTCCATGGCCAGCGCACGGGCAATGGCCACGCGCTGCTTTTGACCGCCGGAGAGGTGATTCGGGTAGGCATCGCGCTTGGCAGCCAGGCCCACCTTGGCCAGCAGGGCTTCGGCCTTGGGGATGATTTCCTCGCGCGTCAGGCCTTTGACGATGACGGGTGCCTCAATGATGTTCTCCAGCACCGTGAGGTGGGGGAACAGATTGAAGGACTGGAACACCATGCCCATCTTGCGGCCGATCTTGCGGATCTCGGCATCGCTCACATACTGAGCCTTGGCCTCGCCTTCGGATTGGGCCAGCACTTCACCTTCGATGGTGATGGTGCCGCGGTCAATGGATTCCAGATGGTTCAGGCAGCGCAAAAACGTGCTCTTGCCCGAGCCCGAAGGGCCGATCACTGCCACCACTTCGCCGCGCAGCAAATCCACCGAGACGCCACGCAGCACTTCGTTGCTGCCAAAGGCCTTGTGAATGCCTTGCGCAGAAATCATTACGTCAGAGGTAGACGTCATTACAAACTCTCCATAGCGCCCGGCGCAGAAAACTGGCAAGGCTCTACCGGCAAGACGCCGGTCAAGAGCCGCCTTGCGGCGCAGCCGCACAGGGGATCACGCTTCATACTTGGCATACTTCTTCTCAAGGTGCTGGAAGCCCCAGGTCAGCACCAGCGTCATGATGAGATAGAAAGCCGCAGCCACGATGAACGGGGTGAAGCTGAAGTCACGCTGCACCACGCCGCGCGCCACGCGCAGCAAATCGTTCAGCGCCAGCACATAGATCAGCGATGTGTCTTTGACTAGGGTAATGGTCTCGTTGCTGACGGGCGGCAAAATGCGGGCCCACATCTGGGGCAGCACGATGCGGCGCATGGTCTGCGCATAAGTCATGCCCAGTACCTTGGCGCCTTCATACTGGCCGCGATCCACGGACTTGATGCCAGCGCGGAAGATTTCAGCAAAGTAGGCGGCGTAGTTCAGTGCAAACGCGACCACGGCAGCAGGAAAGTCGGGCAGGCGCACGCCAATCACGGGCACAAAGGGCAGCGCGAAATAGACGAACAGCAACTGCAGCATCAGCGGCGTGCCGCGCATCAGCCAGATATAGGCGCCCACAGCGCTGCTCAATGGCTTGATGCTGGAGATGCGCATCAGCGCCAGTGCCAGCCCCATGGGGATGGACAGCATCAGCGTGATGAAAAACAGCTTGAGAGTAACAAGGGCACCAGCCGACATGGGCCCCAAGAGCGAGATTACATATTCCATCAATTGGCCTTCAGTGTGGCACCGCAGCTATCAAAAGCCCGCCACAGGCACAGGGCGTGCGCCGGAGGGAGTGTTTACCACTATCTTCCTGCACCGCATTGTCGTCGCAAAAAAAACCGGCAATGCCAGGCATTGCCGGTGCAGTACGCTAAAAAGGATTAGTGCTTGATAACGTCAGCGCCAAACCACTTCTGAGCGATTTCAGCGGCCTTGCCGTCCTTCTTCATTTCGGTCAGCACGTCGTTGACCTTGTTGCGAGTGGCTTCGTCGTCCTTGCGGAAGCCCACGCCATAGTCTTCGGTACCGAAGTCTTCGGTCAGAACCGTGTAGTTGTCAGGCTTCTTGTTGACGTAGTAACGACCCACAACTTCGTCCACCACCACCACGTCCAGACGGCCTGTTTCCAGATCCATCATGGCGGCAATGTTGTCACCGAACAGCTTGGTTTGCTTGAACTTGTCGGACAGTTCCTTGTCCTTGGTCATGGCGGTCACAGCGCTGGAGCCTTCCTGGGCGCCAACGATCTTGCCAACCATGTCAGCCTTGCCCTTGATGGGCGAGCCGGCCTTCACGATGATGATCTGCTTGTTCACCATGTAGGGGTCGGAGAACAGAATCTTTTCCTTGCGCTCTTCCAGAATGGTCAGGCCATTCCACAGAGCGTCAACGCGCTTGCCCAGCAGCTCGGCTTCCTTGGCGTTCCAGTCGATTGGCTTGAATTCCACTTCGATGTTGGCGCGCTTGGCCACTTCACGGGCCATGTCGATGTCAAAACCGACCAACTCGTTCTTCTCGTCACGGAAACCCATGGGAGGGAAGTTGTCGTCCAGACCCACCACCAGCTTGGTAGCAGCAGCCACAGGAGCCGGTGCAGGAGCTGCAGCAGTGCTGGATGCGGGTTCGTTCTTGCCGCAAGCAGCCAAAATGGCAGTCAGGGCCACGGTGGCCAGCAGGGTACGTTTTTTCATGGCGTCGAAAAGAGTGAAGTGAAAAAAACCGAAGAGCATTGACGGCACTCGCCTACCCCAACATCGCTGAAGCCAGACCGGGCTGCCGCCAGCGCCGAATCCGCTATTGTCGCGCAGACCGGCCACGGCGTCACCCGCGCGCAGCAAAACCATGCGCCGGCTTTCAAAAAATCACTGCCATGCCGTCCATACAAAGTCCCAACACCAGCCAGCTCCCCGCCGCCCTGCAGCAGGCCTACCGCGCAGCGCTCTACCGGGTGGATGCCGAGGGCGCTGTCTCTCAAACGCTACGCGTGGGTGAGCGTAGCAACTGGCTGCATCAGCAGCTGAGCCAGCGATCAACGCCCGCCGCCTGCTACCTCACGGCCTGCAACCCTTGGGGAGCCGTCTTAAGCGATGCGGCCAATGCAGAGCGCATGACTGCCCTGCGCCAAGCCTTAGATTCAAACGGCTGGCAATACCTGAACGGCTGCGGCCAGGACGCTGCAAACCAGTGGCGCGAAGACAGCCTGTTGATCTGGGGCATGGACGCCGCCACCGCCCTGCTCTGGGGCCAGCAATGGGAACAGAACGCTGTTTTGTGGAGCGCAGCAGATGCTGTGCCGCAGCTGCTATGGCTTCGCTGACCTTATTTTGATAGCTGCTTGCGCCTTCTATTGCTCAAAATATTCAGCAAACCCTGCTGAAGTGCCCTCAATACAAGCGGTAGCCGCTATGAAAAAAGGCATTCCTAAGAATGCCTTTTTCTGAATGTGCCTGATTAACGGGGCAGCTCGCTCGCACCCATCAGGAACTCATCGACCGAGCGTGCCGCCTGACGGCCTTCACGAATGGCCCAGACCACCAGCGACTGACCCCGGCGGATGTCGCCCGCCGCAAACACCTTGCTCACATTGGTGGCATAGCCGCCGATGAAGTCCGTACTCGCCTTGACATTGCCGCGTGCGTCCTTATGAACGCCAAAGGCTTCGAGCACGGGCGAGACAGGGTGGACAAAACCCATGGCCAGCAGCACCAAGTCAGCGGGCCAGACCTTTTCAGTGCCGGGCACTTCGGTCAGCTTTCCGTCCTTGAACTCGACCTGCACGGTGGTCAGGCTCTTGACCTTGCCCTTGTCGCCCGTGAACTCCTTGGTGGAGATGGCGAACTCACGCACCACGCCTTCGTCGTGACTAGAGCTGGTACGCAGCTTGATTGGCCAATAAGGCCAGACCATGGGCTTGTTCTCCTGCTCAGGCGGCATGGGCATGACTTCAAACTGAGTCACGCTCTTGGCACCGTGGCGGTTGCTGGTGCCCACGCAATCAGAGCCGGTGTCGCCACCGCCGATGACGATGACATGCTTGCCTTCGGCACGGATCTGGCCCTTGAGCTTGTCGCCACCGTTGATCTTGTTTTGCTGAGGCAGGAACTCCATCGCGTAGTGCACGCCATCCAGCTCACGGCCAGGCACGGGCAGGTCACGCGACTGCTCGGAGCCACCAGTCAGCAGCACGGCATCAAACTCGGCCTTGAGTTGCTCGGGGCTGATGGTTTCCTTGGCCCAGTTGGTGACCTTGGAATCCTTGCCCAGACCATCCTTGCCTGCAATCAGCACGCTGGTGCGAATCTTCAGGCCTTCGGCTTCCATCTGCTCCACACGGCGGTCGATCAGGCCCTTATCCAGCTTGAAGTCGGGGATGCCGTAGCGCAGCAGGCCGCCCACACGGTCGTTCTTTTCAAACAGCGTCACATCGTGGCCCGCGCGCACCAGTTGCTGGGCAGCGGCCATGCCGGCGGGGCCAGCACCGACCACGGCAACCTTCTTGCCGGTTTGGTGCTTGGGCAGCAGAGGCTTGACCCAGCCTTCGTTCCAAGCACGGTCGATGATGGAGTGCTCGATGGACTTGATACCAATGGCATCGCCATTGATGTTAGCCACGCAAGCCGCTTCGCAAGGTGCGGGGCAGATGCGGCCGGTGAACTCGGGGAAATTGTTGGTGCTGTGCAGCGTGGCGATGGCGTTCTTCCAGTCGTCGCGATACACCAGGTCGTTGAAGTCCGGAATGATGTTGTTGACCGGGCAGCCGTTGTTGCAGAAAGGCGTGCCGCAATCCATGCAGCGCGCGGCCTGAACCTTGGCCTGGTCAGTCGTCAAACCGATGACGAATTCTTTGTAGTGCTTGAGGCGTTCCGCAACGGGGGCATAGCCCTCTTCGATGCGCTCGTATTCCATAAAGCCGGTGGTCTTGCCCATGATCTGTATTCCTTGAAATCTGTGTTCGCTTGCAGTGCGGTGGCAGCTGGCCGCCACCGCTTCAGGCCTTGTTACTTGGCTGCCACTGCTTCTTTTTGAGGAGCTGTCAACGCTTTCGCTGCTTGCGATTGCGCCTTTTCAGCCTTCTGTTTGCGTTCAAAGATCTCGCCCAGAGCACGCTGGTACTCGGTCGGGAACACCTTGACGAACTTGGCACGCGCTGCGGCCCAGTTGTCCAGCAGGTCACGGGCACGCTTGGAGCCCGTCCAGCGGCTGTGTGCTTCCACCATATTGCGCAGCTGCTGATCGTCGCTCTGACCACGGTGCCAGATAGCGGGGTCAATACGCGAGACAAACTCGTCGTGCGGCAACACTTTTTCCAGCTTCACCGAAGCAGTGTTGCAGCGCTCGGCAAACTTGCCGTCTTCGTCGTACACATAAGCCACACCGCCGCTCATACCGGCCGCAAAATTGCGACCTGTCTTACCCAGCACCACGGCCGTGCCGCCGGTCATGTATTCGCAGCCGTGGTCACCCACGCCTTCGACCACTGCAGTCGCACCCGACAGACGCACGGCAAAGCGCTCGCCAGCCACACCGGAGAAGAAGGCTTCACCGCTGGTTGCACCAAACATCACGGTGTTGCCCACGATGGTGTTGGTGGTTGTCGAACCACGGAACTCATGGCTGGGATGCACCACCACGCGACCGCCGGACAGACCCTTGCCGGTGTAGTCATTGGCTTCGCCAGTCAGGTTCAACGTGATGCCGTTGCACAGGAAGGCACCGAAGGACTGACCGCCCGTACCTTCAAAGTGGATCCGGATGGTGTCGTCTGGCAGACCTTCGGCGTGCTGCTTGGTCACCGCACCGGAGAGCATGGCCCCCACGGAACGGTTGACGTTGCGCGCCACTTCCATGATGCGCACCTTCTCGCGGTTTGCGATGGCGGGCTTGCAGCGCTCGATGAGCTTGACGTCTAGTGCCTTGTCCAGCAGGTGGTCTTGCGACTCCACATGGTAGCGAGCCACATCGGCAGGCACTTCGGGCTGGTAGAACAGGCGGCTGAAGTCCAGACCCTGCGCCTTCCAGTGTGCGATGCCCTTGCGGGTGTCGAGCAGGTCGGAGCGGCCGATCAGGTCGTCGAACTTGGCGATACCCAGCTGGGCCATGATCTGGCGCACTTCTTCAGCGATGAAGAAGAAGTAGTTCACCACATGCTCAGGCTTGCCAGTGAACTTGGCGCGCAGCACGGGGTCTTGCGTCGCCACGCCCACGGGGCATGTGTTCAGGTGGCACTTGCGCATCATGATGCAGCCCTCGACCACCAGAGGTGCGGTGGCGAAGCCGAATTCATCCGCACCCAGCAGAGCGCCAATGATCACGTCGCGGCCAGTCTTCATCTGGCCATCGGCCTGCACGCGCACACGGCCACGCAGACGGTTCAGCACCAGTGTTTGCTGGGTTTCAGCCAGACCAATTTCCCAAGGGCCGCCCGCATGCTTGATGGAGGACCAAGGAGAAGCGCCAGTGCCGCCGTCATGGCCGGCGATCACCAGGTGATCACTCTTGCACTTGGTCACGCCAGCTGCAATCGTGCCCACACCGACTTCAGACACCAGCTTGGTGCTGATGCTGGCGTGCGGTGCCACGTTCTTCAGATCGTGAATCAGCTGCGCCAAGTCTTCGATCGAGTAGATGTCGTGATGCGGAGGAGGCGAAATCAGGCCGACACCGGGGACGGAGTGACGCAGTGCACCGATGTATTCGGACACCTTGCCGCCGGGCAGCTGGCCGCCCTCACCGGGCTTGGCACCTTGCGCCATCTTGATCTGGATCTGATCGGAAGAAGCCAGGTACTCGGCGGTCACGCCAAAACGACCCGAAGCCACCTGCTTGATCTTGGAGCGCAGGCTGTCGCCAGCTTGCAGCTCGATATCCGACTCGACCTTGTCGGCTCCGATGATGGAGCCCAGCGTCTCACCCTTGTTGATGGGGATGCCCTTCAACTCGTTGCGATAGCGCTTGGGATCTTCGCCGCCTTCGCCGGTGTTGCTCTTGCCGCCAATGCGGTTCATGGCCACGGCCAGCGTAGCGTGGGCTTCGGTGGAGATGGAGCCCAGGGACATGGCACCGGTGGCAAAGCGCTTGACGATTTCCTTGACCGACTCAACCTGATCTACAGGAATGGCCTTGGCGGGGTCAAACTTGAACTCAAACAGGCCGCGCAGCGTCATATGGCGCTTGCTCTGATCGTTGATCAGCTGGGCGTATTCCTTGTAGGTGTTGAAGTTGTTGGAGCGAGTGGAGTGCTGCAGCTTGGCAATCACGTCCGGCGTCCACATATGTTCTTCACCACGGGCACGCCAGGCGTATTCGCCACCGGCGTCCAGCATGGATTCCAGCACGGGGTCGTCGCTGAAAGCGGCTTCGTGGTTGCGAATGGTTTCTTCGGCGATCTCAAAGACGCCAATACCTTCCACGCGGCTGGCCGTGCCGGTGAAGTATTTGTCCACGGTTTCAGTGTTCAGGCCCACGGCCTCAAACAGCTGGGCACCGCAGTAAGACATATAGGTAGACACGCCCATCTTGGACATGATCTTGGACAGGCCCTTGCCAATGGCCTTCACGTAGTGATAGATGGCCTTCTCAGCCGTGATGGGCGCAGCTTCGCGGCTGAAAATGTCGACCAGCGTTTCCAGCGCCAGATAGGGGTGTACGGCTTCTGCGCCGTAACCAGCCAGCACGGCGAAGTGATGCACTTCACGGGCGGTACCGGTTTCTACCACCAGACCAGCGGTAGTACGCAGACCTTCCTTCACCAGATGCTGGTGAATGGCGGACAGCGCCAGCAGCGCAGGGATGGCCACTTGCGTAGCGCTCATGCCGCGGTCGCTGATGATCAGGATGTTGGCACCGCCCTTGATCTCGTCCACCGCGTGGGCGCACAGCGATGCCAGCTTGGCTTCCACGCCTTCCTTACCCCAGCTCAGGGGGTAAGTGATGTCGATGGTCGAGCTCTTGAACTTGCCGTTGGTGTGCTTTTCAATGTCGCGCAGACGGGCCATGCCTTCGAAGTCGAGGACAGGCTGCTGCAGCTCCAGGCGCATGGGCGGGTTGACCTGGTTGATATCCAGCAGGTTGGGCTTGGGGCCCACGAACGACACCAGCGACATCACGATTGCTTCGCGAATCGGGTCGATAGGCGGGTTCGTCACCTGGGCGAACATCTGGCGGAAGTAGTTATACAGCGGCTTGTTTTTGTCAGACAGCACGGCCAGCGGGCTGTCGTTGCCCATGGAGCCAATGCCTTCTTCGCCCAGCTGGGCCATGGGGGTGAGCAGGAACTTGATGTCTTCCTGTGTGAAGCCAAAAGCTTGCTGGCGGTCCAGCAGCGACAGGTCGGCCTTGGCCACGGGGGCCTTGAAGTCGGCGGGGATTTCCACCTCGTCGAGCTTGATGCGCAGGTTTTCAATCCATTGCTTGTAGGGCTTGGTGTTGACAACGTTGGCTTTGAGCTCATCGTCTTCAATCATGCGGCCTTGTTCCAGGTCGATCAGCAGCATCTTGCCGGGCTGCAGGCGCCACTTGCGCACGATCTTGCTATCGGGCACAGGCAGAACACCGGCTTCAGAAGCCAGGATGACCATGTCGTCATCGGTAATGCAGTAGCGCGAGGGACGCAGGCCATTGCGGTCCAGCGTGGCGCCGATCTGGCGGCCATCGGTGAACACGATGGAGGCGGGGCCATCCCATGGCTCAATCATCGCGGCGTGGTATTCATAGAAAGCGCGGCGGCGCTCATCCATGGCTTCGTGCTGTTCCCATGGCTCGGGAATCATCATCATCACGGCCTGGCTGATGGGATAGCCAGCCATGGTCAGCAGCTCCAGGCAGTTGTCAAAAGTGGCCGTGTCAGACTGGCCGGCAAAGCTGATGGGGTACAGCTTTTGCAGGTCGTCACCCAGCACAGGGGAAGCCATCACGCCTTCGCGCGCCAGCATCCAGTTGTAGTTGCCGCGCACGGTGTTGATTTCACCGTTGTGCGCCACATAACGGTAGGGGTGAGCCAGAGGCCACTCGGGGAAGGTGTTGGTGGAAAAGCGCTGGTGCACCAGACCAATGGCGGAGACGCAACGCTCATCCGACAGGTCCTTGTAGTACACGCCCACCTGATCAGCCAGCAGCAAGCCCTTGTAAACCACGGTGCGGCTGCTCATGCTGGGAACGTAGTATTCCTTGCTGTGCTTGAGGCCCAGGTTCTGGATAGCGGCAGAGGCGGTCTTGCGAATCACGTACAGCTTGCGCTCCAGCGCGTCCTGCACGATCACATCGGTGCCGCGGCCAATAAAAATCTGGCGCAGGATGGGTTCTTTTTCCTGCACGGTGGGCGACATGGGCATGTCGCGGTTCACCGGCACATCGCGCCAGCCCAGCAGCACCTGGTTTTCAGCCTTGATGGCGCGCTCCATCTCCTGCTCGCAGGCCAGACGGGAAGCGTGCTCCTTGGGCAGGAAGATCATGCCCACGCCGTATTCACCAGCCGGGGGCAATGTCACGCCCTGCTTGGCCATCTCTTCTCGATAGAGCTGGTCAGGAATCTGAATCAGGATACCTGCGCCATCACCCATCAACGGATCGGCACCGACGGCACCGCGGTGATCGATATTTTCCAGAATCTTGAGCGCGCCCAACACGATGTCATGACGCTTCTGGCCCTTGATATGTGCCACAAAACCCAGACCACAAGCGTCATGCTCGTTGGACTTGGAATACAGACCGTGGTCTTGGAGATGCTTGATCTCGGCAGCCGTCGTCATGGGGGAATCCTCTTATATCAATCGCGGGGAATGCAAGATTACGACAGAGCATAGAGTTATGCAATAAATTTTAATCAGGGTCAGATACCAATTAATTTCAGACTATTTTTATTTGTATTTAATTGGGGACATATTTAAATCAAATGCAGCAATTCAATAAAAACAAAGAGATAGAAATTGAGCCTTAGCTCTCGTGCACCAAAGCTGTGCGGGCGGGTGGCCTGCCGGCCTTCTGTCGCATAACCCGGCGCTCGGTTTTTTGTTGCAAATTTTCAATAAATTCAGGCTCGCCCAGAGCCCATCCACGCAAGGCAGCGTGGCTGATCTGCTCCTGGGTGTCTTGATCAAGTCCGGCTTCCACCGCTTTGACATAAGCAGCATCGCGCGCAAACGGCGTGTTCCCCAGAGCCCAGAAAAGCGCGTGCGGGCTGATGAGAGCATCTTGCTGAATGCCAGCGTTATGCGCATAGCTGGACCAGGGCCAGTCCAGAGCCCGAGGCACCAGCCCCGCGCGCACGGGGTTCAAATCCATGGACACCATCGTGGGCAGCAGCCATTGCTCAGCCTGCAGCAACGTGCCCCGGTAGCGCCCCTCCCACAAGGTGCCGGTTCGCCCATGGCGGTTATTGAAGTAGCGCACATAGCTGCGTCCCAGCGCCTGCATGAACTGGGGAACGCCCTGCTCTGTCTTGGGCGTCAGCAGCAGGTGAAAGTGATTGGGCATGAGTACATAGGCATGCACATCGACATCAAAGCGCCGCGCCATCTCGCGCATCAGGTCCAGCATGGCAAGGCGATCCTGCGCATCCACAAAAATCTCGCCGCTGTTATTGCCGCGCTGAATGATGTGGTGCGGCATGTTTGCCAGCGTGAGACGGGGAAGACGGGCCATGGTGATGAGCTGTAGTACCCAGCAATTATCTGGCGCAGAGCGTCAATCCGCACGCGGCAATCATTACAAGCCCCGAAATCATCACTGTCACAGAGGCGCAGCCAAAGCCGCCATCACTTGCCTAGACTGATGCGGACAAACTACACCAGTCAAATCAGAGTATTGGAGACATGGGATGAGCCAGCCACACGCTTTTATCTGCGATGCCATTCGCACCCCTATTGGCCGCTATGGGGGTGCACTGTCATCCATACGTACGGATGACTTGGCCGCCATTCCCATCAAGGCATTGATGGAGCGCAATCCGGGTGTGGACTGGAGGGCCGTAACCGACGTGATCTATGGCTGCGCCAATCAGGCCGGCGAAGACAACCGCAATGTGGCCCATATGGCATCGCTACTGGCAGGCCTGCCCGTGGATGTGCCCAGCGCCACGATCAATCGACTCTGCGGATCAGGGCTAGACGCCGTAGGTACAGCGGCACGCGCTATCAAATCAGGAGAAGCAAGGTTGATGATTGCAGGCGGCGTGGAAAGCATGAGCCGCGCGCCATTCGTCATGCCCAAGGCTGATTCCGCCTTCAGCCGCAATAACGCGGTTTATGACACCACCATTGGCTGGCGCTTCATCAACAAACAAATGAAAGCCCTGCATGGTGTGGACTCCATGCCCGAAACGGCCGAAAACGTCGCTGACGATTTCGAGATTGAACGCGAGGCGCAAGATCGCATGGCCCATGCCAGCCAGCAAAAAGCGGCGGCAGCCATTGCAGCAGGCTATCTGGCACAAGAAATCGTGCCCGTACACATCGCCCAGAAGAAGGGTGATGCCGTTGTCGTGAGTCAGGACGAGCACCCTCGCGCAACAACGCTTGAGGCGCTGAGCAAACTCAAAGGCGTGGTTCGCCCTGATGGATCGGTCACCGCAGGCAATGCCTCAGGCGTCAACGATGGCAGTTGCGCCCTGCTGCTCGCCAATGAAGAGGCCGCCTTGCAATATGGACTGACGCCCAAGGCCCGCATCGTGGGCATGGCTGTTGCCGGCATCGCCCCTCGCATCATGGGAATGGGCCCCGCCCCTGCCGCGCGCAAGGTGCTGGAGATGACGGGCCTGAGTCTGGAGCAGATGGACATCATCGAACTCAACGAAGCATTTGCTGCCCAAGGGCTGGCAGTGCTGCGCGATCTGGGGCTTAAGGATGACGATTGCCGCGTCAATCAGTGGGGTGGTGCGATTGCGCTGGGTCACCCTCTGGGTGCATCAGGCGCCAGACTGGTCACCACCGCTACCAATCAGTTGCACATACTGGACGGTCGCTATGCGCTATGCACCATGTGCATAGGCGTGGGGCAGGGGATCGCGCTGATTATCGAGAAGGTATAGCGGAGGGGATAGCGCTCTTAATTAAAGAGCTATTACCCCGTGTAGCGCTTGGCCCTGAGGTTGTTTTTCATCTGCTCCAGCGCTGGCTGCAGCGCTGGACCAATGCGCAAGGCTACGCAGGTGGCCAGCACGTCAATGATGAGCAAGTGCAGCAGACGCGACACCATGGGGCTGTAGCGGTCATAGCCCTCGGGGTGGTCTGCAGCCAGATGGATCTGACAGGCCGATGCCAGCGGGGAGCCACTGGCGGTAATGGCAATCGTGGTAGCGCCGTTTTTGCGCGCAATATCAGCGGCATCCATCAAATCGCGCGTACGACCAGAGTTGGAAATAATCACCACGCAATCACCCGGCCCCAGCAAAGTCGCACTCATCACCTGCATATGGCCGTCGCTGGTGGCAAGACTGGTAACACCCAGGCGAAAAAACTTGTGCTGTGCATCCAGCGCCACAATGCCTGAATTACCCGCGCCATAAAATTCAATGCGTTTACCGGTCTGCCAGGTCGCCGCAATAGCCTGCGCGGCCTGCTCTATGGCCGCGGTGCTGGATGCATTGCGATATTGCAAAAAGGCTGCGACGGCGTTATCCACCACTTTGACCATGACGTCGCTGGTTTTATCGTCACTATCCACACTGCGGTGAATAAACGGCACACCTTCGCTGACGCTGCCGGCCAGTTTGAGTTTGAAATCTGCCAGTCCGTCATACCCCATGCTGCGGCAAAAACGTACCACCGTGGGCTTGCTGACATGGGAGCGCAAAGCCAGCTCACGCACCGGCAGATGCGCAAACGCTCTGGGATCAGCCAATACCAAGCGTGCAACACGCTGCTCTGCAGGCGCCAGAGACGGAAGGGAGGCGGTAATGCGATCAAGCATATTGGCAGCAGATAAGGCAAAAACCGTTAGTAAACACTAGAACGACAAAGCATAAGACCGAAGCGACTCATCACCCAGCAAATGGCTGCAAAACTTGGATATTTCCGCAAATAAATGCAGAAAGTCATTCTTGTTTCTACAGGGTTTGCCTTGAGTCTGAGAATCCCGTATGAGTGGCCCATGTCATTTTCCACACAGGTTTCACGCTCTACACTTGCTGATTCGTTTACAAAACATCAAAGGATGGTCATGAATCAGTTGGAGGCGCTCAAGCAGTTCACAACCGTGGTCGCGGACACCGGTGATTTTCATCAGCTGGCGCAGTTTCAGCCGCGTGATGCAACCACTAATCCATCCTTGATTCTCAAAGCCGTTCAAAAGCCCGAATACGCGCCGCTGATGCGCGCCACGGTTGCGCAATTCAAGGACAGAACGCTGGATGAGATCATGGATCGCATCCTGGTCCGCTTCGGTTGCGAGATTCTGAACACGATCCCCGGCCGCGTCTCCACAGAAGTCGATGCCCGCCTGTCCTTCGATACTGTCGCCACAGTCACCCGTGCTGAACGGCTCATCGAGCTTTATCAGGCCGCCGGCATTCATACCGATCGCGTACTCATCAAGATTGCCGCCACCTGGGAAGGCATTGAAGCCGCACGCATTCTGGAGCAGCGCGGCATTCACACCAATCTGACGCTGCTGTTCTCCTTCTGCCAGGCCATTGCCTGCGGCCAAGCCAAGGTCCAGCTGATTTCACCGTTCGTGGGCCGCATCTACGACTGGTTCAAAAAACAGGCTGGAGCCCAATGGGACGAAGCAGCAATGGCAGGCGCCAACGACCCCGGCGTCAGCTCAGTGCGCCAGATTTACAACTACTACAAACACTTCGACATTGCGACCGAAGTCATGGGTGCAAGCTTTCGTAACACCGGGCAAATTCTGGCTTTGGCCGGATGCGACCTGCTTACCATTGCACCTGAACTGCTGGCGCAACTGTCAGCGCAAGACGGCTCCACCCTGGCTCGCGCCATGGATGTCAACTCGGCCAAGACTCAAGAGCTGAAACGATTGCTGCTGGATGAGGCATCTTTCCGTTTCGCTCTGAATGAAGATGCGATGGCCACCGAGAAACTGGCCGAAGGCATTCGCGCCTTTACCGCTGACACCCTGAAGCTAGAAGCATTGATGCAACAAGCTGCTGCATGATTTACTGGAATTTCTTTTGACACCTCTCTGTCACGAATTGCCTGCATGGCAGGCTTTGCAAACGCATTACGAGTCACAAATTCAGAATATGGATCTGTGTCAAACATTTGCACAGGACCCACAACGTCTGGCATCGCTGAGCTTTCAGGCACCCCATGTATTCGCAGATCTATCCAAAAACCTGCTGAATACAGACACGCAAGACCTGTTGCTGCAACTGGCGAAAGAAAGCCAGCTTGTGGCCAAGCGCGATGCCATGCTGGCAGGCGATGCCATCAACTCGACCGAACAGCGCAGCGTCATGCACTGGCTGCTGCGAACGCCTGCTAACCGGGGTGAAATCGCGAATGCGCCAACGGTGCAAGCTTGGCCCGCTGAAATGCACGCCGCTTTGCATGAGGTGCATCGCACTCTGGATCAAATGCTCGCTCTGGCCGATCAGGTCAGAGACGACAGGCAGATTACCGACATCGTCAATATCGGTATCGGCGGCTCTCACCTGGGTCCTGAGGTCGTGGTCAATGCGCTAGAGGACTGGATAGACACGGGTAAAAACTTTCACTTTGTCTCCAACGTCGATGGTCATGAGCTTGGGCATGTGCTGCGCCGGGTCAAGCCGGAAAGTACGCTGTTTCTCATCGCCTCCAAATCATTCACGACCGCCGAGACCATGCTCAATGCGCGCTCGGCCCGCCAATGGTTTCTGGAGCACGGCGGCAGCATCGATCCGCAAGCGCCCTGCTCGATTAACAAGCACTTTGTCGCACTGACCACCAACAAGCAAGCTGCCGCTGAATTCGGCATTCAGCGCACTCTGGGGTTCTGGGACTGGGTGGGTGGCCGTTTCTCACTATGGTCAGCCATTGGTCTGCCCATTGCCATTGCCATTGGTTCAATGCAATTTCGCGCCATGCTTGGCGGTGCGCATGCGATGGACGCTCACTTTTTTACAGCGCCATTAGAGAGCAACCTTCCCGTTCGCCTGGGTCTTCTGGATGTCTGGTATCGAGATTTTTGCCAGTTCTCCAGCCGCTGTATCGCCCCTTACAGCCATGGCTTGCGCCGCTTGGCCGCATATCTTCAGCAACTGGAGATGGAAAGCAATGGCAAGAGCGTGACCAAGGATGGCGTGCCACTTTCAGCACCTACCGCCCCCGTGATATGGGGTGAGCCTGGCACCAATGGCCAGCACGCATTCTTTCAAATGCTGCACCAAGGGCAGGATGTGATTCCCGTCGAGTTCATTGCCCTGCGCGATGGAGGCAAGTATCTCGGCGAACACCATCAAAGTCTGGTGATCAATGCCATCGCACAAGCTCAGGCATTGATGGTTGGACGCGCAGGAGATGGGCTGGAAAAGGATTGCCCTGGTAATCGCCCCAGCAGCTTTTTGCTACTGGAGAGGCTGGACCCAGCATCGCTAGGCGCACTGATCGCCCTGTATGAGCACCGGATTTTTGTTTCCGGCGCCATCTGGAATATCAACAGCTTCGACCAGTGGGGGGTGGAACTTGGCAAGCAGCTTGCCAAACAACTGCAGACCCGCCAAAGCAGCAATGACTGGAATGGCGTCGATTCTTCAACACAAGCGTTGATGAAACGATTGATGCAGCACTCTCAATAAAAGCAGCAGGCTGCCAGCAGCCTGCTGCTTTTACGCTGCCAACTCTTCCTGCGGCAAATGCGGGTAGCGCACCCCCTCCAAGCTGACCAAGCCAAACTCGGCCAGCAACTGGCGCAGACGCTGTGCAGAGTTACGCTTTTTCTGCCCTGTGTAACGCGCCACGATCAGCTCGTTTTTCATGCTGTGCTCCCAGCCCACCAGCTCCGTCACGGTCACCTGATAGCCACAGGCTTCGAGGTACAGGCAGCGCAGCACATTGGTGATCTGGCTCCCCATCTCGCGCGTGTGAATGGGGTGACGCCATAGTTCTGCCAGCGGAGTGCGTGAAAGACTCATGACCTTGGTCTGGCGCAGGCAGGCGGCTACTTCAGCTTGACAGCAGGGCACCAGCACCATGGCCTTGGCCTTTTTCTCCAGCCCAAAGGCAATAGCGTCATCGGTGGCCGTATCACAGGCATGCAAAGCCGTGACCACGTCAAACTGCGAGGGCATAAAGTCCACATGCGTGGATTCAGCCACCGACATATTGAGAAACTCCATGCGATCAAAAGCCAGATCGGCAGCCAGCTTCTGCGAAGCTTCAACCAGCGGCGCACGCGTCTCAATACCGTAAATCTTGCCTTGACCCAAGGCCTTGAAATACAGGTCGTAAAGGATAAAGCCCAGATAGGACTTGCCTGCACCATGGTCAGCCAAAGTCACCGCATGGCCATCCTTGGACAATTCATTCAGCAACGGCTCGATGAACTGATAGAGGTGATAGACCTGCTTGAGTTTGCGACGCGAATCCTGATTGAGCTTTCCCTCACGGGTCAGAATATGCAGCGCTTTGAGCAGATCAATACTCTGACCGGGCTTGAGCCCTAATTGAGCGGCAATATCTTGAACGCCAGTGCCCGCAGGCTTCTGAGTCGCCTGCTTTTTATCCGTTTTAGCCATTACTTCTCTGCCTTTGCTGAGCCATGGCCTGTGACTGGGCAACGCGCGCCCACATCCAGATCCAGCCAGCCTTCAATACCGATTTTCTCCAGCGTTTCCATATTGCGCTCGTAAATCGATTCAGCCTCGGGGAACACTTCTACGGCTTTGTCGATGCTGTCTTCGCGCAGCAGGTGCAGGATGGGATAAGGCCCCCGGTTGGTGCAGTTGGTCACGTCATCAACGTCCGTGCCTTCAAACTGAAACTGAGGGTGGAACGAGGCCACCTGGAGAATGCCACCCAGATCCAGCTCCTCGACCATGGCATCCGCCACTTCGAGGAAATCGTTGAAATCCAGAAAATCCTGCAGCGCATGGGGCAGGATCAGCAAGGTTGTGTCGCGCTTTTCTGCATTGGCTTCGGCCAGCGCTTCCAGTTCGCGATGCAGGTCTTCGGCAACCGCTTCGGCATCCATTGCCTCACTGACCACGTAATGAATCTGTCCCTTGACATGGACACCCTTGGCAAAGGGACAGAGATTGAGGCCAATCACAGCCTTTTCCAGCCAGCGCACAGTGTCTTCAATGACGAGATCCGGCGGAAAGCCCTGCTCGGCGATGGTTGAGGTTTCGGTCATGACAAGGCCCTCCAAAATGCAAACGGGGGCAATCGCCCCCAAAGATTGCGCACTGGGCGGGAAAAATTCCGGCTCTAGATACACAGCGCCCATATTTTAGCGAGCCCTCTTTAACGCTGCATGACAGGGCCAGCAAACCCGGCAACCTTCAAGCTACCGCGACTTTTATCAAGGCACACCCAGCAAGCTCAGTCCCGTAATCTGCTCATGTTCACGTGCCGCATAGCGATCTGTCATGCCCGCAATAAAGTCCGCCACCACGCGCGCTCTTTCATTCAGGGTGCTAGCCGCCAGCACCCGCTGCACAAAACGAGGTTTCATGCGCTCTGGCTCAACCATATAGGCCGCAAATAACTCGCGCACTACTTGCTGTGCACCATCCATGGTCTGCATGACCTGTGGGTGACGGTAGAGCTGCTTGAACAGGAATTGCTTGAGCCTCTGAGACTCAGCCTTCATTTCATCGCTAAACGCAATAAGCACCTGTCCATGCAAACGCACATCCTGCACTGAACTCACTTTTGCTGACTGCAACTGCGCACGCGAGCTGTTGATGACGTCATAGACCTGCTCACTCAGCATACGGCGAATACTTTCGTACAGGAGCTTGCGCTGGGCATCCGGCACAAGCAATTGAGGCCAGTCCGCCAATGTCGCCTCGTAATAACGGACAAACAAAGGCACGGCATCACGCAGCTGAGCCATGGTGATCAAGCCCGATCGAACGCCATCATCCACATCGTGGGCGTTATAGGCAATGGCATCAGCCAAATTGCACAACTGCGCCTCCAGCGAAGGCTGGGTTGCGTCAATAAATCGCTGCGCCACACCGCCGGGCTCACGCGCATTCAATAGTTCGGCGTTACTGCGCGAGCAATGCTTGAGAATGCCCTCGCGTGTTTCAAAAGTCAGGTTGAGGCCGTCAAAGGCGGGATAGCGCTCTTCCAGTCTGTCCACTACACGCAGGCTTTGCAAGTTGTGCTCAAAGCCGCCATGAGGCCTCATGCATTCATTGAGCGCATCCTGGCCCGCATGGCCAAACGGCGTATGCCCCAGGTCATGTGCCAGACAAATCGCCTCGACCAGATCTTCATCGAGCTGCAGCGCACGGGCAATGGAGCGCCCCAACTGAGCGACCTCCAGAGAATGCGTGAGCCGCGTACGAAACAGATCACCCTCGTGATTGACAAAGACCTGTGTCTTGTAGACCAGCCGCCTGAAGGCCGATGAGTGAACAATACGATCCCGATCGCGCTGAAAGTCGCTGCGCGTGGGCGCAACCGGCTCAGCAAAACGACGTCCCTTGCTGTGCAAGGGGTTGCAGGCATAAGAAGCCAGAGTGTTCATGCAAGCTGCCTCAACAACTGAATGAAGTCACTCTAGCAGCTCATTCCCGGCCTGAAACAACACCAGATGTGTCTTTGGAGCAGGCGCCTGATCTTCTGCGCTTCAGGCGCAGCAACTATTAATGACTTCACGCACCAAAGCATCGGGCGCAGAGCGCATCACCGCCTGACCCGCTCCATCAATCAGCACAAAGCGAATTTCACCCGCTTCCGACTTTTTGTCGACACGCATCAGCTCAAGGTACCGGCCCGCATTGTCCTGCGCATCAATGATCGCGCCGCGCACGGGCAAACCTGCACGCTCAATCAAAGTGCGCAGACGCAAGACGAAGTGCTCATCGACCATGCCCAGACGCTTGGAAAGCTCTGCCGCCATCACCATGCCTGCGGCAACGCCTTCGCCGTGCAGCCAGTTGCCATAGCCCATACCCGCCTCAATCGCATGACCAAAGGTATGACCAAAATTGAGAATGGCCCGCAGTCCAGCCTCTTTTTCATCCTGCCCAACAACCCAGGCCTTGATTTCCACGCTGCGCTTGACGGCATGCGCCAACAGCGCGCGATCACGGCGCAGCAAGCCATCGATGTTTTGCTCAAGCCAGTCAAAGAACTGCATGTCAGCAATCGGGCCGTACTTGATGATTTCGCCCAAGCCCGCACTCAGCTCACGCTGGGGCAGGGTATCCAGCGTCGCCAGATCGCAGACCACCAACTGAGGCTGGTAGAACGCACCAATCATGTTCTTGCCCAAGGGGTGGTTGATAGCGGTCTTGCCGCCCACAGAGGAGTCCACCTGCGAGAGCAATGTGGTCGGCACCTGCACAAAAGGCACGCCGCGCATATAGCTGGCGGCGGCAAAACCTGTCATATCGCCCACCACTCCACCGCCCAGTGCAAACAGCACAGTCTTACGGTCACAGCCATGGGTAAGCAGCGCATCAAATATCAGATTCAGCGTTTGCCAGTCTTTGTACGCCTCGCCATCGGGTAGCACCACCTCATGGACTTGCGCATATTTGCTGCTCAACGCCTGCTTTAACGTGGACAGATAAAGCGGCGCCACCACATCATTCGTCACAATCAGCGCCGCAGCCGCTTTGGGCAAAGCCTGCCAGGTAGGTCTCAAGGCCAGCAAGTCCTCAGCAATCACTATCGGATAGCTCCGCTCGTCCAAATCAATGTGCACCGTTTCCACGTCGAAATCCTCTCAAAATACATAGCAGGTACTGCATACCGCACCTAGGCTAGATAGCTATTTGACTCAAAAACAGGAATGCTGCCCCAACTCAACCTGCATTGCCACCCGCTGAGCCACCTGAGCTGCAGAAAGGCCACTGCCAGCCACCACAAAATCAGCGACCTCCCGGTACAAGGGATCCCTGACTGCATGCAAATCCAGCAAGCGTTGCAGCGGGTTATCTACCTGCAGCAAAGGGCGCTGAGTGTCTTTTTGCAGACGGCGGGCAATTTCATGAGGAGCTGCACTTAAATAAACCACTTGGGCATGTGCTGCCAATTGCTGGCGATTTTCGGGCCTGAGTACAGCCCCGCCACCCGTGGCGACTACCATTTTTTGGGCGTTTGAAAGCAGATGCGCCAGAACCTCTTGCTCGACATCGCGAAATTTTGCCTCGCCTTCTTTGGCGAAAAACTCGCGAATCGTGCAGCCAATGTGCTCCTCAATCACCATATCCACATCCACAAAAGGAAGAGACCAGCGCTTGGCCAAATAACGCCCAATCGTGGACTTGCCACTTCCCGGAAGGCCCACCAAAGCGATATGCGAGTTTTTCACAAAGTTCATTCCTTCACTGCACGGCCTTCGGCCTGCATTTCACATTAACTGAAGGATTGTCGCAGGCACGGCCACCCTGAACACAAAAAAAAGGCCTGCACTATCATCATGCAGGCCTTCTTTGAAAAGCGGTAATGCGCCTAGAAGGTACTCACCGCTTCACAAAGTGAATCAAGGGAACTCTCACTGAGGCCCGCATGTAGGCGCCGTGCCATAAGGAGACTCCAGAAAAGAGCCGTTCTTTTCGTCACCTTCAACAAACTCCGTCATGAAAACTTGATCGGCACGCCCTTCGGAGCCCACAACCTTCGCACTGACACTCAGTTTGTAGTCCAGCCATGTAGCAACGCTTTGCGAATACTCCACCTGGACAGCAAGCCGGCCATTGGCTCCGGTCTTGCGACCATTCAAGTAAGACACCAGGATATCCGCCTTGGGAGGAGTCAGCTTGCCATCTCCATTGACATCCTCACCAACATCCAAGTTCCCGTTACGGTTGATGTCCTCATTCAAGCAGGTTGCGATCGGAGTAACACCATACCTACCAGTTTTAAAGCGAAGAATATCGACGCTGACTGATGTTTCAACATCGGCAACAGCCTCGCCGGCAGCGTTGGCAACTGCTACGTCGAATTTCTTGATGTAAGTGAGATTGTTTTCCCCTTTTTCCAGTTCGTTGTTATGACCAATAGTGATGTTAACGGGCTCATTGGCAACGGTCAGTGTTCCAAAGCGCCGGTCCAGGCATTGATCATTGGCCAATGAGGCATCCGATGAACCAAAGCAAATACGGATATTCACGCCATCGGTGGGACTTGAACGTGCGCCAGGGATGTATTGCGCAAGAGCGACACCACTTGCGTTAGTGATGACGGACTGAGTACCTGTGGAAATGGACTCTCCGGAACCCAAGCCAGGCGGAACAATTTCAAAACGCACGCGCATATTGGGAATGGCGCGATTGTCCTTGTCAATGAACAAAGCGCGCAAATCTGCCACATTAGCTTTACCGCCATCGGTGTTTGGCTTCACCGTATTAGGGGTAATGGACAGGCTTGCCGCACTGACCACTCCAACCGCGTCAGGCACCTGAGATGCTCCACCTCCCGCCACAGTGATCTGTTCACTCTTCTCTACACCCGATGCCTTGGCTCGCAAGGTGTAGCCTTGGGCTGCACTTGGTGCCTTAATTGTCCAGCTGCTTGTGCCAGATGCATCGGTAGTCTTGGACTCAATAGCCGCACTCAGCATAGAACCCGACAAAGAGACTTTAGTGCTACGGATGCCCGCGCCATTCACGTCGGAAACCTTCGCTGTGACCTGCACATCCTGCCCAGGTAGAGGCATCGGGGGAAGCGTGGTTATAGAGATCTGGCTTCCGGTGACAGAGACTGCCCCTGAGCCAGACTGACTACCTGCCTTCAATTGGAAACCAATGTCACGATTGGCACGATTCCCACCAATTTCAATCTTTCCACTCACACGACCGGACTCATCCGTCACGCTCGAGCTAGGTGTGAAGATGCCCGAGTCAACCGTCACGCTCACTGGCACATTGGCCACAGGATTTCTGGTACTGGACAGCGCTATCACGGTCAGCGTAGCTACATCACTACCCGAGTTGGTAATCACTGTCTTATCTAGAGAGAACTCTACAGAAGAAGCATCTGGTGTAGGTGTTGTAGTGCCTCCTCCGCTTCCTGTTGAGCCTCCACCTACCGGGGTACCACCACTGCCACCACCACCACCGCAAGCAACGACCAGCACAGCAATTGAGATTGCCGAAATCAAAAACCTCATCCCTGCCTCCATATTTTAATTACGAACACTAGCATTCGCCAGCATTTTTGGCGTTATAAAAACCAGCATCTCTCTTTTAGTAGATTGACGGACGCGATTTTTAAACAAATTACCCAAAACTGGTATATCTCCAAGCAGTGGTATTTTATTAACTTGATTAGTTTCTTCCATCTCAAAAATACCACCAATCACAATAGTACCACCGTTTTGAACAAGCACTTGCGTCTTAATATGCTTAGTATCAATCGCAACACCTTGCGTTGTAACTTCCCCTCTAGAATCCTTATTAATATCCAGATCAAGAATAATATCGCCTTCAGGCGTTATTTGCGGGGTTACTTCTAATTTAAGAACAGCTTTCTTAAAAGCCATAGTAGTGGCCCCATTAGGGGCGGTCACTGAATAAGGGTACTCTGTACCCTGCTCAATCAACGCTTTAGTCTGATCTGCTGTCACAAGCTTTGGGCTTGAAACGATCTTCCCCTCACCTTCCGCCTCCATCGCATTTAATTCCAATGCCAGAAATCTGTTGGCTGCAGAATTAAAAATAGAAATGGCAAAAGTTCCGCTTCCACTAATACCGGGAATGCTTGCAGGAAGATTTACAAAGCTACCCGATGTATCAACAGTACCGCCCAATCCAGTAGAGGCAATTGCATTATTAAATCCTGTACCAATTGCTAGTCGGTTATTGCCAGACAGTCTGTATCCACCATCACCACCTTGTTGCGCACGAAGATCCCCTCCTCCCAATTTCACACCCAACGCACGACCAAAGGTATCGCGGGCTTCAACAATGCGAGCTTCAATCATGACCTGACGTACAGGCACGTCCAGAGTTGCCAGCAAAGCCTTCATCTCATCCAGCTTGGAGGGTGTATCCGTCACAAACAATTGATTGGTGCGAGGTTCAGAAATGGCAGAGCCACGTGGCGACAGGAAACGAGTGCTCGTACTCGTGCCACCAGCACCACCGCCTGTTGACGTTGTGATCTGCGTCAGAATATCTCCCGCCTTGGCATAGTTCAGCTGAAAGCCCTGTGTCCGCAGCGGCTCCAGCTTCTGGATTTCCATCGCAGCTTCATAGTCACGCTTGGTACGCGCATCAATCTCATCCTTGGGCGCGATCCAGAGCACAGAGCCCGACTTTCGCATACCAAGGCCCTTTGCATCCATGATGATTTGCAGAGCCTGATCCCACGGAACATCTTTCAAGCGCAGCGTCAAAGCGCCCGTCACCGTATCCGAAGTCACGATATTGAAGTTTGTGAAGTCTGCAATGACCTGCAGCAGCGAGCGCACTTCAATATTCTGGAAATTCAGCGACAGCTTTTCACCGCTATAGCCGGGGCCTTGCGTCAGCTTGCTGGTATCAACTTTTTTCTGACGCACCTCCACAACGAACTGATTGTCACTCTGGTATGCGCTGTGCTCCCAGTCGCCCACAGGCTCAATGCGCATGCGCACACGATCACCCTGCTGACTGGTAGAGATGGTTTGCACCGGGGTACCAAAATCAGCAACATCTAGTTTTTTGCGCAAATTTTCTGGCAATGCTGTGCGCAGGAAATCAACGGTTAAGCCCTTGCCTTCCTGGCGCAAGTCCACTCCCACCTGGCTGTTGCCCAGACTCACGACAATCCGCCCCGAGCCATCGCTGCCACGGCGGAAATCCACGCCTCTGATAGGTGCAGCATCAGACGATGCAGACTTGCTCTCAAAAACCGGCGTCACAGCAGGCGCCGAGCCTGCCGCAGATGCAGTCGCACCAGCAGGGTCAAGCAAAATCAGCAACGACTTGCCTTGGCGCTGCAAGCGATACGTTGTTGCCGCCTTGAGATTCAGTACCAAGCGCGAACGACCAGAGGCCTCCACGAGGTTGGCTGAGCGCAAGTTGCCCTGATTAAATTCATGGAGTGATTTTCCGGAACCATTCGTCACACCCGGAAAATCAAGCGCAATTCGTGCAGGGGACTGCACTACAAACCCGGTCGGATCTGCTGCCAATGGCTCAGACAGTTCAACTCGAATAACCTCGGAACCAGACTGTAATGCTCCAGTCACAGACTCAATACGAGCCTGCGCCCAAGCTGCGGAAGAAAGCAAAAGACTGCCCAGTGTCAGTCCCCAACGGGCCTTCGCCAAAGTCCTGCGGTTACTACCCATCATTTGCTAACCTCCTGCAACTCTAAAGTGCTTATTCTCTCAATCCAGTCACCGCCACCATCCTGAACAATTTCGCGAAGCTGGATGGAGTTTTCAGTGATCTTGGTAATTTTTCCGTAGTTCTGCCCCAGGTAATTGCCAACGCGTACCTGATAGAGCAGCGCACCAACCTTGACCAAGGCCGTCGGCACACTCTTTTTGTCCAAGCTACCCACCATGCTCATGGCATCCAGCGGCTCAGCTTCCAGAGGCTCCTTGCGTCGATTCAATTCAGGGGCCAGCAAAGCGGTGCTGATATTGGACTGCGCAGACTCCTTGCGCAGCACCTGAATCAGCTTGAGCTGATTGAATGGATCCATCCCCTCTGCCCCGGTGTACACCTGAGGTTTAAAAGGTTTGGGCTCCTCCAGGGGCTTCACATTGGGCTTGGCATTGGCACGCTCCTGAGCCATCCATTCTCGCAATTGATCTTCTTCAGATGAAGTGCAGCCCATTAACAGGGCACTACTCACCAAAGCCAGCCAGAGAGGGTTCAACAGTAGCTTGCTCATTTCTTCCCCTTAGCCGCATCACGCTGAGCCTTCACTTCGTCCGCATCCAGATAGCGGAAGGTACGTGCTGTGGCATCCATAGTCAGCACATCACCATCCTTGCCTGAAGGCGCAATAGACAAGTTATTCAAGGTCACGATGCGAGAGAGAAAAGCGACATCTGAAGCGAAGGATCCAATGTCGTGATAGCTGCCAGTCACCTTCAGAGTAATGGGTAGCTCGGCGTAGTATTCCTTGGCCACCATGGCTCCGGGACGGAACACCTCAAACTGAAGACTTCGGCCCAAGCCTGCCTGATTGATATCCGAGAGCAAGGCTGCCATTTCTGCTTTACTGGGCAATTGTTTTTCCAGTTGCGTCACGTACTGCTGTACCTGCTCACGCTGCTTCTTCAAGCCTTCAAGGCTCACGGCCTTGAGCATCTTCTTGGTGTAGTCCTCGCGCAAAGTCACCTCGGTTGCGCGCTCGGTTTCCAGCTCTGCTTCGTAGTCCTTGAGCATGACAAACCACAGCAACGCAGCAACGGCGATGGCAACAGCGGCATACAGCAATGCCTTGGGCAACGCTGGCCAGACGGATGGATCATTGGGATCCAGATTACGAAACTGCCGCTGAATTTTTTCTTGCAGCGCAGCAAAATCAAGATCTGAAGATTTCTTCTTTTTTGCCATTACTGCGCCTTCACAGAAGGAGTGGCAGCGGTCAGACTTTTCTCTGCATCGCTGGCTCTTGTCAGATTGAAGCGCAATGTGAATGCAGCTGCTCGGCGCTTGTCCTTGGCAGTCACATCGACGGTCTTGGCCACAATCTCCATCAGCTCAGGCTTGGAGAACCACGCCGTGCCCTCGGTGAGATTGCGCAGCATCTCGGAAATGCGCTCATTCGATTGCGCAGTTCCCTGCATAGTCACCAGCAAACCGTCTTGCTTGATGCTGCTGAGATAGACGCCATCTGGCAATTGCTTCACCAGCTCATTGAGCATGTGCACTGGCAAGTTGCGATCAGACTGCAGGTCTTCCACAGCCTTCTGACGGGCACGCAATGCAGTAATTTCGGCCTCCAGGCCATCAATTTCCTTGATCTGGGTTTCCAGAACCTTGATCTCGGAGCGCAGCAGATTGTTCTTGTTCTGCTGACCTTCAATCATGATCTGGAAATACCAGTAAATCAGGCCTGCAATCAGCAGACCTGCAATCGCAGCCATCACCATATTGACCTGAAACGCCTCTTTTCGACGTTTCTTGGCGGCCTCGCGGTGCGGTAAAAGGTTAATCAGTATCACTCTTGAAACCTCCGCATGGCCAGACCGCAAGAGGTCAAATAGGACGGTGCCTCACGCGCCATCTTCTTCAGGCGCACAGCGCTGCCAATTTCCATCCCGTCAAATGGGTTAGCAAGACTGCAGGCGCATCCGGTCTGTTGACTGACGGCCTCTGCCAAGCCAGGCAAGGACGCAGAGCCTCCTGCCAGCAAGACATGGTCAACACGGTTGTACGGCGTACTGGTAAAGAAAAACTGCAGCGCGCGAGCCACTTCCTGCGTCAGGCTCTGCACAAAAGGCTTGAGCACGCCTGTTGCGTAATCTTCAGGCAATTCACCACTGCGTTTTTTGGCCTCGGCCTCTTCGGGCGAAAAGCCGTACTGTCGCGCAATCAGCTGCGTCAGCTGCGCGCCACCAAAGGCCTGATCACGCTCATACAGCACTTCGTCATTGCGCAGCACCTGCATGCTGGTGGTCATCGCCCCCACCTCAAACAGCGCAACCACGGCATCCTGCCCGGCGTTGCTCAGTCTTGAGACCAGGCGTGTGGCAGCCATTCGGGCCGCATAGGGCTCAATATCGACCACGACGGGCTTCAAGCCTGCGGCTTCAGCCAAGCCCTGACGGTCTTGAACTTTTTCCTTGCGCGAGGCGGCAATCAGCACGTCCACGTCACCAGAAGAAACCGACGATGGGCCGATGACACAGAAGTCCAGACTCACCTCATCGAGTGAAAACGGAATGTACTGATTGGCTTCGGACTCGACCTGCACTTCCATTTCCAGCTCAGACAAGCCTGCAGGCAAAGTGATTTTTTTGGTAATCACTGCGGCAGCAGGCAGGGCCATGGCCACGTGCTTGGTGCGTGTGCCACTTTTTTTGACCAGGCGACGAACAGCCTCCGCGACTTCGTCAAATTTTTCGATGTTGCCGTCGGTAATCCAGCCTTTTTCAAGAGGCTCGATCGCACAACGCTCCAATTGCCACTCACCTGACTTGCTTTTGGACAGTTCAACCAACTTCACGCTGGAGGAGCTGACATCAATGCCAAGCAATGGTGCAGGCTGACGGCTGAATAAAGAACTCAGAGCAATCAACGTGCCCCCCTAGATTGTAAGAATGGAAACAAAAGCCAGCAATACATGGGAATCCTAGCAGCAAGCTATAGCAACCAACGCTTTGCTGTAGCCACATGCCACCCATTTTGTGGACAAAAAAAGACAAGCTTGTGTAACATCAAACAGACGTAGCGCAGCATCCACTCATGCAACAGTGCTTACCCTGTGCTTTAGGATTCAGCCAACGTGTGACATCCACATCGTCACAAAGATGCTTTTCTGAAGGGGATTTCTATAATGCCCCACCCCTTGCTCATACTGCGAAATGCCGCCATCAGAACATTCTGCTAATCAGGCTCCAGCGCCTGGCTCCAAAACTCCTAAAAAACGCATGCACTGGTTGCTGCGCTCCATCTTCTGGCTCATGGGCCTTGCAGTTGCGGGCGCTCTGGCCGTCTTGCTGGCTGTCGCTGTGGCGCTGGCCATGGCCTACCCCAACCTTCCAGACGTCTCCGAGCTGGCGGATTACCGCCCCAAGCTACCGCTGCGGGTGTACTCCAGCGAAGGCGCGTTGCTAGGCGAGTTTGGTGAAGAGCGCCGCACGCTGACGCCCATTCAGGAAATTCCCAAGGTCATGACCAATGCGGTGCTGGCCATTGAGGACACGCGCTTCTTTGAGCATGGTGGCGTGGACTACAAGGGCATGCTGCGTGCCGCACTCGCCAATCTGGGCAAGGTCAAGAGCCAAGGCGCATCCACAATCACCATGCAGGTGGCGCGCAACGTGTACCTGACCTCCGAGAAGACATACACCCGCAAGATCTACGAAATTCTGCTGACCTTCAAGTTAGAGCACCTGCTCACCAAGGAGCAGATACTTGAGATCTACATGAACCAGATCTTTCTGGGCAACCGTGCCTATGGCTTTGCTGCGGCCAGTGAAGCGTACTTCGGTCACCCCCTGAAAGACATCACCGTTGCTGAAGCCGCCATGCTGGCGGGCCTGCCCAAGGCTCCGTCTGCCTACAACCCTATCAGCAACCCCAAGCGTGCCCGCATTCGCCAGCTCTACATCATTGAGCGCATGGAAGAAAACGGCTTCATCACCGCCGAGCAAGCCAAGCAGGCCAAGGAAGAGCCACTCAAGCTGCGAACCAACTCCAACTCCACCCGCGTTCATGCTGAATACGTGGCGGAAATGGCGCGTCAGCTGATCTTTGCCCAATACGGCAACGATGCGTACACACGCGGTCTGAACGTCTACACCACCCTGAATGCAGGCGAGCAAGAAGCCGCATACAAGGCTCTGCGCGAAGGCATCATGAACTACGAGCGCCGCCAGAAGTACCGCGGCCCTGAAAAATTCATCACCCTGCCCAGCAACCCGCAGGAGCTGGAAGAAGCGATTGACGATGTGCTAGCCAACCACCCCGACAACGGCGATGTGGTTGCCGCCGTGGTGCTGGAGGCCTCGCCACGCAAAATCGTGGCTGCACGCGCTGACGGCACACACTTTGACATTACCGGCGACAACCTCAAACCAGCCGAGTCCGGCCTTAGCGCCAAGGCGCCTCCGAACATCAAGATCCGTCCTGGTGCGGTGATCCGCGCTGTCAAAAATGCCAAGGGCGCATGGGAAATCACCCAGCTGCCTGAAGTGGAAGGCGCGTTTGTCGCCGTGTCCACCCAATCCGGCGCAATCCGCGCTCTGGTGGGCGGCTTTGACTTTGAAAAGAACAAGTTCAACCACGTGACTCAGGCTTGGCGCCAGCCCGGATCCAGCTTCAAGCCCTTCATCTACTCGGCAGCGCTGGAGCATGGCTTCTCGCCCGCGACCATGATCAATGACGCGCCGATCTTCTTCAGCGCAGCCACTACCGGCGGTCAGCCTTGGGAGCCCAAGAACTACGACGGCACTTATGCCGGCCCCATGACCATGCGCACGGGCTTGAACAAGTCCAAGAACATGATCTCCATTCGCCTGCTGCAGGCAATCGGCCCCAAGACCGGCCAGGAATGGGCGACACGCTTTGGCTTTGAAGCCTCCAAGCAGCCCGCCTACCTGACCATGGCTCTGGGCGCAGGCTCCGTCACGCCGCTGCAAATGGCAGGAGCCTACTCGGTCTTCGCCAATGGCGGCCACCGCCTCAACCCTTGGCTGATTGCTCGCGTCACAGACCACAAGGGCCGAATCCTGTCCGAGTTCACGCCCCCACCCCTCAGCAGCCTGCCCCAGGCCATTCCTGAGCGCAATGCCTTCATCACCGGCACCTTGCTCAACGATGTGGCGCGTGTGGGTACCGCCGCCAAGGCGCAGGCCACACTCAAGCGCCCCGATCTGTACGGCAAGACTGGTACGACGAACGATTCTGTGGATGCCTGGTTTGCCGGCTATCAGCCCAGCATCTCGGCCGTCTCATGGATTGGTTACGACACGCCCCGCAACCTGGGCTCCCGTGAAACCGGTGGCGGCCTGAGCCTGCCTATCTGGATCAGCTTCATGCAGCACGCACTCAAGGGTGTTCCCGTGGCGGAGGTTCAAGTACCTCCCGGCGTTGTGAATATGGGCGGCGACTGGTACTACGAAGAAAATGCCCGCAGCGGCGGCATCTCCAGCCTGGGTATGGAGGCAGCTGTGCCTTCCAACGGCGATAACGCAGGACCGGGTGCCACACCTGCTCCCGCTTCTGAAGAGCGCAGCCGAATCCTGGATCTGTTCCGGAATTAAGCTCGCAAAAAAAGCCTGCCTCTCATCGAGGCAGGCTTTTTTCATTCAGCGCCTGAGATATATCAGCCCAGCGCTTTGAACTCCAGCGGCATACCCGACTGCTCGCTTGCATATTGCGTCAGGTTGGCAAAAAACTCGCCTGCGCCCTTGGTGTCCATCCAGGCCTTCTTCTCTTCATCAAAGCGGTAGTGAAAGCCGCCCGCCTTGGCTGCCAGCCAGATTTCGTGCAAGGGCTTTTGCTGGTTGATCACAATCTGGCTACGGTTCTCGAAAACCAGTGTCACCAGGCCTCCCACGCGCTGTGCATCAAGGTCAGCATCGGTTTCATCGTTGATGCGGTCACAGCATTGCTCCACGGCCATCAGTAGTTGGTCAGCGCGGTCCAGATATTCAAGGTCAGTCATTACAATTTGCCCATGTTGAAAGCCACCCAAATTTTAGTCAGGAGCATTGCCCTTGCAGCTTGTGCGGCGTCCATCGCTTCACTTTCCGCCTGTGGACAAAAAGGCCCGCTCTTTTTACCGACCGATCCAGCCGCTCAAGGCCGCGCCACCTTGCCGGAAGCACTGGGTATTTCATCTCCTAAAACACCCGTCACAGCAGCGCCTGTGGTGAAGCCTTCACCGCTGACCGATTCAGAGAACTCCGCCGAGACAGATGCCAAGCCCTGAGGCTTGATAAACATCAACACTCTGTTCGGGGTTCAACTCTAGAGTGAGGCATCTTGTCCTTTGACAACCTGCCATGCCCATAGAGCTTTACCGCGACAAAACCCATGCCTGCCTGATGTTCACCGACCTCATCGAAGAGGACGGTCAAGCCATTCAGGCCAATCAGTTCCTGATCGTGGACAACGGCACAGGTGCCATCATCGACCCCGGTGGCAACCTGGCCTTCAACGAGTTGTTCATGGGCATGTCCCGCCACTTTCCGCCGCAAAAGCTGGCCTATGTGGTCGCGTCGCATGCGGACCCGGACATCATCGCCTCGCTTGATCGCTGGATGACCAGCACCCGTGCCCAGCTTGTCATCTCGCGCATCTGGGAGCGTTTTGCGCCGCACTTCACCAAAGTGGGCAAGACGGAGAACCGCGTCATCGGCGTGCCAGATTCAGGTGGCCGCCTGCCGCTGGGCAATACCGAGCTGGTACTGCTGCCTGCACACTTTTTGCATGCAGAAGGCAACTTCCACTTCTACGACCCCATCAGCAAGATTCTGTTTACGGGCGACTTGGGCGTTTCTCTGACCACCGGCGCCGAGGCGCAAAAGCCTGTGACCGACCTCGTACCCCATATTGCGCGCATGGAAGGCTTTCACCGCCGCTACATGGTCTCCAACAAGATTTTGCGGCTGTGGGTGCAGATGGCACGCCAGCTACCCATCGAAATGATCGTGCCCCAGCACGGCGCGCCCATCATGGGCAAGCAGGCGATTGGCGATCTGTTCAACTGGCTTGAAGGTTTGCAGTGCGGTATTGACTTGTTCGATCAACGCGCCTACCAGTTGCCAAGCGCAGAGATTGACCCCGTCTCGCGCCAGGTTCGCCCACCGCTGCGCGCCGTGGCAGGTTAATCATTTTTTGATAGCACGCACCACACGCCAGGCAAGCAAAGTACTGAGAATGACTGCATAAACAGCCACCTCGGCAAAGTTGTTCTTGCCAGCGCGCATCCAGAAGAAATGCAGCAGTGCCAGCGGCACCGTGGCGTAGACCGCACGGTGCAGCCACTGCCAGCGCTTGCCGCCCAGCGCCTTGAGTACAAACTTGGGCGAGGTGACGGCCAGCACCAGCAGCACCAGCCAGGTGGTGAAGCCCACCAGAATAAACGGGCGCTTGGGAATATCGGCCACGATATCGCCCCAGTCCAGCCCCATGTCGAACCATGCGTAGCAAAGCAGGTGCAGGCAGGCGTAGAAGAACACGTACAGGCCCAGCATGCGCCGGTAACGCACCAGCAGATTCCAGCCTGTGAGCTGACGCAACGGTGTCACCGCCAGCACGATGCAGAGAAAACGCAAAGTCCAGTCACCAGTCTGGCGAAGCAAAGCCTCCGCAGGGTTGGCCCCCAGCCCATCGGTAAAGGCCGCATAGAAAAGCCATGCGAAGGGCAGCAGGCACAGCGTAAAGACCAGCGGCTTGGCCCATGGCTTGAGCAACCAGGCCTGCATCAGTAGAACTTCTTCAAATCCATGCCTGCGTACAGCTGCGCGACCTGATCACCGTAGCCGTTGAACATCAGCGTTTTGCGCTTTTTAGCAAACAAACCGCCTTCGCCAATACGGCGCTCGGTGGCCTGGCTCCAGCGGGGGTGATCCACCTCGGGGTTCACGTTGGAGTAAAAGCCGTACTCATTGCGCGCGGCCTTGTTCCAGGCCGTGCCGGGTTCTTTGTCCGTCAGGCGAATCGCCACCAGTGACTTGGCGCTTTTAAAGCCGTATTTCCAAGGCACAACCAGCCGCACCGGCGCGCCGTTCTGGTTGGGCAGTACCTCGCCATACATGCCAAAGGCCAGCAGCGTCAGCGGGTGCATGGCTTCATCCAGCCTCAACCCTTCGGTATAGGGCCAGTCCAGCACACCGCTTCTAAGGCCGGGCATCTGCGCCTTGTCGGCCAGGGTGACAAATTCCACATACTTGGCGCTGGAAAGTGGCTGCACATTTTTGAGCAATTCAGACAGCGAGTAGCCCACCCACGGGATGACCATGGACCAGCCCTCTACGCAGCGCAGGCGGTAAATGCGCTCTTCCTGCGCGCTGAGCTTGAGCAGGCTGTCGATATCCAGCGTCTGCGGCTTTTGCACCAGACCTTCGATGCGTACCGTCCATGGCCGTGTCTTCAGCGTGCCGGCATTGCGGGCCGGCTCGCCTTTATCCAGACCGAACTCGTAATAGTTGTTGTAGCCCGTGGCGTCTTTGTAGGCCGTGGCGGCTTCCACCGTCATTGCACCTGAGACCTTGCTGGGCAGGCCTTTCAGAGCGGGAAGGTGAGCGCGCTCAGCCTCTGCTGCCAATGCATCGCGCCCGGCCCAGCTGGCCAGTGCAGCGCCTGCTGCCCCCGTGGCCAATGTCTGCATAAAGGCTCGTCGCTGCAGATATTGCGTCTGCGACGTGATTTCGCTGCTCAGCGAATGGACAAAACCATGGTTGTTATTGCGTATCAGCATGTTGCGCTCCAGGTACTCACAACAGAGTACCTATGACTTCAGAGCAGCGCCAGTCGGCAAAGTTCCACGCCTGCATCTCTATAAAAAAAGGAGCTGCTTACGCCTGTTATCCATAGGTTTCAATAACAAAATATATTGAAACTCAGCAAATTCAGGTGCAAGCAGCTCCTTTTTTGGGAGCGCCTGGTTCGAGACTTACAGCTCGCCGTAGCTATGCAGGCCGGACAGGAACATGTTCACCCCCAGGAAGGCAAAGGTGGTGACAGCCAGACCGGCCAGCGCCCACCAGGAGGACACGGTACCGCGCAGGCCCTTCATCAGACGCATGTGCAGCCATGCGGCGTAGTTGAGCCAGACGATCAGCGCCCAGGTTTCCTTGGGGTCCCAGCTCCAGTAGCCGCCCCATGCTTCAGCCGCCCAAAGGGCGCCCAGCACCGTGGCGATGGTGAAGAAGGCAAAGCCCACGGCAATGGCCTTGTACATCACGTCGTCCAGAATTTCGAACGAAGGCAGACGCGCGGCAATGCGCTTGCGGGCCAGCAAGATGCCAGCCACGATCAGCGCGGAGATACCGAAGTACACCATCCAGTAGCTGCCGCCGTTTTCGGTCGCACCCTTGCGGAAGACAATGGGCTCGAAGCACAGCACCACGCCCAGCAGCCACAGCGGAGCCAGCTTGTACCACTTGGTCTCGGTCGCCTGCTGCTTGATGAGGTAGGCAAACGCCACCATGGCCGACAGCGCAAACGTGCCGTAACCAATGAAGTTGGCAGGCACATGCAGCTTCATCCACCAGCTCTTGAGCGCAGGCACCAGCGGCTGAATCTCATGGGCTTGGCGCACCAGCGTGTACCAGAGCAGAAAACCCACGGCCGCGCTGACGACCAGCATCACAAAGCCGCCCAGAGCGCGGGTATCGTAATGCTGCTCGTAGTACAGATAGAACAGCGCCGTCATCCAGCAGAACATCACGAACACTTCGTAGAGATTGCTAACAGGGATGTGGCCAATGTCCGCACCCAGCAGATAGCTCTCGTACCAGCGCACCATGGTGCCGACCAGCGCCAGAACCACCGCCAGCCACGCCAGGCGCGAGCCCAGCAGCGACATGACGGATTGCTCGCTCTTGGCAAACACGCCCACCCAGTAAAAGATGGTGCTGATGAAGAAAACCATGCTCATCCACAGAATGGCAGACTGGCTGGACAAGAAGTATTTCAGGCCAAAGACCGTTTCAGATCGCGCCAGCTCGCCGCCTTCTGCCCCCTGATACAGGCCGACAGCCATGAGCGAGAAGCCCGCCACGGTCAGCATCAGCACGGCCAGCGGTCGCCAGAACCAGCCCAGCCAGATCATGGCGGGTATGGTGGCAAGCAAGATGCCCTTCTCATACACATCCATATAGGCGGCATAACGCTGCAGCGCATAGCCCAGCCCCACGACCACCACGACCGCAAACAACCAGTCAAACCAGTTGCGGCGGGCGAGGTAGCCTTCGTTCAGTGTCAGTGTCGTGGTTGCGGTGTTCATACAGAACCTCCGGGAGTCTTCTTTTGTACGGGTGTGGCCCCGATCAGCTTATCGGCCAGCATGGTGAATTCGCGGTCGCCATCCATGGTCTTGCGATTGGTGGACAAGGCCATATTGGCATGACTTGCGCCATTCGATGGGGTCAGCCAGATCCAGATACGGCGGTCACGCACATACAGCATGGCAAATACGCCAATGATCAGGAAGAGGCAGCCCAGGTAAACAATATTCTTGCCAGGGGCGCGTGCCACCTGGAATACGCTGGCCTGCACCTGCGTGAAGTCCTTCATCATGAAGATCACGGGCGCAGGGTAGAACTGGGCATCGCTGAGCGAGAAGACGGACTGGGTCATGAAGGCCTGCGTCTTTTCATCATTATCAAAGGGCTTGTGCCCGGCCTGCTGACGCACCTGCTGGGCCAGCTCGAAAAGCACGCCGTTCAGAATGCGCACCAGCACCTCGCCGGCGCGCTCGCGCTCAGCTTCGGGGACATTGCTGTCCATGAAATTGGAAATGGCTTGCAGACCGCCCAGAGGCTTGCCCTCGGGACCCTTGATCTTGCTGTCCTGACCGGCAAACAGCTCCAGCGCCTTGAGAGCGGACTGGGTCAGCGGCTCGGCCAGTTCAGGTCGGGACACATCCACGGCCTTTTGCACATAGGCGCGTGCGGCCTTTTCAGCCAGCTCCTTGTTCTGCATGGCCTGGCGCAGATTCAGGAAGGTGTCCATCGTGCCCTCTGGGTCGGCAGGTACACGCAGATAGCGCAGCTCTTCGGCGGGGTTCTCGCGCACGCCCAGCAGAAAGACGGGCTGACCTTCGCCCGTATCCACCGGCAGCATGTAGTTCTGGAACTCACGCGCCTGACCCGAGGCATCGCGCAACTTGTAGCCCACGCTGGGGCCAATATTGCGCAAGTCTTTCTTATCCGTTGTCTTGTGGGCAGCGCCCAGACGGTCATCAATGGCCTGCTTCAGGTCAACCTTGCGCACATCAGTGCCCGCCGCGCCGCCCTTGTTCTGTCCGCCAAAGTTTTCGACGTTGATGGTGCGCAGCGCTGTGTATTCCAGCGTGACCTTGTCTTGCGAGCCATCGGCCAGCTTGCGCACGAATTCGGTGGAATTGCCGATCACGCCTTCCACATCGAAGGGCTGCGAAATGCCGTCCATAGGCACAGCGTGCAGCTTGACGGTGGAGCCGCCGTCATCAAAGCTGCTTTGGTAGATTTCAATGCCTTTGTAGCTGGCCGGATGATTCACCTCGATACGCTTTTCCAGCTTTTCGCCGGTTTCGCGGTCATGAATCACGACTTCGCTGGCAAACAACTTGGGCATGCCGGTGGAGTAGTACTCCACGATGAATTTCTTGAGTTCCACCGAAAATGGCAGCTCTTGCAGCAAGATGCCATCTGATTGATTCAAGATAGCAGTACCCGACTGCGTTCCTTCAGACACCATGAGGTTGCCGCGGAACGTCGGGTTCTTGATGGACAGGCGGTGCTGTGGCGCTACATCCGAAATCATGCCGCCACCGGTGTATGGCGTTTTGCCACCCAGTAGCATCTGGGCGCGCACCACCAGGTCACCGTCAAACAGGCCGCCAATACAGATCAACACAATGGCGGAGTGGGCAGCGATATAACCCAACTTGTTGGCAGAACCCGCTTTGGCAGCCAGCATCCAGCCCGTGCCGGGGCCTGCTGCCGTATCGCGCTGCTGCATCTTGACCTTCCAGCCACCCTTCACCAGTTGCTGGCCAATGCGCTTGGCCGCTTCTTCGGTGCTGCCGGGCACATCAGCTTCGGCACGGTGACCAAAGGCTTTCAGGCTTTGCTCGCGAATGTTTTCCTTGTAATTGCGGATATCGGCCAAATACTTGGGTGCATGGCGACTCACGCACAGCGAGGTGCTGATCACCAGAAACGCCAGAATCAGCAAGAACCACCAGGCGCTGTAAACCGCATTGAGCTTGAGCGCCAGAAACAGTTGCGCCCAGAAGGGGCCAAACTGGTTGACGTAGTTGACCAATGGCTCATGCTGCTTGAGCACCGTACCAATGACCGATGCAATGCAGATCACCGTCAGCAGTGAAATCGCAAAACGCATGGAGCCGAGCAACTCCGTGGCCGCGCGCACGGCCGGTGAGCGGGAGGAGTCACGATCGGAAAGTGGAAGGTCTGACATGAACGATTTGAAGTATCCGGACGCAAAAAGGCGGGGCCATCTGCTGAACTAGCCGATGGGCCCGCCTGACTTGGGGGATGAAAAATGCCTGAAAGTTCCCGGAGTCACCTCAGCATCTGGTGAAAAGGATTTTTAACGCAAGCCAGCTATATAGTCTGCCACGGCCTTGATTTCGCGATCATTAAGCTTTGCAGCAACCTGAACCATGGGAATGCTATTGGTGCGTTGACCATCGCGGAAAGCGATCAGTGTTTTGACGGTGTAATCAGCATGCTGACCCGACAGACGAGGGTACTGGGCCGGAATGCCTGCACCGTTAGGGCTGTGGCAGCCAGCGCAGGCCGCAACTTGGCGCTCCTGAATACCACCGCGGTAAATGCGTTCACCCAAGGCAATCGAATCCTTGTCCTTGGAGAACCCATTCTTGGGGGCCTGTGTGTGCAGCCAGGCGGAGATATTCTTCATATCACCATCGCTCAGCGACGAGGCAAAGCCCTTCATTACTGGATCATTGCGCTTGCCGTCTTTAAACTCGCGCAGTTGTTTGACCAGATACTCTGGGTGTTGCCCTGCCAGCTTGGGCTGCAGGGGAATGGTTGAATTGCCATCAGCAGCATGGCAGGAGGCGCAAACCGCCCCATAACTGGCTTGCCCTTTGGCAGCATCTGCTTTAACAGGTGTTTCTCCCGCAGAAAATGCAGGAAAGGCAGGTGCTGCGAAAATAACAGCAGTCAGCAAAGAGGCAAGCAACTTCATATCAAGGGGCTGGGTCTATTGTTGAGAGTGCGAATCCTCCAAATTCTACAATGGGCCTCCCTGAAATAGTTACCGTCATGACCCATGCTTCCCCGGATACCACAGCCGGAAATACACATTCTTTGATCGACAGCAAGCTTGCGATGGGCTGGATGCACACTGCGCGCTTCTTTACCACCGCAGCCCAGCTCAATCAGCTGCCTCCGATCAATGTGCCCGAGATCGCCTTTGTGGGCCGATCCAACGCCGGCAAGTCCACAGCCATCAACACGCTGACTCAGCAAAAGCAGCTGGCCTTTGCCTCCAAGAAGCCCGGCCGCACCCAGCACATCAACCTGTTTGCCCTCGGTAGGCAAGGTGTGACAGACGCGATACTGGCCGACTTGCCCGGCTACGGCTACGCCGCTGTGTCCCGCGAAGACAAGCAGCGCTGGCAGCGCGTGATGCTCAACTACTTGATGGAGCGCGAAAGCCTCACGGCCGTGGTGCTGCTGTGCGATCCACGACTGGGCCTGACCGAGCTGGACGAAGCCCTGCTCGAAGCCATTCGTCCCCGTGTGGAAGCCGGCCTGAAGTTCCTGATCGTGCTGACCAAGGCCGACAAGCTGACCCGCGCCGAGCAGGCCAAGATTCTCTCCATCACCAAGCTCAATGCGGGTGGTGGCGAAGTGCGTTTGTTCTCTGCCCTCAAAAAGCAGGGTGTGGACGACGTGGCTCAGTTGCTGTGGCATTGGTGCCACCCCGAGGGATTGCCTCAGGCAGCTCCCGTCGCCGAAGCGACGCCTGCAAACAACGCCCCTGCGCAAAATCAGCCCTAGGCGCTTATTTGGCAAGCGCCAGAAGCTACAAACAGGAGAGCTTCATGGTCACGACTTGCATGCACCCACTGGCGACAGGCATCACGCTTGAGTGCCGCACCAGCGGCCAGCCCGACCAGCCCCTTCTGCTGTTTCTGCACGGCTTTCCCGAAGGGGCTTTTATCTGGGATGAGCTGCTGGAGCACTTTGGCGCCAGCTACCGCTGCGTAGCGCCCAACCTGCGCGGCTATGGCCGCTCCAGCCAGCCCAGCGCCATCAGCGACTACCGCGCCAAGCATCTGGTTGATGACCTGGCCGCCTTGATCGCGCTTGAAAGCACTGAGAACCGCGCCGCCTGCGTGATTGCGCATGACTGGGGCGGAGCCGTGGCCTGGGGCCTGGCTAACCGCTACCCAAAGCAGCTGCAGCGGCTGTTGATTCTCAATTCCCCGCATCCCGGCAGCTTCTTACGCGAACTGCAGACAAATCCTGTGCAACAGGCCGCCAGCCAGTACATGCACTTTCTGCGCAGACCAGATGCCCCCGCCCTGCTGGCCGAAAACCGCTGGCAGCGCATGCTGGGCTTTTTTCAGAATCCCGATGGCAGCCAACCGGCATGGCTGACGCCCGAGCTAAAGCAGCAATACCGAGAGCATTGGGACCTGGGCGTGCATGGGGCCTGCATGTTTTACGCAGCCAGCCCGCTGGTGCCACCCCAGCCCGACAGCAGCACCGAGGATTTACAGGACATTCGCGGCCTGAGCCTGCCCGATGAAATGCTGCATATCCCCGTGCCAGTGCGCATTCTCTGGGGCGATAGCGATATCGCCCTGCAACCAGCCTTGCTCAATGGGCTGGAGCAATGGGTGCCGCAGTTGACGGTGGAGCATTTAAAGGGTTGCAGCCACTGGGTAACGCATGAGCAACCCGAAGCCGTGCGGCGCGCATTAACAGAATTCTTAAAGCAAAACAGCTCCTGAAACAGAAGCTGCTTGCGCATACTCATCAACGGCTAGAGGCCATTTTGAGTATTATTCTTTGGTGTACAGCGATGGCTCGCCATCCGGGCGCGTCTTGAAACGTTTGTGCACCCAGTAGTACTGCGGAACCATGGTCATGATGGCTGCCTCCAGCTCACGGTTCATGCGTGCCGTATCGGCCACATGATCATCGGTAGGGAAGTTTTCCCAGGCGGGCGTCAGCTCAGCCACATAGCCTTCAGGCGTCATGCGGTTGTACAGCGCCACTACCTTGGCTTTGCCCAGCCGTGCAAAGCGCGAGAGCGAGGGAATCGTGGCCGTGTTCTCTACCGCGAAGAACGGCACAAAGACCGAGTCGTTCTTGCCATAGTCCATATCAGGCAGCAGATACAAGAGCCCACCCTTGCGCACGCAGGAGATGATGGGTTTGACACCATCGGCACGGTTCAGCATCTTCACGTTGCCAAAGCGCTGGCGACCGGCCATAAACCAAGCATCCAGATCAGGATCAGGGTTGGTCGCGAAGATGGATGTGAACTCGCGCTCGGTATTGAGCGGCAACGCCAGCCCACCGGCATCCATGCTGTAGAAGTGCGGCGCAAAAACGATGGTGGGGGAATCGCCTTCCAGCTCATGCGTAGCGCCCACCAGCTTTACGCGGCTGCGCACCAATTCTTCAGAGCCGAACCACAGCCAGCTTCTATCGAGAAACGTCTGGCAAAAGACTTCAAAAGACTCTTTCGCCCATGCTTTGCGCTGTGCTTCGGGCACATCGGGGAAGCAGAGTTCCAAATTGCGCAGCGCAATACGGCGGCGCTGGCCTGCCACCACAAACAGCACGCGGCCAATGAATTTACCCAAACCGCGCAGCATGGGCAGCGGCAGCTTGGCCAGCACATGCATGAAGCCAATGGCGATCTTGCTGCCGCTCATGCGTTTTCTCCAGGCTTCACAACAACTGCGGCTTCGCTGCGCTCCACACGCGGCTGCTTGTAGCGGCCATAGCCCCACAAATATTGCTCAGGGCACTGGCGAATGGTTTTTTCCATAGCCAGATTGATTTGCAGCACGCAAGCCTCCAGCGTGGTGGCATCCGTCATGGGCCACTCTTCAAAATACAGGGTGTAACCCCTGCCCCAGCTCAAACGTTCGCAACGGGCAAGCACCACGGCCGCACCGGTTTGCAGCACCAGCCTGGCCGCCAGCGTCATCGTGTATGCATCACGGCCGAAAAATGGTGCCCATGTGCCTTGTCCATCCGGCGGTACCTGGTCGGGCAGCAAGCCCACGGCCTCACCCTTGCGCAAGGCCTTGATCATTTGCCGCACACCAGACAGCGTGGTGGGCACGGCCTGCACACCCGGGCGATTGCGCGCGGTTTCCAGAATTTCAGCCAGCCAACTCTGGCGCGCCGGGCGATAGAGCACGGTAATGTTGCCGTGCTCAGCCGACCAGCGCTGCGCTGCAGCCTGTACCGACATCTCAAAGCAGCCCAGATGCGGCGTTAAAAAAACGAGGCCCTTGCCTTGCGCATAGGCCTTTTCGACACATTCCCCGTTGACGATGTTGCAAGGCGGCAACTCCTTCCCCAGCCAGATGCGCGGCATCTCAAACACCATGCGCCCGGCATGGCCGACCGCAGCGCGTACCTGCCCAAAGCGGTAGCCCGCCTGCGCCGCATTGGCCGAAAAACGGCGTCTGTAGGTCGGCGAAAGAAGCAAAATCAACCAGCCCATGGCTGCACCTAGCATGTGCAATAGCCACAAAGGCAGCGCTGCAAAGAGTCGAAACAGGGAAGGCATTAGAATAGATAGGTCGCTGAGTTAAAGAGCAACTTGCAGGGCGACGTTAAAACAAAACTGCTAAAGCGTTCGCCAGACTTCGAAGCTCAGGCAACGCAATTGCCCAAGCTACAAGGAGTTATATCAATGGCGAACAGCGATTTTCTGTTTACCTCGGAATCGGTTTCTGAAGGTCACCCCGACAAGGTCGCGGACCAGATCTCTGATGCGATTCTGGACGCTATTTTCACCCAAGACCCGCACAGCCGCGTGGCGGCCGAGACACTGACCAACACCGGTCTGGTGGTATTGGCAGGTGAAATCACCACTGGCGCGAATGTGGACTACATCCAGGTCGCCCGCGACACCATCAAGCGCATTGGCTATGACAATACCGAATACGGTATTGACTACAAGGGCTGCTCGGTTCTCGTCGCTTACGACAAGCAAAGCCAGGACATCGCCCAAGGCGTGGACAAGGCGAGCGATGACGAGCTGAACACCGGCGCTGGCGACCAGGGCCTGATGTTTGGCTACGCCTGCGACGAAACGCCCGAGCTGATGCCCGCGCCCATCTATTACGCACACCGCCTGATGGAACGCCAGGCCCAGCTGCGCAAGGATGGCCGTCTGCCCTTCCTTCGCCCTGACGCCAAGAGCCAGGTGACTCTGCGCTATGTGGATGGCAAGCCCCACAGCATCGATACAGTGGTGCTGTCCACCCAGCACAGCCCCGATCAGTCGGAAACATCGACCAAGATGAAGGCCTCGTTCACCGAAGCCATCATTGAAGAGATCATCAAGCCCGTGCTGCCATCCGAATGGCTGCTGGACACCAAGTACCTGATCAACCCCACCGGCCGTTTCGTCGTGGGCGGTCCTCAGGGCGATTGCGGCCTGACCGGTCGCAAGATCATTGTGGATACCTACGGCGGTGCCTGCCCCCACGGCGGCGGCGCCTTCTCCGGCAAAGACCCAACCAAGGTGGACCGCTCGGCTGCTTACGCTGCCCGCTATGTGGCCAAGAACGTGGTCGCCGCCGGTCTGGCGCGCCAGTGCCAGGTTCAGGTGGCCTACGCCATTGGCGTGGCTCGCCCCATGAACATCACCGTGTACACCGAAGGCACAGGCGTGATTCCCGATGCGGAAATCGCCAAGCTGGTAGCTGCGCACTTTGACCTGCGCCCCAAGGGCATCATCCAGATGCTGGACCTGCTGCGCCCCATCTACAGCAAGACCGCTGCCTACGGCCACTTCGGCCGCGAAGAGCCTGAGTTCACCTGGGAACGTACGGACAAGGCTGCCGAACTGCGTGCAGCTGCTGGCCTGAAGTAATCAAGCCATCCATACAAAAGGCCACCGATATTTCGGTGGCCTTTTTTTATTTCAACCTCTCAAAGTCCCCTGGCGCTCAGTGCCAGCGTCTGGCTAAAGCCCGGTTTAGCGCGATACAACTGCGCCGGGCGATGCGCGCCGCCGCCCTGCATGGCGCCGGGCACTGCTTCCAGCCAGTCCATCTCATCCATCTTGCGTCTGAAACTGACCTTATTCAAAGGCTCACCCAGCACGTTTTCATAGACCTGCTGCAGTTGCGGCAGCGTGAACGTCTCGCAACACAAATGCACGGGCAGCGAGGAATAAAGGCTTTTGCTGCGTACCCGCGCCAGCGCCGCATCCAGAATGGCGCGATGGTCAAAGGGCAACTGCGGCAGGGCCGACACGGGCACCACACACAAATCATCTCGCTGCGGCGGCAGGCTCTGCGCAGGCAGCAAGGCGCAATACGCCACGGCCACCGACCAGCCACGCGGATCACGCGCCGGGCCGCTGAAAGTGGCGAGTTGCTCCAGATACGCACCTTCAATACCCACCTTGGTCTGGAGCACCCGGGCCGCGCTGGCCTTGGTGTCTGCATCTTCTGCGGTGTGGATAAAGCCGCCGGGCAAGGCCCACACGCCCGCAAATGGCGCAGCGGCGCGGCGCAGCAGCACGGCATGCAGCTGCTGCTCGACCAGCGTGAGCAGCACCACATCGACGCTGACCTGCACGGCTTCTCTGCGCTCGGTGGTTTGATTCATTTTTTTACCAACTCCATTTTCTTCTGCGTGATTATTTCACAATCATCCAAAATTACTTAGTTGCAATTTTATTTTAAGTAATTTAGACTGCAGACATTGCACATCGCTCAGAAGGTGAAGACCATGCGCTACACAGAGACCCAGTTACTCATCATCGACCCGCAAAATGACTTCTGCGACCTGCCTGCGAACTGGCAGCCTCGCTCGCCGGTGACTGAGCAAGTGATAGCACCCAGCCTGCCCGTGGCAGGTGCACATGCGGATATGCAGCGCCTCGCCCGCTGGGTTGCAGCCCAAGGTGAAAAGCTGGACCAGATCACCATCACCCTCGATTCGCACCAGAGCTACGACATTGCCCACCCCGCCTTCTGGCAACAGCGGGACGGCAGTGCGGTCACTCCCTTCACCCAGATTACAGCTGCGCAGGTGCGTGCTGGCGACTTTGCCCCGCGCAATGCGGCAGAGCAGGCGCGCACGCTGCAATACCTGGATCAACTAGAGGCACAGGGCAGCTACACGCTGATGGTCTGGCCGCTGCACTGCGAGATTGGCAGCTGGGGCCATGGCGTGCATGCCAGCGTGCTGACGGCTTGCCGCCAGTGGCAAGACTTGCAACACCGCGCCGTGCGCCATGTCTTCAAGGGCATGAACCCGTGGACCGAGCACTACAGCGCCATCCGCGCCGAGGTTCCCGATGCGCAAGACTCCGAAACCGGCCTGAACACGGCCCTGCTGGCTCAGCTTCGCGCCAGCCACCAGTTAGTGATTGCCGGTGAGGCCAGCAGCCACTGCGTGCGCGCCACGACGGAGCACATTGTGGACAACTGGGGCAGCGACGATTTCTCGCGCATCGTGCTGCTGACGGACTGCATGAGCCCGGTAGGTGGCTTCGAGGCGGCGCACACCGCCTTCCTGCAGCGAATGCATGCAATCGGTGTACGCTGCGAAACCAGCGCCAGCTTTAATTTATGAGACAAACAGGCCTCTAGCGCATACAAGACAAGCGCTAGCAGCTCACATTTTTGAAAAGAAAACGGTATGAGCCCGATCATCACCAATCTGCTGGACACCGACCTCTACAAATTCACCATGTGGCAGGCCATGCTGCACCGCCACCCTCAGACCGAGGCCGTGTACGAATTTGTCTGCCGCACGCCCACCGCCTTTCCGCTGGCCACCTTGCTGCCTGAAGTGAACCGTGAGCTGGACGCGCTGTGCAGCCTGCGCTTTGGCAAGGACGATCTGGACTATCTCGACAGCCTGCGCTTTATCAAGAGCGATTTCATCGATTTTTTGCGCATCTTCCAGTTCCAGCGCGCCTTCATCAAGGCATGGGCTGAGGGTGACACGCTGCACATCGAGGCGCGCGGCCCGCAAGTCCACGTCATGGGCTTCGAGATTTACGTGCTGGCCATCGTCAACGAGCTGTATTTCCGCCGTTTTGATGCCGAAGCCGCCATCGTTGAAGGCCGCCAGCGCCTGAGCCAGAAGCTAGAGAGGCTCAAGCACTTGGCCGTGGAGGCCAAGCTGCGCAACCCCTTTGAGCTGTTTGACTTCGGCGTACGCCGCCGCTACTCCGGCCCCTGGCAGCGCGAGGTGGTTCAGGCCTTTGCCGGCGAGACTTCGCAGTGGTTCAAAGGCACATCCAATGTGCTGCTGGCGCGTGACCTGAACCTTGTGCCCATCGGCACCATGGCCCACGAATATCTGCAGACCTATCAGGCATTGGGCGTGCGGCTGCGTGATTTTCAGGTGGCAGCACTGGAAGACTGGGTTCAAGAGTACCGGGGCGATCTGGGTATCGCACTGACCGACACCGTAGGTATGGATGCCTTTCTGGCCGACTTCGACATGTACTTTGCCAAGCTGTTCGACGGCCTGCGCCACGACTCTGGCGACCCGTTTGAGTGGGGCGAAAAAGCCATTGCCCACTATGAAAAGCTGCGCATTCCACCGCAAAGCAAGCGCCTTGTCTTCTCGGACGGACTGGATCTGGACACCGCGCTGGCCCTGTACCACCGCTTTGCCGATCGCATTCAGTGCGGCTTCGGTGTCGGCACCCGCCTGACCAACGATATGGGCCTGACTACCATCAACATCGTGATGAAGCTGACCCATGCCAACGGCCAGCCCGTCGCCAAGATTTCAGACTCGCCCGGCAAGACGCTGTGCAACGACGAAACCTATCTAGCCTATCTGCGCCAGGTGTTCAGCATTGCCGAATCCGCGGCCAAAAGGCCTGAAACCGTCTGACCTAGAGGAGAGAGCCATGTTGAAAGTCACCCTCGCCCAGCTCAACTACATGGTGGGCGACATTCAGGGCAATATCCGCCGCATGAGCGAAGCCGCAGCCAAGGCAAGTGCCGACAAGGCTGACTTGGTGGTGTTTTCCGAGCTATCGCTGTCCGGTTACTACCCCGGCGACATGCTCGATGAGCCCAGCTTTTTGCAGCGGCTTGACGCTGGCCTGCAAGACCTGCTGTCTGCCACACGCCAGTTCCCCGACCTGCACTGGGTGGTGGGCGCGCCCACCCGCCACAGCGGCCCTGGCAAGCCGCTGCACAACAGCCTGCTGGTTTTAAAAGACGGGAAAATTCGCCTGCAGTACGACAAGCAACTACTGCCCACCTACAACATCTTTGACGAGCGCCGCCACTTCGAGCCCGGCGCAGATACGGCCAAAGTGCTGCGCGTAGGCAATTGCCAGGTCGGCTTTCTGGTCTGTGAAGACGGCTGGAACGACCAAGGCGCCGACTACGCCACCAACCCCTTTGTGCGCATGGGCGACGCTGCGCCGGACATGGTCATCAGCATCAACGCTAGCCCCAGCCACCTGGGCAAACGCGAGCAGCGCCATGAAGTCTTCACGCAGGCAGCGGCGCGCCACAAGCTGTCCATCCTTTATGTGAACCAGATCGGCGGCCAGGACCAGATCGTGTTTGACGGCGCGTCGTTTGCCGTCGAACCCGAAGCCGGTGTGGTGTTTGAAGCAAAGCGCTTTGAAGAAGACATCTACACGCTGGAACTGGGTGACAACGGGCACTTTCAGAGCGCCATCGGCCAAAAGCTCGGCCCAGTGCCCGCGCAAGGCCTGTCCACCATGGAGTTCTACCGCCAGCAAATCGTGCTGGGCCTGCGCGACTATGCGCGCCGCTGCGGCTTCAAGCAGGTGGTGGTGGGTAGCTCCGGCGGTATTGATTCAGCGCTGACACTGGCTCTGGCCGTTGATGCGCTGGGGGCGGATAACGTGGTGGGCATCACCATGCCGTCCAGCTATTCGTCAGCCGGCTCGGTGGATGACTCGGTGGATCTGTGTCGCAATCTGGGCATCAAGCTGTACGAGCACCCCATCAAGGAACTGGTCACCACCTACGCGCGCCAGTTCGAGGCCAGCTTTGGCGAACCTCTTCAAGGTTTGGCGCTGGAGAACCTGCAGGCCCGCGCTCGCGGCACCACGCTGATGGAATTCAGCAACGCCTTTGGCCACCTGCTGCTAACCACGGGCAACAAGTCCGAAGTGTCGGTGGGCTACTGCACGCTGTATGGCGACACCAATGGCGGGCTGGGCTTGCTGGGCGATCTCTACAAGACCGAGGTCTTCGAGCTGTCGCGCCACATCAACACCCACGCGGGCCGTGAGCTGATTCCGCAGATCATCATCGACAAGCCGCCATCGGCCGAGCTGGCCCCCGGCCAGAAGGACGAGGACAGCCTGCCGCCTTATGCCGTGCTGGATGAAATCCTCAAATGGCATATCGAGGGCCAGCACCTGTCCAGCAAAGAGTACGCCCATGCCGCCGCGTTTGTGGAAAAGCTGCGAACTCAGAGCGGCGGGCCCGAAATCATTGCCCGCGTGCAAAAACTGGTGTTCCGCAGCGAGTACAAGCGCAGACAGGCCCCGCCCATGCTGAGAGTGCGCCCTCGCGCCTTTGGCACCGGCCGGCAAATGCCAATTGCGGCACACTATGAGTAAGCCTTAATCAAAAAGTGAGCAGCTTGCGCTTGATAAACAAGCGCAAGCGCCTCTTTGAGCCAATATGCCCAACTTCGGGCGCTGATTTCTGTACGGGTTTTGCTTTCATGCCTCAAGCCAGTTCCCACACCGCCAGCAAACGTGTCATCTCTGCTGCGCCAGAGACTCTGCCCACCTCGATGCCCCTGCATACCGCCGTGCTGATCGGGCGCTTTCAGCCACTGCACAACGGCCATATGGCACTGCTGCACGCAGCGCTAGAGCGCGCCCGCCAAGTGGTGGTCGTGCTGGGCAGTGCCTGGCAGGCACCCAACCCCAAAAACCCTTTTAGCTGGGAAGAGCGCGCGCAGATGCTGCGCGATGCGCTATCAAAAGAGGATGCGGAGCGCGTTCAGTGCGTGCCCGTGCGCGACTATTACAACGAGCCGCTGTGGGTCAATGCCGTGCGTGACGCCGTGCAAGCCCATGTTCCCGAAGGCGCCAGCGTGGCGCTGGTGGGCCACTTCAAAGACTCCAGCAGCAGCTATCTTGCGCGCTTTCCGGGCTGGGAGCTGATCAGCCTGCCTCGTCTGGGTCAGTTCGATGCCACGCCGCTGCGTGACATCTTCCTGGGCGAAGGCAGCGCATCGTCTGAAGCCATGGATGCCGCACTGGGCAAGCTTTCCACCCATATGCCCGAAAGCACGCTGGCCTTTTTGCGTCACTGGGCCCACACGCCTTTGTATGTGCGCCTGCAAAAAGAGTGGCACATGCTGCAAGCCTATAAAGAGGCCTGGGCCAAAGCCCCTTACGCCCCCCTGTTTGTGACGGTAGACGCCTTGCTGCGCTGCCACGCCAAGGGCCAAGGCCATGTGCTGCTGATTCAGCGCGGCCATGCGCCTGGCGTGGGCCTGTGGGCCTTGCCCGGCGGCTTTCTGGAGCAGCGCGACAGCCTGTGGCAATCCTGCGTGCGTGAGTTGCGCGAGGAAACCTGCTCCTCCATCAGCGAGGCCGATCTGCTGGCCGCCGTGCAAGCCGTGCAGGTGTTTGACCACCCGGACCGCAGTCTGCGCGGCCGCACCATCACCCATGTCCACTACCTGGATCTTGGCATGCAGCCCGCCCTGCCTCCCGTGCAAGGCGCAGACGACGCCGCGCTGGCGCGCTGGGTGCCGATTGCCGATCTGGCGCAAATGGAAGGGGACTTTTTTGAAGACCACTTCCAGATCCTGTGCCAGTTCCTGCCCATCACGCTAATCCACGGCGAGCAGCCTGCTAGGCAGGTCGCGTAAGGCGAAAAATACATAGCTTCCAGCGCTTATTTAATAAGCGCTTCAGCCCTGTTTTCTCTAAAAATAATCATGAGCACTTTGAGCATCCGCCCCGCCACCGAGCAAGACATTGACCTCATCCTGCACTTTGTGCGCGAGCTGGCCATCTACGAAAAAGCCGAAGACGAAGCCAAGGCCACGCCCGAGCATGTGCGCCGCACGCTGTTTTGCGAGCACCCCGCCGTTTTTGGCCTGATTTGCGAGGTCGATGGCAAGGCCGTGGGCTTTGCGGTGTACTTCTTCAACTACTCCACCTGGCAAGGCCAGCATGGCCTGTATCTGGAAGACCTCTACATCACCCCCGATGCGCGCGGCCACGGCGCGGGTAAGGCACTACTCCAGCAACTGGCCCAGATCGCCATCGACAAGAACTGCGGCCGCTTTGAATGGAGCTGCCTTGACTGGAACACACCGTCCCTGAAGTTCTACGACAGCCTGGGTGCCCTGCCGCAAACCGAGTGGATTCGCTACCGCATGACAGGTGACGCCCTCCAAGCACTGGCCAGCGGCCAGAAAACCGTCAGCTAATCTGCATCAAAAGCATTCAGAGTGATGCGCGCCGCCCAGCAAACTAGCGGGTACCCCCTTATCAAATGACGAGTACGCATCTTCAACAATATGCGGGGTAACAGCTTGCGTCAAAATGGGTGGTTTTGCATAAAAATAATAAGGCGGCTATCAGGCTGACCTTCACACTCATTGGAATCCTTGATGCCTAGCTACAAAGAACTTATTGCTCGCAAAGACGAACTGGACAAACGCATTGAAGAAATGCGCCACAGCGAGGCCAAAGAAGCCCTGGCCACCATCAAGCAATTGATCGACACTTTTGGCTTTACCTCGCAGCAAGTTTTCCCCTGGAAGCCTGAAGAGAAGAAAAAGGTCGAAGCCAAGTACTACGACCCCGAAAGCGGTGCCAGCTGGTCAGGCCGCGGCAAGCCACCAAAGTGGATTGAAGGCAAGGATCGCAGCCAGTACGAGATCAAGACCACCCCGGTGATCGACTACAGCGCACCCCTCGACGAAAAGAACCCCTTCCCGGTTCAGTAAGCCCCAGCGCCCCCTGCCACTTGGGCCGGTGCAGGCGCTTTGAGCATTTGCACCAGCGCCGCCACGTTCAGACACTGAATCAGCAAATCGCCCCCATTGGCCTGAATCAAGCGGTCCACCAGCGCATCCGCCGAATGGGCCAGCGCAGGGGCAGCGCGCAACTGCCGCGCATCCAGTCTGGCAACCCCCTCCAGATCGCTGACCAGCAAACCCAGCTTCAGCCCCTGATGCGCCAGCACAATCACCTGACTTTGTTGGCTTCTGATCAGTGGCTTGCCGTAGAGCAAAGCCCCCAGATCAAACACCCAGACATAGCCAGCCACAGCACCTTGACTGCGCCGCGCCAGCGTGCCCACGCAGTGGGGCAGGCGCCCCGCTGAGATTGGAGCAATGTCCGCAGCACTATGCGCTTCCAGCACACAGGCGGCATCCAGAGCCAGCACGCTCTGCCCCACAAAGAACGTCGCCATTTCCATGCTTGCCCCAGCTGTTGATGTGGCCGACGGCAGGCTCTGCACGCGGGCACTGCGGCGCCAGACTGCGGCTTGCGCATCCCCCTGCACCGGCCCGAAGGCCTGCACGGACAGGGCCAGAACATCTTCCTCATAGCCATCGCTGCGCTTGAACTCGCGGTAGCCGCTGCCTGCCGTCACCGCCACCACGCAATACTGGCCTTGGTATGCCATGGCCCGCGAAAGGCTCTGACCAGCAGGCAAAGCCAGCATGTCTGCCGGCAAATCCAGCACCATGCCCGGCCGCATTTGCGCCGCTGATGAAGACATGACAACACCTGCCCGATTGAGATACGCGACCTGCCTGCTGCCAACGCCCTCCGCTCGATGCTCTGTCTGCGAGCCCAGCACGCCTTGCAGCATGGCCTGAAACTCGCGTTGCGCATGGAAGATCAAACCAATTCCACCCAGCACCTCGCCACGTGAAGAACGAATGGCAGCGTGATAAACATAGGTCGGCCCAGCCCCCTCATGCAGCGCAGAAGGGCACCACGCAGAGACGTGATAAGCCTGCGTGCCTTTCAAGGCCAGCACTTTGAGCAGACTCTCCTGATCGACAAAGCGACCTGTCAACACCTCCTCGGCCCCGCCTTGCAGGCTCGTCACCACAATCTTGCCGCTGATGTCGTACACCATGATTTGCTGGTACACGGTGTAAAGCCCATGAATGCCGGTGAGCAACTCACACACCTCAGCGCTCGCACTTTCAGCTGCATTGCCTTCTTTCAGCGCCTGCAACAAGGCTGGCAATTGCAGTGTCAACGCCCACCAGCGGCAGTCGTTGGCGCGTTCGTAGAGATTGCGGTCCAGCAAGTCCACCAGTAAACGCGTGAGCAAGCTGTTATCGTCCAGCGCCACCGCCAGCACTGTGCTGTAGAGCGAGCGAATGGACTGGGTAAACACCTCGTTGGTGCGCGCTCCCGTCTCACCAATCTGCTCCAGCACGGCTTGCAGTCTTGTGTTGTCCGCCTGCTTGCCTGCCGTCATGACTTGCCCGTTCCAGACCACACGCCTGATGGTGTCTGCCGCACTGCGAATCGCGTGCAAAGGTGGACAAAAGCGATGCGCATGACTCAGCAAGCCCTGCGCCACCACCGCATCCACCTCTTGCAGGTCGCTATGCCCATGTGAGCCAAACGCCAGCTCAAGCGGCACCATGATTTGCGCACGCCACCCTTCAGGACCCCCATAGCCCTGATAGCCGGCCGAGAGTGCCGATTGCACCAAATAAGTGCGACCGCTATGAACCCAGAGCAGGTTTGCACCATTTTTGCGAGACCTCACCTGAACGCCCACTCCAATCCAGTGCATATCGCTGCTGGCCAACACCCGGTCTTGCTCATCCAGCAGCAGGGCTATGCGGGTTTCGGGCTCATGAGCCGCGTCTGACCGTCGCCCGCTCCAAAGGCCCTGCATCTCTCCCTCAAAATCAAAGCACAGGCACAGCACACCCACAGGCTTTTGCGTGACGGGATTCAGCATGCGTTGGGCATAAATCAGCCCACGTGACTGATCTGGCAGCAAGTCTGTGACACCAAATGTCTGCACAAAGCTTTGGCTTTGCAGTGCCTGCGCAATCAGCGGGTCGCGGCATGGCTCACTTTGCACCGCCCCTCCCTCCTGCGTGCTTGCCCGCACATAGCCTTCGCAATCGAGTAGCAGCACCTTTTGATAAACCGTGTACTTGCTGCGGTATGCACGCAGACGCTCGGTAATCTGCGCTTTATCGTCATCCGTCTGCGCATCCAGCTCCGCCATAAAGCGGCACAGCAACACATCGGTGGCCAGAAAGCCGACATCGGCTGTTCGCTCATAGAGATTGCGCACCAGCGTATCCATCAGATGCTGAGCCTGGCTGTGCAAACCGCGCCTCACACCCTCGACGGCCTGCGCCACCATGGACTGCACCAAATCCTGCTCCAGCTGCTCAAAACCCGCCCGCGTCGCAGCCATCATGGGCAGCAGGGCCTGCGCCTCCTGCGGGCAATTCATCTTGGCAGATGACTCAATGAGCCGCCACATCAGGCTCAGCTCCTGCAGCGAACTCTCACATCGCGCCACCTGACGCATGTGGGGGATGAAGGCGTCTGTCTGCAGCAGGTCTTGCGCTTGCTGCACCGGGGCGGTGAGTTGTTTCTGAGGCATGCACTGGTGGAGCAAAACTCAGGCCTATTTGTAAAAACACGTTACATCTAGAGCAGGACAAACCCTGAACCCCGAACAATTTGCCCTCTCAGCCCCCAAGGCTGGGTCTTGAAACCTCGGGAAATTGCCTTATTATTAGCACTCAAGGGGGTTGAGTGCTAACAGCTTGACCCTACGTATTCCGAATGTCGGCCATGAAGGCTGGCAAGTCTTGTTTCAACTTTGTTGATGTATTTAGGAGTTGGTATGAACCTGCGTCCCCTGCACGATCGCGTGATCGTCAAGCGCCTCGAAAACGAAACCAAGACGGCTTCGGGCATTTATATCCCCGACAACGCCGCAGAGAAGCCTGATCAAGGCGAAGTGCTGGCAGTGGGTCCCGGCAAGCGCAACGACAAGGGCGAACAAATCGCTCTGAACGTGAAGGTCGGCGACCGCGTTCTGTTCGGCAAGTACTCTGGCCAGACCGTCAAGGTTGATGGCGACGAGCTGCTGGTGATGAAGGAAGACGACCTGTTCGCAGTCGTCGAGAAGTAATCCTTCCCGCATTACTCACATATTCATAGCTTCTAGCGCTTGATAGACAACCGCTAGAAGCCTATTTGATACAGATTTGTAGGAGCCAAAAATGGCAGCAAAAGACGTAGTTTTCGGTGGTGAAGCCCGCGCACGCATGGTTGAAGGCGTGAACATCCTGGCTAACGCAGTCAAGGTCACTCTGGGCCCTAAGGGTCGCAACGTGGTGCTGGAGCGCTCGTTCGGCGCTCCTACCGTGACCAAGGACGGTGTGTCCGTGGCCAAGGAAATCGAACTCAAGGACAAGCTGCAGAACATGGGCGCTCAGCTCGTGAAGGAAGTGGCCTCCAAGACCAACGACATCGCTGGTGACGGTACGACTACCGCTACCGTGCTGGCTCAAGCCATCGTGCGCGAAGGCTCCAAGTACGTTGCTGCTGGCCTGAACCCCATGGACCTGAAGCGCGGTATCGACAAGGCTGTCGCCGCCCTGGTGGAAGAGCTGAAGAAGCAATCCAAGGCCACCACCACTTCCAAGGAAATCGCTCAAGTTGGCTCCATCTCCGCCAACTCCGACGAATCCATCGGCAAGATCATCGCTGACGCGATGGACAAGGTCGGCAAGGAAGGCGTGATCACCGTTGAAGAAGGCAAGTCCCTGGACAACGAACTCGACGTCGTTGAAGGCATGCAGTTCGACCGCGGTTACCTGTCGCCCTACTTCATCAACAACCCCGAAAAGCAAGCCGCTGTTCTGGACAACCCCTTCGTGCTGCTGTTCGACAAGAAGATCAGCAACATCCGCGACCTGCTGCCTACACTGGAGCAAGTTGCCAAGGCTGGCCGTCCCCTGCTGATCATTGCTGAAGATGTCGAAGGCGAAGCCCTGGCAACTCTGGTGGTGAACACCATCCGCGGCATCCTGAAGGTTGTGGCTGTGAAGGCTCCTGGCTTCGGCGACCGTCGCAAGGCCATGCTGGAAGACATCGCCATCCTGACTGGCGGCAAGGTCATCGCTGAAGAAGTGGGCCTGACCCTGGACAAGGTGACTCTGGAAGACCTGGGCCAAGCTCAGCGCGTCGAAATCGGCAAGGAAAACACCACCATCATCGACGGTGCTGGCCAAGCTGCTGAAATCGAAGCCCGCGTGAAGCAAATCCGCGCTCAGATCGAAGAAGCCACTTCCGACTACGACCGTGAAAAGCTGCAAGAGCGCGTGGCCAAGCTGGCCGGCGGTGTTGCCGTGATCAAGGTTGGCGCTGCCACCGAAGTCGAAATGAAGGAAAAGAAGGCCCGCGTTGAAGACGCCCTGCACGCTACCCGCGCTGCTGTGGAAGAAGGCATCGTGGCCGGCGGCGGCGTGGCTCTGCTGCGCGCCAAGCAAGCGGTGGGCACTCTGTCCACTGGCAATGCCGAGCAAGACGCTGGTATCAAGCTGGTGCTCAAGGCGGTGGAAGCTCCTCTGCGCGAAATCGTGGCCAACGCCGGTGGCGAGCCATCGGTGGTGGTGGACGCTGTGTTGAAGGGCCAAGGCAACTTCGGCTTCAACGCTGCCAACGACACCTACGGCGACATGCTGGAAATGGGTATCCTGGACCCCACCAAGGTGACACGTACTGCGCTGCAGAACGCTGCTTCCGTGGCTTCGCTGCTGCTGACCACCGAGTGCATGATCGCTGAAGCCCCTAAGGCTGAAGGCGCTGGCGCTCCTGACATGGGCGGCATGGGCGGCATGGGTGGCATGGGCGGCATGGGCATGTAATTGCCAAGCTGCTGACCGGGTGCTTCAAACCACCCGGTTCTGCTCAAAAAAAGGCCGCTTTATGCGGCCTTTTTTACATTTATCTAATCTGCACGCACCACTCAATCAAGAAAAAAGCCAGCCAAGTTAATTGGCTGGCTTTTTAGTTTTATATGAACTGAATATTAGAAGCGATGACGCAGACCGACAGTAATCCCTGTACGCTTGGTGGCACCATTCGTACCATCCAGAACTACACCAGCACCACCTTTGGTTTTTGTGTGATCAACCGCAAAATAAGCATCTGTGCGCTTCGAGAATGCGTAATCGACTACTGCCACCAAAAAATCTGCCTTGCCATTAAATGTGCCAGCAGAGCCAGATTGTCTCGCATGATAATAATGCATTCCCGCATTAATCTGAGGTGTAATCTGGTAGCCAAACCCGACCTTATACATCTGCCTCTTATTTGCATCACCTGCAGCAAATGCTCCATTTGCGGAGTTGTAAACCGTCGAAGATCCTTGCCAATAAAGATTCAGAAGCGTTGAATCAACTGCTGCATTGACAGGGTTTGTCGAATAACTATCTTTACGCTTATTGAGACCGTAACCCAAGTTCACATACAAAGGACCGGACCGGTAAGAGCCACCAATCGTATAGGCATCAACATCCGTTCCAGCCGGCAATGTCGTTCTCAAGAATCCACCACCAAGAGATATTCCACTTTGCGAGTAGCGCAAATATCCACCAGCTGTTTTTGTGGCACCACCTACTGCAGCGGGAATTTGGGCAGCAGAGGTGAACGGCCCCTTATTTCCTTCGTCAAAAGAATATTGTAATGCTCCTCGCACCGGACCAAACTCTGCTACATACTTCAGCATATTATTGGCACGCGCACCCATAGACATACCAATTTCCGGCTTATATGCCTCCATATATGGAGAATATGGGAACGATGCATAGGTACTTGTTACGACGTCAAACAATACATTGTATTGACGACCCATGGTAATTTGGCCAAAGCTCTTACTGCGTAATCCAACCCATGATTGCTGGAAGAAATTACTACTCGCCGAGATACCGGAATCCGTCAAAAAACGAGCTTCCAAGTTCGCAATAGCTGATAAGCCTCCACCCAAGTCTTCGGTCACATTGATACCCCAACGACTTTGCGACATACCGCCACCGATCATTTGGGTCAAACCGCTTTTATTGGGTCCTTCATTTGTAGTGTGTCGAACCGCTGCATCCACAATGCCGTAAAGCTGCACGCTGCTTTGGGCATAAGCCATCGATCCCAAGCCCCCCAGCACAGCCAAAGCCAATGATTTTTTTACAAATGAAGATGTCATTGTTTCGCCTCTCACTTTGATCACAAACAGTTGGTGGAAATTTCATTCTAGAAATGCTTTATCCAACTGCGTGATCTTTGGCGCAGGCACAACACAGGCCTTTCCCTGCCAAGACAAACCCCTCAGCAATTACCCTTTCAGGCATAACTCTTAAAAACAAAAAAAGGCCTGTCTTTCGACAGGCCTTTTGGCTTTTAAGCAGTTACTGGCTTACACCAGCAATTGATTAGAAAGCGTGGCGAATACCAACTTGCACGCCAGTCTGGTTAGCACCAGTTGTCACACCGCTCAGGTTTGTGCGTGTGTCGACGTTGTTGTTCACGTTCTTGGCGTTCAGGCTCATCTGCGAACCCTTCTGGTTCTTCAGGTAAGCCACGGTACCGTACAGAGCAGTACGCTTGGACAGGTTGTGCACATAGCCCAGGGACACTTGGTGTGCCTTAGCATCGCCTTGCTGATCGTAGAAAGCGTATTGAGCCTTCACTTCGCCAACGCCACCCACGGGAGCGGACACGCCCAACAGGTAGTTGTTGTACTTAGCGCTGCTCACACCCAGGACGTCAGACTTGTACTTGACTTGTTGAGCCAGACCCACAACCTTAGCCACGCCAAAGTTGTAACCAGCGCCAACAGAGAACTCGTCACGATCACCAGTACCGCCGGACAGGCTGCCGTAAGCAGCAGTCACGCTCAGAGGACCGTTGTCATAGCCAACGTTACCACCAGCGTAACGGCCAGTCTTGTTCAGACCTTGCTTTTCGTCGAAAGCGTAGCTCAGGTTAGCAGTGAAGCCGCTGAAGTTAGGCGAGGAGTACGACACCATGTTGTTTGCACGGATGGTGTTGTCATCAGCGCCATAGGCTGCGCCCACGGTGCCGTTCCAGGCCTTGTAACCGTAGAACTGGCCGACACCAGTGGAGCTGAACAGGTCGTACTTGGAACCAGCACGGAAAGTGGGGGTTGTTTCACGACCCAGACGAACTTCACCGAAGTTGCCGGACAGACGCACTGTAGATTCACGCTTGAAGTCCAGGGGACCAGTAGCACCGGAGCCGGCACCAATGTCAGTACCCAGTTCACCTTCCAGCCAGAAGCCAGCCTTCAGACCGCCACCCAGGTCTTCGGTACCGCGCAGGCCCAGACGGCTAGTCTGGTTACCGCTGGTGTGCACGCCGTACTTGTTCACATCGCCAGTAGCGTTGTTCACGTAAGACACGCCAGTGTCAACGATACCGAACAGGGTCACGGAAGATTGAGCCATTGCGGCGCCGGAAGCGGCCAGCACTGCCAGGGCAATCAGGGATTTTTTCATTACGAGTTACTCCAAGGTTTAGAAGGGCGCCGGTCTATGGGAGAGAGACTTGAGCCTCGAGCTCCACCGGTTTCCCGCGCCAACCTCCTGGTGGGGAAGTTGGGTCTATTGCACCAGACCCCCGCACCCAGCGCAAAGGAATTCCCCCAAAAAGGCTCGATTCGGCGCGTTTTCGTTGCAGCACCGCAACAAACCTCTAGTACACACTCTTGGGTACACCCTTAAGGGTTCCCGCTTGGTATTGCCCCAGCACAAATGGCGGATGAGGCACTCTGGTGTACCTTACGCACATTGGCGCCCTCAGGCGCCGCACTGAGTTTTTTCCATGGATCAATTTCTGACCGCTGCCGATGCAGCTCTTCGTACTTTGTTCGCCGATCCGATCGCCGCTGAGCGCTCGCCTGCCACCGGTATTGCCGAAGCCGATTTGAGCGATGAGCAGCGTAAGCTGTCTGCCGCGTTGATGCGAGTCAATCATGTGGGCGAGGTCTGCGCACAGGCACTCTATAGCGCTCAGGCCATGGTGACCAAGGATGCCCAGCTGCGCGAGCACCTGCTGCACGCCGCGCGCGAAGAGATGGACCACTTGGCCTGGACGCGTGAGCGCTTGCATGCACTGGGCGATCGCCCTTCGCTGCTAAACCCGCTCTGGTTTGCTGGCGCGTTTGCCATTGGAACGATTGCAGCCAAGGTCAGTGATGCCACAAGCCTGGGCTTTGTGGTCGAGACGGAAAACCAGGTATCTGCTCACCTAGAAAGCCATCTGGGCCGCCTGCCCGAGGAAGATGAGGCCTCTCGCGCGGTTGTTGCGCGCATGAAGGACGATGAAGAGCGCCACGCCGCCGCAGCGATTGAGGAAGGCGCGATTCAATTGCCGCCCGTGGTGCAAGGCCTGATGCGCGTTGCCGCCAAAGTCATGACGACGACAGCACACCGCATATAAAACAGCTTCGTCCAAGAAAAACGGGCCGTTGAGGCCCGTTTGTGTTTTGCGAGTTGTTCTGTACGAAGCGCCGTTCAGGCTTCAACGATCTCGAAACCCGTCGTAATCTCAGCCGTATGGCCCAGCATGATGGTGGCCGAGCAATATTTGTCATGACTCATGGCGATCGCACGCTCCACCGCGCCGGCAGGCAGGCTCTTGCCGCTGACGGTGAACTGCATATGAATCTTGGTAAAGACCTTGGGGTCAGTCTCTGCACGCTCGGATGTCAGCTGCACGCTGCAGCCCTTCACATCGTGGCGGCCACGCTTCAAGATCAGCACCACGTCATAAGCCGTGCAGCCACCGGCGCCTGCCAGCAGCATTTCCATGGGGCGAGGAGCCTGATTGCGGCCGCCATTGGCAGGATTTTTTTCATCCGGCGCGCCATCCATGTTGACGATATGACCGCTACCGGTCTCCGCCACAAAACCCATGCCCGAGCGCATACCAGTGGTTGCGCCTGTCCAACTTACTGTGCATTCCATTGCTGCATCCTCTTGAAACTGTTGCAATTCTGCATCAAATCCAGAAAAACCCGAATCTTTTTTGCACGATAAAAACACATCCTCTACAATACAACCAAGCGTTACCTGCTGGGGTTTTACCCGCAGGCAGACTGCAGATTACTGGAAAGTCCTGATCTGTATCGCACCGTTTGTCTCCTCCACCTCCTCTAATGGTGGATTCAGCCCCTAGCTTCTTAGCTAGGGGCTTTTTTTCGTCCCTGCGCAGTGCAAGTTCGCAGACTAACAGGGCGCTCACTCTTGAGTGAGTACTGCAACGCAGCAAGCAAGCGCCTATCATGATCGGCTTCCCTGCACCCGGCTGACTGATTGCTCTGGCTCTGGTGCACTGCTTCTGAATTGCACCATGACTCAAGCCCTCACCCCTGCTGATTATCTGACTCGCATCCTTAATGCACGCGTCTACGACGTGGCCGTGGAGTCGGACCTGGATATTGCCAAGAACCTCAGACGCCGCCTGCACAACAAGGTATTGCTCAAGCGCGAAGACCAGCAGCCCGTATTCAGCTTCAAGCTGCGCGGCGCCTACAACAAGATGGCGAACCTGACGGCCGAGCAGCTACAAAAAGGCGTGATCTGCGCCAGCGCTGGCAACCACGCTCAGGGCACTGCTCTGAGCGCCAAGAAGCTGGGCTGCCGCGCTGTCATCGTGATGCCAACCACCACGCCGCGGGTCAAAGTGGATGCAGTGGCCGCTCTGGGCGGCGAAGTGGTGCTGATGGGCGACAGCTATTCCGACGCCTACAAGCACTCCATCAAGCTGCAAAAGGCCGAGGGCCTGACCTTTGTCCACCCCTTTGACGATCCCGATGTGATTGCCGGCCAGGGCACCATCGCCATGGAAATGCTGCGCCAGCTGCAAAAACTGGGCAGCCAGCGCCTGGACGCCATTTTTGTGCCGATTGGCGGCGGCGGCCTGATTGCCGGCATTGCCAATTACATCAAGGCCGTGCGCCCCGAGATCAAGGTGATTGGCGTGCACACCAAGGACTCCAACGCCATGATGCAGTCCGTGCAGGCTGGCGAGCGCGTGGAGCTGGCCGATGTGGGCCTGTTCGCCGACGGCACTGCCGTGAAGCTGGTGGGTGAGGAAACCTTCCGCGTCACCCAAGGCCTGGTGGATGACTATGTAACGGTGGACACCGACGCCGTCTGCGCGGCCATCAAGGATATCTTTACCGACACCCGCTCCATCGTCGAGCCCTCGGGCGCGCTGGGCGTCGCAGCTATCAAGCAGTACGTCGCCAAGAACAAGACCAAGGGCGAGACCTACGCTGCCATCCTGAGCGGCGCAAACATGAACTTCGACCGCCTGCGCTTTGTGGCCGAGCGCGCCGAGGTGGGCGAGGAGCGCGAAGCCCTGTTCGCCGTCACTATTCCCGAAGAGCGCGGCAGCTTCAAGCATTTCTGCGAAGTGGTGGGCAAGCTGCCCGGCGGCCCGCGCAATGTGACCGAGTTCAACTACCGCATCAGCCACGAGGACAAGGCCCATGTGTTTGTGGGCCTGACCACGCCGACCAAGGGCGAGAGCGAGAAGATCTGCAAGAACTTCCAGAAAAACGGCTTTGACGCCATCGATCTGACCTTTGACGAAATGGCCAAGGAGCATCTGCGCCACATGGTGGGCGGCCATTCCCCCCTGGCGCAGGAAGAGCGCCTTCTGCGCTTTGTCTTCCCCGAGCGTCCCGGTGCGCTGTTCAAGTTCCTGAGCCTGATGGCGCCCACCTGGAATATCTCGCTGTTCCACTACCGCAACCAAGGCGCGGACTACGGCCGCATTCTGGTCGGCATGCAGGTGCCGCCCAAGGACAGCAAGAAGTTCGACGCCTTCTTGAAAAACCTGGGCTACCCCTGGGTGGAAGAAACCAACAATCCGGCCTATCAACTTTTCTTGAAGTAAAAAAGGCCTCTAGCGCTTTATCCACAGGCGCTAGCAGCTCACTTTTTTGATATTCATGCAAGCCCTGCGTCACTATCTGCTGGCCATACAGTTCTTCAGCCGCATCCCCGTGACTGGACGGCTGGCAGCCTGGGTGGGCTGGAGCGCTGAGATGCAGCGCGCCAGCGCCGCGCATCTGCCGGGCGTGGGCTGGCTGGTGGGGCTGTGGGCGACGGCGCTGCTGACTCTGGTGCTGTGGCTGCTGCCCGGCTCGCCTTGGACGCCACTGCTGGCCGCACTCATCAGCACGGCAGGTACGCTGTGGCTGACGGGCGGGTTTCACGAAGATGGACTGGCTGATGTGGCCGATGGCCTAGGTGGCTTTGTGCCCGCAGAGCGCTCACTCGAGATCATGAAAGACTCGCGCCTTGGCTCGTATGGCGTGATGGCGCTGGTGATGGCACTGCTGACCAAGGTTGTGCTGTTGGCTGCCGTGGTGGACTCAATGACGCCTGCATGGGAGCCGGTGTCTGCGGCCATTCTGGTCGTCGCCATGCATGTGCTCTCTCGTTTTGCGCCGCTGGTGCTGATGCACACCCTGCCCCATGTCGGCCTGGCTGCCAGCAGCAAAACGCTGCACGTGGCGGGCAAACAATTGGGCTGGCGCGGCCTCATCACCGGCGCGATCTGGACTCTGCCGATGGTAGGGCTGCTGTGGTGGCTCGGCACAGGCTGGCTGATTCTCAAGATTGCCATTGCCTGCACCGTAACGACCTGGCTGCTGCAGCGCTGGCTGCGCAAACGCTTGGGCGGCATGACGGGCGACTGTCTAGGTGCCTGCCAGCAGCTCAACGAACTGGCTGTGCTGCTGGCGGTCGCCTTTCATGTACTGAGGCCTGTGCTGTGAAAACGCTCTGGCTCGTGCGCCATGCTCGCCCGCTGATTGACACAGACCGCTGCTATGGCCGTCTGGATATTGCTGCCGATGCGCAGGCCACCCAGCAAGCAGCGCAGGCGTTTCACAAGGCCTTGCTGCCGCTGCGGGGCGATCTGCAGCTCTGGCACTCACCACTACAAAGATGTGAGCAGCTAGCGCTTGATCTGAAAGCGCTGCAGCCTGATTTCACTGCAACACCCGACACCCGTCTGCTGGAGATGAACTTCGGCCACTGGGAAGGTCAGCGCTGGGATGACATAGGCGAACCCGCCATCAGCACCTGGGCGCAGAACCTGGCACTGCATGCGCCCGGCGATGGAGAATCTCTGGCGCAGATGCTGCAGCGCGTTTCACAGGCTTTGGAAGATGCTCGCCGCAACCCAAGCGCGCATATCGTCTGGATTTGCCATGCCGGCGTAGCGCGCTGCGTTGAATGGCTGGTGCAGCATGGCCAGCAACTGCCGCAAAGCCATGAGTGGACCTTGCCCGCCCCCGCTTACGGGCAGTGGGTGCAGATCCCGCTCAATTGAATGCCGCGATGGGCGGCTTGGGCAGCTGCAGCACGGTACTGACCGGGCCGTTGACCGGGCCAAGGCGCGCTTCACGCGCAGCCAAGGATTGCAGAATCAAGCCTTCGTCGACCGACTCACCCACACGCACGGCCTTGCTGCCTTTGCCTTCAATGGCAATCACCGCTGCGCCGCCGCCAGACTCATTACCCGCCAGCACACCCAGCAATGAGTAACGGCTGGCCACGGGCGCAGCAGCAGGCAAAGCAACGGCTCCCAAAGCCTTGGCTATCGCTTGGGCATTGGCCTGAACGGGCTGCGCTGCAGAGATCACAGGTAACTGCTCACTGGCGCTGCCAGTGAATCGCAGCGCCCAGAACACCACCACAGCGGCGGCTGCAGCCCACAACAGCAAGGTAGTGAGTTTGACCGGCATGGAAATGCCCTGAGCAGGATTGAAAGATTGCGTTCGCATTGGACGATTATGATGGCCCCGTATTGCGTTTCTAGTACAGAGCCACATGACATCTCATCGCCACCGTTCACTGTCTGCTATCCGCCACGCTGCATCGCGTGGTTTCACCCTGATTGAGCTGATGGTGGTACTGGTCATCATCGGTGTGCTGGCCGCACTCATCGTGCCCAATGTGCTGGACCGCGCCGACGATGCGCGCGTGACTGCCGCCAAGACCGATATCGCCAATATCAATCAGGCACTCAAACTCTACCGCCTCGATAACCAGCGCTACCCCACGGCCGAGCAAGGCCTGAAGGCACTGGTGACCAAGCCCACCGCCGGCCCCGCGCCGCAGAACTGGAAGCCTTATCTGGAAAAGCTGCCCAACGACCCCTGGGGCAATGCTTATCAGTACCTGAACCCCGGCGTGAAGGGCCCTATCGACATCATGTCTTTTGGCGGTGACGGCAAGGCCGGTGGCGAGGGCAAGGATGCGGATATTGGCAGCTGGCAATGACGTCTGCCCCCACGCTCCCTCACTTTGTGTGGTCGCTGCCCCCCGAGGGGGTCCTGACCGGCTTTGGCCGGTTTTCGTCTTGGGGCGGCCCGGCGACGAAAACTCACACCAGCCCATGCTCTGAAGCCGTCCTGCCACTAGCGCGCCGCTAGTGGCCTCTCTGCCCATGGCGCGCATCAAATCTGCGGGATTCACGCTGCTTGAGCTATTGGTCGTGATTTCCATCATGGCGCTGGCGACGGCTGGCGTGAGCCTGGCCATTCGCGACAGCGGCGATCAACAGCTGGAGCGCGAAGCCCAGCGGCTGGCCACGCTGCTGGAATCTGCCCGCGCACAAGCGCGCACCAATGGTGCACTGGTCGTGTGGCGACCTATGCCTCAGGGCTTTCGCTTTGAGGGTCTGCCTGCCAATGTGCAAATGCCCACGCAGTGGCTCAAGACTGCGGTGCAGATTCAGCCTAGCACGCCCGTGGTGCTGGGGCCAGAGCCATTGATTCCCCGCCAGAGCATTACCCTGTCGCTGCCTGGCAGCAACTCCGCGCCATTGCAACTGAGCACAGACGGCCTGCGCCCCTTCAGCATTCAGAACATGCAGGTGGCGCAATGAAGCAGCGCGGCTTTACGCTGATTGAAGTGCTGGTCGCCGTCGGCATCGTCGGCGTCACCTTGCTGGCTGGCCTGCAGGCCAGCAGCGCGCTCACGCGCAATGCCCAGCGCCAGGCCGATGTGATCCTCGCCCAGCTCTGTGCACAAAATGAGCTGGTGCGGCTGCGCCTTTTCAACCAGATGCCTGCTGTGGGCGACACCTCCACCAACTGCCAGCAGGCAGGTCGGCAGATGCAGGTGCAAGTCAGCGTGCGCCCCACACCCAACCCTAGCTTCAGGCGTGTGGATGCGCAGGTTTTTTCCGAATCTTCAGCCATCTTGCGTGTCTCCACCATTGTTGGCCGCTACTGAATCATGAGCAGCATGCGCACCAAGAATCTGGGCTTTACTCTGATTGAGCTGTTAGTCGCGCTGGCGGCCATGGCGCTGCTGTCCATCATGAGCTGGCGCGGCATTGATGGCATGTTGCGTGCGCAGGAGGTAACGCGGGCGCAGGGCGATCAGCACGCCATCATGCAGACCGTGCTGGCCCAGTGGAATACCGACCTCAACGCCCTTATGCCGCTACAAGGCCGCCAGGCGCTGGACTGGGATGGGCAGGTGCTGCGCCTGACCCGCAAGACCAGCGCCACCAATGACAACGGCGCACTGGTCGTGGCCTGGAGCCGCCGCAATGTGGACGGACTGCAGCAATGGGTGCGCTGGCAGTCGCTGCCCGCACGTACCGCCAGTGAATGGAATGACGCATGGAGCCAGGCCGCCCAATGGGGCCGCAACCCATCGAGCGACCAGATGCGGCGCGAAACCGTGCTGCTGCCGCTGGACCTGTGGCGCGTGTACTACTACCGCAGCAATGCGTGGACCAACCCGCTCTCCAGCGACCAGAGCAGCACCAGCAATGCCAACGGCGAAAGCGCCACCGCCATGCCCACGGTGCCCGATGGCATTCGCATCGAACTCACCTTACCCGCTGACAGAGCGCTGAATGGCGTGATGACGGTGGATTGGGTCAACCCGCTTCGCTCTAACTCACGATCATGACCCCCTGTGTCGCTTCGCTCCTTCCCCATACGGGGAAGACGCCTTCGCCGCAAGGCAGCTCTCGCTTGGCGTCTCTGGCCCCGGCAACCTCCCGCGCACAGCGATCGCCTCAACATGGCGCGGCTCTGCTGGCGGCCATGCTGACTGTGGTGCTGGTCGCCACGCTTGCATCGGCCGCACTATGGCAGCAGTGGCGTGATGTGGAGATTGAAACGGCAGAGCGCAACCGCGTGCAGGCCAACTGGCTGCTGCTGGGCGCGCTGGACTGGTCGCGTGTGGTGCTGCAGGAAGATGCACGCGCCAACCGCAGTAACCCAATTGATCACCTAGGCGAACCCTGGGCCGTGCCACTGCAGGAAGCGCGCCTGTCCACCTTTTTGGCGGCCAAGAACAATATCAGCCAGGTCGATGATGGAATGGCCGATGTGCAGGATGCTTTTCTCTCCGGCGAAATCATCGATCTGCAATCCCGCCTGAATCTGCGCAATCTGCTGAGTGGTCAAGACAAGAAGATTTCGGAAGAAAACCTCCAGCCCTTTATGCGCCTGTTCGAGCGGCTGGGCCTGCCCGGAAGCGCCGCCATACAGATTGCCACGGCCTTGCAGCAAGCCTCGCTCAGCAGGTCGCAAACCGCGCCACTGATGCCACGCACCGTGGGCCAGCTGGGCTGGCTGGGGGTTGATGCCCGCACCATCGCACGCCTCGAACCCCATGTCACCTTGCTGCCTCAGCGCACCACCGTCAACATCAACACGGCCAGTGCAGAAGTGATCTGGGCCAGTATCCCGGACCTGGACTGGGCCCGCGCCAACCAGCTGGTGCAGTTACGCAACACTTCGCCTTTTAAATCTTTGAGTGCGGCTGGCACGGCCATTGGCATGGCCAGCGCCTTCAATTCGAGCTCGCACTCCGTCACCACCGAATACTTTGAAGCACGCGGACGCCTGCGCCTTGGGGACAACGTCTTAAGCCAGCGCTCACTGATTGAGCGCAAGGACATGAACGTCAACACACTCTGGCAGGAGCGTGCCGACTGGGGTATGCCCGCAGTTCCGAGACCCTGACACCACGCCGTCATAACGCCCTCATAGAATGCGGCATCCTCCATGAGCACATTGCTAATACAGCTGCCAGCGGAAATCGCCAATTCCGCCGCAGAATATCTCTATATCGTCAGCGACGATGGTCAAAGCGCTCAGCGCAGCGGCCAGGCCAGCGCGACTCTGCTGCCCCCCTCGGGCCGCACGAATCAAGTCACTGCCGTCATCCCTGCCAGCCGCCTTTCCTGGCACAACATCACCCTGCCGCCGGGTCTGAACGTGCAAAGCCGTCGTCAGCAAGCGCGCTTGCGCGCTGTGCTTGAAGGTCTGCTGGAAGAAAAGCTGCTCGACGACGCATCAACCCTGCACCTGGCGCTGGACTCCGCACCGGCCGGTCAGAACTACTGGGTTGCCGCCTGCGACAAGCCATGGCTGCAATCGCATCTTCAACTGCTAGAAAGCAGCGGCCATCTCGCCAACCGGCTGGTGCCCGAGCAATGGCCCAGCGCCAGCGCACAGCTGCTGCTATGGGGCGACAACGGCAACGCCCAGCTCAGCGTGACCGGGCTGGATGGACAAGCCACGCTGGCCACCCTGCCGCTGCGTGCCGATGCCAGCTTGCTGCACCCCCTGCTATCGCGCCTGCCCGAAGACCTTCCCGTTCAGGCTGAGCCCCAGCTCGCCCGCGCGGCAGAAGCCTTGCAGCGCCCCGTCAACATCTTCACCGCCGCGCAGCGCCTGCTGCAAAGCGCAAGCTACCCCGGTGATCTGGCGCAGTTTGATCTGGACCTGGGTGGCAGCACGCGCGCCAAGCGCCGCTTGCTGGATGCCTGGCAAAGTTTTGCCAAAGCCCCGCAATGGCGCGCCGCGCGCTGGGCTACCGGCATTGCAATCGTGGCCCAGCTCATCGGCCTGAACGCCTGGGCCTTCAAAGAAAACCGCTCCATCGCCGAGCGCCAGCAGCAAGCCAAGCAGGTGCTGCAAACCACCTTCCCGCATGTGCCCGTGATTGTGGATGCGCCCGTGCAAATGCAGCGCGAGCTGGATGTGCTGCGCAGCAACTCTGGCGCGCTATCTGCCGCTGACCTGGAAGCCCTGCTGGCCGCCAGCGCCACCATCAGCAGCATGCCCAACGCCAAGAGCCTGCAGTACCAGGACAAGCAACTGCGCATCACAGGACTCGACCTGAACCCCGAAGCCCTGAGCGATGCACAGCAAAGCCTTGAAGCCAGCGGCTACCAGCTGCAGCGTGAAGGCACTGACCTCGTCCTCAGCGCAAAGACCCTGCCATGAAGCAAGACAACGCCTTGAACACCGCGCTTGCGCCACTGCGCCAGCGCTGGACAAGCCTCGCACAGCGTGAACAGAATCTGGTGCTGATTGCTGGCACTGTCGTGCTGCTGGCACTGGTCTGGTGGATTGCACTGGCACCTGCACTGCACAGCCTGCGCACCGCCCCCGCCCGCCACGCCGCCGCAGACCGTGAACTGCAAACCATGCTGCAAATGCAGTCGCAGGCCGAGCTACTGCGCCAGCAACCGCAAGCGAATAACGCCGATGTGCGCACGCAGCTGGAGCAATCCATCAAAGCCGACATGCCCGCCACGGCGCAAATGCAATGGCTGGGCAACCGCGCTCAAGTCACGCTCACCAATGCGCCCGCGCCGGCGCTGGCCCGCTGGCTTAGCCAGGTGCGTGACAACAGCCATGCATCCGTCGCGGAGATGAAGCTCAACCGCGCTCCTGCAGATGCTGCAGACACCTCAGCCAGCACACGCTGGAGCGGCAATTTGCTGCTGGACCTGCCCGGCCATGCAGGCGAGCCCAACTAAGCCCTTGCCATGAGCCTGCGGACATCACGCCCCTCCAGCAAAACCTCGCGCCAGCCGCGCGGGCTGGGCGCGCTGCATTCGCCGCGCCGCTGGGCTATTGGCGGTGCGCTGCTGGGCGGCTTGCTGACGGGTGCCATCTTCGCGCCTGCGGCATGGCTGGCGGCGGGTGTGCAATCAGCCACCGCAGGCCAGGTACAGCTGCAAGAAGCGCGCGGCACGGTCTGGAATGGATCAGCCCACCTGGTACTGACGGGCGGCAAAGACAGCCGCGATGCGACCACCCTGCCCACCCGCCTGAACTGGACTTTGCGCCCCGGCTTTGGCAGCGCCAGCCTGACTCTGCAAAGCGACTGCTGCACCAGCACGCCGGTGCTGGCCCAGCTCACGCCGGGCTGGAATGCCATGACGCTGCGCGTAAACGACAGCGCGCTGCAACTGCCCGCCGATATGCTGACCGGGCTTGGTACGCCGTGGAATACCGTGGCTTTGCAAGGCCAGTTGCGCCTGTCTACCACCGGGCTTGCGCTGCAATACAGCGCTGGCCGCGCCACCAGTCAGGGCCTGACCCGGCTGGAAGCACTGGCCGTGTCTTCGCGCCTGTCGCCACTCAAGCCACTGGGCAGCTACCGGCTAGATATTCAGGGCGGTGACAACGCCCAACTCCATCTGTCTACTCTCAATGGCGACCTTCACCTTAGCGGTCAGGGCCAGTGGGTGGGCTCCCGTCTGCACTTCAACGGCGAAGCTTCTGCCAGCCCCGAGCGCGAAGCCGCCCTGTCGAATCTGCTCAATATTCTGGGGCGCCGCCAAGGCACACGCTCCATCATCACTTTTGGTTGACCCATGACTCAGCGTAGTACTCTTAAATCAATAGCTGCTGCCGCAATACTGGTATGCGCCAGCAGCACTATTTATGCTCAAACTACGCCTAGCTTGCGACCCGGCGAACCCGTCACGCTGAACTTCACCAACGCCGATATCGAAGCCGTATCGCGCGCCATGGCCGCCATCACCAACCGCAACGTGGTGGTCGATCCGCGCGTCAAAGGCCAGATCACACTGCTGACGGACAAAGCTGTATCGCCTGCCACGGCCTACCAGCAATATCTGGCCGCGCTGCGCATGCAGGGCTTTACGGTGGTGGAGTCTGCGGGTCTGTTCAAGGTCATCCCTGAAGCCGATGCCAAGCTGCAGACCAATGAAGTGGCCGTGGGCCGCGGCAATCATGGCGGCGGTGGCATCGTCACGCAGATCTTCAAGCTCAACTACGAAAACGCCAGCAATCTGGTGCCTGTGCTGCGCCCGCTGATCAGCCCCAACAACACCATCAACGTCAACCCCGGCAATAACTCGCTGGTCATCACCGACTACGCGGACAACCTGCAGCGCATCTCGCGCATCATTGCCAGCACCGATGTCTCCAACGCCACGGATGTAGAAGTACTGCCGCTGCGCCACGCCATGGCCAGCGACATGGTGGCTCTGGTCAACCGCCTGATCGACGGTGGCTCAGCCACCGGCAGTGGCGTTCAGGCCGGCGCAGGCGCTGCAGCAGGCCAGACGGACACCGGTTTTCGCACCTCCATCCTGGCTGAGCCGCGCAGCAACTCGGTGCTGGTTCGCGCTGCCAACCCGGCCAAGCTGTCGCAAATCCGCTCGCTGATTGCGCGCCTCGACCAGCCTGCCATGACGGGCAATGGCGACGACGGCAACATCCATGTCGTGTACCTGAAGAACGCAGACGCCGTCTCGCTGGCCGCCACGCTGCGCGCCGCTATCAGCGCGCAGACCAGCGCCAGCCAGGCCCTGGGCGGCCAGGCTGGCATGACCAATACATCGGCCACCGGCACACCATCCATGGCGCAAGCCACTATTTCACGCGGCACGGATGGCAGCGCCACCGTGGGCCTTGGCGGCGGCAACACCGGCCCCAGCTCACGCTTTGGCACGGCGCAGCAACCATCCACCGGCGGTTTGATTCAAGCCGACCCCACGACCAACTCTCTAATCATCACCGCACCCGGCCCGCTGTACCGCCAGCTGCGCACCGTCATCGACAAGCTCGATGGCCGCCGCGCGCAGGTGCTGATCGAGGCATTGATCGTCGAAGTCTCGGCCGACAAGGCGGCACAGCTGGGCGTGCAGTGGAGCTCCATCATTCGCAACAATGGCCGCGTACTCGGCGTACTGGGCAATGCCACTTCCATCAACGGCATTCCCAATATCTTTGGCGTCGCCGGAGCCGTGGGCAATCTCGTCAACGGCACCGCACTCACGGACAGTCAGGCCGCAGCCATCGGTGGCATGAAGGGCATGAACCTGGGCTTTACCCAGACCGTCAACGGCAACACCAGCCTGGGTGCGCTAGTGAATCTGATGCAGGGTGATGGCGACACCAACATCCTCTCAACCCCTAACCTGATGACGCTGGACAACGAAGAAGCCAGCATCATGGTGGGCGAAAACGTCCCCTTCCCCACCGGTTCGTACACCAACACGGCGGGCTCCAACGGCTCCATCAACCCCTTCACCACCTACGAGCGCAAGGACGTGGGTACGCTGCTCAAGATTCGCCCGCAGATCAATGAAAACGGCACCATCAAGATGTCCGTCTATCAAGAAAACTCTGCGGTCAAATCCAACAACTCCAGCGCTCTTTCCGGCCCTACCACTACCAAGCGATCCATTGAGTCGAATGTGCTGGTGGAAGACGGCGCCATCATCGTGCTCGGCGGCCTGATTGCCGATGAATACGGCCAGACGCAGGAGCGCGTGCCGCTGCTGGGCGATATCCCCTTGATTGGCAATCTGTTTCGCAACACGGCGCGCTCCCGCAAAAAGACCAATCTAATGGTCTTCCTGCGCCCCACGGTGCTGCGTGATGCCAGCTCCACCAGCCAGTTCTCGCAAGACCGCTACGATGCCATTCGCGGTGTGCAGCAAGACAATCAACCCGACCCGAATGTGCTGATGCGCAATGTCAGTGCAGCACCTGTGCTGCCGCAGCGACTTCCTCCTGCTCCTCAGACCCGGGTCGTGCCGTCCGCGCAACCCGTGTCCATGGCCTTGCCCACTCCCCTGCTGAACGTGCCCGGCGGTAAGCCCGAGCTGGTGGACTTCAGCGACCCCCAGCACCCCAAGGTGAACGGCAATCCAGCCCCAGCGCCGTCCACGCTCTCATCCCTGCCAAAAGACATGAGCTCCATCATCCACGGCGCACCACAGTAAGAGATCCGCATGCGCTACCCACTGCCCTATGGCTTTGCTCGCAGCAGCCAGTTGCTGATTGAAGATGATGGATCGGAGCCCGTGCTCTGGCACAGCCCCCAGCCCGACTGGTCAGCCATCTCTGAAGTACAGCGCAAGCACGCCGTGCAGCGCTGGCAGGTGCTGGACAGCGGCGCGCTGGCGCACCGCATCAGCGCGGCCTATGCGCAAAGCGACTCCAACGCCGCCATGGTGGTCAGCGAAGTCGAGTCCGACGCCGACCTGACCCGCATGATGCAAGACCTGCCCGCCGTGGAAGACTTGCTGGAAACGGCAGACGACGCGCCCATCATCCGTATGCTCAACGCCCTGCTCACGCAGGCCGCGCGCGATGGTGCTTCGGACATTCATATTGAGCCCTACGAACGCCACTCCAGCGTGCGCTTTCGCGTCGATGGTGATCTGCGCGAAGTGGTGCAGCCCAACCGCGCCCTGCACGCCGCCTTGATCAGCCGCCTGAAGATCATGGCCGACCTGGACATTGCCGAAAAGCGCCTGCCGCAAGACGGCCGCATCAGCCTGCGACTAGGCACACGCGCCATTGACGTGCGTGTCTCCACCCTGCCCAGCGCCCATGGCGAACGCGCCGTGCTGCGCCTGCTGGACAAGAGCGAGAGCAAGCTCAGCCTTGAAGCCGTGGGCATGGGCGGCCAGACGCTGGAACGCTTTACCCACCTGATGGCACAGCCGCACGGCATCGTGCTCGTCACCGGCCCCACGGGCTCGGGCAAGACCACCACGCTCTACTCCGCGCTGCAGCGCATGGACGCCAGCCACAGCAACATCATGACGGTGGAAGACCCCATCGAATATGAGCTGGCAGGCGTGGGCCAGACACAGGTCAATGCCAAGATCGACCTGACCTTTGCCAAGGCCCTGCGAGCCCTGCTGCGTCAGGACCCAGACGTCATCATGATTGGCGAAATCCGCGACTTTGAAACCGCGCAGATCGCCATTCAGGCCTCGCTCACCGGTCACCTGGTGCTGGCCACGCTGCACACCAACGATGCGCCCAGCGCCGTTACACGACTGATCGACATGGGGGTCGAGCCCTTCCTGCTGTCCTCATCGCTTCTGGGCGTGCTGGCACAGCGGCTGGTGCGCAAGGTGGATCACAGCGAGCCCAGTGGCTACAGAGGCCGAACCGGCATTTTTGAAATGCTGGTGGTCGACGACACCATTCGCGCCCAGATTCACCGAGGTGCCAGCGAAGCCGAAATCCGCGAAACCGCACAGGCCTCAGGCATGCAACTCATGCGCGAGGATGGCGAACGCCTGGTGCGTGAAGGCATCACCACAGCCGCCGAAGTGATGCGGGTGACGCGGGACTGAGTCACAGGTCTGGGTACCGGCTTTTCATGGCCTGAGCGTGCAAAGCCTTTTTCGGCTTTGCAACAATGAACCCATGCTTGAAAACCTCCGCACCTCTGTCCAGCCCTATGGCGGCGATCTGTTCTTGTTGTTGATAGCGCTGGCCATCATCAGCTTTGCCGTCCTTTTCCAGCTCAAGAGTCGCTTTCCTGTCGGCCAGCTGCGCCGCATGATTCGCATGGCCGCGCTGGTGGCCCTGCTGGGCTCGGTCTTTGCCATGCAGGCGGGCACCACCTACTACGCCATAGCCGGTGTGCTGCTGGTCTGGGGCGTACTGGTTGCCGTGGTATTTGGTCGTGAAATTGGCCGCAAGCGCTGATTCAGCAAGCGCAAGCAGCTATCAAAATCATAAAAAGTTCATCGCCATGAAATCTCTGAACAACGTCAATCTGTCCATGCTGGACCTGGTCGCCGTACGCGAAGGCGGCACCGTGGCTGATGCGCTGAAAATTGCTGTGCACACAGCGCAGCATGCCGAAAAACTGGGCTTTACCCGTTACTGGCTGGCTGAGCATCACAACATGCCCGGCATTGCCTGCTCTGCTACGGCTGTGCTGGTGGGTCATATCGCCGGTGCTACGCAAACGATTCGCGTGGGCTCGGGCGGCATCATGCTGCCCAACCATGCACCGCTGGTCGTGGCCGAGGCCTTTGGCACGCTGGCTGAGCTATACCCTGGCCGTATCGACCTGGGCCTGGGCCGCGCGCCCGGCACCGATGGCCCCACCATGCGCGCCCTGCGCCGTGACCGGGTGGAAAGCGAAGAAGACTTTCCGCGTGATGTGCAGGAGCTACAACACCTGCTGGGTGAGGCGCAAGAAGGCCAGCGTCTGATCGCCATGCCCGGCGCAGGCACCAACGTGCCCATCTGGCTGCTGGGCTCCAGCCTGTTCTCGGCCCAGCTGGCCGCGCATCTGGGCCTGCCGTACGCCTTTGCCTCGCACTTTGCGCCGCGCATGTTGCACCAGGCGCTAGCGATCTACCGCCAGATGTTCAAGCCCAGCGCCACGCTGGCCAAGCCCTATGCCATCGTCGGTGTGCCTGTCATCGCGGCAGAAACTGACGAGCAAGCCGAATATCTGGCCAGCAGCACCCACCAGCGCGTGCTGGGCATTCTGACCGGCAACCGTACCCGCCTGCTGCCGCCTGTGGAAAACTTCTGGCAGCAGCTCGATGCCCGCTCCCAAGCCGCCATTGCCGACTTTCTGGCCGCAGGCGTGATTGGCGGGCCAGACACCGTGCAGCAAGGCCTGCAGAAGCTGGCCGATGAAACCCAGGCTGATGAATTCATGATCGTCAGCGATGTGTATGACGCCGACTTGCGTTTGCGCAGCCTGGAGATCACGGCGGATGCCATGAAGGCCTGATCTCTCGCATGAGCCGGTCCGCCCGTCTGCTGCAACTGCTCGATGCCCTGCGCTGCGCCCGCCAGCCGCAGTCCGGGCCACAGCTGGCCCAGTCTTTGGGCGTGAGCCTGCGCACCATTTACCGCGACATTGCCACCTTGCGTGCCCAGGGGGCGGACATTCTGGGCGACCCAGGTCTGGGCTTTGAGATGCGCCCCGGCTTTTTGCTGCCACCGCTGATGTTCAATGCCGACGAGCTCGAAGCCCTGCTGCTGGGTGCCAGCTGGGCCAGCCTGCAGGCCGATCCACAACTGGCACAGGCGGCCAAAGCCGCCATGGACCGCATCCGCAGCGCGCTGCCGCTGGAGTTGCGCATTGCCGTCGACACCAGCGGCCTGCTGGTCCCAAACATGCAGCAGTCGCCCCAACCCGAAACCTGGCAGACCGCGCTGCGCCGCGCCATCCGGGCCGAGCACATCGTAGTGCTGCACTACGAGGATCAGCATGGCACGCTGACAGAGCGCCGGGTGTGGCCTTTTGCCATGGCGTATTTCGAGCGCGCCCGCGTGGTCTCCGCCTGGTGCGAGCTGCGTCAGGAATTTCGCCACTTTCGCGCCGACCGCGTTCACGCCTTGCAGGACCTGGGCCAGCGTTATCCGCAGCGGCGCCAGACGCTGATACAGCGCTGGCTGGAGCAGACCGGCTACTCAATCTAGCCAGCGCAGCTGCCTGGCGTCTTGCTGCTGACAGAAACTGTCAGCCCCCGCTTCTACATTGGCTGCATGGCGTTTTGCCATTCCACAACAGCCCATCAAGGAGATCCGCCATGTCCACAGCACACCCGCCCAAGCTGCGCTTTTTCAGCAACCCCAGATCGCGTGCCCGCATGGTGCACTGGATGCTGCAGGAGTGCGGCGCAGACTATGAACTCGTGAACCTGGAGTTCGGCCCCGAGATGAAGACGCCCGAGTTCCTGGCCATCAACCCCATGGGCAAGGTTCCGGCGTTGCAGCATGGCGATGCCGTGATCACCGAGACCGGGGCCATCCTGGCCTATCTGGCTGAGCTATTTCCCGACAAGCAGCTAGCCCCTGCCATCGCCAGCCCGGAGCGCGCTAGCTACTTTCGTTGGCTATTCTTTGTTGCCGGTCCGGTAGAGGCCGCCACCACGGCCAAAAACGAAGGCTGGCTGAAGTTGCAAACCCATCAGCAAGCCATGTCGGCCGGCTTTGGCCACTTCGAAGATGTAGTGAACACGCTGCAGCAAGCGGTGAGCGGCAAGCACTATGTCTGCGGCGACCATTTCACGGCCGCTGATCTGTATCTGGCCAGCTATATCGGCTGGAGCATGATGGATGGCACTTTGCCGAAGCTGCCCGAATTCGAAGCCTATGCCACACCGCTGCTGCAGCGCCCTGCCTCGGTGCGGGCCGACGAGATCGACGGCGATATGCAAGCCGCCGCCACGGCTCCCATTATTTAAAGGTTTCTGGCCCACAGCGCCTGCCAGTCAAGCGCAAGGCCATCAAAATTTATAGCAATCCACGCCTGCTGCTACCTGTGGGCAACTTCTGGTCGCAGGCGTGATTGGCGGACCAGACACCGTGCAGCAAGGCCTGCGAAAGCGGGCCGTTGAAACGCAGGCTGATGAATTCATGATCGGCAGCCGTGTGTAGAACGCCGATCTGCGCCTGCGCAATTTGGAAATTACCGCGCAAGCCATGCAACAGTCTTAAGTGCCCCTTGCTCAAAGGTGATATGCGGTCATCAATAGTCGCTACCATCGCAGTAACTCGTTACAAAGCCACTGCAACGCATGCCCGCCTTTACCTTTGAAGCCCTGGATGCCCAGGGCCAGACCCGCAAGGGCATTCTTGAAGCCGATAACGTCCGTGCCGCTCGCAGCCAGCTGCGCACGCAGGCACTGGTGCCTCTGCAAGTCGAGCCCGTGGCGGCAGGCCAGAACAAAGGCGGTGCCTCGGTATCGAGCTGGCTCACACGCCCAGTCTTCAGCTCCACGAGTCTGGCCGTGTGGACGCGGCAAATCGCCGGTCTGGTCAGCTCCGGCCTGCCCATTGAACGCGCACTGGCTGCTCTGGCCGAAGAGGCCGATGACGAGCGCCAGCGCCAGCTAGTGGCCGCCTTGCGGGCCGAGGTTAATGCAGGCTCCAGCTTTGCACGTGCGCTGGAGCAGCACCCGCGCGAGTTCTCCGACATCTTCTGCGCCGTGATTGGGGCGGGCGAATCCAGCGGCAGCCTGGGCCCGGTGCTGGAAAACCTGGCCGACGATCTGGAGTCGCGCCAGGCGCTGCAGTCCAAGCTCATCGGTGCTTCGCTGTACCCGGCCATCGTCACGCTGGTGGCCATCGTCATCGTGATCTTTCTGGTCAGCTATGTGGTGCCGCAGGTTGCAGGCGTGTTCGCAGGCACCAAGCGCGCGCTGCCATTTCTCACCGTAGTGATGCTTAACGTCAGCGACTTTGTGCGCAGCTATGGCTGGTTCATGCTCGGCGTAATCGTTCTGGGCGCCATGGGATTTCGCATGGCGCTCAAGAACGAGGACTTTCGTGAAAATTTTGATGCCCAGTGGCTCAACCTGCCGCTGGTCGGCCGCCTCTCGCGCAGCTACAACGCCGCCCGTTTTGCCGGCACTCTGGCCATGCTGGCAGGTGCTGGCGTGCCCATCCTCAAAGCCTTGCAAGCTGCAGCCGAGACACTGAACAATCGCGCCCTGCGCGCGGATGCCATGGATGCACTGGTGCTGGTGCGTGAAGGCGCGCCGCTGGCATCGGCTCTGGCGCAAAAAAAGCGCTTTCCCGGTCTGGTCGCCATGTTCGCCCGGCTGGGTGAGCAAACCGGCCAGTTGCCGCTGATGCTGCAACGCGCAGCCACCCAACTATCAACCGAGGTGCAGCGCCGCGCCATGCATCTGGCCACCATTCTGGAGCCCCTGCTCATCGTGGCCATGGGCCTGATCGTCATGCTCATCGTGCTGGCCGTGCTCATGCCCATCATCCAGCTCAATCAGTTCGTCAAATAACAGGCTTTCCCACCTATGCCCGTGTCTCTGCAAGACCAGCTGGTCGTCGCCATTTCCTCGCGAGCCTTGTTTGATTTCGAGGAAGAAAACCGCCTGTTTGAAAACACCGACCCGGCCAGCTATCTGCGCCTGCAGCGCGAGCGACTGGATGTGCCCGCAGCGCCCGGCGTGGCGTTCTCGCTGGTCAAAAAGCTGCTAGCCTTCAACACCGCAGAGCAGCAACGGGTGGAAGTCGTGCTGCTGTCACGCAACGACCCGGTCAGCGGCATGCGCGCCTTTCGCTCGGCCAAGGCCCACGGCCTGCACTCCATTCAGCGCGGCGTATTCACGCAGGGGCGTGACCCGTTTGGTTATCTGCGCCCGCTGGGTGCGCAGCTGTTTCTCTCCGCCAATGCCGACGATGTAACGCAGGCGCTGCAACTGGGCTACCCCGCCGCCCATGTGTTCACCGACTCCATGCGCGCCAGCGGCAGCCACCCGCAGGAAGTACGCATTGCCTTTGACGGCGACGCCGTGCTTTTCTCCGACGAATCCGAACGCGTTTTTCAGGCCGAGGGGCTGGCCGCCTTTCAAAAGCACGAACAGGAAAAGGCTGCCCAGCCCTTGCCCGAAGGCCCGTTCAAGCCCCTGCTGGCCGCCTTGCACAGCCTGCAGCAGATTGAGGTGCCCGGCATGCGCATACGCACGGCCCTGGTTACTGCACGCAGCGCACCCGCCCATGAGCGCGCCTTGAACACGCTGATGGACTGGAAAATTGATGTGGATGAGGCCATGTTTCTCGGTGGCCTGGCCAAGGGCGAATTTCTGCGTGAGTTCGAGCCCGACTTCTTCTTTGACGACCAGACCAGCCATGTCCGCAATGCCGCCAGCCATGTTCCATCGGGCCATGTACGCAGCGGTATCGCCCACGACAAACCACCGATACATTCGTAAAGCTTGGCAAAGCCAGGAAAGCGAATGCAAAACTTGGGTGCTACAGCGGGCTTGCGGTTGAGAATGGCTGCATCGCCCTTATCTGTACCTCTATGCACTCAGTCAAAAAGAAAATCTCCATCTCCCGCAGCACCACCATCATGAAATCCGCCATGGGCGTGCTGCTGACCAGTGCTGTGCTGTTGCTGCCCACCGTGCGCGCCGAAGATAGCGCTGACAAATCAGGCGCCAAGAACAGCGCCCAGCTCTCCAAAGGCGAAATCAAGGCCCAGCAGCAATTCAAAATGCTGGACTTCAATCAGGATGGCAAGCTCAGCCGCAAGGAAGTCGCCATCATCCCCAAGCTGGCTGCCGCCTTTGACGAAACCGACACCAACAAAGACGGTTTTGTGACCTACGAAGAAGTCCGCGCCTACGCCGTCAAATACCGCGCCGAGCGCGAAAAGACCAAGGCCGCCGAAGCCGCTGCGAGCCATGCAGCGACTGAAAACGCTCACAAATCAGAAGCTGCAAGCGCTGATTCTGAAAGCAAGTAAACACCAAACATCGCTGAAGTGCTTAACTAGCAAGCGCTATCAGCTACTGAGTCAAGAGCAGTCCTTTATTTAGGGCCACCTGTGCGCTTGATACGAGGCTCGGAATAAGTCAGCGGCTCATTGCGCGCCGACTGCTTGTTCTGCAGCACATCCTCGGACTTGCTCACTTCCTGCGCCTGCTCCACCGCCTGCGCGCTGGCCCGCCACATGGACTGAATGAACTCGATGAGCTGCTTGGAGATAGGCTCCTTGGGCGGCTCCTCCACCTCTTCCTTTTGTTTGACCTCCTCGGCCAGCGTCCAGTCGCGGTTCTCGCTATCCGCGACGGAGGGCTTCTCAGGCTCGCGCACCGTGCGCCCCTCGCCAATCTTGTCCACAGACTCGCTCGCGTTCACCGCATTGACGGGTCGCACCGGCGCAGCACCCGAGGCACCTGTGGAATACAAATCCGCACCCTGCGTACGCCAGGGCGTCTGTGTCCGGTCTAGAGGAGGAATTTGCATGGCTTGGCCCTCAGGAGTTGAAAAAATTCAGGCGGAAAAACAGCTATCTCGCCTGCTTATCGACCACTCTTGAGAAAACTAAAGGATTATTTTCAATCCTGTTTTGATAGCTGTCAGCGCATTCATTCCAAGCTCCACAAGCCATTTCGGCATAAAAAAGGCCTCAACGCTGTCGCGTGAGGCCTGTGAATTTGTCTGAAATGAAGGCTTACAAGAAGCGCTCCAGCAGCTTGCGCGAATGGCGGTCCAGCTTGTTGCTGTCCGGAATGCGGTACTGCACGCCATCCTGACCCGTAATCTGCAGCTTGGTACGCCCCGCCAGCTTGCGGATATCTTCCTCGGCCTTGAGCACCATTTGCGTCATGCCTCGATCGGTCTGCAGGTCCCAGGTGCTGGGAGTGGAGAAGCTGGAGACCTTGAGGATGTGCTCAATCGTGGGAATGAATTCACGGACCGCCAGATCCTGCTCAATCAGCTGACGATGCTCGGGCTGCAGGTCCGCCATGCGAGAGACCCACAGCGCTTCTTTGCCATCAGCCGCAATCAGCGACAGGCCTTCCAGCGGCGCTTCAATAGGGAAGGCACGCACGGGCGTTACGCCTTCAAACACATGGCCGTTGGCCAGTGTCAGCACCAGTCGGCCATGGGCGTTGCGCGTCAGTTGCATGCCATTCAGATTGGATTGGGGAGCTTCAATCATCATTTATTCCTTGGTCTGCAGTGTCAGACCAGCGGCCTGCGCATCTTCTTCGGCACGGCGGGCCTGAGCGTCGTACAGGCGGAAGTAATGGCCCTTGAGCGCCATCAGCTCGTCGTGCGGGCCAACTTCCACAATCTCGCCACGGTCCATGACCACCAGACGGTCGGCCTTGCGCAGCGTGGACAGGCGGTGGGCAATGGCAATCGTGGTGCGGCCTTGCACCAGGTTGTCCAGCGCCTTCTGGATTTCCTTTTCAGTCTCGGTATCCACAGCCGAAGTCGCTTCGTCCAGGATCAGAATGCGCGGGTCAATCAGCAGCGCACGGGCGATGGAGATGCGCTGACGCTCGCCACCCGACAGGCCCTGGCCACGCTCGCCCACCAGCGAGTCGTAGCCGTGGGGCAGGCGCAGAATGAATTCATGCGCATGGGCCGCACGGGCCGCAGCCACGATTTCCTCACGGCTCGCTCCGGGCTTGCCGTAGGCCAGATTCTCGGCAATCGTGCCAAAGAACAGGAAGGGCTCTTGCAGCACCAGGCCGATATTGCTGCGGTAATCCGACACAGACATGCGGCGCACATCCACGCCATCGAGCTGAATGGAGCCTTCGCTTACGTCGTAGAAGCGGCAGATCAAATTGACTAGCGTGCTCTTGCCCGAGCCGCTGTGGCCCACCAGACCAATCATCTCGCCAGGCTTGATTTGCAGATTCAGGTGTTTGATAACGGAGCGGCTGCCGTAGCGAAAGCCCACGTTATCCATGGTGATGGCACCTTGGGCCTTGCCCGGCAGCTTCACGGGGTTGGCGGGCTCGGGCACGTTGCTCACATGGTCGAGGATGTCAAAAATGCGCTTGGCACCGGCAGCGGCTTTTTGCGTGACCGAGACAATGCGGCTCATCGAATCAAGACGCGTGTAGAAGCGGCCGATATAGGCAATAAAAGCGGTCAGCACACCCACGGTGATGGAGCCGCCAGCCACCAGATAAATACCAAAACCCCAGACGATCAGAATGCCGATTTCGGTCAGCAGCGTGACCGTGGGCGTGAACACCGACCAGGTTTTGTTGACCTTGTCGTTGGCCTGCAGGTTGACCAGATTGGCATCTGCAAAGCGGTCAGCCTCGCGCTTTTCCTGAGCGAACGCCTTGACCACGCGGATACCGGGGATGGTGTCGGCCAGCACATTGGTCACTTCAGACCAGACGCGGTCAATCTTTTCAAAGCCGGTGCGCAGGCGGTCGCGCACGGTGTGAATCATCCAGGCGATGAAAGGCAGCGGCACCAGAGTGACCAACGCCAGCCAGGGATTGATGGAGAACAGAATCGCCGATGTCATGACGATCATCAGCACATCGGTCGCAAAATCCAGCGCATTCAACGATAGAAACAGATTAATACGATCTGTTTCAGCACCAATACGTGCCATCAGATCACCGGTGCGCTTGCTGCCGTAAAAGTCCACCGACAGATTCAGTAAGTGGTTGTAGGTCGTGGTGCGCAGGTTTGAGCCTATGCGCTCGGACACCTTGGCCAGCACAAAAGTGCGCGCCCAGCCCAGAGCCCAGGCCAGAATCGCCGAAACCAGCAATGCGCCCAAGTAGAAGATCACCAGACTGGAGTCGATCTTCTCGCCGTTCTGGAACGGAATCAGGATCTTGTCCATCAGCGGAATGGTCAGATACGGCGCCACCAGCTGAGCCGCCGTCGTGGCCAGCGTCAGCAAAAAGCCCAGCAGCAGCTGGCCCTGGTAGGGCTTGGCAAAGCGCCACAGGCGCAGCAGCACCCAGGTAGAGGTCTGCGGCGCCTGCTGGCGGGCGCAGGCCGGGCATTCTTCGGTATCAGGTGGCAGGGCCGTGTGGCAGACCGGGCAGTGAGCGGTGTCCTCATCGGCGGCTGCGGTATAGGTCTCGTGGCGCGCAATGCGCTCGCGCTGGCGGTCAAACTGCTGGATCAGCTGCAGCATGGCTGCCTGATGGGTCAGCGTGATATGCCACTGCGCCAGACGGGCGTCATGGGTATGCAGCTCCAGATTGCCCACACCGCCGTGGTCCTGCAGGCGCAGGGACTGATCGACGGCCAGAGCCCACTCCTGCCACTGGTGAGTGATGGGGTCGCAGGCCAGAAGACGCTCCTGCGTCAAGGCCAGCAAGCCGTTGCCAAACTTCAAATCCGCACTCAGGTCAACCGGGACGATGGCTAAAACGTTCTCATGTTCAACGAGCTTTGCTCGCAGATCGCCCCCCAGGGGGCCTGCAAAGACGGCCGAGGCGTCCACAGTATGGTGATGTTGCATGTTGAGTTATTTTTCTCCGCCCTTGGCGGCTCCAGGAGTCATGCGGCTAACCGCTTCGGCATGGTAAACGTGGCTTTGCCCGACGTCCGATACACCCCAGTTAACGCGCGAGCCCGCCTTTAGGCTGACAAGCTTCACAATGCAGATTCTGGGCGCACAATGCCAACCCATCAGGGGCAGGAGTTTAAAAAAACCTGCTCTCCCCATTTTTATCCGCTGAGCAACATGGCGAAATTCAACGACATCCAACTCTTACGCACAACTTTCCTGCGCGGCCCCAGTGTCTGGACATACCGCCCGGTACTGGAAGTCTGGCTGGATCTGGGAGAGCTGGAAGACTACCCGTCCAACAAGATTCCCGGCCTCAACGACCGCCTGACTGCCTGGCTGCCCGACCTGATCGAGCACACCTGCGGCGTGGGCGAGCGCGGCGGCTTCATCCAGCGCCTGGAAGGCGGCACCTGGATGGGCCATGTGCTGGAGCACGTGATCATCGAGCTGCTGAACCTGGCCGGCATGCCTGCCGAGTTTGGTCAGACCCGTGAAATCTCCAAGCGCGGCGTGTACCGCATGGTGTTCCGCTGCCCCGAAGAAGCGGTGGCCCGCGTAGCGCTGGAGCATGGTCACAAGCTGCTGATGGCGGCCATCAACGATGAGCCGTTCGAGATCAAGCCCGCCATCCACGCCATCAAGACCGCGATCAATGACCGGTACCTCGGCCCATCGACCGGCTGCATCGTCGATGCCGCTGGCGAGCGCCGCATTCCCCATATCCGCCTGAACGACGGCAATCTGGTGCAACTGGGCTATGGCGCTGCGCAACGCCGCATCTGGACGGCCGAGTCCGACCAGACCAGCGCCATTGCCGAAGGCATTGCCCAGGACAAAGACTTCACCAAGCGTCTGCTGGCCGCCTGCGGCGTGCCCGTGCCTGAAGGCCAGATTGTCGCCACGCCCGAAGAAGCGTGGGAAGTGGCGCAGGACATTGGCTTTCCCGTCACCGTCAAGCCTTCCGACGGCAACCACGCCCGTGGCGTGACGCTGGAGCTGTACCAGGAAGCGGATATCAAGACCGCATTTGCGCTGGCCCAGCCTGAAGGCTCTGACGTCATCGTGGAACGCTTCATCGACGGTACCGAGCACCGCCTGCTGGTTGTGGGCGGCAAAGTCGTCGCCGCCACCAAGGGCGAAACCGTGTCGGTCTACGGCAACGGCACCGCCACGCTGCGCGAACTGGTCGCCGTACTGAATCTGGACCCCCGTCGCGGCCCCGAGCAGGAATACCCGCTGGACTGGATCAATCTGGACGCCGGTGCCGTCAAGCTGGAGCTGAACCGCCAGCATGTGACGCCCGAAAGCGTGATTCCTCAAGGCCAGGCCGTACTGCTGCAGCGCAATGGCAATATGGCCATCGACTGCCTGGACGACGTGCACCCCGATGTGGCGTACTACGCCGTGCTGGCTGCAAAAATTGTCGGCCTTGACATCGCTGGCATGGACATGATCTTGAAGGACGTCTCACAGCCCATGCAGGGTCAGGGCGCGATTCTGGAAGTCAACGCCGGCCCCGGCCTGCTGATGCACCTCAAGCCCACCAGCGGCGCACCCCGCCCCGTGGGCATGGCGATTGCCGACCACCTCTTCCCGCGTGAAGATGGCCCCGGCGCGGGTCGCATTCCCGTCGTCGGCATTGTGGGCACCAGCAACAACGCCTTCATCTCGCGTCTGGTGGGCTGGCTGCTGCAGCTGTCTGGCAAGCTGACCGGCGTTGCCAGCAGCGAAGGCATGTATCTGGCCAACCGTCAGACACAAAAGACCAATACCGCCAACTGGGCTGGCGCACACCGCCTGCTGACCAACCGTCTGGCACAGGCCGCCGTGATTCAAACCACAGCCCGCTCCATTCTGGAAGAGGGTCTGGCCTATGACCGCTGCCTGGTCGGTGTTGTGACCGACATGAACGGCTTTGAACAACTGGCTGACCACGATGTGCTGGAAGCGGGCCAGATGCGCCGCGTCATGCGCACCCAGATCGATGTGGTGCTCGATGGCGGAGCTGGCGTGCTGAACGCTGACCTGCCCGAAGTGGCTGATCTGGCCGAGCTGTGCGACGGCGAAGTGGTTCTGTACTCCACCGACGCCGCCAACGAATTCGTGGCCGCCCACCGCGCCAACACCGAAGTTCAGCACGAAGGCGGCCGCGCCGTGTTCGTCAAGGGCAACAATGTGGTGCTGGCAACGGGCGCGCAAGAACGCGTTCTGGGCACGCTGGATGCACTGTCTCTGGCCGGTGGCAAGCGCCCCGACACTCCCGCGCTGCTGGCCGCCATTGCCACGGCATGGGCGCTGGATATCACGCCCGATCTGATCGGCGCGGGCATCAAGACCTTTGAATACCAGGCTTGAGCGCCCGTCAAAACGCTTCAATAAATATAGCTGCTGGCGCTTGCAGGGCAAGTGCCAAGCCAAGAAATAGCTTGATATTCAGCTGAAAGAACACTATGCAGATCACCCGCATCCGAGCCTTGCGTGGCCCCAACCTCTGGACCCGCAGCACCGCCTTCGAAGCCATCGTGCACTGCGAAGACAGCGAGTTGCGCTACACCGCCATGCCCGGCTTTGAAGACAAGCTGCGCGCACGCTTTCCCACCATTGGCACGCTGCAACCCCATGGTGCCAACCAGCACCTGTCGCTGGCCCATGTGCTGGAAGTAGCCGCCCTGTCGCTGCAGGCGCAGGCTGGCTGCCCCGTCTCCTTCAGCCGCACGCATGAGACTGTGGAACACGGCACCTTTCAGGTCGTTGTGGAATACACCGAAGAAGCCGTGGGCCGACTGGCCATGGAGCAGGCCGAAGCCTTGATCCTCGCGGCCCTCAACGACACGCCTTTTGACAGCGACAAGGTCATCGCCCAGCTGCACGATCTGGACGAAGACGACCGCATCGGTCCTTCGACCGGCGCCATCCTGGATGCAGCCGTGGCTCGTGGCATTCCTTATCGCCGCCTGACTACCGGTTCGCTGGTGCAGCTGGGCTGGGGCTCCAAGGCCCGCCGCTTTCAGGCTGCAGAGCTGGACTCCACCAGCGCCGTGGCTGAATCGATTGCACAGGACAAAGACCTGACCAAGCGCCTGCTGCACGCCGCTGGCGTGCCTGTGCCCATGGGCCGCCCCGTGACAGATGTGGAAGACGCCTGGGTCGTGGCGCAAGAAGTGGGCCTGCCCGTCGTGGTCAAGCCACAGGACGGCAACCAGGGCAAGGGCGTGGTGGTCAATATCACCAGCCGCGAAGGTCTGGAAGCTGCCTACAAAGTAGCCAGTGAGTTTGGCGACGAAATTCTGGTCGAGCGCTTTTTGCCCGGCCACGACTTCCGCATGCTGGTCGTCGGCGGCCAGCTGGTAGCTGCTGCCCGCCGCGAACCACCCCAGGTGCTGGGTGATGGCACCCACACCGTTCGCCAGCTGGTCGAAATCGTCAATCAGGACCCACGTCGCGGCTCGGGCCACGGCACGGCGCTGACCAAGATTCGTCTGGACGACATCGCCATTGCCCGCATTGCCAGCGAAGGTCTGACACCCGACAGCGTGCCCGCACAGGGCCAGCGCGTGGTGTTGCGCAACAACGCCAACCTGTCCACCGGCGGCAGCGCCACCGATGTGACCGACGACGTGCACCCCGAAATCGCCGCCCGCGCTATTGAAGCGGCCCAGACCATCGGCCTGCACATCTGCGGCGTGGACGTGGTCTGCGAAACCATGCTCAAGCCGCTGGAAGAGCAAAGCGGCGGCATTGTGGAAGTGAACGCGGCCCCCGGCCTGCGCATGCACCTGGCACCGTCTTTTGGTCGCCCTCGCAACGTGGGCGTGCCCATGGTCGATGAACTGTTCGCCCCCGGCGATGATGGCCGCGTCCCCCTGGTTGCCGTCACCGGCACCAACGGCAAGACCACTACCACCCGCGTGATTGCCCACCTGTTCACATCGCACGGCTGGCGCACAGCCATGACCAACACCGATGGCGTGTGGGTCAACAACCGCCAGATCGACAGCGGCGACTGCTCCGGCCCCAAGAGCGCCCGCAACGCGCTGGCCCACCCCGAAACCGATGCAGCCGTGCTCGAATGCGCACGCGGCGGCATTCTGCGTGAAGGTCTGGGTTTTGACCGCTGCCAGGTTGCCGTGGTCACCAACGTGGGCGAAGGCGACCACCTGGGTCTGAACTTCATCACCACCAAGGAAGACGTGGGCGTTTTGAAGCGCGTCATCGTGCAAAACGTCGCCACTGATGGCTACGGCGTGCTCAATGCTGCCGACCCACTGGTCGCGGCCATGGCATCCGTTTGCCCCGGCAAGGTCATCTTCTTTGCCGCCGATCGCCACCACCCCATCATGGCCACGCACCGCGCCCAAGGCAGCCGCGTGGTCTATGTCGATGGCGACTCTATCGTGGCCGCCGAAGGCTCATGGCGCGAAACCATTGCGCTGCGCGACATCCCCATCACCCGCAACGGCACCATCACCTTCCAGGTTGAAAACGTGATGGCATCGATTGGCGCGGCATGGGCGGCTGGCCTGCCCTGGCAGACAATCCGCCGCGGCCTGGCTGGTTTCCTGAACGACACCGGCAACGCGCCCGCGCGCTTTAATGTGATGGATTACAAGGGTGCCACCATCATTGCCGACTACGGCCACAACCCGGACGCCATGCGCGCCCTGGTGCAAGCCGTGGAAGCCATGCCGGCCAAGCGCCGCAGCGTAGTCATCAGCGGTGCAGGCGACCGCCGCGATCAGGACATCATCGAGCAGACCCAGATTCTGGGCAAAGTGTTCGACGACGTGATCCTGTACCAGGACGCAGCGCAGCGCGGCCGCAAAGATGGTGAAGTACTGGCCTTGCTGAAGCAAGGTCTGGAGGGTGCCATCCGCACGACTTACACCACTGAAATCCACGGTGAATTCATCGCCATCGACCACGCTTTGAGCCGCCTGCAAGCCGGCGACCTGAGCTTGGTGCTGGTCGATCAGGTGGAAGAAGCGCTTGAGCACCTGCGCAAGCATGTGGCAGGGCAGTAAGCCCCTGAGGCGCTAAAGCAGCCGTTTTTCACTGCTTGCGCTCCTGCTACTCAGACCCGGCCTTGCGCCGGGTTTTGTTATTAAAAACAGAGCATTGAGCGCAGATGGTAAAAGCACTAGCGGCGGTTTTTACGCATAGTCGCCCGTGGCAAACGCCGTATGATCCGGACAGCTGTCACCATCATCCGCCTCATGACTTTGCACGCACTTCGCCGCATTGCCACCTGCCTTCTGGGCCGGTGTGTGCTGGCATGGTTTGCATTGTCCATAGGCGTGGCAAGCGCTGCACCGCTGATTCAGTCTCAGGGTTTTGAGCTGATTTGCACCAGCACCGGTGCCATGAAGATGGTCGCCATTGGCGACGACGGCGGCAGCGATCACACGGCGTTGGGCGCAGGTCATCTTGACTGCCCCATGTGCCTGCCCCACGCGGCCCCCCCACCTCCGGTGCTGCAACTGACTGCGCCCACCCAGTCTCCACTGCGCCATGCGCTGCAGCCGGTAGAGCGGGCGCGCATTGCAGCCATCACGGCGGCACCTCTGCCCGCACGCGGGCCACCCTCGGCGACTTCTTGAACTATTTCCGGCTCAAGCGCAGGCATTGCTTGCGTTAGCCGCTATCAGATTCATAGGAGCTAAACGCTCCGGGGTAGATCAATGAAAACGTATTTTTTGCCACTCGTGGTGAGTGGTATCGCATGGCCGTGCCTGGCCCAGACTTCGCCTGATATCTCCAACCAGCCAGAGCGCAGCCGCGCTCTTGGCGTGGTCACTGTCAACGGTGGCCAGCCCAGCTCGCTGCCCACGCAGATTCCGACCACCATTGAAGGCATCACCCGCGAGGAAATCGAGACCCGCATCAACGCCACGGACAGCGAAGACGCCCTCAAATACCTGCCCAGCCTGCTGGTGCGCAAGCGCTATATCGGCGATTACAACCACGCCATCCTCTCCACCCGCGCATCGGGCACGGGCAATAGCGCGCGCTCTGCGGTGTATGCGGACGGGATTTTGCTCTGCAACTTTCTGGGCAACGGCATCGCCAACGGCAGCAACTACGCGCCTCGCTGGGGTCTTGTCACGCCTGAAGAGATTGAACGTGTGGATGTCATGTACGGCCCGTTTTCTGCTGCCTACCCCGGCAATTCCGCAGGTGCCGTGGTGGACTATGTGACGCGCATGCCGGACAAGCTGGAAGCCCATGTGGCCGCTGGCTATTCATCCCAGCCCAACCAGCTCTACGGCACCAACAGCACCTTTAACAGCTGGAACAGCAGTGCCTCCATCGGCAGCCGAAGCGGCGACTGGTCGTTCTGGATCAACCTCAACCACACCGACAGCAACGGCCAGCCGCTGACCTTCCCTACCGTGCTGCAATCCGCAGGCGTGGCGGGCAATGCTGGCACGCCCGTCACCGGCGCGGTGGCAGGGCTCAACGTCACCAATCAGCCATGGTTCATTCTGGGCGCGGGCACGCAATACCGCACGCAGCAAGATCACGCCAAGATCAAGCTGGCCTATGACATCACGCCCACGCTGCGCGCCAGCTACACGCTGGGCTGGTGGCAAAACGATGCCAAGGGCCGATCAGAGAGCTATCTCAAGGGGCCGAACGGCCAGCCGGTCTACAGCGGCCCCATCAATATCGGCGGCAAGACCTACAACCTCTCGCCCACGGCGTTTGGCCTATCGAATGACAGCCAGACGCACACCATGCATGGCGTATCCCTCAAAAGCCACACGCAAGGCAGCTTTGACTGGGAACTGAGTGCCAGCCTGTACGACTACGGCAAAGATCAGCAGCGCGTACCCACGATTGCCCTGCCAGCGGCAGCCAGCGGTGGCAACGGCACGCTGCAGGACCAGAACGGCACCGGCTGGAACACCTTGGCGGCCAAAGGCACCTGGCGCCAGAACGGTCTGCTGGGCATGCAGGGCGCGCATATCGTGGACTTCGGTCTGGGTCGCGATGCCTACCACCTGGACATCCGCAAATTCAACGTGGCAGGTGACTGGCAATCTGGTCCTGCCAACGAGCAATCGCTGGTCAGTCAGGTCGGTGGGCGGGCTGAAACTCGCTATGTCTGGGCGCAGGACAGCTGGCAGTTAGCCAAAGACTGGAAAGCTGTGCTGGGCCTGCGCTGGGAAGACTGGACTGCCAGCCAGGGCCGCACAGCCACCGCCAGCAGCCAGTTGAATTACGCACAGCGCAGCGAATCACATTTTTCACCCAAGGCCGCACTGGCGTACCAGCTGGCGCGCCACACCACGCTCAAAGCATCGCTGGGCCGCGCCGTGCGTTTTCCAACCGTGGGCGAGCTGTATGGAGCGACATCGGGCGGCGTGCTCTCGTTCATCAACAACCCGAACCTGCGCCCCGAAAAATCGTGGACCAGTGAGTTGAGTGCCGAGCAAGACCTAGGCAATGGCCTGCTGCGCGCCACGCTGTTTCACGAAACGACCAAAGACGCGCTTTATAGCCAGCTGATTCCGGGTACCACTACATCCGCCGTGCAGAACGTAGACAAGGTACGCACCACGGGGCTTGAGCTGGCTTACTCCGCGCAATCGGTGCTGGTGCGTGGACTGGATCTGGGAGCCAGCCTGACCTTTGCCAACTCGAAGACTGTGGCCAATGCCGCCAACCCGGCCAGCGTCGGCAAGTGGCAGCCCCGCGTACCGCGCTGGCGTGCCACGGCCTATGCCACTTATCAGCCCACAGACCGCTGGGCACTGACGGTGGCGGCGCGCTACAGCGGCCGCCAGTACTCGAATCTGGACAACAGCGACGTCAATGCCGACACCTATTTCGGGGCCAGCAAATACTTCAGCGTGGATCTGCGCGCCCGCTATCAGATCGACAAGCAGCTGTCGGCAGCGTTTGGCGTGGATAACGCCAACAACGCACAGTACTGGAACTTCCACCCTTACCCGCAGCGCACCTACACGGCGTCACTGCGCTGGGATATGTAGGCGCATTTAGTAAGCGCGTTTAGTAGGCGTATTTAGTGAGCTGCCATGGGCTGCTGCAGCCCATGGCTTTTGCGCATGCGAAACGTTTCCAGCGCAGCCATCAATGCCAGCGCCACACCCAGTGCGCAAGCACCTTGCCAGCCGTTGATGCGCCAAGCCAGTGTGCCCAGCGCAGAGCCTGCAGCAGCACCCGTAAAGTAACCTGTCATATAGACCGCATTCATGCGGCCTCGCGCCACCGGCATCAGTTGCGCCACGGTGGCCTGGTTGGTGATATTCAGGCATTGCAGGCCCAGATCAATCACCACCATACCCAGCACAAACCAGCCCAGGTGGGAGCCGCCCACCCACAGCATGGGCCATGAAAGCAGCAACGCCAGCGCACCAATGGCACAGCTCACTCGGCCCAGACCTTTATCCACCAGTCGCCCGGCTTGCGTGGCCACCAGCGCACCCGCCGCACCGGCCAGACCAATCAGGCCAATCTGCCCGTCACCCAGCCCCAGTGGTCCGCTGGACAGCTGCAGCGCCATGGTCGAAAACAGCACGCTGACCGAAGCAAACGCCAGTGCGCTGACCAGCGTGCGCTGGCGCAAACCCGGCTGGCTGCGCAGCAGGCTCCACATGCTGGAGAGCACCTGACCGTAGCTCACCGGCACCGGGTTGCGCGAAGCAGGCAGCGCCTTCCACAACCACAGCGCCACCACCGCCATCACCAGTGACGCACCTTGGTACACGGCCTGCCAGCCCCATGCGCCAGACACCATGCCCGCCACACTGCGCGCCAGCAAAATGCCCAGCAGCAAGCCACTCATCACCCAGCCCACGGCACGCCCGCTTTGCCCCGGCTGGGCCAGCGCCGCAGCCATGGGCACCAGTACCTGCGCCGCCACAGAAAACAAGCCAGCCAGCAGCGTGCCCAGCAAAAACATGGGCAGATTCTGAGAAAAACCGCACAGCGCCTGCCCCACCGCCGCCAGCAGCATCAGGCTGACAGCCAGACCACGGCGCTGCAGCTTGTCGCCCAGCGGAGCCAGTAGCAGCAAGCCGCCGGCATAGGCAACCTGCGCCAGCGTCACGCTGGTGGCGGCGGCAGATTCGCTGACCGAGAAATGCCCGGCAATCGAGTGCAGCAAGGGCTGATTGAAGTAATTACCACCCGCACACAGACCGCAGGCCAGCGCCATCAGCAGCAGGGAAGATGCGCTCAGACCGGGCGTGGCATCAGAGGTAGAAGCAGAAACGGAAACCGACATAGAAACTCGCCACACCCGGCGAGGGCATGACGCTTAAAGAGAGCAAAGCCGAAAAAGCGCCTGCCAGAAAAGCAGTCGCTACGAGCAACAAGGAAGTCAGAAATCGGCATTCGAGGCTGAATGCCAGCACAGGCCGCAGGCCTGCTGAACTTTCTGCATCTGTGAATAAAACAGAAGGCGGCGGAACAGGACAATGCATGATTGCAATCTCCGCCAGCAGGTCTGCATTGTCGCCAGAGCGCATCGCCCACGATGCACCGCGGCAACAATGCCCTGCGATAAAACAAGGGTTAACCCTTAATTTCACTCTCCATGCGAACCACCATGAAATTGCTATCCGCCGTTCTGGCCGTTGCGGCCGCTGCCGCAGGCACCATGGCCTTTGTCGGAATGAGCCATGCCGAGCAAATCGGCGCCGTGGACACCGTCTTCAAATGGATTGGCCCGGACCACAAAATCGTGGTCGACGCCTATGACGACCCCAAGGTGCCCGGCGTGACTTGCTATGTCTCGCGCGCCAAGACCGGCGGCATCAAGGGCGGACTGGGTCTGGCCGAAGACCGCTCCGAAGCCTCTATCGCCTGCCAGGCCACGGGCACTCTCCAGTTCCCCGCGCCCCTCAAGCAGCAAGAAGATGTGTTTACTGAACGCACCTCGCTGCTGTTCAAACGCCTGCGCGTGGTGCGCATGGTCGACACCCAGCGCAACGCCCTGATCTACATGACGTATTCAGACCGCGTGATTGAAGGCTCACCCCAGAACAGCGTAGCCGCCGTGCCGGTGCCGCAGAGCACGCCTATCCCGGTCAAGAAGTAAAAACCAGAGCAGGCTGCACAAGTGCAGCCTGGAGTTGATTGGGTTTTCAGCGCTGTGAAGGCAGCGCCCACTCGCTTTGCCTTACTGGCTGAGCGCAAGGCCTTGCGCATCCAGCGCCGGTGGCCGCAGCAAATCCTCGTTCACGCCCATGGCCTGACTAGCGCGCTCCACGGCCTGCCACAGAGGGGCGGGCATTTGCAAAATGGCTTCGGGGGAAGGCGCTTCGTCGATCCAGCTGCTGATCTGCAAATGCTGCTCTTCGGTGAGAAGGTCCAGGTGCAGCATTTCGTCTATGGTTTTCATGGTGTTCCTCCCTGCGGATACAGCCCGCCGCTGCATGATGGTTTGCGGGCTTGTCTATGCAATATAGGGCCAAAAACCTCTGCCGCAAGTGAAACGATGGTTAAAGAAAACCATAGCTGTCATCTTCAACAACTCAAGCGCTAGCGCTTGTTTTCACACTTAATCCATGGGTGGCTGCAAGCTGGCACTGCAAGCATCCACAAACGCCTGCAGCGCCGGAGAGCGCCTTTTGCCCGCGCGCTGCACCAGTGAGAAGTTGCGCCACATGCGCGGCAAGGTGGTGGGCAAAATATCCAGCACCTGGGCTTGCAGCTGAGATTGCACCAGCACTCGCGAGAGGCAGCTGATGCCCAGCCCCTGCTCCACACAGCGGGCAATGGCCTCAGAGCTGCCCAGTGTGGCGGCGGCGGGCAACTGGTGCAGATGCGGCAGCAGCGCGTGCTCCACCATCTCACGCGTGCCAGAGCCCGGCTCGCGCAGCAGCCAGGCGGCTTTGCGCAGCGCAGCCACGCCCAGTGGCTTGCTTTTGGCCTGCTGAGCCAGCGGGTCGCTCGGCGATGCGACGATGACCAGTTCATCGCGCAGCCAGGGCTCCACCTCCAGCCCCTGCCAATGGCTGCTGCCTTCAATCAGGCCCATATCGACCTCCATGGCCAGCACGGCTTCGCCCACCTCTTGGGTGTTGGCGATTTGCAGGTCTACGCGCACCAGCGGGTGCGATGCAGCCAGCCGCGCCAGCACTTCAGGCAGGGCGTAGGTGCCGATGGTGGTGCTGGCCGCCACGCGCAGACGCACGGGCATATTGGCCGCCTTGGCAGAGAAAGCCTGCTCAATGCCGCGCGCCTGCTCCAGCACGGCCAGCGCCTGCGGCAAGAGAGCCCGGCCCGCGTCGTTAAGCACCAGCCGTTTGCCCACGCGCTCAAACAATTGCACGCCCAGACCGCCCTCCAGCTGCTGCAGCGCGGCACTGGTGGCAGATTGCGAAAGCGCTACGGTTTCTGCAGCAGCTACCGTAGTCCCGTTCTGGGCTACAGCGCAAAAGATCTCGAATTGACGCAGGGTGAGGTGCAGCATAGAGGTGACCTAGGCATCTATAAAGCCGACGAAAGATTTGAGCCAATGAATTGAGCAATGGGCAGATCAACATGCCTTGTCTTCAGCAGCGCCGCCAGCGCATCTGCTTGCGCTGCCAATCAAATCAATGACTTAGTCAAATCACAAGCGCTACGGAGATTAATCTACCTATTTTATCGATTGATCTTACAAAAACTATTCGTTATACAAATATAACTAACAAATCTAAAGTGATCCTCAAGCTGTCAGGCAAACCTGTTTTTCGCCTCTAGCAAAAGGTCACGATGAACACTACAACACTCAAGAACTCCGCACCCTCGCACGGCTGGCTGCACAAGACCGGCGGCATGGTTCCCGGCCTGCTGCTGGCGGGCACCATCGCCGCCGTGGCTACATGGGCTGCGCAGTTCCCCATCATCAAGAGCAACGGTCTGAGCGCGCTGACGCTGGCCATCATCATCGGCCTGGTGATTGGCAATACCGTCTATCCCTCTATCGCCAGCCAGTGCAGCAGCGGCATCGCCTTTACCAAGGCTCGCCTGCTGCGCGCCGGTATCGTTCTCTACGGCCTGCGCCTGACGTTTCAGGACATTGGCCAGGTGGGCATGGCCGCTGTGGTGATTGATGCGCTGGTGCTATCCAGCACTTTCTTGCTGGCGCAATGGATTGGCCAGAAGCTGCTGGGCATGGACAAGCGCACCACCTTGCTGGTGGGTGCGGGTGCCTCCATCTGCGGTGCCGCTGCCGTGCTGGCCACCGAGCCCGTGGCCAAGGGCCGCGCTGAAGATGTGGCTGTGGCCGTGGCCACCGTGGTGGTGTTCGGCACCATTGGCACTTTCCTCTACCCCGCGCTGTTCCACTGGAATGCAGAGTACGGCTGGATCGACACCACCATGCAGCAGTACGGCGTATTCGTCGGCTCCACCGTGCATGAAGTGGCCCAGGTGGTGGCCGCTGGCGAAGCGATTGGCAGCCAGGCCGCCGATACCGCCGTCATTGCCAAGATGGTGCGCGTGATGATGCTGGCCCCGTTTCTGCTGATTCTGTCCATGTGGCTGTCGCGCAGCGAACGCCAAGAAGGCATGAAAAGCGGTGTGAACAACGGCCAGCAAGGCAAAAAGATCACCATCCCCTGGTTTGCTTTGGGTTTTGTGCTGATGGCCGGTATCAACTCGCTGGGCGTGCTGCCCAAGGAAGTGGTCAGCGTCGGCATTCAGCTGGACAACGCACTGCTGGCCATTGCCATGGCCGCGCTGGGCCTGACCACCCACATCCGCGCCGTGCGGGCTGCGGGTACCAAGCCGCTGATTCTGGCTCTGGCCCTGTTCATCTGGTTGCTGGTCGCAGGTCTGGCTCTGAACCTGTGGATTCCCACTCTGTTTTGATAGCAGCTTGCGCATGATCTGAATAATCAATAAAACACAAACAGGGGTCAAACCCTTTAAAGGAGAGCGTTCAGCGCTCTCCTTTTTTATTGCCCACTGGAAATAACAAAGGGAATACCCTATACATCAATGCAGACTCAATTAGTTTGAATTGCAAATTAATTGTATGAGCATCAAAATAAGACCTATGTCTTTTGCTGATGCTCCCTCCCGCGACCGCCTGGGCTTTCTCATGGTCACCCTCACCCGCCAATGGCGCCGCTTTGTCGAAGAGCAACTGGCCGCCAACGGCCTGACCGACGCCACCTGGACGCCGCTTTTGCACCTGCGCGCCTGGGGCGATGGGGTCACGCAAAAGGAGCTGGCCGAGCGAGTGGGCCTGGACGGATCCAGCCTGGTACGCCTGCTGGACATTCTGGAAGGCAAAGGCTGGGTGGAGCGCCGCGCCGATGCGGCCGACCGCCGCAGCAAGCGCATCTTTATCACCGCCGAAGGCAATCAGGCCGTGGACCAGATTCGCGCCACCATGCTGGAGGCCGAACGCAGCCTGCTGCAGGACCTGGATGAAGCCGAGGTCGAAGCCATGCTGGGCAGCGTCAACAAGGTTCGCGCCCGCATCGAGCAAATGCATGATCAGCGCTGCACGCAAACGCATCCTGAAGTTGAGGAGCGCGCATGACCGTGGCTGTCTACGATAGATTTTTAGCGCGCGCCGCCCACTGGGGTTTTGACAGTGCCCGCCTGCGCCAGCATCTGCGCACGGCTTTTGCGGCCTGTATTGCCGTGTTGGCCGCCTGGGCGCTGGGACTGGAACACCCGCAATGGGCGGGCATGACGGTCTGGGCCGCATCCCAGCCACTGCGCGGCCAGTTGCTGGAGAAAAGCTTTTTTCGTACCACTGGCACCATCATTGGCACTGCCGCCGGTGTCGTGCTGGTGCTCGTCGCCAATGGCGATCTGCTCTGGCTGGTCACTGGTCTGGCCGTATGGATGGGCATTTGCGCCGGACTGGGCAATCTGCAGCGCAGCTTTGCCTCTTACGGCACCATGCTGGCGGGTTACTCGGCCTCCATGGTGGCCCTGCTGGACAACGGCAACCCAGCCCATGTCTATGACCTGGGCTGGGACCGCTTGTTTACCGCGCTGACAGGCGTAGCTGCGGCTCTCATCGTGGGCTGGCTGTTTACGCCCGTGGGCGCTGAAATCCCCGGTGACGACAAGGTGCGCCGCCTCTGCGCCCGTCTGCTGCGCGACATTGCAGCGGCATCACAAGCCGCAGCGCGCGGGCAAAGCGCACTCAGCCCCAAAGATATGGCCGAGCGCCTGGCTGTCATGGCCGCCATTGAAGAAGGGCTGGACCCGCATGCCGCAGGCTCGCAGCGCTCACGCCGCGCCGTGCGTGCGCTGCGCCGCCTGATCAACACGCAAATCTCCGCCCTGCTCTGGCTGCGTGACAGCACAGGCAAAACCATCACCCCCAAATTCACAGCCGAGCAAGCCCAGGCCATGACGGCAGCGCTGGAGCAAGCCGCCAAGCTGCTGGAAACCCAGCCCGCACCGCTGGCTGCCATTAACGCCATTGCCACAGCGCGCGAGGCCGCCGCAGGCTGGGGTCATGCCAATGAAATTCTGGGCAATATCGGTCTGGCACTGCAGGCCCACTTTGTCGCTGCCAGCGATCTACCCCTGCCCGCCAACCACCGTGCCCGCCAATTGCCCGTGGTGCTGCACAGCGACTGGGTGGGCGCACGCCGCGCCATGCTGCGCGCCTTCAGCGCCATCTTTGCCGTCGGCCTGATCTGGGTGGTCACCGGCTGGCATGGCGGCACCTACATGCTGTTGGGCCTGTCGGTGATGATCACCGTGTTCTCCTCCTTCGAGAACCCGGCCTTCACCATGCGCTTTGTCATTCTGGGTCAGGCCATGGGTGCCGGCGTGGCACTGGCCTGCCAGTGGTTTGCCTGGCCGTTTGCCAGCAGCCAGTTGCAGATGGTGCTGATGATGCTGCCCTTCATCTTTCTCGGCGCCTTGCTGCTCAGCCACCGCCGCACCACTCTGTACGGCTTTGACTGCAATATGGTGATTTTGCTGGCGCTGTCGCCCCATTTCCCTTACCAGCTTGATGTAGGTCACTCACTGTCCATGGCGTTTGCCATCGTCACCGGGCCGCTGGCGGGCTGGCTGGCCTACCGCTTCATCCTGCCCGTCACCGTGCAAGGCAGACTGGACGGCCTGCGCGCCATGATGGTTCATGAGCTGCAGGACATGGCAGCCACCCCGCTGCATGCCCGCGATGTCCGCGTCTGGCGCGCGCGGCTCTATCACCGCCTGCTGCGCCTAGTACGCGCCTCCGAAAAAATCAACGCGCCGACTGTGCAGGAAGCCGCAGACTGCGGACTGGCCGCCTTGCGCGTGGGCAAGGCCGTGCTCATACTGCACTCCCTGGAGAATGACCTGCTTTTATCCGACAGCACCTTACGCAGCGTGCGCAGTGCGCTACAAAGACTGCAGCAACTGCCCACAGCCCCGGCCAAGGCTATCCCTTTGCTGATGGGCGTGGCCCAGCGCATACAGCAGCGTCAGCCCGAGCAAGCCCTGCAACTGCAACTGGCCGCGCAGGACATTGGCGAGCATCAGCGCTTTTTTGCCAGCACTGCCAAGATTGCTTGAACACCATCACCCATAAAAAAAGCCGCTGCAAACACAGCGGCTTTTTTTTACTGAAGCTGGAACTCAAACCAGGCATGCGCCAACTCATAGACGCCGAGCAAGAGCCGCCTCGCGGCGATGGCGTCGTCCCCCTCCCGAAGAGAGGGGGAAGCCGCGCAGCGGCTCAGGGGGTGAATTTACACACAAGTGATTGCCACGGCCTTGGAAACCAGATAAGCCTCCAGCGCCTCAGGCCCACCTTCAGAACCGTAGCCCGAATCCTTGATGCCGCCAAACGGCAGCTCAGCCGATGGCAGCGCGGGCTGGTTCACCCACAGCATGCCCGCCTCCACATCCTGCGCCAGCTGGTGCGATGTCTTGAGCGAGCGCGTGAAAGCATAGGCGGCCAGACCATACGAGAGGCGGTTGGCCTCTTGAATCGCATCTTCAATCTTGTCAAAACCGCGAATCGCCGCGACGGGACCAAAGGGTTCCTGATTGAAGATATCAGCCGTCAAAGGCACATCCGCAAGCACCGTGGGGGCAAAGTAGTTACCGGCATCGCCAAACGATGCGCCGCCCGTCAACAGCTTGGCACCGCTGTGCTCGGCGTTCTGAATCAGCTGGGTCAGCGCCGTCACCCGGCGCGGATTGGCCAGCGGGCCCATCTGCACGCCTTGCTCCAGACCATTGCCCACCTTCAGCGCCTCGGCATGGGTCACCATGGCGCGCGTGAATTCCTCGCGCACGCTGTTATGCACCAGAAAGCGCGTGGGCGAGATGCAGACTTGCCCCGCATTGCGGAACTTGGCCGCACCTGCCGCCTTCACGGCCAGTGCCACATCAGCGTCTTCTGCGACGATGACCGGGGCGTGGCCACCCAGCTCCATGGTGCTTCGCTTCATGTGCTGGCCCGCCAGCGCTGCCAGCTGCTTGCCTACGGCGGTAGAGCCAGTGAACGTCACCTTGCGGATCACCGGGCTGGCAATCAGATACTCGGAAATTTGTGCCGGGTTGCCATAGACCAGACCCACAACACCGGCAGGAATGCCAGCATCGACAAAGCACTTGAGCAGCGCTGCGGGTGAAGCCGGAGTTTCCTCGGGTGCCTTGCACAAAAAGGAGCAACCCGAAGCCAGGGCCGCGCCAATCTTGCGCACGATCTGGTTGACAGGGAAGTTCCAGGGCGTGAAGGCCGCCACAGGGCCCACAGGGTCCTTGATCACCAGTTGCTGCTGCTCGGGGCGGCGGGAAGGAACGATGCGGCCATAGACGCGCAGCGCCTCGTCGGCAAACCATTCGATGATGCCGGCACCGGCAATGATTTCGCCCTTGGCCTCGGCCAGCGGTTTACCCTGCTCCTGCGTCAGCAGCGCAGCGATCTCGTCGGCACGCTCTTTGAGCAGCGCCGCCGCACGGCGCATGATGGCACCGCGCTCGTGCGCAGAGACCTTGCGCCAGACCTGAAAGCCCTTGTCCGCAGCGGCGAGGGCACGGTCCAGGTCAGGAATATCGGCATGCGCCACGCGACCAATGACTTCGCCCGACGCCGGGTTACGCACATCAATCGTCTTGCCGCTGGCTGCCACCTGCCACTGTCCATCGATCAAAAGCTGGGTATCGGGGTATGCAGTGCTCATCACTTATCTCGGTGTGCCGACCCTCATCCCCCTGCAGATGTAAAGGGCCGGGCGTGGTGAATGTTCAGGGCGTACAAAATTCTAGCTACACATGCTAGCGCCTCATGACAAGTGCGGGACGTTGGCAATGGCTCATTGCGCTCAGGGGATCATGAAAATCCCAACATTTCCCAACCACTCACACCCCGACAGCGCGGCGCAGCTCCATCTCCCCCAGCCATGCCCCAAACCCAGCCTGACTCGCTGCCGCCTGTTTGACGACTTGCCCGATCACAAAGACGCACGGACTCCCCAAACCGCTGCTGACGAGCGCTGTGGACATCTCCCCCAGTTGCGTGATGACCTGCTGCTGCGTGGGCAGGCTAGCGCTTTGCACCAGCGCCACAGGCGTGCTGGCGGGCAGGCCGCCGGCCAGCAGCTCGGCCTGTATATGCGGCACAGAACTCACGCCCATATAGACCACCAGCGTCAAGCCCACGACATGAGCCGTCTGCCCCAGCTGACGCCAGTCGTTTTGCACACCGCCGGGCTTGGGGTGGCCGGTCACAAACACCACGCCATGCGCATGATCGCGGTGGGTGAGTGAAACGCCCAGACTGGTGGCTGCTGCCAGCCCTGCGGTAATGCCATTGACCACCTCCACCTGCACACCTGCAGCGCGCAGATGCTCAACTTCTTCACCTCCTCGGCCAAAGATGAAAGGGTCGCCGCCCTTGAGCCGCACCACGACCTCTCCCTGGCGCGCGGCCATGATCATCAGCTTTTCAATGAACTCCTGCGATGTGCTTTCGCGCCCGCCGCGCTTGCCCACGGCAATCACACGGGTCTGGGGACTGGCTAGCTTGACGATTTCAGCCGACACCAGATCATCAACCAGCAGCAGGGTGGCGCTCTGAATCAGCTTGAAAGCCTTGATGGTGAGCAGTTCCGGGTCACCCGGCCCAGCCCCTACCAGATAGCAGCAACCCGAGGAGGACAGAGAGTTCGCACGGCGGGAAGTCATGGCAGACCTTTCAGCTAAAGACTTATGCAGCAACCATCTGGGTGACAGGCGGCACCGCCTGCACCAGTTGCTTGATCGTGGGAATGCAGGAGCCGCAGCGCGTACCGCAGCCCAGCGAAGACTTGAGCTGCGCCAGCCGCTCATCGGATGAACCGCTGCACTGGCCTAGCTGAGCGGTAATGCTGGCCTCATCCACATTCATGCAGGCGCAGACCTGTGGCGAGCGCGCAGCCATCGCGGCAGGCGGCTTGCTGCCAGACGACAGCAACATCCGGCCAAAGCTTTGGGTCGATTGCTCATCGCGCAGCACGGGGGACAGCCACTGGCCAGCACTGGCGTCACCACACAGCAAAAAGGCATTCAGCACTGGCTCGGCATCTTGCTGACCTATGGCCATGGCACGGCTGTATTGGCGGCGAGCATCGACATAACGCAGCGCCTGCGCTCCATCTAACTGCAGTAGCTCGTGCAGCCTTCGCAATACCTCGGCGCTCGGCGCTTCATACGCAGCGGCGCGAAACTGCACGCCGGTGCGGCCTTCGCTGGCCTTTTCCAGCGGTACAGAACGGCCAAACAGCACGCAGCTGGCAAAGTCGAACTCCGCCATGAGTTCTGTCAAAGCTGCGCGCGTAGCCAGCACCTGCGAGTCATCCAGCCAGGCCATGCCCATGCAAGTCCAGGGCATCTCGGCCTTGAGCAGTCTCACAGCAACATGCTTGAGCTCTGGCTGCTTGGAGCGCGGACAGAACTCAGGGGTGGTCAGCGCATTCACACCCGCTAAACGCTGGCCTTTAGAGCTGCGTCCACTCAGATACATACCGCCCCAGTGCATGGGCAAATACAGCTGCGCGGGCTGCAGTCCCTTTTCCGCCTGCACGGGCAGCACGATGGCACCGTAGCGGTTGGAGACATGAACCAGATCGCCATCCCGCAGTCGCAGGCGCTGCATGTCTTGCGGGTGCACTTGCAACTGCGGTTCGCTCACATGGGCAAACGAACGGCCCAGCTGGCCGGTGCGTGTCATTCCATGCCACTGATCGCGCAGGCGACCGGTGTTCAGACTGAAGGGGTGGCGCGCATCGCGCTGCACGGCCACAGGCTTCCAGGGCTGCGCATCAAAGCGGGCGCGGCTGTCATCGGTCACGAACCGGCGGTCGGTGTACAGGCGCTGCGTGCCTTGCGCTGCCCCGCTGGGCACAGGCCACTGCTGCGGCCCCTTATCGTCCAGCATTTGCCAGCTCAGGCCGGTGATGTCCAAATCTCGCCCACGCGTGGTTTCACGGTGCTCGTTCCAGATCGCCTCGGCTGCTGTTTCAGCGCGACTGATGTCATAGCCAAACAGCGAAGGCTTGTCGAGGCGCACCAGGGGCTCCAGCCGCTGCGCCAGCTGCACGCCAATCTGCCAGTCGTGGCGCGCCAGACCGGGCGCAGCCAAGGCAGCACGCACGCGGGAGATTCGGCGTTCGCTGTTGGTGACCGTGCCCAGCTTTTCGCCCCAGGTCGTGGCGGGCAGCAACCAGTCGGCGTAGGCCGTGGTTTCGGTCACGGCAAAGGCTTCTTGCACCACCACCAGCTCGGCGCGCTCCAGCGCGCGTCGCACCATGGTTTGGTCGGGCATGCTTTGCGCGGGGTTGGTACAGGCAATCCACAGCGCTTTGACCTGGCCATCGGCGGCCGCCTCAAACATCTCTATCGCAGACTTTCCGGGTGTCGATGGAATACTTTCCACACCCCACAGCTGCGCCACCTCTTCGCGGTGCAAGGGGTTGGACATGTCGCGGTGGGCGCTGAGCAAGTTGGACAATCCACCCACCTCACGCCCGCCCATGGCGTTGGGCTGGCCGGTGAGCGACAACGGCCCCGCACCGGGCTTGCCAATCTGGCCTGTCGCCAGGTGCAGATTGATAAGTGCCGCGTTGTTCGCTGTGCCGCTGGCGCTCTGGTTCAGACCCTGGCAGTAAAGGCTCAGCGTGGGCTGGCGTGGCGCACTGCCTGCACTGTATGCACCCCCCAAGGCAATCCAGCGGGCGGCCTTGTACAGATCTTCTGTGGACACGCCACAAATGGCCGATGCCTTCTCGGGCGTGGCTTCGCGCACCAGCTCTTTCAGTGCTGCAAAACCGCTGGTGTGCTCAGCGATGAAAGCGTTATCCGTCCAGCCTTCCCACAACATGATGTGCAGCAAGCTGTGGAACAGCATCACATCGCTGCCCGGCAGCAAAGGCAGATACAGATCGGCTAGCTCTGCGGTCTCGGTCCTGCGCGGGTCGGCCACGATGATTTTGAGCTGCGGGTTGCGCGCCCTGGCCTCTTCCACACGGCGAAACAGAATCGGGTGAGCCCACGCCATATTGCTGCCCACAATGAACATGCAGCTGGCCAAGTCGATATCCTCATAGCAGGCGGGCGGCGCATCGGCACCCAGCGTGGCCTTGTAGCCCGCCACAGCGCTGCTCATGCACAGGCGGGAGTTGGTGTCCAGGTTATTGGTGCCCAGCAGACCTTTGGCCAGCTTGTTGAAAACGTAATAGTCCTCAGTCAGCAACTGGCCGCTGAGGTAAAAACCCAGCGCGTCCGGGCCATGGTCGGCATGGATCTGCGCCATGCGGCCTGCCACATCGTCCAGCGCTGCATCCCAGCTCACCGGTTTCGGGGCTGATGTCCTATCGAATCTGCGCATTGGCTGCAGCAGCCGCGATTGCCGGGCGTGCACGGGCGCTGCCGTCAGGTGCAACGTACTTCCCTTGGTGCACAAGCGCCCCCAATTGGCAGGGTGATCGGGGTCCCCCCGCACGCCGGTGATTTGCACGCCATCCGACTCAATGATGACGCCACAGCCAACGCCGCAGTAGGGGCAGGTGGATCGGGTCTCAGGCATGGCAGGCTTTCAGTGTTTTGGGGCTATGGCGCTCATCCGATGAGCGCCACTAGCTATTACATCTATAGCAAAAAAAAGCTTAGGCAGCAGCGCAGGCTGGTTTGCCGCTGCAATGCGCAGGGCCTGCATGGGGCCGCGTCTGCTCCAGTGCACGACTGGCCAGCTCATCGGCACGCAGCTGTACTTCACCGTCCTCCACCCGCACGCTGAAGTACGGCGTGCAGCCTTCGTCGGGTGCAGCGGCCTCGCCACTGCTCAATGCGATCGTCCAGTTGTGCAGCGGGCAGGCCACGCTGCGGCCAAACACAATGCCTTGCGACAGCGGACCGCCCTTGTGCGGGCAGCGGTCCAGCAGGGCAAACACTTCGTTTTCGGCGTTGCGGAACACGGCCACATCCAGCCCTTGCGCACGCGCCACGCGGCGGGCGCCCAGCATGGGGATGTCGTCAATCGTGCAGATAGAAATCCATTCACTCATTTCAGGCTCCTCGGTGCTTTTGATCAGGCGCTGACGCTGGCCGTTTGCGCAGCCGTTAACGGCTGGAACTGGCGCGTATCCACCGCCGCCTTGTCGGTTTCAAACCAGGGATCGGGCTCGCCTTCCAGCGCAAACTGCAGCTCCTCCCACAGCGCCTTGCGGCCTTCTGCATCGTCCAGAATGCGCTTCTTCACATGGTCCAGACCCACGCGGTTGATGTAGTGCACGGTGCGCTCCAAATACCAGCCTTCCAGCCGGTACAGCTGCATGAAGGCACCCGTGTACTCCATCACTTCTTCGGCGGTCTTGAGCTTGGCGAAGAAATGCGCCACCTCGGTCTTGATGCCGCCATTGCCGCCCACATACATCTCCCAGCCAGAATCGACGCCGATGATGCCCACGTCTTTGATGCCGGATTCCGCACAGTTGCGCGGGCAGCCGCTGACGGCAAATTTCACCTTGTGCGGGGCATACATGCGCCACATGGCACGCTCCAGGTCCTTGCCCATCTGGGTGCTGTCTTGCGTGCCCATGCGGCACCATTCGCTGCCCACGCAGGTTTTGACGGTACGCAGCGCCTTGGCATAAGCGTGGCCGCAGGGCATGCCTATGTCGTTCCACACGCCTTGCAGGTCTTCCTTCTTCACGCCCAGCAGGTCGATGCGCTGGCCACCCGTGACCTTCACGGTAGGAATGTCGTACTTGTCCACCACATCGGCAATGCGGCGCAGCTCACTTGCTGTGGTCTCGCCGCCCCACATGCGCGGAATCACGCTGTAGGTTCCGTCTTTCTGGATATTGGCGTGGCTGCGCTCGTTGATGAAGCGGCTTTGCGGGTCGTCCTTGGCATCCTTGGGCCAGGTGCTGATCAGGTAGTAGTTGACCGCCGGGCGGCACGATGCACAGCCATTGGGCGTGCGCCATTCCATGAAGCGAAACACCGCATCCGTGGTCAACAGCTTGTGGGTGCGAATCACATCGCGCACGGCCTGGTGACCATGGTCTGTGCAACCACACATGGCCTTGGTCTTGGGCGATGCGGAGTAGTCACCACCCGCCGTGAACATGATGATCTGCTCGACCAAACCCGTGCAGGAGCCGCAGCTGGCACTGGCCTTGGTGTGCTTGCGCACGTCTTCCAGCGTGAACAAGCCCTTGTCCTTGATGGCCTTGCAAATGGCTCCCTTGGTCACGCCGTTGCAGCCGCAAACCTCGTCGCTATCGGCCAGCGCAGCCGCTTTGTTCTGGCCCTGGTGGCCGGTATCGCCCAGATTGGATTCGCCAAACATCAGCTTGTCGCGAATGTCGGCCACGCTGCGGCCTTCGCGCAGCAGCTTGAAGTACCAGCTGCCGTCCACCGTGTCGCCGTAGAGGCAGGCACCGACCAGCTTGTCGTCCTTGATGACCAGCTTTTTGTAGACGCCCGCATAGGGGTCGCTCATCAGAATTTCTTCGGTATCGCCGCCGCCCTGAAAGTCGCCCGCCGAGAACAGATCGATGCCCGTGACCTTGAGCTTGGTGGACGTGAGCGAGCCCAGATAGCGGCCAATGCCGAACTCGGCCAGATGGTTGGCCAGCACCTTGCCCTGCTCAAACAGCGGTGCTACCAGGCCGTAGGCAATGCCGCGATGCGCCGCGCACTCGCCCACGGCGTAGATGCGCGGATCGGTCACGGTCTGCAAGGTGTCGCTGACCACAATGCCGCGATTCACATGCAGATGCATGGACTCGGCCAGCTCGGTATTGGGGCGTATGCCCACGGCCATGACCACCAGATCGGCAGGCACTTCGCTGCCGTCTTTAAAGCGCACCGCACTCACGCGACCTGCGGCGTTGCCCACCAGCTCTTGCGTCTGCGCTTTCATGCAGAACTGCATGCCGCGCTCAGCCAGCGACTTTTGCAGCATGCGGCCCGCCTGGTCGTCTAGCTGGCGCTCCATCAGCCAGTCGCCCACATGTACCACGGTGACTTGCATGCCGCGCTTCATCAGACCGTTGGCCGCCTCCAGCCCCAGAAGGCCGCCACCGATCACCACCGCGTGCTTGAGCGTTTTGGCCGCTTCAATCATGGCTTCGGTATCAGCAATATCGCGATAGGCCAGTACGCCTTGCAGGTCCTTGCCGGGAATGGGCAGGATGAAAGGATTGGAGCCGGTGGCCATGATGAGGCGGTCGTATTCGGCGCTGATGGTTTCACCCTGCGCATTGGTGGCATGCACGGTGCGGCGGGCGCGATCCACGGCCGTGACCGTATAGCCCGCGTGCAGCAGGATGTGGTTGTCCTGGTACCAGGCCCAGTCGTTGAGCACGATATCGGCCAGCGTCTGTTCGCCCGCCAGCACCGGCGACAGCAGAATGCGGTTGTAGTTGGGGTGTGGCTCGGCACCAAACACCGTGATGTCGTACAGCTCGGGGGCAATGGTCAGCAGCTCTTCCAGAGCACGCACACCTGCCATTCCGTTACCAATCATGACCAGTTTGGATTTTTTCATCTCAGTCCCCGTGGGCTTGCAAAACGCAAAAAAGACGCCTCGCGCTTCATGACTCGCATGAGCGCGCAGACGTCTTTGTCTTTGGGATCTGGTCCAGCCTTGCACCATCACCCTGTGGCCCACCTTGGCCACAACAAGAACCATGCAATTGCTGTGCCAGCTTCCTTGCCCTGCTCAATGTCACAGGAGCCCATCAGCACGCACCATTTCCGTGCAGTCGCGCTTTATCGCAGTGCATCAAAACAAACATGGCGCCCGAAGGCGCCATGCAGCGGCAGAGAAAGCAGACTCAGGCTGCCTTCTCCACATGCCCTTGGCGGGTGTAGAGAAAGTCGATCACGGCTTTGCGGTAGCCCTGGTACTGCAGGTCTTCGGCCAGCGCTACGCGGCTGCGCGGGCGGGGCAGTTCTACATGCAGCACCTCGCCAATGGTGGCCGCAGGCCCGTTGGTCAGCATCACGATCTTGTCGGACAGCAGCACGGCCTCGTCTACATCGTGCGTCACCATGACCACCGTGCTGTGCGTGCGCGCCACGATCTCCAGCAACTCGTCCTGCAGCTTGGCGCGGGTCAACGCATCCAGCGCGCCAAACGGCTCATCCATCAGCAGCACTTGCGGCTCCATGGACAGAGCCCGGGCAATGCCCACGCGCTGTTTCATACCGCCAGATATCTCGCCGGGGCGCTTTTGTGCAGCGTGTGTCAGGCCCACCATGGCCAGTGCGGCATCGGTGCGCTCGGCCAGCTGCGCCTTGGTTTCGCGCTTGGCAAAGACACGCTCCACGGCAAGGTGCACATTGCCCCAGCAGGTCAGCCATGGCAGCAGCGAATGGTTCTGGAACACCACGGCACGCTCGGGGCCCGGGCCTTTGATTTCCTTGTTGGCGCACAGCAGTGCACCACTGGTGGGCACCGTCAGCCCCGCAATCAGGTTGAGCAAAGTGGACTTGCCGCAGCCTGAGTGGCCGATGAGGCTCACAAACTCGCCCTTGGCGATATTGAGATTGATGTCACGCAGCGCAGGAAACAGGCCTTTGGAGGTCTTGAAGGTCTGCTCTACATCGTGGATCTCGATGTACTTGGTGGACAGCGATGCGTTCATGATTTCACCTCTTCAAACGTAAAGGCCGAAGCCAGCTTGACCAGCGCCAATTCCAGCAACAGGCCCACGATGCCAATCACGAAGATGGCGATGATGATGTTCTTGACGTTGAGGTTGTTCCACTCGTCCCAGACCCAGAAGCCAATGCCCACGCCACCGGTCAGCATCTCGGCGGCCACGATCACCAGCCAGGCCGTACCCACGGCCAGACGCACACCCGTCAACATATAGGGCAGCACGGCGGGAAAGAGGATGGTGGTGGCGATCTTCCATTCCGACAGGTTCAGCACCCGCGCCACGTTCATGTAATCCTGCGGCACACGCTGCACACCGACGGCGGTGTTGATGACCATGGGCCAGATGGAGCAGATGAAGATGGTCCAGGTGGCGGCTGGATTCGCCCCCTTGAACACCAGCAGGCCAATTGGCAACCAGGCCAGCGGCGATACGGGACGCAGCAGGCTGATCAGCGGGTTGAACATGCGTGAGAGAAAGTTGAAGCGCCCGATCAGAAAGCCTGCAGGAATGCCTACCAGCGCCGCCAACCCAAAGCCCAGCGCCACGCGCTGCAGCGACGACAGCACGTTCCAGCCCACGCCCTGATCGTTGGGGCCGTTGCGATAGAACGGGTCGCGAAAGACCTCGACCGCCTGCGTCCAGGTCTCGGCCGGGGTGGGAATACTGTGGCCCGTGGTGCTGGAGACGATGGACCACAAGCCCACCAGCAGCGCCAGCCCCAGCAGCGGCGGCAGCACCGTGCCGATCAGACCTTCGGCACGCTGGCGCCAGCGGTTGGGCGGTGTCGCAACGGGTGCAGCAGGTGCGGCTTTAATTTTTGAGTCTTTTTTCACTGTAGCCCTTGCAGGTTCTGCGCTATCAGCTATCTCTTTGGAAGCATTCAAGCGGGCATCGTTGGCCGCCTGTATGGCCAGCTGCGGATCGTGGGGAGGGTCCAGCTCAAGACGGGATGGAAGTACGGCACTGACCATGGTGAATCTCCTTGGGGGTGTCGGCCTCAGGCCTTGATCTTGAAACTGTCGGCGTACTGGCCGGGGTTCTTGCCATCCCACACCACGCCATCCATCAGCTTGCTGCTGCGCAAGGCTTCCTTGGGCACGTTCACCTTCAGCTGGCTCGCGGCCTGCGTGTACAGGTCAATGCGGTTGATCTGCTTGGCCACAGCCAGATAGTCGGGGTGACTCTTGAGCAGGCCCCAGCGCTTGTGCTGGGTCAGAAACCACATGCCATCAGACAGATAGGGGAAGTTCACCGCACCGTCGTTGAAGAACTTCATGTGGTTGGGGTCGTCCCAGGTCTTGCCCAGACCGTTCTGATAGCGGCCCAGAATGCGCTGGTTGATGGCGTCCACGCTGGTATTGATGTACGACTTCTGGGCCACGGTCTCGGCCATCTTCATCTTGTTTTGCATGCTGGCGTCAATCCAGCGACTGGCCTCCAGAATCGCCATCATCACGGCGCGGCAGGTGTTGGGGTTCTTGCTGGCAAAGTCGCCCGTGGTGCCCAGCACTTTTTCGGGGTGATCCTTCCAGATGTCCTGCGAGGTGTTGGCCGTGATACCAATGCCGTCCATGATGGCGCGGTGGTTCCAGGGCTCGCCCACGCAAAAGCCGTCCATATTGCCCACGCGCATATTGGCCACCATCTGGGGCGGGGGCACGGTGATCAGCTTGGCATCCGTCACCGGATTGATGCCCGCCGCCGCCAGCCAGTAATGCATCCACATGGCATGGGTTCCGGTGGGGAAGGTGCCCGCAAACGTGTATTCGCGCTTTTCCTTAGCCATCACTTTGGCAAGGCTTGCGCCATCCACAGCGCCCTTGTCGGCCAGCGCTTTGGACAAGGTGATGGCCTGACCGTTGTTGTTCAGGTTCATCAGCACAGCCATGTCTTTTTTGGGGCCGCCAATGCCCAGATGCAGGCCGTAGACCAGCCCGTACAGCACATGCGCAAAGTCCAGCTCGCCATTCACCATCTTGTCGCGCACGCTGGCCCAGCTCGCTTCCTTGCTGGGGACGATCTTCACGCCATATTTCTGATCGAAACCCAGCACCGACGCCATGACCACGCTGGCGCAATCGGTCAGCGGGATGAAGCCAATTTTGACTTCCTTCTTCTCGGGCGCATCAGAGCCCGCAGCCCAGACGCCGTGGTGACCTAATGCCCCGTAGAGTGCGGCACCACCTGCAACGCGCAGAAAGTCTCGGCGGCCAGACTCCAGAGAATGAACTGGGGAGGGGAAAAGGCGCTTGCTCATGAGAAAACTCCATCAAGAATCGTGGTGAAGGCGATCCGGAAAACAAAAAGGCGCCCTTCCCTCCTCGGGTGAGAGGAGAGAAGGACGCCGTTGTCCCAGGTCACTCGTAATAACGCTTTAAGCGCGACCGCCTTTGGTCTGCTTGACATCAAAAGTCATGCACAAACCGTGCCAAACCTTTCGCCACTGGAAAGAAGATGACTTGCGCACGATTTCAGCCCGACTTTGGTGCGCCGCAGCAATCAATACGACCCAATGCTACGAATTGGTGCTGCCAGGCAGCAGGTCTACCGTCGCCAGAATGGCCTCGGCCACATCCAGCATGCGCCGGTTCTGGTTCATGGCTGTCTGGCGGATCAGCTTGTAGGCATCGCCCTCGCTCAACTGGCGGTAATTCATCAGCACACCCTTGGCTCGTTCTATAGTCTTGCGCTCCTTCAGCGTGGAGCGCGCCTTGTCGATCTCGGTCTGCATATCCTGCAGCCGCGCTGCCTGCTCCTGCACCAGGCCCACAATGCTTTTCTCCAGCTGCAGCCCATAACTGCCTTCCGCAGGCAGGGCTGCGCCAGACTTCGCAGAACCAAGGATGAAGGCCGCAGCAGCCTCTGCGCGAGCCGTAGACTCCGGCATGGACTCCAGCAGCGCCTGCTGCTGGGCTAGGGCAGCACCCGCCTGGTCGAGCTTCTTCAGGCATTGCGCCTGAAGCTCCAGCGCCAGAAATGCCTCAATCTGGTGCATGGCATCGAGCCGGCTGGAGCAGGCCTCAAACCAGGGTGAGCTCAAGCTGCTATCCAGAGGCGCGCCATGCCCTGCCGTGCAGCCGATGCGGCGCAGGCGATCGATCACCGCCATATCAGGACAGCTGCCGCACTGCAGTTGCCAGCGCTCTACGCCTGGCGCGCTGGCGAAATCCGCAAACACCTGAAAGCAGCGGTCCTGCGATTCGATCAGATGCAGCCAATGGCGCTGGCGCTCCGGCTTGCTGACGCCACTGGTAAACGCCGCAGCGCCCGTCGCGCGCTCCTGCCCAGCCAGCTCCTTGCCCTGCATGAAATGAAACAGCGCCACCAGCAGTCTTGCGACATCGGGGTCGCTTGCACTGTCTGCTGCCTCGAACACCACGGTCAGGCAGGCGGCAATCATGCGGATCAACGCCTGCGTGCAATCCTCGGCACTCAGCTGAAGCGCATCGCGCTTGCGGCGCAGCAAGGGCAAAGCCTCGAAGCCCTGCAGCGCATTCGCAATCGCATTGAACAGCCGCGCTCCATGCGCGCCCGGGGAGCGTTCTCCCAGTGCATCCAGCACCCCGCAAACACGGGCCATGGCCTGATCCACCTGCGGCAGATGCGCCTGCAAGACCTGCTGCGCCTGGGCCCCGCCGCTGGCCAGAAAGATATTGGACAGCCCGCGCTCCTTCTGCAGCGCGTGGACGAGCTCGGACATGCTGGCCACCAGCGTGCTGGCGCGGCTGATCTGCTCCAGCTCGGCCATCTCGCTTTGCCGAGCCGCCACCAGATAGTGCAAAGGCGTTTTCATGGGGTAGTGCTTTTCATCATGCTTATGCGCTAAAAAAGCAGCACGATTCATGCCATCTCAGCCCCTGCGCAGGCGTGCCTTCTCCCAACCACGATCGACCGCAAGACCCAGAGCAATTCCTGCGACATAAGCCACCAGATCCAGCGGATCAAAACCATTGCCCAGAACCAGATACGCCAGTTTGTTGGTGCGCAGCGCCTGCATCCAAGGGGCTTGGTAGAGCTGCAGAAACTCGATGGCAAAGGCGATCAGCAGCGACCAGCCCGCCAGCTTGGTCCGAGCAATGCTAGGCCGCACCCAGGCCACGCACAGCAACACCACCCAGGCCCAGAGCGCATCACCGGGGTAATTGCCCAGCACCGCAGGGAAGGGCACATAGCCCCGGCGAGAGGCAAGGCCGACGGCGATAACCAGCAGAATAAGAATCGCAAGCCAAAAACGGGAGCGACGGAACGGGGCAGCGGTGTTCAAAGGCATCAGGCAGAAAAAAGAAGATCAATCGTTGGGGGGCTCAGTCGTTCGAGCGACTTCACAGCAGCACCAACCCCGGCGGCAGGCTGTCGCCAAGACTGCGTTTCTGGTCCTCGGCCTGCATCTGCACCACCTGCTCGACCATGGCGATCCAGCGCTCGGGGGCTCCGCTGCTTCCCATCTTCTCCAGCACCTGCGCGCGCACCTCATCAGGCAGGTCGCGGGCGCGATCACCGGTCAATCTCGCCATTTGCACGGCAGCGAACATGGCGGTCTCGTTCTTGCGCCAATCCTGCTCCAGCGTGGCGTCAAGAAACTCCTGCACAGCATCGGGCGGCATGACCAGATGGGCGTTCGCGGCTAGCGACTGGCGGGAGGCCAGACGGCCTATGGCCCACCAGGTCTGCACGGTTTCACCCTCGCGCTTCAGGCGCTGCAGCATCCACTGGCCCATCTCCTGGCGGTACTGCCAGGGAACGGCCTCCATAGCCGCGAACAGGCGCAGCATGTCGTCGTAACTGCCATGGCTGCTCTTGCCGCCTGATCTTGTGGTCTGCTGCACGGCCTTTTGCATATGACCGGCTACGTCTTCCAGCAATTCCATCTGCTGGGCCTCGTTCAAGCCAGCGGCCACGCGGCGCCAGAAGACCCACCATTCCGTCCAGTTGGCAGACTCTTTGGCATGGCCCAGCCCTGCGCCGTATAGCGCCCAGACCTGGGTGATGCGCCAGGCATCCAGCTCGGCACCCACGCCGGGGCGCAGGCACCAGCCTGCGAGGTTGAGCCACACGCGCTCATGGTCGGCGGTGCGGCGGCGGCGTTTGGCACGGGCCAGCAGCGCATCAAACAAGGCGCGCAGCAGACCCACATCCCAGCCATCGCGCGGGCCCAGAATTTTTTCCAGCGACGGGCGTAGCTTCCGCACTTCCTTGCCAGTAACTTCTTGCGCCTGCGTGCCAAAAATGCGGTCAATCAGCGCCACGGCTTCGGGCAATTTGGCGGCCAGAGAGTTCAAGCCTTTTGGGGCTTCAGCGCTTGATAAATCTTCGCTATCCGCTATGGTTTCCGCAGTGACAGCACCGCGCACCGTGAAGGGCAGCAGCCATGACTGCGCAGCATCCTGCACCGCAACGCAGCGCACTTCCAGCGTGCCTACCTCGCTCATGCAGGCCTGCAACTGCACCTCGACCTGCGCAGCAGCCACGCCTTCTGGCGCAGGCAGCACGGTCGCCAGCGGCGGCAGCTCTACCCAGCCATCACCCGTAAGCGGCGCAATCTGCCCGGCCTGCACGGGGGCGTGACTCTGGCTGTTGGCCAGTAAATTAAAGCGCACGGCCTGCCCCAGCTTGAGGGCAAAGCGCCGCCCGGAGAGCACGATGCGCACGCCCTCTTCCGTGCCGCGTGGCAGCAGGCAAAGGCCTTGGGGTGCTTCGCCCTTCTTGCCGGGCAGCAGCAGCCAGTAGCTGCGCGCTGCGCCGCCGCCAATGCGGGGCATACTATTTTTGATAGCTGCTGGCGCTTTCTGTGCTTGCGCTGCAGGCTGATTTACCTCTGATTTCGCTTGCAGCTCAGCCTGCACCCGCGCCAGCCCATAGGCCGCCGCGCCACGGGCCACGGCCCAATCAGGATGCGGGTTGTGCAACACCCGCACGGGGCGGCCGCGCCAGCTGCTGAGCAAGTCGGTCAGCCGCTGCACCAGCGCATGGGCATGGAACACGCCACCATTGAGCAGCACGGTGTCTGGCAACGCCCCATCCGTATGCAAACTCAAAAATTGCGCCAGATGGCGGCTGATGGCTGCATCAGCCGGGTACGGCAGGCCAAAGCCGCGCAGTGCGCCTTGGCGCTTGTTGGGCATATCGCTGATCTGGGCGGGTGGCAAAAAGCCTTCAACCACCTGCTGCTGCACCTGCGCACGGGTCAGCGTGGCCGTCTGCGTTGCGGCCAGCAAACGGCTGCCGCCGCCCAGCAAGGTAATGCTGACTTGCTCGGGTGCATCAGCGGCCAGCAGCTGCTCTTTGGCCATGCGACAGCGCTGCACCAGCTGTGCAAAGCGCTGCGCGGGCAGACGCAGGCCTTCGCCCGCAAAGGCGGGCTCCAGCTGATGGGCCAGCGCCAGATCCATGTTGTCGCCGCCCAGCATCAAATGCTCGCCCACGGCGGTGCGGGTCAGCGTGGGCAGGCCGTCGCCCACTGCTTCTTCAACACGAATCAAGGTCAGGTCGGTCGTACCGCCGCCCACATCGACCACCAGCACCAGCCGGCTATCGGCCAGTTGCAGCGCGAGTTGCTCGCCTTGCAGCACCAGCCAGTCGTGGAATGCGGCCTTGGGTTCTTCCAGCAGTTGCACGCCGGGCAGGCCCGCCAGTTTCGCGGCCTCCAGCGTCAGCGCGCGGGCACCTTCGTCGAACGAGGCAGGTACCGTCAGCACCACGCTTTGCTGGTGCAACGGTGCTTCAGGATGCGCCCTGTCCCATGCGGCTTTGACATGGGCCAGGTATGAGGCCGACGCTGCCAGCGGCGACACCTTGGCTACATCATCCCCAGCGCCCCACGGCAGGATAGGCGCGCTGCGGTCTACACCGGTGTGCGAGAGCCAGCTTTTGGCACTAGCCACCAGCCGCCCCGGCACAGCAGCACCCAAGTCGCGCGCCCAGCGCCCGATGACGGCGGGGGCTTGCGCATCAGCGCCTTGCGGCGGCCAGGGCTGTTGCCAGGCATCGCCCAGCTCGCCGGGTGCCGCCTGGTAGCGCACCGAGGGCAGCAGGGGCTGTGAAATCACCTCGCCCGCCGTGCTGCGCTGCGCAATGTTGAGCAACTCAATATCTGCCGCAACCCCAGCCACCGCCACGCTGGCGGCCACGGTATGGCTGGTGCCTAGGTCTATGCCGACGATGTAAGCGGGCTGAGTGGAGGTGACAGTCATGAAAGCCAAGGGACGATGCGCTAGGGAGGTGGCCGATCGTAACAATTGGCAGCAAGGACTGCGGAGTGCAGTTCTTTTCGCCTGCGACCTTGTTTGGGAGATTCACCCATCTCCGCCCGCCCTCTTTCACCTTAAAAAGCTGCCTTGAGTCATATCCAAAATGAATCAAAAACAATAGCTTGAAGCGCAGGCAGTAAAAGCATCAGAGCCATCTTTAGGCCATAAAAAAGCCCGCCAACCATCCGGTCAGCGGGCTTTCGCCTTCAAGCGGTTAAACCGCTTTACTCAGCAACGTCAGCCGAAGTCTCGGCGCGCACATCAAACTCCACCTTCCAGCGGTCAGTGCCACCCACGGGCACGGCATTGAGTTCCAGCGTGCCGATATCGGTCACACGCGCTTCCAGCGTGACAGGAACCACTTCACCCGCTGCACGGCCAGCCGCTGGCAGGTTCAGTTCAATCTCTTGCAGCTCAACCAGCTCTTCAGGGCCCCAGAAGTCCAGCATGGTGCCGACCTGATCGGCGCGGCGCACAGACGAGCCAAAGAAGCGCAGACGCACGGGCTCGCCCACAACCAGACCCAGCTCCAGATCGCTCAGCGCGACTTCGGTGCCCTCTTCCATGCCGAACGGTGCAAGGCACAGGGCGGACATGGGCGGCTCCATGCCGGGGATGGCGGGCATGTTCGATTCCACGCCTACGTAATACGACTGCGCCGTGCCGCCACGGATGCGCACGCCGCGGCCGCTGGTGGCGATGTGGCCGTAGTAGGCCGCGCCACGGGCTACGGCCAGATCCAGGTTGGCACCATCCAGCAAACGGGCGGGCTCACAAGCCTCTTCGTCCAGCCAGCCGTTGATGACTTCCAGAATGCGCTGCTCGATTTGCGGCGCCTTGAGCACGCCGCCGTTGAACAGAATGGCCGTGGGGTGCAGGAAGGTGGAGCCGTCGGTCTGCTCGGCGTTCAGGCCGTCAATATCGGCCAGTGCGTTGACCTGGCGGCTCAGGAAGGCAGCCAGATGGCGCGTGACTGCGGCATCTTGTGCATAGGGCAGGCCCAGCTGTGTAAGCGCTGCGCGGGCACGGGTCTGGGGCTTGGCGCTGACCGCGACCTTGGGGAAGAAGCCTTCGACCAGCATGGCCAGCACTTCGTCACGCGTGACTTCGGTGCGGATGCTGCCACCGATGAGCTTGCTGCCCCGGCTAGGCACAACCACAGGCACGGATTGCAGGTTCGCGTCGGCCAGCAATTGCTCTTTGGCCGCACGGCAGCCGTGTGCAAGAGCACGGGTTTGCCAGGCGTCGAGCTGCTTGCCCTCTTGCGCCAGCTTGCGGGCCACGCCGTAGGCCAGCGCCAGATCCATGTTGTCGCCGCCGAGCAAGATGTGCTCGCCCACGGCAATGCGTTGCAGCTCCAGATTGCCTTCGCGCTCACGCACAGCAATCAGCGAGAGGTCGGTGGTGCCGCCACCTACGTCCACCACCAGAATGATGTCGCCGTGCTGCACTTGCTTGCGCCATTGGCCGCCGCTGGCCTGAATCCAGCTGTAGAGCGCGGCTTGCGGCTCTTCCAGCAAAGTCAGGTTGGCAAAGCCAGCCGCCTTGCAGGCCTCGGCCGTCAGCTCACGCGCAGCGGGGTCAAACGATGCGGGGATGGTGACGGTGATGTCTTGCTGGGAAAACGGTGCCTCGGGGTGGGCTTGCTCCCACGCCCAGCGCAGGTGCTCCAGATAGCGAATCGAAGCGCTCAGCGGCGAGATGCGGCTGACTTCTTCGGGGGCATCGGCGGGCAGCAGGGGCGAGCGACGGTCCACGCCGGGGTGGCAGAGCCAGCTTTTGGCGCTGCTGACCAGACGGATGGGCGTGGCCGCGCCACGGCTGCGGGCGAATTCGCCGATGATGAAGTCGCTGGATGCGGCGCCGGGCAGCGTGCGCTCGGCCTCGCTCAGCTCGCTCTCATGCGGCAAGTACAAAAAGGATGGCAGCAGCGGCAAGGCTTGCACGCTGGCGGGCGCGGTGAGCTGGGGAAGGTCCAGCACGCCTTGCACCACCTTGTCGCCGTCGCTGGCAGTTTTGTCCACATAGGACAGTGCGCAGTGCGTGGTACCTAGGTCAATACCGATGCTGAACTGCGCACCAGAATTTTGAGTGTTGTTTTGGCCTGTAGCGCTTACAGGTTGAGCGGCAGCAGCTACAGAATCAGGAGTAGATACAGCATTTTGAGCCGCGCCGGATGCGGCGATGGAGGCAAACATATTCATGGCTTACAGCTCCACTTCAGCTTGGGCGATTACCTTGGCGGCCTGAATGTCGGTCAGCTGCGGCAGCTTCACGTCGGTGACCTGCCAGCCGCGGTGGCTCAGCGTGCCGGTGAACGGGGCCTGGCCGACCACATTGCCGGTCAGGCGCACGGAAGCGGCGTCAAAACCGGCTTGCAGGGTGATGCGGCTGCCTTCAGCTTCGCTACGCACGGGGGCAATGGCGAAATGCTCGCGCAGCACCTTACGGCAGCCTTCGTGCACTACGCGGGCGGCGGCACCAATTTCAGCGTCGGTGTATGGGGCCACGTCTTCTTGAATAAAGTCCACAAAACGGGCTTCGCGCTGCATCAGGCCCAGCAGCTGCAGGGCGGCCGTGTCGGTAGCCACCAGTTTTTCAACTTCGATGGTTTTTTCGACCAGCTTCTCGACGGGGACTTCAACACGTTTCTCTACCGTTTTTTCGACAATCTTCTCGACCGGCACTTCCACACGGACTTCGACAATCTTCTCGACTGGTACTTCAACGCGCACTTCCTTGGGGGCAACGTCAGCGGCAAAAGCCTCACCAGCGCGCACACGGGTCACATCGGCGGCCAGACGTCCGTTGCCGAGGATGGCGAAAAAGCTGCCGATCGCGATGGCGATGCGGCTTAAAAAAGAAGGGGGGGTGTTTTGAGTCATGACTGGTCTCAACGCCCAGACCCGATCAAGGCGGGTCTGTGGCTGCAATTTCAGGGCAAGGCGCTGTGCATTTCAAGGCTGTGGCCTGAGGGCCCAAGAGCCATGCGCGCGCCCGCAAGGGGAGCTGATGTTACCTAAAGCAACGATGCCTTGCGTTGCACACGGGAACCGGCGCGCCAAGGCGCTAACACGCCACGCATACCAGTGCACAAGACTGCAAAAAACCGAGAAGGCATAATTGCGGCTCTATTGCTCCATCTATCCATGGCCTGCACCCACCTTTCCACCGCCGCCCGTTTGCGCCGCTCTGCCTTGATTGCAGAGCTGCCTGCCCGTGCCTGCGCGCTGCGAAAGCTGCACACCTGCCGCCATGGCATTCCGACCGCATTCGTGAGCCTCAGCGGTGTCACGGCCATGCTTTCCGCCGCCGTGCGGATGGCATAGAGCAACGCTCTCACATCCTCCGCACGGCCTTCCAGAACAAGCACACCCCAGGTGCATGGGAAAGGTACGTCCAAGACCGCTACGGTCACGTCCTGCCACGCGCCGCACCTTGCTCAATGGACTCAGCGAACGACTCGGAGGTCAGCCATGGATATGGAACTCACACAGAATTTTTTGCGCGGGAAAAACCCTTGCGCCATGGGTTACCGCTGGTTTGTGCGCAACAACCTGAGCGGCGGCGACTATCAGGCCGCCATGGATACACAGGTGGCCGCAGGTCGTGTGGATGACGCCCGCTGGCTGCTGGAGAACTTTGGCGCGACCCATAGCGTGCTGGAAGTGGATCACCTTGAGGCAGACAACTTCGTCTACGCCGGCACGCTGATTGTGCGCGGCGATGTGCGCGTGCCGGGGCAGTTGCTGGTGGGCCGTGGCCTGCAGGTGGGCGGCGGCATACGCGCGGGCAAGCTTGAAGTGGGTGAAGACATTCAAAGCGGCGGCGCCATCTTCTGCAATGAGCTGCTGCAGGCAGGCGGCAGCATCAAGGCAGCGTGGAGCGTGGAAGTACAAGGCGATATGTCCGGCAATGCGCCCGCCCATATCCGCGCCGCAGAGCTGCGCGCGGGCTGGGAGCTGGTGTGCAGCGGCAATGTAGACATCAAGGGCGGCGCCCAGATTGACCGCGAAATCGACGTGCAAGGCACGCTGCGCTGCGGCAAGGGCCTGCGCGCCACAGGCGCGATCACCGTGCAAGGCTTGCTGGAGGTGGGCCACGGCATTGCCAGCAATGACCACATCGAGTGCGGCAACCATATTCAGGCGGGCTGGGGCATCAAGTCGCTGGGCGACATTCGCGCGGCCTGCAGCATTCGTACGGGCGAGACCCTGCAAGCCGATGGTGTGATTGCCGCCGGCCCCGGCTATGGCGTGTTTGCTGGCATGAATGTGCAGATGGATGCCTGGCCCGATTGTGCATGGGTGCGCGCCCTGAAAAAGCCTGAAAGCTTAATCAGCGGCTTCTGGGAAGGCCAGTCCGCCTTCGCCTGAAGCACTGCCGCAACGCAGGCAAAATAGCTGTTTTGAACCAAGGCCCGCGCCCTGCGCCCGCCTGTTGAGAAGAGAGACAGCCCCGTGTTCACCGGCATCATCCAAGCCGTGGCAAGCATTGCCGCGCTGCGCGACCAGGATGGTCTGCGCACCTTCACCATGGAATTCCCCGGAGGCTTTTGCGAGGATCTGGCCATTGGCGCCAGCGTCTCACACGACGGCGTGTGCCTGACGGTGACCGAAAACCTCTCGCCCACCAGCGCCACCTTTGATGTGATGCTGCAAAGCCTGAACATCACCACGCTGGGCCAGTACCAGGTGGGCGATGTCATCAATGTGGAACGCGCTGCCAAGGATGGCGCCGAGATTGGCGGCCACCCGTTGTCGGGCCATGTGGACTTCACCGCTCCGCTGCTGGAAATCGTCAAGACCGACACCAATCACAAGATCCGCTTTGGCATTCCTGAAGCCTTCCGCCCGTATGTGTTTGCCAAGGGCTATATCGCCGTCAATGGCGCCAGCCTCACGGTCGCTGAAGTCAACCGCAAGGAAGGCTGGTTCGAGGTCTGGCTGATTCCCGAAACTTTGCGCATGACGGTGTTTGGCGACAAAAAGGTGGGTGATCTGGTGAACATCGAGATCGAGCGCAGCACGCAAGTGGTGGTCGATACCGTTCGCGAAACGGTGGAAGCGAGTCTGGGCCGTTTGAAACCCGTACTCGAAGCGCTGCTGGCCGAAAAAGGCCTGAGCCTGGATGATTTTGTGGATGTGCCGCAGATCAAGAAGTGAGGCACTTCACCCGCAAAAAAGGCGCTGACTTCAGCGTCTTTTTCATATCAAATCAGCCTGCAGCGCTTATTTAATAAACGCAAGAAGCTCACAAATAAATAGCAAATCAAGTCTCCCAAAGCGGAATGACCTTGATGTGAATACACGCCGTTAACAGCGTGCAGCCCGGCTGCGACTGCACTTGCACCGATCCACCAATGCGGGCAATACGGGCCTGCATGCTGCGCATACCCACACTCATGCCGGCTTGCTGCACGGCATTCCAGTCAAAGCCCACGCCATCGTCTTGCACGCTCAACACCCATGTCTGCTCATCAGGCTGAACGCAGACCACCTGCACCTGCTGCGCACGGGAGTGCTTGATGATGTTGGCGAACGCCTCTTCCAGAAAACGCAGCATGCCCAGACATTGCAAAGCCGTGGGTGTGGCGCGCCACCGATCATCGACCTGCCACTGGGCCTGCATGTTCAGCTCATCCAGAATATGCGTGAAACGATGGCGCAGCGGTGCAATCCAGCGCGCAGGGGTTTCAGGCACCGTCACGCCGCTGCTGGAGCCCGTGTCAATCACCTGCCGCAAATCGTCACGCAAGGTCTTGAGCAGCGACATCACGCGGTCGTTCGACAGTTGCTGCGGCGCCTGCTCTATCAGCGCCATGGATCGCACCAGACTGCCACCCAGCCCGTCGTGCAGGTCATGGGCCAGTTGCACGCGCTCCTGCAGCTTGGCGCTTTGCAAGTCCTTGGCGTGCTGGCGCTCCAGCGCCTGAGCAAGATCGGCACGGGCCTGGGTCACATGCGCGGTCAGCTCCGCATTGAAGCCATCGACGCGCCGCATATGACTGGCCACCTGCCAGCCCAGCAACAAGGCCAGCAAAACCATGTTCAACGGCCAGCCGAGGTAGGACCAGGTCTGGTCGTTGTCCCAGTAGCGCAAGGCCACCCGGGTATCGTGCAAAGCCACCACGACCATTGCCGCGCACCCTGCGCCCAGCAAAAGGTGCGAGCGTGCGCGGGTGCGCAAGCCCTGGTAGATGGCGTACAGGCAGCCGCTCATGAACACCGCCGAGCCCCAGACCAGCGACAGATCGCTCATGCGCCGCGTGGGGCTGATCCCTGTCCACATATAAGCCACCCAGAGCGCCAACGCAACCCAGAGCGCACGCTCCAGATGGACTTTGCGCTGTCCGTGAAAGCGCAGCACAAAGCTCAAAAAGCAATGACCATAGAGCATGAAGAAAACCACGTTCAAGCGCGAGAGCCCCAGGCTGCTGATGCCAGGCCAGGGCTCCAGGCTGAGGACGACGCTTAGATAGAGCGTCCAGAAAATCTGCATCAACCCCATCCAGAGATAGATTTTTTCACGGCGCCGCCACAACCACACCGCCAGCGCCACACAGGCAATGGTCAGCGACAACCCTGCCGTCAGCACATAGCTGGTGCGCTGGTGCCAGTAGCGCGAAGCATAGGCATCCTGAATCGCGCTCATATCGCCCAGCTCGACATAGCCGACCCCCATGGCTTCGGCCTGCATGCCGACCACGCGGATCCACGCGGTCTGCACGGCCTGCGTGTCTTGCACAGACACAGGCCACCAGCGCGGCATATTCCAGCTGCGTGAGTACGGCTCCACCAAGGATTTATCGCTCCACAGCAGCATGTCGTTCCAGTACACCGTGCCCGCCGCGCGAATGCCGGACACGGCCAGCGCCAGTTGCGCATCGCCCGGTGCCACATCGGGTTGGCAATGCAGCTGCCAGTCAAGGCGATACCAGACGGGCACGCGCGAGCCTGGCCACAGCTGGCCGGAGTTGTGAGGAATCGATGCGCTCTGCCAGCCGTCGGCAGGTCGCCGGCCTTCATGGGTCTCAGGAGCGCCCCAGCTGCCCAGAAACTGTGGTGTGCAACCCAGCGCGGAAGAAGCGGCCAGGGCACTGCTGCAGGCCAGCACCCACAGCAATGCTGCGCCCAGCAGCCAGCGCTGCAGGGCAGACAAAAAACAAGGCATCCGCAATGCGGATGCCTGAGGGGATAGGCCGGTCATGGCCTGCATCGTAGAACAAAGCCTGCTGCGAAAGATGACACCGCAGCCAGCTTTCAGTATTTACAACACAGGCTTGAAACGCTTGAGTCGCAGCGCATTGCTCAGCACAAAAACGCTGGACAGCGCCATGGCCCCGGCCGCAAACACCGGCGACAGCAGCGTGCCGTTGAACGGATACAGCAGGCCAGCGGCGACGGGAATCAGCGCCACGTTATAGGCAAAAGCCCAGAACAGGTTTTCGCCAATGTTCTTCATCGTGGCCTTGGACAGTGCAATCGCATTGGGCACACCCGAGAGATCGCCGGACATCAGCACCACATCAGCCGCCTCAATCGCAATATCGGTGCCCGTGCCAATGGCGATGCCCACATCGGCCTCGGCCAGCGCAGGCGCATCGTTGATGCCGTCGCCCACATAGGCCAGCGTGCCGTGCTCCTGTTTCAGGCGCTGCACCGCATCCACTTTGCCGCCGGGCAGAACCTCGGCCACCACTTCATCAATCCCCAGCAGGCGCGCAATCGCTTCACCGGTGCGACGGTTGTCGCCGGTGATCATCACCACCTTCAGGCCCAGCGCATGCAAGGCATCAATCGCAGGTTTGGTGGTGTCTTTGATCGGGTCAGCCACGGCAATCATGGCGGCCAGCTGGCCGTTGATGGCGGCGTACAGCGGCGTCTTGCCTTCGTCGCCCAGACGACCCGATTCCGCTGCGAAGTCATCCACATTCAGACCCAGCTTGCGCATGAAGCGATCAGCGCCAATCTCGACCTTGCTGCCATCAACCACGGCACGCACACCAAAGCCAGTGACCGATTCAAAATCGCTGATGGCTGGAATCTGCAAGCCCTCGGCCTTGGCTGCATCCACAATGGCTCGCGCAATCGGGTGCTCGCTGCGGTCTTCCACAGCGGCAACCTGCGCCAGCACCTGGCCCCGCTCAAAGCCTGCGGCCAGCACCAGATCAGTCAGCTCGGGGCGGCCCTTGGTCAGCGTACCCGTCTTGTCCACGGCCACCACCTTGGCGTCCTTGAGCTGCTGCAAGGCTTCACCCTTGCGCAGCAACACGCCCATTTGCGCAGCGCGACCCGTGCCCACCATGATGGAAGTCGGTGTGGCCAGACCCATGGCGCAAGGGCAGGCAATGATGAGCACAGCCACGGCGTTGACCATCGCAAAGCTCAGCGCGGGATCAGGCCCCCAGATCAGCCAGACGCCAAAAGTCAGAAGCGCAGCGGCCATCACGGCCGGCACAAACCACATAGTGATCTTGTCCACCAGCGCCTGAATTGGCAGCTTGCTGCCCTGGGCCTGCTCCACCATGCGAATGATCTGCGCCAGCAGCGTATCGGCACCCACCTTGGTGGCCTTGAAGGCCAGCGCACCATTCTGGTTGACGGTACCGCCCACCACTTCAGCGCCCAGCATTTTCTCGACCGGAACGGGCTCGCCGCTGATCATGGATTCATCGACAAAGCTCTGGCCTTCGATGACTTCACCATCGACCGGAATGCGCTCACCGGGGCGTACCTCAATCACATCACCGGCATGCACCTGAGCAATGTCGACTTCCTGCACCACGCCATCGCGGCGCACGCGGGCAGTCTTGGCCTGCAGTTGCACCAGACGGCGAATGGCTTCCGAGGTATTACCTTTGGCCCTAGCCTCCAGAAAACGGCCCAGCAAGATCAGCGCCACGATGACAGCTGCAGCCTCAAAGTACACATTGACCGTGCCTGCTGGCAGCAACGTCGGCATGAAGGTAGCCACCACCGAATAGGCAAACGCCGCCGAGGTGCCCACCGCCACCAGCGAGTTCATGTCGGGCGCACCGCGCAGCAAGGCAGGAACACCCTTTTCAAAGAAGCGGCGACCAGGGCCAAACAGCACCAAGGCCGTCAGCACAAACTGGATGTACCAGCTGTTTTGCGTGCCAATCGTGCCCGCAATCCAGTGGTGAAAAGCGGGCACCATGTGGCCGCCCATTTCCAGCAGAAACACAGGCAGCGCAAACACGGTGGCAAAGATCAGAGAGCGCTTGAGCGACTCACGCTCCGCCGCCTGGCGCTGGGCGGTGGCATCTTCGCCAGCCACACCGGCGCTTTGCACCACGGGCTGGGCTTCGTAGCCCGCTTTTTCAATGGCGGCAATCAACGCGCTCACATCGGTATCGCCCTGCCACTGCACGCTGGCGCGCTCTGTCGCCAGGTTCACGGTGGCGCTTTGCACGCCGGGCACTTTCTTCAGCGCACGCTCCACCCGGCCCACGCAGGAAGCACAGGTCATGCCGCCGACTTGCAAGTCCACGCTTTGCGCGGGCACGGCATAGCCGGCTTTTTCAATAGCCGCCACGACCTGCGGCAAGATGACCGAAGCCTGAGCCGGGTCCTCGATGGTCAGGCTGGCCTTTTCAGTGGCCAGGTTGACCACCGCGCCTTGCACGCCCGGCACCTTTTTCAGCGCGCGTTCCACTCGGCCTACGCAGGATGCGCAGGTCATTCCTTCCACCGACAGCTCGAAAGCGCCGTTCTTCGTCAATGCATTCATGGCTTTCTCCATTCACGTTGATAGCCACTGTAGAGATTGACATCATGTAAAGGTCAAGCACCTGACTTAAACCTTGGTTAGCGTGGCAGAAACTTGATCTTGCTCAGTCTGTTGCGTCAGTCATGCCGAAGTGCTCAAGCAGATGCGTCTGCGCCTGCTCCAGCATGGCTTGTAGACCTTGCTGGGTAGCGCTGGCCATGTGCGGTGTGAGCACGATATTGGGCAACTCCCTCAAGGCGGGTGACACTTCGGGCTCGTTGACAAAGACATCCAGCGCTGCATAGGCAATCGTGCGGCTTTGCAGCGCCTGTACCAAAGCAGCCTCATCCACGATGGAGCCTCTGCCGATATTGACGATCACACCCTGCGGGCCAAGAGCCTGCAGCACCGAGGCATCAATCAATCCCTGCGTCTGCGAGCCTCCACTGGCGCAGACAACCAGAAAGTCCACCGCTGCGGCCAGCTCCTGCACGCTGTCATACCAGCGATATTTGATATCCGGTTTAGGAGTTCTGCCTGTGTAAGCGATCGACATATCAAAGGCCTGCGCGCGTCTGGCCACGGCGCTGCCGATGCGCCCCAGACCGACAATGCCCATGCACCGGCCTGAAAAGCGCATGCCGGGCGGATAACGCCCCTGCAACCAATGCCCCTGCTGCACAAACTGATGCGCCTGCACAATCTGTCGCGTGGCTGTCAGCAGCAAGGCCAAAGTGTGGTCCGCAATATCTTCGGTGGACACATCGGGCGTGTTACGCACTGCGATGCCTTGCGCCGCAGCAGCCTTCAGATCAATGCCGTCCATGCCCACACCGATAACAGAGATCATCTCCAGCGCAGGCCATTGCTGCATCTGCAATCTACTGACCGCAGACTGCGCGTTGCACAGCATGGCGCGCACCTTTGCAGCAAGGGTCAGGCGCTGTCCGGGGTCCAGCGCCGCATCGTCATGCAGCACAAAATTCTGGCTCAGTCGCTCACGCAGCTTGAGCGGAACGGGCGTCACCAGCAACAGATGAGGTCGCAGGCCTGGGTCAGTCATAAAAACAGCTTTCAGAAAAGCAAAAGAGTTCTTCACTTCCCACCAGCGATGCAGCAGAAAGTGAAGCATTGGGCTTACTCAAGCACTGAAGGATCGCGGCGGATTTCCTCCCTGCACATGGCTTCCCACAGGAAGGGGAAGCCATGCAGGTCCGTGCGCCCACCCGTGGCCTGCACCACCTCTGGCGACAGCGGGTTACCACCGCCCAGCGCCTGCACACGCCATGCCAGTCGGCAGCGCCATTCCAGCGTGATGGCACGCAGATGCGCCTGACGAACACTGCCGCCTACAACCACCGCACCATGGTTGGCAAGCAGCGCCCATTTGTTCTGCCCCAGCGCCGTGGCAACGGCATTGCCCAGTTCGCGCTGCTCTACCGTGCCGCGATACTCGTCATAGACCACAGGATCAGTATCAACCAGCGCCGAGGTCTGGTCATACACGGGCGGCACCTTGCCAGTGGCAGACCAGACCGAACTCCACTCGGGATGGTTGTGGATAACCACGCGCACATCGTGGCGCTTTTCATGCACATCCACATGCAACTGAATGGCGGGAGTGATGTTCCACTCGCCCTCGATCACATGACCTTTGGCATCCAGCCGCAAGATATCGGAGGCTGTCAGCTCGCTCCAAGTCAGCTCCCAGGGGTTGGCCAGATACGTTCCATCATCCAAGCGCAGCGTAATATGCCCCGCGATATGGTCGTTATAGCCTTCTCGCGACAGCACGCGGCATAGCAACGCCACCTGCTGGCGCTCCGTCAGCTCGGGCAGCAAAGGCTTGCGACCTGGGCGCGGTGCGTACTGGGAAAGCAGTTCCTGATTCAGACCGTCGTGGCGCATACGGCCTCCTTTTTCTCTTGCTTGTTGGTGGTAGCGGGCTGATGTGCGAACACCGATGCACGGTGCATGCGGCGCTGGTGCGGTGCGTAATCCATGATGGCGTTGTGCACCACACTGCGGTTGTCCCAGATCACCATGTCACCCACGCTCCAGCGGTGCTTGAAGAGAAACTCCACCTGCATGCAATGCCCATGCAGGTAAGCAAGAACGGCTCGGCTTTCGGCCTGCGACAGCCCCTCGATATGCGTGACATAGGTGGGACTGATGTAGAGCGCCTTGCGCCCGGTGAGCGGATGAACGCGCACCATCGGGTGCAAATGCCTGCGGTTCTGAGACACCACTTCCACATAGCGCTCATGCGTGACAACGCCCTGCTGCAGCGCTGCTGTCATGGGTGCATTCATGTCATGCCATGCCTGCAGACCTTCAAGGTACTGCTTCATGCGCGGCGACAGTGCATCGTAGGCACTGGTCATGCTGATCCAGCAGGTGTCGCCACCAGTAGGTGGCAAGATCTGCGCATGGGTCATGGTGACGATGGGCGGGCTGGGTAGAAAACTCTCGTCGTGGTGCCACATATCGGCACGGTCACCGAGCTTGGAGTCAATCACCGTGATCTGCTCGTAGCCCGCACCCAGATTCGGGTAGAAGGTATGTACCTCGGCCTGGCCAAAATGCCTGGCAATTGCCAAATGCTGCTCAGGCGTCATATCCGGTGCATGCAGCACCAGAGCTTCATGCTTGATCAGCGCTGTCTCCAGCTCGGTCAGCGTCTTTGCAGACAAGGCTCCGGCCAGATCCAGTTGCAGAGCCTCGGCGCCAATGCGCGGGCCCAGCGGTTTGACGGTCAACGGAATGGACAACTCTCTCTCCTTCAATGGTGGCTGCCAGTCCTGCTGATGCGCTTCTTGTCTCCTCCACAGCGCAGCGCAGAACTCTTTACAGTGATGAATGCCGCTAGGATTGGCCCAGCGCCAGACACAGTCTAGAGAGCCCAAACCGCTTTTTCCACTCGCATTGCCGCGCACGGACTACAGCCGCAAACCGTTGCTGCCAAAGCAAAAAATCCAAAAACAGCAGATCACCAGATACAGGACTTGCATTTCATGGAATCGCGAACAACGCAACTCCCCAAGGACCAATTGCCCCAGCCACGCAAGCTGCCTGTGCAGGCCCGCTCCAAAGCGCTGGTGGATGCCATTGCCGAATCCTGCCTGCGCATCCTGGACAAGGAAGGCGAAGACGCCTTGACGGTGAACCGGATTGCCGAGGTATCGGGGGCTACCGTGGGCTCCATCTACCAGTACTTTCCGAACAAGGAATCGATGATTGCAGCGGTCTATGAGCGCCTGCTCGATCAAGAGTCGGTACAGCTCTACCAGATGCGCGAGCGGCTGCATGGTCTGCCTCTGCATGCCGTACTGCGCCAGATCTTTGCCAACATGATTCGCGTGGAGCTTCGGCTGCATGGACTCAGCCCCGGCTTTCATGCGCGCTATCGATCGGCCCTGCACCTGGGCCTGTGGCATGCGCCGCAGGCCAGCACGCAGGAGTTCATCAACACGACCTGGCTGCCGCTGCTGCAGATATATGCCGACGAAGTGCAGACGGACCAGCCAGAACTGGCCGCCTACCTGCTGGGAAAGGGCCTGCGCGAAATCATTCACAACGCAGTGCAGGACATGCCCGCGCAGGCTCGATCTCACGCTTTTCTGGATGCACTGGTGACCATGGCCCTGAGCTGCACCCAAACAAAACGCGGCCCTCAGGCCGCGTTGTGAACTGAGTACATCAAGTCTCAGCGGATATGTGCAATCACCGCACCCAGCGTTTGTGCTGTACCCGCCTGCACAGCCATGGTGATGCGACCAGAGCGATGTGCAGACACCTGCATTTCCATCTTCATGGCTTCCATCACGGCAATCACGTCGCCTTCTTTGACTTCATCGCCATCTGCCACCTTCCAGACATGAAGGTTGCCGGCAATCGGCGAAGCCACGGCATCAGGGTCCACGCTTTGCTGCGCTGCTTGTGAAGCGACTGCAGTGGGTGCAGACAGGCCTTGCAGCAGCATGGCGGGCAAGCCCAGCGATACACGGCGGCCATCGATTTCGATAGCGGTGCGCAGCAGGCTGGTGTCTGCCACAGGCTCGGCGCGGGCAGCTGCAGCCAGCGGCTCGGCAAACTCCGTTTCAATCCAGCGGGTGTGGACATGGAAGCCATCTGCGCCCACAAAGTCAGGCTGATTGAGCACGGCCTTGTGGAACGGCAGCACCGAGGCCACGCCTTCAATCTGGAACTCGGCCAGCGCGCGGCGGGCGCGGGCCAACGCCTGTTCACGCGTAGCACCCGTCACGATGAGCTTGGCCATCATGGAGTCGAAAGTGCCCGGAATGATGGAGCCGGTTTCAACGCCCGAATCCAGACGCACGCCGGGGCCGGATGGGGGCGCAAAGCGCGTGATCAGGCCAGGCGTGGGCAGGAAGCCACGACCTACATCTTCGGCATTGATACGGAACTCGATGGAGTGCGCACGCGGTGCAGGCGTCTCTCTGAAAGACAGCGGCAGGCCATCGGCCACGCGCAGTTGCTCCTGAACCAAATCGATGCCCGTGGTTTCCTCGGTCACCGTGTGCTCCACCTGCAGGCGGGTGTTGACTTCCAGGAAGGAAATCGATCCATTGCCACTGAGCAGAAACTCCACCGTGCCAGCACTGATATAGCCAGCCTCCGCGCAGATCGCCTTCGCCGCGCTGTGAATACGCGCGCGCTGTGCTTCGCTGATAAAGGGCGCTGGCGCTTCTTCTACCAGCTTCTGGTTGCGGCGCTGCAGCGAGCAGTCGCGTGTACCCAGCACCACCACATTGCCATGCGTGTCGGCAATCACCTGCGCTTCGATATGGCGTGGCTTGTCGAGGAACTGCTCGACAAAACATTCGCCACGGCCAAAGGCGGTCACGGCTTCGCGCACGGCGGACTCGTACAGCTCAGCCACCTCGTCCATGCGCCAGGCGATTTTCATGCCGCGACCACCGCCGCCAAACGCGGCCTTGATGATGATGGGCAGACCGTGCTGCTGGGCAAAGGCCAGCACTTCATCGGCACTGGTGACCGGATCGGCCGTGCCCGCCACCAGCGGCGCACCGACCTTGAGCGCAATCTTGCGGGCTTCCACCTTGTCGCCCAGCTTGGCGATGGTGTCGGGCTTGGGGCCAATCCAGATCAGACCGGCATCCAGCACAGCACGTGCAAAGGCTTCGCTTTCCGAGAGAAAGCCGTAGCCGGGGTGCACAGCATCTGCGCCCGAGCGTTTGGCAATCGCAATCAGCTTTTCGATATTGAGATAGGTCTCAGCAGGCTTGTCGCCATCCAGCCCATAGGCCTCATCGGCGCGGCGCACATGCAGGGCGTCGATATCGGCGTTGGCATAGACGGCGACGGACTTCACACCATAGTCGGCGCAGGCGCGGGCGATACGGACGCCAATCTCACCACGGTTGGCAATCAATACTTTTTTCATACAACTTCCTCAATCCGCCACGGCAGGTGACAAATCTGCAAATGCACGAACAGGGTTAAAACGAATCCAGGCGCCCACAGGGATTTGCCCTGCAAGATCCAGATGATGAGCGGCCACACAACCAATGACGGGATAGCCCCCAGTCAAAGGGTGGTCGGCCAGAAACAGCACAGGCTGGCCGCTGGCAGGCACCTGAATGGCCCCCAGCGGTGTGCCTTCACTCGGCAGTTCGGTGGTGATAGCGCGGCTCAGCGCCTGCTCGCCTGCCAGTCGCAAACCCACGCGGTTGGACTGAGGCGTGACCTGCCAGCGCTGGCTGGCCAGCAGGGCCACTGCCTCTGGCGTGAACCAGTCGGTGCGCGGGCCAAGCTCTACATCAAGCACCACTTCAGCATCGGCAGCGGGCAATCCTTGCACGGGCAAAGCAGCATCAGCCACAACGGCGTGGACTGCTGGCTGCACGCCCAGCCACTGGCCGCGCTGCAGCGCGGGTGGGCCGACATGGGCCAGCGTATCAGTCGCGGCGCTGCCCAGCACGGGCTGCACCTGATAGCCGCCGCGAACCGCCACATAGCAGCGCGCACCGGCCGTGGGCTGGCCAATAGTTACGGTGTCACCATCCGCCAGCGCCAGCGCACAGTAGCTGGATGCGACCCAGCTCTGACCCGCTGCATTGGTGATGGTGATGGGCGATTGAGCGCCGGTAATAGCCAGCACCAGCTCACCACGGCTTTGCAGGGACAGGCCACCGCCCACGGTCTCCAATGCGGGCAAATTACTGGCATTGCCGACCAGTCGATTGGCGGTCTTGAGCGCTGCCTGATCCATGGCGCCCGAAGCCGATACGCCCTGCCCGGCCTGACCGTGTCGACCCAGGTCCTGAAACAGCGTCATCAGACCGGTGGCACGGACTTGCAGGGCTGGAGCACTCTCTGCAGGCGCTTCCATATTGCTAGCTGCTTGCACTTGAGGAATAGCGCTTTCAGATACCTTCACTGCTGCATTGCTTGAATGATCAGCGCCAGAAGCTTCTTTTTCAATAGCATCCATGTCCACAAAACGCACGCGGTAGCCAGGCTGCAGCAAGGCTGGCAAGTCACGCGACAAGTCCCACATGGCTTCATCGGTGACACCGATGATTTGCCAGCCGCCGGGGCTGGCCTGTGGATAAACAGCGCTGAATGTACCCGCCAATGCCACAGCGCCCGCAGGCACCTTGGTGCGCGGCGTGGCACGGCGCGGTACGTTGAAGATGGGATCTCCGCCGCTCAGATAGGCAAAGCCCGGCGCAAAGCCGGTAAAGGCCACCGACCATTCGCTGCCGGTGTGGCGGCTCACGACTTCTTCAGGGCTGATGCCCAGAATCTGTGCCACCTCGGCGAGATCTTCACCGTCGTAACGGACGGGAATCTGCACCAGTACATCGGAGCGCTGCACTTCGCCATTCAGATCGCAAGCCGCAATGCGATTGACGAGCTGCGCGGTGCTGATGATGTGGGGGGCGAACTGTACAAGAATGGTGCGCGCGGCTGGCACCAGCTCCTGCACACCCTCAATGGACTGAGCCTGCAGCGCCCCCAGCAGTGCCAGCGTTTGCTGCAGGTCGGCCAGCTCCACCAGAATGCTCTGGCGATTGACAGGAAGAAAACGCATGGCGCTCATTGCGCAGCTCCCACGAAGGAGTCAATGTTCACGCCCTCTTGCTCAAAGCGCTGGCGAATATTACGGGCAATCGCCACGGCACCGGGGCTGTCGCCATGCACGCAGATGGAGTCAGCCTCCACGCGCACCATGCTGCCATCCACTGCTTCAATCACGCCTTCGCGCACCAGCGTCAGCATGCGCTGAGCAATCAGTTGCTCATCGTGCAGCACGGCACCGGGTTCTCGGCGTGAGACCAGTGCGCCCTGTGGCGTGTAGCCACGGTCGGCAAAGGCTTCGGCCACCACGGTCAAACCGGCATCGCGCGCCCAGCCAATCAGTGGCGCGCCCGCCAGAGCCATCAGCACCAGGCTGGGATCAATCGCCTTCATGGCCGTGATCACATCCATGGCCTGGCGCTTATCCTGGGCAATTGTGTTGTAGAGCGCGCCATGCGGCTTGACGTATTTCACAGTCGTGCCCGCAGCCTGCGCCAGACCTTGCAAAGCGCCAATCTGGTAGATCACATCGGCCACCAGATCACTGCTGGCCACATCCATGTTGCGGCGACCAAAACCCGCCAGATCGCGGTAGGCCACATGCGCGCCGACCACCACATTGCGCGCCTTGGCGGCCTTGAGTGTGGACAGGATGCCTGCCGCATCGCCAGCATGAAAGCCGCAGGCTACGTTGGCGCTGCTGACGATGTCGAGCATGGCGGCATCGTCGCCCATAGTCCATGCGCCAAAGCTCTCGCCCAGGTCGCTGTTCAAATCCATTTTCATCATGCGTCTCCCGGCCAGCTCAATGCAGCTGACCTGCGTGTTCCTGCAAATCCTCTTGCACCGTCATGGCCGTTTGGATGGCGCTGCGTATGCCTTGCACCTGAGTCTCCAGCGCCATGCTGGCCATGCCGGGGTGCTGTGCTGCCTGCTGTGGCAGCGCGGGGATGTGAATAAAGCCGCCACGCACACCCGGCCCAGCTCTGCGCGCAAGGCGATGCATCAGTGCGTAAAAAACATGGTTGCAGACGAAGGTGCCTGCGGTGTTGGACACCGAAGCAGGTATGCCTGCATCGCGCAAATTTCGCACCATGGCCTTGATAGGCAGGGTGGAGAAATAGGCAGCCGGTGCCTCGCGCACCACGGGCTGATCTACCGGCTGATTGCCCGCGTTGTCTGCAATGCGTGCGTCATCCATATTGATGGCCACACGCTCTGGCGTGATCTCCGTGCGCCCGCCCGCCAACCCCAGGCTGATGATGAGCGTGGGCTGCAACTGCGCCAGAGCCTCATCGAGCACCGGCATGGCCGCACCAAACACGCAGGGCAGTTGCAGGGCGTGCACCACGCCACCGGCAATCAACTCCCCATCCAGCGCCCGCGCCACTTCCCACGAGGGGTTGACGCTATCTTTATCGAAGGGCTCAAAGCCGGTGAGCAGAATTCGCTTGACAGTGGCAGCAGTCATGGCAGCACTCTCTTAACGGAACATCAGGAAGTTAAGCAGGAACACGTTAACAATCAGCAGCGCAATAGCCGTTGGCACCTGCGCACGGATCACCGCATTCTTGTCAATTTCCAGCAACGCGGCGGGTACCAGGTTGAAATTGGCCGCCATAGGCGTAAGCAGCGTACCGCAGTAGCCAGACAACATGCCCACCGCAGCCATCACAGCCGGATCACCGTGGTACACACCCACCAGCACGGGCACACCCACACCACCGGTCATGACGGGGAAGGCGGCAAAACCATTGCCCATGATGACGGTGAACAGCGCCATGCCGATCACATACACAGCCACGGCCACAAAGCGCACATCCATGTTGATGTAGGTGGTGGTCACATAAGCCACGGCCTTGCCCACACCGGCATCAGAAAACACCAGACCCAGCATGCCCAGCATCTGCGGCAGCACCAGCGCCCAGCCCAGAGCGTCGATCAGGCGGTGCGACTCACGCAGACCCTGCATGGGAGTTTCGCGCGTCATCTTGCAGGCCAGAGCCAGCGCAATGACACAACCAATACCCAGGCTGACCAGCGTGCTGTTTTTGGGATCAATCAGGGGAACGCCACCGAACACCAGATGCTTGGCCGACAGCGTACCGACCATGGTGATGAGGGGGATGGCCAAAGCAGGCACAAACAGCTTGTTGCCCAGACGCTTGGCACTTTCCATGTACTGCGCATCCGTGCGCGGCTGGTGCTTGCCGCCCAGCACACCGCCAAAACCGGCGATCAAGGCCATAACGACAGCAATGACGCCTACCCACGCGGTTGGCAACAGGTCACCAACCAGAAACACCAGCGCATACAGTGCCCAGAACAGGCCTGCCGAAAAGCGACGCGGGTTGCTGGCATCGCGCAGCGTCATGACGGCCGTGACCGCCAGCACCACGCCGACAAGGTAGTACAGGTATTGAATGGTGATGGTCATGCCTGTTCTCCCTGAGCGGCTTTCTGTTCTGCAGCAATTTCACGCGCCAGCTGCTTGTCCAGACGATGCAGACGGAAAGCATGAATGGCAAAGGCGGAGGCTGCCGTGGGAATGCCCCACAGCGCGACATGAATCGGCTCGACCTCGATGCCCGCTTCTTTGAGGAAAGTCGTCATGAGCACAATGGCACCAAACGCAACGAAGATATCTTCGCCAAAGAACAGGCCCACATTGTCTGTAGCAGCCGACATAGCGCGCAGCTTTTCACGCACCTTGGTCGACAGCTTGCCGTAGCGGCTTTCGGTCGCACCTTCAGCCATGGGCGCCAGCAGCGGGCGCACCATCTGGGGGTGACCACCCAGGCTTGTCAGGCCAATGGCCGCAGTCAGCTGGCGCGCAGCCAGATAGACGATGAGCAAGCGGCCAGCAGTCGCCGACTTGATGGAGCTGATCCAGTTCTGCGCATGCTGGCGCAGACCATGGCGCTCCAGCAGGCCAATCACGGCTAGCGGCAACAAGATGATGAGCGGCAGATTGCGCGTCTTGATAAAGCCGGCACCAATCGCAGCCAGCACCTTATCGAGCGGAAAGCCCGCCGCAAAGGCCGTGCCGATCGCGGTCACGATGACCACCAGCATGGGGTTAAAGCGCAGCGCAAAGCCCGCAATGATGATGAGCACGCCTATCAGCGGCCACAGGTTTACGTCAACAGGCATGGGAGCCTCCGGGAGTCATGCCCATATCCGCTGCGCGGTGGGCTGTGAGTGCTACGCCAAAGGCGGGAACACTCTCAGCAGCCCCGCCCAGCTCTTTTGAAGAAAGCTGGGCACCCCTGTTCTAGCGCTGCTCAACCCCTCAAATTGTTGAACAATCAATAAAGATTGATTCCACAAATATTATTTTCTGCAGAACAAATAACCATGCGTAATAGAGTAAACCCTAGCTTCGGTCTCTCTTCAAGATTTTTTGGCTCAACAAAACGGTAGCTACACTCGGACGTCAACACGAAGGAATCGCCATGAAAGCCCCAGCAGAGGTCCAGAACCTGACCGAGCGCATCGCCGAAGAAATACGCAGTCAGCTGGTCAATGGCGCGCTCACTCCCGGTCAGCGTCTGTCTGAAGCGGCGCTCAGCGAATCGCTGGAAATCTCGCGCAACACCTTGCGCGAGGTGTTCCGCATGCTGACCAAAGAAGGTCTGCTGGTGCATGAGCCCAACAAGGGCGTATCGGTGGCCGTGCCCAGCATGGCATCCATCATCGACATCTACCGCGTACGTCGCATGATTGAATGCCAGGCGCTGGCTCAGGCCTACCCCATGCACCCTGCCCTGTCGCTGATGCGCGAAGCGGTAGAGACCGCGAAATTGCTGCGTGACGAAGAAAACTGGTCAGAAGTGGGCACCGCCAATATGGCGTTTCACAAAGCCATCGTGGCGCTGGCTGACAGCGAACGCTTGAACGAAATGTTCTCCCACCTGCTGGCCGAGCTACGCTTGGCCTTTGGCCTGCTGCGCGACCCGCATTTTCTGCATGCCCCCTATGTGGACATGAACCAGAAAATTCTGCAGCTCTTTGAAAACGGCAAACCCAAGGAAGCGGCAGAAGAGTTGAGTGCCTACCTGGTGCATTCAGAGCGAATAATCCTGGCCGCCTATGCGCGGCGACTTGCGGAAGCGGGCATCAAGGCCGCTTGACTCCAGAAAGCATCGCAAACCTTTGCCTCATGAAAAAAAGCGCTTCATTTCTGGAGCGCTTTTTTGATTACACCGAATTAAGTCCACCGGAAATTTCTGGGCCACCGCTGCCGCATTTTTTATTGGACGGCCGCTAACCTAGCCAGGCAAACATTTTCAAGATATCTTGCGCATAGGAGGCAGTCCATGAACGCTTCGGAGATGGCGACAAAACTCGCGTATGCACTCACCGCCACGAAGAATGGTGCGATAGCCCCCCGACTGCACGATTACATGCACAGCTTGTGCATATGGGCCAGGGTCTGCTCCTCACTCAACAGCCTGCAGCACTCCCTGAAATTGCGGAAGGTCCAAAGAGGTTTATCACGGCCAAGCAGACAGGAGAGTCGCAATGAGACATCTCTCCTCAGCGGCGTAGATGTGCGAATGCTTATGGTCTGGAGCGTGACAGCTATTTTCTTGACCGGGTGCATTCCCTCGCGCGAAAACTCCGCAAACTATATGGTGGCGCTGAATCCTGATGGCTCACGCGTGGCGGTTGGGAAAAGTCAAAAAGGTTCAGGCTGGGTTTTGCTGGAAGGAAATCTGCAGCAACCACTGCGGTTGGTCAGCATACCTTCTGGCGTCAATGCGACGGGCGTATTTACCTATGCTCCTGATGGCAATGACCTGTTCTACGCCACCACAACGCCAAGCGAAGCACATGTGCCAGCAGACAAGCCTTCTCAGGCTAGTGGCGATGGGCGCATTGGCACGACCGAAACCCTGTGGCGACAGCGGCTGGGCGATGACGAGACATCGCCCCCCATTAAGCTCTTCGAGCATGCTGGTTTCAGCAACCTCCTACCACTATTGGATGGTTCCATCGTTTTTATGGGGGCGGTGAGGCTTCTGAAAAGTCACCAGCCCACGATGTTTGTTGGCCATCGCGAGTGGACTATCTACGGCTGGATGCTGCGCAAGCCTGACGGAAGTATGGAGGCCATCAGCCCACGGGAATACGCTTTCTTTTCAAGTGCTAGCCTGATCCGTGATGAGGCAGTGTTTTTTATCCAAGAGTCTCGCCGCGGCGGTCAATCTCTCAATCCAAGAGAGTATGAAGTCGATAGCACAGCGCTCAAGCCCGGTGCCAATCTGTCTGCCCTGGCTCGCTTAGGTGCGATGCAAGACAGTCGAGGGGGTCCAAGCTTGCTGTGCGATTGGGCTGGAAGGACCTGTGCCCGGGTCATGACTTACAACAAGGACGGCTACTTCGCCCATCAGTTAGAAATCATCCAGGACGGCAGGGCTTGCAAAGTAAGCGACTTGCCTGACCGACTGGAAAAATTCTCCATCGCCAGAAATGGCAGTGCCATTGCGCTGATCACACGCCCCAATCCGTATCGCGAAGTTGGCTACCAACTTGCTCACGTCACGATTGACGAGAGCGGATGTGCCGGTGAGAAGAAGTTTTTTGCGCTCCCGTGATTCCCTTGGAAGAGCCTTGGAAGAAATCGGCGTGCCTGCATCTGCAGGTCTGTTATATAGCCGTGACCAGTGTTTACAGACTTTAATTGCGGAATAACGAGCTGGCTCCATGCGGCTTACGAGACCGTTAACTTTATCGCTTGCTCAGCGAATGTCGTAAACACTCACGATTGGTCTAGAACGCGCAGACCCAAAGATCCACTCTGACTATCGAGGAAATTGCAGCTGAAGTTGTCCATGGCGCTGATCCAGAAAACGCGCATCACCGCCCAGGTTCCGCATAATCTGCCGCGTGATGGCCAATCCCAATCCCGCCCCTTTGCTGCTTTGCGTGCCTTTATGAAAGCGCACAAACATCTGCTCACACCGCTCGGCAGGCACTCCCAGGCCTTCATCTGCCACCGTCAAGTAAACGCACTCCGAATCGCAGCGCATGCTGACGCAAACTTTGCCTTTGCCATGAAACAAGGCGTTTTCCAGCACATTACGAAACGCCGTATTCAGCAGGCTGGCATTGCCCCTGACTTGCATGCCATCGATCAGTTGCACCTCCACTTGCCGCCCCTGCTCATCAAACAAGGCCAGCATCGAGGCGGTAACTTCGCGGACCATACGCGATAGCTGCGTGGTGCTGGATTCTTCTTTCTGCTGGGAATCGAGCCCGCGCTCCTGGCGAGCCAGCAGCATCAGCTGGCTCGTGAGTTGGCGCAGATACGCCATATCGGCATCAATACTTTTCCAGTCTGGGCGCTCATCCAACCGGGCTTGCTGCAAGCGCAAGTCCAGCACCGTCAACGGCGTGCGCAGCTCATGCGCTGCATCGGCCACCAACTGCTTTTCATGGGCCAGCGCATGCGTCAGTTTGTCCAGGGCTTGGTTGGCGGCCTGGGCCAGCTGATGCATCTCGCTAGGCAATTTTTCTGTCGGTATGGGCTGCGGGTTGCTCGACGAAATATTCTGAGCAAAGCGCGCAGCATCCTGCACCGGTTTCAGAGTCCAGCGCATCATTGCGTAAATCAATGCAAACGCCAACAAGCAAATGGGCAGCAGAATCAGCAGGCTCTGCTGCATCTTGGTGTGCAGCAGCTGGCCAATGGTCTGGCGCTCCAGCACATCGCGCTTGGCCACCATTAAGGTCGCACCATCGGCCAGTGGCGCGGCCATATTGATCACTTCACCACTGCGAATGGGCATTTGAAACAGCGGTGGCTCTGGCGACATGGGCTGACGCAAACGGCGCGGCCTGCTGAGATTGTCTGAAAACCACAGCGCCTGCCCTTCCGGGGAATACAGCGTGTACGACAGCTCACCACCCGCATAGCTTTGGGGCAGTGTGGCCGGGTCGCTTTGCATGGTGAACCCTGCGCTGATTTCACGCGCCTGGATGTTCATCACTACGCGCCGAAGTTGATCGCGGGTATCGTAGAGCGACAGCGCTAACGAGCCAGCACCAGCCCCAAACGCCAGCACCATTCCTAGCAAGACACGCCTCTCCAGGCTTGGCTTAGGCATTCGCCCCGGTTTCTACAGGCAGCACCATGCGGTAGCCAATGCCGCGCACGGTATCAATCTGCACATCGGCTCCACCTTCTCTGAGTTTGCGACGCAGGCGAGAGACCAACGCCTCCACGGCATTGAGGGTGACGCTTTCGCGCGAGGCATAGAGATGCTCTTCCAGTCGCTCCTTGACGGTAATGCGCGGCCAGACTTTGAGCATTTCCTCCAGCAGCATGGCTTCGCGGCGCAACAAGTCGACCTGTTTGCCATTGACTGTCGCAAAGCGCGACTCTGTCTCAAACGCCACATTGCCTAAACTGAGCTTTTGCTGGTGCACAGCTTGCGCTCTGCGCAACACGGCCCGCAGCCGGGCTTCCAGCTCAGTCATTTCAAAGGGCTTGAGCACATAGTCATCCGCGCCACCGTTAAGGCCAGCCAAGCGGCTTTCCAGCGCATCGCGTGCAGTCAACAGAATGCAGGGAATGCGCTTGCCGATTTTCTGGCATTGCTCAAGCACCTCCATGCCATCGATATCAGGCAGACCAAGGTCTAAAAGCATGGCGTCGTAGTCACCCATGGCTATGGCGTGCAAGGCCTTACGCCCCGTGGACACCGCATCAACCGCAAAGCCTATGCGCTCCAGATGCCGGCACAGCAGCGCATTCAGCTCTTGGTGATCTTCAACTATCAGCAGCTTCATCGGTCAGACGTTGATCAGGAATTGCGATTACAAATGAAAGTGATACTCATTTTAGATGTAATTTAACGAGACGAGGGTTTGATGAGAGAGCAGTTTTTTGAGCGCCCATCTGCAAAACTGGCACGGGGCGCTGTGGTGCTTGCACTGCCGCTGGCCACCACTTTGGCCTATGGCCAAGGCACCGAAAAAATCGCAGAAACCACAATGGAAGCGGTGACCGTCACAGCTTCGGGTTATGAGCAAGATGTCAAAAGTGCTCCGGCCAGCATCAGCATACTTACGCGCGAGGAACTGGAGAGCAAGCAGTTTCGCTCCCTGACCGACGCGCTGCGTAATGTGCCCGGCGTTGGGGTGATGGGTGGCGACAAAGGCGAAATCTCCATTCGCGGCATGGAATCAAGTCATGTTCTCATCATGGTTGATGGCCGCCGCCAGAACACCGGCGGTGTCACGCTCAAAGGCGGGGTTTCCGAAGGTCTGAGCAATAACTGGATTCCGCCCATTGAGGCCATTGAGCGCATTGAAGTCGTGCGCGGCCCCATGTCTACGCTGTATGGCTCCGAAGCCATGGGCGGCGTGATTAATATCGTCACCCGCAAAGTAGCCAAAAACTGGTCGGGTTCGATCTCTGCCGAGCACACTTTTCAGGATTCAGGCAAAGCAGGCGATACCAATCAGGGTGACCTCTACCTGTCCGGCCCATTGATCGCCGACACGCTGGGTCTACAGTTCTGGGGCTCAGACAAGCGCCGCCAAGAAGACTCCGTGCTGGACGGCTTTGGCAAGTCCAAGCGCCAGACCGGCAATCTGCGCCTGTGGCTCACGCCCAATAAAAACCATGAATTCATGCTGGAAGCAGGCCGTTCCACCCAGGAATTCTGGACCACGCCTGGCCGTACTCTCGCACCTACCGCCAGCCGCAATCAGAACGAATACATCCGTGAAAACTATGCACTGAGCCACAAGGGGCGTTGGGGCTTTGGCGTGTCCGACCTGAGCCTGTCGCAAGAAACTGCGGTGCGAGAAGGCGAGCTGCAAACTGCCAAGCCCAAGACCCGCAATACCGTGCTGGATGGCAAGCTGGCCGTGCCGCTGGGCAATCACATGCTGTTGACCGGGTTTCAGGTACGCCGCAACGAGTTGAAAAGCGATGGCTATTACGCCAACCCTCTGGGTCTGGGCCAGGGCATTGATGCTTCGTTCACCGAGAAATCGCTGTTTGTGGAAGACGAATGGGCGATTACGAACAGCTTTAGTCTGACAGGCGGCCTGCGCCTGGATGACAACGAATTCTTTGGCCGCCACTGGACCCCGCGCCTGTACGGTGTATGGAATCTCAGCAGTGCATGGACTATCAAGGGTGGCGTGGCAAAGGGCTTCCAGTCTCCGAGCATTGCCCAGATCAACCCCAACATCGGCCTGCCCCAGCGCGGCGGCGCACAGACCTGGGGCAACCCAAATCTCAAGCCCGAAGAAAGCATCAACCGCGAAATCGGCGCTTACTACGATGCTGGCGGTGCATTCCGTGGCAATGCCACGATTTTTGACACCGACTACACCAACAAGATCGTCAACACCGGCTCGCGCCAATTGGTCTACCCCGACGGCACACCTGTGCCCAACGACCCCTATACCGGCCGTGTTTTCAGCACCTACTTCAACATCACCAAGGCCAAGATTCGCGGCCTGGAATTGGCGGGCAGCTACCAGTTCAGCCCCTCGCTCAAGCTGTCGGGCAACTACACCTTGACCGATTCCAAGGTCAAAAGCGCGGGCGTCAACATTCTGGGCTTTGGTTACCCCTTGGCTGACGGTCAGCCCTTGGTCGCTGTACCCAAGCACGCAGCCAGCGCTACCCTGAACTGGAAGGCGATGGAAAACCTCTCCGCCTTTGCCACCGTGACTTACCGCGGTCGTGAATCGCTGATCAGCTGGGGTTCGGGCGGTGCAGTGTCTGAATCTGTGGGCTCGGTCGCTACTCTGGATTTAGGTACGGCCTGGTCGCCACGCAAGGACCTGACCGTGAACGTCGTGGCATACAACCTCACCAACAACGTACGTCCGCGCAACACCAGCGCGGCCTATTCCTATGCTGAAGATGGCCGCCGCCTGTGGGTGAAGATGGCTTACCGCTTCTGAGATGACTGCCACCATGCCTGACCAACAAACCCTCGGACATGTCACAGGCCCTGCTCGCAGCGGCATGTCCACGCTATCGCACTATCGCTGGACCATTGCTTCGCGCGCCGTAGCCGCCATCGGTGGTGGATACGGACTATCTGCGCTGTTCTGCGCCAGTGCCGGGCTGGCGCTCACCCATCTGGGTGTCAGCCGCATCAATGCCGTGATGACCGCCACCATGCTGGCCTTTGTGGTTCACTCCATCGCAGTCATCTGGGCTTTCCGCGCCCGCAGTACCACCAGGGTTTGGCTGGGCATGTTGGTGATGGCCGCATTGTTCGGTGGCTCAGCCGTATCCATGGGGTGGCAGCCATGAGAGTTGACGGCAAGCCTGAAGGACTGAGGCAGTCCATGTCCTGGCTGCACACCTGGTCCGGCCTGCTGCTGGGCTGGCTGCTGTATGCGGTTTTCTTCACAGGTACGCTGAGCTATTTTCTGGACGAAATCAATGTCTGGATGAAGCCTGAGCTGCACCAGTCACAGCCATCCGCCAACACCGCTGAATTGGCTCTGCAGGGCATGCAGCGCCTGGCTCCCGATGCTGCGACCTGGACACTGTCCTTGCCCGGAGAGCGCCATCCTACGGTGGAGGCAAGCTGGCGTGCAAAGGATGCACCCGCAGGCAAAGCAGGCACACAGCGCGCCGAACTTGATGCAGCGACCGGTGATGCAATTGCCGTGCGTGAAACACGCGGCGGCAGCTTTCTCTACCGCTTTCACTTCGAGCTCTACGCCATGCCCCGCATCTGGGCACGCTGGATTGTGGGCATCGCCACCATGTTCATGTTGGTGGCCATCATCAGCGGCGTCATCACGCACAAGAAAATCTTCACCGATTTTTTTACGTTTCGCCCACGCAAGCAGCAGCGCTCATGGCTGGACGCCCACAATATGACGGCCATTCTGGCCTTGCCCTTTCACATCATGATTACCTTCAGCGGCTTGCTCCTGCTAATGATCATGCTCATGCCCTGGGGGGCCAGCGCCGTCTATGAAGGAGATACACGCGCCTACTTCAACGAGATGCGTGGCAGCACCCGCCCTGCAGCAGACCAGCCTCAGCGCAAGCGTGGTGTAGAGAGTAATGCGGCGGACGCGGCTCCAGTCACCATGACCCCCATTGCACCGCTGATGGCGCAAGCGCAGCAGCGCTGGCCAGATCGTGGCGTAGGCACGATTGTGGTGAATCAGCCCAATACCGTTGGCGCGCGCATAGAGCTGCGGTCACAAGGCGGTAACAGCCTGATCAACCGTGGTGCCAGCGAGCGCATGGTGTTTGATGGCATCAGCGGCAAGATGCTGGACGCACCCGCAGCCAAACCCATTTCCACACCCACGGCCATCTACAACGTTCTGACCAGCTCGCACCTGGGGCGCTTTGCCGATCCGCTGCTGCGCTGGCTGCTGTTCCTCAGCGGTGTAGTGGGCACGCTGATGGCTGCTACAGGCATGGTGCTCTGGGTGGTCAAACGCCTGCCTGAACGGCGCAAGCTTGGCCGAACGCCTTTATCGCACCGTCTGGTTGAAGTGCTGAATGTGGGATCGATTTCGGGTCTATCCGTTGCCACGACTGCATACTTTTTTAGCAACCGCCTGATCCCTGTGGGCACCACTCAGCGGTCCGACTGGGAAATTCGCTGCTTCTTCCTTGTCTGGGTCCTGTGCGCCGTTCACGCGCTGCTGCGCAGTCACCGCCGAGCCTGGACCGAGCAGTTGGCTTTGGCCGCATTGCTCTATGCCTGCCTGCCTTTACTCAATGCCGCGACTGGAGGGCTTCCTCTGCCTGCAGCCATGTCCGCTGGGTTGTGGAGCGTAGCGGGCTTTGATCTGGTCGCACTCGTGCTTGCCGCCATCCATGGCTTTGCGGCCTTCAAATTGCTGCACTTACCGCTCCCCGTATCGCCAACCAGCAAGGCTGCAGGCAAGCATGCCCCACAAGCCATAGGCAGTGGTGCAACTGCCACGCTGGCACCGCAAGCTAAGGAAAGGCAAGTTTGATGCAACCCACTGTTTTGATGGCTTTGGTGGCACTGCTGCTGAGTTTTTCCGCTTTTGCCACCTTGAGCGTGGCCATGGAAAGACACCAGGAAGAGGTACTGGGGCGCACTCTGGCTCGCTCAGCCAATCACGGTCTACGCGTAGCTGGCACAGCGTTGCTGACATTGGCTTTAGCTGCCTGCATGGTGGGCCAAACCGGATCTGTTGCCGCAATCGTATGGCTGGGTTTGCTGACGTTCGCAGCGCTCCCCGTCGCTGCGCTGCTGAGCTATTCCCCGCGAATTCTGCTACCGGCGTCTGGCATCGCTTTACTGATTGCCGCGACCATGGCTTTAACTCTTCTCTAAAAAAATGACTAGAAAAAATACATGCATAAGGTCTGTGTGCAAAGCATTGGCCATTGCACATTTGCTGGCTCTGCCGCTGCTGGCGCAAGCTCACCGCTCGTTTCTCGTTCCCTCATCCACCGTGCTGTCGCCCACGGCCCATCAGTGGGTGTCTATCGATGCCGCGCGCGGGAATGACTTGTTCTTCTTCAACCACAACGCACTGCCGTTGGAGGGCCTGCAAATAATCAGCCCAGCAGGCGCTGCTGTAGAGCCAGCCAAGCTTGAACGCTTTCGGTACAAGGCCGTTTTTGAATGGCAGCTCACTGCCCCCGGCACTTGGCGGGCTGCCGTAGTCAATGACGGTTTGCGTGTGCAGTGGCAAGACAATGGTCAGCCCAAGCGCTGGAATGGTCCTGCGGCAGACTTTGCGCAGTCGGTACCTGCTAATGCAGAAAATCTGTCGGTCAACGAGGTGGCTTCGCGCGTAGAAACCTTTGTCACCATGGGCAAGCCTTCGCCACTCACACCCAGCGGCAAAGGACTTGAAGTGCGCTACGACACCCATCCAAATGACCTGGTGAAAGGCGAGCCTGCCACGCTCACTTTTTTGCAGGATGGACAGCCCGCACCCAAGCTCAAAGTCAGCATCCACCCTGGCGCAGCACGTTACCGCGACGGCACACAACAAATGAACCTGGTGACTGATGAACAAGGGCGCCTGCAAATTCATTGGCCCAGTGCAGGTCTGTACTGGATCAGCGCTGCAACCAAAGTGGCAGCAACATTTCCACAGGCCAAGCAAAAAACGCTCAGCTACGCAGCAACACTAGAAGTTCTGCCTTAAGTTTGAATCGCTCCAGCTTTCCTGGGCAGCGCTGGCCGCAGCCGTTTGTGCGAAAGCCGCTCTTCAAGCCAGTAGCCACTTTATGCAACAGCGCCGCAAAGCTCTAGACATAAAAAAAAGCGCTCACATCTGAGCGCTTTTTTGCGGCGGCTAGCTCAAGCAAAGAGTGGGATACCCTGCTGCTCGGCTAACTTTATTAGCTCTAATAATTGCTAAGTGTGTCGCTTATTCCACTGTCACACTTTTAGCCAGGTTACGGGGCTTGTCCACATCGGTACCACGCACCAGGGACGTGTGATACGCCAGCAACTGCAGCGGCACCACATGCAGGATGGGGCTGAGCGCGCCGTAGTTTTCAGGCATGCGAATCACATGCATGCCTTCTGCACTTTCAATATTGCTCTTGGCATCGGCCAGCACGTACAGCACACCTCCACGCGCGCGCACTTCCTGCATATTGCTCTTGAGCTTTTCCAGCAGTTCGTCGTTTGGCGCCACGATAGCCACGGGCATATTGCTATCCACCAGCGCCAGCGGGCCGTGCTTGAGCTCACCCGCAGGGTAGGCCTCGGCGTGGATATAGCTGATTTCCTTGAGCTTGAGCGCACCTTCCAGCGCGATGGGGTAGTGGATGCCACGGCCCAGGAAGAGTGCATTTTCTTTCTTCGCAAAGTCTTCAGCCCAGCTGATGATTTGCGGCTCCAGAGCCAGCACCGATTGCAGTGCGACAGGCAAATGGCGCATGGCAGTCAGGTACTGCTGCTCTTTCTCTTCAGTCAGTCGGCCCTTGGACTGTGCCAGTGCCAGCGTCAGCAGGAACAGACCTGCCAGCTGGGTCGTAAAGGCCTTGGTCGATGCCACGCCAATTTCCACACCTGCGCGGGTGATATAGGCCAGTTCGCATTCACGCACCATGGCACTGGTGGCCACGTTGCAGATGGTCAGCGTGTGCTTCATGCCCAGGCCTTGAGCATGGCGCAGGGCTGCCAAAGTGTCGGCAGTCTCACCCGACTGGCTGATGGTGACGATCAGTGTCTTGGGGTCGGGCACGCTGGTGCGATAGCGGTATTCACTGGCCACTTCCACGCTGCAGGGGATTCCGGCAATGGCTTCAATCCAGTACTTGGCGGTGCAGCCGCTGTAGTAGCTGGTGCCACAAGCCAGAATCAACACGCGATCAATTTCCTTGAACACACGCCATGCAGCTGCGCCGGTCTTGCCTTCAGGCGTGACTCCATCAAACAGCTCGGGGGCAATGTTTTCCACACCTTCAAGCGTGTCGCCAAAGGCGCGGGGCTGCTCGAAGATTTCTTTTTGCATGTAATGGCGGTAAGGGCCCAGCTCGGCAGCGCCGCTGTGTGCGTGCACGGTCTTTACAGGGCGCTGCTTTTCAGTCAGGCGCTCACCGCTCTTGCTCACAATCCAGTAACGGCCGGGCTGCAGGTCAACCAGGTCGCCTTCTTCCAGATAGATGATCTGGTCCGTTACACCGGCCAGTGCCATGGCATCGCTGGCCAGGAAGTGTTCAGCACCTTCCTTGCCCACACCCAGAATCAGAGGCGAGCCTGCACGGGCACCCACCACGCGGTGCGGCTCGTCCTTGTGCATCACGCCAATGGCAAATGCGCCATGCAGACGGGTCGTTGCAGCCTGCACCGCTTCAAACAGATCGCCGCTGTAGAGGCTGTCCACCAGATGAGCAATGACTTCCGTATCGGTCTGGCTTGCAAACACATAGCCCTTGCCTTGCAGTTCGCTACGCAGAGCTTCGTAGTTTTCGATGATGCCGTTGTGCACGAGTGCTACGCGGGCTGGTGCATCGGCATCAGCCACAGCCGAAATGCCGGGGCCATGGCTGAAGTGTGGGTGGGCGTTGCGCACAGCAGGTTCACCATGGGTAGCCCAGCGAGTGTGGGCAATACCTGTCAGGCCATCCACATGCTCGGTCTTGACCTGTTCTATCAGCTCTGCCACGCGGGCCGTAGAACGGGCGCGCTTCAGACCCAGACTCAGGCCATTGGCATCGAGCGCCTGCACGGCAACGCCGCAGGAGTCATAGCCACGGTACTCCAGTCGCTGCAGACCCTGGACCAGAACAGGAACGATATCGCGGTCAGAAACCGCAGCAACAATGCCACACATAGATGTACACCTCGGGTTGAATTGCTGGGCATAGTACCCGCTGAAATATTAAATATTCATTCAAATAACTACATATATTGAATTAATATTTCATAAATTTGAAGAGTTGATTTTTTATTCAATAAAATTACTTTTAATGAATGAAAATTCCATCAACCTAGATGCTGTTGACCTTCAACTGCTGAGGCAACTTCAGCGAGATGCCAGTCTCAGCAATCATGCCCTGGCCCAGTTGCTGCATCTGTCCGCCCCCACCTGCCTGCGCCGCGTCAAGCGCCTGCAAGAGCTTGGACTGATCGAGAAACAGGTCGCCATCCTGAGCAGCGAGCAACTGGCCAAGCTGACCGGTCATGGCCTGCAGGTCATTGTGGAAGTCTCACTGGACCGGCAAGACAGCACGGCCTTGCTGCAATTCGAGCACAAAGCCGTTGCCGAGCCCTGGGTGCAGCAATGCTGGCGTGTATCTCCTGGCCCCGACTTCATTCTGATCATCGCAGCGACTGACATGCCTGCCTACCTCGCCCTCAGCCAGAAGCTTTTTACCCAAGACTCGAATGTGCGCAATGTCAAAGCGTTCTTCAGCATAAAGCGTGCAAAGTTCAGCACTGAATTGCCAATTCCTGAAATCATCATTAGCAGGTATTTATGCTCTTGATGTGTGGCAAATATGCTGCGCTATTGCTTTAAGTTTTGATACAAATTGTTATTAATTAGACTATTCTCACCACTTTGACTTAACGCAAGTTTCGCCAGATGCCCCTGCATCGAGAGATTCACCGCCGTACCTACCCTTTGCGCGCCTCCTATTTGACATTGGCGGGCATTGTGGTGGCCGCAAGTTTGGCGTATCACCCGAGCAATATTGCATGGTGGGCATTCACTGCGGTAAGTGCTCTCGTCTGGCCTCATATTGCCTTTCTGCATTCACGGCACCACCAAGACCCGTTTCATGCGGAATATATCAATTGCCTGGTCGATGCCCTGATCATCGGCAGCTGGGTCGCACTGATGCACTGGAGCCTGCTGCCCAGCTTCTGTATCCTGGCCATCGGCGTGGCTGACCGCTTCTACACCGGACTCAAGCGCCGCTGGCCTTCCACATTGATTGCCTTACTCATAGGCATGCTGCTGATGTCTGCGCTGATTCACCCTTCTCCGCAGTGGGATGCACCTCTAGTCGTTCAGCTGAGTCTGCTGCCATTAATCATCTTGCACAGCGCCTATGCCAGCTGGTCCACTCGCAGCATGCTCAAGACGTTGGCCAAGCAAAATCTTCAGCTCAGATTACTAGGCCGCATTGACCCTCTGACCACGGTTTACAGCCGTGATTACTGGTGGAAAAAGGCCCGCACTGCACTGCAGCAGTATCGAACCTCTCAAGAGCAAACCAGTCTGCTTGTCATTGACATTGACCGCTTCAAAACCGTCAACGATGTCTACGGCCATATTGTGGGCGACGAGGTTTTAAAGCAGATTGGCCTGAGCATTCGCAGTTGCCTGCGTAGCCACGATATTGCTGGCCGCTACGGCGGCGATGAATTCACCGTCCTGTGCAAGCACGCCAATGCAAAAGAGGCATATTCCGTCGCCCTGCGCATTTGCGACAAGCTAGCGCAAATACGCATTCGCGAATATCCAGAATTACGTGTCAGTGCGAGTATTGGTGTTGCCGCTGCAGATGCCAGCATTGGCTCGGTCACTGAATGGGTCAAGGCCGCCGACAGCGCGCTCTACAGCGCCAAAAATGCGGGCCGCGATCAAGTGTTTGACGTGTCAGCCAGCATGCCCCTGAATTCTCACAGCCCGGCAACCATACCGATGCGGTTTGAAGCCACCCTGACGCCTGCTTCCTCACAGTCACAAAAGCAGCAGGAGCGAAACAGCGCCTGATATAGACCTATGCGGGCTGCGAACGGCTCGCTTCTCAGGCCTTGGGCCAGCTCATCTGCAACTGGCAACCCGCATTGGGTTGGGCCTCAATCTCAGCGTCGCCACCGTGGCGGCGGCAAATATTGCGCACCAACACCAGGCCCGTGCCCACACCTTCAAAATCGGCCTCGCGGTGCATGCGCTGAAACACGCCAAACAGCTTGCCTGCGCGTGACTGATCAAAGCCCACGCCGTTATCCGCAATCGCGATCAAGCAATCCCTGCCCTGCATCTCGTAGCGCACATCCACTTGAATCCTCGCCTGCGGCACAGACCGGGTGAACTTGATGGCATTGCTCAGAGCAGCCGTCAGCGCCAACTCCAGCAAATACGGGTCCGCCTGCACTGCCGGCGCAGTCGCTGGCAAGCACCATTCAATCTGCCTGCCCTCTGCATCGGCCTGCAAGCGCTTCTTCACGCTATGCAGCACAGGCAACACATCCACGGACTGCAACTGCAGTGCATGGCGATCGGCCCGCGACAATTGCAGCAAGCCATCAAACATGACGGCCATGCGCTGGGCCGACTGGTCCATGGTCTGCAAAAAGCTGAGCGCCTCTTCCAGATCATCCGCACTGGGGTTGGGCGACTGCAGCAACTCGGCAATCAGCGGGTTGAAGGCCAGCACATGGCGCAGCGGTGCGCGCAAGTCGTGCGACACCGCATGCACCCATTCCTGCTGCGCGCTGCGCAGGGCCGCCAGCTCGGCATCGCGCCGGACCAGCAGCGCCAGCGCCTCTTCCAGCGTCTGCGGCGCTATGTTTTCAAAAGCGTGTTGCGCTTGCTCCATCAGGCTTTGGGCTGCTTTTCAGGGCGATTCCAGTTGCTGATGCTGATCTGCTTGCCACGGCTCACGGTCAGCGCACCAGCTTCTGTGCTCTTGGTCACCGTAGAGCCACCGCCCACTGTGCCGCCAGCACCAATCGTCACCGGAGCCACCAGCACGCAGTTGCTGCCAATGTGCACATCGGCCTCAATCACGGTGCGGTGCTTGTTCACGCCGTCATAGTTGGCGGTGATGCTGCCTGCCCCGTAGTTCACGCGTTCGCCCACCATGGCATCTCCCAGATAGGCCAGATGATTGGCCTTGGCACCATCGGCCAGCGTCGAGTTCTTCACTTCCACAAAGTTGCCGATATGTACTTCGCGGCCCAGCTTGGCGCCGGGGCGCAGGCGGGCAAACGGGCCAATCAAGGCACCCGCGCCCACTTCCACGCCCGCCTTTTCGCCGTCGATATGCGTGAAGGGGTGAATGACGGCATCTTCGGCAATGCTCACACTGCTGATATGGCAGTTGGCACCAATGCGGGCACCCGTGCCAATCGTGACATGGCCGGTAAAGACACAGTTCACATCAATTTCTACGTCCTGGCCGCAGCTCAGGCTGGCCTTGGTGCCACGCACATCATCGCGCAGGTCAAAACGAGCAGGATCAGCCATGCGCACCCCCTGCTCCATCAACTGGCGCGCCTGGCGCAACTGGTGCGCCCGCTCCAGCTCTGCCAGCTGCAAGGGGCTGTTGATGCCTGCGACCTGCAGCACATCGGTAATGCGGTGGCCCACCACGGGCACGCCATCCGCCACAGCCATGGCGACGATGTCAGTCAGGTAATACTCGCCCTGAGCGTTGTTGTTGCTGAGTTTGGACAGCCATGCCGTCAGATGCTTGACAGGCACAGCCATGATGCCGCTGTAAATTTCGGTGATGGCGCGCTCGGCGTCATTCGCATCTTTTTGCTCCACGATGCGCTGCACGGTGCCTGCTTCGTTGCGCACGATGCGGCCATAGCCAGTGGGATCAGGCATGGTCACCGTCAGCAGCGCCATCTTGTCGTTGCCTGCAGCGTCGAGCAGACCCTGCAGCGTGTCGGCAGTGGTCAGCGGCACATCTCCAGACAGCACCACGACCAGACCATCATCCTTGAGCGCAGGCACGGCCTGCTGCACAGCGTGGCCGGTGCCCAGCTGGGGTTCCTGGCGCACAAACTTCAGGTCAAAACCACCTTCACCACTGTTGGCGGCGGCAATGGCGGCTTCCACTTCTGCCGCACCATGGCCCGTCACCACCACCGCAGAGCGCGCCTTCAGTTGCGCTGCCGTATCCAGCACATGCTGCAGCAGAGCACGTCCGGCCAGCTTTTGCAGCACTTTGGGATGGCGGCTTTTCATGCGGGTGCCTTTGCCGGCGGCCATGATGACGATGTCCAGAGGTGCAGTCATAGTTCTTGTGAAGATAAAAAACCACCCAATTATCGACTCATACCAGCATCAGGCTCTTGCAAGAGCCTGCAAGAGCCGCATCAAACACCGTATGCTTTCGCGGCAATGCCCCACGCTACCACCAGCCCGACCCCGCTGCTTCGCACCCGCGCCATTGGCGCAGGCCATCTTCGCGCCTTTCTGGCCGTGGCCCGGCACCTGAACTTTCGCGCCGCCGCCGATGAACTGGCCCTGACACAGTCGGCCGTCAGCCGCCAGATTCAGTCGCTGGAAGACGAGGTCGGCATCCCCCTCTTTCTGCGCCACTCCCGCGCCGTGGAGCTGACGGGTGCCGGAGCCCAGTTGCTGCATGCCGTGCAACCCGCGCTCGAATCCATTGACAGCACCGTGCGCCAGATTCGCCAGACGGCGGGGCGTAAAAGCGTGGCCATCACCACCTGGGCCAGCTTTGCCGCCATGTGGCTGATTCCGCGCCTGGAGGCTTTTCAGCGCAGCCACCCGGATATCGACATACGCATCGACACGGGCGACGCCGTAGTCGATCTTGAAACCACTGATGTCGATCTGGCTATCCGCTACAGCAAGGCCGTCGATGCATCTGCTCGATCTGCCCAGCCCTTGTTTGGCGAAGAGCTGGTACTGGTCGCCAGCCCCGCACTATTAAAGAGCGGCCCTGCGCTGCGCACCCCCGCCGATGCTGCCCACTACACGCTGATTGAAACCGGCGATGTGCACCGCATGCCCCACCTGGAGTGGCTGAGCTGGCAGCGCTGGTTTGCCGCCAACGGCTGCGACCAGTTGCAACCGCCGCGCTGGCTGTACTTCAACTACGCCCACCAGATCGTGCAGGCCGCACTGGCCGGGCAAGGACTGGCCATTGCCCGCCTGCCGCTGGTCGCCGATGCACTGGCCGCCGGTGACCTGATCGAAGTGCTGCCTGACCACCGGCTGGCGTCCCCTCTGTCGTACTGGTTGCTACAAGGCCCGCGCAGCCATGAGCGGGCCGAGGTGCAGGCGTTTTGCCAATGGCTGATGACCGAAGCCGACAAAACCCGCGCCGCCATGCAGGACGAGCAAACGATCAAGCCATAAACAAAAAGAGAGCTGCTCACGCTTGATCTGCAAAGGTTTCAAACACAAAATGATTTGAAACACAGCAGTATCAAGCGTAAGCAGCTCTCTTTTTAGAGATATTTCCCTTTAACGCACCGAGGGTGTCCTCCTTCCTTAGCGCGATGCGCGCAGGGAAAGAGGGGAAAGCGCAAAGCGCCTCAGGGGGTTAGCTCAATGTGACTCGCGCAAACTTGCGCTTACCCACTTGCAGCACAAAGGTGCCCGCGTCCAGCTTCAAGCCTTTATCGCTGATCACCACGCCATCAACGCGCACACCGCCGCCATCAATCAGGCGGTTGGCTTCGCCATTCGACGCGGCAAGGTTGGCTTGCTTGACTAACGCAGCAATGCCCATGGGGGCACCCGAGAAGGCTACTTCCGGAATCTCATCAGGAATGCCGCCCTTGGAGCGGTTGATGAAATCCTGCTCGGCCGCATCGGCGGCTTCTGCACTGTGGAAGCGCGCGGTGATTTCCTTGGCCAGCGCCACCTTGGCGTGCTTGGGGTTGCCACCGGCTTCGATCTCGGCCTTCAGCGCCGCAATGTCGGCCAGGCTCTTGAAGGACAGCAGCGTGTACCAGTCCCACATCAGCGTGTCGGAGATCGACAGCACCTTGGCGAACATGGTGTTGGCATCTTCGGTAATACCGATGTAGTTGTTCTTGGACTTGGACATCTTGTCCACGCCATCCAGACCGACCAGCAAAGGCATTGTGAGCACGCACTGAGCCTCTTGCCCGAACTCCACCTGTAGGTGGCGCCCCATCAGCAGATTGAACTTCTGGTCCGTTCCGCCCAGCTCCAGATCGGCCTTGAGCGCCACCGAGTCGTAACCCTGCAGCAGCGGGTAGAGAAACTCGTGCAGGCTGATCGAGCTGCCTTCGGTGAAGCGGGTGTGAAAGTCGTTGCGCTCCATCATGCGCGCCACGGTGTACTTAGCCGACAACTGAATCATGCCGCGCGCGCCCAACTTATCGCACCATTCGCTGTTGTAACGAACTTCGGTCTTGGTCGGGTCCAGCACCTTGGCAGCCTGGGTGTAGTAAGTCTCGGCGTTGACCTTGATCTGCTCGGCAGTCAGGGGCGGGCGAGTCGAGTTACGGCCCGAGGGGTCGCCAATCAGCGTGGTGAAGTCACCGATCAGGAAAATGACTGTGTGACCCAGATCCTGCAACTGGCGCATCTTGTTGAGCACCACGGTGTGGCCCAGGTGGATGTCAGGAGCCGTTGGGTCCAGACCCAGCTTGATGCGCAGAGGCACGCCAGTGGCTTCGGACTTGGCCAGTTTCTTGATCCATTCGTCCTTGGGCAACAGTTCGTCGACCCCACGAAGAGTGACTTCCAGCGCTTGGTTCACTCTGTCGGTCACGGGGAAACTTGTAACAGCAGATTGATTCATAAGGGTTTTTCGGCAGGCGCGGTAGGACGCGGTCGATATACTTGGGGGTTTGGTGTTACGGTCAATTCTAGACTGCTCCCTCATATAGACCTCTGCGGATGGACTTATGGAACGGTTGAGCTGATGGAGTCGTGTCGACCGCAACAAATGCCAACTCAACAGACACGCTCTCCCAAGGATTTGAAGTTTTGATTACTGGCTTGAAAAATGCCGGCGTTGCCCTGTGGGTGCAGCTGACATCGGCCCTGCAAAAACACCCCAAGCGCGCCACGGCTGCGCTGGCAACTGTTTTGCTGACCGGTGGCAGTGGTGCCTTTGCTGTGGCCAGCCTCGGCCCGGACCCCGCCGACCTCCCCGTTCGCACGCTGACTGAAACCGTTCCCTCCCTGGCCGCTGGTCAGGATCTGGCTGAACTGACAGACGTGCAGTCGTTCTCTCTTTACCGCTCTGAAACCACCCGTGGCAACGACACGGCCGAGTCGCTGCTGCAGCGCCTTGGCATTGCCGACCCACAGGCCGCCGCCTTTCTGCACAGCAACGATGCCATGCGCCAGAACGTGCTCGGCCGTGCCGGTCGCCTGGTTTCCGCCGAAACTACGCCCGACCACCAGTTGAGCCAGCTGACCGTGCGCTGGGCCCCCAACGAAGATGGCACCTTCCTGCGCCTGACCGTGGACCGTGTTGAAGGCAAGCTGCAATCCAAGATCGAGACTGCCAAGCTGACGGCCACCCCTCGCCTGGCCGGTGGCGTCATTCGCTCCTCGTTCTTTGCAGCAACCGATGCAGCCGACATCCCAGACTCCGTCACCATGCAGATGTCTGATATCTTTCAAGGTGATCTGGACTTCCGCCGCGGCCTGCGCAAGGGCGACCGCTTTGCCGTGGTCTACGAATCGCTGGAAGCCGATGGCGAGCCTCTGCGTGCTGGCCGCGTGCTGAGCACCGAGTTCCACAACAATGGTAAGACACATCAGGCCATGTGGTTCCAGGAAGCCAGCAAAAAAGGCGCCTACTACACGCTGGACGGCAAGAGCCTGCGCCAGGCCTACCTGAACTACCCGGTGGAGTTCTCCCGCATCAGCAGCGGCTTCTCCATGCGCGTACACCCCATCCACAAAACCTGGCGCGCCCACCTGGGCACCGACTTTGCGGCAGCCACTGGCACCAAGGTTCGTACTGTTGGCGACGGTACCGTGTCCTTTGCCGGTGTGCAAAACGGCTATGGCAATGTGATTTTTGTCGAGCACGCCAACCATCAGACCACCGTCTACGCTCACCTGAGCCGCATCGATGTCAAACAAGGCCAGCGTGTCGAGCAAAGCGACATCATCGGTGCCGTGGGCTCCACCGGCTGGGCCACCGGCCCGCACCTGCACTTCGAGTTCCGTGAAAAGGGCGAGCAGCGTGACCCGCTGACCATCGCCAAAATCACCGATGCAGCCCAACCCATCAGCAAGGCAGCACGCCCTGATTTTGACAAGCTGGCTGCGCAGATGCGCATTGAGCTGGATGCCGGCACGCAATCCTATGCCGTGGCCAGCGTACGCTGATCTGGCCAGACACCATCCCAAAGGGCTGCAATTGCAGCCCTTTTTTATGATCAAAATGGGCTGTAGCGCTTGCTGTACATACGCTATCCGCTACAGCTAAGATAGTGAATACTGCGCCAACTCTGTGACCTGCACCATGCCCAACGCCATTGAACAAGCCGCCCAAAGCTCTCTGTATATCGGACTCATGTCCGGCACCTCGCTAGATGGGGTCGATGGCGTTCTGGTCGATTTCAGCCAAGGCACCCAAGTGCTGCAACACGCCAGCTGCGGCTTTGATACAGAGCTGCGCGCCGATCTGCTGGCCTTGAACACACCGGGCGGCACCGATGAACTGCACCGCGCAGCCTTGGCCGCCAACGCACTAGTGCGCCATTACGCCAAAGTCGTTCAGACACTGCTGGCCGGCAGCGGCGTTGCAGCCAGTCAGATCACCGCCATAGGCGCGCACGGCCAGACGGTGCGCCACCGCCCGCAGATGTTTGATGGCACGGGCTACACCCTGCAGCTCAACAGCCCCGCCCTGCTGGCCGAGCTGACAGGCATCACCGTAGTCGCAGACCTGCGCAGCCGCGATGTGGCCGCTGGCGGCCAGGGCGCACCGCTGGTTCCCGCATTCCATCAAGGCTTGTTTGGCTTGGCTGACCAGACAGCGCTGGTGCTCAATATCGGCGGTATTGCCAACCTCAGCGTGCTGGGTGCGGATGGCCGCGTACTGGGCTTTGACACCGGTACCGGCAATGCACTGATGGACGGCTGGTGCCTGCGCCACACCGGCAAGGCCTACGACGAAAGCGGTCAGTGGGCCGCAAGCGGCCAAGTCATCCCGGAGTTGCTGGCCGCCATGCTCAGCGACCCGTACCTGGCCCAAGAGCCGCCCAAAAGCACCGGGCGCGATCTGTTTCATGCCGACTGGCTGGCCCAGCACCTGCTGCACCATGCAGCGCAGGCTGCGCCTGTTGATGTTCAAACCACCTTGACGGAATTCACCGCTGCCAGCTGCGCCCATGCCGTGCAGCACTTTGGCAAAGGTGGCCAGCAATTGCTGGTTTGCGGCGGTGGCGCGCTCAACACCCACCTCATGCAGCGCCTTGCCGCGCTGCTGCCCGGCGTGGCCGTCACCACCACGGCAGAGCGCGGCCTGCCGCCCCTTGAGGTAGAGGCTGCCGCCTTTGCCTGGCTGGCGCGCCAGTGCATGCTGGGCCTGCCGGGAAACCTGGCCAGCGTCACCGGTGCCAAAGGCCCACGCATTCTGGGCGCCATCTACCCGGCATGAAAAAAGGCGGCCCTTGCAGGCCGCCTTTTTATTTCAGTGCGTTCACTCAGTGACCGCCAATGTAGACAAACTTAAACAGGAACAGCGCAGCAATCACCCACATGATCCAGTGCACTTCCCTGACCTTGCCGGTGAACAGCTTGAGCACGGCGTAGGTGATGAAACCAAAGGCCAGGCCGTTGGCAATCGAGTAGGTGAAAGGCATCATCAGCGCGGTGACCACGGCGGGCACAGCTTCTGTGGTTTCATCCCACTGCACTTCGGTCAAGTCGCGCAGCATCAGGCATGCCACAAACAGCAGCGCAGGGGCCGTGGCATAACCGGGCACCACACCGGCCAGCGGCGCGATGAACAGGCAGGCCAGGAACAGCACAGCGACTGTCAGCGCCGTCAGGCCCGTGCGGCCACCGGCCTGCACACCGGCAGCGCTTTCCACATAAGCCGTAGTGCTGGAAGTACCCAGCATGGAGCCCACAAAGATGGCACCAGAGTCGGCCAGCAGCGCACGGTTCATGCGGCCCATGCGCTCAGGCACCAAGAGACCTGCACGGCGTGCCACGCCCATCAGCGTGCCTGTGGCATCAAACAGCTCGACCAGGAAGAACACCAGCACCACGTTGAGGAAGCCGGTCGTCAGCGCCGTCATGATGTCCAGCTTCAGGAAGGTGGGTGCTATCGACGGAGGCATGGAGAAAATGCCGTGGAAGGTGTTGCCACCAAAGAAGAACGAAGCCACGGTCACCGCCAGAATGCCGATCAGCAGCGCACCCGGCACCTTGAGGCGATCCAGCACCACGATCAGCAAGAAGCCGGCAATCGCCATGATGGCCTCGGGCTTGTGCAGATCGCCCAGCGTCAAATACGTATTCTTGTCAGGGGCGACCACACCGGCTGTCTTGAGCGCAATCAACGCCAGGAACAGGCCCAGACCCACGGTGATAGAGACGCGTATGGACTGCGGTATGCCTTTGATAATCAGCTCTCGCAGGCCGAACAAGGTACAGATCAGGAACAGGCAGCCCGAGACAAACACCGCCCCCAGCGCCGCCTCCCATGTGTAGCCCATCTTGAGCACCACAACATAGGCGAAGTACGCATTCAGCCCCATGCCCGGCGCCAGCGCGATCGGGTAGTTGGCGTAGAGCGCCATGATGGTGGAGCCCAGCGCCGCAATCAGGCAGGTCGCCACAAACACTGCGCCCTTGGGCATGCCCGCGTCACCCAGAATGGATGGGTTGACGAACATGATGTAGGCCATCGAAAGAAAGGTCGTCAGCCCCGCCACCAGTTCTGTTCGCACGTTGGTGTGGTGCTCGTTGAGTTTGAAAATCCGCTCTGTCCAGTTCATTGCATAGTCTCCGTGTTGTTTTACAGGCAAGGCACAGCCTTGCCCCGCGGCAAACAGCCATGATTCAGAACGGCTGCCGCCCCGCGGGGCGACAACACCCGATGGGAAAAGTCAGGGAGTGTGCCCTTGAACGGCTTCCACTGCTCTCAGGATGGCCTCTGCAGTCGCGGGTGCACGCAGAGGCGGATTGATTTGGTGCGCGGCCACTGAAGACACCGCATCGCGGATCGCAAAGAAGACCGAGAACGGCAGCAGCAATGGCGGCTCGCCTACGGCCTTGCTGCGGTGAATCGAGTCTTCGAAGTTATCGCCCTCAAACAGGCGCACGTTAAACACGGGCGGGCAGTCATTGGCGGTGGGGATTTTGTAGGTGCTGGGGGCATGCGTCATCAGCTTGCCGTTTTGCGGATGCCAGACCAGCTCCTCCGTCGTCAGCCAGCCCATGCCTTGAATAAAGGCTCCTTCCACCTGGCCCACATCGACCGCAGGATTCAGCGAGCGGCCCACATCGTGCAGCACATCGGCGCGCAGCAGCTTCCACTCACCGGTCAGCGTGTCGATCACCACCTCACTCACCGCAGCGCCATAGGCGAAGTAGAAGAAGGGGTGGCCCTTCATGGCCTTGCCGTCCCAGTGCAGACCCGGCGTGGCGTAAAAACCATCGGACCACAGTTGCACGCGCTGCAGATAGGCGCTGCGCACCAGCTCGGCAAACGGCACACTCAGTCCGTTGACCTGCACCGCATCGTTGGCAAAGCGCACATCTTTGGCATCGCCGCCATGCAGGCGCGCTGCACACTCCGCCAGCCGCACGCGCAACTGGCTGGCCGCATCCTGCGCGGCCTTGCCGTTCAGATCAGCTCCGGTAGATGCCGCCGTAGCTGAGGTATTCGCCACCTTGGTGGTGTCCGTCGCTGTGACGCGCACTTTTTCAAACGCCACGCCCAGCTCATGCGCCACGACCTGCGCCACCTTGGTGTTCAGGCCCTGACCCATTTCCGTGCCGCCATGGTTCACCAGAATCGAGCCATCGGTGTAAATATGCACCAGCGCACCGGCCTGATTGAAGTGGGCCACATTGAAGGAGATACCAAACTTTAGCGGCGTCAGCGCCAGCCCGCGCTTGAGCACAGGGCTTTGCGCGTTAAAGGCATTCACCGCCACACGCCGTGCGCGGTAGTCGCTGGTCTGCTCCAGCTCGGCCACCAGTTCGTGAATGACGTTGTCAGTCACCGGCTGCTGGTAAGGCGTGATGTTGTTCTCGGTCTTGCCGTAGAAGTTGACGCGGCGCACATCCAGGGGGTCGCGCCCCAGATTGCGGGCCACCGTGTCCAGAATGCTTTCAATCGCAATCGCGCCCTGCGGCCCACCAAAACCACGAAAAGCCGTGTTGCTCTGGGTATTGGTCTTGCCCATATAGCCATGGGCGCTGACATTGGGCAGCCAGTAGGCATTGTCAAAGTGGCACAGCGCCCGCGTCATCACCGGCGCAGACAGATCAGCCGAATGCCCTGCGCGCGAGACCATGGAAATCTCAGCGCCCAGCACACGGCCTTCATCGTCATAGCCCACTTCGTATTCGTACCAGAAGCAGTGACGGCGACCGGTAATCATGAAGTCGTCATCGCGGTCCAGCCGCAGCTTCACCGGCCTGTTCAGGCGCACAGCAGCCACCGCCGCCACGCAGGCAAACAGCGCCGATTGCGATTCTTTGCCGCCAAAGCCACCGCCCATACGGCGGCATTCCACATGCACGCTGTGCGAAGCCACGCCTAAAGCATGCGCCACCAGATGCTGCATTTCGCTAGGGTGCTGGGTAGAGCAATGCAGGTGCACCGCGCCATCTTCCTTGGGTGTGGCGTAGCTGATCTGCCCTTCCAGATAAAACTGCTCCTGCCCGCCCACATCCCATGAGCCTTTGACACGATGCGGCGCTGCATCAATGGCGGCGCGTGTGCCACCAGCGTGCGTGCTGCGCTCCAAGTGCATGGGCGGCATCACGTACTGGCCCAGCTCGTGGGCTTGTTGCGGCGTCAGCACGGGCGGCATCTCGGTAATCGTGGCTGCGCCCTTGGCCAGCGCCGCTGCGCGCCTTGCCGCCTCACGGGTGCGGGCAATCACGGCAAACAGGGGCTGACCCACATAGCGAATCTCACCGTCGCACAGAATCGGGTCGTCATGAATGATGGAGCCGCAGTCGTTGACACCGGGAATATCGGCAGCGGTAATGACATCCACCACCTCGGGCATGGAACGAACCGCTTCCAGCGCCAACGCAGTCAAGCGGCCATGGGCCACGGGCGACAGGCCCAGAGCGCAGTGCAGCGTGCCTTCCAGCTCGGGCAGGTCGTCGATATAGGCAGCCTCACCTGCCACGTGCAGGTGGGCAGATTCATGCTTGCGGCTCACGCCCACGCGTGCGCCCTGGCTCTGGGCCGTGGCTTCTGCGCCCTCATCAATACGGTTAGCCAGGTTCTTGCGGTAGTCGGCAAAGGCTTCGGCCACCAGTTCATTCGTCAATTCGCGGGGATTGTTCATCTCAGACTCCTTGCTCCACGGCGGCGGGGATGACATGGGGCATCACGCTCCACACGCTGGTGGCATCCAGATTCAAGGGCTGGTCAGTGCGCGTTTCCAGCCACAGGCGCTGGATTAGGTTCTGCGCCACCTTCAAGCGGTAATCGGCACTGGCGCGCATATCGCTCATAGGCTTGAAGTCCTGAGCCAGTGCGGCTTGCGCAGCTTTGACGTTTTCAAGGCTCCACACCTTTCCAACCAAGGCTGCTTCTGCGCCCGCCGCTCTCTTTACCGTAGCAGCCATGCCGCCAAAAGCCAGTCGCACGGCCTTGACCACATCGCCCTCCAGCTCCAGCGCAAAACCTGCGCACAGGGCCGAGATATCGCAGTCAAAACGCTTGCTGATCTTGTAGCCGCGCACCTGGCGCTGCATGGCGGCCAGCGGCACGGCCAGCGCCTGCACAAACTCGCCGCTCTCCAGCTGGTTCTTCATATAGTCCAGATAGAAATCCCGCAGCGGCATGCGGCGCACGCGCTCGCCCTTGCGCAGCTCAATCTGCGCATCCAGCGCCATCAGCACGGGCGGCGAATCACCAATGGGTGAGCCATTGGCCACGTTGCCGCCCATGGTGCCCGCGTGGCGTATGGGCTTGGAGGCAAAGCGCAGCCACACATCGGCAAGGCTGGGCCAGCGCTGCACCAGCGCACTCCATGCTGCCTCAAGCGATGCGCCTGCGCCTATGTATAGCTCGCCGCCCTCAGCGTCCTGCCGAACCTCAATGCGCTTCATATCGGCCACATCACCCACGTAGATGATGTCACCCAAGTCTCTGAACTGCTTGTTGACCCACAGCCCCACATCGGTAGAGCCCGCCACGATGCGCGCCATGGGCTTGGCCTCATACAGGCTGGCCAGCACATCCAGCGTGAGCGGTGCGTGAAAGTGATCGGTGCGCAGGCCTTGGCTGTACGCATAGTTCAGCCCCTCGGCACTGCCTTGCAGGTTTTTCAGCGCAGCGACTACTGGCGCGGTATCGAGGCGTACCTGTGGCAAATCAAACATGCGCTGGCCCGCATCCAGAATGGGGCGGTAGCCGGTGCAGCGGCACAGATTGCCCGACAGCTCATCGGCCAGTTGCTGGCGCGTGGGCTGGGTGCTTTGCTGTTGATGAAGCTCATAGCTGGACCACAGCGACATGACGATGCCGGGCGTGCAAAAGCCGCATTGCGAGCCGTGGCACTCCACCATGGCTTGCTGCACGGGGTGCAAAGCTTGCGCGGCAGGCTTGCCCGCACAGGCGGCCTTTCCTGCGCACTGGGTCTTGAGGTCTTCCACCGTGAACAAGGCCTTGCCATGCAGGCTGGGCAGAAATTGAATGCAGGCGTTGACGGTCTGCAGCTTCAGCCCGTTGATGGCCTGCACATCACCGGCCTCGGCCAGCTCGCCGATGACTACCGTGCAGGCACCGCAATCGCCTTCGTTGCAACCTTCCTTGGTGCCCGTGCAATGCGCATCCTCACGCAGCCACTGCAGCACCGAGCGGGTGGGGTGCGGGCCTTGCACTTCGACCACCTCGCCGCGGTGGTAGAAGCGTATGGGTTGAGAGTTGTGACTGGTGCTCATGATCGTGGGACAGAATTAGGTGGACTGCCTGTATGCAAAATACATACCAAGCGTAGTCTTCATCGAGAGACTACGCGCGCATCAGCAGCTTCTCATATAGCCCCGCTCATATGGGCTATGCCGCACGCGATATATCCAGGACCAAAATCAAGGGAGAACCCGTAAAAAAAGCGCCTCTCCTCGGGAAAGTACCGAAGAGAGGCGCTATCGCGTGTTTCTACATTGATAGCTGCAAGCGCTTGTTAATCAAGAATTTCAGGCATCAAATAGTCTGAAACCTATATTAAGCATGCGCCACCAGCTATTAATTTTTAAGCATCGCCACCATCGGGCGCCGGGCGCACGGGCTCATCGCTATCGAGCTGACTGAACACCAGCGTGGCGGCCAGCGTCATCAAGGCCACAGTCACAAAAGTGGCACGAATCGACAGCAAGCGGTCGCTTCCCTGTGCGGGCCACATATCGCCAAAGCCCGTCAGTAGCGCACCGGCCAGCGCCACGCCCATGCTCATGGCCAGCATCTGCACCATGGACAAAAGGCTGTTGCCACTGCTGGCAAACTCGCCTTCCATATCCTTGAGCGTGACCGAGTTCATGGCCGAGAACTGCATGGAATTGAAGCCGCCAAAGATGAACAGCTGCACCAGCAGCAACCAGGTTGGAGTGCCCTCAGCCACCAGACCAAACGAGGCCAGCATCAGGGCCAGCATGACCGAGTTGACCTGCAGCACGCGCTTGTAGCCAACGTGCTGCACAGTGCGCACGGCAATGCGTTTGACGAGCATGCTGCCCAGCACGGTGGCCAGCATCATCATGCCGGCATGCATGGGCGACATCTTCAAGCCAATCTGCAGCAGCAGCGGAATGAGAAACGGCGCAGCACCACTGCCAAAGCGCGTAAATAGATTGCCCAGCAGACCCACGCGCAGCGAGCGCACTTTAAACAGCGCAGGCGGGAACAAAGGCTCATCAACCCGCAGCGCATGCATCCAGTAGCTGGCGAGGCTGGCCAGACCAAACACCATAAGCACAACGACCAGCGCCATGCCCAGCCCCATACCCGACATGCCATCCAGCGCCACCGAGATGGCCACCATGCCAAAGGCCAGCATGCTGTAGCCCTTGATATCAAAACGATGAACGACCACCGGTGCGCTTTGCGGAAACCAGCGCCATGTGGCCCACAGACCGATCAGACCCACGGGCACGTTGATCCAGAAAATCCAGTGCCAGCTGGCGTACTCCACCATCCAGCCTCCCAGCGTGGGACCCAGCAGCGGCCCCACCTGCCCCGGAATGGCGATAAAACTCATCGCGCGGATGAACTCTCCACGCGGATAGGTGCGCAGCACGGCCAGTCGCCCCACAGGCAGCATCATGGCGCCGCCCACACCCTGCACCACACGCGCCGCAATCAGAAACGGCAGGCTGGGCGACAGCGCGCACAGTACCGAGCCCAGCACAAACAAGCCAATCGCCAGACCGTAGATGCGCCGCGTGCCAAAGCGATCAGCCACCCAGCCGGTAGCGGGAATCAGCATGGCCGTGGTCAGCGCATAGGCCACGATGACGGACTGCATCTTCATGGGGCTCTCGCCCAGCTCCTGCGACATGGCAGGCAGTGCCGTGTTGAGGATGGTGGCATCCAGCGTCTGCATGAAAAAGCCAATGGCCACCAGCCAGAGCAATCTCTCTTTGTGGGGCGCACTGCTGTGCGTGAGGGGCGTCTCGCTCATGAGCGACTCCGGACAAAAAGCGTGCGGCAACAAAAAAGCCGCTGACGAGCAGCGGCTTAAACGGTGTGCAAGCGCCAGAACCGGAGTGGCTGGCGTGCACACATGCATAGAGGACTTAGACCGAGAAGCTGGAGCCGCAACCGCAAGTGGTGGTGGCGTTGGGGTTCTTGATCACAAACTGCGCACCTTGCAGGTCTTCCTTGTAGTCGATCTCGGCACCCAGCAGGTACTGGTAGCTCATGGAGTCGATCAACAAGGAGACGCCACGCTTGGTCATGGTGGTGTCGTCGTCGTTGGTGATTTCATCGAACGTGAAACCGTACTGGAAGCCAGAGCAGCCACCACCCTGCACAAAAACGCGCAGCTTCAGATCAGGATTGCCTTCTTCGGCGATCAGATCCGCCACCTTGGCAGCAGCGCTGTCGGTGAAGACGATGGGGGAAGGCATTTCAGTAGTCGTGGTTTCAGCAACGGCGCTCATGGCAATACTCCGTAGGTTCTTGATTGAGCGAAATGGTACAGCAACGGGCTCGGGAATTCAGACCGCATTTCTTTGTCGCCAAACCAAGTGGGGACATTGCCCCAAAGCGCCTTCAAGCGATGCAAACAGGAATGAAGAGGAATACAGCGCCCATAAAAAAACCGCCCTGAACTTGCGTTCGGGGCGGTTTCTCGCGGAAAGACTCCGGAGAGTCTCTCTGGCTGGGAAACGAATTAACGCTTCGAGAACTGCTTGGCGCGACGAGCACCACGCAGACCAACCTTCTTACGCTCAACTTCACGAGCATCGCGAGTCACGAAGCCGGCTTGGCTCAGTGCAGGCTTCAGAGCTGCGTCATAGTCGATCAGAGCGCGAGTAACGCCGTGACGAACTGCACCGGCTTGACCGGATTCGCCGCCGCCATGGACGTTCACTTGGATGTCGAAAGACTCCAGGTTCTCTGTGAGAGCCAGGGGTTGCTTTGCGATCATGATGGAGGTGCCGCGGCCGAAGTACTCTTGAATGTCTTTGCCATTCACAGTAATTTTGCCGGAGCCCTTCTTCAGGAACACGCGAGCGACGCTAGATTTACGACGGCCAGTGCCGTTATTCCAATCACCAATCATCTCGACTCCTTAGACTTCCAGCACTTTAGGCTGTTGAGCGGTGTGAGGGTGCTCAGCACCACCGTAAACCTTGAGCTTCTTGATCATGGCGTAGCCCAGAGGACCCTTGGGCAGCATGCCCTTGACGGCCTTCTCGAGAGCACGGCCAGGGAACTTGGCTTGCAGGTCGCGGAAGTTGGTGGCAGTGATGCCGCCGGGGAAACCGGAGTGACGGTAGTACACCTTGTCCAGGTTCTTGGTACCAGTGACCTTGAGCTTGGAGGCGTTGATGATGACGATGTAGTCACCGGTGTCAACGTGAGGTGTGTAAATGGCTTTGTGCTTGCCGCGCAGACGGAGTGCCACTTCGCTGGCGACACGTCCGAGCACCTTATCGGTGGCGTCAATCACAAACCACTCGTGTTGCACCTCAGCGGGCTTTGCGCTGAATGTAGACATGAGTTTTCTCTTTCTAGAGGGTTTGGCGGTCCCTTTTCCGCGGTCGGTGCTTCTTCTAGAAAAAGACGAATCTTTTAAAGGAAGCCTCTTAGGCGGGGTTACTCGGACCGAAGCCTGAGCCTTCGCCGCGGGAACCATAAAATCGCTGCGAAGCCCGCCATTATACAAAAACGCCAGAACCTGCGTTTTTTCGTGCAGCAGCCTGTTGTGAATGAGCCCATACGACCTCATTCCCACTCTGCACACAGGCGTCAGCAGCCTTTAAAAACCACAGGGTAAAAAGTGCTGTTCCTCTTTTACCCTGCTGGTTACCATCCTTCTCTATGTTCAGTTACCGCCACGCCTTTCATGCAGGCAATCACGCTGATGTGCTCAAGCACTCCATCCTGATTGCTACTGTGCAATACCTCACGCAAAAAGAGGCTGCGCTGACGGTGCTCGACACCCACGGCGGTGCGGGCCTGTACCGCCTCGACGGCGACTACGCCAGCAAGAGCGGTGAAGCCGAAGACGGCATCATGCGGCTGGTTGCCGCCAAGGAATCCGAGCTGGCTCCTATCTTGCAGAACTACATGCAGATGGTGCGCAGCTTCAATCAGGGCAATGCGATTCGCAACTACCCCGGCTCGCCCTTCATTACGCAGGCGCTGCTGCGCGGTCATGACCGCCTCAAGGCCTTTGAGCTGCACCCCACAGACATGCGCTCACTGGCGGGCAATATGGCTCAGCTGGAAGTGCCTCGCCAAGTCAATATTCTTATGGAAGATGGCTTTGAGGGTGTGAAAAAATTCCTGCCCCCACCGTCGCGCCGCGCTTTGCTGCTGTGCGATCCCAGCTATGAATTAAAGACGGACTACGGCCGCGTGCTGGATATGGTGGCGGACAGCTTGAAGCGCTTCCCCACCGGCACTTACGCCGTCTGGTACCCCATCATTCCTCGCCCTGATGCGCATGACCTGCCCAAGCGCCTCAAGACCATGGCGACCAAAGCCGGTAAGAGCTGGCTGCACGCCACGCTCACCGTCAAGAGCAACAAGACCTCCGAGCGCGGCGGTCTGCCTGCCAGCGGCATGTTCCTGATCAACCCGCCGTTCAATCTGAAAGAACAGCTCAAGCCCGCCATGCCTCAGCTCGTCAAGCTGCTGGGTCAAGACGAAAATGCGGCGTTCACACTGGAATCCGGCGGAAAGTAACTAGCCGCAGATATCAGGGCGCAGTCACCAGGCTGCGCCTGCATTGGGGCTTCCGCACAAGCAAGATAGCTTTCCAGCGCCCAACGACGTGAGTGTCAACCTGAGCGATTCGCTGAACGGGCCCAATTGCTGTGCACGCCTCGTGCAACAAGGCTCATTGAACTGCACATGGGGCAAATACTGGGCTCTAGCCTACGCTCGCCCCCATCTCTGGCAGCTCAGCGCCTTTGCTTGGCAGTCTGAGAAACTTTGCGAGCAGGCTTGCTTGCCGATGCGGCACGCACCTTGGCTCCCTTGGCGGAAGCGCTTGCAGCCATCTTGGATGAGCGCTTTTTGCTTGCTGTCGAGAGACGAGCCGGGCACTCATCTTCATCCGATTCGAGCTGCCACAGCTCCACTGGCTTGATGCCAAGGCCCAGCATGCCCAGTTCTTGGGCTGCAGCCTTGCTCAGGTCAATAATGCGACCGGGCGCAAACGGGCCGCGGTCATTGATTCGCACCACCACGCTTTTGCCAGTCACTGCGCTGCGCACGCAGACACGTGTACCAAAAGGCAGCGTCTTGTGAGCCGCCGTCAGGTCCATGCTGTCAAAGCGCTCGCCACTCGCCGTCTTACGACCATGAAATTGTCCGCCATACCAGGAAGCCAGACCCGACTGGTCACTCTCGCGCGGCACGCTCAATTCGTATTTATTGCTGTCTTCGGGGGTATCGGCCTGATCGGCATCGACAGGCTTGTTGGCCTTGATGCCCAGACCTTTGTCGCGGGCGTTGCTGCGTGTGTAAGCGTCGGGCCGCAAAGGTGCCGAGGCACTGGGTTGTGCCGCGCCCTTTGAAGGACGGCTCTGAACGCCTGCAGCCTGATCTGCCGTGTTTTCAGCCAGCGGTGCACAGCCCGCCATGGTCGCAGTGACGACGGCAAGGCCTATCCATTGATAACAACGCAAGCGCGAAAATTTTGGTTGCACGGGCGCAATCTCCTTGAAATCTCAAGTGAGAGCCGCCAAAGACTGGCCGCCTCGCAGCCAGCAAGCTTATGGCTTACAGACCCAGACGATCGCAGATCTCCAGAGTGGCGACGCTCTGGTTCATCGTATAGAAGTGCAACCCGGGAGCCCCCTGGCTGCGCAACTGCTCGCAAAGATGTGTCACGACATCCAGTCCGAACGCACGAATGGAAGCGGTGTCATCTCCGTACGCCTGCAGACGCAGACGAATCCAGCGCGGAATCTCGGTGCCGCATGCATCCGAGAAGCGCATCAGCTGTGTAGAGCTGGTGATTGGCATGATTCCCGGCACGACTGGAACGTCGAGCCCAAGGGCCTTCACCTCATCTACAAAGCGCATGTATGCGTCGGCATTGTAGAAGTATTGCGTGATGGCGGAATCTGCACCAGCCCGAACTTTAGCAACAAATGCGTCCAGATCACTACGTGGGGACTTTGCTTGAGGGTGAGTTTCGGGGTAAGCGGCTACTTCGATGTAAAACCAGTCACCAAATTCCTGTCGGACAAATGCAACGAGATCGCTGGCGTAATGGAACTCTCCGCCCAGTCCATAACCGCTGGGCAAGTCACCGCGCAGGGCCACGATGCGCTTGACGCCCATGGCCTTGAGCTGTGTGAGTTCTTCGCGCACCGAGTCTTGAGTGGCACCGATGCAGGAGAAGTGCGAAGCCGCGCTCACCCCTTCGTTCTGGATGTCCTGCACCATGGTGAAAGTGCCCGCCTGCGTAGAGCCGCCCGCACCATAGGTGACGGAGCAGAACTGAGGCTTGCGCGCATACAGCGCCTGACGCACGGCCACATGCTTTGCCGCGCCTTCAGGCGTCTTGGTGGGGAAAAACTCGAAGCTGACGGGGTAACTCATGGCTGCACTTGTCTCTGAATCTTATAGGTCATGGGCGAGCGCTGAAAACTCAGCGCTCATGGCGTTATTGCTTAGCGCTCGTTACGTTTTTTTTGCTTGCCGCGACCGGGGCCGGGTTGACCAAAGCTGGCCACCTCGGGGTCTGCATACAGCTCTTGCTTGGCGCGCTGGGCCTTGATGTCGGCACGCGATGGGCGCTTGGCTGCAGCCTTGACTGCGGGCTTGGCCGTTGCCTCTTCATCTGCAGCCGCCTGAGGGGCGGGAGCCTTGATTTCAGCGCCCTGCTCGGCCCAAACGAAGAATTCGTGGTTGCCGTCGCCGCCTTCAATAGGCGAATCCATCCACTGCTTGACGGTCAAACCAAGGCCCGTGAGGCATTCGCGAATGCGCTGCTCGACTTCAACGTACAAAGCCTTGTCGCGCACAATGCCGCCCTTGCCGATCTGGCCGGGTTGCAACTCGAATTGAGGCTTGACCAGCATCAGCAGCTGGCCATGGGGCTTGAGCACCTGCACCACGGAAGGCAGTACCAGCGTCAGCGAGATAAAGGACACATCGCCGGTGACAAAGTCAAACGCGGGCGTGATGTCGATGTTCTGGGTGCCAGGGCGGCGGCGCAGTTCCACAGGAGCCACACCGTCAGACTTGGCCTTGGCCTTGGCAATGCGTTCGGCCTTGAAGGACTCAATGTCCTGCTCCTTGGCGTCGTCGCTGTCGTCATAGTCTTCGTCGATTTGACCGCCGTTGCGCATCCAGGCGTAAGGAGCCTGGGGCTGGGTGTCGTTGTCTTCTTCTTCTTCGATGACATCGCACAGCGCTTCGTCGCAGGCAACTTCCAGAGATGCGGGGGTCAATGTGCGGGCGTTGAAGCTTTCCACACAGATCACGCGCTCGTCGCTGCGCAGGCGCTCGTGCAGCTGGCTATGGCCCACGTCCACGCCCACCACCTGGGCGGCACCAGCCTGCAGCAGGCAGTCGGTAAAGCCGCCCGTGCTCTGACCCACATCCAGGCAGCGCAGGCCCTTGACGGCAATGCCTGTGGCAGCCAGCGCGCCTTCGAGCTTGAGACCACCACGCGAGATGTACTTGGCTTCAGCCGCATCCAGCAATTGCAGCTCAGCGCCAGCAGGAATGTCGTCACCGTTCTTGGCAACCTTCTTCCAGGGTGCCAGCGGCGTCAGGCGCCACTCCACGCCCGAAGCAATCAGGCGCTGGGCCTGTGAGCGTGTCGAAGCATGGCCTGCTTCCACCAAAAAAACATCTGCGCGCATAGCGTCGCTTCCTTTGAAATTAACCGGTGCCGGGCACTGCACAGAGGTGCAGCGAGGCGATAGAACTATGTTTTATGTAGCTTCTTGCGCTTGATTCAATTGAATTTCAGGTCTTAACCTATATGAATTCCAATGAAATCAAGCGCTAGTAGCTAGCAAAATATTGAGCAGTGCAGTCAACCCAGGCTGACTGCACTGCATGGCCGCTGGCTTAGTAGCGGTAAGTTTCAGGCTTGTAAGGGCCTTCCTTCTTCACGCCAATGTAGGCGGCTTGTGTGTCGCTCAGCTCGGTCAGCTGGGCGCCAACCTTTTTCAGGTGCAGGCGGGCCACCTTTTCGTCCAGCACCTTGGGCAGCACGTAGACCTTGCCCACTTCGTAGGCTTCAGGGCGGGTGAACAGCTCGATCTGGGCGATGGTCTGGTTGGCGAACGAGGCGCTCATCACGAACGATGGGTGGCCGGTGGCGCAACCCAGGTTCACCAGGCGGCCCTTGGCCAGCAGGATGATCTTCTTGCCATCGGGGAACTTGATGTGGTCAACCTGTGGCTTGATTTCTTCCCACTCGTACTGCTCGATCGAAGCAACGTCGATTTCGTTGTCGAAGTGACCGATGTTGCAGACGATGGCCTCATCCTTCATGGCAACCATGTGCTCGTGGCGGATGATGTCCTTGTTGCCGGTGGTGGTCACGAAGATGTCGCACTTGTCGGCGGCATATTCCATGGTCACGACCTTGTAGCCTTCCATCGCGGCTTGCAGGGCGTTGATGGGGTCAATCTCGGTCACCCACACTTGGGCGCGCAGAGCGGACAGAGCCTGGGCGCAGCCCTTGCCCACGTCACCGTAGCCAGCCACTACAGCGACCTTGCCGGCGATCATCACGTCGGTGGCGCGCTTGATGCCGTCCACCAGCGATTCGCGGCAGCCGTACAGGTTGTCGAACTTGGACTTGGTCACCGAGTCGTTCACGTTGATGGCGCGGAACAGCAAAGTGCCCTTGGCCGACATTTCGTTCAGGCGGTGCACGCCGGTGGTGGTTTCTTCGGTCACGCCGCGAATCTCAGCCGACTTGCGGGTGTACCAGGTGCTGTCAATGGCCAGCTTGGCCTTGATGGCCGCGAACATGATCTTTTCTTCTTCCGAGCCGGGGTTGGCCAGCACGGAGATGTCCTTCTCGGCCTTCTGGCCCAGGTGCAGCAGCACGGTGGCATCGCCGCCGTCGTCCAGAATCATGTTGGGGCCTTCGCCTTCAGTGCCCTTGGCGCCGAACTCGAAGATGTTGTGGGTGTAGTCCCAGTAATCCTTCAGCGACTCACCCTTGATGGCGAACACAGGCGTGCCGGTGGCAGCGATAGCAGCGGCGGCATGGTCCTGGGTCGAGAAGATGTTGCACGAAGCCCAGCGCACGGTAGCGCCCAGGTCCTTCAGGGTCTCGATCAGCACAGCCGTTTGAATGGTCATGTGCAGCGAGCCGGTGATGCGCGCGCCCTTCAGGGGCTGGGCAGCGGCGAATTCTTCGCGGATGGCCATCAGGCCGGGCATTTCGGTTTCAGCGATATTGATTTCCTTGCGGCCCCAGGCGGCAAGGGTAATGTCGGTAATGGCCGAATCAGCAGGGTTGAAGCGAACAGCAGCGTTCATGGTTTTTCTCCAAAATTTGAATGAGAAACCACGTTCCGCGGAAGAAGGAGGGAATGCCATCTCACCGCACAGAAAGCGTGGGTGAGCGTCGTTGCGAGATGAAATCCGAGCCTCACGCCCCACTGCGGCCGGTGTTAAACCGGCTGGGGAACGCTGCAACGCTCCTCGGATGGAGGGCGATTATAAGGGAATCCCCTTCCCGTCCGCCAGGCGATAACCGACTGAATTCAGGCCAATCGCCCCTTTGCTGCCTGCACCGACAGCCACTGCACGCGCAGCGCCAGAGCAATCACCAGCGCCAGCACCAGCAAAGCCACAGAGCCGACCCCTGACCAGCCCCAGCGCGACCAGAACCAGCCCGCCCCGGCCCCCAGCACACTGGAGCCCATGTAATAGCTCCAGAGATACAGCGAGGACGCATGCCCCTTGGACTGCGTCGCCAGCCGCCCCACCCAGCCGCTAGCGACCGAGTGCGCCACAAAAAAACCGGCCGTCAGCAACACAACGCCGGTGACGATGACCGCCAGCGGCTCAAAAAGCGTCAGCACCACTCCTAGCGCCATGAGCAAAGTGCCCGCAATCAGAACCGGGCCGCGCCCCAACTTATCGGCCAGCCCGCCAGCGATGGGCGATGCCGCCGTGCCCAGCAGATAGGCGTAGAAGATATGGCTGATCTCCAACTGGCTCATGCTGTACGGCGATGCACTGAGCAAAAAGCCCGCGTAGTTGTAGATGCTGACAAACACGCCCATCAGGCCAAAAGCGATGAAAAACAGCAGTGGCAAGCCCTTGTGCTGCAAATGCCGGCCCCAGGCCTGCAGGTGATACCTGGCACCCAGCCCCGTCTTTTTCACGAAGTTGCGCGAGTTGGGCAGCAACCAGACAAAGCCCAGCGCCGCCAGCAAATCCAGCACCGAAAGCGCGGCCAGCGCGTGGCGCCAGCCCCAGAACTCCGTCATGGCGCTCATGCCCACGCGGCCCAGCATGCCGCCCAGCGCGGTACCGCCCACATACAGGCCCATGGCAAAGCCCAGGCCCGGCGGGTCAATCTCTTCAGACAGATAAGCCATGGCCACCGCAGGCACGCCACCCAGCAGCAAGCCCTCTAGCGCCCGTGCAGCCAGCAGTGCATGCCATTGTGGCAAAAACGAGGCCCCCAGATTGCACAAGGCGGCCAGCGCCATGGAGATGAACATCAGCTTGCGCCGTCCCAGCCCCTCGGACAGCGCCCCGGCCAGAACAATGGAAACCGCCAGACACGCCGTGGACACCGACAGCGCCAGCGCGCTCTGGGCGGGGCTGACCGCAAAGGTACGCGCCAGCTCGGGCAGCAGTGGCTGCACACAGTACAGCAGCGAGAAGGTGGCAAAGCCCGCCAGAAACAGCGCCACGCTGACCCGCCAGTAATCGGGAGTTCCGCGTTTGATCCAGACAGGAGCAGCCAAGCCTTGAGGCTCGGTCGGCAAGGGGGTATTCACATCCTGCGGGGAACGGTTCATGACTGAGCAACGAAAACCTGAGGCGATGCGGCTATTGTGCTCCGCATACCGGCCGGCCAAGGCGCGCGGCAAACAGCTCATGCCCGCCCCGTCGCCATGAATTGCCCCTGCCGTTAAAATAAGCGCCCTCAAGCCTTATTCACAGGCCTGCCCTGCATGGGCGCGGGCCTTGTGCAGCCAATCGATCGCTGCACCTTTTTTGTGGTCACAGCCGGCATCTCCGGTTGTATTTACAGCTCTCAATACCGTGTCATACGCCCCAGAAACTCAGCGCCGTCGTACGTTCGCCATCATTTCCCACCCGGATGCGGGTAAGACCACGCTGACCGAAAAGCTGCTGCTGTTCTCGGGCGCGATTCAGATTGCCGGTGCGGTGAAGGGGCGCAAGGCCAGCCGCCACGCCACCTCCGACTGGATGGAAATTGAAAAGCAGCGTGGTATCTCGGTCGCATCGTCGGTGATGCAGATGAGCTACCGCGACCACGTCATCAACCTGCTCGACACCCCCGGCCACAAGGACTTCTCGGAAGACACCTACCGCGTGCTGACAGCCGTGGATTCGGCCTTGATGGTGATTGACGCGGCCAACGGTGTGGAATCGCAAACCCGCCGCCTGATCGAAGTCTGCCGCCAGCGCAACACGCCCATCATCACCTTCGTCAACAAGTTTGACCGTGAAGTGCGCGACCCGCTGGACATCATGGACGAAGTGGAGCGCGAGCTGGGCATGCCCTGCTGCCCCATCACCTGGCCTGTGGGCCAGGGCAAGAGCTTCGGCGGCATCATCAATCTGCGCACGCAGAGCATGACGGTGTTCACCCCCGGCAGCGACCGTGGCCCCAAGGACTTTGAAGTCATCCCCCTGACCGAAGCCGATAAGCTGCGCGCACGTTTTGGCCAAGCCTTTGACGACGCCCTGGAAAGCATGGAGCTGGCCGTAGGCGCATCCGCCGAGTGGAGCCATGAAGCCTTTCTGGCCGGCAAGCTGACACCCGTGTTCTTCGGCTCCGGTGTGAACAACTTCGGTGTAATGGAAGTGCTGGACGCCGTGGTCGACATGTCGCCCCCGCCCGGCCCGCGCGTAGCGTTCACGGAAGTGAACCGCGTGCGCGAAGAAAAAATTGTTCACCCCGAGGACAAGAACTTCTCCGGCGTGGTGTTCAAGGTGCAGGCCAACATGGACAGCAACCACCGCGACCGCATCGCTTTTGTGCGCGTGGCCAGCGGCAAGTACACACCCGGCATGAAGATGAAGGTGCAGCGCACCGGCAAGGAACTGCGCCCCACCTCCGTAGTGACCTTCATGTCGCAACGCCGCGAAGCGGTGGACGAAGCGTTTGCCGGCGACATCATCGGCTTCACCATTCACGGTGGCGTGCAGCTGGGTGACTCGATCACCGACGGCCCCAACCTGCAATTCACCGGCCTGCCTTTCTTCGCGCCTGAAATGTTCATGACCGTGGTGCTGAAGAACCCGCTGCGCACCAAGCAACTGCAGCAAGGCCTGATGCAGCTGGGCGAAGAAGGTGCGATTCAGGTGTTCAAGCCCGATGTCGGTGGCAATATGCTGCTGGGCGCCATCGGTCAGCTGCAGTTTGAAGTCGTTCAGCACCGCCTGAAGACCGAGTACGACTGCGATGTGCGCCTGGAAGGCTGCCAGTACACCAGCGCCCGCTGGATTACGGCCGACAACGCAGCCGATCTGCGCGAGTTTGAAAATGCCTACCCGCTACGCCTGGCCCACGATGCGGCCGACACGCTGGCCTATCTGTGCACCAGCCCCTATGACGTGCGACTGGCGCAGGAGCGTTTCCCCAAGATCCACTTCCATCCGCTGCGTGAACACGCTGGCCTGTCTCTGGGCTCTGCAAACTGATCTCCACTCAATAAGCGACACAGCCCGCATCTGCAGCGCACATGCGGGCTGATTTATTTGGATAGAACCGTGAGCCAAGAATTTCTGCGCCCCTTGTCTGAACTGCAGACCCCCGCCAAGCTACTGGGCGTGCTGACCGATATCGACGACACGTTGACTACTGATGGCGTGGTGCCAGACCACGTGGTGGCCGCCATTGCCCGCCTCAAAGACGCGGGCCTGAAGGTAGTGCCCATCACCGGCCGCCCCGTGGGCTGGAGTGTGCCTTTTGCATCGGCCTGGCCCGTAGATTCCATCGTGGCCGAAAACGGCGCTGTGGCCCTGCGCCGCAATGCGCAAGGCCGTCTGGACAAGCTCTACCAGCAAGGCGCCGAAGAGCGCGCCAGCAACTTTGCCAAGATGCAGACAGTGCTGGAGCAAATCGAAGCCACCGTGCCCGGCGCCGCACGCGCCACAGACTCTGCGGGCCGCGAGTGCGACATCGCCGTGGATCACAGCGAGTTCACGAACCTGCCCCAGGCGCAGATCGACCAGTGCGTGGCCATCATGAAGGCCGCGGGCATGAACGCGACTGTCAGCTCCATCCACATCAACGGCTGGTTTGGCGAGCACAACAAGCTGGAAGGCGCTCGCTGGATTGTTCGTGAACTATTCAATATCGACCTGGACGCCACGCTAGGCCAATGGGTCTACATCGGCGACTCCACCAATGACCAGCTGATGTTCCAGCACATGCCCCACAGCGTGGGCGTGGCCAACATCGAGCGCTTTGTGCCCCAGCTCAAGCACCTGCCCCGCTACGTCACCATCGCCGAGCGCGGTGATGGCTTTGTACAACTGGCCGATCAGTTGCTGGGCACTCAAAAGTAATAGCAGCTTGCGCCTGCTTCTATTGCGATATGCATTGATACCCCGCTGAGATTCAAACAGAACAAACGCTAAACGCTCATCTTTTTAAAGGCCTGCAACATATTTGCAGGCCTTTTGCGTTTCTGTAGTCCGGGTACCCATTCATTTCCTCAGTCAGCCGCCCAGATCAACCACGGCAATGCGCAAGCCAACTGAGGCGGGAATTCGCCCGCACCCTCTGAAATGTCAAGAATTCTTAGATGAACCTCAAACAATGGACCCGCTTGAAAAGTAGGTCCGGGCTTACAAAGCAGAAAGCAAAACACCTTCCTTCATAACAACTTTTAACCTAAATAAACAGTTTCATAGAAAACATCTAATTCACCAAAATCTATTTGATCAGGTGAATTAATGAATAAGTCCTATCGATCTGTTTGGAACCAAGCGCTGGGCGCCTGGGTAGCAACGTCAGAGATTTCACGTGCGCGCGGCAAAAGCAGTAGTGTCAAAAAAATGGTGCTTTGCAGCCTGCTGCTGGGAATGTCTGGTGTAACCTCACAAGCCCTGGCCGAATGCATAGACAACCAGTCTTCGCCGAACTGGAGCGTTGGCGCCACCGACAGCTCCAACTGCAGCGCCATACACACCACCTACTCCAGCGCCAACACGGTCTACGTCTTCTCCGGCGGCGTGCTGACCTTTACTCAGCCCAAGGTCTCGATCCTGGCCTACAACGGCGGGCAAATCCACGGACTGAGCATCAATGGCAACGCCTCTCCCAACCCCAATACCAACGGCGATAAAAGCACGATCAACGCCCAAAATATTTATATTGGTAGCTCTGGCCGGGGCTACACAAGAACGGTGTATATCGCTGCTGGGGGCACCATGAATGTCAGTGGCAACATGTCCGCTTATCGCTGGGACTACAGCAATCAAAACCTAGGTTCCGCAGCACTTGAGCTGGCCAACGGCAATCTCCATGTAGCCGGCAACCTTGACGTGGGGTTCTACAGTGACCAGCCTGTAGGCGAAGCCCTTCGTATTGGAGGCGCCAACCACTTGACCGTTGGCGGTCTGCTTTCAAGCACTGCCGGCCAGTACCCTTGGGGCAGTACAGTAGATGTACAACAGCAGGTTAAACCCGGTGGAAGTAGCTACAACGCCAATCTGGGCGCAAATACCAACGCGATCACCTCGGACAGCTATACCAACGCCGACATCAATGCACTGAAGGCCACGACCTTACAAAACACGCCTTACAACTGGCGGCATACGGCTAACGGTGGTTCAGGCCTGATCCAAGTTCATGAAGCCGCGACATTCAACACGTATGGAAGTGGCACCAACGCATTATTCACCTTGCTGCAAGGCTCAAGCACTAACGAAAGTGGCGTGATAGCGTTGGGCACAGCATCTGCTCCAGCCGGACAAACGGGAACGTTCCAGCTTCATGTGGGAGATAAAACCACATTCAATGCGCTGGGTGCCAGCAACACCGCAGTCGCGCTGGCATCAACAACAGCATCCACCGCCAATGCCAGCATTCAGATTGACTCTGGCGCGTCCTTTAATCTTCAGCAAGCTAATAGCACAGGCGTTGCCCTCAGCCACGCAGGCGCTGGGCAGTTGAACCTAAACAACGCTGCCAATATCTCCGCCACAGCGGCAGCCGTAAACCTGCCCACCTCCGGTGTGGGCAATACCGGCATCGTCAACAGCGGCACGCTGAGCTCTTCCAGCACCACGCTGGGTGCGCTACAAATCGCCGATGTATCTGCCACAGCAGGTACCGCTCGCATTATCAGCATCGACAACAGCGGCACGATTTCTGGCGCACGCTCGGCCATTCTGGCGGCTTCGGGTGAGGCCACTACGCAGGTCAGCCTGAGCAACAGCGGCCAGATCCAAAAGACAGCGGCTGACAGCAATGCGGTCATTGACCTCTCTGCCACCCAAGGCAGCAACAGCTTTGCCATGAAGGGCGGCTCGGTGGGCATGCAGCCAGCTCAGACACCCAGCACCAGCGCGGCCTATCTTGGCGGCAGCGGCGCAGACCACATTACCCAGACAGGTGGTAGCTTTCAGGGCGATGTATTCACCATGGCCGGCAACGACAGCTTTACCGGTACTGCAGGTAACCTGGTCGGCACGCTGAACATGGGGGAAGGCAATGACTCCGCCTTGTTTGCAGCAGCTTATGACTTGAGCCAGACACCCCGCCTGGATGGTGGTGCAGGCACGAACACGCTGACCCTGCAAGGCAAGAGCCTCGACATCTATAGCGCAGCCGCCGATACGCCCGCACAAGGCGTGAATGTGCTGAACTGGCAGACACTCAATCTGCAAAATGCCAGCGCCGCGCGTTTGACCGGCGATATCAATCTGGGTGGCCCCACCGGGCAGCTCAATATCGACTCCACTTCGTCGATGGCAATTGCAGGTGCCGCCTCCACCGCCCGAACGATTGCAGGCAGTGTGAACAACGCCGGTACGCTGGATCTGCGCAACAGCGCAGCCAATGCCTTCAACACCTTGACGGTACAGGGCAACTATGCCGGCAATAACGGCAAACTGCTGATCAACACACAGCTGGGCGACAGCAGCTCACTCACAGACAAGCTGATCATTGACGGCGGAAAAGCCAGCGGTAACACCGCCATCGATATCACCAACAAAGGCGGTCTAGGCGCGCAAACCACAGGTAACGGCATCCAGGTGGTGAATGCCATCAATGGCGCAACAACCGACACTGGCGCCTTTGCCCTTGCGGACGGTGCCGCAGTCGTCTCCGCCGGTGCCTACAACTACAGCCTGGGTCGCAATGCCGATGAAAGCTGGTACCTGACCAGCAAAGTGCCTCCTTATATCGATCCGCGGACGGGTGAGCCACCTGCACCAGCTCCTTCGCCCACGCCATCACCCACTCCGGCGCCATCGCCTGCGCCTGCGCCAACACCGACCCCGACTCCTGCACCATCCCTTGCGCCGACTCCTGCGCCTGCACCTCAGCAGAACTACAGCGCACAGACCGCCGTCATGGCTGCTGCGCCCACACTGGCACTGCTGCATGGCGCAGCCACGATGGACACATGGCAAGAGCGCATGGGCGGCCGCGTCTATGGCTACGGCTTGAAAAATCAACCAGTGCAAGAGCAATCGGCTCCCGGCTGGGTGCGCGTGATTGCCCAGGGCGGCAGCCGCGATGGCGGCAAGCGCTATGGCACAGGAGCAGGCGACCAGAGCGTGTCTCCGGGCATCGACTACAACACCTACATCGCACAACTGGGCATGGACTTCTACCGCAGCCAGTCCGGCAACGCCCGTCAGACGGCAGGTGCTTATGTGGCACTGGGTCAGACCAGCGGTGATGTCAATTACCTGAACTACGGCACCCAGCAATGGGGCAATGCAGGCAAGACCCGCATCGAAGGAAAGACACTGGGTCTGTACTGGAGTCGCATTGCCGAACAAGGTCAGTATCTGGATGCCGTGCTGCAGTACACCGACTATGACGTCAAGACCAGCGCACATGGCGCCAGCGGCACCAAGAACGGTGGCAAAGGCTTTGGCGCATCGATTGAAGGCGGCGTACCTTTTGCTTTGAACTCCGATTGGACGCTGACGCCTCAAGCACAACTGCGCTGGCAGCATGTCTCGCTGGATAAGGTCAATGTGGTCGAAAGCGGTCAGCGCATTGGCAGCTATGACTTTGGCAGCGGTAACTCTCTGTGGGGCCGTCTGGGTGTGCAAGCCACCTACCAAACAAAGCCAGACTCCAAGCTGTGGGTGCGCGCTGATCTGATGCATGAGTTCAAGGGCGAGACACAGGCTCGCTACATCTCGGCACAGGGCGGTGCAGAGCCAATCTTCAAGAACTCACTCAAAGGCACGGCCGTGGGACTGACTGGCGGCATTGATCAGCAGATCAACAAGCAGCTGGCCGTCTATGGCTCGCTGTCCTATGCCACGGGCGTTGGCGGCAACAAGGGCGATGCATGGGCTGCCAAGGCGGGCCTGCGCTGGAACTGGTAAGCCTTCCCCCGAGCCCCTAAACCTCTAGCCCGCAGGCCTGCCCTGCGGGCTTTTTCATGTCACCCCATCGCAAACCGCGATGAGCCAGTGCGTACAAGACGACCACCCTATCCGTACAAACCCATGGTTGGCACTCACTACAATTTTTGATTCATTTCAAAACATTTCAGAGAGACCTAAACCATGCGCATGATTCGCCGCACTTTTGTCGCCACGGCCGTAGCCGCCACTGCAACGCTGGCTGCCGGCACTGCTTTTGCTCAGGGCAAGGAAGTCAAGATTGGCTATGCGCTGGCGATCAATTCGCACTACGGTGCAGCCGCCAACGCCTGGGGCGAAGGCGTGGAAAAAGGCACGAACGGTGCCTACAAGTTCAAGCAGTTCCCTGCATCCGCGCTGGGCGGCGAACGCGAGCTGATCGAAGGTCTGCAGCTGGGCACCGTGGAAGCGGCTATCGTCTCCACCGGCGCACTGAGCAACTTTGTGCCTGACGTGGGCGTGGTGGACATCCCCTTCCTGTTCCGCGACACACAACATGCACGCGCCGTGATGGATGGTGCTTTTGGTCAGGACCTGCTAGCCAAGTTCCAGAAGCGCGGTCTGATCGCTCTGGCCTGGGGCGAGCAAGGCTTTCGCCACCTGAGCAACAACAAGCATGCCGTCAACGGCGTGCCCGACCTCAAGGGTCTGAAGATTCGCGTGACCGAGAACCCCGTGCACATCACGGCCTTCCGCACCCTTGGCGCATCGCCTACCCCCATGTCCTGGCCCGAAGTGATCGGCGCTCTGCAGCAAGGCACGATCGACGGCCAGGAAAATCCTGTGTCCGTGCTGGTGTCCGCCAAGCTGTGGCAAGTGCAAAAGCACCTGACTCTGACTTCGCACGTCTACGCCCCCATGGCTCTGATCGTGTCGCCCTCGTTCTGGGGCTCACTGAACGCCAGCCAGAAGGCAGCCTTCACCGAAGGTGCCAAGAAAGGCGCCATCGCATCGCGCGGCTTTGTGGACAGCGTGGAAAAGAAGGGTGTTGAAGAAGCCAAGGCCAACGGCATGAAGGTCGTTGAAAAGGTGGACCAAGCCGCCTTCCGCACCGCGCTGGAACCCGCCTACAAGGAATACGCCAAGAAGTTTGGCCAGAAGACCCTGGACTCCATCACCAGCGTGAAGTAATTCGCGTCTGAGTCCTTACAGCCGGTGGCACACGTCACCGGCTTCTCCATCTGAGTGCCATGCGCATCAGACGTTGAGGACTGCGGGCACTCCGAATGGAAACTCATGCCTTGCGCGGCATGATGACCTCATCTCTTTTCTGCTCTTCAACACGGCACTCACCGTGCACGCTGTTGACGCCCCACTTCCTATGCTTGATCGTATCGAACGCACTCTTGTCGCTGGCAACCGCTGGCTGCTCATCGTGCTGTTGCTGGCCATGGCCTGCATCGTTTTTGCCAATGTGGTGCTGCGCTACACCACGGGTGACTCCATTGTCTGGGCCGAAGAAGTGGCTCGTCACATGATGATCTGGGTCACCTTTCTGGGTGCCGGTCTCGTGCTGCGCTTTGGCGGCCATGTGGCCATCGACAATCTGCACCGCAGCGTCAGCACCCGCAGCGCCCAGTACATTCGCGGCTTTGTCGTCATCAGTCTGCTCGTGTTCTTTGCCGTGATGACCGTCGCGTCTTCGCAGTATGTCTATGCCACGCGCTTTCAGACCACGGCGGCCACGGACATCCCCATCTCCTACATCTACGGCGCCATGCCTGTTGGCTTTGTGCTGATGTTTGTCCACCTGCTCTTCATTTCCCGTGGCTATATCAAGGCCGGCGACTTTGCCGAGTCCGACGAAATGGACGCCGACGCAGCCGCGTCCATCTAAGACAGCACAGGTTCACACATCATGGGTATCACTTTATTTATTGCCATCATCGTCCTGCTCACGCTGGGCTTTCCGGTGGCATTCGCGCTGGCTATCTCAGCAGCGCTGGCGGTGTTTGTTGGCGGACGTTATCCACAACTGATCGTCTTCAAGGAAATGTTCACGGGCATCGACAGCTTTCCGCTGATGGCTGTTCCCTTCTTCATTCTGGCCGCCGAGCTGATGTCAGGCGGTGCGCTCACGCATGTTCTGCTGCGCTTTGCGGCGCAGTTTGTCGGCCATCTGCGGGGCGGCCTCGGTTATGCCAACGTCATGTCGCTCACGCTGTTCTCGGGCATCTCCGGCTCGGCGCTGGCCGATGCAGCTGGTCCCGGTTCGATGATGGTCAAGATGATGGACAAGGCCGGCTACAGCCGCCCCTATGCTGCGGCTCTCACCGCGAGCACCGCCATCGTCGGCCCCATCATTCCGCCATCGGTCAGCATGATCATCTATGCGCTGCAGGATGAAAACGTGTCCGTGGGCGGCCTGTTCATGGCGGGTTTTATCCCCGGCATTTTGATTGCGCTGGCCATGGCCGCCGTCAACTGGTGGGTCTGCAAAAAGCGTGACTACCGCTCGACAGAGCCTCGCCCTTCGGCACGCGAAATGTGGGTCAACAGCTTCAAGGCCATCCCTGCGCTGATGCTGATCGTGCTCATCGTCGTTGGCATTCGTTTTGGCATCTTCACGCCCACAGAAGCCTCTGTGGTCGCCGTGTTCTACGCACTGGTCTGCGGCAAGTGGGTGTACCGCACGCTGCAGTGGTCGGCCATGCCCGGCATTCTGGCGCGCTCAGCCATGCTCACCGCATCCGTGCTGCTGGTGATGGCGACTTCGGCCGCCTTTGCCTGGGTGCTGACGGTGGAAGGCATTCCACAATACCTGTCCGAGCTGATCGTGAGCTGGGAGCTGTCCCCCGTGATGTTCCTGGTCGCGGTGAACATCTTGCTGCTGGTCTTCGGCATATTCATGGAGCCGCTGCCAGGCGTGATGATTCTGGTGCCCATTCTGGCCCCCATCGCTTTCAGCCTTGGCATTGATCCCACGCACTTTGCCATGGTGGTGATCGTCAACCTCACACTGGGCATGATTACGCCGCCCGTGGGTGGCCTGCTGTTTGTGACCTCGGTTGCCACGCGCGTCTCGATTACCGACCTGACGCGCGAGATGCCGCTGTTCCTGCTCGCGCACTTTGTCGTGCTGTGCATGCTGACCTTTATCCCCCAGATATCGACCTGGCTGCCGCACCTGCTGGGCTTCCAGTAAGACGCTGAGTAAGCCTAAAAGGGCTGCCCAATCGCAAGATTGGCAGCCCTTTTTCATGGCCGCAACTGCAATAGTTCAAGTTCGACTGGTGGGCACAATAGAAGCATCTCTCCACAAGAACACCGTCCATGAAGCAACTTCTGTCTTTACTGGCACTGCTGGCCATCAGCCCCGGAGCCTTGGCCATCATGAAATGCAGCAATGGGACTCAGACCTGGTATCAGGATGCACCCTGTCACTCCGGCATGCAGGCCACGGAGATTCAGACAGCGCCTGCGCCCATACTGGCTGCGCCGCTGGCGGGTAGTGGCCAGGTCGTGACGCTGCCGCAAGAGCCCACCCGCCCATTACCGCCGCCACCCGCGCACATTCCAGCCAGCGTCTATGAGCAAGAGGCCAAGCTCTGCCTGGCCTGGTACCAGAAGGAAATGCAGCTGCCACCCGGCACCCAATATCTAGACTTCACCAAAGAGCAACGGGTGCTGACCATCACCATTCCGGTGCGCGCATCCATCGTCAACCAATTTGGCATCGTGAACGAGACGACGTTCAACAAAAAAGCCTCGTGCGAAATTCACAACGGCAAGCTGGACAACGACTGGACGCGCATCCACGCCAAGCGCGGCGGCTGGATTCAGTGATCTACGTGGTCTGAACGCCGATGCCATGCAACAGTGCCTGCATAACCATCCGCCAGCGCCACGGGTGTGCATTGCAGGCATGCCAGAGAGGTTTCGAGTTCTGCGCTCCACTCCACCAGCCCCACACCCGCGCATTTCAAACGAGCTTCCTGCGTTGCCCACGCGCTTGCAAAAGCTTTGAAAAACAGAGCATCTTGCGCAACACCATCAAGCGCTTGAACCGCATTTGGCGCTAAGAAAATTTGAGCCACCGCCAGTAATTCACGGCGCGATACTCCATCGTTCACGGCCTGAATATCCACGCCCACCGGCCCGCCGTCATGCCAGGCCAGCAGAGCCAGTCCCGGCGCATGGCTGATAGAGCAAAAGGGCTGGCCAAGCCTCTCGCCATACAGCCACAGATGCGGTGCCTCGTTGCGCTGGTTGCTGATCTGCAAGGCAGCTTCAGGACAGCCCAAATCCTGGGCCAGACAGCTGCGCAAGGCTGCACGGACCTGCAATCGCGCCTGCTCTCTGTCATGGCTCAAGCCCTGCACCAGCCGCAACTGCGGGGCAGTGTGCAGGGATTCGCCATCTACAAAGCAGTGCTGAACCTGCATTCGCTTATGCCGCCCTGGGCACGACCGGAGCAGCGGGGGCACCTTGCCAGTGCGTGGCCGCAGGCAAAGCCTCGCCCTTCATCACCAGCGTCAGCGGCCCCAGCTGCACGCCGTCACCCACCGTTGCGCCATACAGCACCGTGCAGCGGGCACCCATGGTCACGCGGCTACCTATGAGTACCTGGTCGATCTTCATCACCCGGTCTTCAAACAGATGCGTCTGCGGGCAGCAAAGTGCATTGAGTTCGCTGTGCTCACCGATCTGCACACAGTCGTGCTCGGTGATGTCTGTGGTATCGAGCCAGGCACTGGAGGCAATGCGGCTACCCATCAGGTTCAGGGCAAGCGGCAGCCAGGGCGTGCCGCGCAGATAGCGCAGGAAATTGGGAACCGCCAGGCCTTCATACAGATTGGTAACCGCTTCAGAGAGCCAGACAAATGGCGTCCACATGGGCACGGCTGTCTTGCTGTAGCGGCGCACGGCCAGCCATTTGAAGAGCGCCACCAGCACAAAGACCACCATGCCAAAGATCACCCCTGAAATAGCCAGATCCAGCACCACAGCGCCCCAGCGATCGGCAGAGGCCAGCGGCATAGCATCCAGCACCACGGCGTAACCCACGGCAATCACCAGCGCATGGGGCACGGCGATGCGAAAGGCCTCCACCAGCCCGCGCCCCACGCGCCGCCACAGCGACGGTGTAAACGTCAAATGCTCGGGGTAGCCCTGAGCCACCTCGCGCGCAGGCAGGTTGATGGCAGGCGAGCCCAGCCAAGTATCGCCACTCTGCATATCGGCATTGCGCGGCACGGCCGTCATCACGCCGACGAGCACGTTCTCGGGGATGGTCGAGCCATCAGGCACATAAGCCCCGTTGCCAATAAAACTGCGGCGCGAAACGACCGTGGGTTTGACCGTCATCCAGCCGCCGTCGATATGTTCATCGCCCAGCATCACCGCATCGGCCACAAAGCATTCATCGCCCAGCGTCAGCATGTCGGGCACCACGCCCAAAGCGGTAGACAACTCCGTCTGCTTGCCCACCTTGGCACCCAGCAGTCGGTACCAGGTCGATGAATACACCGTGGCATAAATGCCGTGCAGCGTACTCAGGCTAGCCTCTTGAATCTGGTTGACCATCCACTTGCCCAGATAGCGGCGGCTGTGAATGGACCAGGTGCCCGCCTTGGTGCGTGGCAAAAACAGATAGCGCACCAAGGCCGCTACCAGCACCGTGCAGGCCACCAGCACCGCGCTGGCAGGCAGGGCCAGCAGGAAGAATTTAATGAAGCGCAGCACAAAGGCACCGCCCGCATCGACAATGCCTTGCTCCAGCAGCGGCCTGACCGAAATTTCCTCAATATCCAGAATATCGATCAGCATGAAGGTCGGGAAAACCGGCATGAAGAACAGCGTAGCAACCAGCAGACCGCCAGTCAGATAGACCAGCATTTCAACGGCCTTGCGCAGGCGGCCCACCAGGTGGCGCGGCTGCAGGCTGGCAGGATCGAAACGACCTACTTCTCGCGCAGGCGACCCCGCCCACACGCTGCGTGCAGGCAGTACCGTGCCATCGGCCAGTGCGGACTGGCCTTCTAGATGCGCCCAGTCTTCCAGCCGCGTATTGCCTTCAATCACCACATACGAGCCAATGCAGACTTCATTGCCAATATCGATGTGGCCCAGCACCAGCTCGCCGCCTTCAACGCGGGCATTCTCCAGACTGACCGCATTGCCTATGCTCGCGCCGTCGCCAATGCGCAGCAGATCAGGGGCACGCACCGTCATCGAGCCCAGATTGCATTCATGCCCCACCTTCGCGCCCAGCATGCGCAGCCACATCGGGTGCAGCGATGAGCCGGTAATCATGGCCAGTGGCACGGCGTCCACCAGCCTGTCGGCCAGCCACCAGCGGAAATACGTCAAGCCCCACAGCGGGTAGCGGCCCGGCTTCAATCGCCCTGCGATCAGCCACTTTCCGGCCCCAGCAATCGCGAACTCGGCCAGCGTTGCAATGGCAAATGCCAGCACCGACATGGCGACGGCAAACGGCACGGAGTCCATCTCATCGCCGGTGAAGAAATGGTAGGTAAAAAACGGCGCCAGCCACTGGGCCATCTTGATAAGCACCAGCAGCGGAATCACCAGCGCCTGCGCCGCCCCGCAGCGCCAGCGCCGCCACGCGGAGTGAATACGGAAAGGGCGCTCCTGCGCCTCAGCATCCCCCACGGACATGACCGCCTGCAAGGCCTCGGCAATCAAACCGATCTTTCGCTGCTGATAAATCGTGCTCACGGTCGCCTGCGCAAAGCGCGGGTCAGCGCGCAGCTGCGAGATCAAGCGTGCGGCAAACAGCGAATGCCCACCCAGGTCGCTGAAAAAATCCAGCCCACGACGCACCGGCTGCCCGGGGAAAAGTTGAGCCAGTGCGGCAAACAGCAGCTCCTCGGCCGGCGTCTCTGGTGTATCGGAATCTGACAATTCCGCCACCGTGGACAGCGGCATGGCCTTGAGCGCCTTGCGGTCGATCTTGCCCGAGGTCAGGCGCGGCATCTCGCTCAAGGCATCAAAGCGGGCGGGCACCATATAGGGCGGCAGCCGCTCGGCCAGCGCGCTGCGCAGCGCCGATGGCGTGGGCGGTTCATCGGTGGGCACGTAAAAGGCCACCAGTTGATCCATGCCGTCATCCTTGCGCAGCAGCACCGCCGTGGTGCCCACGCCCGGTTGCTGCGCCAGCACGGCTTCAATCTCGCCCAGTTCCACCCGAAATCCGCGAATCTTGACCTGATCATCGGCCCGGCCCAGACAGTGAATCTGCCCCTGCTCATCAATGCGTGCCAGATCACCCGTGCGGTACAGGCGTTCGTCCTGCGGCCCATTGGCCCAGGGGTTGTGCAAAAATTTCTCGGCCGTCAGTTCTGGCCGGCCCAGATAGCCTGCCGCCACTCCGGGGCCGGTAATGCACAGCTCGCCCACCTCGCCCTGCGGCAGACCGTACAGCGCGGGTGCTGTGCCTGCGGCAAAGCTGTCCGCCTCAATCACCTGCACCACCACCATGGCGTAATTGGGCAGGGGCGAGCCAATGGTCACGGGCTCGCCCGCCTTGAGTTCAGCCAGACTGGCCGATACCGTGGCCTCGGTAGGCCCGTAGGTGTTGAACATCTGACGGGACGCATGGGCCCAGCGCGCCACCAGTGTTTCAGGGCACATCTCACCGCCCAGATTGATGAGGCGCAGACTGGGCACATCCTGCGCGAACAGCGCCAGCAGCGTGGGCACGGCATGCAGCACCGTGACCTGCTGCGCAATCAGCGCCTGAGGCAGGGCCTCGGGGTCGCCAGCAATTTCGCGCGGGGCCAGCCATAGCGTGGCCCCCACCAGATAGCTGATCCAGATTTCCTCGAACGACATGTCAAAGGCCACCGAGAAGCCTTGATACACCTTGTCGCTCTGGCGCACGCCAAGGCGTGCATTCTCACTGCGCAAAAAATGGCAGATGCTGCCCTGCGTGATGGCAATACCTTTGGGCTTGCCCGTGGAGCCGCTGGTGTAGATCACATAGGCCGGGTGGCTGGGCAGTGCGCCCTCACGGCGGCGCAGATCAACACCTTGGGGCAATGCCGCCAGCAGATCAACTTCTGAAAATATCTGCGCCGTAATGCTCTGCTGCGCTTGTACTGCTTGCGTATGCAGCTGCGTAATCAATAGCGCCTTGGCCTGTGCATCTTCAAGGCAGGTCGCAATGCGCTCCAGCGGGGTTTCAGCATCAAAGGGCAGCCAGGCTGCCCCGGTCTTGGCAATGGCCAGTTGCAGGGTCAGCAACTCGATGCCGCGCGGCAGCCACAGGCCCACCATGTCGCCGGGGCGTATGCCGGCCTCGATCAGCCGGTGGGCTGCAAGGCTGGCCTCGGCATCCAGCTGGGCATAGCTGCGTTGCCGCAGCTGATCGCCCTGCCCCTCAATCAGCACAATCTGCTCAGGATGGGCAGCAGCCGTTGCTTCAAAAATATCCGCCAGCACCTCATGGCGCAGCAAGTCCGGCCTTTCAGGCCCGCGCAAGACAACCGTTTCAGACATGGATTCAGCAGCAACCCCGGATGCAACCACACACCCGGACACCGTGGTGCCACTCATTTCTCCACGCTGATTATTCGGAGCAGCGTGGAGTTTCTGTGTAGTGCTCAACCCTTGATCAATATTTTTATTGCATCACTGCCGTGCCAGAACCGGAGCCAATGCCTTGCCTGTGTGGGTACCGATCTTGACCAGCTCCTCTGGAGTGCCCTCAGCCACGATGCGGCCGCCGTCATTGCCGCCTTCAGGGCCCAGATCAATGATCCAGTCCGCCTCGGCAATCACGTCCAGGTCATGCTCGATGACGATGACGCTGTGGCCACCATCCACCAAGCGGTGCAGCACGTGGATGAGCTTGTCCACATCCGCCATGTGCAGTCCCACTGTGGGCTCATCCAGTACATACAGCGTATGCGGTGCCTTCTGGCCACGGCGGCCAATCTCGTCACGCACCTTGGTCAGTTCGGTCACCAGCTTGATGCGCTGGGCCTCTCCACCGCTCAGCGTAGGCGAGGGCTGGCCCAGCGTGAGATAGCCCAGCCCCACATCCTTGAGCAGCTGCAGCGGGTGCGCAATGGAAGGCATGGCGGCAAAGAACTCCACCGCCTCATCGACCTCCATCTGCAGCACATCACCAATGCTCTTGCCGCGCCAGGTCACGGCCAGCGTCTCGGGGTTAAAGCGCGCGCCGTGGCAGACTTCGCAAGCCACTTTCACATCGGGCAAAAAGCTCATTTCGATGGTGCGCACGCCCTGCCCTTCGCAGGCCGGGCAGCGGCCTTCGCCGGTGTTGAAAGAGAAGCGCCCCGCCGCATAGCCGCGCGCCTTGGCCTCCAGGGTCTCGGCAAACAGCTTGCGGATCGTGTCCCAGAAACCGATATAGGTGGCCGGGCAGGAGCGCGGCGTCTTGCCAATCGGTGTCTGATCGACTTCCAGCACGCGGTCCACCGTCTCGAAGCCCTTGATGCCCTTGCAGCCGACCAGCTTGGGCGACTGCCCCGCATCCATGGCATCGCGCCCGGCCTTGGTCGATCGCTGCTGCACCCAGGCCGCCACATTGGTCAGCAACACATCGCGCGCCAGCGTGGACTTGCCGGAACCAGACACACCCGTCACAGCCACCAGTCGCTTGAGCGGCACGCGAGCATCCACGTTCTGCAGGTTGTGCAGATTGGCACCCAGCACGCTGAGCCAGCGCAGTGCATTACTGTCCTCAGACACTACATTTTCAATAGCTGCTACCACCTTCTTTTTCTTGGTTTTAGATGGTTTTATCTCTGAAACCGCTACATCAACGGCGCTAGTAGCTTCTGCATTGATAGCAGACGACTCTGCAACCGATGCTGCTGGCGGCTCGCCCTCGCCCACCCACAGGCGTGGCTTGAAGGGGTGGCGCATGGCGTGCAGCAGGTAGCGGCCAGTGACGGATTCCTCGGCTGCCATGATGTCAGCCACCGAACCTTGAGCGACCAGACGACCGCCACGAATACCAGCACTGGGTCCAATATCGATGATGTGATCGGCACGGCGAATCGTGTCCTCGTCATGCTCCACCACCACCAGCGTATTGCCCTTGTCACCAAGCTTGTGCAGGGCGTTCAGCAGGATCTGGTTGTCGCGTGCATGCAGGCCAATCGTAGGCTCATCCAGCACATAGCAGACGCCCTGCAGATTGCTGCCCAGCTGGGCGGCAAGGCGAATACGCTGCGCCTCGCCGCCACTGAGCGTAGGCGCGCCACGGTCCAGCGTCAGATAGTTGAGGCCAACCTCTTCGAGGAATTCAAGACGGCTCTGAATTTCAGGAATCAGGTCGCGTGCAATATCGCTTTCACGACCCGACAGCGCCAGCTGCTGCACCCAGCGGCGCACATCGGTTACCGAGAGCTGCGCCACATCGGTAATGCCGACATTGTGAAATTTCACGGCCCGCGCCGTGGGGTTCAGTCGCGTGCCATGGCACTTGGGGCATGCCACTTCGGCGAGATCTTCCACTTCCTGGCCCTCGAACTTCACTTCGCGGCCCCGGTTGTCTTCGGCCAGCAAGGTGTCGTCATAGACCTTGCGCTGGTCCTTGGTCAGCTTCACGCCCGTGCCCACGCAGTCGGGGCACCAGCCATGCTTGCTGTTGTACGAGAACAGACGCGGGTCCAGCTCGGCATAGCTGGTGGCACAAACCGGGCAGGCGCGCTGGGTGGAGAACACCTGCAGCGCACCAATACCCGCCGTGCTCTGCCCACCCTGCATGGCATCGGCCAGATTTTCCAGGCCTGACAGCACATGCAGCACACCTTTGCCAATCTCCAGCGCCTGACGCAGATGAGCGCGCAGCTCTTTCTCGGTGGCAGCAGTCACCGTCACGCTGGCCACGGGCAGCTCGATCGTGTGTTCCTTGAAGCGGTCGATGCGTGGAAAACCCGTGGTCGGCAGAAACTCGCCATCCACCCGCAGATGGGTGTAGCCCTTGGGCCTGGCCCAGTCGGCCAGCTCGGTATAGACGCCCTTGCGGTTGACGACCAGCGGCGCCAGCAGGCCAATGGTCTGGCCACGGAAGTTCGTCATCAGCTGCGCGGCAATGCTTTCCTCTGTTTGCGGCTGCACGATGGCATCGTCGTGAATACAGTGCTGAATGCCCAGTTTGACGTAGAGCAAGCGCAGGAAATGCCAGACCTCGGTGGTCGTGCCCACCGTGGACTTTCGCCCACCGCGAGACAGGCGCTGCTCAATCGCCACCGTCGGCGGAATGCCATACACAGCATCCACTTCGGGCCGGCCTGCGGGCTGGACGATGGAGCGTGCATAGGCATTGAGCGATTCGAGATAGCGGCGCTGGCCTTCGTTGAACAGAATATCGAACGCCAGCGTGGACTTGCCCGAGCCTGAAACACCCGTCACCACATTGAACTTGCCGCGCGGAATATCCACGCTTAGCGACTTGAGGTTGTGCTCTTTGGCGTTGACGATTTCAATCGCATTCTTGGCCTGTGGCGCTTGTGCCGCCTTGGCTCTGCGCTCTGGTTTGTAGAGCATGGGGGCGACTTCACGCACCGCCTCGCCGCCCACACCCATGGCCAGGTCGTATTCACGCAGGGCCTGCGCCGTGTGCGATGCCTTCACATGGCGCACATCTTCAGGCGTACCTTGGGCCACGATCAGACCGCCGCCGTCGCCGCCTTCGGGCCCCAGATCAATCAGCCAGTCGCTGGCGCGAATCACGTCCAGGTTGTGCTCGATGACGATCAACGAATGCCCGGCTTCGAGCAGCTTTCGCAGCGCACGCATGAGCTTGGCAATGTCTTCAAAGTGCAAGCCCGTGGTGGGCTCGTCAAACAGGAACAGCGTGCCTTTTTTGGCCAGCGACTGCTTGCTTTTGGACTGCGCCTTGGCGGCCTCGGCCAGAAAGCCTGCCAGCTTCAAACGCTGGGCTTCGCCGCCCGATAAGGTAGGCACGGGCTGGCCCAGCTTCACATATTCCAGCCCCACATCAACAATGGGCTGCAGCGCACGAATCACATCACGGTCTTGAGAGAACAACAACGCAGCTTCGGCGACGGTCAAATCCAGCACATCGGCCACATTCAAGGACTGACCATTGCGCTCGATTTTCACTTCCAGAATTTCGGGGCGATAACGTGTGCCGTTGCAGTCGGGGCAGCGCAGATACACGTCCGAGAGAAACTGCATCTCCACATGCTCAAAGCCCGATCCACCGCAGGTAGGGCAGCGCCCGTCACCGCTGTTGAAGCTGAACTTGGAAGCGGTGTAACCGCGCTGGCGCGACAGCGGTGCCACGGCAAACAGCTCGCGCAGCGCATCCCAGGCCCCCACATAGCTGACCGGGTTGGAGCGCGCCGTTTTGCCAATGGGCGACTGGTCGACAAACATCACATCGGCCAGATGATCCGCGCCCATCAGGCGCTCAAACGCACCAGCCGCATCGGTCGGTTTACCAAAGTGGCGCATCAGTGCGGGAACCAGTACATCCTGAATCAGCGTGGATTTTCCAGATCCTGACACGCCAGTAATCGTCACCAGACGCTGCAGCGGAAAGTCCACGCTAATGTCTTGCAAGTTGTGCTCGCGCGCGCCTTCCAGAATCAGACGCGGCGTGGAATCAAGCACCATGCGTTTGAGCCCGAAACCGACTTGCTTGCGCCCCCCCATATAGGCACCGGTCAAGGTGTCGGCAGTGCGCAGCTCATCGGGTGTTCCGTCAAACACGATATTGCCGCCGCGCGCACCCGGGCCGGGGCCCATGTCGATCACGCGGTCAGCGGCAAACATGACAGCCGGGTCATGCTCCACCACCACCAGCGTATTGCCGGCATCGCGCAGGCGCTGCATGGCTTCGGTGATTCGCTCCATGTCACGCGGGTGCAGACCAATGGATGGCTCATCGAGCACAAATAGCGTGTTGACCAGCGAGGTGCCCAACGCCGTGGTCAGGTTAATACGCTGCACCTCGCCGCCGCTGAGCGTGCGGCTCTGACGGTCTAGCGTGAGATAGCCAATGCCCACGTCGCACAGATACTGCAGTCGCGTCATGACTTCTGCGTGCAGCATTTTGAGCGCCTGCGCCTCGCCATCGTTCTTATCGGTATCGGCGCTTGGTGCCAGCTGAGCAAAGAATTCGCGCAGCCGCGTAATGGGCAGTCGCATCAAATCATGGAGGCACAGGCCGGGTAGACCTTCCAGTTGCTCGCGACTCCACTTCACGCCCTGCGGCATAAAGCGCTGGTATCGACCACTGTCATCATGGGCGGGAAGCACCGCATCGGCAGCCTGCTTGCCACCGATGCGCCAGAGCAAGCTCTCGGTCTTGAGGCGGGCACCGCCGCAAGTGGGGCATTCGGTGTAGCTGCGGTACTTGGACAGCAGCACCCGGATATGCATCTTGTAGGCCTTGCTTTCCAGATATTCAAAGTAGCGGCGAATGCCGTACCAGGTCTGGCTCCACTTGCCGTTCCAGTTGGGCGAGCCTTCGATCACCCAGTCTTTTTGTTCTTTGGTCAGCTTGGCCCAGGCGGTATCGCGCGGAATGCCTTCGGCCTCGGAGTGGCGCATCAGGTCATCTTGGATTTCCTTCCACGCCGGGGTCTGAATCGGCTTGATGGCACCCGTGCGCAGCGTGAGCTTGTCGTTGGGAATGACCAACCCCCAGTCCACCCCGATCACGCGGCCAAAACCGCGACAGGCATCGCAGGCGCCCACGGCCGAGTTGAAGGAGAACAGCGAGGGAATGGGCTGCAGGTAAGTCAGATTGCTTTCGGGGCAATGCAGGCCTTGCGAGAATTTCCACAGCTCAGGCTCGGCCTCGACTCCACTCTCAGGCAGCACATAAACCGTGAGACGGCCACTGCCACGCTTGAGGCCGACTTCAATCGCCTCCATGACTCGCACACGCTCCGCCTTGCTGAGGCGAAAGCGATCAGCAATCACATCCAGCACCTTGATTTTTTCAGGTGCCGCTTTGGTCTTCTTGCCCTTGGCGGGAACGTCTTCACCCGCTGGCAGAGCACGCTCTACCTCTCGCTCGGCCTGTACCTTGGTAAAGCCGCTGGCAGACAGCCATTGCTCCACTTCTTCTGCTGTCGTATTGGCAGGCAGCTCGACCGGAAAGGTGATGGCAATACGCGGGTCGCCCGCCGCTTCGCAGCGCTGCGCCAGAGCGGCATAAATGGTGTCTGCCGTATCGTGGCTGACTGGCAGTGCCGTCTCTCGGTCAAACAGACTGCCAGCACGCGCAAACAGCAGCTTGAGGTGATCGTTAATCTCCGTCATCGTTCCCACAGTAGAGCGGGAGTTACGCACGGGATTGGTCTGGTCAATCGCAATCGCGGGGGGTACGCCTTCGACCTTATCCACCGCAGGCTTGTCCATGCGATCCAGGAACTGACGCGCATAGGCCGAGAAGGTCTCTACATAGCGGCGCTGGCCTTCGGCGTACAGCGTATCGAACACCAGGCTGGACTTGCCCGAGCCACTGGGGCCCGTGACCACGGTCAGCTCACCGGTGCGGATATCGATGTCCAGATTGCGAAGATTGTGCTGGCGTGCACCACGGATACGAATCAGGCCCTGCGTCATGTTCTGCGGTCTTTTCTATGGAGGCCAAACATTCTAGGCAGTCCTGACATGTACCGCAGATCTACACGTGCATTACGACTTTGCAAAATCACTAAGTCACCCAAAAGAAAAAGCCCCGACTTGCGGGGCTTTCATTTGATATCAGGCTTCTCACTTGGTTTCTGCCGGGGCAGAGATGGCATCTGCGCCATGCTTTTCACCACTCATATCCACCTTGTCGCCCGCCTTCATGATGACGAACAGCGACACCGCTGCAAACACGATAAATCCAACCACCAGCTTCCACATGCTTGTCTCCAGTCTTTTGATGTTGTCGCGAACGGCTGCACTTTCCATGCACTGATCGCTATCCATTGAAACCGGCACACATTTCTCGGAGCTTACTGACGCAAGCCGAATGCATAAGAAAAAACCCCATGTCTTTCGACATGGGGTATGAACTTGGAGTAATGGTCTGCATTATCAGCTGCAGGTGCTGGATACACCGCTTACGCGGTGCACAAATTAGAAGTTGTGGCGCACGCCCAGAGCGAAGGAGCTGAAGTCTTGACCAGCCGCACCAGTCATGTAGCTAGCACCCGCCTTGTTGTTGACCTTGGTGTAGTAACCGTAAACCTTGGTGCGCTTGCTCAGGTTGTAGTTGTAGCCCAGTGTGTATTGCAGTGCGCTGCTCTCAGGCACATTTTTCAAACTGCCTGCACGGCCTACGTTCAAATGGAACTCGCTGGCACCCAAGAAATAGGCACCCGACAGGCGATAGGCAGTACGCGTACCAACCCCAGCAGCTGGTACCTGGTCAAAGCCAAAGTTCTTGCTGCGCTGCACATAGCCGCCGAGGATGATAGAGCCAAAGTTGTAAGAAGCGCGAACCGCGTACTGCGAGGCATCGTCGAATTTGGTATAGCCTGCGCCCAGACCCAGGCCACCATTTTCATAGTTGGCGGCTACGTCATACTGGTTCTTTTTACCAAATTGGGCGGGATTTTTTTCGTGCAGATAGGCGCCGGCTTCCACATTGAAACCACCAAAAGTGGGAGTCTTGTAGCTGATGCCGTTAGAGCTGTAAGGCTGCGAATTCTTGTCGTTGGTTCCGTAGGCGTAAAACGCATCGGAGGACTTGCCTGTGTCGTGGTTGTGCATGCTGATGTAATCAGCAGTGACGTAGTAGGATGGCGCCAACCAGTGACCCAAACGCAGCATACCGAAATTGCCAGACAGGTTCACTTCAGATTGACGATTGAAAGACAGTCCACCACCAGCACCAGCACCAGTATCAGACGCAAACCCAGATTCCAGAACGAACCCGGCCTTCAAACCACCGCCGAGATCTTCGGTGCCCATCAGGCCAAAACGCGAAGCATTGTTCTCCATCTTGGTGTTGTTCACATCACCAATCTTCTGGCGCTCAACAGTGGTGTTGATACGGCCATACAGCGTCACGCTGCTCTGTGCCATTGCGGTCGTTGCGCCCATCACAGCCAATGTGGCCAGTGCGATGCGAGTCATCTTGGTCATTCAATGCTCCTGTATCTTGAGATAGTGTTTTTGCACCGCATTGGCTGTAGGTTTGATGCCTTACCGCGGCTAGGATTGATTCTAGGTGTGCCACTCGAAAAAGCTTGATCTGCATCTCAAAAAATCGCCGCGATGATGCTTTGTTGCCACACCTTTGTCACAACCCATCTCTAAGTAAAAACGATAATGCCCGCGCGGCATGAGCCTTGCGGGCATTGAAAATGGTGCTGCGTAATTTGCAGCACCCGTCAAACAAATCAGTCTTCTGCGTAGATGTCGCGGTCCTTGGTTTCTGGCACAAACAGCGTACCAATCACAGCGGTCACGCCCGCGATGATGATGGGGTACCAGAGGCCGTTATACATATTGCCAGTCTGCGCCACGATGGCGAACGACATGGTCGGCAGCAGACCGCCAAACCAGCCATTACCGATGTGATAGGGCAGGCTCATCGAGGTGTAACGGATGCGTGTGGGGAACAGCTCTACCAACATGGCTGCGATAGGGCCGTAGACCATGGTCACCAGCAGCACCAGATAGAACAAGATGGCTACCATCAAGGGTTTGTTCATCTTGCTGGGGTCTGCCTTGTCAGGGTAGCCATCCTTCTTCAGGGTCTCGGTCACGGCCTTGTTGAATGCAGCACTCTTGGCCTTCAACTCGTCGCCACTCAAACCAGCCAGTGAATAGCCGGGGATGGTGTCGCTGCCGATCTTGATGACCGCAGACGTTCCGGCAGGCGCATCTTCACTTTCATAGCTCACCGAGCGGTTGGCCAGGGCTTGCTTGGCCACGTCACAGGAACTGGTGAACTTGGATGTCCCGGTCGGATTGAACTGGAATGAGCATTCCGCAGGGTCAGCAACGATGACCACCTTGTTCTTAGCCTGTGCAGCAGCCAGGTCAGGGTTGGCCGCTTCAGTCAGTGCCTTGAACGCGGGAAAGTAAGTCAGCACAGCCAGAATACAGCCCAGCATGATGATGGGTTTGCGACCAATCTTGTCCGACAGCGTACCGAAGATCACAAAGAACGGCGTGCCCAGCAGCAGCGCAGCCGCAATCAGCAAGTTGGCCGTCACAGCGTCCACCTTGAGCTGCTGCGTCAGGAAGAACAGCGCGTAGAACTGCCCCGTGTACCAGACCACGGCCTGGCCTGCCGTCAAACCGACCAGCGCCAGAATCACGATCTTGAGGTTCTTCCACTGACCGAAAGACTCCGTCAGAGGCGCCTTGGACACCTTGCCTTCCGCCTTCATTTTCTGGAAGGCAGGCGACTCAGACAGCGTCATGCGAATCCACACAGAAACCGCCAGCAGCAAGATGGACACCAGGAAGGGAATGCGCCAGCCCCAGTCCACAAAGGCCTCTTCGCCCAGAGATGTGCGCACACCCAGAATCACCAGCAGCGACAGGAACAAACCCAGCGTGGCCGTGGTCTGAATCCAGGAGGTGTAGGCACCGCGCTTGCCGTCCGGCGCATGCTCGGCCACATAGGTAGCAGCACCGCCGTACTCACCGCCCAGCGCCAGGCCTTGCAGCATGCGCAGCACGATCAGGATGATGGGCGCAGCCACACCAATGCTGGCATAGGTTGGCAAGATGCCCACGATAAAAGTGGACAGACCCATGAGCAAAATCGTCACCAGAAAGGTGTATTTGCGCCCGATCATGTCTCCCAGGCGGCCAAACACCAGTGCACCGAATGGGCGCACGATGAAGCCCGCCGCAAAGGCCAGCAGCGCAAAGATAAAGGCGGAGCCTGAATCCAGACCACTGAAGAATTGCTTGGCGATGATGGCCGCCAACGAACCGTACAGATAGAAGTCATACCACTCGAAAACCGTTCCGAGTGATGACGCAAAGATGACTTTGCGCTCCTCCGGGCTCATCGGCCGCGGGGCCGACTTACCTCCCACATTTGCTGTCGCGTTGATGGCCATGGTTGTCTCCTTGATTTTTGAAATATCAGGCGCTGCCAACTCACCTGCTTGCCCAATATCAAAGCGACAACTGACCGCTAACTTACAAAAATTCGCTTTCCAAAATTTCAAGACAGGGCTTTACCCGACCCTCTCCGCACTTACCCGGGTTCATTTTTTCCCGATGTGAAAAACCGGGTGGAAACACCGATAACGTAAGTAAGGAGGCGGTCAGACGGGCTTCTCAGAATGCACCGACCAGCAAGCCATTCGCACTGGATCGCTGGCTGTAAATATTCGAAGGAGACAACGCTGTGAGAGACCCGGTGATAGAGACCATCCAAAACAACCCCGCCTACAAGGAACTGCGCCGCAAACGCAATCGCCTGGGCTTTTCGCTGACCTTGCTGATGCTGGTCGTGTACTACGGCTATGTCGCGCTGATCGCATTCGACAAAGAGCTACTCGCCACGCCCATTGGCGCTGGCGTGACCACGGTGGGCATTCCCATCGGTATGGGCGTCATCATTTTTTCCGTGATCATTACCGGCCTCTATGTGCGTCGCGCCAACAACGAATTTGATCAGCTCACCCGCGACATTCTCAAAGGCGTCAAATCATGAAGCAGCGCAACTCTTTGCAATGGCTGGCAGGCGCTGCGGCGCTGGCTGCTGCCGCTCCCGTGCTGGCAGCCGGCGGCGATGTGGGCAATGCCGCCAAGCAGGCCACCAACTGGACGGCCATCATCATGTTCACCGCCTTCGTGGTGGCCACCTTGTGGATCACCAAGTGGGCAGCAGGCCGCACCAAATCTGCAGCGGACTTCTACACTGCTGGCGGCGGTATCACCGGCTTTCAGAACGGTCTGGCCATCGCGGGCGACTATATGTCGGCCGCCTCGTTTCTGGGCATTTCCGCCTCCGTCATGGCCAGCGGTTATGACGGCCTGATCTACTCAATCGGCTTTCTGGTCGGCTGGCCTTTGCTCACCTTTTTGCTAGCAGAACGTCTGCGCAATCTGGGTCGCTTTACCTTTGCCGACGTAGCTGGCTACCGCTTTGCGCAAGCGCCCTTCCGCATCTTTGCGGCCTGCGGCACGCTGGTCGTTGTGGCGTTCTATCTGATTGCCCAGATGGTCGGTGCGGGCCAGCTCATCAAGCTGCTGTTCGGTCTGGACTACTGGATTGCCGTGGTGCTGGTCGGCGGCCTGATGATGGTCTACGTGCTGTTTGGCGGCATGACGGCCACCACCTGGGTGCAGATCATCAAGGCTTGCCTGCTGCTTGCCGGTGTGACCTTCATGGGCTTCATGGTGCTGGCCAAGTACGGCTTCAGCCCCGAGGCACTGTTTGCCGAAGGCGTGAAGGTGCGCACCCAGATTGCGGCCAATGGCGGTGCCGAGCCGTCCGTGGCAGAAAAGCTGGGCCTGGCCATCATGGGCCCGGGCGGCTTCATCAAGGACCCCATCTCCGCCATCAGCTTCGGCATGGCGCTGATGTTCGGCACGCTGGGCCTGCCCCACATCCTGATGCGCTTCTTCACCGTGCCTGATGCCAAGGAAGCGCGCAAGAGCGTGTTCTGGGCCACCACCTGGATCGGCTACTTCTACGTGCTGATCTTCATCATCGGCTTTGGTGCCATCACCCTGGTGCTGACCAACCCCGAAATGGCCGACACGGCCAAGGGCATCATTCACGGCGGTGCAGGCACAGCCAATATGGCGGCCGTGCTGGTGGCCAAGACCGTGGGCGGCGATGTGTTCTACGGTTTCATCTCGGCCGTGGCATTTGCGACCATTCTGGCCGTAGTGGCGGGCCTGACCCTGTCGGGAGCCTCCGCCGTGTCGCACGACCTGTACGCCACGGTGGTCAAGAAGGGCAAGGCTGACAGCGCTTCCGAACTCAAGGTTTCGCGCATCACCACGCTGTGTCTGGGCGTTGTTGCAGTGCTGCTGGGCATTGTGTTCGAGAAGCAGAACATCGCCTTCATGGTCTCGCTGGCCTTTGCGGTGGCAGCTTCGGCCAACTTCCCACCGCTGCTGCTGTCCGTGCTGTGGAAAGACTGCACCACCAAGGGTGCTGTGATCGGCGGCTTCATGGGTCTGGTCTCCTCGGTGGGCCTGACCGTTGTGTCGCCCTCGGTGTGGGAAGGCACGCTGGGCAACCCAGCTGGCTCGGCCTGGTTCCCCTATGCCTCGCCCGCACTGTTCTCCATGGCGATTGGCTTCTTCGGCGTGTGGCTGTTCTCTGTGCTCGACAAGAGCGCGCAGGCCGCCAAGGAGCGTGAGGCTTTCGCTGCGCAGCAAGTGCGTTCGGAAACCGGCCTGGGCGCAGCCGGCGCATCGGGTCACTGATGACGAACAGGCCCGGTGCAAAGCCGGGCCTTTGAGGTTAATTACGCCAACGGAGCTTTGAGTTCCTCAAATGGCCCGCAGAAACGCTGCTGTTTCTGCGGGCCAATTTCATGGCGTGCCCAGTCCGCCGTTTTCCGCCAGCTCAAACAACAGCTCTCTTGCCCACTGGTGGCCGGGCGAGCGATGCGTGCGCTCATGCCAGGCCGCCGTCTTGGTGAAGCCCGGGATCTCCAGCGGCGGCTCCAGCACCACCAGACCCGAGTCCGGCGTGACCAGGCGCTGCGGCACGACAGCGATCAAATCGCTGCTGCGCAGTATCTCGGGCAGCACGAGAAAACTGGTGACCGATAGCGCCACACGTCGCTGACGACCAAGACGCTCCAGCGCCTCATCCGTCACGCCGCGAAAGCTGCCACCGCCGTAAGAAACCAGCGCATGGTCGAGCTCGCAAAAGCGCGTCAGCGACAAGCAGCGCCTGCGCGCATCCGGATGATCGGCTCGCATCACGCAGACATAGCGTTCATCGAAAAGGCGGCGCGCATGCAGATCTGGAGCCGTGTTTTCCGGCGTGATCAGCGCCAGATCGATATCGCCGCGCTCCAGCCGCTCGTGCAGCGGCAGATGCTGGGCTGGCACCACGGCCACGCACACGCCGGGGGCACGCTTTCGCAACACGGCCAGAAACGGCAGAACCACGGCCTGAAGCGCGTAATCCGTGGCGGCGATGCGCAGCGTCATTTGCGCCGTGGCCGGATCAAAGCCCTGGGGGCGTAGCAACGCCTCAGCATTGCACAACAGCTCCTTGAGCGGCCCGGCCAGCGCCTGGGCACGCAAGGTGGGGGCAATGCCGCGCTGCGTGCGCACAAACAGCGGGTCGTCAAAGCTCTCCCGCAGCCGCGTCAGCATGCCGCTGACTGCAGGCTGGGTCAGCGACAGGCGCTCGGCGGCGCGGGTCACGCTGCGCTCGTCCAGCAGCGCGTCCAGGGCCTTGAGCAGGTTCAAATCCAGATTTTTGATATTAGCTGGCACGATTTCATAAATCACAAATATCGATTGGATTTATTTCAACACAAGCACGATGATTGCTTCCATCCCATTCACAAAACCCCTGCTTGCATCGTCTTCATTGACCCGCCGACCATTGCCGACCCCCGACCAAAACCTTGCCTTCATTGACAAGAAGGTTGGGCCCGCGATGACAGGCTAGACGGCCAATAGGGCGCAGCAGGCAAATGCTGCACCCCCTCATACCGGCTTAACCTTCACATTTCGATAGCAGCTACCGCTTGCAAAGCATCGCTTTGATATTCAATTCATTCCTTAGAGAAGGATTGATTAGCGCCAAGTGCTATCAAATTTTCTAAAAATGCCCAAAACAAGCTGGGCATTCGGCAAACCACCCTCCCCCAAGCTTTTCACCATGTCCGCACTTTTTAACCCTTTCACTCTCAAAAGCCTCACGCTGCGCAACCGCATCGCCATCCCGCCAATGTGCCAGTACAGCGCCACCGACGGCCTGACCAATGACTGGCACCAAACTCACTACACCTCTATCGCGCGGGGTGGTGCTGGACTGGTAATCGTCGAAGCCACAGGCGTCTCGCCCGAAGGCCGCATCTCGCCGGACTGCACAGGCCTCTGGAACGATGGCCAGATTGAGGGCATGTCCCGTATTGCCGCCGGTATCAAGGCCGCAGGCTCCGTGCCCGGCATCCAGATCGGCCATGCCGGACGCAAGGCCAGCGCCAACAATCCCTGGGAAGGCGACGAACACATTGCCGAAGGCGATGCACGCGGCTGGCAGCCCATCGCGCCATCGGCCATCGCCTTTGGTGGCGGCCTGCCACGCACACCTCGTGCCATGACGCTGGAAGACATCGCCCGCGTGCAGGCCGACTTTGTGGCCGCTGCCCGCCGCGCACTGGAGGCTGGCTTTGAATGGCTGGAGCTGCACTTTGCCCACGGCTATCTGGCACAGAGCTTTTTCTCGGCCCATAGCAACCAGCGCACTGACGCCTACGGCGGCAGCTTCGACAACCGCGCACGCTTTCTGCTGGAGACTGTGGCTGCCGTGCGCCAAGTCTGGCCCGAGCACCTGCCGTTGACGGCACGTTTCGGCGTCATCGAATACGACGGCCGCGACGAGCAAACTCTGGAGGAATCCATCGCCGTCACCAAGCAGATGCGCGAGCGCGGGCTGGACCTGCTCAACGTCAGCGTCAACTTCGTGATTCCCGATGTGAAGATTCCATGGGGCACGCCCGCCTTCCTCGCCCCCATCGCCCAGCGCGTGAGCCGCGAAGCCGGCATCCCCGTGGCATCGAGCTGGGGCATGGATGACCCGCAAACTGCAGAGCGCATCGTGGCGGATGGTCAGGTTGAACTGGTCATGATCGGCCGCGCCCATCTGGCCAACCCGCATTACACGTACCAGCTAGCCCAGACTCTTGGCGTGGATCGTCCTGACTGGACATTGCCCGCACCCTACGCTCACTGGCTGGAGCGTTACCGCGGCGCAGGCAAGCTGGCCGCAGCGAAGTAACTGACTGGAAAGATACCTACAGCGCAGCAGGTCTCCGTGTCTGCCTCAAATCAGGCCAGACTTCACATGGGCCACTGCCTGCCAATGTGCATCAAACCAGCTATCACCTTCAAGATAGCTGCGCAGCATGGGCAGTGCATCCAGTCCCCAGAAGACATGGCCATCCACCTCCCACGCGGGTACGCCAAACACACCGGCCTTGCTCGCTTGCTCGGTATTGGCACGCAGCCATTGCTTTACTTCGTCACCGGCTTCGTCATGGCGCTTCTGTTCCTGTAGCAGGGTGCGCAAGCTCTGCAAGCGCTGTGGGTCATTCGCATCCTCACCACCCACCCAGACATGCTGCATGACCGCCTGAGCCACAAAGCGGTTAATACCGCCATCACGCCCATGGGCCAGCGCCAGCCGCAGCAAAGGCGTGGGCTTGAATGGGTGCTGCGCCGGCATCTGCAAGCCAATGCCCAGCGAATGCCCCAGCCATGTCGCATGCCGGTAAGTCCACAGCCTTTTGGCTGGAATGCCTGCCGGGCCGGGGTTTGCATTGCCCTGCAGCAACGCACCCAGCAGCACCGGGCGATATTCCACGTGATAGCTGAGGCCTTGCAACGCCTTGGGCATCTGCTCCAGCGCCAGCCAGGCATAAGGGGAAACAAAATCCAGATAACAGGTGATGTGCTTCATGCCGGCTCGCATTTTGAGAACGGGTTAATCGTCAGACTTCAGATTCGCGCGGATCTTTCAAGCCCGCGCGCTGCAGCAGCTGCCCCCAGATCTGTAGACGCAGCTCGCTGTCGCCCTTGGACCAGGCACGAATTTCATCAATGGTTCTGAAGCAGCCCTTGCAGTGGCTGCGATCTTCCGTCATGCGGCAGACATTGATGCAGGGCGATGCCACGGGTTGATCGGCCTCGGCCCAGACCAGGGCTACCTCGGCCTTATTGGCCAACTGCACCAGTTGTTGCGCTTGCTGTTCTTGCAGCTCTTTTTGCTCTTGAAGAAGTTCTGTACTCATGCCTGCACCACCACATCCGACCAGGGAGCGTCCGTCAGTTGCTGCAACTGCTCAGGAGACGCGGGAAACACACCATAAGGATGCCCTGCGGCAGCCCACACCGTATCAAAGCGCTGCAGCTCGGCATCCATCAAAGTGACGACCTTGCTGGCATGGGCCACAGGGCTTACGCCGCCAATCGAAAAGCCGGTGCTGGTTTTGACAAAGTCCGCATCAGCACGCCCTACAGGGCCAACCAGCGCGGCGACTTTTTTCTCATCCACACGCTTGTCGCCCGATGTCACCACCAGCACGGCCACGCCATCCATGCGGCGCTTGAAGATGATGCTCTTGGCCACCTGCCCCACCAGAATGCTGAGCTGATCGGCGGCCTCTTGCGCAGTGCGCGCAGCACCATCCAGCATCTGCGGCGCATGAGGATGGCCGGCATCCTGCAAAAAGCGACTGACGCGCTGCACACCTTCCGGCAGCGCATGAAGTTCTGACCCACACATTGTTTTGTTTTCCTGGAAATAGCGCCGCACCCAAGCAGCGCCCTAGCCTCTACTGTGCCAGTTTGAATTTGAGCTGCACCAGCTCCAGCTGCAAATCACGCAGGTCTTTCTGGACATAGGCGATATGGCTGGCACTGTTCTTGGCATCCCGTGCCTCGCGTAATTCTTTTTTCTTGGCGCTGATGCGGCGCTCCAGCTCTCTCGCATGCTCCTTGGCTTCAATGATTTCACGCTCGGGGCTATAGCCTTGCAAAAAGGCTCCCTCGACCTGAGCGGGACAGTAGCCGTACTGATACTTGTTGCCTGCCTCGGCATAAGCCTTACCGCTTTGGGGTGTGCAGAAGTCCCGCAGACCGCGCATCCAGCCTTGCTGATAGGCGCGTGTGTCCATCTGCACGCCTTTGTCCTTGCAGGTTCTGAAATGGCGCTTGGCGCGGGTGTTGATATCTTGCTTTCCATCCATGGCGTCGAGTTGCCCCAGATAGGCCCAGTCGGTGTCTTTGCACTCCTGTGCATCCATGGTGCTGCAGCCCGATAGCACCAGCGCGAAACACAGTGCCAGAGAAAAACGAAATCTTGCTTCCATGGGCCTGATAGTAACAACGCCCATGCGGCTTACGTCACAACATCAGCCTGCGCGTTTGGCGAGCAATGCCCTGGCTACGCGCGACTGCGTGGGGCGGCCCAGATGCTCGCTGATGAACTGGCCTGCGTCGATGAGCTTGTCGAGGTCGATGCCCGTCTCAATGCCCATGCCGTGCAGCAGATAAACCACATCTTCGGTCGCGACATTGCCCGTTGCACCCTTGGCATAAGGACAGCCGCCAAGGCCGGCCACCGAGGACTGAAAATTCCACACTCCCAGCTCCAGCGCCGCCAGCGTGTTGCTCAATGCCTGGCCGTAGGTGTCATGAAAATGACCCGACACCTGATCAACCTCGAAATGCGCCAGCGTGGCCTGCAGCGCCTTTTGCACCTTGATGGGTGTGCCCACGCCAATGGTGTCGGCCACATCCACGCGCTGCACGCCAATACCCTTCATCAGGCCTGCCACATAGCCCACTTTTTCAGGCGCAATCTCACCTTCATACGGGCATCCCACGGTGCAGCTCATGGCTCCGCGCACGGCAATGCCCGCATCCAGCGCGGCCTGCACCACGGGGGCAAAGCGCTCAATGCTTTCGGCAATCGAGCAGTTGATGTTCTTCTGACTGAAAGCCTCGCTGGCCGCGCCAAACACCACGATTTCATCGGGCTTGCTCGCCAGAGCGGCTTCAAATCCTTTGAGATTGGGTGTGAGCACCGAATAAAGCACCCCGCTCTGGCGCGCAATGCCCGCCATGACCTCGGCGTTGTCCGCCATCTGCGGCACCCATTTGGGTGACACATAGCTGGTGACTTCGATCTCTTTGAGGCCCGCGTCCTGCAGGCGCTTGACCAGCTCGATCTTCACGGCGGCTGGTACAGGCTGCTTTTCATTTTGCAGGCCGTCGCGCGGCCCTACATCGATGAGTTTGACGCGTGCGGGGTACTTCATTTCGTTCTCCTATCGTTTCTTTACGCTGACTATTGAACAAGCACACCCCTTGCGAGAGACGCCTAGCAAGGGCCGCCCCGCAGCGTTGGTGTCGTCCCCCTTCCGAAGAGAAAGGGGGAAGCCGCGCAGCGGCTCAGGGGGTTCAATATCCTTTTTTAAGGTCTACACGTCCGGTCACAGCTTCGCCCCGGCTCATGGCGGCCACCTTGCCCACAATCTGGGCAATGCTGTCTGCCGCCAGTGTGCGGGCCGAGGTATGGGGCGTGAGGATAATCTTGGGGTGCTTCCAGAACGGATGATTGTCCGGCAGCGGCTCCTCACGGAACACATCCAGCATGGCGCCGCTGACATGGCCGGCATCCAGCTGCGCGATCAGGTCTGCGTCCACCACATGACCGCCGCGGCCCACGTTGATCACATAGGCACCGGTACGCAACTGGCTCAGCGTGTGGGCGTTGATGATGTTTTCGGTTTCTGCATGCAAGGGCAGCAGGTTGACGAGGATGCGGGTCTCGCTCAAAAAAGCATCCAGCTGATCCATGCCGCCAAAACACTTCACGCCTTCCATCTCGCGTAGCGACCGGCTCCAGCCATTCACCGGGTAGTCAAACACCGTCAGCGCCTTGGCCACGCGCTCGCCCATCTTGCCAAGACCCATCACGCCCACGGGGTAGTCCACCCGCTTGGGGTTGCGCTGGTGCTGCCACACGCCCTGCGCCATATCGGCCTCGTACTGATCCAGCCCACGGAAGAAGCGAATCACGGCCTGCGTGACATACTCAGCCATCTGCACGGCCATGCCCGCGTCTTCCAGCCGGTAAACGGGCAGCGCAGCGGGAATGGTCAGCGGCAGTAGCGCATCCACACCCGCGCCGATGTTGAATAGGGCCTTGAGGCCCGCGGCCTGCTCATCAATGAACTGCTGGGGCGGAGCCCAGACCAGCGCATAGTCGGCCTGAGCCGCGCCCGGCTCCCAGATGCTGATGTCTGCACCCGGCAGCGCATCATGCAAACCTTTGAGCCAGGGTTCTGGCCGCGTATCGTCACAGCAAAATGTTACTTTCATGGGCGTGAAGCCTAACGGTTTGGCGCTGGCATTGCAGCGCCGCCCGAATCAATTTTGCTATCAATAAAGAAGCTCCTAGCGCCTGTCATCATTCGGCTTCAGTATGAAAAGACTCTGAAATCCATGCATGACAAGCGCAAACTGCTCTTTTTGTAAAACAGTTCAACCCACTCGTAATCAGGCCGCGACTTCGATGCGCAGCAGCTCCGCGCCTTCGCTGACCTGATCGCCGGGGGTGTAGAGCAGCTCCAGCACCACGCCATCGCCGGGGGCGGCAATCGTGTGCTCCATCTTCATGGCCTCCATGACCGCAAGCGGCTGGCCCTTGCTGACCTTGTCGCCCGCCTTGACGTTGAAGGACACAACCTTGCCCGGCATGGGTGCCGTGAGGCGGCCGGCTTCATGGCCGGTATCGCCGGCATGGGCTAGTTGATCCACCACGGTGATCTGGGCGCTGCCCGCCTCGGTGAAGATGGACAGTTGCTCGCCTTGGGCGTGGACCACGGTCACCGTGCGCTTGCCGCCCAGATTCAGCTCCAGTCGGCCATCAGGCAGAGCACGCCACTGCAGCGCGGCTTCGGTGCGGCTATCGCCCTCACCCACGCCGACCTGATATGTCTGACCATCACGGCCATAAGCAAGGCCTGCGCTGAACTCTTCACCCCGGTACACAAAGCCGAACGAGCGCTCATAGCGGCCCGACATGCGCCAGCCATCACGGCGACTGAAGGGGTCTGTGCCTTGCGCGGCCTGCTCGCGCTGCAACTGCCAGGCCATGGCCGCAGCCACGGCCAGATCGCGGCCCACAAAGTCTTTGCCAAACAAGGCATCGCGTTCGCGCTCGATCAGCGCCGTGTCCAGCTGCGCATTGCTGAACGCCTGACTCTTCACCACCTGACGCAGAAACTGCACATTCGTCGTCAGCCCCACGATATTGGTCTGAGTCAGCGCCGCATCGAGTCGCGCCAGCGCCTGCGCGCGGTCATCGCCATGGACGATGAGCTTGGCGATCATGCTGTCGTAGAAGGGGCTGATGGCATCGCCTTCGCGCACGCCGTCATCCACGCGCACATCGCTGATCTCAAAGCTGGAGCACGCAGGCTTGCGGTACACGGCCAGCGTGCCGGTGGCGGGCAGAAAGTTGTTTTCGGGGTTCTCGGCGCAGATACGCGCTTCAATCGCATGGCCGATGATTTTCAGCTCGCTCTGCAGCTTGGGCAAAGGCTTGCCAGCCGCCACCTGCAGTTGCCACTGCACCAGGTCTTCGCCGGTGATGGCTTCGGTTACCGGGTGCTCCACCTGCAAGCGGGTATTCATCTCCATGAAGTAGAACTTCATGGCCTCGGGCTGGTCATAACCACCGGGCTGCTCGACGATGAACTCCACCGTGCCAGCACCTACATAGTTCACGGCCTTGGCGGCGGCCACCGCGGCTTCGCCCATTTGCTTGCGCAGCGCTTCGGTCATGCCCGGCGCAGGGGCTTCTTCCAGCACCTTCTGATGGCGGCGCTGCACCGAGCAATCGCGCTCGAACAAATACACGCAGTTGCCATGCGTGTCGCCAAACACCTGAATCTCGATATGGCGCGGGCGCAGCACATATTTTTCAATCAGCACGGCATCGTTGCCAAAGCTGTTAGTGGCTTCGCGCTTGCAGCTTTCCAGCAGCGCGGCGAAGTCTTCGGACTTCTCCACCAGTCGCATGCCCTTGCCGCCACCGCCCGCGCTGGCCTTGATGAGCACGGGGTAACCAATGCGGTCAGCCTCTTGGTGCAGCATGGCCGGGTCCTGGCCTGCGCCGTGGTAGCCGGGCACCAGTGGCACACCAGCCTTTTCCATCAATTGCTTGGATTCGGCCTTGAGGCCCATGGCGCGAATGGCACTGGCAGGCGGGCCGATAAAGACCAGCCCCGCCGCTTTGCAGGCGTTGGCAAAGTCTTCGTTCTCAGACAGAAAGCCATAGCCGGGGTGAATGGCCTCAGCACCCGTGGCCTTGGCGGCTTCCAGGATGCGCTCCCAGCGCAGATAGCTGTCTTTGGGTGCGCTGCCGCCGATGTGCACGGCCTCATCGCAGGCACCCACATGCTTGGCCAGCGCGTCTGCATCGGAATAAACGGCGACGGTTTTCACACCCATGCGGCGGGCGGTAGCGGCTACGCGGCAGGCGATTTCACCGCGATTAGCAATCAGAATTTTCTTGAACATATCGTCTCCAAATATTTATGCCAAATCGCCCGCTAGCGCCTATCAATCAAGCGCAAGCAGCTATGTTTTTTGTACTGCATCCTGCACAGCCGTATCGCCACGCAGGCGTCTGAAAATCGCCTTGAGAAAACGCCACAGCGCCCAGATCACCAGCCACATCACGATGACCACCACCAGCAGCACGCCACCAAACACCAGCGGGTTGGCCAGCGCCAGCCAGACGGCACCCAGCGATACCGTGTCTTCCGCCAGACTGGCACCCACGTTGGAGAACGGTTCTGGCGATGTGTTGATCAGTGCGCGCGTTGTGGTCTTGGCTGCCTGACTGGTGGCAGCCAGCGTGCCGCCCATCAGCGCGGCAGCCATGGCCATGGTGGTGTTGTCCGCACCAAAGACCGAGGCGGCCAGCGCCGCACCGGCAGGAATGCGCAGCACGCTCTGAAACAGGTCCCAGACCGAATCAACCACGGGAATCTTGTCCGCAAAGAACTCCACAAACAGCAGCCCGCCGCTGATGACCAGCACCATAGGGTGGGCCAGCACATGCAAGCTACCGGGCAAGGGCATCACGCCCGTGGCGCCCAGCATGCCCACCACAAACACCACGGCATAGAGCCGAAAGCCGCTGGCCCAGCCCAGTGCTGCGGCCAGCGCCAGCATGGCTCCCATGTCCATCTGGCCCACAGCCTGGCCTGCCTTGGCGGCGACGTCGCCCACCTGCGCGGCAGCATCGCCCACGGCTTGCGCCGTGTCTGGGTCAATGTGCAGGCCTGAGCGGTGCAGCCAGCTGATGATGGTTTGCCAGATATCCATGGTGCTTTTCCTTATGCAGAGGCGAGACTCTAAAACGACTCTGGCACAAGGTTTGTCAGTTCAGTCCTGTTCTGCGCTGTTTATCCGGGCAGCCAGCTGGGCTTGCGTTTGTTGAGAAAGGCCTGAACGCCTTCGCGCCCCTCGTTGCTGGCGCGAATGTTGGCAATCGACTCCACGGTGGTAGCAATCAGCTGCTCGTTGATTTCTTGCTCGGCCACATCCAGCACCAGTCGCTTGCAGGCGCGCACCGCCGCCGGGCCTGCGCTGAGCAGATGTTTGAGCCAGCCGTCGACCACGGAATCCAGTCCATCTACATCAACCACCTCGTGCACATAGCCGATGCGGTGCGCCTCTTGCGCCGAAAAGCGCTCGCCCGTCAGAAAGTAGCGGTGCGCCGCCCGCGCGCCCATGGCCCGCAGCACATAGGGGCTGATAGTGGCGGGGATGAGGCCGATCTTCACCTCGCTCAGGCAAAAGCCTGCGGTATCCACCGTCACCGCCATGTCGCAGCAGGCCACCAGGCCCATGCCGCCGGCATACACATCACCCTGCACGCGCGCAATCGTGGGCTTGGGGCATTCGTAGATGGTGCGCAGCATCTCGGCCAGCAGGCCGGCATCCACGCGGTTTTCATCGCGGGAGTAATCGGCCATGCGGCGCATCCAGTTCAGATCGGCACCCGCACAAAAGGCCGGGCCTTCGGCCGCCAGCACCACGGCGCGCACATCGGCGCGCTCACCCACTTTGTGAAAGGCTGCGGTAATTTCGGCAATGCCGGTATCGCTGAAGGCGTTGCGAATCTCGGGCTGGGCCAGCGTGATGCGGGCAATGCCACCGTCCACAGTCAAGGTCAAAGCGGTCATGGTTTGTCTCCCATCGAGTGATTGCTTTGCAGTGCAGCCGTCGCTGTGACCGGCATTTGCTGCGCGAGGAATTCACGCACCTGCGGCAGCCACTGGTCTATGTTGGCTGGCAGATCAAAAAAGCGGTGGCCTTCATTCCCGCTGGGCGGCACAAAAACCAGCGTCAGAGGGTGTCCGGCCTGTTGATAACTTTGAGCCATCTGCCGCACCAGTGGTGGGCGGAAGTAGCTATCGTTTTCTGCATAAATCCACAGCTGCGGCACACGGCTGGTGGCGGCAAAACTGGCCACGGTTTTCAGTAGTTCAGGCTCTCCGCACACGCGGCCTTTTTCACGCATCTGCGGCTGGGAACCACGCCCCCCAGCAAAATTGATGACGCCGCGCAAACCCGCAGGCTGCTGCGCGGCCAGCGCCAGCGAGGCAAAGCCCCCGGCAGACTTGCCCAGCAACACCACCTTGGCGGCATCCACATCGGGCAGCTTCTGGCCATAGACCATGATGGCCGCCACATCACGCGCGGCCTCTTGCGCAGCGTGGATGTAATCCGGCGCATCGCAGCGGCCATAACGGTCGGCCAGCGGCCCATCCGATGCGCCATAGCCCCGGCGCAAACCCGTCACCACCACATAGCCCAGTGCCGCAATGGCGCGGGCCTGCGGGGCATAGCGCTCCGTCAATGCCTCGCGGGCCTCTTTGCCGCTGGGTGTGCCGTGGCTGAGCACCACCAGCCCCCACGGCCCGGCAGCCTGTGGCCGGTAGATATGGCCCGCAAGCTCTGCCGTGTGCGCGGGCGATGCACCAGCAGCAGGCACGGCGACGGGAATACGCACATCCACTTGCTGCACAGCCAGCTCTGCCCTTGCCGCCATGGGCAAAGCCAGCAGCAGTGACGAGAGAGTGATGAAAAAATGGCGGCGCTTCATGATCTGAACCTTGGCGTTTTTTACATGCGGAAGACGCCGAACCGGGTGTCTTCAATCGGTGCGTTGCGCGATGCCGCCAGCCCCAGCGCCAGCACGCGGCGCGTGTCGGCCGGGTCGATCACGCCGTCATCCCACAGGCGGGCAGTGGCGTAGTAAGGATGGCCCTGGTCCTCGTACTGCTGGCGAATCGGGGCCTTGAAGCCTTCCTCCTCCTCAGCGCTCCAGCTGGCGCCCTTGGACTCAATACCGTCGCGTTTGACGGTGGCCAGCACGCTGGCGGCCTGCTCACCGCCCATGACGCTGATGCGCGCGTTAGGCCACATCCACAAAAATCGCGGCGAATAAGCGCGACCGCACATGCCGTAATTGCCTGCGCCAAAACTGCCGCCAATGATGATGGTGAACTTGGGCACCGCCGCCGTAGCCACGGCCGTCACCAGCTTGGCGCCGTGGCGGGCAATGCCCTCGTTCTCGTACTTGCGGCCCACCATGAAGCCGGTGATGTTCTGCAAAAACACCAGCGGTACCTTGCGCTGGCAGCACAGCTCAATAAAGTGCGCACCCTTGACGGCCGATTCGCTGAACAAAATGCCGTTGTTGGCGATGATGCCGACCTGCATGCCTTCAATGCGCGCAAAGCCGCAAACCAGCGTGCTGCCAAAGCGCGCCTTGAATTCATCGAACTGGCTGCCGTCCACGACGCGGGCAATGATCTCGCGCACATCAAAAGGCTTGCGGGTATCGACGGGTATCACGCCATACAGCTCATCGCTCTCAAAAAGAGGAGCTGCTGGCGCTTGATCTGCCTGCGCTTGCGGCTTGCTTCTATTCAAATTGGCAACGGCCTGGCGTGCCAGCGCCAGCGCGTGCAAATCGTTCTCGGCCAGATGATCGGCCACGCCAGACAGGCGCGTATGCACATCGCCGCCGCCCAGATCTTCAGCACTGACGACCTCACCCGTAGCGGCCTTCACCAGCGGCGGGCCGCCGAGAAAAATCGTGCCCTGATTTTTGACGATGATGGACTCGTCGCTCATGGCCGGCACATAAGCGCCACCCGCCGTACAACTGCCCATGACAACCGCTATCTGCGAGATGCCCTGGGCACTCATATTGGCCTGGTTGAAGAAGATGCGGCCAAAGTGTTCGCGGTCGGGGAAGACCTCATCCTGATTGGGCAGGTTGGCACCGCCCGAGTCCACCAGATAGATGCAAGGCAGATGGTTCTGCGCCGCAACCTCCTGCGCGCGCAGGTGCTTCTTCACCGTCATGGGGTAGTAGGTGCCGCCCTTCACGGTGGCGTCATTGCACACAATCATGCAATCCACACCGCTGACGCGGCCCACACCGGCAATGACGCCCGCACCCGGCGCATCGTTGCCGTACATATTGAGCGCGGCCAGTGGCGAGAGCTCCAAAAACGGCGTGCCCGCATCCAGCAGGCGCTGCACACGCTCGCGGGGCAGCAGCTTGCCGCGTGCCACATGCTTGGCGCGGGCCGCTTCATTGCCGCCCAGCGCGTTCAGGTCGCAGCGCGCATGCAGATCATTCACCAGCGTCTGCATGGCGGCGGCGTTGGCCAGAAAGTCCGCCGAACGCGAATTCAGTTGTGTCCCCAGAATGCTCATTGCTTGCCTTTTGAAGGTTGGGCTCTCAGAGCGATCACGCTCCATTAGCTTGTTTTTTCTGCCCCTGCTTGTCGCTCAGGCGGTCTTTATCACACGCAAATCCAGCAACTCGATCATCTCGTCGCGAATCTTGAATTTCTGAATCTTTCCCGTCACCGTCATCGGAAAAGCCTGCACAAAGCGTATGTAGCGCGGCACCTTGTAGTGCGCAATCTGGCCCTTGCAGAACTCGCGCAGCTCGTCCTCTGTCAGTGCCTGCCCGGGCTTGGTGATGACCCATGCGCACAGCTCCTCGCCATAGCGCACATCGGGCACGCCAACCACCTGCACATCCTGCACCTTGGGGTGGCGGTAGAGAAATTCCTCAATCTCACGCGGGTAGATGTTCTCGCCACCGCGAATCACCATGTCCTTGATGCGGCCCACGATGTTGACGTAACCCTGCTCATCCATGGTCGCCAGATCGCCTGTGTGCATCCACTGCTCATCGTCAATGGCTTCACGGGTCTTAGTCTCATCACCCCAGTAACCATGCATGACGGAGTAGCCGCGCGTACACAGCTCACCGGACACACCGGGCAGCGTGATCTCACCCGTCACCGGGTCAATCATCTTCACCTCAAGGTGGGGCTGCACCTTGCCCACCGTGGAGACACGTTTTTCCAGCGGCGTATCGGCATCGCTCTGGCAGCTGACGGGGCTGGTCTCGGTCATGCCGTAGGCGATGGTGATTTCGCTCAGGTGCATATCGCGCACCACGCGCTTCATCACCTCGGTGGGGCACGGTGATCCGGCCATGATGCCGGTGCGCAAGGTGGACAAATCAAACTCCGCAAAGCGCGGGTGATCCAGCTCGGCGATAAACATGGTGGGAACGCCATGCAGGCCTGTGCATTTCTCCGCCTGCACGGTCTCCAGCACGGTGAGGGGATCAAAGCCGTCATTCGGGTAGACGATGGTCGAGCCATGCGTGAAGCAAGCCAGATTGCCCAGCACCATGCCAAAGCAGTGATACAGCGGAACAGGGATGCAGAGCCGGTCTTCGGGCGTCAGCTTCATGCATTCGCCAATGAAGAACCCGTTGTTCAGAATATTGCGATGCGTCAGCGCCGCACCCTTGGGGAAGCCCGTGGTGCCACTGGTGAACTGAATGTTGATGGGGTCGTTGTTGCTCAGCGTGGCAGCAATGGCGTTAATGCGTTCATCCCCGCTTTCACCTTGCGCCAGCAGCTCTGAAAAACGCAGCATTCCGGGCTGCTCGTCGCCTTGGCCTGCTACATCAATCCAGACCACAGTGCGTAGCTGTGGCAAGCGCTTGGCCTGCAACTTGCCAGGCTCGCTGGTCAGCAGCTCAGGCGCCAGTTCGCGCAACATTCCAAGGTAGTCGCTGGTCTTGAATTGCGGCATGGCAACCAGCGCTTTGCATCCTACTTTGTTGAGCGCGTATTCCACCTCGGTCGTGCGATACGCCGGGTTGATGTTGACCAGAATCAGTCCTACCTGCGCAGTCGCCAGTTGCAGCAGCACCCACTCAGCATTGTTATGGCTCCAGATGCCAACGCGGTCGCCTTTGACCAAACCCAGATTCAGCAAGGCACTGGCCAGCTGGCGCGTGGCAGCATGCAGCTGGCCATAGCTGTAACGCAGGCCTTGATGGCGGCTGACGAGCGCATCACGGCTGCCCTGGCGCTGTGCCATGTCGGCAAAAAAGTCGCCAATGGTCTGTTCAATCAACGGCGCATCTGTACGCCCCTTGGCGTAGCTGGCGGTCAGCACGTTCACTTGCGATGGCATCACGGGTCTCCTCGGCACCGAATTCAGCCCAGAATAAGGGCAAGCCCTGTTCAGATAAGGTCAGGTAGGTTGCAATAATTGCCAAATGCTGACGCCTTCACTGATCAAGACTCCACTGCCACACCATGCCAGTTCTGTGCTCAAGTCGCACCCGGCAATTACCCCCATGGCGTTTGTTCAGCCCATCATTAGGGCCTATGAACAAAGGCAGATGTCGCCGCTGGCCGCACTTGAAAAGGCACAAATCCCGCCAAGCCTGGTAAACAATGCGAGCGAGTGCATCACAGCCTTGCAGATGGAGGCACTTTCAGACGCTGCCATGCGCGAGCTGGACGATGAAGGGCTGGGATGGTTCGAACGCCGCCTGCCCTGGGGCAGCTACGGCATGCTGGCCCGCGCCAGCATCAGCGCACCCAATCTCGGTCTTGCTCTGGCGCGCTGGTGCCGCCACCACTGGCTGATTACGGGCGACATTCAGCTGCAGCTCAGCGAGCAGGCTGGCACGGCCACACTCACCCTGCATGAAAGCCGTGCGCTGGGTGCCATGCGCGAGTTCTGCATGGTGTCAGTGCTGCGCAATATTCATGGTTTTGCCAGCTGGCTCATCAACGAGCCCATCAGTCTGCTGCACGCCAGCTTTCCGTTTGCCACGCCGGCCCATGCCAATGTCTACAAGGTGCTGTTTGCGCCGGGCAGCATCGGGTTTGATGCGCCTGTTGCCAGCCTGCAGTTTGAGGCGCGCTGGCTGCAGGCCCCGCTGGCGCGCGATGAGGCCGCACTCAACCACATGCTGCAGCGTGCCTTGCCCATTCAGGTGCGCCCCTATCAGCGCGAGAAAACACTGGTGCAGCGCGTGCGCCAGTTACTGGCCGCCAGCGGTGAAGAGCAGCAGACGGCCGAGACCCTCTCGCGCCAGTTGCATCTGTCGCAGCGCAGCCTGCACCGTCAGCTCAAAGAAGAGGGTATTTCGCTGCAAGCGCTGAAGGACGATATTCGACGCGAGCGTGCGATTGCGCTGCTGCTGCGCACAAGCCGCCCCATCAAGCGCGTGGCGCAGGCCTGCGGCTTTATGAACGACAAAAGTTTTATCCGTGCCTTTAGGCTGTGGACGGGACTGTCGCCCTCAGAATTTCGCAAGACCGCCGGTCAGCGCGCCGCATAAGCCAAGGAGCCAGCATGCAAGAGTCCACAGAGAAATGGCAAGCCATCACAGATGGGGTATGGAGTCTCTGCTATCCATTCACCAATGCCGGAATGAAGGTCAGCACGCGCATGACGGTGATACGACTGGCTGATGGCAGCCTGTTCTCGCACTCCGCCGTGCCGCTGTCGCCCGCACAAAAAGCGGCGCTCGATGCCATCGGGCCGCTGCGCCACATCGTCGCCCCCAGCGCCATGCACCATCTGTTTGTAGGCAAGCTGGCCAAACTTTATCCACAGGCCAGGCTTTATGGAACAGCGGGCGTGCTGCGCAAGCACCCCGACCAGCCACTGCTGGAGCCATTACCCTCCGACCACGAAGCGCCCTGGGCGGGCGAGTTGCAATGCATACATCTGGACGGCATTCCGCTGCTGGATGAAACGCTGTGGTTTCACCCCGCCAGCGGCAGCCTGATCGCCACCGACGTTCTGCAATGCTGGCAAGGGCCGCTGAGCCTGCCGGTGCGCATGTATCTGGGGCTGACGGGTGGGCATGAACGCCTGACCGTGCCGCGCACCGTGCGCCTGCTGGTCAGGGACAAAGCCGCCGTGCGCGCATGGGTGCAGCAGGTCAAAAACCTGCTCGTGCAGCGCGTGATACTGCTGCACAACAGCGTTATTGATGATCAGCCCATACAGCGCCTGCGAGAGGCGCTATCAATCTGGGACTGATCAACGACCTGCTTTACTGGATCTCGTCCTCGTCGCCATCGCCCGCAACCATGCTGGCTGCGCTCTTGCGCACCGCATCAAACATGGCGGGCAAGTCGCCCATGTCGCCAAACACGCAGGCAGCACCGGCCTCCAGCAATTGCTCTGCCGATGCGTGACCCTGATCCGCAGGGAAGTAGCCCCAGACGGTTGCGCCCGCAGCAACGCCCGCCTGCACGCCCGTCACCGTGTCTTCCACCACCAGGCATTTGGCAGGGTCGGCGTCCAGCGCCTTGGCGGCTGCCAGATACACATCGGGGAAGGGCTTGCTGCGCGGCATCTCATGACCGCTATAAACATGGCCTTCAAAGTACGCCGCCATGCCAACCTTGGCCAGCTGCATCTCCACCTTGGCGCGGTCTGCACCCGAGGCGCAGGCAATGCGGCCGTTGCACATCGCATGCAACTGCTTGACGGCCTCCAGCGCGCCATCAATCGCCACCAGCTCGGCATTCAAGGCGGCGTTGCGGCGGTCGTAAAACTCGGCCATCCATGCATCGGTCAAAGGCTTTCCGGTGTGGGCTTCAATCACCGCTGCCTGGCTGCGCACCGTCTTGCCGATGAAGTCACGCGTGCACTGCTCCTGGCTGATGGCCCAGCCCGATTCATTGAGCATGGTGCACAGCACGCGGTTGGTGATGGATTCGCTGTCGACCAGCACGCCATCACAGTCAAAAAGCACAGCATCAAAAGCAGTCATAAGTCTTCATCCGCACCAGCGCATGGCGATGCAAAAAGGCGCCCTCTGGCGCCTTTGGTCATACAAAAAAGGTGGGGCCGATTATGCGGCCAAGACATTTTTCTTGTGTAGGGAATGGAAACCAGCGTCAGCATCGGTATGCCGCCAGCATTGCGGCGCCTCAGAACTGCTCGCCATCCACGTAATACCAGCGCCCGCCCTCGCGCACAAAGCGGCTGCGCTCATGCAGGCGCACGGCGCGGCCAGAGATGCGGTAGCGGGCAACGAATTCAACCTCGGCCGCATCCTCACCCGTCACCTTGAACTGCTTGACATCCAGCCCCAGCCATTTGGTGGCCGCATCAAAATCCAGATCAGCTGGGCGCTGACTTTCATGCCAGGTCGCTTGCAGATAGGTTGGGTTCTCGCGCACGAACGCGCTGTAGCGCGAGCGCATCAGCGCCTCGGCATCCGGCGCGGGTTGCGTATCCCAATTATCGATATAGCGACCACAGCAATCGGCATAGGCCAGCAGCTTGCCTTTGGAATTTTTACGTCCGCAGGGACAGTCCAGCTTGTTTTCGACTTCTTTCACAACACCTCGTTATCTGCCCTGAAATGAGCGTGGTCAGCAACGCGATATTGTCGGCCCAATGCGGAGCATGCAGGCTTCGCTTGCACAGACCTGCACGCAAGCGCAAAGTGCTCGCAGTTCAAAGGAGTGTCTATGTTGGCCATGGCGGTTCCCTGGTGGGAGTTTGTGGTTCGCGGCGTCGCCGTCTATCTGTTTTTGCTGGTGTTTCTGCGCATCACCGGCAGGCGCCAGACAGGGCAGTACGCCCCCTTTGATCTGGTGCTGCTGCTGATACTTTCCAACGCGGTACAGAACTCCATGAATGCGGGAGATAACTCGCTGATTGGCGGCCTTATCAGCGCCAGCACGCTCATCGCCTGCCATGCGCTGCTCTCGCGCCTGACTTATCACTTTGCCAGTCTGCGCAAGCTGGTGAACGGCAAACCCATGGTCTTGATTCACCAGGGATTGGTGCAGCCAAACCTGATGACGCAAGAGCAGATTACGGCGGAAGACCTGGCGGCTGCCCTGCGCTCCAATGGCTGCCTGAACGCCCATGATGTAGAGCGCGCGACCATCGAAACCAATGGTCAGATCACCGTGGTTTTGCGCAAGCGCAGCGCGGCGGACCTGGGCGAAGCCTGAGTTCAGTGCAGCTGATCCAGAAACTGCTGGATGGCGGCATTCACAGGTTCTGGGTGCGTGAGATTAGCGGCATGGCCTGCGCCCGCCACATCCACCCACTGTGCATTGGGCAAGGCCTTGAACATGGCCCGCGCGCGCTCTACGCTGATCGCCGCATCTTTATCGCCATGGATCACCAACGCAGGTACTTTGATTTCTGCCAGACGCGGGCTGATGTCATCACGCAGCGCCAGCGCCACAAAGCTCTGCCCCAGATTGACGGGGGAGGCCTGCTTCCATTTGGCACGCCACTCCGCAGCGCCCTCCCAGCCCTGGCCAAGAATAATCTGCTCCACAGTGCTTGCCATATCGTCAGACAGGCCATGCTCCATCCACGCTTTGAGCAAGGCTTCGTGATGCGGCAGCAGCTCGGGGTCTTCCAGCATGGCTTGCGTATCTATCAACACCAGCGCCCCCACCACCTCAGGGTGAATCAGCGCGCAGCGCATCGACAGATAGCCGCCTTGCGACATGCCCACCAGCACGGCTTTATCCACGCCCAAATGCTTGAGCAGCGCCGCCAGATCATCGGCAGAGTCGTAATAGGTGAACGACTCACAATGCTCGGGATCCGCAGTCTGCCCATGGCCGCGCTCGTCCCAGCTGATGCAGCGGTAGCGCCCCTGCAACGCCTGTATCTGCGGCTCAAACATGGTGTGATCCATGAGCAGGCCATGCGAGAACACAATCGCCGGGCCGCGCCCTCCTGTGTCTTCGTAGTAGATGTTCTGGCCATTGACCTGGGCAAAAGGCATGCGCTGGACTCCTGCTTCAAATGGTGGAAACCCTTGGGACCTCTCGTAGAAGATCGATCCCACTGATCACATCCTAGGCAGGCCTTGTGACATCGGCAACCGGCTTGGCCCTAGAGCACCACAACACCGGCGGTGGCGGTTGACAAGTGTGGGCATTTGCGCGCAGCCCCGCTTGCGCATCAGGCCAGCGCGCGCTGGATGAGGATTTTCTGCACGTCGCTGGTCCCTTCATAAATCTGGCACACGCGTACATCGCGGTAAATGCGCTCCACGGGGAAGTCGTTCACCACGCCATACCCGCCCAGCGTCTGGATGGCCGCGCTGCACACACGCTCGGCCATTTCGCTGGCAAAAAGCTTGGCCATGGCCGCTTCTTTCAAGGATGGCAAGCCTGCATCACGCAGGCTGGCCGCATGCCAGATGAGCTGCCGTGCTGCTTCAATTTGTGTAGCGCATTCCGCAAGCCTGAAGCCAACGGCCTGATGATTGAAGATGGGTTGGCCAAAGCTCTCGCGCTCTTTGCTGTATTGCAACGCGCATTCAAATGCAGCACGCGCCATGCCCACGCTTTGGGCGGCGATGCCGATGCGCCCGCCTTCCAGAGCGCTCAGGGCAATCTTGTAGCCCTCGCCTTCCGCGCCAATTAAGTTAGCAGCGGGAATACGGCAGTTTTCAAGGTTGATCTGCGCCGTATCGCTGCTGTGCTGGCCCAGTTTTTCTTCCAGCCGCGCGACCTGATAGCCGGGGTTGCTGGTGGGCACGATAAAGGCGCTCATGCCCTTCTTTCCCGCCGCCTTGTCCGTCACGGCAATGACGATGGCCACATCGCCATTCTTGCCGCTGGTGATGAATTGCTTGACACCGTTGATGACGTAGTCGCCTCCATCACGCACGGCCGTGGTGCGCAGCGCCGACGCATCTGAGCCCACATGCGGCTCGGTCAGACAGAAAGCGCCCAGCATCTTGCCTTGCGCCAGCGGACGCAGCCAGAACTCCTGCTGCTGGGCGTTGCCGTATTTCATCAAGATCGCGTTGACCGGGCAGTTGGTCACGCTGATGACGGTGCTGGTGCCGCCGTCGCCCGCTGCAATCTCTTCCAGCACCAGCGCCAGACTCAGATAGTTCATGCCCGCGCCGCCCAGCTCCTCAGGCACACAGATGCCGTAAGCGCCCAGTGCGGCCAGCCCCTGATGCACATCTTTGGGGAAGTGATGCTCCTTGTCCCAGCGCGCGGCGTGTGGGGTGATTTGCTCACGCACAAAGTCGCGCATGGCATCGCGGATCATTTCCTGGTCCTGGTTCAGCAGCATGAATGTCTCCGATATTGATAGCTGGATACCTATGTTCTAACTTGGCTCAAGCACCCAAAAGCTCTGTTTTTGTGCCGTCGTAGCGCCATAAGCTGCCACGGTCTTCGGGCTGCACCTGCGCCAGCACATTCATCAGCCCTTTGACGCTATCAGCCAGAGGCACGGTGGCACCGGGGCCGCCCATGTCGGTCTGCGTCCAGCCGGGGTCCAGCGCCAGCAAGGTCAGGCCCGGCCATTGCTGGCAGGCAGAGGCCACCGCCATATTGAGCGCCGCCTTGCTAACGCGGTACAGCCATGCGCTTTCGTCGGCACTGCCGAGCAAAGACATCTCGCTGGAGAACGCTGCAATCACGCCGCCTGTTTCTTGCACCATGGGCGCAATCTGCGGCAGGGCCTGCATAAAGCCCAGCACATTGCTGTGCATGACCTTGTCAAACTGCTGCTGCGTGGGCGGCACGCCAGCGGCATGACCATCCCAAACGCCTGCTACATACAGAGCGAGATTGATGCTTTTGCCATCAAGCTGCCAGGCCAGACCGCTGACGCTGGCGGGGTCAGCCAGATCGACCTGCAGCACCTGCGCACCCAGCGCTTGCAGCGGGGCCATGTCTTCGCTCTTGCGCACGGTAGCAATCACGCGCTGGCCCTGTGCCAGATAGGCCTCTGTCAAAGCCCGCCCCAGCCCGCGCGAGGCGCCCAAGATCAGTATTGATTTCATAGCTGCTTGCGCTTATCGAGAATGGATTTCAATGTTGTTTTCATAAAAATTCCTTTGAAATAAAGCGCTAGCCGCTATCAAGTTTTCTTCAGTTCCTCGGCTGCAATCACGGCCTTGTAGCGGGCGACCATCAGCTCCTGTGCTTCAGGCTCGGTGGTGATGCCCATCTGCGACTGAATGATCTGATTGAGCGAGGGCATGACATTGCGTGACACCTGTGCCTCGGCGCTCCACAGCTTGGATCGCATCAGCGCCTTGGCACAGTGCAGATAGGCCTCTTTCACATTGACTTCAATGACCAGCTTGGGCCGAAAGTAATCACTGGCAAACAGCGCTGTGTAATGCGCCTCATCGCGCAACTGGGCCGTGCCGTTAACGCGCAAGGTCTCGTCAAAGCCCGGTACAAAAAACAGCAAACCCAGACGCGGGTCGTCGACCAGATTACACAGACTATCCAGCCGGTTGTTGCCACCCGCATCGGGGATGAGCAGCGTATTGGAGTCTGCAGCCTTGACGAAGCCGGGCTTGCCGCCACGCGGCGACGCATCCAGCAAACTGCCGTTGCTGCCGCCCGTGGACATGACCAGAAATGGCGACAGGGCGATAAAGCGCAGGCAGTAGCGGTCAAGCGCCCACTGCTGCTTGAGCAGAGCTCGCTCCGCAGGCGCTGCATAAAGCTGCTGCAATTGCTCACGCGAAGTGATCATGAAACGAGGGCCTCCTGCTGGCGATCATTGCGATGAACAGCGGCGTACAGCGACAGATATTCGTTCCACGAAGGATCAAAAATCACCGACAGCTGCGGCTCCAGTCCCGGCGCATTCTGCTTGGCCAGTTGCTGCGCTAGTTGCATGGCATGGACGGGGTCTTCCACATAGTACGTGGCAACGCGCGAGCGCATGTCTTCAATGCGCGAGAACGCCAGAATGCCGCGCTGCTGGCTGCTGAGCTGCTCATCCAGCGCATCCTGCGCATCGCGCACGCCGTCTAGCTCTTCCTGACTGGAAAAGCGCATGCGCCACTCCAGAAAGTGCGACAGGTCGGCACGTGTGGCCACGGCATTGGCACCGTCGTGAAAGGTCAGAATATCGGGCGGTGAGTCTTCAGCAGCGCCGTGGGCACGGACTTCCAGAGAAATCCAGCGGTCGGTATCTTCTTGCGGGAACTCGTAGCTGCGCCCCAGTTGCTTGCGAATGAAGGCATCAAAAATGGGGGGGAAGTCAGACAGCAGCGCCGTGCCATGCACATCATCAGGCACTTCATCGACAAACTCGACCGGACCTACGCGCACTGAAAAGTCCCACTCACCCAGCACATGGTCCAGCATGATGAAAGTCATGTGCTGCGCTTGCTCGATCATGTCTGGCGCAATGCTTTTCTCAAACGAGAGCTTGAGCCCGGTGATACCGCCGGCATTGAAGTAGCCCACGCGCACATCGGAGCAGGCCAGCTCGAAACCATCCATGCGCATGCCAAAGTTGCTGCCCAGCGCACGGCTGCGAAATGCCTGCACGCTGTAGTGCTCAAATTGCGGTGCTTTGCGCACCATGGCCTGAGCATTTTCAAACTGAGCGGTATTGCCATGGGCAGAAATCACCAGCTTGGAGCCAGGCTCCTTGAGCTTGCCTTCGAGCTCCAGACTCAGACCCGGCGCGTATTGCTGCAGCACTTCATTGGCGCGTTCCACAAATTCGTGGCCATCCAGTGCCTCCAGCTCGCTCAGCTGACTGGAGAAGTCGCTCCAGAAGGCCTCAATCTGCTGCTGTGTCAGCGGCTGCTCAGTGTCACTGTGCTCGTGTGGAAGGTCTGCGCTCATGGGTGATTTCCGCAAAATGATCTGCACGCATTCACAAACGAATGCGTGCAATCCGTTGAACATGCGATCACTGTAGAGCAATCCAGTGACGGTTCAACCCAAACAGCGTCAGATCAGCTCAATCGCCATGGCCGTGGCTTCACCGCCACCAATGCACAACGTGGCCAGACCTTTTTTCTTGCCACGCGCTTGCAGCGCATGGATCAAGGTGACCAGAATGCGCGCACCGCTGGCACCAATGGGGTGACCCAGGGCGCAAGCTCCGCCGTTAACGTTGACCTTGTCGTGCGGCACCTTCAAATCGGCCATCAATGCCATGGGTACGACGGCAAAAGCCTCGTTGATTTCCCACAGGTCCACATCGCCCACCGCCCAGCCAGCCTTCTTCAGCGCCTTCTCGGTGGCGCCCACAGGGGCCGTGGTAAACCACTCAGGTGCCTGCGCAAACGTGGCGTGAGAGACGATGCGCGCCAGCGGCTTGCAACCCAGTTGCTTGGCGGTAGATTCGCGCATCAGCACCATGGCAGCCGCGCCGTCGTTGATGCTGGAGCTGGAAGCGGCAGTGATGGTGCCGTCTTTCTTGAACGCTGGTTTGAGGCTGCTGATCTTTTCGGGCTTGGCCTTGCCCGGTCCTTCATCCACGCTCACCGTCACATCGCCCTTGCGGGTTTTGACAGTGACAGGCGTGATTTCAGCAGCAAACGCACCGCTTTCTGTGGCGGCCTGGGCGCGCTGCACGCTGGCGATGGCAAAGGCGTCTTGTGCCTCACGGGTAAAGCTGTATTTGGCAGCGCAGTCTTCACCAAAAGTGCCCATGGAGCGGCCCTCTTCATAGGCGTCTTCAAGACCGTCCAGCATCATGTGGTCGAAGATCTTGTCGTGACCCATGCGGTAGCCACCACGGCCTTTTTTCAGCAAATAGGGCGCATTGGTCATGCTTTCCATGCCACCGGCAACCATCACGTCACGACTGCCAGCGATGAGTTGATCGTGCGCCAGAAGCGTTGCCTCCATGCCCGCGCCGCACATTTTGGAGAGCGTTACCGCCCCCGTGCTTTGCGGCAGCCCGCCTTTAAAGCCAGCCTGGCGCGCAGGCGCCTGACCTTGCCCAGCCATCAGGCAGTTGCCAAACAGCACTTCCTCTACCAGCTCGGGCTTGATGCCTGCGCGCTCTACCGCGGCCTTGATGGCTGCGCCACCCAGGTCATGGGCGGCCAGATCGGAAAAATCACCTTGAAACGCGCCCATTGGTGTGCGGGCGGCGCTGACGATTACGACGGGGTCTTGATGCACGGTTTGTCTCCTTCAAAGATGGATAGGTACGATCTGCCTCTTCAGTTGAGGCTATTAGCGGAAATATTGAAAGTGTTCGTGTCCAGCCCGGCATCCCCTTCATGCAGAAAGCGGCTGCGCTCATACGGGAACACATCGACAAAGTGGCCATCGCGAATGCGGCTCTGGTGAGCACGCCAGAAGTCGCTCTCCAGCAAGTCCGCGTGGTGGCGCATGAAGATGTCACGCACGGCAGGGTGGCCCAGCAAAAACGGGCCAAAGGTTTCAGGAAATACATCCTTGGGCCCGACCGAATACCAGATGTCGCCAGACATTTCTTCTTCCTCATTGCGCGGCTCAGGCACGTTGCGGAAGTTGCAGTCAGTCAGGTACTCAATCTCGTCGTAGTCATAGAAAACAACTTTGCCACCACGCGTCACGCCAAAGTTCTTCCACAGCATATCGCCCGGGAAGATATTGGTGGCGACCAGATCCTTGATGGCGTTGCCATATTCGAGAATAGCGCGCTCCATGGCGGCGCGGCGGGCCGGTTTGGTATCAGCCTCTGCCAGGCACTCCATCAAAAACAGGTTCAGTGGCACCAGTCGCCGCTCAATGTAGAGGTGACTGATGATGACCTCTTCCTGCCCATCACCATCGCGGTCGCTGATCTCGATTTGATCAGGGGCTTGCGCCTGCAGCTCGGCCAGCAGCTCTTCACTGAAGCGGCTGCGCGGGAAGGAGACAAGGCTGTACTCCATGGTGTCCGCCATGCGGCCACCACGGTCATGCTGCTTGACCAGCAGGTACTTCGCCTTGACCTGCGCACGGGTCACATCCTTGCTGCTGGCGATGCGGTCTTTGATGAGCTTGAAGACGTAGGGGAAACTGGGCAGATCAAACACCAGCATGACCAGCCCTTTGATACCGGGCGCAATGCGCAGCTGGTCGCTGGAGTGGCGCAGGTGGTGCAGAAAATCGCGGTAGAACAGCGTCTTGCCCTGCTTGGCCAGCCCCAGCGCGTTGTAAATCTCGGCACGCGGTTTGCGCGGCATGAGACTGCGCAGAAAGCTGACATACGCACTGGGCACTTCCATGTGCACCATGAAGTAAGCCCGGGCAAAGCTGAAAAGCGCATGCAGGTCATCTTCACCAAACAAGGCCGCGTGCAAGATGAGCTGGTCTTTATTGCCATGCAGAATGGGAATGGCCAGAGGCAGCTCTGTGTAGCCGGTGATGATCTTGCCCACCAGATACGCGCCTTTGTTGCGATAGAAAAGGTTGGAGAGCACCTGTATCTGGAAGTTGGCACGCAGCGTCAGCCCGGCCAGTTTTTCACGCACGCGCTCAGCCAGCAAATGCACATCGCGCGGCAAATCCTCAAAGGGGCCAAGCAACTGCAGCTGCTCTAACGCGGTTTGCAGTGCGCCTTCCAGTTGCTCAAGGTTGACTGGGTAATAGACCTGATATGTCGGTACAGCACCCGGCGCAGGGTTCTCTAAATACTCGGTACTTACTGCAGCACGCACGAAGATGAAGTCGTTCTGAAAGTGCGTGCGGTGCAGAATTTTGGTGGTGACGGAGTTAAAGAAAGTCTCCGCCAGATCAGGCTGCAGATGGTCGACCATCAAGCCGATGTAATGCAGCTTGACTTGCTGCCATACCGCCATAGATTGCTGGCTGGTTGCAAATTCGCCCTCGAGCCTTTCAATGCAGGCGCGCACCTGCAGGTCATAAAGCTTTATGCGCTCTCGCTGGGCCTGCTGCTGGCTCTGCCAGTCCATGGACTCAAAGCGCTGCTTGGCGTTGGCAGCCACCGCATTGAACGTGCGGTAGTAGAGGTTGAAGCCATGCATGAGAGCCTGTGCAATGGCATAGGCCTCGGGGGCGTCCAGTCGTTGCGGAAACATGGCGGGCCAGTCGCTCCAGTATCAATAAAGCAGTGCCGCCAAGCTGGATGCGGCCAAGGCCCACACCCAGCGCTGGAGCACTATTGCGCGCAGGGCAGCAATCAGCCGCGCTTGCGGGTTGCGACTTTTTCAATCGCCTTGTTATAGACATCTTCCATACCACCCACATCAGGCACCGTCATTTCGAGGTTGGTGATGTGACCATTGTTCAGGCCATAACACCAACCGTGCAGCGTAACCTTCTGGCCACGCGCCCAGGCATCCTGCATCACCGTTGACTGGGCCACGTTGACGACCTGCTCAATCGCGTTCAGCTCACACATTGCATCGTGACGAAACTGGGTGGAGATGCCTTCCAGCAGCTTGATGTGCTTGTCGCGCACGTCACGCACGTGGCGAGTCCAGTTGTCCACCAGACCCAGACGCAGGTTATTCAGTGCGGCATACACGCCACCGCAGCCGTAATGGCCGACGACCATCAGGTGCTCGATCTTCAGGTGATCGACGGAGTATTGAATGGTGGACAGGCAGTTCAGATCGCTGGGCACCACCACGTTCGCCACGTTGCGGTGCACAAATACCTCGCCGGGCTCCAGACCTGTGATCTGGTTGGCAGGGACGCGGCTGTCAGAGCAACCGATCCACATGTACTTGGGCTTTTGCTGCGCCATCAGTCCGGTAAAGAAACCAGGACGATCACGCTCCATCTGGTCTGCCCATTCGCGGTTGTGGACAAACAATTCTTCGATGGAGGTCGTTGTCATGAAGCTATCCTTCTTTTTTTGGTGGTTGAAAGAATGGCGCAGCTCCTGCTTTTTCAGCAGGTTTCAGCAAACAATTCGCGACCAATCAACATGCGGCGAATTTCGCTGGTGCCGGCACCAATCTCATAGAGTTTCGCATCTCGCCACAGTCGGCCGAGCGGATACTCGTTGATATACCCATTGCCACCATAGATTTGTACGCCCTCGCCAGCCATCCAGGTGGCCTTCTCGGCGCACCAGAGAATGACGCTGGCGCAGTCTTTACGGACCTGTCGGACATGGTCAGTTCCCAGAAGATCAAGATTTTTAGCGACCGTATAAGCAAAAGATCGGCCCGCTTGCAGCACGGTGTACATGTCTGCCACCTTGCCCTGGATGAGCTGAAACTCTCCAATACTCTGGCCAAATTGCTTGCGGTCATGAATGTACGGAACCACGTTATCCATCACGCTTTGCATGATTCCCAGTGGTCCGCCTGTGAGCACAGCACGCTCGTAGTCCAGTCCGCTCATCAACACCTTGGCACCCATGTTCAGGCCGCCAAGGATGTTTTCAGCCGGCACTTCCACATTCTGGAACACCAACTCACCCGTGTGGCTGCCACGCATGCCCAGCTTGTCCAGCTTTTGCGCAATCGAAAAACCGGGCATGCCTTTCTCGATCAAAAAGGCCGTCACCCCGCGCGCGCCCATTTCAGGTTCACTCTTGGCGTAAACCACCAGCGTGTCTGCGTCGGGGCCATTGGTAATCCACATCTTGCTGCCATTGAGCAGGTAATAGCCGCCCTTGTCCTCAGCCTTGAGCTTCATGCTGATGACATCTGAGCCAGCACCCGGCTCGCTCATAGCCAGAGCGCCCACATGCTCGCCGCTGATCAGCTTGGGCAGGTACTTGGCTTTTTGCGCCTCAGTGCCGTTGCGGTTGATCTGGTTCACACACAAATTGCTGTGCGCCCCGTAAGACAGGCCCACGGAAGCACTGGCACGCGAGATTTCCTCCATCGCAACCATGTGGGCGAGATAGCCCATATTGGCCCCGCCATACTGCTCAGAGACGGTGATGCCCAGCACGCCCAGCTCACCAAACTTGCGCCATACATCCATGGGGAACTGGTCAGTACGATCAATTTCAGCCGCACGCGGCGCAATCTCGCTCTGCGCAAAGTCACGCACGGCATCGCGCAGCGCATCAATATCTTCACCGAGCTGAAAGTTCAGTCCTGGCAGATTGGCAAGGCTCATGGTTGTCTCCTGTAGGTATTGGTCTGGCGGGTCTCAGTTGTGAATCTCTAGTTATTGATGCCCTCACGATGCTGCACACACATCAAGGTGCAACTCATCGTGGCAATCAATTTTTCTTTTCCCTGATCAATGGCAAACGCTTTGCCCTCAGATACGGTAATCGTGCGCCCCGGCTTGATAACGCGGCCTTCCATGCGAAAGCGCTGGCCCTTGGCTGGTGCCAATAAATTGATTTTGAATTCAATCGTAAGCACCGCTGCATCGGCGGGCATCAGCGTCAGCCCTGCATAGCCACAGGCCGAATCCAGCGCAGTGGACACCATGCCGGCGTGTAAAAAGCCATGTTGCTGGGTCAACCCGGACGCCCAGTCAAGACAGATATCCACAGTGCCAGACTCGATACGGGTCAGCTCGGCCCCAAGTGTGCCCATGGCTCCTTGGCGGGAAAAGCTTTCCCTCACCCGGCTCGCGAAGTCCAGAACCTCATCCGCACCCAAAGCTGACATTGGCAACTCCCAGTAGCAAAGCTCTATCAATTGACGTTTACGTAAACGTCAATTATGCGGCATTTTGCTCTCGCTTTTCTTCAACAAGCTACGCGCTTCTTTCTCCTGCTCACGCACCTCTTCCAGAGTCACCTGCAGATCAGCCATCTGCCCTTCAAGCTGTTTGCGGTGCACAGCCAGCACATCCAGAAATTTGCGCAACTGCACGCCGGTATCGCGCGGGCTGTCATACATATCAATGATTTCCTTGGCCTCCGAAAGCGACAAGCCCAGTCGCTTCGCTCGCAATGTCAGGCGCAGACGTGCGCGGTCTCGGGCCGAATACACACGATTACGCCCCCCAGTTCCCGAGCGCTCGGGCTGCAGCAAGCCCATATCCTCATAAAAACGAATCGCCCGTGTGGTGAGATCGAACTCTTTGGCAAGATCGCTGATGGTGTAACTGGTCAACATGATTCTGTCTGGGTGAAGTCTTGCATCACTCAGGCGACTACAAAGAGTGGCCTGGTCCCTAAAATGCTTTTATAAAACTGACGTTTACGTTAACGTCAATGCTAAACGATATCCTGCACTATGAAATCAAGCCACGAATCCGCACTCCATTACCCTCTGGATGACACTTTGCCAGGCCTCGCTGAAACCATCGAGGTAGCTCCCGGCATCAAATGGATTCGCATGTCCCTGCCGTTTGCGCTCGACCATATCAACCTGTGGCTGCTACGTGATCGGCAGGTCGACATGCACGGCGAGATACGCGAAGGTTGGACTATTGTGGATTGCTGCGTCAACCGCAGCGAAGCACGTCAGCAATGGGAGCAGATTTTTGCAACCCAGCTCGAAGGCTTACCGGTTCTTCGCATCATCGTCACCCACATGCACCCAGACCATATCGGCCTAGCCGGATGGCTTAGTCGACATTGGGATGCCCCCCTGTGGATAAGTGCTACCGACTACAACGTAGCCCGTGTCGCCATGAAAGACCAAGATGGCTTCGGCGGCGAATCCGGTGCGGATTTCTACAGCCTGCATGGGCAAAGAAACGAAGAATTTCTCCAGCATGTACGCACCCGCAGCAGCTATTACTCCTCGCTGGTTGCGCCCATTCCAGACACCTATCACCGCATCATGGATGGCTTTGACATCGATATCTGCGGCCGCAACTGGCAATGCATCGCAGGCTATGGCCACGCCCCCGAGCACATGGCCTTATTCTGCCCAGACCTCAATCTACTCATCAGCGGCGATATGGTGCTGCCACGCATATCGGCCAATGTCAGCGTGCACTCCAGCGAGCCTGAAGCCAATCCACTTCAACTATTTCTCACATCACTGCAGCGCTACTTTGCACTGCCTATGGATACTTATGTACTGCCCTCACATGGCAAACCATTTACAGGTCTCCATCAACGAATTCAGCAACTACTAGATCACCACCAAGAACATCTGAACGGCATCATGGAAGCGGCACAAACCCAGTCTCTCAGCGCCGCAGACATTTTGCCCATCCTCTTCAAACGCCAGCTAGACACACACCAGATGACATTTGCCATGGGCGAAGCTCTGGCTCACCTCCACTACCTGTGGTTCAGCAAACAGTTGGAGCGCAGAGTAGATCAGAAGGGTGTTCTCCGCTTCCAACTACCCGCTATGACTCAATAACTTCCCCATAAAAAGAGAGCGCATAGCGCTCTCTTTTTATGGATTTTCAGGTTGTTTGGCTCCGAATCCCAATCACAGCGAGCGTAAGCTCGCTCTGCTTTTTAATGGCCCAGCCTTCAGCGTTTTTGCGTTCCGCAAATAAAAAACCCCGTAATCTTTCGATTACGGGGTTTTTCTCTGTAAGA
>NZ_JAVXSJ010000002.1:0-288317 GCF_036643215.1 Comamonas sp. | reverse complement strand
ATTCGGTGATTCTGTTCGAGCCCGAGAGCCGCACCCTGATCTCAGCCGATGCGCTGTGGGAGAACGGCTTTGGCGTGGTCTTCCCCGAGATTGAAGGCATTGCCGCTTTTGATGAAGTGGCAGCCACGCTGGATGTGATTGAGCAGCTGCAGCCGCGAACCATAGCGCCAGGCCACGGCAGCGTGTTTACCGATGTGCCTGCGGCACTGGCCATTGCGCGAAAACGGCTTGCAGGCTTTGTGCAATCACCCGAGCGCCATGCCAGTTATGCGGCCAAAGTGCTGCTCAAATACAAGCTGCTGGAGTGGCAAAGCATCAGCCTGCAAGATCTCAGCCACTGGATTCATGGCACGCCCTATTTCGGCATCTTGCACCGGACCTACTTCGGAGCGCAGACATTGCAGCAATGGCTGGATAGCCTGATCGATGGTCTGATTGCTAGCAAAGCTGCCCAGCTGCAGCACAACGCAGCTGGCGCACCCATTCTGCTCAATCAGTGATGCACGGTGGCGGCCACCAGCCGCATCACCACAGGGCGCACCAGCACCACACAGCAAAAGGCAGAAGGCATGGCCACGGCATAGGCCTTGAGTACCGTCCACCAGTAACCCGCGCCCAGCCCGCCATTAACGGCCACGATGATGCTGCACATGAGAAACGCCATGATCAGCGCCATGTAGAAGGCAAACACCAATGGCGTAAAGCGCTTGTGCAGTTTGCGGCGTGGCTTCACTGCCGAGTGACTCAAGCAGTCTTTTTCAGTCGCCTCAGTCATTGGCATTCAGCTCTTCATGGTGAGCCGCTTCGCCTTGCTTCCAGTACGAGGCAATGCGCATGCGCTTGGGGTTGGCGCCGGGCTTGGCCAGCAAGCGCTGGCGCAAATCGGCCATGGCACGGTTCTCTCCAGAAGCCCAGATAAAGCCATCTCCCGCAGGCAACTCCAACGCATCAGCCGCGTCGGCCAGCGATGTCACCCACTGCAAATCCAGCGCGGCAGCACTGGCCCATGCGCGTTGATCGGCTGGGTTGCTGATCTGCACCCGCACAATGGCGCGGGTGCTGGCGGGCAGCTCGGCAAGCCTGCGCTCAATGGCGGGCATAGCGCTTTCATCGCCCAGCAGCACATGCCAGTCCAGATCAGCAGGAACGACCAAGCTGCCACGCGGCCCAGCCAGACCCAGCCACTGGCCTATGGGGGCTGTGCGCGCCCATTCCACGGCCGGGCCGGTGCCATGCTCGGCAAACTCCATCTGCAGCGTGTTGCGAGCGGCATCGTAGTTAAGCGGTGTGTAGTCGCGCATGGTGGGACGCTCGCCATCGATGTGCGGGCGGCCGTCAACCATCTGCGGCAGATTGGGTTTATCCAGCCCGGCCTGCGGCAGGATGAGCTTGGTGTGGTCGTCAAAACCGGCGCTGACAAAGCCTTCCAGCTCAGGGCCGCCCAAGGTCAGGCGGATAAAACCGGGGCTGATTTGCTCGCGTGCCAGCAGTTGCACATGGCGAGCGCGAAATTCGTGGCGTACACGTTGCATGATGGGTGTTACTTCGGTGTTGGACATTTTTCTAAAGAAGTTGATAAAGTCCACTAAATATCAATTAATAAGTTGACTAAGTCAACAAATAAACCTTTCCCACCATGAGTTCATCCCTTGCCGCCGATGTGTTTGAAGTGCTGCATGACCTGATGCACCAGTTTCGCGCGCGCCTGCTCCAGTCGCTAGAGCGCATTCAGCCGGGGCTGACGTTCAATGAGTTCCGCATCCTGATGCACGCAGGTCGCCACCCGGGCATTACGCAAAAAGAGCTGGTTGAGCACAGCCACACCGACAAAGCCCAGATGGCGCGCATGCTGACCCAGTTGCAGGACAAGGGCTGGCTGGAGCGCTCGGCCAGCGAGGCCGACAAGCGCGTGCGCTGTCTGCAGCTCAGCGCGCAGGGGCAGCAGTTGTTCGCCCAGCTCAAAAATCAGCGCGAGAAAATCGCCGCCGAGCTGCTGCGCGACTTCCCCGTCGAGCAGCAAACCCAGTTGCATGCGCTGTTGCAGCAGGCGCTGCAGGGAGCACAGACCAAAAATTGAGTGAAGCCGCCATAAAAAAGGAGCTGCCAGCGCTTTTCAATCTTCAATTTCAGGATGAAAAAACCCTGAAATCACCGATTAGCGTGCGCTGACAGCTCCTGATTCAGAAGCTAAAAACGATCCGTTTTAGAACTTCATATTCGCTGTAACCCAAAAGGTACGACCTGCCTGTGTCACGCCGGACACGGAAGAGCCACCCTGGAAGTAGCTATTCACCCAGGTGGGCGTGCCGTTGACGCTGACCTGCTGGTACTTGCGGAAGTCCTTGTCGAACAGGTCTCTTTCGTTTAAGCCTTGCTCTTGGCAGGCAGTCAAGTCGCCTAGTGACTTCAACGCTGAGCTGTAAGCCTTCGTTGTACAGCGCCGCATTGCTGCGGCCAACTTGACTGGTTCATTTCGTAAAACTACTCTCCAGCACGGGCATGTGCTTTTCATGCAACAAATCATGAAATGATTCTGCTAATGAGAATTATTTGCATCATTTTGCAAGATAATTCCCACACTTGGCCTTCACATAAAGATACATAACAAGGGCTCTATCAAGCGCATGCCGCACCGCAATTCACGCCGTGCCTGGCCTCTTCCCTTCTTATGTCTCTAGCGCTTGCAACGCAAACGCTACAAGTTGCCATGTCCTCATTCCGTACCGCCATTCCCGCCTACTGCTGTAGTGCGTCATCCAAGCCTCTGGTTAAGGCATAGCGCCTAAGCCCAACGGCTTCCTGCAGCAATTCACGCTGCACCCCCTTCTTTACATAGTCGTGCCTACACGTTTAGGCAGGGTGTCCCCTGCCTTGATAAAGCACGGTCTTGCCCGTTTTCTTCTTTCAACAACACAGGAGATTTCCATGGACCACCAAGCTGCTGGACAGCCCCCTGCAACTCTGCTCGCTTCGCCTTCCCAAGAAGCTTTTTCACTGGCACACGACTCTTCTTTGGGACGTCACTTTTGGGCTGGTGCCGTACTAAGCGGTGCTGCTTTAGCCATCGCACCGGCATACGCTGCTGAAGTGACCTTGGACACTGTCACCGTGACGGAGCAGCACGACGCCCCTTATCAAACGCCCTCTAAAGCCAGCAGCCCAAAGTTCACAGCGCCATTGCTGGACACGCCTAAATCCGTCACCGTCATCACGGAAGAGTTGATCAAGGACCGGGGCGCAACCTCGCTTCAGGATGTACTGCGAACCACTCCTGGCATCACACTGGGTTCGGGGGAAGGCGGCACGCCCACTGGCGACAGGCCATTCATTCGCGGCTACGAAGCCAGCACCGACATCTTCATTGACGGTGTACGTGACTACGCACGCGGCTCGCACGAAACCTTCAACATTGAATCCGTGGAGGTCATCAAAGGTCCTAGCTCGGCTTATACGGGTCGTGGCGGCACAGGGGGCAGTATCAATCTGCAAACAAAATCCCCAAAGCTGGATAACTTCTTTGAGGCCAGCACAGGCTTTGGCAATGCAAAGCAATGGCGCTCCACGGTGGATGGCAATGTGAAGTTCTCAGAAAGCGGTGCATTTCGCCTGAACGTCATGAAAATGGGCGGAGAAGTTCCTGGCCGTGACGGTGTCAAGGTTGACCGCTTTGGCATTGCTCCATCGCTCGCCTTTGGTCTGGGAACCCCCACACGCCTGAAGCTGTCGTACTCACACATTGAGAACAACGACATGCCTGACTTGGGAATTCCATTCAAGACCGCAGCGCATCCAGAGCTGAATCGCCCTATCGAAGTTGATCGCAACAACTTCTATGGTCGCCATAACGTTGACTTTCGCGAAAACGTGATGAAAACGGCCACAGCCATTTTTGAGCACGATTTCACCAGCGAGCTGAAATTCCGCAACACCACACGCCAGACGAAGTCGCTGAATCATTATCTGATGAGCCGCCCCTCGTTTGACAACTGCGTTGCAGGCAACACCAGCGCCGCATGTAACCCGGGCAGCGCAAGCGCCCAGTTCCGCCGCGACGACCGCGCCCGCTGGCGCAGCAGTGAAGCACTGATCAACCAGACCGACCTGTTCGGCAGCTTTAACACTGGCAGCGTCAAACACAGCTTCAGCACGGGCCTGGAGTTTGGCAAAGAGGAGATTTATGACAAAACCATCACAGGTTTGCCAGGCCGTGAACACGACTCTCTGTACAACCCCAACCCGAACAAGCAATACAACTACCAACTGCAGTACGGCCCCCAAAAGGCTGCGGGCGAGATAAAGACCCAATCGCTGTATCTGTTCGACACGATGCAGATCAATGACAAGTTCTCCATCAATACAGGTCTGCGCCGTGACCGATTTGAGGTTAATAACTTCACAGACAGCCGCACTGATAGCTTCTGGAACTACCAGCTAGGCGCCGTCTATAAACCTGCTGAGAACGGCAGCATTTATGTGTCTTATGGCACCTCGTCCAACCCATCCGGGGAAAACCTGGGCCAGAGCGGTGGTGCAGATGGAGCAGCTGGCGGTGCCGCCATCCGCAACCTGAAGCCTGAAAAGAGCCGCAGCTGGGAGCTGGGCACGAAGTGGGATTTGCTGAACCACAAACTGTCGGTCACTGCCGCCTTGTTTGAGACTAAGAAAACCGATGCCCGCTCTACCAACCCGCTGACTGGCGACGTGACCTTGGGCGGCAACAACCGCACACGAGGTCTTGAGCTGGGCGTTAGCGGTGCTATCAATCCCAAGTGGAGCATCTGGGCCGGCTACACCTACCTGGACCCCAAGATCAGCAGCTACCGTAGCGGTAATGAAGTATTTGACGGCAACCGCATCAAATTCATTGCCAAACAAAGCGCCACCTTGTGGACCACTTACAAAGTACTTCCCAACCTCACTGTAGGTGGTGGTGCAAGCTATATGGGCATGCGCTATGCCGACGACGCCAACCAAATGCAATTGCCTAGCCACGTTCGCTACGATGCAATGGCACGCTATGAGTTCAACCATCAACTGTCGCTGCAACTCAATGTGAACAACATCTCGAATGCACGCGTCTACGATGCCTCGCACGTCGGCGTCTTCGCCAACGTAGGTCCGGGCCGCTCGTACATGCTGACGGGCACCTACCGCTTCCAGTAAGTCCATGCCACCGTCGATGAAAGCGAAGCTCTCGTCGACGGTACATGACTGAAAGCATTCAGCAAAAAATCCATTAAAAAAGCGCTCACCCTTTTTCTAGGGTGAGCGCTTTCAGCTATCAATCAATGAGCAATCAGCTCATCGCATATTTGCTCACGGCAGATCCTTCATAGGCTCTGCCTCGTTGCCGGGGCGTGGACCAACGGTGCCCAGACGGCTCTTGAGCGACTGGGGCTGACCCGTAATCAGCGCCGCGTAGTTGGTGGTGTTGGAGAGCACCTTCTTCACGTAGTCGCGCGTTTCGCTGAAGGGAACGTTTTCGGCCCAGATGGCGGCGTCCAGCGTGGGGCCGTTGCGCCAGTTACGTGGGCGGCCGGGGCCTGCGTTGTAACCTGCGGCGGCCATGGCCATGGAGCCGTCAAAATCGTCCAGCGCCAGCTTGAGATACGACGTGCCGATGGTGATGTTGGTATCACGGTCGTTGATCATGTCAGGCGTAAAGCCGGTCATGCCGATCTTCTTGGCCGTCCAGCGCGCCGTGGCGGGCATGACTTGCATGAGGCCCGAGGCACCCACGCCCGAGCGCGCATCCATGATGAAGCGGCTTTCCTGGCGGATCAGGCCATAGACATAGGCCGGGTCCAGACCGATGTTGCGCGACTTGGCCAGCACGGTGTCGTGATAGGGCATGGGATAGCGCTGCTTCCAATCGGCAAAGGTCTTGGTGCGCTCGCTGGTGTTGATGCAGCGGTCCCAGACCTGGCGCTCGCAGGCCAGATCGGCCGCGGCATACAGCTCGCGGTCTTCCAGGCCACCGGGCTGGTGCAGGTTGGTGCTGTAGTTCCACTCGCGCACGCCTTCGCTGCGCAGGCCCATGCCAATCGCATACAGGCTACGGGCCAAGCCGGGGTTGCTGCGCGCGGTGGCTTTTTCCTGCGCCGTCAGCGGTGCGGGGGCGGGCGGCACGGTAATGCGCTGGCCGATTTCTTCCAGCGCCAGTTGCTCATAGAAGCTGCCGCTGCCCGCGGTGTCTTCCAGCAACTGACGGGCCTCCGCCTTTTCTTCGGCGCTGGGGCGACCAGCCAGCATGGCCTTGGCCTTCCAGTAAGCCCAAGTCGGGTCGGTGCGCTCGGGGCCCATGGCGTCGACAGCACGGCGCACGGCTTTCCAGTCACCGGCACGCAGGGCGGCACGCACCTTCCAGCCCAGCAGCTCATCGCTCAGGTCTTCGTTGCGGCGCACTTTGCCAAAGTAGGTGTTGGCATCAGGCGAGAGCTTGAAGGCAGCCTGCTTGCCGGCCACGGCCCAGGCCCAGTTGCGCTCTTCAGCGCTGAGCTGTGCGCCCCAGCCGCCTTCAATCTGGCCAGCCGCGCCATCGGGGTCACTCGCTGCCATGCGGATCAGGGCCAGCAGCGCCAGCTCCTTGCGCTCGCGACCTCGGGACTTGCTTTGCCCGGCCAGATATTTGGCGGGAGAAGCAAAGACCTGCGCAACCTGGTCTGCCGCATCAGGCGCGACGATAGCCACCGCATCACGCGCCGCCTTCTGGCGGTTGTTCTCAGTTGCTACGCGGGCGCGGCGCCACACATCTTCAGCGCTGATGAGCTTGCTGGCGTACATCTGGCCAGCAGCGGTGGTGCAACCGTCATCGGCATCTTTTTGCGCCATCCACAAATCGCGTACCTGCTGGCCCACATTGGGCGCGCCACGGCCTTGCACGGCATCGGCCAGCAAAGCGTAGCAGGTGACAGACTTGTCATCACGCATGCGGAACTGGGGGTAGACGCGGCTGAAAGTGCTCCAGTCGCGCTGCTTGCCCAGCATCAGCAGCCAGTCGTTGCGCAGGCGATCTTCCTGGTAAGTGCCAGCGTAACGGGTGAGGAATCCCTGAATTTCATCAGGCGCCGAGGTTTCAAGACGGTTCTTGAGTTCCCAGTAAGCGGCCCAAGGTTGAAGGGGGTGGCCGCTGGCCTGTGGCAGCAGCTGGGTCAGGGCTGTCTGGTTGCGCGCGCGGAATGCTTTTTGCATATCCAGCAACACGGCATCACCCGAATTTTGTGCCTGCGCAAACGGAGCAGCTACAGTCAACATGGAAGCCGCACAAAGCGGTGTCAAAATCTTCAGCCAGTGCATGGAGGAAATTACCCGATGGACAAAGCAGCGTTACGCCGCAAGTTGATTGAACTGCGCCTCAACCTTCCAGATCGCCTGCAGCGTGCAGACGCGCTACAACAGGTGATGCGCTTTTGGCTAATGGAGCGACCCGATACCGTGATTGGCGCCTACTGGCCCATCAAGGGTGAATTCGACCCGCTGCCTGCTCTGCATCGCTGGAAAGAAGATGGCGAGCTACAGGGTACCCCACAACGGCGCAGGATTGGGCTGCCAGTGATTGACAAACAGCGTAAGACGCTGAGTTTTCACGCTTGGTACCCCGGCTGTCCTATGGAAGAGGACGCCTATGGCATCCCCAAGCCCAAGGACACCGAGCTGCTGGTGCCCACGCTGCTGTTTGTGCCCTGCGTGGGCTATGCCGCTGGCGGCTACCGGCTGGGCTATGGCGGCGGTTTTTATGACCGCACGCTGGCCGAGCTGACCCCGCGCCCGTTTACCGTGGGTCTGGGCTACACCAATGGCTATGTGGATGACTTCCATCCTGAGGCGCATGATTTACCCTTGGACGCCATCCTGAACGACAACGGTGTAGTCTGGCCCGTCTGAACCTTTGAACTGTTTGCCATGAGTCGCCCGAACAAGAACATTCCCCAGCGCCGCTACCGCCCGCGCGCCCCTCTTACCGTGATGCAACTGCCGCTGAACCGCGAAGAAATGCACAGGCTGCAAGCCCATATGCGCCGCCACGGCGCACTGAGCCTGACGCCACGCCAGCACAACGCGATATGGGACTTTCTGTTTGAAACGCCCGAGAGCCAAGCTTGGCTGAGCCATATGACCGAGCAGATCCGGGCCGGGCAGATCGCGACACGACCCCACGTTTAAGGCATAAAAAATGCTCCTTATTAAGGAGCATCTACCGCCTTTATTCAAAGGACTTCAAAGGTTAATCGCCTTGAAGTCCTTTTTTATTGAGCGCAAGCAGCTATCAAATTCAATTGATCGCCTCTTCAAGCCGACTGGCTGGCGCGCCAATTTTTCCAGCCTGAGGCCCGCAGTTCGCAGGCCGGGCAGCTGCCGCAGCCATAGCCCCATTCGTGCAACGCATCACGCGTGCCCTGATAGCAGGTGTGAGTCTCCACCCGGATCAGCTCCACCAGCGCATCACCGCCTAAGTCATGGGCCATCTGCCAGGTCTGGGCCTTGTCCAGCCACATCAACGGGGTGTCAATGCGCAAACGGCGCTCCAGCCCCAGGTTCAGCGCCAGTTGCTGCGCCTTCATGGTGTCGTCGCGGCAGTCGGGGTAGCCGGAGTAATCGGTCTCGCACACGCCGGTGACGATCACCGTCAGCCCACGTCTATAGGCCAGCGCCCCAGCCAGCGTCAAAAACAGCAGATTGCGGCCCGGCACAAAAGTGTTGGGCAAGCCATCGGCCTGCATGGCAAAGGCCACATCGTCCGTCAGCGATGAACCACCAATCTGCTTGAGCACATCCAGCGACAGTACATGGTCTTCACCCAGACGCGGCGCCCATGCCGGAAAGCGCTGCGCCAGCTGCTCACGCACACCGGCGCGCACGGCCATCTCCACGCTGTGACGCTGACCATAATCAAAGCCCAGCGTCTCCACTCGGTCAAACATGGCCAGCGCCTGCGCCAGACAGGTGGTCGAGTCCTGACCGCCAGAGAACAGCACCAGCGCGCCCTTGTGATGACCGGCACCGGCCACATTGGCTGTAGTGGCGGCGACGTTTGCAGAAGTAGTGGAAGTATTTGCCATAGGTGTGCAATTACATCACTTGCCGCACAGCCCTGTGCATAACTGCGGCGCTCAGAACTACAGACCGCCGCCAGCAAGCGTAATAAGCTGAAACGCATTGAAATCGGGGAACCGTCATGCTCAAACTCCATATCGGCAACAAGAATTATTCGTCGTGGTCCATGCGCCCATGGGTGTTGATGCGCCAAAGCGGCATTCACTTTGATGAGGTCAAAGTACGCTTTGACAGCTTTGCAGCAGACTCGCAATTCAAAAAACAGATGCTATCGCTCTCGCCCGTGGGCAAGGTGCCGGTGCTGGTCGATGGCGACCTGGCCATCTGGGACAGCCTTGCCATCTCTGAATACCTGGCCGAGCGCTATCCTGAAAAACACCTCTGGCCCCAGCACGCCGCCCACCGCGCCCGCGCGCGCAGTCTGGTCGCTGAGATGCACAGCGGCTTCGGCGCCCTGCGCAGCATCTGCCCCATGAATATCGAAGCCAGTCTGGACAAAGTCGGCGCCCAGCTCTGGGAACGACACCCAGAACTACGCGCCGATGTGCGCAAGCTTGAAGCACTCTGGCTACCCCAGCTGCAAGCCGCCCACGGCCCCATGCTGTTTGACCAGTTCAGCATTGCCGATGCATTTTTTGCCCCAGCCTGCATGCGCATCAACAGCTACGGCCTGCCCACCTCCACGCTAGTCACCGCCTATGTGCAGCGCATCTGCCTGCTGCCGTCCACGCAGGAATGGGTGCAGGGCGCGCTGGCCGAGAATGACTTTTTGCCGTCTCAAGAGCCTTACCGCACGCAGCGCTGAGAAAAAACCAGTCAGCACCGCACCGAGTAGCCACTACCATTGCAGCATGAGCGAATTCAAGGTTTACAAGGTAGGCGGTGCAGTGCGAGACCAGTTGCTGGGCCTGCCCGTCAACGACACCGACTGGGTGGTGGTGGGCGCCACGCCAGAGCAGATGACTGCGCGCGGCTTTGTGCCCGTTGGGCGCGACTTTCCCGTGTTTCTGCACCCCAAGACCCATGAGGAATATGCGCTGGCCCGCACCGAGCGCAAGAACGGCATGGGCTATCGCGGCTTTGTGGTGCACACCGCCGCTGATGTAACCCTGGAAGAAGACCTGGCGCGGCGCGACCTCACTATCAACTCCATAGCTGCCCCCGCAGACTGGAAAAGCGCCAGCGAGCTAAAAGACTTGGTAGACCCTTATAACGGTCAGCAGGATCTGAAAGACCGGGTTCTGCGCCACGTGACCGATGCCTTTCGCGAAGACCCGGTGCGCATTCTGCGTCTGGCCCGCTTTGCGGCGCGATTTACCGATTTTTCCGTGGCATCCGAAACCATGGCCCTGATGCGAGAGATGGTGACTGCGGGCGAGGTCGATGCCTTGGTGCCCGAACGCGTCTGGCAAGAAATCAGCCGCGGCCTGATGGAGGCCCAGCCCTCGCGCATGTTCAACATCTTGCGTGACTGCGGTGCACTGGAGCGGCTGCTGCCTGAACTCAACAAACTCTGGGGCGTGCCCCAGCGCGCGGAATACCACCCCGAGGTGGATACCGGCGTGCACGCCATGATGGTGCTGGACATGTCCGCTCGCCTGCAGGCCCCGCTCACCGTGCGCTTTGCCTGCCTGTGCCATGACTTTGGTAAAGGCACGACACCCGCCGATGTGCTGCCCCGCCACATTGGCCATGAGCAGCGCAGCGCCCGCCTGCTGCTGCAGGTCTGCGACCGCTGGCGCGTGCCCAATGACTGCAAGGAACTGGCCGAAGTCGTGGCCCGCGAGCACGGCAATATTCACCGCAGCAATGAGCTGAATGCCGCCGCCCTGCTGCGATTGCTGGAGCGCTGCGACGCCATACGTAAGCCCGAACGCTTTGAAGAAGCCCTGCTGGCCTGCGAGTGTGATGCCCGTGGCCGCCTGGGTTTTGAAGAAGCCCCCTACCCGCAGCGCCAGCGCCTGAGCAATGCACTGAGCGCCGCGCTGGCCGTAGAGACAGCCCCCGTTGCACAGGCCGCCGCCCAGCGTGGACTCAAAGGCAAAGCCATTGGCGATGCGGTAAGCCAGGCACGCGAGCAGGCAGTTGCGCTGCAATTGCAACAACCACAAGTGACTGCAACCGATTTGCCCGACTCTGCAGCACCTGCCGCCTGAGCCTGCCCACACCAAGGGAACACCCGCAGAGGGAAAACCACCTCTCCCCAGCGATAAATCAGGCAGGAATATGTAGGACTGCAGGCTGCACGACCACCGTGAAGCAAGGCCTGCACACCCTTTGATTCCCCCTGCTTTCTTGCTCTGGAGGTTACCCATGGCTTACGCCCTTCCCGGCCAGTCCGGTGCGCTGCATACATACCAAGACCGCTATGAAAACTTTATTGGCGGCCAATGGGTTCCGCCCAGCGGGGGCGAGTATTTCGACGTAGTCACGCCCATCACCGGCAAGGTCTACACCCGAGCCGCGCGAGGCACGGCGGCCGATATTGAAAAAGCCATCGATGCAGCCCACGCCGCCGCCGACGCCTGGGGAAAAACCAGCCCCACCGAGCGCAGCAACATCCTGCTGCAGATTGCCGACCGCATTGACGCCAACCGCGAGCTGCTGGCCTATGTGGAAACCATAGACAACGGCAAGGCCATCCGCGAAACGCTGGCCGCCGACATTCCGCTGACGGCCGACCATTTCCGCTACTTTGCAGGCGCCATTCGAACGCAGGAAGGCGGTATCAGCCAGATTGATGGCGACACCGTGGCCTATCACTTTCACGAGCCGCTGGGCGTGGTGGGGCAGATCATTCCGTGGAACTTCCCCATCCTGATGGCGGCATGGAAGCTGGCCCCAGCGCTGGCGGCGGGCAACTGCGTGGTGCTCAAGCCCGCGGAGCAAACGCCTATCTCCATTCTGGTGCTGGCCAAATTGATTGGTGATTTGCTGCCGCCCGGCGTGCTCAACATCGTCAACGGCTTTGGCCGCGAAGCCGGCATGCCGCTGGCGCAAAGCAAGCGCATTGCCAAGATTGCCTTCACCGGCTCCACCAGCACGGGCCGCGTGATTGCGCAGGCTGCGGCCAACAGCCTGATTCCCGCCACGCTGGAGCTGGGCGGCAAGTCGCCCAACATCTTCTTTGCCGATGTCATGGACAAGGACGACAGCTTCCTCGACAAAGCCATCGAAGGCTTGGTGCTGTTTGCCTTCAACCAAGGTGAGGTCTGCACCTGCCCATCGCGCGCACTGATCCACGAATCCATCTACGAGAAGTTCATGGAGCGTGTGCTCAAGCGAGTCGCCGCCATCAAGCATGCCGACCCGCTGGACCCCACCAGCATGATGGGCGCACAGGCCAGCAAGGAGCAGCTGACCAAGATCCTCTCTTACCTGGACCTGGGCAAGCAAGAAGGCGCCGAAGTACTGTGCGGCGGCGCTCAGGCTCAGCTGAGCGGCGCACTCGATGGAGGCTATTACGTGCAGCCCACCATCTTCAAGGGCCACAACAAGATGCGCATCTTCCAAGAAGAAATCTTCGGCCCCGTGCTGGCCGTGACCACCTTCAAAACCGAGGAAGAAGCGCTGGAGCTGGCCAACGACACGCTGTACGGTCTGGGCGCCGGTGTGTGGAGTCGCAACGGCAACGTTGCTTACCGTATGGGCCGAGCCATCAAGGCTGGGCGCGTGTGGACCAACTGCTACCACGCCTACCCCGCACATGCGGCGTTTGGCGGCTACAAGGAATCGGGCATAGGGCGGGAGAACCACAAGATGATGCTGAACCACTACCAGCAGACCAAGAACCTGCTGGTGTCCTACTCCGAATCCAAACTCGGCTTCTTCTAAAGATGACCGCCACATGACATCGTGGCGAGAGCGAGGCCTATTTGAGCTGCATCAAATGCCTTGAGACACCTGAGGCTTCATAGTGCATGGAGATCGTTGCTCTTTCCCAGGGGGTGCGACGGTCTTCTGCACAGGGCCATCCAGCCTGCGTACAACACCATGCATACCCGCATGGCTCATTGTTAAGGTGCACACACAGCCCACCGGCTGTGGTCATGCACCGACTTCAAGAAGGTACTCTGATGTCTTTACCCCAGACCATGAAAGCTGCCGTGGTGCGCTCCTTCGGGAAGCCCCTCACCATTGAAGAAATGCCCGTACCCCGCCCGGCGGATGATCAGATTTTGGTCAAGATCGCTGCTTCCGGCGTGTGCCACACCGACCTGCATGCTGCGGAAGGCGACTGGCCGGTCAAACCCCACCCACCCTTCATTCCCGGCCACGAGGGTGTCGGCTATGTCGCCGCTGTGGGAAAAAACGTCAAGCATGTCAAGGAAGGCGACCGCGTGGGCGTGCCCTGGCTGCACAGCGCCTGCGGTTTTTGTCGCCACTGCATCGGCGGCTGGGAAACCTTGTGCGAATCCCAAACCAATACCGGCTACTCGGTCAATGGCGGCTTTGCCGATTACGCACTGGCCGACCCCAACTATGTGGGCCACCTGCCGTCGAATATAGGGTTTGTCGACATCGCTCCCGTACTCTGCGCCGGGGTCACCGTGTACAAAGGTCTGAAGGTCACCGATGCCAAGCCCGGCGACTGGGTGGTGATCTCCGGTGTCGGCGGCCTGGGCCACATGGCCGTGCAATACGCCAAAGCCATGGGCTTCAATGTGGCGGCAGTGGACATTGACGACTCCAAGCTCGCCCTGGCGCGCCAACTGGGTGCCACCGTCACCGTCAATGCCATGACGACAGACCCTGCGGCCTACCTGCAAAAAGAGATTGAAGGTGCACATGGCGTGCTGGTCACGGCCGTGTCGCCCAAGGCCTTCGAGCAGGCGCTGGGCATGGTGCGCCGCGGCGGAACGGTCTCCCTCAATGGCTTGCCGCCAGGAGATTTCCCACTCCCGATCTTCTCCATGGTGCTTCAGGGCATCACGGTGCGCGGCTCCATCGTCGGAACACGGCTGGATCTGCAGGAGTCACTGGACTTTGCCGCCCAGGGCAAGGTCAAGGCGACGGTCACGACCGACAAACTGGAAAACATCAACGATATCTTTGCCCGCATGCACCAGGGCAAGATTGAAGGCCGCGTGGTGCTGGACATCGCCGCTTAAAGCAACGCCGAATATGCATTGCTGCGCCATCCGAGCGTGAGCTCGGGTGTCGCAGCCACATAGGGAGAGCATCATGGTCTATCGCGTCATTGCCACCCCGTCCACAATTGCATTGATCGACGTGCTCCGCGCCAAATACGGGCCGCATCTGTTCTTTCACCAGTCCGGCGGCTGCTGCGACAACAGCGCGGCCAATTGCTACATCGAGGGCGAGCTGACCATCGGCCCCGGCGACGTGAAGCTGGGCGAGATTGGCGGCCTGCCGTTTTACATGAGCGTCTCGCAGTTTGAGTACTGGCAGCACACCCAGCTCATCATCGACGTGATCGACGGCCACGGCGGCGGCACGCTGTCGCTGGAGGGGCCAGAGGGAAAAGCCTTTTTGACCCGCTCACGTGTGTTCAGCGACGAGGAAGTGGCAGCACTTCGCCAGCAAACGCAGGGGTGATGCCCCTCAGATCACCGACTGCACCCAGCGCACGATCTCACCCGCAGGCATGGCACCGGAGACGCGGGCCAGCTCTTTGCCTTCCTTGAAGATCACCATGGTGGGAATGCTGCGAATGCCAAACGGCGCGGCCGGTTGTGGATACGCCTCGGTATCGAGCTTGGCCAGTTGCGCTTGCCCGGCGAGCTGCTGAGCAGCCTGCGCAAAGGCGGGGGCCATCATGCGGCAAGGACCGCACCAAGGTGCCCAGAAATCCACCACTACCGGTAACTGGCTGCGGCCAATATGTTTGGCAAAGCTGCCGTCATCCAGCGCCACGGGTTCGCCCGTCATCAGGGGCTTGTGGCAACTGCCGCAGTCAGGCTGATGGCTCAGCTGCTCTTTGGCGATGCGGTTGGTGGTGTGGCAGTGGGGGCAGACGTAATGCAGGGATTCGGACACAGGACAACCTTTCTGTAGCGGTGCATGGCTTGTGCAAGCGGGCACAAGTCGGGTTCATACCGGTATTTGCTGCCAGTGCGGGCAGATTCAAGTCAGCAACTCAAAGCTTCACAAAACGCGCAATCAGCGCCGCGATCACACTGAGAAGCACGGTGCTGGCGATGGGCAGGAAGAACTCGCGCCCGAACAGCCGAAAGCGAAAGTCGCCGGGCAGACGCCCCAGCCCAATGCGCTGCAGCCAGCCGTGCAGCCCGTTGATGAGCAACAGGGCCAGGAAAATGACGATCAACCAGCGAATCATGATGAAAGTGTATGCCTTGAACAAGCGCTGAAACCGGCAAGATCGAGCCCCGAGACATCCAGCAAGGGCCACCCCTCAGCGAAGAGCCGCCTCCTCCCGAAAAAAGAGGGGGAAAGCGCAAAGCGCCTCAGGGGAATTACAGCCTATGCGTTCGGTCACCCTGCACAAAGCCCAGCGGTCGCCAGGGCTCTACGCCCTTGCACAGAGCGATGACCTTGAACAGCTCACCCATTTCATGCTCCATCACCAGCTTGGACGCCATGGAGCGCGCCTTGAGGTTGGCTGCGTCCAGCTTGGGCGCCAGCCCGCAGTTGATGAGGAAATAGGCCTGATTGGTGTAGCCCAGCACATCAAAGCCCGCATCTTGCGCGGCCACGGCTGTGCCGGTGAAGTTGACGTGGGCCGTAATGTCCTTGAGCCCCACCAGCACCAGCGGGTCGCTGTCGACCTGATGCTGGTAGTGGCAGACCACGGTGCCCATGTGGCGCTGCTCGTGGTAGTACTCACTCTCACCAAAACCATAGTCAATGAAGAAGGCTGCGCCACGCGTCAGGCGCTCACCCAGCGTGCGGATGAAGGCCTCGCCCTGCGGGTGAATTTCGGTCAGATAGTCTTGGGGCCCGCCAATATCCACCGGAGCGCGCAGCTCGGTGGGGCGGTCTTCCCAGGCAAATTCATCACCGCTCATGACCACGCCGCGCTCATGCCACTGGCCTTTGGTGCGCTGCAGCAGCTGCACAGGCATGGCGTCCAGCACCTCGTTGCCGATGATCACGCCTTCCATGGAATCAGGCAGCGCATCAACCCAGCGCACTACGTGTTCGTATTTGGTCAATGCCTGCTTCTGGCGTGCGCGCAGCGTGCCAGAGAGATCAACGATGGTGTAGCGCTCGGGCAACGTGCCCAGCAAAGCCATTTCATCGAGGATCTGCAAGGCCAGCGCGCCGGTGCCGGCACCGAACTCCCAGATCTCGTTGGTATTCGTTTTTTGTAGCGCTTCCCGTAATTGGGACGCCACTAATTGACCAAAAATAGGGGAAATTTCAGGGGCGGTCACAAAGTCGCTTCCCGACTCTGGCATGGCCCCGAATTTCGCCGTCTCATTGGCGTAATAGCCCAGTCCCGGCGCATAGAGCGCAAGCTCCATGAATCGGTCAAAAGGCAGCCAGCCGCCCACGGCGGCAATTTCCTTGGCAATGCGAGATTGCAAGGCGCTCGTTAAACTGGTGGATTCTGTCGTCACAACACGCATTTTCCACGAATGTCCTCAACCGCCCGAACACGCACAGTATTGGTGACCGGTTCTGCCCGTCGCCTTGGTCGCGACATGGCCCTGGCTCTGGCCCGCGCGGGCTGGCAAGTGGCTGTGCATTACCGCGATTCACACGAAAACGCTATGCAAACCGTAGCGGCTTGCGCAGAACTGTCGGGCGAAAGCGCGGCTTTTGATGCAGATTTCTTTGACGAGGAATCTGTGCGCTCGCTGGTGCCTCGTGTGGTGGAGCGCTTTGGCCGCCTTGATGCGGTGGTCAATAACGCTTCGCTGTTCGAGCATGACGATGCCCAGAGCTTCAGCTATGTAGCCCTGGAAGCGCACCTGCGCAGCAACACGGCCGCGCCGATCTTGCTGTCCCAGGCTCTGCACACCCACATCCTGGCGCGCATCGCCGCTGGCGATGAGGCTGCGCATGGCGCCGTGGTCAATGTACTGGACCAGAAGCTCTGGAACCAGAACCCCGACTTTTTGAGCTACACGCTCTCCAAGGCGGCTCTGGAAGCAGCCAACACCATTCTTGCGCTGGCGCTTGCGCCCCAGGTGCGGGTGGTTGGCGTAGCGCCCGGCCTGACCCTGACCAGCCATATGCTGAGCCAGGAAAAGTTCGAAGCCCTGCACTCCATGAGTCCGCTGGGCCGTTCGTCCTCTCCCGAGGACATTGCGGCTGCCGTGTGCTTTGCGCTGGAAAACCGTTCGATGACGGGCACGACCATGCTGGTCGATGGCGGCCAGCATTTACAGCGCTTTGAGCGCGATTTTTCGATGATGTGAGGCCTCCCGGCCGCACTCCTCCCTCTTTCCATGACTTCCTCTTCCGGACAACAGATTCTCACGCTCTCCGGGCTGCGCTTTGACGCCAGCCTCGGCATTCTTGCGCATGAGAAAAAAGAGCCTCAGCCGATTCAGGTCGACGCCGAACTCAACCTCGGCCCCCAGCCCCTGACGCCGCGTGACGACGATATTCTTCACGTGCTGGACTACCGCAAGGTGCGCCAGATCATCATCGACGAGTGCACCTCCGAGCATGTGAACCTGCTCGAAAGCCTGATCGGCAAGCTGGCCCAGCGCCTGCTGCAGTTGCCCGGCGTACGCGGCGTACGTGTAAAAATTGCGAAGCTGGAAATTTTTGACGACTGCGAAGTAGCCATTCGCATCGAAACCGGACAATGGTGAACCCCATGAATGCAGTAAACGACAACCCCTGGATTGCCGAAGAGGCCGAAGCCGCTGACGCAGCCGCCGCGCAAAATGCTGGCGAAGAAGCTGGCAAGCCCGGCAAGATCAAGATCGAGCGCGAACAGATCAAGCTGGAAAAGCGCCTGTGCCGCGAAGTAGGCAAGGCCATCGTCGACTTCAACATGATTGAAGAAGGCGACAAGATCATGGTCTGCATGTCCGGCGGCAAGGACAGCTACACCATGCTCGACATCCTGCGCAAGCTGCAAAAGCGCGCGCCCGTGAAGTTCGAGCTGGTGGCCGTGAACCTGGACCAGAAGCAGCCCGGCTTTCCCGACCACATCCTGCCCGAGTACTTCAAGAGCCTGGGCGTGGACTACCACATCGAAACGCAGGACACGTACAGCGTCGTCAAGCGCGTCGTGCCCGAAGGCAAGACCACCTGCGGCCTGTGCTCGCGCCTGCGCCGTGCCATTTTGTACAAGGTGGCTGACGAGCTGGGTTGCACCAAGGTTGCACTGGGCCACCACCGCGATGACATCGTGCAGACCATGATGCTCAACATGTTCTACGGTGGCCGCATGAAGGGCATGCCGCCAAAGCTGGTGTCCGACAACGGCAAGCATGTGGTGATCCGTCCTCTGGCCTATGTGCCCGAGAAGGACACCGCACGCTGGGCGCAGTACCAGAACTTCCCCATCATTCCTTGCAACCTCTGCGGCAGCCAGGACGGCCTGCAGCGCGTGGTCATCGGCGAGATGCTGCGCGAATGGGAAAAGAAGTTCCCCGGCCGTATCGAGAGCATGTTCCGCGCCATGGGCAACATCGTGACCACACACATGATGGACCCCCTGCTGCACGACTTCAAGGGTGCAAAGGCCACCGGCATTGCCGACCCGAACGGCGACATGGCGTTTGACCATGAAGAGCTGCCAACTATGGCTTCCCTACCCGGCGGCTTGCAGGTGGTACAACTGTCCTGATTGGACTTTTGAACTAAAACGGGACGCACAAGTCCAAACAAAGGCCCATTCAATGGGCCTTTGTCGTATCAGAGAGAGATATCACCATGAACCTGCGCAACACTTCATACCGCTGGCTTGGCATCGCCGCCCTGACGGCAACCGCCCTGCTGACCGGCTGCAGCACCGTGCGTGAAGTCAACAGCACGGTACAGAGCTTTTCCTCGCTGCCGGGCATTCCCGTGCCGCCCACCTACCGTCTGGAAACCCTGCCCTCGCAGCAGGGCCAGGTGCACTTTCCCGCCGTCGAGGCCCAGGCCCAGCATGCGCTGGCCCGCGTGGGCATGATCCGCGATGACTCGCGACCCAGCCTTGTGGTGCAGATCAGCGCCGTGGCCCGCTATGCGCGCGACTACGCCAGCTGGCCCTATTACGACCCTTACTGGGGCCCACGCTGGGGCTGGGGCATGAGCTACGGTCGCGGCTGGGGCATGGGCTTTGGCGGCAGCATGATGATGATGGATGGCCCGCCGCTGGAGTACTACCGCGCCGTGAGCATCGTCATGCGCGACATCAAGACCCAGCAGATCGTCTATGAAACATCGGCCCAGCGCCAGGATGTGTGGACGGATGACCCCGCCATCTTCGGCATTCTGTTTGATGCCGCTCTGACAGGCTTCCCCAAGCCGCCAGAAGGACCGCGCACTGTGCGCACCGTGATCCAGAAAAACCCACCGCCAACGGCTGCGGGCACGCCGCTTGCTTCTGCAAACACTCCAGCGACAACAGCCCCTGCTCCCGCCGCACCGCAAGCGCCCGCGACGGCCAGCCCTGTGCGTTGAACAGTTTGCAATCTTCAACACTTTGCCCCTTGGCACATGTGCTAACGTGCAGCTCGGTTTGAACCGGGGCCTGACCGGCCCCGTCTTGAAAAGGATGACAGTCATGAAGAAATTTGCCCTCTCGACTCTGGTCTGCGCTGCTCTGGCAGCTGGTGCATTCAGCGCCCACGCAAGCGGCCTTGGTGATGCCCTTCGCGGCCAGCTGGGCGGCGCGACTGAAAGCAGCTCATCGTCTTCTTCAGGTCTGGGCAGCATGCTCGGCGGCGGCAGCACTGCGGGTGCAGGTGGCTCTGCGCTGTCGGCTCTGGGGCTGGGTGGTTTGACCGGCTCTGGCACGGCCAGCAACGCGGCAGGCGTCATCACCTACTGCATGAAGAACAACTACCTGAACGCCGACAAGGCCGCGCAGGTCAAGGATCAGCTGCTGGGCAAGCTGGGACTGGGCCAGAAAGAAGAGCCCAAGGACACTGGTTACCAGAACGGCCTGATGGGCATGGTCACCGGCTCGGACGGCAAGAGCTTCAATCTGGACAAGGTCAAGAGCAGCGTGAAGGAAAAGGCCTGCGACTTTGTTCTGAACAATGCTAAATCGCTGATCTGATTGCTATCACATCAATAGCTGCTAGCGCTTTATAAATAAGCGCTACAACCACAAAAGGCTTGCATTTCTGCAAGCCTTTTTGTTAGGTGAGAAAGCAGCTCAAGAGCCGCACTGCTTCATAAATCACGCCGAATCAAGGCACCCTTGAACAGCACCGGGCCTGTAGGCCCTGTTTCGCTGGGCACGCCGCCCTTGGGCTCCAGACTGATGGCAAGAGCAGGCACGGCTTTGACATCACTTTCATGTGCTTCAAACTGATCCAGCTTGCCATGCCCCATCACCCCCAAAGAGCGCGGTGCGCCTTGCGGGGCCAGGGCCCAGAGCTGCAGAGACTGGTTGGAGGGTTCCTTGAAGCCACCGACACGCTGCAGCACCAGCTGATTGTTTCGAGGGTCGAACGTTACCAGCATGGAGGCATCAGCCTTGCCATCGGCCAGCACCGCCACATATTGAATCTGGGGCGCCGCCTGCAACGCAGCTTGCGTGGTCTGTAGCTGAGCTTGCAGTGAAGACATTTGCTGCTGCGCCGTGTCTGTGAGCCAAAGCCCCACGGAGACAGCCGCCACCGTCGCCAGGATGCCTGCCACGGCCAGCCCACGCCACCATGCCAGTGCCCGGTTGGGCGACTTCGTTGTCGCAAGCTCTCGCTGCTGCGCCAGCTTTGCATTGGTTTTTTCAGCCTGCAGCAGATTGTCGATACGCGTCCATACCGCTGCATCGGGCTGCACCGGCTCCTGCACTTCTGAAAAAGCCGACCAGCGGCCCTGCCACAGCAGCGCGGCGGCGCGCACCTGCGCATATTCGCGCGCCAGTTGCTCAAAGCGCCGCCTCGCTCCACCTCGCAAAGTGCCCAGCGCATAGGCCGCGGCAAGGCGATCGAGCAGCTCTGGTTTTTGGGTCAAGTTCATGATGACTGCTCCTGCCACTCAAACATGACGGGCCATGCACTTGCGCAGCTGCTCCAGACTGCGGCGCATCCAGGTCTTGACGGTGCCCAGCGGCAGCTTGAGGTAGCTGGCCAGCTCACTCTGGCTCAGGTCCTTGAGGTAGGCCAGACTCACCACCTGCCGCTGAGCCTGCTCAAGGCGCTGCAGGCATTGGTGCAGAGCAGCGGCCTGCTCGCTGGCCTGCGCCCATTGCAGAGGGCTTTTCCCATCGTTGTCCGGCAACAGCTCATCCATGTCTTCAATCGGCACATTGAGGTGCAGGCGTTCGGCGCGGCGGCGGCGCAAAAAATCCAGCGCACGGCTTCTCACCACCATGCCCATCCAGGCCAGCGGCGGACTGAGGGAGTCGCGGTAAGTACCTGCATTGCGCCAGATACCCAGAAAGCTCTCTTGCAGCACATCCTCGGCCCATTCTTTGTTGCCGACGATGCGCAGCGCCAGACCATAGAGCCGGGAGGCGCTCTGGTCATACAACTGTTTGAGAGCAGCCTCATCCCGGGCTGCTACGCGGTCTAGTAAGTCCATCAGGTCGTTGTCCGGTGTATTGGCGCTCATGCTCCCATTGTGATCAGGCGCACCTGCTTGCGGCGGTGCTGTTGCATTGCTGCCAAGGTGTATTGCGTGCCTCCCTTGCTTCTGTATACGCAGCAGCGCGGTTGATGGATTCACCCTATGCGGGAAATTACCTGAAAAATAATTGGAAAAACTTGAATCCAGTGGCTCTGGGGCTGCGTATTCCAAATGTCGGACAGCGCAATTTTTCGACACAGCCCCACAGCTAATCAGGAGTCATCATGAGCATCAATCTGTTTGAAGGCCGTTCCTCCACCATGGCCTCGCGTCGCGGGTTTCTGGGCACTACGGGCACCTTGTCAGCTGTGGCGGTCGCCATGCTGGCCGGCAAGGAGTCACTGGCTCAGGGCATGGGCAATGACCCGGCCAAAGATGTTTCCATCCTCAATATTGCGCTGGGGCTTGAGCATGAAGCCATCAACGCCTACCAGCTTGGCGCCGGTAGCGGTCTGCTGCAAAAACCGCTGCTGGATGTGGCCCTGCTGTTCCAGAGCCATCACAAGGGCCACCGTGATGCCTTGATTGCGACCATCCAGAAAATGGGCGGCAAACCAGTCGCTGAAGCCTCTATGCAGGCCTATGCCGAATCACTGAAGGCCGGCAGCCTTAAAAACCAGAACGATGTGCTGGCACTCGCAGCCCGGCTGGAGCTGGGCGCGACCAATGCCTATCTGGGCGTCATCCCGGCCTTTGAGAGCCGCGACCTTGCCAAGGTTGCCGGGCGCCTTGCCGCTGACGAAACCATGCACTACACCGCGCTGACCTCGGCTCTGGGCCGTTCTCTGCCAGCCAACGCCCTGTCTTTTGGCGCCTGACACACCGTAGCTCCCTCGTACCGAGCAGATTAGCTCGGTGCATTTCTTCTCCACCTTGTTCGAGGAAATACTCATGAAGCATCTACGTACCGCCCCACTGGCCGCTGTTTGCCTGTCCGTGCTGGGCCTGAGCGCCTGTTCATCCATGGGCATGCACCCCATGATGTATTCGCAAGCGGAACTCCCGGCCACCGTGCAGGTGCCCGCAGGTCATAAAGTCGCCATGGAAACGGTGGGCGTTGGCCAGATCACCTACGAGTGCAAGGCCAAGAAGGACATGGCCGCCGAGCATGAATGGGTCTTCATCGGCCCCGATGCCAAGCTGCAGACACGCAGCGGCGCGGTCATCGGCAAATACTGGGGCCCGCCCGCCACCTGGGAGAACAACGATGGCTCCAAGGTCACCGCCACGCAGGTCGCGGTGGCACCAGCCGGTGCAGGCAACATCCCTCTGCAACTGGTCAAGGCCAACCCGGCCAGCGGCATGGGTGCCATGCAAGGCGTGAGTTATATCCAGCGCGTAGCCACCAAGGGCGGCGTTGCGCCAGCCATGGCGTGCGGGCCCGCCAATATGGGCAGCAAGCAAGTTGTTCAGTATCAGGCTGACTACATTTTCTGGAAAGCGTCCTGAACGCTGCCCCGGCACATCACCGGGGACCTGCCCCAATTTCAAAGGCTTGCCTGCTTCAAGGCAGGCCTTTTTTCATGCTTGCGCAGCACCCGTCAATGCAAGGCTTGGCACCGATCTCCCACGCTCTCTCTGGCACATCTTGTTTGCAAGACAATGACAGTCTAAAAACCACTCACGCAGTACGAGCTTTCGCCATGCACGCCACGCGCATCATTGCCATCCGCCACGGAGAGACAACCTGGAACGTCGACGGACGCATTCAGGGGCATCTGGACATTCCCCTCAACGACACCGGCCTCTGGCAGGCCGAGCAAGCCGGTCGCGCACTGGAGGGCGAGAGCATTGCCGCCATCTACAGCAGCGACCTGCAGCGTGCCCATGTCACGGCGCAGGCCGTGGCCAAAGTATCCGGCGCGCCTCTGTACACCCATCAAGGTCTGCGCGAGCGCTGCTTTGGCGACTTTCAGGGCCGCACCTTCAAGGATGTGGAGGCCAGTCAGCCCGAAGACGCCCAGCTCTGGCGCACGCGCAACCCCGCCTATGCGCCTCCGGGCGGCGGCGACTCGCTGATTGCACTGCGCGACCGCATTGCCAGCACCGTTGATGAAATCGCCCGCCAGCACGAGGGCGAGCAGATTGTGCTGGTCGCCCACGGCGGCGTGCTGGATGTTTTGTACCGGCTGGCTACGCGCCAGGACTTTCAGGCGCCGCGCACCTGGGAGCTGGCCAACGCCGCCATCAACCGCCTGCTGTGGACGCCCGAGGGCCTTTCTTTGGTAGGCTGGGCCGATACCGCACACCTTCAGCAAGGCAGTCAAGATGAAGCACATTCCTGAGCATTTGCAGGCCCTGGTCGGCCAGGCCATCAAACGCATAGACACACCGGCGCTGGTCATTGACCTGGATGCCATGGACCGCAATATCGAACGCATGGCCCGCTTTGCTCAGCAGCACGGCGTGCTGTGGCGCCCCCACGCCAAGCTGCACAAAAGCGCGCTCATTGCGCATCTGCTGGAGCATGCCGGGGCCAGCGGCCACTGCGTGCAGAAAATCAGCGAAGCCGAGGCCTTGGCCGAAGGCGGCATCACCAACATCTTCATCAGCAACGAAATCGTCGCCCCCACCAAGCTGGAGCGCGTGGCCAAGTTGGCCAAGGCCTTGAATGCCGAGGGCGGACGCCTGGCGATTGCCGTGGACTGCGAAGCGGGCGTGAGCCGCCTGGCCCAAGCCCTGCAGCAGGCTCAGGCGGGCGACAAGGCGATAGATGTACTGGTGGAAATCAATGTGGGCCAGAACCGCTGCGGGGTCGAGCCCGGCGAAGCTGCCGTGACCCTGGCGCAGGCCATTCAAGCCCAGCCCAGCCTGCGCTTTGGGGGTCTGCAGGCCTATCACGGCGGTGCCCAGCATCTGCGTACCGCTGCCGAGCGCAAGGCGGCCATTGAGCAAGTGCTCAAGCATGTCAACCGCACCTGCCATGAATTTGACCGCGCCCGCATCGCCATCCCTCTGATTACCGGTGCGGGCACCGGCACCATGGTCAATGAAGCGGCCAGCGGCGTGTATGGAGAGATTCAGCCCGGCTCGTTTCTGTTCATGGATGCCGACTACGCCGCCAATCAGCGCGATGCGGCCCAGCCCATGTTCGAGCACGCGCTCTACGTCAAGACCCAGGTCATGTCGCTGAGCGCCGACCACGCCGTCTGCGACGCGGGCCACAAGGCCCATGCCATTGATTCAGGCCTGCCCCGCCTGCACGCCTTGCCCGCTGAAAACGCGCTGCGTTTTGCCAATGGCGGCGACGAGCACGGCGTGCTGCACCCTGAGCCGCAAGCCGGTAACACCAGCGGCTGGCTGCCCGCCCTGGGCGAGACGCTGTGGCTGATTCCCGGGCATTGCGACCCTACAGTCAACCTTCATGACTACCTGATCGGCGTGCGCGGCGGTCGCCTCAAAGGCGTAGTTGAGCGCATCTTTACCGTCGATGGGCGCGGTGCGCTGACCTGAAGACCACTATCAAAAGAAAAGCTGCTAGCGCCTTCCAAATATCGGTTTCAAGCAGTTAATGCATTGAAACCCATATCAATCAAGCGCGAGCAGCTATCAATTAATGCAGTAGATCAGACGCTCTCTGGCCACCAGCCGTCAGCGCGGCGCTCCATGCGCGGACAATCGTAAGCGCCGACCACAGGGATGGGTGAACCATCTGCGCGCACCAGCTTCTGCTGCCACTGCGTGCCCTGGCGCATGGCCACGGCAATGGCGGCCACCTCGGCACCGCAACGCGCCAGCAGATTCAGGCCCGACACCATGGTGGTGCCAGAACTCACCGCATCGTCCACCACCAGCACGCGCTTGCCCGCAATCAGGCTCAGCTGATTGGGGTCCACATACAGCAGCTTGCCCTTGCCCGGCGTGGTGATGGAGCTGACGGGTTCGGCCAGCTCGTCGCGGTACCAGTATTTGCGCGAATAGCCCAGGGGCACGTAGCGGCTATGACCCAGGTGCTTGGCCACCAGCGGCGCAAACGCCAAGCCCAGAGTGGGCAGGCCAATCACCACATCAAAGTCATGCACCTTGGCGGCATTGGCCATGTGCAGCGCCAGTTGCTCCGTCACATCCATCGATGCCTGATTGGCAATCAGCGAAGCCACGCAGCGGTCAGGACTAGAAGGCATGCCGCGCAGCGGCAGCAGCAGATAGCGGCCGTCTGGCAACTTGGCCGGATAGCTGCTGGCGTAGGGCGGCAGGGGCGACTGGGCCAGCTCGGCCTCGGTCACAGTGGTTTGCCAGTAGTCGGTCGTGGCATCAAAGCCAGGCAGGTTCTGGCCGGTCAAATCAATGGGGTTCATATCAAAATCAGTCGCGGCGCAAATAGGCCTCTGCAAGCTTGACCCAGTAGCTGGCCGTCACCGGCAGCAGGTTGTCGTTGAAGTCATAGGCCGCGTTGTGCACCATGCAGCCGCCTTCCCCCATGCCGTTGCCGACGATGAAGTAGTTGCCGGGGACTTGGTTGAGCATGATGGCGAAGTCGTCGCTGGCCTGCAGGGGCTGCAGGTTCGGAATCAGCCATTCCTCGCCCAGAAACTCGCGCGCCACGCCCACTGCAAAATCCGTAGCAGCCACGTCGTTCATGACGGGCGGGTAACGCCATTTGTACTCCACCTCGGCGGTAGCGCGGTGCACCGCGGCTTGCGCATGGGCCATGGCCGTGATGCGCTCGCGCAGCAACTCGCGCACACCGGGGTCGCGGGCGCGAATGGTGATGCGTAGCTCGCAGGTCTCGGGAATCACATTGGGCGCATCGCCCGCATGGACGGCACCAATGCTGACCACGGCCATGTCATTGGGGTCGATCTCGCGCGAGCGTATGGTCTGCAGCGCCAGCACCAGATGCGAGGCGACGACGATGGGGTCCACCGCCACATGGGGCATGGCACCATGGCCACCCTTGCCGTGGATGGTGATGATGGCCGTGTCAGAGCTGGAATACATCACGCCCGAACGAAAGCCGAACTGGCCCGCCGGGTAGCCGGGCTCGTTGTGAAAGGCGTAAAGCGCATCGCAGGGGAACAGGTCAAACAAGCCTTGATCGACCATCTTCTGCGCACCGCCATGGCCTTCTTCGGCAGGCTGAAAAATCAGGTTGATGGTGCCATTCAGCTGGTTTTTGCGCTCAGCAATCACCTTGGCCGCAGCCAGCAGGGTTGCCGTGTGGCCGTCGTGGCCGCAGGCGTGCATCTTGCCGTCATGCTGACTCGCATAAGGCAGGCCCGTGGTTTCGCGGATAGGCAGCGCATCCATATCGGCGCGCAGACCCAGGCGTTTGCCACCGGCCTCCCCTTTCTCATGGTCGCCACAACGCAACGTACCGACCACGCCGGTATCGCCCAGACCGCGGTGCACCTCGTAGCCCCATGCGGCCAGCTTGGCCGCCACGATATCGCCCGTGCGGTGCTCTTCATAGGCCAGCTCTGGGTGGGCGTGCAGGTCGTGGCGCAGGGCCAGCATGTCTGGCGCAATGGCTGCCACTTCGGGCAGCACCGGCGGGTAGATTTCGGCGTGTATCTTGTTCAGCGGCGCAACCATGGCTTATTCCGCCTGAATACCGACGGATTTCACGATCTGTGCATAACCCACTTTTTCCTTTTTCAGGAACTGGGTAAAGCTGGCGGGCGTGCCCGTGCCGGGTGTCGCGCCACCGTCTTCAAGGCGCTTGCGCACATCGGGCATCTTGAGCACGGCATCCAGCTCTGTGGCCAGGCGAGTGACCACGGCTTGCGGGGTCTTGGCAGGCACAAACAGGCCGGTCCAGGTATTGAGGTCAAAGCCCTTGAGCTCAGGCGTTTCGCCGAAGGTCGGTACTCCGGCAATGGCGTCGATGCGTTTGGCCGATGTCACACCCAGACCTTCGAGTTTTTTCTGCTGAATCATGGGCGTGGCGCTGGTCGTCGTCAGCATGCCGATATCGACCTGGCCGCCCATCACATCGCTGGTGATCTGGGCACCGCCACGGTAGGGCACATGCACCAGCTTGATCTTGGCGCGCTCTTGCAGCACTTCCATGGCCAGGTGCAGCATAGTTCCCACGCCCGAGGTGGCATAGGTGAGCGATCCGGGCTTGGAGCGGGCCAGTGCGATCAGCTCGTTCAGGTTGTGCGCAGGCAGGCCGGGGCGGGCCACGGCCACCACAGGCGCAATCGTGACCAGACCCACGGGGGTCAGATCTTTTTCAGCGTCGTATTTGACGGCAGAGTTGACCAGCTGGGCAATGCTGATGGGGCCATCAAAGCCCATGACCAGGGTGTAGCCGTCAGCAGGTGCCTTGATGGCCTTGCTGACGCCCAGCACGCCGCCCGCACCGGGCACGTTGTCGATGACGACAGGCTGCTTGAGACGCTCGCCCAGCTTCTGACCAATCAGGCGGGCTGTGGTGTCCACATTGCCACCGGCGCTGAAGGGAACGATCAGGGTAATGGGCTTGGCAGCAGGCCAGGCATCAGCAGCAAAGGCGGCGGGAGCGGTAAAGCCCGCTGTAGCCAAGGCGGCGACAGCGACAAATGAGCGACGGGATGTGGACATGGGGCTTGCAGCAAGAAAGCAAAAATGCTGACGGCTCCAGGCCAGTCCCGGGGTCGCAGCATCTCTGTACTGGCCGGGAATTTGAATGCGCCCTCCGGCAGGTGGGCTAGCCCATGATTATCCCAGAGCACTCCACTTACTGCCAGAACAGGAAATATCTGGCAATCCTGATTCACCCTTGGAGTCGGCTTTTTCGATCCTGAGCCGCCATGATGGTCGCCCGCAGTTCGTTCACCATGCCGTAGTAATGCACCATCAGGCTGTTGTCCTGCTGGAAGAACCAGGGCGTGTTCAGGCTGATCAAATCCAGCCCATCTGCCAGCGTCCAGCCCAGCTCACGCTGCAGCAAATTGGCAATCACGGTCTGATCACCGCCACTGGCATAAGTACTGGACTTGTCCTTGACCGCGCGGATACCGTCCAGCATCTCGCCCAGCAGCGTCATATTGCGCGGGGTTCGCCGAAATCCCAGCATGCCAGCATTAATCAGCCAAGTGCTGATGTCATGCGCAGCCAAAAGATCGCGCCCCTGCAGCAAGGGCTCCAGGGGCTGGCTCTGCTCTATGAACAGCATGTCCGCATCAACCCAGATCACCCATTCATGCTGCGGCAAGTGTTTGTGGAGCAACCAGGGCTTGAGCCAGGTACCCGAAATGCCATCCTCCACATCCGGCGGCGTTTCACGGTGCACATATAGCGTGTAGCCATGTCGCTTGCAGTAGCGCTCAGCGCTGGATTCAGCAATGGCACCAAAGCTGCGGATATTGGGCGTGTAGTACATGACCAGCGCAATATCTTTAGCCCCGTCATGCACGCTATGCCCCCCTTGAGGCACCTGAGAGTAGGCCGGGAACTGGAATAGCGGCACCGCTTTCTGCTGCCAGTCATTGACATGCTCGAACAGGGCTTGCCTGAACAAGGGGTGCACACCCGCGTAAATCTCCAGCTCAGACAAGCACAGCGTCCACACATTCGTGAGCCCGGCCCAGTTCACCGGGTAGCGCACTCCGCATTTGACGGTGACATAGTTACCCGCCAACTGGGTAAAGGCTGGCAGATAGTCCTGCTGCGCGTGCAACTCCAGCTCCTGCGTCACCCCGCTCATGATCTTGGCGCGACCTATGCAGTCCAGCACAAACTGGCGCACATCAGCCGTGTTGCGCCAGACCTGAATGGCGGTCTGCCTGTCGCCATTTTCACCATCGATTTCCGCCAGCAAGCGGTCTCGCCCTTGCGCCATAGCCTCCACCGGCAGCATGCAAAAAAACACGCAGTCTTCCGTAGCGGAAATTAACAGCTCGCCTTCTTCCATCTTGCGCAGCTGATGCAGCAGCAGCTCGTACTTGAACACCAGTTTGTGCGCACTGCTTGTCAAGCCCTGCATCGACACCTTCATATGCTCGTAGCCCATGCGTGAGCAGTAGTACTGGTGGTTGATCAACGCCTGCGGCTCGGAATGCTCAAAAATACTCAGGCAGACAGTAGTCATATGCAAAGTATGAAAAGACAAAGCAGCCCGTAGCCTAACCCGACTTGCTGCGTTGCAGTAGCGCGCTTGCACGCAGTGCGCCCTTCAGACATTCCTAGGGTTCCTGCGAGGCCTTGGCCCTTGCATCTGGGCCAAGAATAAGAGTCCATGCTCTCCCCCAGCCAAATCATTGTTCTGGCCACGCCAGTCTTTTTTGCACTGATTGCCGTGGAATGGCTCATCAGCCTCAAACGCCAGCGCAACGCCTATGCGCTGGCCGATGCCCTCAGCTCGCTGAACTTGGGTGTGCTGAGCCAGACCAGCGCTGTCTTCACCAAGCTCTTGACGCTGGGCATCTACACCTTTGTCGCCAGCCATGTGGCGCTGATCGAGGCTGATGCCTTCTGGATGAGCCTGCCGGGCTGGGTGCTGGCCCTGCTGTTTTACGATTTTTGCTACTACTGGCTGCACCGCATGGGCCACGAAGTGGGCGTACTCTGGGCCGCACACGCCGTGCACCACCAGAGTCAGGCCTACAACCTCTCTACCGCGCTACGCCAGACCAGCTCGGGCGCGCTGCTGGGCTGGCTTTTCTATCTGCCCATGGCGCTGGCGGGCGTGCCGCCCCTGGTGTTTGCCGTGGTGGGCCTGATCGATCTGCTCTACCAGTTCTGGGTGCATACCGAGCAGGTCAAGAAGCTGGGCTGGTTTGACCGCTGGTTCTGCTCACCCAGCAATCACCGGGTGCACCATGCTGTCAACGACCAGTATCTGGACAAAAACTACGGCGGCATTCTCATCATCTGGGATCGACTCTTTGGCACCTTCAAAGAGGAAGATGACAAAGAGCCCTGCGTCTACGGCACGCGCGGGCTGCTGCAAAGCTGGGACCCGCTGTGGGCCAATGCCACCGTCTATCGCCAGTTGGCGCATGACAGCTGGCATGCCCGCAACTGGCTGGACAAGGCCCGCGTCTGGCTCAAGCCACCCGGCTGGCGCCCTGTCGACGTAGCGCAACGCTTTCCCAAACCCACCTTCGACCTGGATGCCCACCGCGCCATTTATGCACCGCCCATGAACCGGCCACTGCGCTGGTTTGCCGGCCTGCAGTTTGCAGCGCTGATTGCAGGCGCCACGGCCTTTCTATGGAATGCCGACCAGTCAGTGCTAGCCACCAATCTCATCTGGTTTGGCGTGCTGCTGACCGGGCAATGGGCGCTGGGTGCTGCCATGCAAGGACGCATCAGCCCATGGATGGCGCTGATGCTGCAAAGCGGCGCACTGGCCACGGCCAGCGCCGCCCTGGGGCTGCGTGAATGGCACTGGCTGTTCAAGCCAGCGACCATGTTTTTTGCTCTTTTATGCATAGCAGCTTGCGCCAGCCCTGCATGGACTTCAATACAAAAAACATCCAAAAAACACGTCTACCTGCTGCTGGCAGCTATTGTTTTTTCACTTGGCGGCGATGTCTTTTTGATGCTGGACGGGCAGTTCAAGTTGGGCCTGTTCATTCCCGGCCTGATCAGCTTTTTGCTGGCCCATGCCTGCTACATCGCCTTGTTCAAAACCGATGCCCCATGGTTTGCCAGCCGCCACGCGCTGTGGCTAATTGCAGCCATTGGCGCAGGCATGTACGCCTATCTATTCACACATGGCCTCCCAGCGGCCATGCGCATTCCCGTGGCTGTGTATGTCACCGTCATTGCGCTGATGGCGGCTCAGGCCTGGGGCCGTTATCAGGTCCAGCAAGACCGCTCTGCACTGCTGGTTACGCTGGGCGCCAGCGCGTTCATGGTCAGTGACAGCATTCTGGCTATCAACCGATTTGTGCAGCCCCTGCCGTGGGCGGCCATCTGGGTGCTTGCCAGCTACTACGTCGCGCAGGCGCTGATTGTCCAGGGCAGCCTGCGCTGGCAAGCCCAGGCGCACATAGCAACCGATTTTTCTGCACGATCTGGACGATTGCCAGAGACGCAGCCCACATAAGCTCGCCGCCATACCAGCCCGCTGGCGGGCTAGCCCCTGGGCCGCCGGATACAGCCATCGATCAAGACAAGGGTTGACCCTAGTCCACACTCTGCGGATAATCAGAGGATTGCAATTTCAGGAGTCCCTACGTGGACAGTGCCAGTTCAACCAGTGATTTATCGCACGCCGCAACGGCTGCGCAGCTGGTCGCCTGACAGACTCCCCGGATCGGGAGTCGTCACCGACCTACCCGCTCCTTGCATCGCGCCTTCGCCCAAACCTGTTTCTTCGGGCCACTCTTGCGTGGCAGCTTGTTTGCGCTTTCGCAAACCCGAAGCAGCACTGGTGCATCACTGAAAATTCGATGTGCGTCGCTGCGGCCGTTTCCGGTCGGCTGGTGACCATGCCGCAGAACTTGTGCGTTCCGTTCCTGCTCGACGAGAAAGGAGTACGCCATGCGCCAACAACTCACCCGCTTCATCTGCCGGTTTAGCCGCAAGAGCAGTTTGCCGTCCGTTCGCCGTGATGCAACGACAGCACATACCCAGCTGACGACCCCCAAGGCTCTGCAGCAGACGGCTGAACTCGATGCCCGGACCGACTGGCCCACACATCGCATTCGCCGCTTTTGGCTGATGTAGCACTGCTGCGACGACGCTGACCCAAGCGCCGCAGGCCGTTTTTAAACCTTCACAAAGGAACACGTATGGATCCCGACCCAAGTCGATCTTGCTGCACACCTGCCGCCTGCATGCAGGTGTCAATCATTGCTGCGTGCGTGTCCGCTGGCCTAGGCCGTGACATGCCTTTGTTTTTCCATTTGCCGTCAAGGCCGGATCACGCATGACTCTCTGAAGTCTGGCGCTAGCTCCGGCCTACAGGCCATCAAGGAGTTAGCCCATGCAACGCCTTCTGCAGCTCAGTCTGCGTCCCTTTCACACCCCTACGGCCTCACAAGGCCTGCAAAAAGCCGTCGTTCGCGCCCTGGAGCTGCGCCATGCCGATGTGCTTCGCCATCTGGGATCAAACCAGCATGAATTCGCCTCGGTGCTTACCGCACTCCCGGCCCGCCAGCGTGCGGATGCACTGTCTCTGCTGGAGCCCCGGCAACGCGAAGTCGTGCTGAACCAGCTCCCCCTGTATGCGCAAAGGCAATGGCAGAGCCTGAGCACTCCTTCCGCCAAGCATCCAGCCAATCGCCGCAACTGGTTTCGCAGTCTGCGTCGGTCTTTGCGGTAGGCCTGAAGCACTGCTTCAGGTGCAAGCCATCTCAAATGAGATCGGCGATCTGCGCCTGATGAGCTGAAGCCCGACCCGCAGCTCTGACCTCACCGAATGTCATCGGCCTGGCCTATGCTGTGCGCAGCACCTGCCAATCTCCACACCACCCACTGCGACCACAGGCGCGCGAACAGAAACCCAACGCATGCAAGCTCTGCAAAACTTCAATCTCCTGGCAACGCTCAACACCGTGCTGTGCCTGCTCGTGGCCTTTGTCTGCGGCAGCATCATCGGGCTGGAGCGGCAGATACGCCAGCGCACGGCGGGTTTACGCACCAACACACTGGTGGCCGTAGGTGCCGCCGTATTCGTGGACCTGGCCATGCGCATCTCGGGGGCTGACGGCTCCACCCGGGTGATCTCCTATGTGGTCTCGGGCGTTGGCTTTCTGGGCGCTGGCGCCATCATGAAGGAAGGGGCCAATATCACGGGTCTGAACACAGCCGCCACGCTCTGGGGGTCGGCCGCCGTCGGTGCCTGCGCTGGGGCGGGGATGCTGCCAGAAGCAGGAATCGCCACCCTGTTCGTGCTGGCCAGTAATACCTTGCTACGCCCCGTAGTCAACTACATCAACCGCCACCCCGTGGCCGAGCATGCCAGCGAGGCGACCTACTACGTCTATGCCATCTGCCAGCAAGCCGTGCAGGCCGATGTCCGCGAGCAGATGCAGGAGCTGTTGGAGGCAGCCAACTACCCGGTACGCACGATCGAGAAACACGACATTCCGCCCCACAACAGCGAAATCGAGGCCGAGCTATTTGCCACGGCCGTGCATGCCGAAGAACTGGATCAGGTGCTGGCGCAGATCGAAGCCATGCCCGGTGTCATTCAGGCTTTCTGGAATGCCGGACCGCAGAACTGATCCGCAGTCCTTCAGGCATCACCACCTGTATCGGGCACTTTGAGGCCCAGATGCAGGTATGCAGCCTTGGTCGCCATGCGACCACGCGGGGTACGCTGCAAAAAGCCTTGCTGAATCAGATAGGGCTCAATCACATCCTCGATGGTGCCGGACTCCTCGCCAATGCTGGCGGCGATATTGTCCAGCCCGACCGGGCCACCATCAAAGCGGTGCACCACGGCTTCGAGCAGCTTGCGGTCCATGATGTCAAAGCCCTGAGGATCCACATCCAGCATGGCCAGCGCCTTATCGGCAATCTCGCGGGTGATGCGGCCATCACCCTTCACATCGGCATAGTCACGCACGCGGCGCAGCAGACGGTTGGCAATGCGCGGTGTGCCGCGTGAGCGGCGGGCGATTTCAAAGCAGCCTTCATCGTCAATTGGTGCTTTGAGCAGGCCTGCGCTGCGGCGCACGATGCGGGTCAGCTCCTCCGAAGAATAAAACTCCAGCCGCGCCACGATGCCAAAGCGATCGCGCAGCGGGTTGGTCAGCATGCCTGCCCGCGTGGTGGCTCCCACCAGTGTGAAGGGCTGGAGATCAAGCTTGATGGAACGGGCTGCCGGGCCTTCGCCAATCATGATGTCGATCTGATAATCCTCCAGCGCCGGGTAGAGAATTTCTTCGACCACGGGCGAGAGCCGGTGAATCTCGTCAATGAAGAGCACATCGTTGGGCTCAAGATTCGTCAGCAGCGCCGCCAGGTCTTTAGGCTTTTCCAGCACCGGGCCGCTGGTCTGGCGCAGATTCACACCCAGTTCCGCCGCAATGATGTGGCTCAGCGTGGTCTTGCCCAGACCGGGCGGACCGAACAGCAACACATGGTCGAGCGCCTCGCCACGCTTCTTGGCCGCGCCAATAAAAATCTCCAGCTGCTCTCGGGCCTTGGCCTGCCCCACATATTCGTCGAGCAGCTTGGGGCGCAGAGCACGCTCCTGCGCGTCCTCGCCCATGAAGGCACTGCCCGCCGACACCACGCGCGTCACCGGCTCGCGCAATGCGTCACGCGATGAATCACGCGCTGGCTTGGGGGCGGGGGTTGCCGCAAATTCGTCCACATGAATCGTCATAGAGCTCAATTGTGCCGCGCATTAGCACCGCACTGTTGCGCCCAGGCTGTTCGCGCCGCATTCATGTCACAGCTTCGTCATGGATGTTTCACAGAATGCAGCCCAAACACCCCGCGAAATCCTGTGCGGTAGATACGTCGGTGCGCTTGCACTGTTCTCTCCATTACCTGTTCTTGAAGACCCCTCCATGCGCCTCAACTCTCCCGCGTTAACTGGCGCTGCACTCCGCAGCCTCGCCCAAGTCTCCGTTCTTGTCGCAGCCTCGGTGACCCTCGCGGCCTGTGGTGGTGGTGATGAATCACCAGCACCAGCTCCAGCACCAGCACCAGCACCAGCTCCAGCACTCGCTCCGCTTACTGGCAGCAGCAGCTACCTGGGTACGTTGAGCTTTGGCGATACCGTGGCATTGAGCCTGGACAGCACCACCAAGCAGATCACACTGAGCTTTGTCGATTCGCGCTTTGGTCTGACTGGAGCCATCACCAGCGTCTACAGCATGGATGCCAACGGCCAGTTCGTGGCCCAGAAATTCCAGCCCGTGGCGGGTAGCAATCTCCCTGCCGCTCTGGTGAGCCGCCTGAGCGACGTCACCCTGCGCTTTGCCGCGGAAACCGGACTGGTCACCGGCAACATTGACGGCTTGCCCAATCTTCTGGATACCTCGGCCACATCGACGGCCTCGCTGCAGGGTGTGCTCACAGCCTCCAATCAGGGCGTCGCACAGATAAGTGCCCTGGCTGGCACCTACAACTATCTGCGTAATGAGGCCGTCCACTCCGCCTTGGGCAAGCCCGGCACCCCCAGCGCCAGCGCGGGCCAACTGCGCATTGCCAATGACGGTGCTGTGCGCGTCTGCGCCGGCCAGAGCGCAAGCGACAGCTGTGCTGACGGCATCACCGGTCGCGTGACAGTAGATCCCGATCAGACCACTTATCCCGGCGCGCTGGTACTGGAGCTGGCCGGCCAACGCATTGGCCGCGCCGTGGTGGGCAAGCGTAGCGACGGCGCAGCCATATCCGTCGACACCTACAGCGCCGCTGCGGGTGGCAGCTTCACCTCGGGTAACTGGACCTTGCAGACTGCCGCCACGGCCCCAGTGGCCGCCACGACGCTGGATGGCGAATGGCTGTGCACACATGCCGAGCCGGGAAGCACGGGCCGCGGCATGCGCCACTATGTCTCCATCGGCAATGGCCTGCTGCAGACCGACACTATCGACATCGACCTGAAGCTCAGCGCCAATGCAGCGTCCGGCTCAGGCAGCGCGGCCAACGGCTTGTTCGGCGGCCAATGGGCCAGCGGCAACAGTGCGGCGCGCACTCTGCTGCCGGTCTCGGCCAACAGCTTCTACTACGCAGGCAGCAGCGGCCCCGCAGATACCGACACCAGCACGCTGGGCGCGTGCCAGCGGCTGCCCCAGCAAGCGGTGCTGCCCAAGTACCTGGACAAGAGCGCAGCCAGCACCGACCCGGTCATGATCACGCTGGCAGATGCTCTGCCCACGCAACCCGCCATAGGCTACGACCAGATCTACTACAAGCAGGGTCGCTATACCCACACTGCGACCGGCAGCGTGGCCTCCACGCAATGGCAAAAAGCGTTTGACGATTTGTGCGAGGACAGCGGCCAGGACTCCACGGCCAAGAACGGCATCACGGCCAGCTCTAAGCTCAACGACCGCAGCAGTTTCACCTGCAAGGCCCAGGTCGTGAACTACCAAAGCCTGCTGAAGACCGCCGTGGTTGGCCCCAAAGGCCAGCTTTTCCTGACCGACGGACACCACAGCTTCACCAGCCTTTGGGAAGCACCCAACAGCAACGGCAAGGTGGCAACCGGTCTGGCCGGTGGTCAGGTGCAGATGCCGGTGATGATCAAGGGCAATTACAAGGACGCCAGCAACGCCAGCTTCTGGCGCACCATGCGCGCCAACAAGTTCGTCTGGCTCAAGCTGCCTGACGGCTCGTCCATCACCCCCGCCGATCTGCCGCGTCAGTTGGGCCTGTCCAATGGCCTCAAGGATGATCCCTACCGCTCGCTGGTCTACTTCACCCGCGAAGTGGGCTACAACAAGCCGGTCAATCCTTCCGAGTTTCTGGAGTTCTACTGGAGCGAATGGCTGCAGGCCTCGCCGCGTCACTTCAAACTCAGCCAGTACAGCCTGAATCTGGCGGGCAACGGCTCCGACGGCGGCTATATGCAAGCCATCAAGGATGCATCCAACCTGATGCTGGCCGCCAACCCTGCGGAGATGATCGGAGCTTCGGGCTACAACGCGGTGCAGATGGGCCAGATGGCGGCCTTTGGCACGGCCACCTACACCGACCTGTCCACACCCAAGCCTGCGGATGGCAAAAAGGCCGGCAAACTGGCCTATGCGCTGGAATACCGCGCCTCGCTGGGCAGCGCGAAGTAAGCACGCAAGCAAAAAGGGGGCTAGCAAGAGTGCAGTAGGCTGGACAACAGCAAGGCGAATAAAGGATGGCGAACAATCCATGGCATCGTAGAGACCGTACGCACGTTCTTAAAGGCTTTGCCATGTTCAAGATCCATCAGCTCGCCCCCTGGCTGCTCGCCTCCCTGATTGCCCCCGCTGCCCAGGCTGCGCTCAAGGTCGGCGATGCCGCGCCCAACTTCAAGACACCGGCGGCAGTCGCCGGCAAGGCATTTGACTTTGACATGGCCGCCGCGCTGAAAAAGGGGCCGGTGGTGCTGTACTTCTTCCCCAAGGCATTCACACAGGGCTGCACTTTGGAGGCCCATGCCTTTGCCGAAGCCACGCCTCAGTTCACCGCCATGGGTGCCACGGTGGTGGGCATGTCGCATGACGATATCGACACGCTCAAGCGCTTTTCCACCGAAGCCTGCCGCGACCAGTTTGCCGTAGCTTCCGACCCCAAGGCCCAGACCATCAAGGCCTATGACGCTGCAATCGCTGCCAACCTAGCCATGGCCAGCCGTATTTCCTATGTCATCGGGCAGGATGGCAGGGTGAAGTTTGCACTCGTCAGCAGCGACCCTCTGGCCCATGTGCAGCAGACCGAAGCCGCCGTCAAAAAATTGACCGGCAAATAACACCCCCACAAGTCCTTTCGGACTGTTACTGCGCCAGCCAGTTCCCTATCGGGCTATTGAAAGCCCGGTCGAAGCGGCTGTAGACATCGGAGCCGCCGCTGGCCGTACATGAGCTGCTGCCGCCAGAAAGCGTTCCCACTACGCGGCCGCCTACAAAAATGGACGATCCGCTGCTGCCGCCTTCGGTGATGCCTTTGCTCCAGCTGATGTTCAGATAATCGCTTTGGGCATTGCCGGGGCTGCAGGTGACGCCACCATTGCCAACCGTACAGTTGCTCAGACGCTGTACCTGTCCTTCGCTGTATTTGAGCCAGTCGCCCTGCGGATGATGCAGGCCATAAATGGCCGTACCGGCCACCGCCGTGCCACGAGCATCCCAGCCAGTCAGCGTGACACCGGCTGGTGGCGCTTCATTGAGCCGCATCAGCGTGGTATCAGTGGCTGCCGCCGCATAAAGCAAGGTTGCGCCGCGCTGCAGTGCTGCGGTCTGGGCATTGGGCTCAAAGCTGTTGCAGCTGGCCGAACGGAAGAACCAGTCCGTGCGCAGGGAAGTGGCCGATGCCTGAGTAGAGATGCAGTGGTTGGCCGACAGAAAGTACGGTGTGTAATCAAGCTTGGTGTTGTTCAGCAAAGAGCCTGTGCAGTAGTAATAGCGGTTGTCTGGGCCCACATACGTCATGCGCGCCACGGCATTGCGCTCTGTCGCGTACTGATTGGCGCAGCTGGCATCCTGCTCACAGTCACCTGAATCGCCCACATTCCTGCTCACGAAGTTCTCACGCAAATCGGCCTGCGTGGGCAAAGCCAGGTTGATATAGGCGTGAGTGAGCGCGGGAAGGGCAATCCGTACCTGCGAAGTGGACACCCCTGCGGGCAGGCCGATTTCCAGCGTGACCTCTTCAGCCCCCTGATCAGGCGTCCACCAGATGCTGGCCGCCGGAGTATTGCCATCGACGCGGCGATTTCGAGCAATGTCCGCGTTGATGGCCTGGCCCGTGGTTTCAAACCCGGTCTTGGTGCGGTCCTGCCGGTACAAACGAATCTGGGCAGCATCCGGCAGGGCATCAACGACCAGCCCCAGGCGCACCCCATAGGCACCGGTGGATGTAATGCTGATCGCCGCGACCAGTCCGCCATCTGGTGCCTTGGTCCAGTTCAGCGTTCGGGCCATGTCGCCTGCAGACTGCAAGGAAGCCAACTCCCGGGGCGCACCTATTTGCATGGGCAGACCCGGAATGGGCATTACCGGCAGCGGGGCATTGCTCCACTGCGGTAACGCCAGACTGATGGCCTGAGGCCGCACGGCGGCAGTGGCCAGCGCCACGCCTCTGGTCGCCGCCGCTGATGCCGCAGCGGGAACGACCAGCGAATCCAGCACATAGGCTTTGGGCGGGCCTGAGGGAGGGTTGATGTCTCCAACACCGGCAACAACACCATCGCCGCCTCCGCCACCGCTACCACCAGCGCCACCGCCCGGCCCCGGTACCGGCCCAGGATCAGGAGCACTGCCCCCGCCTCCACCGCCGCAAGCGGTCAGCACGACCAGCACCACACTTGCGCATCGAGGGGCGATGCGCCTGCCCTGTCTCCACCAACTCATATCGTGTCCTCCTGCAGTTCACGACCGGACTGGCACAGGGCCAGCAAGCTATTTCGTCAAAGCCTTGAGCGCGAGCTTAATGCCCTCGCTCACCCCTACATCGGGTGGGAGTTTCTTGAGGGCGGCAGACGCTTCCTTGTCCGAGTAGCCCAGCGCCATCAGCGCCTGCTGAATGTCGTTCTGGTCATTGTTATTGGCAAACAGCGACTGCGCGCCAGTATCTGCCCCGATCTTGCCCTTGAGCTCCAGCAGCAGGCGCTCGGCCGTCTTTTTACCAATGCCCGGCACTTTGACCAATCGCCCTGCTTCCTGCTGCGATACCGCATCCGCGAGATCATCAATGCTCAGACCACTGAGCACGGCCAGCGCCATGCGCGGGCCAACGCCGGTGATCTTGATGAGTTCGCGAAACGTCTGGCGCTCGCGGGCCGTGGCAAAGCCGAACAGCAGCTGGGCATCTTCGCGCACCACAAAATGGGTCAGCAAGGCCACCTTGGCGCCGTTGGCGGGCAGGTTGTAGAAGGTGCTCATGGGCACTTGCACCTCGTAGCCCACACCGCCGCAGTCCACCAATACCTCGGGCGGGTTTTTTTCCAGCAGCGTTCCAGTCAATTTGCCTATCATTGAAGTCCTTTGCCGCACTGTGCGGCCATCTTTTGAGAAATTATCCGCGTGATCCTGCGCCACTCTTTCACTCCCCACCACAACTCACGCCTGTCCCATCTCTGCGGACCGACGGACGCGCACCTGCGCACCATTGAAATTGCGCTGGGCGTCAAGATCGCTCACCGCCACGAGCAGTTCAAGATCGACGGCTCCAAGGCCAAGGCCAATGAAGCGCTGGAACTGCTGCAAGCCCTGTATGAGCTGGCCGACGATGTCATCGCCGACGATACCCTGCAACTGATGCTGGCTGGCGATGTCGAAATGCTGGAAGCCGACCTGACCGCGCCCCAGCTGACCACGCGCCGTGCCGACCTGCGCGCGCGCACGCCCAATCAGGCGCTGTATCTGGAAAACATTGCCAAGCATGACATCACCTTCGGCATTGGCCCCGCAGGTACCGGCAAGACCTATCTGGCCGTGGCCTGCGCCGTCGATGCGCTGGAGCGCAGCGCCGTGCAGCGCATTGTGCTGACGCGCCCTGCTGTCGAGGCTGGCGAGCGTCTGGGCTTTCTGCCCGGCGATCTGGCGCAGAAGGTAGACCCCTACCTGCGCCCGCTGTACGACGCGCTGTACGACCTGATGGGCTACGAGAAAGTGCAAAAAGCTTTTGAGCGCAATGTGCTCGAAATCGCGCCGCTGGCCTTTATGCGCGGGCGCACACTGAACAACGCCTTTGTGATTCTGGACGAAGCCCAGAACACCACGCCCGAGCAGATGAAGATGTTTCTCACCCGCATCGGCTTTGGTGCCAAGGCCGTGGTGACAGGCGACGTAAGCCAGGTGGACTTGCCCAAGGGCGCGCCCAGCGGCCTGGTCGACGCCGAGCGCGTGCTGCGCCGCGTCAAGGGTATCTCCGTCAATCACTTCACCAGTGTGGACGTGGTGCGCCACCCGCTGGTCGCCCGCATTGTGGATGCTTACGACGCCCATGGCCGTGTGACCCAAGGCACATCAGCCCCCAAGACCCGCGCGCCCGCCAGCCGCAGCGCCCGACCGCTGCCTACGGCGGATGAGCTTTAATCAAACTTCATAGCTACCAGCGCTTACCAGATAAGCGCTACAAGCCAAAATGTCTCTAAATCAACTGCAACTGTCTCTGCAATTTGGCCCCTCTGCCGAGGCCACAGCCCACCGCGAGCTGCTGACGCGCAGCAAGGTCACGACCTGGATTCGCCACGCGCTGGCGGTGGATGCCGAGATCACCGTGCGCATTGTCGACACCGAAGAAGGCCAGAAACTCAACCGCGAGTTCCGTCAAAAGGATTACGCGACCAATGTGCTGACCTTTGACTACCAGCAAGAACCCACCGTCATGGCCGACCTGGTTCTCTGCGCCCCCGTGGTGGAGCGCGAAGCCAAAGAGCAGAACAAGACGCTGGAAGAGCATTACGCCCACCTGCTGGTGCACGGCACGCTGCATGCCCAAGGCTGGGACCATGAGACCAGCGAGGAGGATGCCGAAGAGATGGAAGCTTACGAGACCGACATCATGAAAGAGATGGGTTTCGAGGATCCGTACGCTCAGTAAGCCATCGCAACTCCGGTCAAGGACAGCACTCGGTAGTTCTACCGAGATAGCTGCGTAGCCTACCGCATGGACGTCCAGCCGGCGCTTTTCTACAGTTGAGTCCATCCCCGCATGACGCACCTGCCTGACACTGGCCATCCTGGCCAGGGTGTGGCACCTGCTGAAGTCATCGGGCCAAGGACTCTCTGTGAAAACCCAACGCATCATTCCTTTGCTGATTCTGGCTGCCACCGGCAGCGCCTTTGCCGCCGACAATTACTACGGCGCCCTGCGCATCAACTCCGCCCGCTACGAAGCCCACGACATGGACTCCAGCGCCCGCCCCGGCCTGGGCCAGTTCGTGCCTGGCGACGAGTCGAACACCGCCACAGGGGCCTCTCTGGCCCTGGGTTATCAGCTCCCGTCGAACTGGCGCGTAGAAGCCGAGTACACCCTGCCCAAGAACAATGAGTTCACCAGCGGCTCCACCCGTTTCCCCACCAGCTTCAACCACCACCAGATCCGCTCACAGCGCCTGATGGTCAATGCGTACAAGGATTTCCCGCTGAACAATCAGTTCTCGCTGTACGGCACTGCGGGCCTGGGCTTGGCGCACCTGCAGTCCAGCGGCTGGCAAGGCAACCCTGGCCGCCAGTATTTCAGTGCGTCCCAGAGCAATCTGGCCTACGCCGTGGGCTTTGGTGTCACTTATACGCCCGCCCCCAAGGTCAGCATCGACCTGGGCTGGCGCTATGTCGACATGGGCAAGACCAAGAGCGGCGCCAACAATTTCGCCAACGTCCGCGGTCTGCAGGACGAACAGATGCGCGCCAAGCTGACGGCCAGCGAAATCTCGATCGGCCTACGTTACCGCTTCTGACTCTGCCCTGCAGGCCAGCAGCAAACAAAAAAGCGGCACTTGGCCGCTTTTTTATTGGGGCGCAATACCGTTTACTCGACGCTCAGACCGATGCGGCGCACCAATTGAGCCACGCGTACATCTTCGGTTTTGATCTGTTTGACAAAGACCTGCGGACCTTCACCCACGGGCGTAATGCCTTGCTGCAGCAGGCTCTTGCGCAGCTCTGGGTCCTTCAGGGCGCGATCCGTATCCTGCGCAATGGCTTGCACCAAGGCGGCGGGCGTGCCCTTGGGGGCAAACAGGCCAAACCAGGCTCCGGCCTCAAAGCCCTTGTAGCTCTCAGCCAGCGTCTGCACCTGGGGCATCAAGGCATGGCGCTGCAAGCCTGAAACCGCCAGCGCGGTCAGCTTGCCGCTTTGAATCTGCGTGATTGCGGGTGCCACGGCAATCAGCATCACATCGACCTGACCCGCCAGCACATCCTGCAGACCTTGTGGGCCACCGCGATAGGGAATATGCGTGGCGAAGAAGCCTGCGCGCTGCTTGAACTGCTCCATCGCCAGATGCTGGGCACCGCCCGTGCCGGACGATGCGTAGTTGATCTTCCCGGGGTGAGCCTTGGCATAGCTCACAAAGTCCTGCACGGTCTTGAAGCCCTTCTTGGGGTTGGCCACCAGCACAAAGTCGGACTGGCCGAGCTTCGTCACCGGCACCAGATCGTTCTTGACGTCATAAGGCAGATTGCGCTGCACATTGGGCATGATGGTGATGGCACTGTCGCCACCCACCAGCAAGGTATAGCCATCGGGCTGGGCCTTGACCACGGCATCCACGGCCGAGACACCGCCTGCTGCACCCTTGTTCTCAACAACAATGGCCTGCTTCCATTCCTTGCCCACCACATTGCCCACCTGGCGCGCTAGCAAATCAGGCGCGCTGCCCGCGCCGTTCGCCACCACCAGCTTGACGGAGCGCGCCGGAAAGTCCGGCTGCTGGGCCATGGCTGCACCCTGCACACAGGTTGCAGCCAGCAGGGCCCAAGCGGTGCGAGAGAAGAAACGGGGCAGATTCACGGCAAAACTCCTTAACGTAGGAAGTGATTGTCAAAACATTGGTTTATTTCTCAAAATACTGTTTTCACATTTTTTTATTTCTAAAAATAATTAAGCAGCTCGACCTCATCAGATCGACGCGCCACAAGATTCCCAATCAGGAGACAAATCCATGGACAACCTGGGCCACCTCGCCCTGCTGCTGGTCGCAGCATTCACCGCCGGCGCGCTCAACTCCGTAGCTGGCGGCGGCAGCTTTCTGACCCTGCCCGCGCTGGTCTTTACCGGCGTGCCGCCTGTGGTGGCGAACGCCACCGGCACCGTTGCCTTGCTGCCTGGCTATATGGCGGGCGCATGGGGCTTCAAGGACGATATGCAGTCGCCGCCCGGCCTGTCCATGAAGCAGGTGATCGCGCTGTCTCTGATTGGCGGCTCTGCAGGTGCCGCGCTGCTGCTGTTCACGCCCGATGCGACCTTCCGCAAAGTCGTTCCCTGGCTGCTGCTGGCCGCCACCGCCATGTTTGCCTTCGGCCCGCAGCTGCGCGCCTGGGCCTCGGGCAAGAATGCCAGCAGCGCCGCACCCAACGCCACCAAGGCCGCTATAGGCATGCTGATCGTGGCGGTGTACGGCGGCTACTTCAACGGCGGTCTGGGCATCTTGCTGCTGGCCCTGTTCGGCCTGCTGGGCCAGACCTCGCTCAACGCCATGAACGGCATGAAAAACCTGGTCTCAGCCCTGCTCACGGCCATTGCCGTGGCCATCTACGCCGTGGGCGGGATCGTGGAGTGGAAGCAGGCCCTCATCATGATGGTGGCCGCTACGCTGGGCGGCTATCTCGGCGCACGCGTGGCGCGCAAAATTCCGGCGCACATCCTGCGCTGGGGCATTGTGGCCACGGGGCTGGTGATGGCCGGACTGTTCTTTGCCAAAGACTGACCCGTCCGTAACCCCCAAAGCAAAAAGCCTTCTCATGAGCGAGAAGGCTTTTTTATGAGCACTCAGCGCTTGAAAAACAAGCGCCTGAGGCCAATTTGACCCATATTTTTACAGCAGACGTGCACGCACCGTCTTGCCCTTGACCTTGCCACCGTTGAGCTTGGCGCAGGCTGCCGAGGCAATCTTGCGGTCCACCGCCACATAGGTAGAAAAGTCGTTGACGCTGATCTTGCCAATCTGGTCGCGGCTGTAGCCAAAGTCGGCGCACATGGCGCCCATCACATCGCCAGCGCGGATTTTCTCTTTGCGACCGCCAATGATCTGAATGGTCATCATGGGGGGCAGCAGCTCGCCACCAGGGGCGGGGGTCAGCTCATCCACGGGAAAGAACTGCGAAGCACGGCCTTGCAGTTGCTCGATTTTGCCCACGCTGCCCATCTCGTCCATGCTGACCAGATTCAGCGCCAGACCTTCTGCATCGCCACGGCCTGTGCGGCCAATGCGGTGAATGTGCACTTCCGAATCCGGCGTCACGTCCACATTGATGACGGCGGACAGATCGGCAATATCCAGGCCGCGCGCAGCCACATCGGTCGCTACCAGCACGCTGCAGCTCTTGTTGGCAAACTGCACCAGCACTTCGTCGCGCTCGCGCTGCTCCAGCTCACCAAACAGCGCCAGTGCGCTAAAGCCTTCGGCCTGCAGCGCAGTCACCACGTCACGGCATTGCTGCTTGGTGTTGCAAAAGGCAATGGTCGACTCAGGGCGGAAGTGGGCTAGCAGCTTGGCCACGGTAGCCACCTTGTCGCGGGCAGCCACCTCGTACCAGCGCTGCTCGATCTTGCCGGCGCTGTGCTGGGCAGCCACCTTCACGGTCTGCGGGTCGCGCATGAAGCGGTTGGCCAGATTGGCAATGCCTTCGGGGTAGGTGGCCGAAAACAGCAGGGTCTGGCGATCTGCCGGGCACTGCTCTGCGACGGTGACGATGTCGCCGAAGAAGCCCATGTCCAGCATGCGATCGGCTTCGTCCAGCACCAGAGTCTTGAGGTTGCTGATGTCGAGCTTGCCGCGCTCCATCAGGTCCATCACGCGGCCAGGTGTGCCAACGACGATGTGGGCACCGTTTTCCAGCGATGCGATCTGGTTGCGCGAGGGCACGCCGCCGTAGACGGTCACGACCTTGATGTTTTCCTGCGCGCGCGCCAGGCGGCGAATTTCGGTGGCGACCTGATCGGCCAGCTCACGCGTGGGGCACAGCACCAGCGCCTGCACGGCAAACCAGCGAGGGTTGAGGCGATCCACCATGGGCAGGCCAAAGGCAGCGGTCTTGCCGCTGCCGGTGCTGGCCTGAGCGATCAGGTCCTTGCCCTGCAGAGTCAGCGGCAGGCTGGCGGCCTGAATGGGCGTCATCTGCGTGTAGCCCAGTTGCTGGAGGTTAGCCAGCATTTCAGGGGACAGGGGCAGCGCCGAGAAAGCGGAGGAATCAGTGGCCTTGGCGGCGCTGGTGGAGGTATTCATAGGGCTGAATTATCCGGGGCCAGCCCATCCGCGCCCGTTCAGGCTCCGGGTTGGCCCCTGGCTGCCATGGGGCATGCGCCCGCTGCGCCCTGATTTACAGCTGTGGCTGTACCGCTGGCTCTATGCGCAGGGGAATAGTCACCGGCCCGTCGTTCACCAGATGCACCTGCATGTCGGCGGCAAATTCGCCAGTCTGCACCACGGGGTGGGCTGCGTGGGCCTTGTCCACAAAGTAGTTATAGAGGCGACGGCCTTCATCGGGTGCTGCGGCAGCGGTAAAGCTGGGGCGGTTGCCGCCCTTGGTATCCGCCGCCAGCGTGAACTGGCTGACGATGAGCAGACCGCCGCCCACATCCTGCACGCTTTTGTTCATCTTTCCGGCCTCATCGCTGAAGATGCGCAGCTTGAGCATCTTGGCAAGCAGCTTGTCGGCCTCAGCCTCGGTATCACCGCGCTCGGCGCAGACCAGCGCCAGCAGGCCTTGTTCGATCTGGCCGGTCATGCGGCCATCGACTTCCACACGCGCCTGTTTGACGCGCTGAATCACACTCATCATCCTCGGGAACCTTCCTGTGCAGCGCCTGTTGCTTCTTGCCCAAACTCAACGCCAGCGTCACCATCCGCCACTTCACTGACGGTGTTCATGCCCACGGGCAGCACTTCAATGCGGGCGTACAGGCCCGGAATGGCCTGCAGCAGCGCAGCTTCAATTTCAGAGCGCAATTGTGCCGCGCGCTGCACGCTCCACTGGCCGGGCACATGCATGTGCAGGTCCACAAAGCTGCGCTCGCCGGCCTGGCGGCTGGAGACATTGTCAAAAACCACGCCTTCACTGCGCTGGGCATAACTGTCCAGCAACTTGTCAATCTGCAGGCGCTGCGGCTCGTCCAGCGCCTGATCCATCAAGCCCTGCGATGACTGCCAGATCAGCTGTATGCCCTGCACGCAGATATGGACGGCCACGACCAGCGCCACCAGCGCATCGACCCACAACCAGCCCGTCCATGCAGCAGCCAGCAGTCCGATGACCACGCCCACCGAGGTCCAGACATCGGTCAGCAGGTGCTTGGCATCCCCCGCCAGCGCCATCGACCGGTACCGACGGGCCGAGCGCAGCATGACCCAGGCCAGCAGACCATTGAAGACGGTGCTGAGCAGGGACAGCATCAGACCCCAGCTCAGTTGCTCCAGCGGCTGGGGGTTCCACAGCCTCGACAGCGCGGCCCATGCGATGGCCAGACTGGCGCCCATGACCAGCACGCCCTCAAAACCAGCCGAGAAGTACTCCGCCTTGTGGTGTCCATAGGGGTGTTCGGCATCCGCAGGGCGCTTGGCAACGGTGACCATGGTCAGGGCGAACATGGCTCCGGCTAGGTTTACAAAGGATTCCAGTGCATCCGACAGCAAGCCTACAGAGCCCGTCAACCACCAGGCCAGCGTTTTCAAAACAATGGTCAGCAGCGCGACCCCAACCGAGACTTTCAGCAGGTTATGCGGCTGCAGCCATTGGGAAGATGTGGATGCGCTGGAGTGGTTCATGTTCTTAAGCTGCTAGCAGGCCGTGTGACTTAGAGTCAAAAGATGTAAGCAATGGTGTTGGCAAAATCAAGAATCGTTGTCTATCGGAGACCCGAATCCACCGAGGCCGAACCGATTCCTATATAAATACTCCCAAAAATGAGGGAGGCGCATGCCTGACAAGTTCATAGCTCAGCCATCGGGAGATGAGGATGCCATTCTGAGGCTGGTCGCAGATACGGCACCTGCCATGCTGGCCTATTTTGACGCCGACACCCGCACCTGTCGCTTTGCCAATGCCCACTATGCCGAACACTTTGGCTACACGCCGCAAAGCATTGTCGGCCTTGATGTGCAAGAGATTGTGGGGGAGCTGGTCTGGACGCAGATAGAACCGTATCTCGACCCTGTCGCTGTGGACAACACCCAGACCATGCGCTACACGCGCCAGTTCAAGAATGAAATCGGCAAGGTTCAGCATATTGAAGCCGTGCTGCGCCCTCATGAAGAAAATGGCGTGCTCAGGGGGCTGGTAGCGCTGATGACCGATGTGAGTCACCACCATCAGGTGACCCAGCAAATACGTGACAGCGAAGAGCGCATGCGCAAATTTGCCGCCATCACCACCGAAGCCATCGTGCTGCACCGCGACGGCATCATCATGGATGGCAATGACGCCCTGGCGCGCCTGGCCGGCTACACCATCAACGAGCTGCGCGGCACCGCCATTCTTGATTACGTGGCCCCTGAAGTCCGTCTGCGCGCCCTGCAAAACTTGCGCAGCGAGAGTGAAGAGCGCTATGAATCCATTGCCGTACACAAAAGCGGCCTACATATCCCCGTAGAGATCGAGGCCAAGACCATGCCCGGGCAGGACGACAGCCACCGCATCGTCGTTCTGCGCGATATGACGGACAGGCTGCAAACCCGCCAGCGCATTGATTTTCTGGCCCAGCATGATTTGCTGACGCATCTGCCCAACCGGGCACGCCTGAACCATTTGCTAAGCGATGCAATTGCCAAGGCCGCAGATCAGCAATCACGGCTGGCCGTGCTGTCGCTGGATCTGGATCAGTTCAAATCCGTCAACGACTCGCTCAGCCACCGCGCGGGCGACTTGCTGCTGTGCGAACTGGCTCAGCGCATTAAGTCAGCCCTGCGCCCACAGGACATCGTGGCCCGTGTCGGCGGTGATGACTTTGTCATCGTGCTGCACGACAACCCGACTCTGCTGGAAACCGAGGCGCTGGTTGCGCAGCTGCGAACGCCAGTAGAAGCCCCTTATCAGGTCGAAGGCACTCAACTGAACGTCTCGCTGAGCGTAGGCATTGCCATGTACCCCAAGGACGGCGAATGCCCCGAGGCACTGCTGAGCAATGCCGAAGCCGCCTTGCAAATGGCCAAGGGCCGTGGCCGTAGCTTCTCGCAGTTCTACACCCCCGCGCTGGAAGGGCGGGCCACGCGCATGCTGATGCAGGAGCAAATGCTGCGCAATGCCGTTGAGCGAGGTGAGTTTGAGCTGCACTACCAGCCTCAAACCTTGATGCAAAGCGGCGAGCTGGCGGGCTTTGAAGCGCTGGTGCGCTGGAAGCACCCGCATCGAGGTCTGGTTTCACCCAATGAATTCATTGGCTTTGCCGAGAACCGGGGCCTGATCGCGGCGGTTGACCGCTGGGTGCTAAATCAGGCCTGCCGTCAGGCCAAGGCCTGGCAGGATGACGGCTATCTACCCATTCCTGTGGCCGTCAATCTGTCCGCCCAAGAGTTCCGCCAGCGCGATGTAGTGCAGGAAGTGGCACAGGTGCTGGACGACACGGGGCTGGATGCTCGCTATTTGCATATCGAGATCACCGAGACCACGCTCATGCTTTCGGGCACGCAGATGCAGCAGACCCTGCATGCACTCAAGGCACTGGGTGTGGGGCTGGCGATTGATGACTTTGGCACCGGTTATTCGTCGCTGGCCTATCTGCGCAAGCACCCCATAGACCGGCTCAAGATCGACCGATCCTTCGTCTCCGACCTGCCGCACAACCCCGATGCGGCCGCCATCGTCAACGCCATCGTGCAGATGGGCCAAAGCCTGCATCTCGAAATTCTGGCCGAAGGCGTGGAAAGCCCCGAGCAATTGCACATGCTTCGTCAGATGGGCTGTGCCATGATGCAGGGGTTTCTGGTGTCTGCGCCAATGCCTGCCGATCGCGCAGCTGCATGGATGTCGCAACACTGTCAAATGCTACAAAGACAATAGCGTACATGGCCATCAATACACCGACACCCTCGCATAAAAGCAGCAGCATGTTCCATACCGATGCACCCCAGGCTCTGGCCCATGTGCAGCAGTTGTACCGAGAGCAAATCGAGCACCTGCGCGCAGCCATGCAGCGCTTTGTGGCGGGTGAAACGCCTGCCGCCCCCATCCACGCCTACTACCCGTTTGTGCGCATCAAGACCACCACCGTGGCCCATGCAGACACCAAACTGACCTATGGCTTTGTGGAAGGCCCAGGCACCTATGAAGCCACGCTGACCCGGCCCGATCTCTTCGCCAACTACTTCGGCGAGCAGCTGCGTCTGCTGATCCTGCATCACCAGGTAGCCATCGAGGTGGGTCTGAGCGACAAGCCCATCCCGATTCATTTCTCGTTTGCCGATAACGACCATATCGAAGGCTCGCTTTCACCCGAGCGCCGTATGCTGATGCGCGATGTGTTTGATCTGCCTGATCTGGAATCGATGGACGACGGCATTGCCAATGGCACTTGGCGCCCCCATCCGGGCGAGGCCCTGCCGCTGTCGCTGTTTACCGCTCCGCGTGTGGATTACTCGCTGCACCGCCTGCGCCACTACACAGGTACGGCGCCCGAGTGGTTCCAGAACTTTGTACTGTTCACCAACTACCAGTTCTATATCGACGAATTCATCCGTCTCGGCCATGCCGAGATGGCCAACGAAGACAGCGACTACATCGCCTTTGTCGAGCCCGGCAACGTCATCACGCGCCGCAAAGGCCTGCCTGCCGAAGCCGTGGACGAGCTGGGCACCGCCCCGCCCCGCCTGCCGCAAATGCCCGGCTACCACCTGGTGCGCGCCGACAACAGTGGCATCACCATGGTCAACATCGGTGTAGGCCCGGCCAACGCCAAGACCATCACCGATCACATCGCCGTGCTGCGCCCCCACGCATGGATGATGCTGGGCCACTGCGCAGGTCTGCGCAACAGCCAGCAACTGGGCGACTATGTGCTGGCCCACGCCTATGTGCGTGAAGATCATGTGCTGGACGAAGAGCTGCCGCTGTGGGTACCAATTCCGGCCCTGGCCGAAATTCAGGTCGCCCTGCAGCAGGCCGTGGCGGATGTCACGCAGATGGAGCGTCCCGATCTCAAGCGCATCATGCGCACCGGCACCGTGGCCAGCACCGACAACCGCAACTGGGAACTGCTGCCCGACAACCTTCCCCAGCGCCGCTTCAGCCAGAGCCGCGCCGTGGCGCTGGACATGGAGTCGGCCACCATTGCCGCCAATGGCTTCCGCTTCCGCGTGCCCTACGGTACCTTGCTGTGCGTGAGCGACAAGCCACTGCATGGCGAAATCAAGCTGCCCGGCATGGCCAATCATTTTTACCGCGAACGCGTGGATCAGCACTTGCGTATCGGCATGCGTGCAGTAGAGATTCTGCGAGAAGGTGGCTCCGATCGTCTGCATAGTCGCAAACTACGCAGCTTTGACGAAGTGGCCTTCCAGTAATTTCCCTCGATGCACGATGTAGATCAGTTTTCCCTGGCGCTCATGGTGGCCGTCAATCTCATGACGATCGCTTTTGCCCTGCCATGGTTCATGGGCCAAAGTCAGAAGATGAGCCGCCCCGCCCTCAATGCTCAACAATTTCTGTTGTTGCAGGGGCTCTCCTGGCTGCTCGTATTCGGCGCGGAGCAAGTCGCGTCTTTTGGCTGGAATGCACTGCTGTCTACATTCGCGACGGCCGCGGCCCTGGGGGCTCTATGGCAATTGCACAAGGCAATTAAAGGCTGGGTAGGACAACGCTGCAAAGCACTCACCATGGCTTTGCCTGTCTTGTGCCTCCTCACGCTAGCAGGCGTCATGGCACTGAGTCAAAACAAGCCTTACCAGGTGGCATGGTTCGACATCGGTTATAGCCTGAGTCTCATTGCCGTGATCAGCATGGCGCTCTCCCCCCGCACCAAGGTTGCCAAAGCGTGGCGCTATCTTTTCTGTGGCGCAGGGCTGTGCGTTGCACTGATCCTGATAACCCGTGCTTACTACACACTGCCTGCCTCATGGCTGCACAGCTTTGCGGAGGAACCCACCCCTCACCTCATGCTATCCTGGTTAATGCCAGTGTTCAGCGGCCTGTGCTTCGTGTCGATACTGATGGCCTGCCGTGATGAAGAGCTACAGACGAATGCACCCGACGACAACCTGACAGGCTTGCCATTGCGCCAGGCGATCAAGAATCAGGCACGCTTCATGCTTCACCGCTCACTGCGCGAAAATCTGCCTCTGGCGGTGATTCTGATCGACATGGACCATTTCTCCCGCGTCAACAAGCGTCATGGCTATCAAACGGGCGATGAAGCCCTGCAGTTGATGTCTCGTACTCTGCAAAAACAGATGCGTGGCGACGAGCTAGTCGCTCGCTGGCAAGGCGAGTCTTTCTGCCTGCTGCTTCATGCAGACCAGATAGGGGCACGCGCCCTGCTCACCCGCATCAAGTCCGCCATTCAGATGGGGGCTCAGTATGAGCTGCAGGTCGATCTAGACTTCAGTGCTGGCTGCGCACTCGCGCCCAGCGCATGGAAAGGCCTGAAGCTGGACGAGCTGACCAAGCAAGCTGACATCGCCTTGCAACAGGCCAAAAAACTGGGCCGCGGACGCACTGAATTCATCACCCTGACACCCCCGTCTCAAGACGGTGCGGAGTCAACTCTGTCCTCTGAGACCTAACACCCATTTACGTCGCCCGTTTACGCCGTCAATTTGATCAAGTCCGCCGCCTTCTCGGCAATCATGATGGTGGGTGCATTGGTATTACCGCTCACAATACGCGGCATGATGGAGGCATCTACCACTCGCAGCCCCTGCACACCATGCACGCGCAACTGGGCATCGACGACATCAAGCGGCCCCGGCCCCATGCGACAGCTCCCTACGGGGTGGTAGATGGTGTCGCCGTAATTGCGGATGAACTGCTCAATCTCCACATCGCTGCGCGCCTGAGCTGAATGCTCTAACTCATTCCCACCCAGCCCAGCCAGCGCCGGCTGACTCAGAATCTCACGCATGCGATGCACGCCGCGCACCATGCGCTGCATATCGTAGGCATCGGCAAAGAAGGCGGGGTCTATCAACGGCAAGGCCTGCGCCTCGTTCGCCGCCAGCCTCACCCGGCCTCGGCTCTTGGGTTGCAAGATACAGACATGACAAGAGTAGCCGTGGCCCAGCACCGTCTTGCGCCCGTGATCCAGCAGCTTGCCGACCACGAAATGCAGCTGCAGATCAGGCGCCTCCTCTTGCGGCTGACTGCGGATAAAACCGCCTGCTTCCGCAAAGTTACTGGTCAGCATGCCTCTGCGCTCATTGCGCCAGCGGCTCACACCCTGCCAGACGTTTTTGAGACCCGTCAGCGAGATACCAAAGCTGTCCGTCATCTGCGGGCCATTCACCACCTGCACCACATCGGGGTGGTCATGCAGATGCTCACCCACGCCAGGCAGGTCATTTGCCACCTCAATCCCCATCTGCTGCAGATGCTCGCCCGGCCCAATGCCAGACAACATGAGCAGCTGCGGTGACTGCAACGCGCCCGCGCACAACAAGACCTCGCGGTTGCAACGCAGCTGTTGCACCTGTCCGCCCTGCACATACTCCACGCCTACCGCCTTGCGCCCCTCCATCAGCACCCGCAGCACCTGCGCACCGGTAATGACTTGCAGATTGGGCCTGCTGCGCACCGGCGTCAGATACGCCTTGGCCGCGCTGCAGCGCTCGCCGTTGTGGTGCGTGACCTGGTACAGGCCCACGCCTTCCTGATTGAGCCCATTGAAATCTGTGTTGTGCGCATGGCCTGCCTGCACGCCCGCCTGCACAAAGGCCTGCGCCAGCGGGTTGGGGTCACGCAGGTCGGACACATGCAGCGGGCCGCTGCCGCCATGCAGACCATCCGCGCCACGCGTGTTGCATTCGGACTTCTGAAAATAAGGCAAAACATCGCTCCAACCCCAGCCGGTATTGCCCTGAGCGCTCCAATATTCATAGTCCGCAGGCTGGCCACGCGAATAAATCATGGCGTTGATAGAGCTGGAGCCCCCCAGCACCTTGCCGCGTGGCTGGTAGCCCTTGCGGCCATTCAGTCCGGGCTGGGCCACGGTCTCCATAGCCCAGTTCAGCGTTTTTTGCTTGGCGACCAGTGCCAGGCCGGCTGGGCAGTGAATCAGCACACTTTTGTCTTCGCCCCCGGCCTCCAGCAGCGTGACGCTGACGGCTGGGTTTTCACTCAGGCGTGCAGCCAGTACCGAACCTGCCGAGCCGCCGCCGATCACCACATAGTCGCGCATAGAGCCTCCCGCTTTGAGCGCCCATTCTGGAGAATCTGTCCCGGCGCTGGAATGCGCAATAACACGGTCGTGCGGAAATTTTTCAGCCCCTGCAGGTTCATATCACGCCGCAGATGCCCGACAAGGGCCAAACCCGCTCAGAACCGGGATACCATTTTCCCGTTCAATCGCACTTATCTGAATGGAGACAAAAATTATGGCAATCCAAACTGTAGGCATCATCGGCGCAGGCACCATGGGCAACGGCATCGCACAGGCATGCGCCGTATCGGGCATCAATGTGGTGATGGTCGATATCTCTGACGCCGCCGTGCAAAAAGGCCTGGCCACCGTGGCTGGCAGCCTGGACCGCCTGATCAAGAAAGAAAAGATCAGTGAAGCTGACAAGGCCGCAGCGCTCTCCCGCATCAAAGTCTCAACCAGCTACGACGACCTGAAGGCCGCCCAACTGGTAATCGAAGCCGCCACCGAGAACTACGAGCTCAAGGTCAAGATCCTCAAGCAGGTCGATGCGCTGGTGGCCCCCGAAGTCATCGTGGCGACCAACACCTCGTCCATCTCCATCACCCAGCTGGCCGCCGCCACGCAACGCGCCGACCGCTTCATCGGCATGCACTTCTTCAACCCCGTGCCCATGATGGCTCTGGTGGAGATCATTCGCGGCCTGCAGACCTCTGACGCCACGCACGATGCCGTCAAGGCCATGGCTGAAGCACTGGGCAAATCGCCCATCACCGTCAAGAACGCGCCCGGTTTTGTGGTCAACCGCATTCTGGTGCCCATGATCAACGAAGCCTTCCAGGTGCTGAGCGAAGGCACGGCCAGCGCTGAAGACATAGACGCCGGCATGAAACTGGGCTGCAACCAGCCCATCGGCCCGCTGGCTCTGGCCGACATGATTGGTCTGGACGTGTGCCTGGCCGTGATGGAGGTCTACCTCAAGGAGTTCGGCGACAGCAAGTACCGCCCCTGCTTCCTGCTGCGCGAAATGGTGGCCGCTGGCCGTCTGGGCCGCAAGACCGGTCAGGGCGTCTACACCTACTGATCTGCGACCACTGGCAGGGTCAGGAGGCGGAGGGGCCAGCAAGGCCCATTCACATCACATTCACATCACTCCCGAACCTCTGCCAGCAGACGGCGCACGGACATCGCCAGAGCCTGAGGCTCGCTGACCCAGAAATGGGTTGTGGCCCCCAGTCTTTGCGCCGCTTGCTTCAAGGTCTCCAGTACCCGCTCAGGCTGGGTGCTGGTCACACTCACCTGGGCTGCGCCTCGGTAGCCCTGCTCCACCTGCAGCGGCACGCCGGGCCAAAGGCTTAGTCGCAGTTCATCCTGCAATAGCTCAATGTCGATGGATGGCTGCACCACACGCTTGCCCTTTTGCTTGGGCAGCTCCGGCAACACGAGCCGCGCACTCACCTGCAGCTCGGCAGCATCCAGAGCCCCGACCGTCGCCCCTTGGCGATACGCCAGCACCGCAAGCCGCTTGCGCCGGCTCAGGCCTGAAATCAGCACACAGGCAGCCGCCACGGTCACTTCAGCCTCAGTCACCATCTGGGCAAAATGTGCGGCTTTTTTCTGAGCCACAGCAGGGTCTCCGCCCCAGAACTGCAGCACCAGCCTCGGCGTCTGGTGGATTTGCGCACCCAATCGCTTCATCACCTCCAGCATGCTCTCGCTGCTGACAATGTCCGAGTGCACTTCAACGGCCAGAGGGCGCCCATCCGCCAAGGCTTCCAGACTGCGCTTGCAGGCTTCCAGCTCGCCCTCTTGCCCCATCAGCCCCATGACCAGCAACAGCGTATCGCCATAAATGAATGGCCGAGCAGGGAATTCATCCGCCCACTCGACTGCGGCGAGCTTGCGGGCCTCATCGGCACTGGCGGTGCGCACTGCCGCCAGTAGCGTCACCTCATGGCTGTGTATGCCACCGGACATCGACGCTGCACCCTGCTTCCAGGCCAGCGCCCGCAGCTCGGGGAATTGGTCTTCCAGACCGTAACCCATTGCCAGCACCGATCGGCCAATGGCCAGCAAGTCACGCGGCATCTCACCATAGGCCAGCCCCGGCCCGGCCACGGCCTGCGCCTGAAAAAGTTGCTGCCATTCAGGTGCATAGTCTGCTTCCGGCTTCCAGGCCGGCAGCAGTTGGGCCAAATAGTTGTTGGCGTCGCCAATGGTGTCGAATTGAGCCACCATCACGCATTCGCCGCTGTTATTGCCCGAAAACGCCTGCCACACCCGTACAGAAGGTGAAGATATGGAAGGCTCGGATTGGGCGCGCTGCCCGTGCGGCAAACCAGCCCGTTTGCGGCCCGCACAGCCATGGCGCAGACTGGGCTGCGCCAGACGCGATCGCTGATGCTGCCAGCCCGCCAAAATCTCCTGCGCATTGCGCGCGGGCAAGCCTCCATCGTGAAACGAGCAGCCCTGCATACGCTGATCAGGGGTAATGGATACAAAGTCCACGCCCGCCCCGCAGTCCCCGCTGCCGTCCGCACCATCAAACAAACGGGGCAAAGGCACGGTGTTGCCAAAGCACACCGACAGACGGCAAGGCAGTGGCGCATCCTGCACGATGGCCGCCAGTTGCAGCCGCCCCTGCGCCGTCAGATGCCTGTGCATATCGGCGCCGATATACGACAGCAGCGACACATCGTGGCAACCCAGTGCTGTCAGCTCCGCTAACAGAGTGGGCAACGTCGTCAGGGCCGCGGCATCGATCAATAGATTCGCACCCCATCTCTGCCCATAGCTAGACAAAACCTGCGCCGTATCGCGCCAGCGCGGGTCGTCATAAAGAGAGATACGCACCTGCCCCAATAAACCCGCATACGCCGCAAAAGTTCCGGGTCGAATCAGCAGACCATTGGTGGTGACATTCAGCGCCAGTGGCGTGGTTTCATGCAATTGCTGAACCAGATCGGCAAAGCCGCGAAAGGCAAATGGCTCGCCGCCGCCAAACGCCACCTCCAGCACACCGGCAGCGCTCAGATCTTGCAGCACCTGCGAAGCGGAATTGAGTGTCCATGCGCTCTCGCGCTGCACATCGCGTGAGCAGAAATCGCAGCTCAGATTGCATTTATTCGTAATACCAAACATGGCCACCCGGGGTGCCACGCGCTGCAGATGCCGGGTCTCCGCATTTTCAATGCGGATGTTGGTTCCGCTTGCCGGGTGGAAACGCAGCAGCGCGCCATCCAGCGGGTAGTCTCTGAACAGTTGGCGGTGCGGCGCTTCTGGCATCTTTTTTTCAATTCTTAGGGTCACGCCCAAAGCATAGCTGCGTGCAAGGCGCTGGCGTTAACACCTAGCGCTGCAAGCAATGAATCGTCCTGTACGCGACTGCTAGCGCAAGCGCTGAGGTCTATCGTTTTGTGCAGGAGATTCACCATGCAAATCGACATTCCCAGCCCACCGCCAGAGGGCTGTATTTCCTGTGAAGTTCGTGGCCATGTGCTGCTGATCGGCATCAACCGCCCAGCCAAGCGCAATGGCTGGACTCCCGCCATGTTCCAGCAACTGGCCCAGGCTTACACCCGGCTGGACGATGACCCCGAGCTGCGCGTGGGCCTGCTCCACGCCTTTGGCGAACATTTCACGGCGGGGCTTGATCTGCCCCTTATCGCCGAGTTCATGAAAACTGGCCAGAAAGTCATTCCACCCGGGCTGGTGGAGCCGCATGACTACGGCCTGCCCGGCTACCGCCGCCGCGCCAAGCCCATGGTGGCTGCCGTCAAAGGCATCTGCTTTACCGTAGGCATTGAGCTGATGCTGGGCGCAGACATTGTGGTCGCCGCTGACGACTGCCGCTTTGCGCAGATGGAGGTGCAGCGCTGCATCATGCCTACCGGTGGAGCCACGCTGCGCATGGCCGAGCGCGCAGGCGTGGGCAATGCCATGCTGCACCTGCTGACCGGAGACCCCTTTGATGCGGCAGAAGCCTGGCGTTGCAACTTTGTCCAGAAAGTGGTGCCCACAGGGCAAGAGCTGGACGAGGCCTTTCGCATTGCAGAACGCATCTCCCTGCAAGCCCCGCAAGCCGTGGTGGCCACCCGCCTCAATGTGCTCAAGGCCATCGAGCTGGGTCAGGCTGCCGCCGTGGCCGACTTCATCCCCGTGCAGCAGCGCCTGGCAAATAGCGAAGACGCAGCCGAAGGCGTGCGCTCCTTCATTGAAAAACGTCCCGCACGTTTTACGGGCAGATAAAACCGCTCGAAATGGGCAGTCATGAATTTCAAGAGATTTTCAGCGCTGTTGCATCTATCCAATTTGGGTTGAATTACCCCCAACCTCAGAGGCATCTATGCCACTGCAACCTTCTGCGGGCGACCCGTATCAGTGAACTGATTGAGGATGGCTGCACAAAAACTCTGAACTGAGGTCGGATGCTGGCAAACCCAGTCCTGACAACTGCAAAAGGGATTGCACAAAGCCCATCGTCTGGTGCAACGCCAGACCGAACAAATCCTTGAGGGTCAGCCAGAACCGAATCGCAGCATCCTAAAACTGCGGGCTGCGCCCACCTACGCCCACGTTTGCCGCTGGCAGCGAAAAACCCTTGTCTGCGCTTGTCGATCCAGGTGGTCAACGCGGCTCACGCCTTGCGCACAGCGCTGCACTGCCTGCCGCTGTTTTTCCATAGCGAGCTTTGAAATGCGGGGGCTGATTCATCGCCCGAAGTGACCGGGCAGCAGAGAGCGTTTGATGCAAATAACGCCACCGGCTTGATGCATCCACGCATCAGTGGATTGTGATTTTTTGTCTATACATCAGTCACTTAGCACTCCATCAAAGCCTTTCATGCAACCATCCGAACCGTGCAATAAGAAAAATATTTGCGGCGTTTTCAAGACGTCAATTTCGCCTGGAGCACGCGGCATATACCGGCCCCAACGTCATTCATAAGGATTCAATCAGCATGTCTTTTCCGACGTTCAAGAAAAAATATATTCCCCATCTTTGCGCTGTTTTGCTGGGGACTTCCATGGTCACTTTGCAAGCCCAGGCGGCGACCTCCGCAGAGCTGTTGCGCATGATTGAGGATCTCCGGGCACGCCAGACACAGCTGGAAGTCGACCTCAAGACCGCCAACGCCAAGCTCAATGAGCAGCAATTAAAAGCACCGGTCAGCAAGGTCGATACCGCACGCGGCATTTTTGAAGAGCCCGCCGGTATTGCGCCACCGAGCACCACTGCGGTCTCGCGCTCCAATATGCGCCTGGAGGCTGGGGCGGGCGGCGGTCGCACGAATGGTGTGGGCAGTGGCTCGGGTCATGTCGGTGGCTCGTGGGCGGCACCGCTGAGCAACAACATGGGCTTTCAGACGGATGTGCTGGTGGGCGGCACGAACAAGGGCAACGGACTCATGGGTCTGGGCGCCCACCTTTTCTGGCGCGACCCCAAGCAGGGCGCTGTGGGTCTGTATGCCGGTCTGGGCGTGGGAACCGGCAGCTTTGCGACGGACAGCCAGCGCGCAGGCATGACCATGACCAAGCTCGGCGTGGAAGGCCAGTGGTACTTATCGGAGCGCGTGAGCTTTGAAGGCATCGTGGGACGGGAGCACATCAGTCGCCTGAACAGCAAAACGTTTGGAGATCTTCGCGTGGCGTTTTACCCCGAAGAGAACACCAAACTCAATATGGGGATGCGTCGATCCTGGGGCCGCGATTACGTGGTGGGTGGCGTGGAGCACCAGTTCAAGGCCTTTGGCAGCAACACCGCCTCGGTCTATGCCGATGCGTCCATCGGGCGTGACCGCAACTTTGGTCTGAACGTGGGCCTGCGGTTTGCCCTGGGTGGCGGCGATAAATCTTTGGTGCGCCGTGATCGTGAAGACTACGTCACCATGCAGTGGGTGCGTGACCTGCGCGACCTGCCCAGCTCGGGGGTGTTGGCCAATGCCCCTGGTGCTGCGGGTGCACCGGGTGCTGCCGGGGCTCCCGGTGTTGCGGGTGCCGCAGGGGCGCCAGGTGCTGCAGGGGCTCCGGGTGCTGCAGGGGCTCCGGGTGCTGCGGGCGCTCCAGGAGCGGCGGGGGCTGCTGGTGCCGCGGGCGCTGCAGGAGCAGCGGGGGCAGCAGGGGCTGCGGGTGCACCAGGAGCGACGGGGGCTCCCGGAGCTCCTGGTGAGGTGGGTCCTCAAGGCCCGGCGGGCCCTCCAGGTCAACTCCCCCCTAACCCTGGTGGTGGTGATTAACCAAACAAGCCCCTGATCATGGGAGTCCAGCGACTGGACAAGCGGGTCATGTCCAGAACCATTGAGCGCTGGGTCAATGAGCTGGGGTGCCCGCAGACGTTGGCAGTGGCATAGCTGTGTCTGTGCATCTGGTGCTGGGGGCCCGGCCCGGTTCGTCAAGGCCGGGCCAGGCTGATCGTATCGCAATATGTGGTGGGTCTCGCACAACCCCAACGGGGCCTATATGGCGCGCGGCATTCACGGCCAGGCCAACTATATCGATCCCAAGGCCCAGATGGTGGTGGTGCGCTATGCATCCCACCCGATTGCTGGCAACGCCGGCATCGATCCGACCAGCCTGCCCATGTACCAGGCGCTGGCCGATACGCTCATGAAACAATGAGGGCGTGAATCTACGCCCCCAATACCACCTTCGCCCCAGCCCGCAAGGGCTGCTGGCCTGGGATGTGCGCAAGCTCATCGCTCTGGCCGCCCAGCAACAAGTACAACCGCGCTGGATTGCGCTGTCTGAGATTGCCGAGCTGGATCAGCGCTACTGGTTCAGCGGGCCGGGCGACGAGCCCACACCCCGCGCAATTGCCGAGCACCTGAAGCTGGTCGAGGCGGCCGACACCGCCTACCCCATCCTGCTAGACGCCGAAGGCCGCTTGATGGACGGCATGCACCGCGCCGTCAAGCGGCTGGCACAGGGCCACACAGACATTTGGGCGCTGCAACTGCACAGCACGCCAGCGCCGGATTTTGTGGGTGCAGACCCCGAAAATCTCCCCTACGAAGACTGAGGTCGAATCATCAAAAACCATAGCTACCAGCGCTTGATACAAAAGAGCTAGCGGCAGATTTTGTGCGGATTCATGCATTCTCCGCACAAGCGCCCTCACCCCCGCAGACGGCTGGCGTCATCAACATGGGTTAGCGTATGCCTTTCACCAACCCAAGGAGATCAACATGGCCCAACTCGACAAGGTTCTGTACACCGCACACGCCCACACTACCGGCGGCCGCGAAGGCGCTTCGCGCACGGATGATGGCCGTCTGGACATCCAGCTGACCTCCCCCGGCGGCGCTGGCAAGGGCACCAACCCCGAGCAGCTGTTTGCTGCCGGCTACTCCGCCTGCTTTATCGGTGCCATGAAGGCTGTGGCTCCTCGCCAGAACGTGACTCTGCCCGCCGACCTGTCTGTGGACGCTGAAGTGGATCTGGGCCCCGTGGGTGAAGTGTTCGGCATCGCCGTACGCATGAAGATCAGCCTGCCCGGCATGGACAAGGCCGCTGCCCAGCAACTGGTGGACGCTGCTCACAAGGTCTGCCCCTACTCCAATGCCACGCGCGGCAATATCGACGTGACGCTGACTCTCGCCTAAAACCCGCTAGGTAAAGTCACGCCACAGGGCATCGGGGGTTGCAACGTAGCGCCCGGTGTCCAGCTCAAAGACGCCTTCCAGCGTCAGGGGCCCTGCAATATCTGCACTCGCATAGCGGGCCAGCGCCAGCTGCGTGACCGTGATTTCGGGCAAGCCCTGCCCCAGCGCATCCAGCTGCTTGACCATCTCGCGCAAAGGCCGTTGCTTGGCATAGTGGCCAATGGTCACATGGGGCAGATAGCGCCAGCCCGGCGCAGGCTCCTCGGGCACCAGCGCTGCATGCAGGCGCTGCAAAGCGGGCTCATCACCCTTCACACTCAGATATGGCACGGTGGTAAAGCTATTCACCCCCACCACTTGCACAGCAAAGGGTTGCTGCTTCAGTTTTTGCAGCAAAGCCACATCAGCTCGCAGCGCCTGTGCGTCATATTCCTGCGCTACATGTGCAGCGCCGCCCTGGCATAACCCGCGATAGGCCAGCGTGATATGCGGCTGGCGCGCATAACGTGGCAACAAGGCATCGCCCAGACTGGCTCTGGCCTGCTGCAGCACTTGCGCAAGTGCCGCATCTTCCAGCATCACGACCCAGACGGCGCACCACGGGCAGCCCTGATGCCATTCGGCAAAATCTCTATCCTCACAGGGCTCTGACAGTTCTGGGCTCACATCCATGACAGCGAGTGTGCCAGCTTCAGCGCAAAGCAAGAGTCTTTTGAGCAGCCAGCCCAATGCAGACAGGCGCTAGCCGCTAGCAAAACAAAAGCAGCACTGAGCGTATGAACGCAATCCCATCCAGCCAAAAAGGGCCGGTTTGCGCATGACAATGCTGGCATGAGCGATACCCAAGACCCCTCTCACCCCTATGCAGACCTCACGCCGGATTGCGTGATGGATGCGCTGTGCAGCACGGGCCTTGTGCCGGATGGACGCTTCACGGCCCTCAGCTCCTATGAAAACCGCGTCTACCTCGCGCATCTGGATGATGGCGACAAGGTCGTGGCCAAGTTCTACCGTCCCGGCCGCTGGAGCCGCGCGCAGATTGAGGAGGAGCATGCCTTCTCGCAGGAGCTGACTGACAAGGAAGTGCCCGTGGTCGCCCCGCTGGTTCTGCAAGGCCAGACCGTACACGAGCACAGTGGCTTTCTGTTCAGCATCAGCCCCTGGCGCGGCGGCCGCAGGCCCGAGCTGGATGACTGGGAGGTGCTGGAGTGGATTGGCCGCTTTCTGGCGCGCATTCACACCGTGGGTGCCACCCAACCCTTTGCCCATCGCCCGGCGCTCAATCTGAAAAGCTTTGGCTACGAATCCATGAACTACCTGCTGGAGCATGAAGTCGTGGCGCTGGAGGTTCGCAACCGCTGGCAACAAGCCTGCGAGAAAGCTCTGTCTTTAATAGCACCTGCCGCTGATGGATTAAGCGCTGCAGGCCATTTTGGCTTGCAATCTGCCACCGCCATTCGCCTGCACGGTGACTGCCACCCCGGCAATATTCTCTGGACACCACTGAACGACGAGGGCCACGGTGGCCCGCACTTTGTCGATCTGGACGACGCCCGCAGCGGCCCCGCCGTGCAGGATCTGTGGATGCTGCTCTCGGGTGACCGAGGCCAGCAGACCCAGCAGCTCTCAGCCCTGCTGGAAGGCTATGAACAGTTCCGCAGCTTTGACCGGCGCGAGCTGGCCCTGATCGAGCCGCTGCGCACCCTGCGCCTGCTGCACTACAGCGCCTGGCTGGCGCGCCGCTGGCAAGACCCGATCTTCGCCATCAATTTCCCATGGTTTGGCACACTGGATTATTGGCAGGGTCAGGTGGATATGCTCAACGAGCAAATCGAAGCCATGCAGCAAGAGCCGCTATACGCCTGAGCCAGCCGCTCAACCCAACGCCCCCATGCCTTTCAAGCCCAGCCCGTGACCCACGGACTGGGCTTTTTTGATGGCAGGTGTCGTTACAACCGCAATGTCAGCAAATCCATCAATTGGGTATGAATGTAATCAGCACTCAAGCCAGTGCTTCAAAGCAGTGAAATGCATCACCTCACAAGGACTTGAAACCTCGAATCAACAGAATCCTTTAACGACAAGCACTTACCTCTTTATCTATCAATCAGCAAAGCCGCATAGATAAAGCATTTCTCTACAAGACCCCAGATCAGGCCTACATCGCGTCAGCTAGAACACAGCGCACCAGCCTTCGACTTCCCACAAAAAGCCCTGCAGAGCTTCCTACCCGAAAGAAGCGAGTGGCTACCTACATTGGTTTCATTCACAGAAACCGAACAGAAAGTAGGGGGGAGCATTCATGAATTCTTCTTGGCATTCAGTCACGCGCCAGCTTGGCCCAGTCGCTCTGGCCGCATTGCTCACTGCCTGCGGTGGCGGCGGCGGTGGTGACAGCGGTGGCAGCCCCTCAGCTACATCGGGCTCCACCACCACGGGAACCGCGGCTGCAGCACCAGCACCAGCACCAGCGTCCTCCGACACACCAGCACCAGCTCCTGCGCCATCGAACAAGATGGGGTCTATGCCAGTCCCGGCTTCCGCTCCAACGGGTGTTTTCATCAGCGAAATTGCCAACAACTACTACAGCAATTCCGTCAGCTGGATTGAGGTCTACAACAACTCTGGTGCCAGCATTGAGCTGAGCAACTACAGCCTGCGCGCTCCCGCACTCAATCTGAGCACCCAGGCCAGTACCGCAACAGCCACCTTCGCCCTGCCCCAGCTGACTCTGCAGCCCAACGACTATGTCGTAATCGCCTCGCGTGTCTCTGCTGATTTGCAGAACACGTCCAGCAACGTCTATATCTCCAACGCGCAAAATCAGGTGCCTTACTGGCAAGGCGACTCAGGCTTTGTCGAGCTGATTGCATCCGGCTCCACCGTAGACTTTGTCGCCTTTGGCAGCAGCACCACCAAACCCGTCACCGCCAGCGCCTGGGGCGGCATCAATGTTCCAGCCATGAGCAATACTGCCAACAGCTACAACACTGCCATTGTTCGCCCCTTTGCGAGCTTCCGTCAGACTCGTACCGCCAGCGACTGGGCCCAGGTGAACTTCACAACACCCGGCGGCATCAATGACGTGCCTGAGGGCGTCACCGACAGCGATAACGACGGCATCCCCGACTCTGCCAAGGTAGCGGGCGGCACCTATGCCGGCCAGGATCTCTATGCCATGGGCGCACGCAAGGGTCAGCGCGACTTGTTCATTCATGTGGACTATCTGAACAGCACCGACGCCGGCGTCAAACCACAGGCGGGTGCGCTGGACAAAATTGTTCAAGCCTTCCAGAAGCGCAATATCGCCGTCCACTTTGATGTGGGCAATCTGTTTGCCGCCAGCGTAGATGCCAGCAAGCACAACCTCAGTGGTGACGTCAGCCACCAACGCAACCACGCAACCTGCACGCAACTGCTTGTCTCCAGCAAGCTCACCGCCGGTTGCTCCAGTCTGTACGCCATCAAATCGGTCCACCTCGATATTCGCCGCAAGCCCGTATTTCGCTACTTGCTCATGGCCAACTCGCAAGCACCGAACGGCAGCGGTGCAGCCTCTGGTTCTGCTGAGTTTCTGGGGGATGACTTCATGGTCACGCTAGGCGGATGGGGCCTGACAGCTGGCTCCTCGCGTCTGATGAACTATCAGGCCTCCACCATCATGCATGAGCTGGGTCACACCCTGGGCCTGCGCCATGGCGGCAATGAAGATGCAACCAACAAGCCCAACTACTACAGCGTGATGAATTATTTCTACCAGATGACAGGACTTCCCAACTCCCAGGGCATGGGCGTGACGCAGCGTTATTACTACTGGTTGACCAACTATCAAAATCAGTCTGCCAATGGCTACACAAAGAGCAATCCTTTCCCAGAATCACAACTGGACGATGGCCCTCACTCGCTCACTTTCAAAATTGATTATTCCGATGGCAGCAGCCAGCCCCTGAATGAAGATGCATTGCTGGAAACTCTGCTCATCGGACGAGGCTCTGCCAACGGCTACTTCGCGGACTGGAGCGGCAATGGTATTGACGACCGAACACCACTGATAAAAGATCTCAACAACTCGGGCTCCCACAGCATCCTGAACGACCATAACGACTGGGGCAGTCTGGTGCTCAACTCGCGCCGCAACGTCAATGCCAACAACAGCGGCATCGGCATGGCAGGCAGCTCCAAGCCTGCTCCCAGCATTCGCGCTTTTGACCCTGTTGCCACGCCATTCCAGCCTGTCATTACAGAAGAAGCTCCCTTCATCGCACACATGAAGCACCAGCACTAATCGCCATCAATTAGCGCCATCAATTTCGCAAAGTCAGCAGCAAGAACAACGGGCCTCTACGGCCCGTTGTTCTTTGTTGCTTTTATTGCTTTTATTGCTTTAGCGGGTCTTAGCAGCGCCCCTGCACACGGCATTCAGGCACAAGTTGCCCTCTCGCATCACGCCATTGCACGGCCTCTCCACCTTGTGCAGGAGCGGAAACAGGTGCTGAAACTGGTGCCGCCTGCACCTCTGCGGCTTGAGGTCTATTCGGGTCATGCAGCACCGTCGAAGTGCCAACGCCGACACCTACGCTGGCACCGCCCACGCCTGTGGATGCGCCCACACCAGCACTGCCCAGAACCTGCCCGCTCTGATTGACACCCACACCTACGCCCACCGGGCCAATGCCTGTGCCTACACCTGCGCTAAGGCCGCCACTACCCAGACCCACGCCGACGGAAAAAGGCCCAATCGGAATACCCACGCCAATGCCCGCCCCCACGGAGCTGCAACCGGGCAGCGCCATCAGCAGCAGCGCAGCCAGCGTGGCGCTCAGGCCTGTTTTCCCGGTGATCTTCAAGGCAGTTTTCATAACAGTTCGCTCATTGGCTTTTAACGGTTGCATTGTCGCCCGTCGATGTGGAAAAAAGGTTATCAATCAGTAGCTCGACCAGAGGTTTGAGTGCCAGCTTCTGCGGTGCATCAGGGGCCAGCAGACTGTTGTGCACCAGCGCCATCCAGAACGGGCTGGCCAGCAACTGTGCGCTGCGACTGACGGAGCGGGTCTTGAGCTCCCCCTCCTTCACCGCCAGCTTCAGCAAGTCCTGCACATAGGTCTGCCATGCATCAAAAGCCAGTTCTTTGTAGAGCCGGGCCAGCTCGGGGGCATGACTGGCTTCGCTGAGCACCAGCCGCGCCAGAAGGCCACGCTCACTGTTTTCCACCGCTTCCATCGTAGGCAGCAAGCTGCGGCGTAAAAAGGCTCGCACGGTCTCGCCTTTTCTGCGTTTGAGCGCCGTATAGACGGCCGAGTGCCTGAGTGCATGCTCCACCACCCCGCGCAGCAATTCGTCCTTGGAGGGGTAGTACAGGTACAGCGTCCCCTTGGCCACCTGCGCGCGGCGTGCAATGCGATCCATGGTGCTGCGGGCTACGCCAACCTCGACAAACTCCGCCAGCGCAGCCTCGGTAATTTGCTGGCGGGTCTGCGCCGTCTTGTCGAGACTGGGGCCGCGCGTGCGACGTCTGGCCTGCTCGGCATTGCCAATATCCGGGTCTGTGCAAGGGACGGATGCATCAGCCTCAACCATGCGTTGAAATCCTTTTCTAGAATTCATAAAGTTGACCAATAAGTCATTTTTAATAATTTTAGGTCAAGCTGATTTCCCCATGCAGGGTACGCAAAACGCCTGCCTTACCAAGTAGTTCAAAAATGCAATCTCGTCTGAGCCCCTATGCTTGGGTGTGCTTTTCCATGTGCGTAGGCGTCATGGGAACGGCCCTTGCCAGCCCGCTCTACCCCCTCTACCAGCAGGCCTGGGGGCTGCAGCCCAGCCACATCACGCAGATCTTCGTGACCTATATGCTGGGCGCACTGATCAGCCTGCTGTTTCTGGGACGCCTGACGAACCGCTTTGGTTTTCTGAAGGTGCTGCGCATGGGGCTTATCATCATGACGGTGGGCGTCATGGGCTCGGCAATGGCCTGGAATGCCGTCAGTCTGGGCGTCTGCCGTTTCATCATTGGTCTGGCGTCCGGGCTGATCACAACATCAGCCTCGGTGGGCATGACCCAGCTCAATAACAAAGGCGACTTGCAACGCGCCGCCGCCACCACCAGCCTGACGATTGCCTTTGGCTTTGGCCTCGGCCCCGTGGTTGGCGGCTTGATGGCGCAATGGGTGCCGCACCCACTTGTCACCAGCTATCTGCCCCCCATCGTGCTGAGCTTTCTGGGCATCTACGCACTGTTTCAGATCAAGCTGCCAGCAACTTCAGAGCCTTCGCCCAGCGATGCCCCCCGCCTGTCTCTCAAAGATGTGCTGCCCAGCATCTCCCAGCCGCGCAAGCCCTTTCTTTATCACTACGCGCTGGGCTGCATGGCTGCGTTTTCCGCCTTTGGCATGTTCAGTCTGTTTGCCGCCATGGCCCCCAGCTTCATGGCCAAGATGGTCCCCTGGCATGGGCCTGCCGTTTCGGGCCTCTCGATCGGCATCATCCTGTTTCTGTCCGCCGGCATTCAGTTGATTGCGCGCCCGTACGCCACTAAAAGCGTAGCCATCGCCGGTTTCTTCGCGCTGACCGCCACCAATGCACTGCTCATCTTCAACACCTTTGCAAGCTCGACGGCGCTGTTTGTTCTCTGCGTGATGAGCATGGCCTGCGGCCATGCGCTGTGCAATCTGGCAGGCATGTCCATCGTCAACAAAGTCTCCAAACCCGCCAACCGCACCGGCCTGTTATCCACCTATCTGGTCATTGGCTATGTGGGCACCATCGTGCCTATTCTGGGCATGGGCTGGCTGTCTGACCATATCGGCCTGACAGGCGCATTGATAGGTTTTTGCGTCTGTCTGGGCCTGCTGACGACCTCTCTGGGTCTGCTGTGCATACGCGCCCGCGTTCTGCCTATTCCACGCAACTAAGAGCAGCTCTAAAACCGCTTATCGGAAATGCGGACCGGCCCCCTGCCCGGCCAGGCAATCCTGCTCATTGCGCAGCGGACAGACCTTGAGGGACAGGCAACCGCAGCCTATGCAGGAGTCAAGCTGATCCCTGAGCTGGGTCAGCGTGGCAATGCGCTCATCAAGCTGGCCCTTCCAGTGGGACGACAGACTGGCCCAATCCTTTTTGCCGGGCACGCGGTTGCCGGGCAGATGCGCCAGCGCCTGTGCAATCTCGGCCAGGGGAACGCCCATGCGCTGTGCCACCTTGATCACCGCAACCCGCCGCAGCACCGCGCGGGCATAGCGGCGCTGATTGCCAGCAGTGCGCGCACTCGCAATCAAGCCCTGCTTCTCATAGAAGTGCAAAGCAGATACCGCCACGCCGCTGCGGCTGGCCACTTCGCCCACGCTCAGCTCCTGCCACCCATCTGCCTCCGGCAGATGGCGGCTGCCGGACTCCGCCGAATCAGCTCTCTCTTCACATTGCACTGTCGGTCCCATGCTTCTCCTTGCTGTTCATGACTGGCGTGCTATCGCCGCAATCCGAAGTGGTCTTATAAAACACTTGACCTCAAGCTTAGTTGAGGTTGAACAATGCAACGCAGCTTCCGCCCAAAAGCCCGCTCTTTGCAAGGCTTCGCCGGAGCAGGTTTGCCCGAAAAACTTCCATGGACTCCATGCCCAGCATCACCCCCCAGATCCGCGCACAAGCGCAATACCTGCAACCCGCCGGTCTTTATGACTGCAGCCCAAACGGCTACACCCATGTGGTCACCGTCCAGGAGCCTCTGCGCTGGCTGTTCGTCTCCGGACAGGGCGGAGAAGACGCACAGTCCGAACTGCCCGACAGCTTTGCCCAACAGGCCGCGCAGGCTCTGGCCAACATCAAGATCGCCCTGGCTGCCGGTGGCGCGGACATGAGCCATGTGCTCAAGCTCACGGTGCTGATCGTCGATCATTCGCTGGAGCGTTTCGAACATTGGCAACGCAGCGTGCGTCAGCACTGGGGCAGTGGCGAACCCGGCGACGAGAGGCCGCGTTTTCCAGCCTGCACGCTGATCCCCGTACCCAAGCTGGCCTTGCCCGGCATGCTGATCGAAGTGGAAGCCACGGCAGCGGCCCCCATAACAGCGGCCACGCAGCCAGCCCTTGCCATGCCACCGGCTCAAACTCTCAGAGCGGCCACCACGGCCTGACTTGCAACATCCATCCGCGCGCCTCATGAAACCAAACAACACGACCACGGCTCCGACGGTTCTCTCAAAAACAACCCTGCTGCTCATGGCCACGGCCTGCGGCCTGTGTGCAGGAGCCAATTACTTCAACCAGCCGCTGCTCAACTCCATGGTGCAGCACCTGCAGATCAGCGATGCCCAGGCATCCAGCACCGTGACCATGGCGCAGGTTTCCTACGGCCTGGGCCTGCTGTTTTTGGTGCCGCTGGGCGACATGCTGGAACGCCGTCGCCTGGTGCTCATCCTGATGCTGCTGGCGGCCTGCGGCATGCTGCTCTCCGGCATCAGCGGCCTGGCAGGCAGTTTTGCACTGCTGGCCGCAGGCACTTTGATGGCTGGCGTGTTCTCCGTCGCCGCACAGGTTCTGGTGCCCATGGCCGCCACCTTTGCCGCCCCCGGCACCAGCGGCCGCGCAGTCGGGCTGGTCATGAGTGGGCTGCTGGTCGGCATCCTCGCCTCGCGCAGCGTGGCCGGCATTCTTTCTCATCTGGGCGGCTGGAGCACGGTGTACTGGGTGGGCGCAGCCTGCACAGCTCTCATGGCTGTACTGCTGGCGCGCGCCCTGCCCAAGGCTGCGCCAGTTGCATCGGTGAGCTACGGCACCGTCATGAAGTCGCTGGGTGAGCTGCTACGCCAGCACCCACGCCTGCGCAGCCGTGCGCTGATTGGCGGCACCGGCTTTGCCACCGTGAGCGTGCTGTTTTCCACCATGGCACTGCTGCTGGCCGGGCCGGGCTTTCAGCTCTCGGACTTGATGATCGGCCTGATTGGCATCGTCGGCATTGCCGGTGCGCTGATGGCCAATGTGGCCGGGCGACTGGCCGACAAGGGGCTGGAGCAACCCACCACCATGGCGGGAGCCCTGCTCATGCTGCTGGGCTGGCTGTGCCTGTGGCTGGGCGGCACCAGCATCTGGTGGTTTATGTTGGGTCTGCTGGTGGTCGATGGCGCGCTGCAAGCGCTGCACATCAGCAACCAGAACGTGGTCTACGCACTGGCACCCGAGGCCCGTTCACGCATCAATGCCGTCTACATGACGACCTATTTTCTGGGCGCCTCCATTGGCTCGGCCCTGGGCTCCTGGGCCTGGCTCAACCATGGCTGGAACGGCGCCAGCCTCATGGGCGGATTACTGGGCCTGATCTCGCTGGGCGTGGTGCACTGGGATCGCCGCTTGCTGGGCCAGCAAAAGGACCAGAACTCTTGAATTGATAGCTTCCAGCGCTTTATGGATAAGCGCGGGAAGCTATTTTCATGTGTTTTTCGACTGAAAAACCTGATGCATGAAGATCACGTCAGTCGATCGGGGAGGATTAGTGGTGACCCGTTGCAGTCGTTCAGCACTTCTGAGCAGTGAAGGTCTCGCTACTTCCAAACCGAACGTGAGGCCAAAGCCAGAGCCTTATTCTGAGATTTAGTCCTCATCACTAGCGCGCGGGTAGCCTGCGTCTGCCCAGCGCTGCGCAGATGCACGGGTGAGGCTTTGGTCGGGGCGGGCTCGTACCTTGGCCAACTGGCTGCCATCCGCAGCAGTGGCCGTGAGAGTCGCAGTGGGATTCTCTTCATCGGGCTCAATATCGAGAGCCACCACGACGCGCAGTCCACGCACTTCAATCTCGATCGTTTTGTGCAGCATCGCTGCTTGGTGCTGCTCATGCCTGCGTATTATTTCGCTGGCAGTCTTCACCAGCGTATTGAAGGCCGACACGTCCAATGGCTTAGGACTTTTCTTGTCGCGGCCCATGGTCCATGGGCCTACCAGAGCCGGTTCCGCCTGGCCGTCTTGAGTCATTGATACTGCCCAGCCATCGTCATCTTCATTCTTGATCACGCGGGCTTCCCAGCCCTTGTGATGCCACAGGCGGTCTTCAAAGATGGAGACGTCTTCTTGTTCAAGTTCTATTGACATGTTTGGCCTGTTTTTTTGGAGCTATCAAGCCCCAATTTTACTGTTTATTTATACAGCTTCTCAAGCTAGGTGTATGCCAAGGGCGGGCGTCTTGAGTTACGTATCCCCTGATTAGGTCGATGCAGGGGTGGAACCCAGCACTGAGCAGTCATGCGCTAGCGCCCAGTTCCAGCACCATTGTTTGAGCCATAAGACCCGAGCCTTCACGTAAAGGCTCCGCCTTTCCAACAGAGAGAAAGCCTTGTGACCTATAAAACTTAAGGGCTGGGGAGTCAGCGACGGTTACGCCCAATTGAACATGTCGCGCACCATTCTTTCTTGCCCATGCAAGCGCCTCCGTGAGCAAGGAACGTCCAACACCCAAACCACGGGCTGCAGGATCAACCCACATCTGGTACAGGCAAGCAACATTTGATTCCTTTTCAGAGATCTGAGCCCATATCAATCCGTGCGCCTGTTCGCCACTGACTGCGAAAAATGCCTCGTTATTGGGTGATTTTGCAGCCGCAGCAATGCGTGTAGACCAGCTTTCGTCGGTCAATAAGATTTCACGTTCCCAAGTACTGCCAAAGGCGTCGGGTGAATCCTTTAAAGCGCGCAGACGAATATCACGGTACTTTTGCCATTCGTGGGCAGCGATGGGCCGAATAGAAATCAAGGCTTGCTTTCTGACTGAAGTTAACTAACGAGGCCGCATTTACCATTGTTTTCATGAGCCAGTTCGGGCACATGCAGATCGCTGAAGTAACAACACTTTAGCCTAACCCAAAGGCTGCTTATGACCGATCGCCGCCCACCGCAACCCATAAAAAAATCCCCGCAGAGCCACCACTCTGCGGGGATTTTTATTGAGCTAATGCCGCTTAAGCCAGCAGCGCGTTTACACGCTTGACATAGGCAGCCGGATCTTCGGGCAGGCCGCCTTCGGCCAGCACGGCCTGGTCAAACAGAATCTGCGCCAGGTCATGGAAGTGCACGGAGCCGTCCAGCTTCTTGACCAGCGGGTGATCGGGGTTCACTTCCAGCACGGGCTTGGATTCAGGCGCTGCCTGACCCGCCTGCTTGAGCAAGCGAGCCAGTTGCAGGCTCATGCCGTCATCGCTGACGACCAGGCAGGCGGGCGAATCGACCAGACGGCTGGTGGCGCGCACGTCATCCGCCTTGTCCTTCAGCGCTTCCTTGAGCTTGGCCAGCACGGGCTTGAAGACTTCTGCAGCTTCTTCAGCCGCCTTCTTCTCTTCTTCGTTTTGCAGCTTGCCCAGGTCCACAGCACCCTTGGCCACGGATTGCAGCGGTGTGCCGTCAAACTCTTGCACAAAGTTCAGCGCCCATTCGTCCACGCGGTCCGTCATCAAGAGCACTTCAATGCCCTTTTTCTTGAAGACTTCCAGCTGCGGGCTGTTCTTGGCTGCGGCCAGCGTATCGGCAGTGATGTAGTAGATGGCATCCTGGCCATCCTGCATGCGAGCCTTGTAATCGGCAAACGAGGTGTTCAGGCCGTCGTGCGTAGTCGATGCAAAGCGCAGCAGCTTGGCAATGCGGTCCTTGTTGGCTTGGTCTTCGCCCAGGCCTTCCTTGAGCACAGCACCGAACTCGTTGTAGAACTGGGTGAACTTGCCTTCCTTGGCCTTGTCATCCGCATCCACCACATCGGTCACGCCGTCAGCGCCGGCTTCGTGCTTGTCGTGGCGGGCCAGATCTTCCAGCATGGACAGCACGCGCTTGGCCGAGCCTTCGCGGATCAGCTTCACGTCGCGGCTTTCCTGCAACAACTCGCGGCTGACGTTCAGCGGCAGATTGGCCGAGTCGATCACGCCCTTCACAAAGCGCAGGTACTGGGGCATCAGCGCTTCGGCGTCGTCCATGATGAAGACGCGCTTCACATAGAGCTTGATGCCAGCGTGCTTGTCGCGCTGGTACAGGTCAAACGGGGCCTTGGCAGGGATGTACAGCAGCTGCGTGTACTCGGTATTGCCTTCGACGCGGTTGTGGCTCCAGGTCAGCGGGTCTTCAAAGTCATGGCTGATGGCCTTGTAGAACTCCTTGTACTGCTCTTCAGTGATGTCCTTCTTGGCGCGGGTCCACAAGGCGCTGGCCTTGTTCACGGTTTCCCACTCGCCGGTCTTGACCATCTCACCGGGCTGATCGTTCTCGCCTTCCTTCCACTCTTCCTTTTCCATCAAGATGGGCAGGCTGATGTGGTCGGAATACTTGGCAATGACTTGCTTGAGCTTGTAGCCGTTGAGGAACTCTTCCGCATCATCACGCAGGTGCAGGGTGATGCTGGTGCCGCGCTCGGCGCGCTCGATCTTCTCGATCTCGAAGTCACCTGTGCCGCCGCTGATCCAGCGCACGCCTTCAGAAGTGGGAGCACCGGCACGGCGGGTTTCCACGGTGATCTTGTCGGCCACGATGAAGCCGGAGTAAAAGCCCACGCCAAACTGGCCGATCAGCTGCGAATCCGCCTTCTGGTCGCCAGACAGCTTGTCCATGAACGCCTTGGTGCCGCTCTTGGCGATCGTGCCCAGGTTGTCGATGGCTTCCTGCTCGGTCATGCCGATGCCGGTGTCGGTAATCGTCAGCGTCTTGGCGGCCTTGTCAAAGGACACGCGCACTTCCAGATTGGGCTGATCGCCGTACAGACTGGCATCTGCCAGCGCTTCAAAGCGCAGCTTGTCGCAAGCATCCGAAGCATTGGAGATCAGCTCGCGCAGGAAAATTTCCTGATTGGAATACAGCGAATGCGTAACCAGGTGGAGCAGCTGGGCCACTTCGGCCTGAAAGGAATGGGTTTGCTTTGTCATGAGCGTTCTATGAAATTCTGAAAAAACCGCAAAAATTTATCGCCCAAGGCGATGCGTTTTATTAGCTTGGGACAGCCCTGCCGATTTCAAGGGCTTTGGCCTACAAACGAAAAAAGCGCAAGCGCTATTCAAAAAGAATAGCTGCTTGCGCTTATCTATCAATGGCTAGAAGCCAATTTCTCTAAAAGTTGGCGATGCCTGATGGCAGGGACAGCCAGCAAGGGCCGCCCCGCAGCGAGGCTGCCGCCCCCCTTCCGAAGAGAGAGGGGGAAGGCGCAAAGCGCCTCAGGGGGTATCAGAAGCTCTCGTTAGGAGCCAGGTAACGCCACTGACCCACAGGCAAGTTGCCCAGAGTCACGCCGCCGATACGGATGCGCTTGAGGCCCACCACGCGCAGACCCACCTGTTCGCACATACGGCGAATCTGGCGCTTCTTGCCTTCGGTCAGCACAAAGCGCAGCTGCTCGGGGTTCTGCCAATCCACCTTGGCGGGCTGCAGAGGCTGGTCGTCCAGCGACAGGCCATGGCGCAGCAGTTCCAGCTTTTCTTCAGGGAAGACGGACTGAATGTCCAGGTCGCGGTCACCCATGGTCACGCGCACCAGGTATTCCTTGTCGACTTCGGAGTCTTCGCCAATGATCTGGCGGGCCACGCGGCCATCCTGAGTCATCACCAGCAGGCCCACGGAGTCAATGTCCAGACGACCGCAAGGTGCCAGACCCTTGAGCTGGCTGAAGTTGAAGCGCGTCTTGCTGCGGTCTTCGTTCCAGCGGTTCTCGTTGGTGAACAGCACCACAGCAGGCTCATGGCCGTCTTCAGCCTGACCGCTCACATAACCCATGGGCTTGTGCAGCAGGATGGTGACTTGTTGCTCCTGGCGCTCCTGCGCCTTCTGGTCGATCTCAACCTTGTCGCCTGGAACCACGTTCTGGCCCATGATTGCGACTTCGCCGTTAACCGTCACCCAGCCGTTTTCCACCCACTCATCAGCCTCGCGACGCGAGCACATGCCCATGTCAGCGATGCGCTTGTTGATGCGAACTGCACCGGGACGATCGTCCTGACGGGCTTCCACTTCGGGCAGCTTGACGGGAATCACGCGATCCGAGCCATCAGCGGCAGGGCGGTAAGTGCGGATACCGGTCGTTGGGCGGCGGGTCGCTTCAGAAATAAACGAGCCGGGGATATGGCGCTTTTCAGGCTCACCACCACGGTCATCACGACGATCGCCACCGCGTTCACCACGGCGCTCGTCATTGCGGCGATCGCCACGGTCGTTGCGGTCAAAGGAACGGCCTTCAGGACGGTCACCAAAACCACGGTTCTGTGGACGATCACCAAAGTCACGACCTTGAGGGCGCTCATCACGACGGCCTTCAAAGCGGTCACCACCACGACGCTCAGCGTCACGGGGTTGATAGTCGCGGCGTTCGCCGTCACGTGGACGGAATTCACGACGCTCGCCACCTTCGGAGCGCTCTGGGCGGCCTTGATCAGGACGGCCAAAACCGGAAGAACGTGGGCGATCACCAAAGTCACGACCACCTTGAGGGCGGTCATCACGGCGGTCGTCACGAGGACGGAATTCGCGGCGTTCGCCACCTTCGGAACGCTCTGGGCGGCCTTGATCAGGACGGCCAAAACCGGAAGAACGTGGACGGTCACCAAAGTCACGGCCACCTTGAGGGCGGTCATCACGGCGGTCGTCACGCGGACGGAATTCGCGGCGCTCGCCACCTTCGGAACGCTCTGGGCGGCCTTGGTCAGGACGGCCAAAACCGGACGAACGTGGACGGTCACCAAAGTCACGGCCGCCTTGAGGGCGGTCATCACGGCGGTCGTCACGCGGACGGAACTCGCGGCGTTCGCCACCTTCGGAGCGCTCTGGGCGGCCTTGGTCAGGACGGCCAAAACCGGACGAACGTGGACGGTCACCAAAGTCACGGCCGCCTTGAGGGCGGTCATCACGGCGGTCGTCACGCGGACGGAACTCTCGGCGATCGCCACCTTCGGAGCGCTCTGGGCGACCTTGGTCAGGACGGCCAAAACCGGATGAACGTGGACGGTCACCAAAGTCACGGTTTTGAGGACGATCGCCACCGCGATCACCATCACGCGACTCGCCGTAAGGGCGGAAGCCACGGTCACCACCGCCGAAGCTGCGCTCGCCGCCTTGAGCGGGGCGTTCATCGCGGTTAAAGCGGGGACGATCATCACGTGGGGCAAAGCCACCACGGCGGTCGCCGTCATCGCGGGATGGGCGACCTTGTTCAGGACGACCATAGCCGGAGGAACGTGGACGATCGTCACGTTGAGGGCGTGCGCCGCGATCACCACGCGGTGCATCGCCGCGTGAGCCGCGATCGGAGCGGTCGCCGCCGGATCGGTAGCCACGGTCTTCAGCGGGCCTCTCGGCCTTGGCTGGTGCACGCAAAACAGGGCGTGCCGACGAGGAATCCGACGACGCGGAGGAATTGCCAGCACCTGGGGTGCCGGAATCTTTAGGAGTATTGACTGACATTTGGCCTCTATTTTCGCGCAACGCGCGTACGCGAGGCGAAAGTTATCCACAATTCCAGCGTGGCGCTGGGTTTTAGGACAAGGGGCCAGCGCAGCTTGCTTCAGAACGTGTTGAAGCTTTCTGGTTGCGCCCACAAGCGCCATGGAATCAACACCTTACGCCAAGGACATGAAGTTTGCGCAAACTTCATAGCAGGCATCAGGCTACAGCCTTGCGCGGCGAGCTGAATTCGCCATAACGCAGCGCTTCAAGGTCGAGCACGCGCAGGCCGCCGTACTCGATCTGAATCACCCGCTCGCGCTGCAGCACAGACAGCGCCTCGTTCACGCGCTGACGCGACAAACCGACGAGATTGGCCAGTTCCTGCTGTGTAATGCGTAGCACCTGCCCCACACCGGGGTAAAGCAAGGGGTTGAACAGCGCAGCCAGACTGCGCGCCACGCGCAGGTCAGGGTTGCTCATTCGGTCAATCTCGCGCGCTGCGATGAACTGGCCCAGCCGTTCATTGAGCTGGTTCATCACAAAGCGGTTAAAGCCAATGGAGTGATCAAGCAGCCAGTGAAACATGTCGATGGGCAAGCCACCCACCACGCTCTTGCGCAAGGCCTGCACGTTGTAACGATAAGGCTCGCGCTTGATGACCGTGCCCTCGCCAAACCAGCCGCCTGGCGGCAGACCGGCCAGCGTCATGCTGACACCGTCGGCGTTCTCGGTGTTCATCTTGAACAGACCATCAACCACGCCAAACCAGTAGGTGGGCGAATGGCCGGTGCGGCAGACATAGTCTCCGGGCTCGGCATCCCCCACCACCAGCACGCGCTGCACGTTCTCGCGCTCAAGGGGCAGTAAAACCGGCCACCACGGAATGCCCTCCAGCTCAACAGCCAAAGGCTTGCGGCGCCTTTGATGCAATGACAGTTCTTGACTCATGGCATGCAGCATTGCCAAAGCCGGGCCGATGCAAAAGCGGGATTTCCACGAGGCAGCAAATGCGCCGTTTTCAGCAGCATTTGTCACAGCGGATATTCACTATGAAGGCTTTCCCGCAAATTGTCGCCCAACAGACATCCTGACGTCAAAGTCATCCTTAGCATGACTGCAAGACTTCAGGTTCCGGGTGTTCATCACGCCGGCGCTCCCAAGACCCAAAGGACCCGGCATGACAACCACGTTTCCGCAACTGCTGCTCAAGCACGCGACAGAGCGCCCCGATGCGCCCGCTCTGCGTGAGAAGGAGTACGGCATCTGGCAAACCTGGAGCTGGCGCGAAGCCGCCCAAACCGTGCGCCACATGGCCTGCGGCCTGCGTGCTCTGGGGCTTGCACGAGGACAGAACCTGGCTTTTATCAGCGATAACCGCCCGCATGTCTACATGGGGTTTCTGGCGGTGCAGGCCTGCGGCGCTGTGCCCATCCCGCTGTACCAGGATGCCGTGGCCGCCGAGATGATGTTTGTGATGGAAGACGCAGAAATCGCGTTTGCCTTTGCCGAAAATCAGGAGCAGGTGGACAAGCTGCTGGAAGTGCGCGAGAGCGTTTCCAGCATTCGTCACATCATTTATGACGACCCGCGTGGCCTGCGCAAGTACGACCAGCCTGGTCTCATCAGCACCGAAGAACTGCTGGCCAAGGGCAAAGAGTGGGATGCGCAAAACGCCGGTGCTTATGAAGCCATGGTTCAGGCCGTGCAACCAGAGGATGTCTCGGTCATCCTCTACACCTCGGGCACCACCGGCAAACCCAAGGGAGTGTGCCAGACCCATGCCAGCTTTGGCGAATCCGCACGCGGCGGTGCGCAGACCGACAAGCTCAATGCTTCAGACAACGTCATCTGCTACCTGCCCCCAGCCTGGGTCGGTGACCATCTGTTTTCCTTTGCGCAGTGGCTGGTGGCGGGTTTCACCATCAACTGCCCAGAATCTGCGGCCACCATCTCCATCGACCTGCGCGAGATTGGCCCCAGCTACTACTTTGCGCCGCCGCGTATTTTTGAAGGCATGCTGACTTCGGTCTCCATTCGCATGGAAGACGCGTCACCGCTCAAGCAATGGATGTACGCCAAGGCCATGGGCGTGGCCCGCCGCGTGGGCTCGGACATTCTGGATGGCAAGAACGTGGGTGCCATCGACCGGCTCAAGTACCAGCTGGGCAATCTCTTCATCTACGGACCGCTGCGCAACGCCATGGGCCTGTCACGCATTCGGGTGGCTTATACGGCGGGTGCGGCTATCGGCCCTGAGCTGTTTCGCTTCTTTCGCTCCATCGGCATCAACCTCAAGCAACTCTATGGCCAGACCGAGACCTGCGCCTATGTCTGCCTGCAGCGCGACGGGCAGGTTGAGCTCTCCAGCGTGGGGCAGGCGGCACCTGGTATTGAGCTAAAAATTGCAGATAACGGCGAGGTACTGGTCAAAGGCGTATCCGTGCTCAAGGAGTACTACAAGCGCCCCGACGCAACGGCCGAAGTGATGGATGCCAACGGCTACTTTCACACTGGCGATGCCGGCGTGATCGACGCCAGCGGCCAGCTGCGCATCATCGACCGCGCCAAGGACGTAGGCAAGACCAGCCGCGGCGCCATGTTTGCGCCCAACTACATCGAAAACAAGCTCAAGTTCTTCCCCCACATCAAGGAAGCCGTGTGTTTCGGCCATGGCAAGGACGAGGTCTGCGCCTTCATCAACATCGACTACGAAGCCGTGGGCAACTGGGCCGAGCGCCAGGGCCTGCCCTATGGCGGTTATGTCGATCTGGCCAGCAAGGCCAAGGTGCTTGAGCTGGTGGCCGAATGCATAGGCCAAGTCAACGCCGACCTGGCCAGCGAGCCCGGCATGGCCGACACCCAGGTGGCGCGCTTTCTGGTGCTGCACAAAGAGCTGGACCCCGATGACGACGAGCTGACTCGTACCCGCAAGGTGCGCCGCAACTTCATTGCCGACAAATACGGCGTGCTGATTGAGGCGCTGTACACGGGCAAAAAAGAGCAGTTCATTGAGACGCTGGTGAAGTTTGAGGACGGCCGCACCGGCAGCGTCAGCGCCACGCTGTCCATCGTGGATGCAAGCATCCATCCCGCCGCCGTCAAAGCCGTCGCCTGAGAGGAATTTTCATGAATACAAAAACCGCTGGCGACGTGATTCTGGACATCAAGAACATCAGCCTGCGCTTTGGCGGCGTCAAGGCTCTGACCGATATTTCTTTCAACGTCAAAGAGCATGAAATCCGCGCCATCATCGGCCCCAACGGTGCCGGCAAAAGCTCCATGCTCAACTGCATCAACGGTGTCTACACGCCGTCCGAAGGCTCCATCACTTTTCGTGGCCAGACCTTCAACCACATGAACAGTCGGCAGGTTGCAGAGATGGGCGTGGCGCGCACCTTTCAGAACTTGGCGCTGTTCAAAGGCATGAGCGTGATCGACAACATCATGACCGGCCGCAATCTCAAAATTAAGAGCAATATCCTCATGCAGGCATTGCGCCTCGGGCCCGCACAGCGTGAGGAGATGCAGCACCGCGAGTTTGTCGAACACATCATCGACTTTCTTGAAATCCAGGCCTGGCGCAAGACTCCTGTGGGCCAGCTGCCTTACGGCCTGCAAAAACGTGTGGACCTGGGCCGAGCCCTCGCCATGGAGCCCCAGGTTCTGCTGCTAGACGAACCCATGGCCGGCATGAACGTGGAAGAAAAGCAGGACATGTGCCGCTTCATCCTCGACGTGAATGAAGAGTTCGGCACCACCATCGTGCTGATCGAGCACGACATGGGCGTGGTGATGGACATCTCGGACCGCGTCGTGGTGCTGGATTACGGCAAAAAAATTGGCGACGGTGCCCCCGATGAAGTACGCAACAACGAAGACGTGATCCGGGCCTATCTGGGCGCTGGCCACTGAAATGAGATACCCCCTGAGCCGCTTCGCATCGTCCCCCAAGAGGAACGACAACCTTTGCTGCGGGGCGGCCCTTGCTGGCTGTCCCTCGCTTGGACGGCACCACGGATAACTGACAGGAGCAGTCATGGGATTTTTTCTAGAAACCTTGTTCGGCGGCCTCATGGTTGGCACGCTGTACGCGCTGATTGCCATTGGCTTTGTGCTGATCTTCAAAGCCTCGGGCGTCTTCAACTTTGCGCAGGGTGCGATGGTGCTGTTCTCAGCCCTGACCATGGCGCGCTTTTCGCAGTGGATTCCCGGCTGGCTGGGCATGGAGCCTGGCTTGGTCGGCAACCTGCTGGCCATCATCGTGACCCTCGCCTTGATGGTGGTGGTGGCATGGGTGATCGAGCGACTGGCCCTGCGCCATCTGGTCAACCAGGAGCCCATCACCTTGCTGATGGCCACGCTGGGCATTGCCTATCTGCTCGACGGCCTCGGCCCCATGATCTTTGGCAGCGAGGTTTACAAAATTGATGTGGGCATGCCCAAGGATCCTGTCTTCATCATGGACGGCCTGTTCCCGGGCGGCGTGATGATCAGTCTGGAAGATCTCTACGCAGCCTGCATTGCCGCTGTGCTGGTGATTTGCCTGAGTGTGTTTTTCCAGAAAACCAAGACCGGCCGCGCCCTGCGCGCCGTGGCCGACGACCATCAGGCGGCGCAGTCCATCGGCATTCCTCTTTCGCGCATCTGGGTCATCGTCTGGTCGGTGGCCGGTGGCGTGGCCCTGGTGGTCGGCATCATCTGGGGCAGCAAGCTCGGCGTGCAGTATTCCCTGTCACTGGTCGCTCTGAAGGCCTTACCGGTGGTGATTCTGGGCGGCCTGACCTCCCTGCCCGGCGCCATCATCGGCGGCCTGATCATCGGCGTGGGCGAGAAGCTGTCCGAAGTCTATCTGGGCCCCATGGTGGGTGGCGGCATCGAGACCTGGTTTGCCTACGGTCTGGCCCTGTGCTTTCTGCTGGTACGGCCTCAAGGCCTGTTCGGCGACAAGATCATTGACCGCGTTTAAGGCCGAAGGAACGACCTATGTTTTATCGTGAAAACGGCCAATTCAAGACCAGCTACGCGGCAGACCAGCAGATCTTTGGCGTAGCGCAAGACCGCTGGGCCATCTTGCTGGTGCTAGCCTTCGCCTTTCTGATCGTCCCCTTTATCGCCAGCGACTACACCTTTCAGGCGATCCTGATTCCCTTCGTCATCATGTCGCTGGGAGCACTGGGGCTCAACATCCTCGTCGGCTATTGCGGCCAGATCTCTCTGGGAACCGCCGCCTTCATGGCTGTAGGCGCTTATGCCGCCTACAACCTGCAGGCCCGCATCGAAGGCATGCCGCTGTTGCTGGCCTTGATTGGTGGCGGCGTGGTGGCCATGGTGTTCGGCGTGATTTTCGGTCTGCCCAGTCTGCGCATTCGCGGCCTGTATCTGGCCGTGGCCACGCTGGCGGCTCAGTTCTTTGTGGACTGGCTGACCACCCGCGCCGCCTGGGTGACCAATAATTCCTCGTCCGGCTCGGTCAGTGCCAAGCCGCTGGCCATCTTTAATTGGCAGATCGACACCCCCATGGAGAAGTACCTGCTGTGCCTGGTGCTGCTGTGCGTGCTGGCCCTGGCTGCCAAGAATCTGGTGCGCAGCGCCATTGGCCGCGAGTGGATGGCCATGCGCGACATGGATGTGGCCGCCGCCGTGATCGGCATTCGCCCCACCTACGCCAAGCTTTCAGCCTTTGCCGTCAGCAGCTTCATCGTCGGCATTGCAGGCGCGCTTTGGGGCTTTGTCCACCTGGGTGCCTGGGAGCCCGCAGCCTTCAGCCTGGATCGTTCGCTGCAGCTGCTGTTCATGATCATCATCGGCGGTCTGGGCTCCATCGTGGGCAGCATCTTTGGCGCGGCCTTCTTTGTGCTGCTGCCCCTGCTGCTCAACCAGGTGCCGCACTGGCTGGGTCTGCCCCTGTCCACGGCCACGGCTACCTATCTGGAACACATGATTTTTGGTGCCCTCATCGTGTTCTTCCTGATTGTGGAACCGCATGGTTTGGCCAAGCTCTGGGCTACCGCACGCCAAAAGCTTCGCGTCTGGCCGTTTCCACATTGATATGAAACACCTCCTGAGTCGCTTCGCGCCTTCCTCCTCTCTCGCTTCGCGGGAGGAGGACGACATCCTCGCTGCGGGGCGGCCCTTGCTTGACGTCTCTGAGATGGCGCATGCCACTTCCAAAGACTGCTTTACGTGCCTTAGCTCTCATTTTTCTTAAGACACCACAGAGTGCCTGCCCGGGACTTTGTCCCAAACAACCCAAGGAGACAGTTGATGATGTTCAAGAAAGTTGCGATGGCTGCCGCTACTGTGGCGGCAAGCATGGGCGCCTTGATGACTGCGCCCGCAGTGCAGGCACAAGAACAGTTTGTCCCTCTGCTGGTGTACCGCACCGGCCAGTTCGCACCGCTGGGTATCCCATGGGCCGATGGCAAGCAGGACTACCTCAAGCTCATCAACGCCAAGGGCGGCATCAATGGGGTGAAGATCAAGTTCGAAGAATGTGAAACCGCGTACGACACGGCCAAGGGCGTGGAATGCTATGAGCGCCTGAAAGGCAAGGACGGCGGCGCATCCGGCTTTGATACCCAATCCACCGGCATTACCTTTGCCGTGACGGACAAGGCCGTGGGCGACAAGATTCCCGTTGTCACGCCCGGCTATGGCCTGTCGCAATCGGCAGACGGCAAGGTGTTCGAGTGGAACTTCCCGCTGCTGGGCAACTACTGGACCGCCGCCGACTCCATGATTCAGGACATTCTGAAGAAGGAAAAAGGCAGCCTCAAGGGCAAGAAAATCGCCCTCGTCTATCACGACTCGCCTTATGGCAAGGAGCCCATTCCACTGCTGGAAAAGCGCGCCGCCAAGGAAGGCTTTGAGTTGATCAAGCTGCCCGTGACAGCACCCGGTGTGGAGCAAAAATCCACCTGGCTGCAAATTCGCCAGAACCGCCCCGACTACGTTCTGCTGTGGTCTGCCGGCGTGATGACGCCCACGGCCGTGCGAGAAGCCCAGGCCACGGGCTACCCGCGCGAGAAGATGTATGCCATCTGGTGGGGCGGCTCCGATCATGACGTGAAAGACATCGGTGCCGGTGCCAAGGGTTACAACACCGTAACCATTCACAACACGGCCGAGCGCGACAAGGTGCATGACGAAGTCAAAGCACAGGTTTACGACAAGAACCAGGGTACGGCCAAAGATGTCAAGGAACTGGGTCAGCTGGCGCACACGCGCGGCATGATGATTTCCATGCTGCAGGTCGAGGCCATCCGCACCGCACAGGAAAAGTTCGGCAAGGGCAAGGTCATGACGCCCGAGCAAGTGCGCTGGGGCCTGGAGAACTTGAACCTGACCCAGGCTCGCCTCAATGAGCTGGGCTTTGGAAAAATGATTCGCCCCTTCAAGACCAGCTGCGACAACCACCTGGGTGCCGACTGGGCGCGCATTGCAACCTGGGACGGTGCAAAGTTCACCGTGACTTCCGACTGGTACCAATCCGACAAGACCTTGATCGATCCCCTGGTCAAGGAATACGCGGAAAAGTACGCCAAGGAAAAGAACGTCAAGGTACGTAGCTGCAGCTAAGCAGCCCACAGGCCCGGTCCATTACGGGCTGGGCCTGTTTTCAAGATAAAAATGCCTCAAGCGCTTACCAGTCAAACGTAAGCAGCTATCAATTTAGAGATCGTCAGGTGATGCCATGAGTGATACAGCGCCCACAGTTTCTGCCTCCGCCAAGCCTGCTCCGCTGGTGGAAGTCAATGGCATCGAGGTCATCTACAACCATGTCATTTTGGTGCTCAAAGGTGTGTCGTTGCAGGTGCCACACCAGAGCATCGTGGCGCTATTGGGCGGCAATGGCGCGGGCAAAACGACCACGCTGCGCGCCATCTCCAATCTGCTCAAGGGCGAGCGCGGCGAAGTCACCAAAGGCGGTATCACGCTGGAGGGTGAGCAGATTGCCAATCTCTCGCCTGCCGATCTGGTCAAGCGCGGTGTGGTGCAGGTCATGGAAGGCCGTCACTGCTTTGCCCACCTGAGCATTGAAGAAAACCTGCTTACCGGCAGCTACACCCGCACGGACAAGGGCGAGATCGCCGCCAATCTGGAGAAGGTCTACAACTACTTCCCGCGCCTCAAGACCCGCCGCACCAGCCAGGCCGCATACACATCGGGCGGCGAGCAGCAGATGTGCGCCATCGGCCGCGCACTGATGAGCAACCCGCGCATGGTGCTGCTCGATGAGCCGTCGATGGGCCTTGCCCCGCAGATCGTGGACGAGGTATTCCACATCGTCAAAGACCTCAACAGCAAGGAAAAAGTCACCTTCCTGCTGGCCGAGCAGAACACCAATATGGCGCTCAAATACGCCGACTACGGCTACATCATGGAAAGCGGCCGCATCGTGATGGACGGCCCGGCTTCTGATCTGGCCAGCAATGAAGACGTCAAAGAGTTTTATCTGGGCGTAGGCGGCGGCGAGCGCAAGAGTTTCAAGGATGTGAAGAGCTACAAACGGCGCAAGCGCTGGCTGGCTTGATGACTCCCCCTGAGGCGCTTCGCGCCTTCCCCCCAAGGGGGACGACAGCCTCGCTACGCGGCGGCGCTTGCTTGGGTTGCGCCAGTTTTAACGATTCACCCTGCTCCTGAATTTTTCTTTTTCACAGGATTTGCCATGAGTGCTTTCTACGACGCGCTGGAAACGCGCAGCCCTGATGAACGCGAAGCGGCATTGCTGGCTGCTCTGCCCACTCAGATCGCCCATGCACAGCAGCGCTCCGGCGCCTTTGCAGAAATTCTCAAGGGTGTAAATCCAGCAACTATCACCAGCCGCGCGGTGCTTGCGCAACTGGCTGTGACGCGCAAGAGCGAGCTACTGGAGAGGCAAGGCGCACAGCGCCCACAGCAGATTTTTGGCGGTTTCAACGCCATTGACCTGGGCCACGAAATGCCCCGGCTGTTTGCCAGCCCCGGCCCCATCTATGAGCCCGAAAGCCGCCGCCCCGATTACTGGCGCATGGCTCGCTCCATGTACGCCGCAGGCTTTCGCGCGGGCGAGCTTGTGCACAACTGCTTTTCCTATCACTTCGTCCCAGCAGGCTCGATGATGGAAACCGGCGCCCATGCTCTGGGCTGCACAGTTTTTGCAGGTGGTACCGGCCAGACCGAGCAGCAGGTTCAGGCCATGGTTGACCTGCAACCCGCCGCCTATGTGGGCACGCCCAGCTTTCTGAAAATCATTGTGGAGAAGGCTCAGGAGATGGGCGTCAAGCTGCCCAGCCTGACCAAGGCCATGGTCAGCGGCGAGGCCTTTCCGCCCTCGCTGTGCAACTGGATGCGCGAGCATGGCATCGACGCTTACCAGAGCTATGGCACGGCTGATCTGGGTCTGATCGCCTATGAAACCTCGGCACGTGAAGGACTGGTGCTGGACGAGGGCGTGATCGTGGAAATCGTGCGCCCCGGCACAGGCGACCCGGTGGCCGAGGGCGAAGTGGGCGAGTTGGTCATCACCACGCTCAACCCCGACTATCCACTGATCCGTTTTGGCACCGGCGACCTGTCTGCCTATCTGCCCGGCCAGTGCCCCACAGGCCGTACCAATGCCCGTATCAAGGGTTGGATGGGCCGCGCCGACCAGACCACCAAGGTGCGCGGCATGTTCGTGCATGCCAAGCAGGTGGCCGAAGTCGTCAAGCGCTTTCCGCAGATCAGCAAAGCCAGACTGGTGGTCACAGGCGAGATGGCCAACGACCAGATGCAGCTGCTGGTGGAGACCACGGAAACCGCTCCAGGTTTTGCCCTGCAGGTGATTGAAGCCCTGCGCGATGTCACCAAGCTGCGCGGCGAGGTACAGATGGTGGCACCGGGCAGTCTGCCCAATGACGGCAAGGTGGTGGTGGACGCCCGGTCTTACCAGTAACCGCCAAAAACAGCTGGGCCGCTGCAGCACATTTGCGCAAGCGCAAGTTGCTCGTAAATACCCGAATGCTCACGGGATAACACTTAGAAAATAAGTAAAACCCTACAGGTTCGGACTCCCTAGAATCCGGCCTTACACCTGATTCGGGCGATTGGCCTGACTCGTTCAGACTAGATTTTTAGGGGGAGACACCATGAAGACTTTTTTCAAAATCGCCACCGTGGCTTTGGCCGCTGCAGCAGCAGTGAGCAGCCATGCCGACAGCAATTACCCAGTCGCCGGCAAGACCATCACCATCATTGTTCCGTTCACGGCCGGCGGCCCCACCGACAAGGTCGCCCGTGACCTGGCCGAGTCCATGCGCAAGCAGCTGGGCAATGCCACCATCGTGATCGACAACGCCGACGGCGCTGGCAGCACCATCGGCATCGGCAAAGCTGCACGTGCCAAGAACGATGGCTACACGCTGCTGCTGACGCACATCGCGATGTCGACCATCCCTACCCTGTATCGCAAGCTGCCCTTCAATGTGCTCAACGACTTTGAGTACGCCGGCATCATCAACGATGTGCCCATGACACTGATCGGCCGCCCCACGCTGCCCGCCAAGAATTTCGCTGAAGTCAAGGACTGGGTCGGCAAGAACCAGGGCAAGGTAAATCTGGCTAACGCTGGCGTTGGCTCCGCCTCGCACCTGTGCGGCCTGATGTTCCAGTCGGCCCTGCAGCAGGACATGACTCCCGTGCCTTACAAGGGTGCCGCTCCTGCGATTGCCGATCTGATGGGCAACCAGGTGGACCTGCTGTGCGACCAGACCACCAATACAACATCGCAGATCGCTGCCAAGAAGGTTCAGGCCTATGGCGTGACCACCACCAAGCAGCTGACTACGCCTGCGCTCAAGGATCTGCCAACGCTGCAGTCTCTGGGTCTGAAGGACTTCAACGTCACTATCTGGCACGGCCTGTACGCCCCCAAGGGAACGCCTGCAGAGGTCGTCAAGAAGGTCAACGAAGCTATGAAGACTTCGCTGAAGGATCCTGAATTCATCAAGCGCCAGGAAGCGCTGGGCGCCGTGATCGCCTCGGATGACCGTATCAATCCCGCAGGCCACAAGAAGTTTGTGGAAAGCGAAATTGCCAAGTGGGGCAAGGTCATCAAGGCCGCAGGCATCTACGCCGACTAATCAAACGATTGACCCCCATAAAAAAGCCTGCGAAAGCAGGCTTTTTTATGGGCGGAACAGACAGAACTGCTTACCAGGTCACGTCCTTACCGTCGGCTGCACTGCGGCGCAGCATATCGACCAGCGGCACGATGCGCTGTGCCAGACCCACGCTGTCGTGGCTCGCGCGGTCTGCATCTTCGTCCTGCTCATCGTCCTCAGGCTGAGCATGGCTCTGGCCATTACTCCGCGCGGCTTCTTCTGCGGCAGCGGCTTCCAGAGCCGCGATGGCAGCCGGAATTTGCTCTACGGTGATGATGCCTTGCGCATCGTCAGGCGACTTGCCCATGATTTCCAGCAGCGTGCGGGCATTGGCATCCAGCATGATGAGGTCTGCGGTGGCGCGCGATTTGAATTTATAGGGCATGGTGCTGTTCCTTCAACGGTAGATGTATTCGCGGTTGAAAGGATAGCCGCTCTGCGCGCCTCTTATCACCCCGGTGTTCAGGTCGCCATCAGGTCTGCTGCACAGCATCTGATGCAGGGCAATCCAGCCATGCTCAAAACCCATGGCGCTACCCGCCAAATACAAGCGATAGGCGCGTATGGCCTTGGCGGCCTTCGCCTCGTCATACTGGGCCTGCAGGATTTTCTGAGCCTCGCCCAGTTGCTCCTCCAGCGCATCCGACCAGGCCCAGAGCGTGCGCGCATAGTGGGGGCGCAGGTTTTCCGTGTCCACCATCTCCAGTCCGCTGGATGCCACATCGTGCAGCACGCGGCTCACATGCATCAGCTCGCCGCCGGGGAAGATATAGCGGTTGATGAAGTCGCCCATGCCCGCACCCAGCTCCACGTTGCTGACGCCGCCTGCGGTGATACCGTGCACCAGCGCCAGCCCGCCGGGCTTGAGCATGGAATAGATGGTCTCAAAGTATTCAGGCAGATTAGCGCTGCCCACATGCTCGAACATACCAACCGAGCCAATCTTGTCAAAGGGCTGTACGCCCTCCATCTGCCGGTAGTCCCGCAACTCCACCTGCACGCGGCCCTGCAGGCCTTTTTCGGCAATCAGCCGCTGCACATGGTCAAACTGGTTGCGCGACAGGGTGATGCCGTGGGCCTGCACGCCGTAGTGCTCTGCAGCCCAGAAAATCAAGCCACCCCAGCCCGAGCCAATATCCCAGAAGCGCTCGCCCGGCTGCAGCTTGAGCTTTTTGCAGATGTGGTCCAGCTTGGCTTCTTGCGCCTGCGCCAATGTCATGCCCGCATCTTTGTAATAAGCGCAAGAATAGACGCGCCGCGGGTCTAGCCACAGCGCGTAGAAGTCATCCGAGAGGTCGTAGTGAAACTGAATTTGCTCGGAATCATGCGTCAGCGTGTGCATGGCCAGCGAGCGAGCCTTGGAGATCGTCTGCCCCAGCCATGAGGGGGTGTGACTGACAGGGTCGCCGTGCAGCAGGCCAGCAGCCACGGCCATGATGTCGCGTGGGCTGCCCTGGACTTCGACCCAGCCCTCGACAATGGCCGAGGCCACAGATCCCACCTCGCCCCCCACCAGCGCCGCAAATGCTTTGGGAGAGCGAAAGATCAGCTGAACCGCACTGTCTTCAGGGCCGGTGCGCTCGCCCGAGGGGAGTTGCACCGATACCGTCACCGGAAGTTTTTCAAGCAGCGGCGCCAATGTGCTCAACAGGTTTTTCATGAAACCCATTGTTCACATCGACTATGGCAGGGTCAAGACCGTAAATATCTCAACTGCAGACGAAAGCCAGATCAGGGCTCAGCTGCGAGCATTCACCAGCTTTTGATAGGCCTTGAGCGTTGCGGGTGCCACGGACTGCAGCACCTGCTCGTACGCCGTTTTGTGGCGCGCCAGCAGGCGCATGGATGCCACGGTGCGGCCACGGCAGAACCAGTGGCAGGTGTGTTGCATCAGCATCAGCTCAGCCGTCATGGTGAAGGCGCGGCGCTTGCGCTCTTCTTCGTCGCTGGCATCACCCACGCGGGCTGCAGCCATGGCCTTGGCGTGCAGCTTCATGGCCTCGCGCACATCCAGCGTGGCCGATGGCAGAACGCGAGTCATATAAGGCAGGGCCAGTGGCAAGGTGCTGGCGCGCGTCTGCTCAGCAGGCAGGGTGGCAAATTCATCAGCAAAGCGCTGAAACTGACTGACCAGACTGCTTTCGGTATTCTGAAGCACGGGCCAGATTTGATCGCGGCGCTGGGCATCTGGCTCACCCAGCACGCGCAGATAGCCTTCCATCAGATTGGCCATGAGTTTTTCAATCTGAAAGTTCGACAAGTGCTGGCCCAGCAGTTGGGTGTGCTGACGCTGCTCCTGCTTCTTGAGCACAAAGAGCACGGTGGTGACAATGATGGCGAGAGTTAAAAAATCCATGAAACAGAACCAGACTGGCGGACAAGCGCAATGAGAAAAAGGATGAGTGTAGTCAGCCTGACGGCTGCACTAGGAATTAGCTCCGTAATTCTCGGCCTTGCGGGCTGCAGCAGCGCTGGCTATTACTGGCAAGGATTCAAGGGGCAGATGCAAATCATGCAGGCCGCCAAACCCATTGATGACTGGCTGACCGACGAGGCTCTGAGTCCTGCGCTGCGCCAGCGGCTACAAACCGCGCAGCAGATGCGGCGCTTTGCCAGCCAGCAACTGGCCCTGCCCGACAACGCCAGCTACACCCGCTTTGCCCAGCTGCAGCGCCCGTTTGCCGTGTGGAATGTGGTGGCCGCGCCGCCCTACAGCCTAGCCATGCACCAGTGGTGCTTTCCCATCACCGGCTGCATTGCCTACCGCGGCTATTTCGCTAAGGGCGATGCGCAGACTGAGGCCAGCGCCATGCAAGCTCAGGGGCTGGAAACCAGCGTCTATGGTGTGCCCGCCTATTCCACGCTGGGCTATCTGAACTGGCTGGGCGGCGACCCGCTGCTCAGCACCTTTACCCACTGGCAGGAAGGCGACTTTGCCGGCTTGCTGTTCCATGAACTGGCGCACCAGCTGCTGTATGTGAAGAACGACTCGGCCTTCAACGAATCCTTTGCCAGCACCGTTGAGCGCATTGCCACGCCGCTGTGGCTGCAAACCCATGCCAGCGCTGCCACGCAAAAGCGCTGGCATCTAGGCCTGCAGCGCCGCTCACTCTGGCAGCAGCTGACGCGCGAAACCCGCCAGCGCCTGCAGAGCATTTATGAGTCAAACAGAACTCAACCACTTGATGAACAAGCGCTAATAGCTATCAAAACAAGAGTGTTTGCAGATTTTCGCGCCAGTTATGCACAGCTCAGAGCGCAATGGCTGGCCGCCGATGAGCCACTGCTCACCACGCCCGCCCTGCGCGAGCAGTATCTGCAGCGCCTGGCCCAGACGGATGACTGGGTGGCCAACGCCAACAACGCCAGCTTTGGCGCCCTGTCCACCTACGACGACTGGATACCGGCCATGACGCACTGGTGGCAGCAGCTGCGCGGCAATGACCCGGCCACACCCGAGACCTGGCAACGCTTTTACGCCCAGATGCGCGATCTGGCCGAATTGCCTGCCGATGAGCGCCGCCAGCGCCTGTGCGCGCAGTGGGATGAAACCGCCACGGCAGCCGCACTCTGCCCATAACCCCGGCGAAAAGACACAAAACAATTTATTACAAGGGTTAACCATGTAGGAGGCTTCAGCGGTTTTTAAGAAAGTCCAGCCAGACTTCCCCGATACCTATTTACTCGCTGTCGTTGTGGCTACCCTAGACTCCGCACTCCCCTCTTCGCGCAAGCGACTTTTCCAGCCCCGCACCCCCCAGTTCATCGCTCTGGCTCTAGCCATCTGGCTGACGCTGACAGCCAACTGGGCCCTGTGGCTGCGCCTGCCTGAACTGGATGGCTATCACGGCAGCCTGACCTTGCTTGCCATTCGCGTCCTGCCACTGGTGCTGGGCGCCAGCCTGCTGGTGACAGCCCTGTTCGCCTGGCCCCGCTTTACCAAGCCTTTCTGGATTGCGCTTCTGCTGGTGGCGGCCAGTGCCCAGTACTTCATGGTCAGCTACGGCACGGTCATGGACAAGGGCATGATTCACAACATCCTGCAAACGGATGCGCGTGAGAGTGCCGACCTGTTCAACATCAAGCTGCTGGGCGAGATGCTGGTCGTTGCGATACTGCCGGCCATCTGGCTGTGGAAAACCCCTCTTAAGCCTGCTCGAAACGCTCTGCGCAATGTGCTGCGTACGGCGCTGATGCTCGTGCTGGGTGCAGCGCTTATCGCAGCGTCGCTGGCCGTGTCGTACAAGGACCTGGCCCCCGTGGTGCGCAACAACCTGTGGCTGCGCTACATGATCAACCCGATCAACCCCGTGCTCTCCGCTGCATCGGTGGCGCTGGACCCCATCCTCCGCAAGCCCAAGCCTTTTGTCAGCATCACAGCGGACGCAGCGCTGGGCACAAGCTATGCGGCAGCTCAAAAGCCGCCGCTGCTGGTGCTGGTGGTGGGCGAGACAGCCCGCGCCAAGAACTTCAGCCTCAATGGCTATGCGCGCGACACCAACCCCGAACTATCCAAGCTCGACGTGCTGAGCTGGCGCAATGCCCGCTCCTGCGGCACCAGCACCCGCGAGTCCGTGCCCTGCATGTTCTCCAATCTGGGGCGCGAAGGCTATTACGCCTCCAAGATCGAGCATGACAACCTGCTCGACGTGATACAGGCTGCCGGTCTGGCCGTGCTTTGGGTCGATAACCAGGCAGGCTGCAAAGGCGTGTGCAAGCGTATCCCCATGGCCGATACCGCCGACAGCGTGAACACCCCTGCAGGCAAGGCGCTGTGCAGCAAAGACGGCGAATGTCTGGACAGCATGCTGCTCAACGGCCTGGATGAACGCATCGCCAAGCTGGACCCCGCACGCCGCGCCAAGGGCGTGGTGCTGGTCATGCACCAGATGGGAAGCCATGGCCCTGAATACTTCAAGCGCTCCACGCCCGATCTCAAGGCCTTCAAGCCTGAGTGCGCCACCAACGCCCTGTCGAGCTGCAGCAAGGAAAGCGTAGTCAACGTCTACGACAACTCCATTCGCTACACCGACCACTTTCTGGCCCAGACCATAGCCTGGCTCAAGACCCAGCAAAGCCAGTACGAAACCGGCATGTTCTATATGTCCGACCACGGCGAATCGCTGGGCGAGCTGGGCGTGTACCTGCACGGCATGCCCTATGCCATGGCCCCTGATGACCAGAAGCATGTACCCATGATTAGCTGGCTTGGCACGCTGGGCGCACGCACCCGCCTTGACCAGAGCTGCCTGAGCAAGACGTTGGATCAGCCGCTCTCGCACGACAACCTGTTCCACACTGTGCTGGGTCTGATGGATGTGACAACGCCTACCTACAAGCCGCCTATGGATGCCTTCTCCAGCTGCCGCAAAGCCAGCTAAGAGTCACACCCTACTAAAAATAAAAGGCCTGCCAGATTCATGATCTGGCAGGCCTTTTCCTTATATTGATAGTGCGCAGGCAGCTATCAAAATCAGTGCAATGATTTCAAATCATTCACCCTGAGATCCACGGTGTGCCCAGCCCGTTGTGTGCTTTTCGACCAAATTGAACAGCTCATACATCACCATCGCCATAGCGCCCACCACGATGAGCCCGGCAAACGCCAGCCCCATCTGCATGGATGAACCGGCGGAGACCAGCAGGTAGCCAATGCCTTCGTTGGCAGCCGTCATCTCGCTGACCGTGGTGCCCACAAACGCCAGCGTGATCGCCACTTTGAGCGAGCCAAAAAAGTAGGGCAGCGAACGCGGCAGACCGACCTTCATCAGCACATCCCAGCGCTTGGCACCCAGCACGCGCAGCACGTCTTCCAGCTCAGGCTCCAGCGTGGCCAGCCCTGTCGCGATATTGACCATGACGGGGAAAAAGCTGATGAGGAAGGCCGTCAGAATTGCCGGCCCCGCGCCAATGCCGAACCAGACCACCAGAATCGGCACAAACGCCGCCTTGGGCAGCGCATTGAAGGCTGTCATCAACGGGTAGAAGGCTGCATAGGCCAGGCGTGAAGAACCGATCAGAAAACCCAGCAGCACACCCACCACAATCGCCAACCCAAAGCCCGCCATCGTCACCCAGTAGGTGCGCCACGCGTGCATGGCAATCGTGCCTGCAAACTCATAAAGTTGATGTCCTATGGCCCAGGGGCTGGGGAAGATGAATTCCGACACGCCAAAGCCCGCGCAGATCACCTGCCAGAGCAGCACGATCAGCAGCAGCAAGACCCACGGCGCCCAGCGTTCCGCTATTTTTTTATGCTTCATGGTGCGCCTTATTGGTTGATCACAGTGCCGCTCGAAGCGCCACTCTTGCGCATGGCACCGATGTGGCCGCGCAGTTCATAAACAATGTCTGAAAACTCTGGCGTGTAGGTCACTTCCAGATCTCGCGGACGTGGCAGATCGATGTCGCGGCGCACCACAAAGCGGCCGGGGCTCTTGCTCATCACATAGATGGTGTCAGCCAGAAACACGCTCTCGCGCAGGTCGTGCGTGACCAGAATCACGTTGAACTTCTGCTCGGCCTGCAGGTCCCGCAAAATGCACCACAGCTCCTCACGTGTGAAGGCATCCAGCGCGCCGAAGGGCTCATCCAGCAGCAGCATCTGCGGCTCATGAATCAATGCCCGGCAAATGCTGGCGCGCTGTTGCATGCCGCCCGAAAGCTGCCACGGAAACTTGCGCTCATAGCCCGCCAGTCCCACCTTGGCCAGCAGCGCAATCGCACGCGCCTCGTATTCCTTGCGTTTTTTCTTGAACTGCGAGCGGTGCGGCTCCACGATCTCCAGCGGCAGCAGCACGTTATCCAGCGTGGTGCGCCAGGGCAGCAGCGACGATGACTGAAACGCCATGCCCGAAATTTTGAGCGGCCCGGTCACGCGCTCACCATCCACGGTAATGCGCCCTATGGACGGCATCTTCAGCCCCGTGGTCAGCTTCATAAAGGTGGACTTGCCGCAACCCGACGGGCCGACGATGGCGATGAACTCGCCACGCTTGACCGTCAGGTCAATCGCCTCCACCGCAAAGTGATTGGCCTGCAGCAATTCCTCGTTGTAGGCCAGCCAGACATCCTTGAATTCGACAAACGGTCTGGCAGTTTCAGTATCTGATGAGTTCATAAGAAACAGGGCTGTAGCGCTTGTCAATCAAGCGCATCCAGCTATTAATCAATGAGCAATTACTTCTTGGGGAAGACGTCGAGATCGGCAACAGGCGGCAGGAATCGGCCACTCCAGACCAGATCAGGATTCACGCGCGTCTTGGTCGCGTACACATCCGACACCTGCGACGCCATCAGCGCCATGCGCGTGGCGCTGATCTGGCCAAAACCCTCAGCACGTGCATCGCTGGTGTTGACCACGCCATCCAGCGCCAGCTGCAGGCGGCGGGTTTCCATGGCCGGGTTGACGATGCCGTCACGCTCCTTCACATAAGCAATGGAAGCCGCCGGGTTGGCCATGACCTCCTTGGCCCCTTTGGCAAAGGCTTTGAGAAACGCACGAATGGCTTCGGGGTTCTCGCGCACCATCTTGGCGCTGGCGATGATGGCGTTGCCGTAGTGCTTCACACCGTTGTCCGCAAACGGCATGAGCACCACATCAGAAACCTTGACGCCACGCGCTTCAAGGTTCAGCAGCGATGTGAAACTGAAGCCCGTGATCGCATCAATATCACCACGCACCAGCATGGTCTCGCGCAGCGGTGGGTCCATGCTCGTCCACTGCACATCGCCCACCTTGTTGGCCTTGGCAAACAGCGCAAATCCACGGCGGCCACCATCAAACACCGGTGCCCCCATCTTCTTACCTGTCAGATCCACTGGCTTGGCGATACCGCTTTTCTTCAGCGCCAGCACCGATGATGGCGTGCTGTTGTAGACCATCATCACGGCCACTGGCTTGTCTTTCACCTCGGGGTTATTGGCGTGAAACTCCATCAGCGCCGCCATGTCGGCAAAACCCATGTCATACGATCCTGATGCCACGCGCTGAATGGCACCACCAGAGCCACTGCCCGCATCCACCACCACGTTCAGACCTGCGGCCTGAAAGTAGCCCTTGGCGACAGGCTGCAAAAACAGGGCAGACGGCCCTTCAAAGCGCCAGTCCAGCTGAAACTTGATGGGCGTTGCGGCAAAGGCTGCCGTGGCGCTGGCGCAAGCACCCAGAGCCAGCACGGTCTGCATGAACAGTCGCTTGGTTTGCATGGTGAATTCCTCTCTCGTTCGCTTGTAAAAATTCAATTCGTTCAGCTTTTCCAGCCGCCCTGGTGCGACTGACTCGCCTCGGCTATGAGTGACGGGCCAATGCATTCAATGGCGTGTGACGAACGCTCAAAAACGTCGCGGCAAGACAGCTCTGCATCCTTCTGATCCAGCCTCTCGCCACGGAATACGCGCAGGCGCTCGGCATCAATGCCATAGACCACGCGGCCAATGGCAGACCAGAAGATGGCGCCCGCGCACATCACGCAGGGCTCGGCCGATGAGTACAGCGTGGCGGTGGCCAGCGCATCACGGCGGTGCAGCGGGCTGGCCAGGCGAATCGCCGACAGCTCGGCATGGGCCGTGCAGTCGCCGCTTTCGCCATTGGCATTACTGGCCTCGGCCAGCACGCGACCATCGACCGCCACAATCAGCGCGCCAAACGGACGGTTGCCACGTTCACGTGCCTTGTCGGCCAAGGCGATGGCCTGGCGCAGATAGCGGCCATCCACGTCATTCAGTGTTTGTTCTTGAGGCAAAGACATGTGCATCTGATCCTCAGGCCTTGAGCATTCGCACCGACTTGGGCGGCAGCATGCTGCTGTTAAACAGGGCATCCGCCGATGGCGTTGTTTTGAGCGCAAAGGTCTGCACCACGCTGTCCACCTGCTGCTCCAGAAGGCGCTTGCTGAAGTCGCCCAGACCATGGTTTTTCGTGTCTGCCGCAGCGATGTACTGGGTGGTGATGGCCCAGCGTGCCAGCTCCGTTTTTTCATCCAAAATTGGTTCACGCTGGCGCACGGCGGCAACTGCAGCGGCAGGATTGGCAATGCATTCCACAATCGAGCGGTTGGTGGCCCGCAAAAAGGCGGCAACCAGCTGCGGCTTTTCAGCAATCAATGCGCTGGAGGCAAGGATGGCGTTGCCATACAGCTGCACGCCCGCATCGGTGTAGTGCAGTATGGAAAGTTCCTCGGGCTTGATGCGCGCAAACAGCGACACCGCAGAGTCGTGGAAATAAGTGGCGGCATCGACATCACCACGCACCATCACGTTATCGCGGGCTGAGAACTCGGTGGTAGACCATGAGAACAGGTCGGCAGGCAGATGCTTGTTGCGGGCCACCATGGGCCATGCGCGACGTGTGGACTCCACCGCTGCAGCGGCGACCTTCTTGCCCTTAAGACTCTGAAAATCAGAGGTGATTCCGCGATCTTTGCGCCCGATGATGACGAAGGGTGCGCGGTTGTAGTACTGATAGACGGCCTGCACACGCGGCGTGCCGGCGTTCTGTGCATTGAACTCAATCAGCGAGCTGATATCGCCTAGACCCAGCTGGTAGGCGCCGCTGGCAATGCGGGTAATCGAAGCCACCGAGTCCGATCCCACGTCCAGACTCACATCCAGCCCTTCTTCACGGTAGTAGCCGTTTTGCAGCGCCAGAAAAAACGGTGCCGTCTGAGAGGTGACGCGAAAGTCCAGCGTGAATTTCAGCGGAGTCAGCGACTTGCTCTGCGCATGCACCCAGGGCGCAGAACATAGGGGTAAGGCAGCGAGAAAATGACGACGTAGCATGGCGGAACTCTCAAGTCTTTGGGCACAGATCCAGCAGCACAGCCACTGGCAGAACATGAGCAATTTCCGGGCGCTGCGCGGATGGCAGGCTGAACGCTTCTACTCGTTTATCAACTAAGCAATTGGCGTGCCTGCTTTTCGACGCCTCTGAAAAGCAGCGCCAACGGCTCACAACGGTGCAAGCTACAAACCACTGTGCATGCGTTGATGCACAGGTCTGCACCAAGTTGAAGCAATGCACCAAAAATGCAGCCATCTACCCCGTAAGCCTTGCTGGCACGGTGTTTGCTGCACTTCAATCAAGAGTAGAAGCGTTCAGCACGGTGCACTGTTCTCAACCAGAGATTCAGCAGCTTCGCGGGTCATTGCTCTTGAAGCGGGTACGGCTTTGGCCGCACCTGTTCCTCACACTTCAGAGGCCCGCCATCTCAAGCCAACGCTCCATGCGCGTGCGTCTGAAGTCATTGCAAGAGAAAGACTTATGCAGACCATGAATGCCAGCCAATCCACCAACGCACTGGGCGAACTCGACAAAGAAGCCCGCATGGGCGGACAAGGCGCAGAGACCAGCGCCCGCGAAGTGCGCGTCATCGACATCAGCAACTTTGAAGCGCGCAAGCCGGAAATTGCCGAACAACTGTGGAGCGCCGCTGTAGATATCGGCTTTTTTCAGGTTTCGGGCCACGGTATCGCACAGGCCGATATCGATGCGGCGTTTGAGCGTGCGCAGCAGTTCTTTGCCCTGCCCGCAGAAGTAAAGGCGCAATGGCCGCTGGCACGTAATGCCGGCTGGGAGCACAAGGCGCAGATTCGCCCCTCCACCAAGACACCAGACCAGAAGGAGTCTTATCAAGTCACACGCCCGCGCATGGAAGGGCTGTGGCCCGGTGAAGAGGCGTTTCCAGGCTTCCAGCAGGCCACGCTGGAGTTTGAACAGCAATGCTGGAAGGTGGGCATGCAGCTGCTGTCTTGCTTTGCCTACAAGCTGGGCTTTGACGAAGACTTCTTTACCCGCGCACACAACCCGGAAGTGTCCAGCTACCAGAGCACGCTGCGCATGCTGCATTACTTTGCGGTAGACCCGGCGTTGAAAGAAGAAACAGGCTTGTGGCGTGCCGGTGCGCATACCGACTTTGATTGCCTGACCCTGCTGTTCCAGCGCGCCCGGCAAGGCGGCCTGCAGGTGCTGCCTGGAAAAGAGGCCGAGGCTCAGCAATGGACACCGGTAGAGCCCGTGGACGGCGTGATCACCTGCAATATCGGTGACATGCTGATGCGCTGGAGCGACGACCAGCTACCCAGCAACTTTCACCGCGTACGCAACCCGCAACCCCATGAATACCAGGGCTCGCGCTACAGCCTGGCGTTCTTTTGCCAGGCCAACGAAGATGCTGTCATTGAAGGGCCGGGCAAAAAATATCCGCCCATCACAGGGGCGGATTATTTGCGGCAGCGCATCTCGGCCAACTTCTCGACTAGGTATTGATCCCCCTGAGCGGCTGCGCCGCTTCCCCCTGAGGGGGACGACGCCTTCAGGGCGGGGCGACCCTTCCTCGGTGTCCCTGGCTTGGGCTCCAGCCCCCGTCTTTGGCGCGGTGTGATGTGGTCTGAATTGAAACAACAAGGCCCCGGAACTCGGGGCCTTGTCGGCAATCAGGGGCAGCTCAGCGGAGCGACGCGATGAGATCGATGTACAGCTGCTTGGCTTCATCTGACGAGGTGCCTTCGAGCTTGGCCCAGGCATCCCACTTGGCACGCGCCACCATGTCGGTGAAGCTGGGCTTCTTGGTCTCGTTGTCGCCATCTGTGGCCTGCTTGTACAGGCCATAGATCTTGAGCAGCGTGGCGTTATCGGGGCGCTCGCTGATCGAGATGGAGTTCTTGACTGCGTCTTCAAACGTGGTGTTCAGATCGGACATGAAGGGCCTCCTGGGCTTTGAGTAATTCAGTGCAGTGTAGCCAAGAATCCACAAAATTAGAACGACCGTTCTTTTTATTTCGCAAAGTGCACAACTACAGAAAAGCAGGACGTGCTGAAAGCCAGGTTTGCGCTTCACAGTCACGTCTGCCATGCACGCCCAGCTCGGCCTCAGAACACCGTGCGCAGACCCATATCAAAGCCCAATGCGCTGCGTGGCTGCATTCCTGGGCTGTTGCTGTAGGCAGGTTGCGGCATGATGACCGGGCTGCTGACGGCTAGCGGCGTCACCCCCATCACAGCCGGGTTGTTGTGCCCATTGCTTATGCTGATACGTGACACCGTGGTGTACAGCGCCGTACGTTTGGAGAGGTTGTGCACATAGCCCAGGGCCAGCTTGTTCACCGATGCATCACCAGTGCCCTGGCCATTCTTAAATTGCACCCGCGCCACCGATGCCCTGAGCTGATGGAGCCCGACAGGGATCTGCACACCGGCCAGCAGCCCGTCATAGCGGTCAGTGGCCTGAACATCGCTGCGCGCATTGCGTACCTGCGACCATTCACCCAGAACCTTGACTGGACCAAAGTTGTACGACCCACCCAGATTCAATGATTTGATGGTTTCCTTTCGGCCATTGAAAGTACCCAGCATGCTCTCGCCATAACCCAGCGCGATATCGGTGGGGCCACTGGCCCAGCCGATGCGGCCACCCGCATAGCGGCCACGCTTGGCATCATTTTCCGGAAAGGCATACATCAGCTGACCGTAAACGCCGCCCAGCCCTGACGGCAGGTGGTAACCGATGGAGTTGTTGGCACGCAGATAGTTGTCCGTACCTGCCGACAGCCCATTGCCCAACAAGCGCTCGGTCAATGTGCCGGTAGTCTGTGTACTCAGCGCACGGTTAATGGCTAGGTTGCTGCTGACCACGGCCAGCAGATTTACACCCACGCCGTTGGCGGTGTAAGGATCAAACGCCCAGTCATTCAGAAACGATGGCGTGTGATCTCGCCCCAGACGCAGTTCACCCCAGTTGCCTGTCAGGCTGACGGTGGAACGCCGCCCAAAATTCAGCGCGCCACCACCCGTATCGTTGGTCACGGGAGCCTCAAGCCACATGCTGGCAGACATTCCGCCACCCAGATCTTCAACGGCACGAACGCCCAGACGACTGGCCAGATTGCCCGAGGGCGACAAGGCCCAGACACCCTGACTTGCGGTTCGACCGGAGCCATCCCAGGAATTGCTGCGCACCATGTAGCGGCTGACGCCCGCATCCATCACTCCGAACAGAGTGACGGATGACTGAGCACTGGCCAGACTGGTGGCAGACAGTGCAAAAAAACCCCAGAAATATCGTGAAATACGCGGCATGTTGTGTCTCCTTTTCGTTATGAATTGGCGGTCTTGATCCGCGAAATCACTCTAAAAAAGGAAGACTTCAGCTCTTGTGCAGTTGATGCCATCCATTGCTTATTTGGCGCCACTCACCCAAGGTGAATTCCCTAGGAATGTCGCCGCATTGCATGAGCACTGTCTTTAAACAAAAAATGCCAGCGCTTGGAATTAAGCGCTGGCACAGGTCTCTGCAATGGCTTTAAAAGCCTTGCATTTTCACCACGCAGTTCACGGCACGAGCACGGTAGAGCCCATGGTCTTGCGCGACTCCAGGACGCGATGGGCTTGCGCAGCATCGGCCAGCGCAAACTCTTGCTGAGGCTCGCTGACGATACGCCCCGCCAGCACGTGATCGAACAGCTCTGCAGCCATGTCCAGCATATGCGAGCGAGGCTGGATGTAATGCATCATGGCCGGCCTTGTCATCCAGATCGAGCCTTTGGCAGCCAGCAGCGAAGAGTCCACGACGACAGGTCCGGAGGATGTGCCATTGCTGACCAATGACCCACGTGGCTGCAGACAATCGAGCGAGTCCATCAGGGTGTCCTTGCCCACCGAGTCATAGACCACGGGAACCCCTTTGCCACCCGTGATGTCCTTGACCCGCTCGACGATGCTTTCGCGCGAAGTCACGATGGTGTGCGTGCACCCGTTCGCCTTGGCCAGTGCGGCTTTTTCATCCGTGCTGACGGTGCCAATCATGGTCACACCCATGGCGCGAGCCCATTGGCAGGCAATCAGGCCGACGCCGCCGGCAGCCGCGTGATAAAGAATGGTCTCGCCGCCCTTGAGCGGATAAACCTGACGGAACAGATACTGCGCCGTCATCCCCTTCATCATGAGCGTGGCTGCACTACGGTCAGAGATACCCTCAGGCAGCGGGATCAGGACTTCAGCCGGCATGACTCGCACTTGTGAATAAGCGCCTTGCGGGCCGATCAGATAGCCGACGCGATCACCGACCTGGATATCCGTCACGCCCAGCCCCACCGCCTCGACCACACCCACTGCATCCGAGCCCAGGCCGTTTGGCAATGCCAGCGGGTAACGCCCAGTGCGAAAGTACACATCGATGAAATTGAGCGCGATATAGGTATGCCGCACGCGCGCCTGACCGGGGCCGGGGTCGCCCACCTCAACGGTTTCCAGCCGCAGAACTTCTGGGCCGCCAGTCTCATGAAAGCGGATGGCCTGAGTCATGGAATGCTCCTGTTTTTATCGTTCACAACGAGATGCAGCAAGCGCTGCAAAGCAAAAATCCGGGCACCCTCAATGACAGGCATGCCCGGACTGGGTAGCAAGCAACTTCAGTTCAGCTTGATGCCAAAGTTCTTGACGATCTCGCCGTTGCGGTTGTATTCCGCCTGCAGCTCCGTAGACAGCTGCTCCAGCGTTCGCTCCTGCTTGATAGGCTCGAAGCCGGTGGACACATAGCGCGCCTGCACCGCCTGGCTGGCATTGACCTTCTGCAGGGTGGCGTTGATCTTCTCCATCAGCGGCTGAGGTGTCTTGGCTGATGCAAACACGCCCGCCCAGTTGCTGAAATCAAGCTCCGGATAGCCCAGTTCAGCCATCGTCGGAACATTGGGGTAGTCAGGCAGACGACTCTTGTAAGCCACGGCCAGCAGCTTGACCTTGCCACTGGGCACCAGAGGTTTGGTGGTCACCGAGCCATCGAACATCAGCGGAATCTGGTTGCCCATGACTTGCGCCAGCGCTGGGGATGAACCAGGAAACGGCACATGCTGCATGTCCAGCCCTGCCTTCTGATTCAAGATCGCCCCCGCGTACTGCGACGCCGTCCCCTGGCTATAGGAGGCAAAAGAAAGCTGACCCGGGTGTGCCTTCACATAGGCAATGGCCTCCTTAGCATCCTTGGCGGGGAACTGAGGTGACGCAATGAAGACCATGACCGAGCGCGCCATCTGCGAGACGGGCCGGACATCCTTCATGGCATCAAAGCCTCCTTTGAGCACATGGGGCACCTCGGTCAGGATGTTGGTCACCGTCACCAGCAAGGTATTGCCATCGGCAGGCTGCGCGAGCATGTATTTGACCGCCAGAGCGCCACCAGCACCGGGGCGGTTTTCCACCACCACGGGCTGCTTGATTTCATGCGCCAGCTGATCGCTGATGATGCGCGCAAACACATCAATCGTGCCGCCCGGCGGGGCCGGAACAATGAGCTTGATGGGTTTATCGGTGAACGCGAGGGCACTGCCAACCGGCAAAGCGGCAGCCAGAGCCATGGATAAAAGAACTGGAATGCGTTGCATCATGTGCTCCTTTGAACTCAGGCAACCTTGCGCAGAAAGCCCTGCTGGCCGCCATTGCGGTTGGGGGCAAAGCCGTTCTTCTCCAGCGTTTCTTCCACGCTGTCATAGAACACGCCGATCTGGCACATCTCGCGTGCTTGCTGCGGCGTAGCGATGGGGCGGCTGAACTCTTTGGCAATGCGCACCAGCTGCTCGATCTGCGCCACAGTGCCCATTTTTTCCGTGCGGGTCTGGTTCCACAGGTTGTCTTCGGTACCGCAACGCACATGCAAGCCCATGGCAATGCCCATCACGTTGATCGGCAACACATTGAGCACCGAACTTTCCACCGTCAGCACCGCCCCATCAGGCACGGCGCGCACAAAGTGGGCCAGGCTGTAGATATTGGGTGCGTCCATACCACCGCCAATCGCCACCCAGTTCATCACCAGCGGTCCCTTGTAGATGCCTCGACGCATCAGGCGCTCTACAGATTCAAAGCTATTGATGTTGTAGCACTGGAAGGCGCTCTGGATACCGGCTTCGCTCAGGCGACGAATATGCTCTTCGGCCCAGCCGGGCTGAGCCGGCACTGTCATTTCCTTGTAGGCATTGAAGATGGCCGGGTCTTCCATTGAGGTGCCCTGGATGTCGCGCACATCAAACTGCTCAAGCACGTTCATTTGCGAGGTGTTGATGGTCACCGTCACCTGATCGGGCTTGGGGTCCAGTTCGGCCAGCATATGACGCGTGTCGTCGCTCAGCCACTTGGCGGCTGCACCGTCGCTCTCTGGCGCAAAACTGATGGAGCCGCCGACCTGGATGATCATCTCGGGTACACGGGCACGCACCCCGGCAATCAGCTCGTTGAACTTGGACAGGCGTTTGCTGCCGCGACCATCCAGCTCACGCACATGCAGATGCAGCACCTGGGCACCAGCGTTGTAGCAGTCCACCGCTTTCTGAATCTGCTCTTCCATGGTGACCGCGATCTCACCGGGAAAGTCCGATGGCAGCCAGGATGGTGCGTAGGGTGCGGCCGTGATGATCAGGGGTTGCTGGTTTTCAGGGAACAGGTGGCCGTCGAGAAAATTCATGGTGTTGTCTCCGTTGTTATATGAAAGTCATGCTCGCACTCAGAGCCGTGCGCACAGCTCTGGATACATCGTTGCCCGGCCGGGGTCTACGCCTTGCCTCGGGCTCTCTTTGATGTTCAGTAAGTGGGCGTGCCGATGATTCCGGCACGTTCCATCTTGCGATGGCTGGGCGGGTAGTCCATCACCGCGTAATGCTGTGTTGCCCGGTTGTCCCAGATGGCAATGCTGTCGGGCTCCCAGCGCCAGCGCACCTGGTATTCCGGAATTGAGGCCTGGTTGATCAGGTACTGCAGCAGGCTGGAGGCCCCCTGCGTGAAGTCCTGACCCACACGCACATTGGCGGGCGTGTGAAAGTTGGTGAAATGGGTGGCAAAACCGCTGACAAAAAGCACTTTCTCGCCCGTCTCTGGATGCGTGCGCACCACCGGATGCTCTGCGTCCGGAAACTGTGCCTTGAGAGCCAGGCGTTTCTCCATCGGCATCGCCGCACCAAAGGTGGACTCAATGCTGTGGCGTGCCCTCAGTGGTGCAATCACCTCCTTGATATGCGGAGGCAGCATCTCGTAGGCCAGTGCCATATTTGCCCACATGGTGTCGCCGCCAACGGGAGGACACTCGACACAGCGCAGCACACAGCCCATGGGCGGCACCTCGCGCCAGGTGGCATCGCAGTGCCAGGAGTTTTCGTAGCGGTCGTTGGGCTTGTCCGGCGTCTTGTAGATCTGCACCAGGCCAGGGTGCTCCGGGTCGCTGCCTACCACCGGGTGGTCCTCCAGCTGACCAAAGCGCTGCGCGAAGGCCACATGCTCGCCGCGGCTGATTTTCTGGCGCCGCAAAAACAGTACTTTGTGCTTAAGCAAGGCTGCCTTGATCGCCGAGAAAAGTCCTTCATCGCGTACTGCGTCTGCCAGCTGCACATCAGCCAGTTCCGCACCGATAGCACAGGTCAGAGGGTTTATCCGCATAACTGTCTCCTACACTTTTTTGAATCCAGGCTTTTGCTAGTCTCTGCCGCCCGGTAAGTCCACTGTAGAAAACCTGTGTCACATAGGTTGTGCATTTCATGCCTCACGCTATGCATCTCATGCCAGAATTTCACTGCCTTTTTGCGTGGAGCAGTCATGGTCACTTTTGTGCGTGCGGCATCTCTGACGAATTTTTCAGAACTTCTCAGTGAACTGGGTGGAGACCCTGATGCCGCACTGCGACGTGCAGGCCTGCGCCCCTCCATGGTGAGCGAGCAAGATCAATTGATTGATGTTCTGGTCGCCGGGCGACTGCTGGAAGATGCGGCCGCTGCGACGGGTTGCACGAATTTCGGGCTGCGCATGGCCCAATCGCGCCAGGTCTCCAACTTCGGCATCGTGAGTCTTTTGCTGCTGCACCAGCCCACGCTGCGCAAGGTGCTGAGCACGCTGATCGAGCATGTGCACCTGCTCAATGAATCGCTGATGATTCACATGGATGAGGAGAACGGCGTCGTGGTCCTGCGCGAGGAGTTCACTTTGCCCGAGAATTTTCCTCAATCGATGGAGCTGGCAATTGGCGTGCTGTTTCGCACCTGCAATCTGCTGATGCACGAGCGCTGGCGCCCCCAGCGCGTCAGCTTCAGTCACACCACGCCGCGTGATATCAGCTTGCACAAGCAAATGTTCGGCTGCCGTGTGGAGTTCGACGCAGACTTCAACGGGATTGTGTTTCGCACCGAAGACCTGGACGCACACAACCCCATGGCAGACCTCGTGCTGGTGCGCTATGCCCAATCCATTGTGGATGCAACCCAGCAGGGCCGCCAGGCCTCCATCGCCCAGCGCGTGCGCAAGGCGATCTACCTCATGCTGCCCTCAGGCAATGCGACTTGCATCTGCGTGGCTCAAGGCCTGGGGCGCAGCGTGCGGACCCTGCAACGCGAGCTTGACGGTGAAGGTTTCAGCTTTACCGATCTACTGGTTGAAGTTCGCTATGACTTGGCACAACGCTATGTGCGCAACCCGGAGTACTCCGTCGGCCAGATCGCATCCATGCTGGGCTACAACAGCCACAGCGCCTTCACGCGCTGGTTCAGCACTCTCTTTGACTGCCCGCCCGAAGTCTGGCGTGAAAAAAACCTGCCTCCGGGCAAACTCCAGCGGACAGAAGCAATCAACCGCGCGTAGGCTGCTCCAGCCAGCGCTGTGCCAGCTTGACCCAGAAGGTGGCGCCCAGCGGGATCAGCTCGTCATTGAAGTCATAGCTGGGGTTGTGCAGCGTGCAGGGACCGCCGCCGTGGCCCAGCGCGCGGTGGTCGCCGTCACCGTTGGCGATAAAGCAGTAGGCGCCGGGCTTTTCCAGCAGCATGAAGGCAAAGTCTTCTGCGCCCATGGATGGCTCCTGCGGCACCACACCGGCATCACCCAGAATCTCACGCATCACGTTTTGCGCAAATTCGGCCTCGGGGGCAGTGTTGATGGTGGGCGGGTAGTTGCGCACAAACTCAAACGTGCATTGCGTGCCGTGGGCGGCGCACAGCGATTCGCTGATCTGCTTCATGCGCTGCTCGATCAGGTCCAGCACCTCCAGCGAGAAGGTGCGCACCGTGCCTTGCAGCTCTACGCTGTCGGGCACAACGTTGGTAGCTTCGCCCGCATGAATCATGGTGACGGAGATCACGCCTGCTTCAATCGGCTTCACGTTGCGGCTGACGATGGTCTGAAATGCCATGATGAGCTGGGCCGCCACGGGCACCGGATCCACCACCATGTGCGGCATGGCGGCGTGACCGCCCTTGCCCCGCACCACGATCTTGAATTCATTGCTGGAGGCCATGGCCGGGCCTGCGCCCACGGCCATGGTTCCGGCCTTCATGCCGGGCCAGTTGTGCATGCCATACACGGCCTGCATGGGGAACTGGGTAAACAGGCCGTCATTGACCATCTCACGCGCGCCGCCGCCGCCTTCTTCTGCGGGCTGGAAGATGGCGTAGACCGTACCTTCAAAGCTGTCGCGATGGGCCGCCAGATATTGCGCAGCGGCCAGCAGCATGGCCGTGTGGCCGTCGTGGCCGCAGGCGTGCATCTTGCCCGCGTGGCGGCTGGCATGCTCAAAAGTGTTGAACTCCTGCATGGGCAAGGCGTCCATATCAGCACGCAGGCCAATAGCGCGGCCATTCTTGCCGCCATCGCGGCCGTGGATGATGCCTACAACCCCGGTCTTTCCCAAACCGCGATGGGTGGGAATACCCCATTGATCCAACTTGTCAGCGACCAGATCGGAGGTGCGAATTTCCTCAAAACACAGCTCCGGGTGGGCATGAATATCGCGGCGCAGGGCGGCAATGTCAGGGGCGCTTTTTTGAAGTTCGGGCAGCAGGGCCATGCGCTCTCTCCTTGGGGTCATCATTGGCAAAAACAATATGATGACCCAAAGCAAGAGAGGCTGTGCCCTCGCTGCATCAAAGCCTCAAACTCTCGCCTTGCCGTCGCTTGTGAGCATGGACAGCTCCACAAAACCCGGCTTGCCCGCCTGAGGGCGGAAAGCGATGGGGAAACCGGCAACCTGCTGGCCGTTCAGGGCCTCAAGCGCCGCCACCAGGCCGTCGCGCTGCAGGCGACCAGCGGCAGCGGCAGACTTCAGCGCCTCGCCGACAACACGGGCGGCCAGATAACCTTCCATGCTCGAGTAATTGGGCTGCAATGACGCGCCGTTTTTCTGTAATGCCGCCTGAAACTCGCGCGCCAGAGGATGAGATGTCTTAAAGGGCGATGGCACGACCTGGGTCACCACTACGCCCTCTGCCTCCTTGCCCAAAGCCTGAGCCAGCGCCGAGGTCCCCACAAACGACACGTTGTAGAACTGACCGCCGTAACCAGCCTGGCGCGCAGCGCGCACAAAGGCGGCGCTGGCCGCATAAGTGCCCACCTGCACGATCACATCCGCGCCCAGCGGCACCAATGTCTTGATCGCCTTGCTCACATCCTCAGAGTTGCGCTCCACGGTGGCGGCTCCCACTGGCTTGAGACCGTGACTTTGCAGCGCCTTCGTCACACCATCCAGACCCGACTGGCCGTAGGCATCGTTTTGATGAAACACCGCGATCTTCTTGAGTCCCAGCGAGACCAGCTGCTTGACCATGAGAGCGGTTTCATCAGCATAAGAGGCGCGCAGATTGAAGACCATCTGCGCCAGCTTAGGGTCACGCAAACCGGCGCCACCCGTCAGCGGCGCAATCAGCGGCACCTTGGCTTTTTGCAGCAAGGGCAGTGCCGCCATGCTGGTCGGCGTGCCAAGATAACCAAACAGGGCCATCACGTCATCGGCCAGAAATTTCTGCGTATTGGCCACGCAGCGCTCGGGCTCATAGCCGTCATCCAGCGTGCGCAGCTCTACCTGACGGCGGCCAACACCACCCTGCGCATTGAGTTGCTTGAAGTAGAGCTGGGCACCCTGCGAAAACTGAGTACCCAGCTGCGCAGAAGGCCCTGTCAGTGCGCAGGACTGGCCCAGCACGATGGGACCACCGGCCTCTTGCGCATAAGCATTCACGCCCCAGACTCCGGCAGCCACACCTGCCGTGGCAGTCACAAATTGACGACGATTCCATCCCATTCGTTGCTCTTGCATTGCTCTCGCTCTCTTTACTGGCTACTTACTGCTACGGGCTTGATTCACCCGCTCCTGGCATGCTGCATTCACATTTTTTAACATTCATGCGAGTCGCATAATAGGCTGACAAAGCGGTTTTTCCGCGAATTGCTCCTGTTTTTCGAGCTCATAACATGCCCCACATCGCTCAAGTACGCGGCGCCTGCCCGCATGACTGCCCGGACACCTGCGCCCTCATCACCACCGTCGCAGACGGCACGGCTATCAAGGTCCAGGGCAACGCAGAACACGCACACACCAGTGGCGTTCTCTGCGCCAAGGTCAGCAAGTACACAGAGCGCACTTACCACGCAGGCCGCGTGCTGCAGCCGCTCAAGCGCAGCGGCCCCAAGGGCAGCGGCCAGTTCACGCCCGTCAGCTGGGACGAAGCCCTGGCCGACATTGCCCAGCGCCTGCACCACATTGCGCAGCACAACCCCGAGGCGATTCTTCCCTACAGCTACGCCGGAACCATGGGTCTGGTGCAGAGCGAAAGCATGGACCGGCGCTTTTTTCACCAACTGGGTGCCAGCCTGCTGGACCGCACCATCTGCGCCAGCGCCGGCAGCGAAGCGCTCACCCACACCTATGGAGGCAAGCTTGGCATGCGGGTGGAGTTTTTTGCCGAGAGCCAGCTCATCCTGATCTGGGGCAGCAACAGCATTGCCAGCAATCTGCATTTCTGGCGCTATGCGCAAGAGGCCAAGCGCAACGGCGCCAAACTGATCTGCATAGACCCACGCAAGAGCGAAACCGCCGACAAATGCCACGAGCATCTGCAACTGCTACCCGGCACCGATGCCGCGCTGGCACTGGCGCTGATGCATGAGCTGATCGTCAACAACTGGCTGGATCACGACTATCTGGCGCAATACACGCAAGGCTGGGATGCTCTCAAAGCCAGAGCACTGCAGTGGCCACCAGAGCGTGCTGCTCAGGTATGCGGGCTGACGGTGGAGCAGATTCAGTCGCTAGCCCGCGACTACGGCACCACCAAGCCAGCAGCCATTCGCCTCAACTACGGCATGCAGCGCGTGCGCGGCGGCGGCAATGCGGTGCGAGCCATTGCCTGCCTGCCCGCCTTGATTGGTGCCTGGCGCAACCGTGCCGGTGGCCTGCTGCTATCGAGCTCAGGCGTATCGCCCTTCCACCGGCCTGCAGTGCAGATGCCCCAGCTGCTGGGCCAGCGCAGGCCGCGCACGCTGAACATGAGCCAGATTGGCGATGTGCTGCTGCATGAGGGCGATGCCCAGTTTGGCCCGCAGGTACAAGCCGTGGTCGTCTACAACAGCAACCCCGTGGCCGTGGCACCGGAGTCTGCCAAAGTAGCCGCCGGTTTTGCACGTGAAGACCTGTTTACCGTGGTGCTTGAGCATTTCATGACCGACACGGCAGACCACGCCGACTATGTGCTGCCCGCCACCACCCAGCTGGAGCATTGGGACATTCACGGCAGCTACGGCCACACCGATGTGCTGCTCAACCGCCCCGCCATTGCGCCCGAGGGTCAGGCCCGCAGCAACGGGCAGATCTTCCGCGACCTGGCCTCCCACATGGCCAGACACGACCCCGCCTTTGCCGCAGCCCATTTTTCAGAATCAGATGAGGCTCTATGCCGCGCAGCCGTTGCGCATACAGCTATTGATTTTGAAGAGTTGATGGAGCGCGGCTTTGCGCATATTCCGCTGCCCGATGCGCCGTTTGCTGAAGGGAACTTTGCCACCCCATCAGGCAAGTGCGAGTTTGACAATCCGGCACTGGCCAAGCTGGGCATCAACACCCTGCCCGACTATCTGCCCAATTACGAGCCACCCACGGCCGACTACCCGCTGGCCATGATCTCGCCGCCCGCGCGCAATTTTCTCAACAGCACGTTTGCCAATGTGGCCAGTCTGGCCCGCATGGAAGATAAGCCCATGCTGGAGATGCACCCTGACGACGCCGCCCTGCGCGGTATTGCCGACGGTGACCAGCTGCGCGTCTTCAATGATCGTGGCGAGCATGTCTGCCACGCCAGTCTCAACGGCCGCGCACGTCTGGGGCTGGTGGTGGGGCTGGGCATCTGGTGGCGCAAGCATGGGGCCAACGGCACTAATGTGAACGAATTGACACACCAGAAGCTCACCGACATTGGCCGTGCGCCCTGCTTTTACGACTGTGCCGTGCAGGTTCAGCGCATAGGGCCTGCCTGACATGCCCCCCATCGTTGTTGACCATGAGCCGGACTCTGGCCCGAAGAACCATAATGCGGACAAGTACTCCATGAACATGTGACCGGGGACTGCCTGCCTGAAGCATAGAAACATGGCCGCCCCGCCACCGCAAAAAACACAGTGAAGAAATCCACCTCTTGGCGCCGCAGCCTTGCGCCCTCCCGGCTTGACCTGCGGCGTCTGATCCTCGCGCTGACCATCGCCAGCGCGCTGATTCCGTTTATCAACACCTTCTACGCCGGCTATCTGGTGCAGCGCCAGCAGTTGATAGACACCACACTGGAAGGCCACCACGCCTACGCGACCAAGCTAGCCAAGAGCACGGACGATTTTCTGCAGTCCGCCCTGCAGCAACTGGCGTACAGCGCCCAGCTCATGGTCCCTCACATGAAGGACACCGGGTACCTGACCCAGGAAGCCCATCGCCTGCGCCTGCAGACCAAAAGCTTCAACTCCGTCACCATCATCGACCCCACGGGTTATGTGCTGGCCACCTCACCCGAAACCTTGCAAATCAAGGGCAAGACGCTGCAAAGCGCAGGGGTGGTGGAAACGCTGGCCAAGCGCGGCCCGGTGGTCAGCCAACCTTATTTGTCCACCACTGGTAACTACATCGTCTTTATCTCGCAGCCCATTTTTAGCGATGTCGGGCAATACCTGGGTGCCGTGGGCGGCAGTGTCTACCTCAAGGAAGACAATATTCTCGACACCCTGCTGGGCTCGCACTTCTACCAGGACGGCACCTACGTCTATGTGGTGGACAAGAACAAGCACATCATCTACCACCCCGACAGCCATCGCGTAGGCGACACAGTGATCAACAACGACGCCATCAACGCCGTGATCAAGGGGGAATCAGGCACAGCCCCCGTATTCAACAGCAAGGGCATTGAAATGCTGGCGGGCTACGCCATCATTCCCGCCTCCGGCTGGGGTATCGTGGCCCAGCGCCCCAAAGCCACCACGCTGGCACCGCTCAACAAGCTGATGCGCGCCGTGCTCTACAAAACGCTGCCCATTGCACTGGTCATGCTGATCGTCATCTGGTGGAGCGCACGCCGCATTGCCAGCCCGCTGCGACAGCTGGCGAATGGCGCACACGATATGGACAAGCCCGAGACAGCGCAGAACATTCAGGCCGTCAAGTCCTGGTACTTTGAGTCTCATGAGCTGAAAAAAGCCATGCTCAAGGGTCTGAACCTGCTTCAGCGCAACATCACCAAGCTGCGCGAGGACGTCAACACCGACCCGCTGACCGGGCTGGGAAACCGCCGCCACCTTGAGGCTGCCGTCACCGCCTTCCAGGCGCAGGAACTCGCCTTCTCCGTCATCGCTATCGATATCGACCACTTCAAGCGCATCAACGACAGCTTTGGTCATGACACCGGTGATGAAGTCCTGCGCCAGCTTGCCCGCACCATGCGCGAAGTCTCGCGTGCCGACGACGTCGCCTGCCGCGTGGGCGGTGAAGAATTTCTGCTGCTGCTGCCCGGCGCGCCGTTGGAAGCCGCAGCCAATGCCGCCGAGCGCCTGCGCCAGCTGGTCGAGGATATGGAGATTCCACAGGTCGGCCACATCACCATTTCTCTGGGTGTGGCGCACTGGCCAGACAGCGATTCGAACATCAAGACCGTTTTCCTGCAGGCCGACACCATGCTCTATGCCGCCAAAAATGAAGGGCGCAACCGGGTGATGGTTCAAGCCTGATAGCCCAACACTCAAATTTCATAGCTGGCAGCGCTTTCTGCACAGGCGTCAACCAGTATTTGAAATGCAAAAAGGCCCGGTCATTCCGGGCCTTTTTTGGCAATGAGAGCGACCTTCAGTCCAGCTTCACGCCGGCAGTCTTGATGACTTCACCCCAGCGCTTGGCTTCGGCGCGGGCCAGCTGGTGAAATTGCTCAGGCGTGCCGGGCAGCGCGTCCATTCCGAAGTCAGCCATGCGCTTGACCACATCGGGGGAGCTCAGGGCCTTTTGCAAATCGCCGTTGATGCGCTGCACCACCGCTGGCGGCATGCCCTTGGGGCCCAGAATGCCCTGGAAGGCATAGACCTCGGAGTCCTTCAGACCCAGCTCGGCCAGCGTAGGCACATTGGGCAGGTTGGGCACGCGCTTGGCAGTGCCAATGGCCAGGGCTCGCACCTTGCCGGACTGAATCACGGGCAGACCCGAGGCCAGGTCCAGGAACATGCAAGGCACTTGCCCGCCCATCACATCGGCCACGGCGGGCGCCGCGCCCTTGTAGGGAATGTGGGTCAGGCTGGTGCCGGTGCGGTTCTTGAACAGCTCCATGGCCAGATGGTGGGGTGAGCCATTGCCGGGCGAGGCGTAATTGAGCTTGCCGGGATTGGCCTTGGCATAGGCCAGAAATTCCTTGAAATCCTTGGCTTCAAACGCAGGGTTCACTACGAGCGCCATAGGGAAGCGGCTGATGCCACCCACATAGGTGAAGTCTTTGTCGGGGTTGAACGGCAGCTTGCTGAACAGGTGCTCGTTAAAGGCGAGGATGGCGTTGTCCGCCGACATGATGGTGTAGCCATCGGGCTTGGCCGAGGCCACCATCTGGCCGCCAATATTGGTCGAGGCACCGGGGCGGTTGTCTACCACGATGGTCTGATTCAGGCTCTTGCGCATGGCTTCGGCCACGGTGCGGGCCAGCACATCGGTGCCGCCACCCGGTGGGTAAGGCACAACCCAGCGCACGGGGTTGGCAGGCCATTCCTGCGCCATGGCGAAGGGGGATGCTCCCGCAGCCGAAGTGGCAGCCACAGCAGCCAGAAATTGTCGACGATCCATCATTTGTCTCCTTAGGTTTATGTTTGGGGCGATGAAATCTTGTACTGTCTTCGCAAGGCCGCTTGCTCTAATTTATTCATAGCAACCTGCGCTTTTCTTTATTCGGTTTTCATAGGTTTTGACGGTTTTTTCTGCAATGGCAATGGCGTGAACTCCACCCGTTCAACCCGGTAGCCCTTCTGACGCAGCAGCTCGGGCAAGCCCATAGGCCCCACCATGTGCAGCGCACCTACGGCAGCAAACACCGTTTTGTCTTGTTGAAGCAGCGCCGCAATGCCGTCGGCCATGCCGGGGTTACGGCCATCAATCATGCGTTTGAGCTGGGCGCGCTCGCGTTCGGTATTGGCGCAATCGCACCATTCGGCATAGTTCTCCAGCTTGCGCGCATTGCCGCTGGCCCAAACCTGCGCCAGCAGTTGCAGCATCTCGGGCGCCATGCCATCTTCCAGCTGCTTGAGCCCGTCATCCACGGTTTCGGCGATCTCGACGGGGTCATCGGACACCAGCTCATTGAGCTGGGTCTGCACTGCCTCCAGCCCTGTGATGGGCTTTCCCAGCGCATAGGCCATGCCCGCCAGCATGACATCTACGCCGTACTCCGCATTCAGCCCTTGCCGGCTGCCAGTCTTGGCCAGCAGGCCCAGAATCTGCGCTTCGGGCCGCAGCCGCACCAGGTCTTCGGCACAAGCCAGCGTGAGCTGCCGGTTCAGTCGCTGGCTCAAGTCTGCAGACAGCGGCGGCGCATCAGCACGCGCCTTCAGGCCTTCGGCCAGTGCTTTGCCCACCTCCGGGTCCAGAAGATTCAACTCCAGCGCCAGTTGATCTGCGCCCTGCACGGCACGCACAATGCTGCGCCCCGGCATCATCCATTCGCGCTTGCCCACGTGCATGGTTCCGTAAAGCCAGCTGGCACGCGCGCCATCACTTTGGCTATCCGTCACGCGCCAGAGCAGGCCTCTGTCCTGCGCCTGTGCGGCCAGCGCTTTCATCTCAGCCTGTGTCGGCATCGCGGGCTTGGCCGGGCAAATCACAGCAGCTTGCGCTGTGCTGCTGGCCTTGCTGCCAGTTTTCACGCCATGGGCAGGCGATGCCGCCAGAACCAGGCCAGAAGTCAGCGCAGCGGCCAACGCCAGAAAGCGGCGAGCCAACGGTGAGCAAACAGGCTTGGGGGTCAGCATTCGGGCAGCCATCAGCGTTGCAGCCAAGTTAGACCTTGGAAGTGTCGACTGCAGCGCTTTCTGGAGCCGCATCATTGCCACCGGGCGGTGCAATGTTCTGGTCGATAGCGCCAAAAATGCTCTGACCGTCCTTGCCCTTCATCTCGATTCGAATGGTGTCGCCAAACTGCATGAACTCGGTCTTGGGCGCGCCGTCCTGAATGGTCTCGATACAGCGCTTTTCAGCGATGCAGCTATAGCCCTTGGGCCATTCCATGCGCTTATTCTTGCCGCTGCCAGTCTCCACGCCACGATTGCTCACCGTACCGCTGCCCACGATGGAGCCGGCGCGCACATTACGTGTCTTGCAGATATGGGCAATCAGCTGGCCGAAGTGGAACGTCATGTCCTCGCCCGCATCGCACATGCCGACCTTGCGGCCATTCCAGGTTGATTGCAGCGTCAGGTGCAGACGACCACCCTTCCAGGCATCGCCCAGCTCGTCCAGCGTCACGGCCACGGGGCTGAACGCCGTCGCTGGTTTGCTCTGGAAGAAGCCGAACCCCTTGGCCAGTTCATTGGGAATCAGGTTGCGCAGGCTGACGTCGTTGACGAGCATGACCAGGCGAATATCGTTCAGCGCATCTTTGGCATCCGTACCCATGGGCACATCGCCGGTGATGACGGCAATCTCGGCCTCGAAATCGATACCCATGGCCGTGCTGGGCACGATCACATCGTCGCAGGGACCGATGAAGTCATCGCTGCCGCCCTGGTACATCAGCGGGTCACTGTAGAAGTTGGCGGGCACCTCGGCGTTGCGCGCCTTGCGCACCAGCTCTACGTGGTTGATATAGGCCGAGCCATCGGCCCACTGGTAAGCACGTGGCAGCGGCGCCATGCAGCGCTGCGGGTCAAACGGGAAGGCGTGGCGCGCCTTGCCATGATTGAGTTCATGCGACAAATCCTGCAACTGGGGAGCCATATAGCTCCAGTCATCCAGCACTTGCTGCATGCGGTTGGCAATGCCAGTGGCATAGCAGGCCTGACTCAGGTCGCGCGACACCACGACCAACTGCCCATCACGCGAGCCATCCTTGTACGTTGCCAGCTTCATGCTCTATCCCTCTGCTTTGCTTGCGTTGCTGGCACAATGCCTGACAACGCTAGCCAAAATTACGATTGGTTAAATTGATTTAACTAAACAAAACACGATTCTATTGCAATGGATAAGGAACGCGCAGGGATTCAGTCGGTCGAAGTGGGTTTCTCCCTAGTCGAAGCTCTGGCGCAAGCCAGCGGCCCGCTGATGCTGAAAGATGTTGCCGCAGCCGCAGGCATGAGTGCGGCCAAGGCTCACCGCTATCTGGTGAGCTTTCAGCGCATCGGTCTGGTCAGTCAGGACGAGCGCAACTCGCGCTATGACCTAGGACCAGCAGCACTTCAAATCGGCCTGGCCTCGCTGGCCCGGCTCGACCCTGTGCGTCTGGCCCGAGAACGCATTCCCGGCTTGCTGGACACCCTCAACCACACGCTGGCGATTGCCGTCTGGGGCAATCACGGCCCCACCATCGTGCACTGGGAAGAGTCGGCGCAGTCCGTCACCGCCAATCTGCGTCTGGGTGATGTGATGCCCATTCTGGCCTCGGCCACAGGCCGCTGCTTTGGCGCATGGCTGCCGCGCGAAATCACCGCGCCGCTGCTGGAGCCCGAGCTGGAACGCGCCCGCAAGGCCAAGCGCCAAGACCTGCCGCTGACCGAAGAAGCCGTTGCCGCCATGCTGACCGAGGTGCGCGAGCGCGGCACGGCCCGCGTGGTCGATACCGTGCTGCCCGGCATCGTGGCCTTTTGTGTACCGGTCTTCGATGCATCGGGACATATCGTGCTGGGCCTGATGACCCTGGGCTCGCTGGCGACTTTCGACCCCGAATATGGTGGAGCCATTGACGCGCCGCTGCAGGCCGCCGCACGCCAGCTCTCCAGTGATCTGGGCTGGCGCGCCACCGCCGGCGAATAATCCACTCCCAGCCAATCCCCACAGCCCATGGGCCGCACCACTCAGCCACGCAAAATCCTGTTGCCCGTCACCGGCGCGGTGCTGGTGGCCCATGCACTGGCGCTATGGGGTCTGCCCAAGCTCAACCCACCCAAGCCCGCAGATGCGCCCATCGTGATGGAGACACGCATGGTGGAAGCGGCTCCGCCACCGCCCACGTCCAAGCCACCCACTCCCAAGCCGCCTGCGCCTGAACCGGCCGCCCCAGCGCCCCAACCCACCAAGCCACGGCCTGCGCCAAGGCCAGCCGCTCCAGCACCGGCTCCTGCGCCCGCCCCTGCAGATCCAGAATCTGAGTCAAATCAGCCTCCAGCCCAAGATACGCAAGCGCAACAAGCGCCCGAAACAGAAGCACCCGCAGAAGCCCCGGCCCCGGCAACACCACCCGTACCACCGCCAGCCCCCGAGCCCGCTGCCGAGCAGCCTGAAACCAATGGCGCAGACACCGCCCGCCCGCTTCAGGTCACCCCCGCAAGCGGTGTGCCGCTGCCGCCGGGCACGGTGCTGCCCGTTTCCCTGCCCAACTCAGCCACGCTTGAGTTCAATGCCTCCGGTCAGGTCAAAGGCTTTCAGTACTCGGCCGGTGCCCAGCTGCAGTGGCAGCATGACGGCCAGTACTATCAGGCGCGCCAGTCCATCAGCATGTTTTTGATGGGCGAGCGCTCTCAGACCAGCGAGGGCCTGATTACGCCCAGCGGCCTGCAGCCCCTCAACTTCAGCGACAAGGGGCGCAAAACCCAGTCCGCCAGCTTTGACGTAGCCAGCGGCAAGGCCCATTTCAGCGGCGGCACGGCCGATGCGGCGATTGCCGACGGCATACAAGACCGCCTCAGCGTGTTTCTGCAACTCTCCGCCCTCATGGCGGCTGACCCCAGCAAATACCCGCCCGGCACACTGATCGAGATAACCGCCAGCAGCGCCCGCGCAGCAGCCCGCTGGCAGTTCCGCGTGGGTGCGACTGAGGCGCTGGATTTGCCGTTTGGCAGCGTCATGGCGCTGCGGCTAGACAAGTTGCCCGGCAAAAGCGGCAACGACCAGCGCGGCGCCGTCTGGCTGGCTCCAGCCATGCAATACCTGCCCGTGCGCATCAAACTCTCGCAGGGACAGGATGACTTTGTGGACCTGCAGCTCAAAAAATACGCGCCTGCGCCGCAATAGCCGCAAAGCCTCTGGCTCCTGACGTAAACCCCGAGCCCGCATCAGATCAAGCACTCACACCCAGAGCTGGACAAGGCCCGCCGCCTGCAAGCCCAAGAGCCTCACGCTGGCGTGCCGCCCAAAGCGCGGCCTACCACAGCAGGCGAAAGCCGGGCCTGCACAGCGCGGCCTAATCCATGGAATACTGTGATCAAGTGCCAAGAGCAGGCATTTCCAGCTTGAAATGCGGCACCCTGTCGCCATATCCATGGCAGGCATGCTCATAACGGAAATGAAAGGGGGATCACCATGCAAATGCTTTACGACTCGGAATCCTTTGCGGTGCTCCATCTGCGTCCAGACATGGAGGCAGACGTTCCGGCAGGCACTGCCCCGGCCGCAACAGAGCGAAAGCACCAACTGCCCCGCCACGGCTTTGAAATTGTGGACAAGCGCTCGGGCAAAGAGGTGTACCTCGATGGCTCCTGGGCCGAAATGTTCCAAAAGACCATCTTGGCCTGGCAGCAAGACGCCCCCACTGAAGAAGAGGTAGAGGAAACGCTGGACAAATACACCGGCCTCGCCCAGCAGCCAGTCATCATTCACTGAGCGATCCGCCTCAAAACAAAAGCCACTCCATCACTTGAGTGGCTTTTTTCATGGTTTGCGCAGATGCAGAAAGCGCTTCCAGCTATGCTTTTCGCAGCTCCTGCAGCGCCCAGAGCAGAAGCCCACCCAGCGCCATACTCACTGCAAAACCCAGCACCAGCCAGTAGCCCCAGTCGACACCCAGTTCAGGACAATGAATCTCACATTGCGCGTTGTGCTGCCAGGCCATCCACATCAGTGCGCCGCCCAGCAAGCCGCCAAGGCTCAGGCTGATGAAGCTGCAGGTTCGCCAGTGCTTTTTCATCAGCACATTATGTGTTTTGCGCGCTGAAGTCCTCGATAAAGTGGCGCTTACGCAGAACAGCAGCCCGCCAAGGCCTGACAATAGCTAGGAGGCAGCGGCCAACACCGCTGCCTCGCGTCAAATTTCGGTGGGCAAAGCCGGTGCGATTTTCTGAGGTACGAAGCCATGCCCCGTCTTTCAAAACAGGACAGGTCAATATGTGGACTTCTTCGCAGGCACTTCAACGCCCTTTTTTCAAACCGCTGGCTAAGCCTCTCATTCTTGCCACCGCCTTGCTGCTGGGCGGCTGCGCCCATCAGAGCCCATCTCTGACTAGCGATGCCCAATGGCAGCAAACGCTGGTGCAATGGTCAGGTGCGCCCGCCATCTTGCTGGGCGAGCAGCATGACCAGACATCGCACCACCAGTGGGAGGCTGCCACTGTGCGCCACCTGGCAGCGCAGGGGCAACTGGCCGCTTTGGTGATTGAGATGGCCCCAGCCGGCGGCGATACCCGCGCCCTGCAGCCCGGCGCCAGCGATGAAGAGGTGAAAACCGCGCTGCTGTGGGCGCAGGGCGGCGGCCCCGGTGGCTGGCCTTGGAAGGACTATGGCACCATGGTGATGGCCGCCGTGCAGGCTGGCGTGCCCGTGATGGGCGGCAACCTGCCCCGCGCCCAGATGAAGCAGGCCATGGGCGATGCCCGCTATGACAGCCACCTGCCCGCCGCAGGCTGGCAGCTGCAGCTGGACGCCATCAAGGAAGGCCATTGCGGCCTGCTACCCGAGTCTCAATTCGCCCCCATGGCGCGCATTCAGCTGGCGCGCGATGAATCCATGGCCAAGGTAAGCACTGCTGCGCACAAACTGGCCAAGCCCGGCCAGACCGTGCTGCTGGTGGCAGGCCGTGGCCATGTACGCAGCGATATTGGCGTGCCTACCTGGTTGGCTTCTGACTTCAAGCCCAAAGTGGCCATAGCGCAATCAGATAAATCGCAAGTAGCTATTAATATGAAAGCAGACAAGCTGCTGACGCTGCCGGGTACGGCCTCTAAAGATCACTGCGCAGAGTTAGGCGAGCAGTGGAAGAACAGGGCTGCACCCAAGCCCTGATTCCACGAATTAGCGCATCGGCGGCTGACGTTCAAATCACCACAGAGTCCTCAGCCGCAGCGATCTCTACCAGCGGCAGGCCGTCACGCGCCTTCTCCAGCAGACGCGTGAAGTCTTCCGCCGGAACGGGGCGGCTGTAGAAGTAGCCCTGAAAGTAGTCGCAGCCTTTTTCCTGCAAAAACGCCAGCTGCTCGCGCGTTTCAACCCCCTCAGCCAGCACTTTCAGGCCCATGGCGTGGCCCAGTGCGATGACTGAGCTGCTGATGGTCATGTCGTCCGCGCTGTTGGGAATGTCGCGGATAAAGCCTTGGTCGATCTTGAGAAGATCGAGCGGAAAACGCTTGAGGTGAGCCAGCGACGAATAGCCAGTGCCAAAGTCATCAATGGCCAGACGCAGGCCCAGATCACGCAGGCGGGTGAGCACGGTCAGCGCGTCTTCAGGCTTTTCGGCCAGCGCACTTTCGGTGATTTCAAGCTCCAGAAACTCCGCCGGAAAGCATGACTCCGCCAGCACCTGGTTCGTCGCGCCCACCAGATCGGTGAGCAGAAACTGGTGCAACGAGACATTCACGGCAATCGTCAGGTCGGGCAGGCCCGCAGTGCGCCATTGCTGGCCCTGCCGGCAAGCCTCGCCCAGCACCCACAAGCCCAGCGGGCCGATGACGCCCGAGCTTTCAGCCACCGGAATAAAGCGCGCCGGGGAAATCAGGCCTTCTTCAGGGTCCAGCCAGCGCAGCAGTGCCTCTGCTCCCATCAGGCGGCCGGTCTGCAGATCAATCTGCGGCTGGTAGTACAGGCGCATATGACCCAGATCCAGCGCACGGCGCAGGCGCGCCTCCAGCTCAAGGCGCTCGCGCGCGGCCTGCGTCATGTCTTCATGGAAGAAGCACCATGCATTGGAGCCTCGGCTCTTGGCCCCATACACCGCGGCATGGGCGCCTTGCAGCAATTCCTCGGCAGTCTTCGCATGCTCGGGGTACAGGCAAATACCAGCGCTCACGCTGACCACCACAGACAGGCCATCTGGCGTCGTCCACGGTTTGCCCGCAGCAGCCATCAAACGCTCGGTCACTTCTATGGCGGCTTGACGGCCAGAGAGGGAGTTCGCCACCACACACAGCTCATCCCCAGCCAGTCGGCCAATGATGTCGCCGCTGCGCAAGGCGGCCTGCATCTGATGCGATACATGCCTGAGCACCTCGTCGCCAATGGAGTGACCGTAGCTGTCGTTCACGTCCTTGAAGCGGTCAATATTGAAGAGAATCACCCCCATGCCAGCGCCTGTGAGCTGGCTGTCCGCCAGCGCATTGCCCAGCATCAGGCTGAACTGCGAGCGATTGGGCAGACCGGTCAGCACATCACGGTGCGCGAGAAACTCCAGCTGCTGCTCACGCGCCTTCTCGGCCGAGATGTCGGTGAACATACAGACGTAATGGGTGACATGATCATTGGCATCCTTGACCGCGCTCAGCGACATGCGCTCGGGGAAGACTTCCCCGTTCTTGCGGCGGTTCCAGATCTCCCCCTGCCAGTGGCCATGGGAGCGCATTCTTGCCCACATGGTGTCGTAGAACGCCTTGTCGTGACGGCCGGACTTGAACATGCGCGGGGTCTGGCCCAGCATTTCTTCTTCAGAAAAGCCCAGCAGACGCGTGAATGAGTGGTTGACCGAGAGAATGCGGCTGTACGCATCGGTCACCACCACGCCCTCGATGGTGTTTTCCACCACGGTGGATGCAAGTCGGCGGCGCTCATCGGCCTCGCGGCTGGCGGTTTGGTCAGACAGCAGGCCGGAAATGCGCAGCAATCGGCCATCCGCATCTTTATGGGCCTGACCACGGGCGCGAAACCAGCGGTACATGCCATCAAAACACAGCAGCCGCGCCGTCAGCACCAGCATGCTGCCCTGCTCCAGAGCCTGATCCACCTGCAGCCGTGCCGCAGCCGCATCTTCGGGGTGCAGGCGCTGATAGAAGTCAAAGTCCGCAGCCAGGTCCTGACCTTGATACTTCAGCAAGGCGCCCATGCCTGAAGAGAAGTTCAGGCGCAACGCCAGCGCATCCCATTCCCAGACGCCATTACCGCTGCCTTCCAGCGCCATGCGCAGCATGGTTTCACTGCGCACCATGGCATTGCGCGCGTTCACCATCTCGCTCAAATCTTGCAGCACACAGACCAAGGCCACCGGCCCGTCCACGCCAGAGGACGCCACGCGACTGGTGGTACATAGCACAGGCGTGACCTTGCCGGTAGTGGCATTGACGCAGGTGCGCAAAGCCTGGTAATAGTTGGTACTGCCGTCGAGCAGGCGTTCAAGCTGCAGGGCGATTTCTTCCTTGTCGTCAGCGAGCACCAGCGCGCGAAAGTCCTGACCGCGCAGAGATTCCACGCTGCAGCCCAGCCAGCCTGCCAGCTTGGCATTGGCCCAGGCAATTTTGCCGCCGCCCAGGTGCACGCGGGCCATACCGGCCGGTGCGTAACGCACGATCAGCTCCAGCTCCTGCGCCGTTTCCCGGCTGCGCTGGTCCGCTTGCCGCTTGCGCTGCATGAACCACAGCGCCACCAGCGCAGTCACCAGCAACCAAACTATGAACAGGCCTATCTGCCAACGCAGCGACTGGCGATTGAGCGATACCGCAAAATAGTCAAGCACGCTTGCCTGAGCGCCCAACCACATCATTCCCGCACACACATAGAGGGTGACGATCACCCAGGGTGTGAGGCGAGAATGGCCTCCCTCGCTTTTCATGAATTTCCTTTGTCCGCAGGGTCCTCGCCTTGCTGCGACAATCGCCGAGCTATGACCCAAGCCTATATTTTGACTTTATCTTGCCCAGATCGACTGGGCCTGGTGCATGCCGTTTCGGGCTTTTTGCTCGAACAAGGCGGCAATATTGAAGAAGCAGCCCAGTACAACGACACGGTGACTGGCCTGTTTTTCATGCGCGTGCAGTTTGCCTGTGACAGCAAGGACCCCGCCGCTCTTAAAGCATCTGTCGCTGAATTAGCTGATCAATATCAAATGCAGTGGAGTTTGCACTCCAAAACTGAGCGGATGAAGACCGTGATCATGGTCAGCAAGGAAGGCCATTGCCTCAACGACCTGCTGTTCCGCTGGAAATCAGGTCTGCTGCCTATCGAGATCAAGGCCATCGTCAGCAATCACCGCGAGTTCTATCAACTGGCGGCCAGCTATAACATCCCCTTCCACCACATCCCTGTGACGGCAGCGACCAAGGCCCAGGCCGAAGAGCGCCAGTACGAGATCATTCAGGAAGAAGGCGCAGAGCTGGTCGTGCTGGCCCGCTACATGCAGGTGCTGTCCAACGACCTGTGCAAGAAGTTGTCTGGCCGTGCCATCAACATCCACCACAGCTTTTTGCCCAGCTTCAAGGGTGCCAAGCCTTACTACCAGGCGCATGACCGCGGCGTGAAGCTGATCGGCGCTACCGCCCACTATGTGACGGCTGACCTGGACGAAGGTCCGATCATTGAGCAGGACGTCGCCCGTGCCGACCACACCGACACGGTGGAAGACCTGACCGCCCGCGGCCGCGACACCGAAAGCCAGGTGCTGGCCCGCGCCGTGAAGTGGCACAGCGAGCGCCGCGTGATCTTGAACGGTCACAAGACCGTGGTCTTCCGCTAACCCTCAGGCTTGGGACTTTTTGCATGACCCGCAGCCCCAGCGCCTTGAACAGCATCACCGCCCGGCGCATCCCGCCGATTCAGTGCCTGCTTACTTTTGAGGCCCTGGCGCGGCTGCGTTCTGTCACGCAAACGGCAGAGGAGCTGTGCGTGACGCCCAGCGCCGTCAGCCACCGCGTCAAGCAGTTGGAGCAGATGCTGGGCGCACGCCTGTTTGGTCGGGCGGATTTTTCGCTAACCACAGACGGCATTGCCTATCTGGCCCATGTCCGCGAAGGTCTGGGCGCACTGCAGCGCTTTCCCGGCGCAGCCGCATCCCCGGGACGCAGACGCCTGAAACTGGCCGTCACCCCCACCTTTGCGCGCGTGATTCTGATCCCGCGCCTGCGCCAGTTCACCGAGGCCTACCCGGAAATCGACATTGCGCTGCAAGTCTCGATTCCGCTGCTGGACGTCATTGGTGAAGATGCCGACCTGATGGTACGTTTTGGCGCCGGTCACTATGCCGATGTGGAGCATATCGAGCTGGCCCGCGACACCATCACGCCCCTGGCATCCCCCAGTTTCATCCGGGAGCATGGCCCGTTCGAGCGACCCGAAGACTTGGAAGGCATGCCGCTGCTGCGCAGCCCGTTGGAGCCCTGGCGCACCTGGTTTGCGGCCACTGGCCTCGACATGGCCGAACCCAATGAAGGCTCGCAGTTCAACGACATTGGCCTGATGTGCGACGCCGCATCCGCCAGCATGGGCATTGCACTGGTGCGCCACAAACTGGGCGCACCCTGGCTGGAGAACGGCACGCTGGTTCGCCTGTTCGACACCGATGCCCACAGCCCGCACGCCCACTACCTGTGCTGGAAGACCGGCATCATGGACCGCTGGGAATGTGCGGCCTTTGCCGAGTGGCTTCGCAAGGCCATGAGCTGAGGACTGCGCCGAGAAGCGCCCCACGGCATGGGCTGCACCATGGATAACGAAGATGGAGTACCCACTGCATGAACCTTCAGCCCAGGCATTACCCCGGCATTGACCAGAACCAGGCACTCAACAGCGAAGCGCCCTCTTTGCTCATCCGCGCCCTGGCCGGCACAGGCAAAACAACCACGCTGGCCATCAAGGCCGCCGATCTGATCCGCACCAAGGGCGCGCGCAACGTGCTGATGCTGGCCTACTCGGAGGCCGGCATCAAGGCCATTCAAGCGCGTCTGGCCCGGTTCACTGCCGTGCGACTCGAAGACCTGCATCTGCTCACACTGGAGCAGCTTTGCGCCCAGATGCTCACAGAGCAAGGCGACCCTGTCCCCATTCTTTCCTCCGACCTGGAGAAGAACCTGCTCATCGCGCAGGCGCAGGGAGCACTGTTTCAAGAGGTCGAGCGGCACGCGGAGATCGACATACCCGAGCTGGCGGACTACTTCGCCCGCCCCTTGGACATCAGCGCCTTTCTCGCCTTCGAGGCCCAGGCCAAACAGCGCATGCTGGAGCTCAGCATTGAGGACAGCGGCCTTGGCGCGCTGGCCTATTGCCGCGACAACGCACTGGACTACGGCCTGTACCGGCTGTTGCGCAGCTATGAGCGGCTGCGTGCGGGCCCCACCCAGGAGCCACTGTTCTACGCACCCGGCGACTGCACCTATGCGCTGGCCAGCCAGCTGGCCACACTGGACTTCAATGCCTGCTTCGCGCCACTGCAGGGCCGCTTCGACGCAGTGCTATTCGACGAGCTGCAAGACCTGGACGAGGCCGCACTGCTGGTGCTGCGCCACCTGGCGCGTGGCAACGGCGGCTTCATCGGTGTGGGAGACTTCAACCAGCACATCCTGCCGGGTGCATCCTCCGTCTTTGGAGACGGTGCCCAGCGCATCCTGCAAGAGCTACCCGCCGGCACGGCCCAGACCACGCTCAATACGACCTATCGCTTCGGCCCCGCCATCTGCCAGCAGCTGAACCGGTTCTTCAGCGTGGGGTTCAAGGCCCATTACCGCAACGCTGCGGCATGGTTCGAGCATCGCCACGGCGATGATGAGGACTGCGCGCGGCAGTTGCTGGATATTCATGCCACTGTGGCACGCCTGCCCCGCAAGCCACAAGAGTCGCCCGCCGTGCTGCGAGTCATCCTGCGCTCGCCCGAAGATTCGGTACTGCTCGAATGGCTGTTCGCCCATGAAGGCGTGCACTATGCCTGCAAGGGCATGCAGCGCTTCTACCAGCGCCGCGAAATCGCCCTGGTGCTTGCCATGCTGTGGGCCATGAAAGGCTGCAATGGCAGCGCGCTGCTCTCACAAGGTATTTTGAACAGCGCAGCCGAAGGCCTGATGCGCTACGTGCGCCATGCCACCTCGCCCGACCGGGACCTGCTGGCCAACGGCCTGTTCGACATGGGCGCACTGGGCGATGCTCCTCCTGAGTCCGACACGCTGCGCATTGCCGCCGAGCTCATGGGGCAGCAAGCCGCCATGCGCCGTTTCTTCGCCGCTCACATCACACCAGACTCGCCTGCTGCCCGGCTGCTGGCTCTGCCCGCTGACCAATGCGCCGATGCAGGGCTGCTGTGCCAGCACCCTCTGATGCAGCAATTCTTCGCTCAGGCCCCCATCAGTCAGGGCGAACTGCGCCAGTGCCTGGCCAGCCTGAAAGCGCTGTCGCGCATCTGCGCCGGTCTTTCCGTCGATGAATTCCTGGGCCGTCTCAGCCTCATGGTCCAGTCGAGCATCGCGCAGCATCAGCGCCAGGAAAAGCCAAGCCTGCAACTGCTCACGGTGGAACGCAGCAAAGGCCATGAATATGAATTCGTCGCTGTGCCTTTTGTCGATATCAGGCACCTCTCGCCCAATACGAGCGACCCAGAGCGCAACATGCTCTACGTTGCCATGACCCGCGCCAGCAAGCGCTTGTGGATGCTGGAAAGACGCTGACCCCGGTCAAATGACCAAGCCATACGCGGGTCAAAACAGCATAACGTCGCCCCCAGCCGACATAGCCACAGTTGCCCTCTCCCTCACCTGTTGCCACCCAACCACCATGGGCTGATAACAACGAGGAGGAGAGATATGCAATCCCTATTTCGCAGCGCCTGGCTTCTGGCCGCCGCCACAACCACCCTGTCGCTGCACGCACAGGAAAGCAGCATCACCATCGGCGCCAGCCTGCCTCTCTCCGGAGCACAGGCTGAGGCCGGCAAGGAAGGGCTGGCTATCATGCAAGCCCAGGTCGATGCACTCAACAAACAAGGTGGCCTGAGCGGGCGGCAACTAACCCTCAAGGTGCTGGACGATGGCTATGAACCGCAGCGCGCCGCCAGCAATGCGCGCCAACTGATTCAGGAGGGCGCAACCGCCCTGCTCAACTGCTGGGGCACAGCCAGCTGCGCCGCCATGCAGCCCGAAGTGCAGCAGGGCCAGACCCCGCTGGTCGGCGTGATTGCCGGTGCAGGCACTATGCGCCAGCAACCGGGCCGCCACGCCTACCCGTTGCGTGCTACCACGCAGGCTGAAATCTCCGCCATGCTGCAGCAAATGCAGACCCTTGGTCTGCAACGTGTTGTCATCGTTTATCAAAATGATGGCTTTGGCAAAGACGGCCTGCAGATCGCAATGACCGCCTTCACCGCCAAGGGCTTGAAACCAATCACCACCCTGGCTGTGGAGCCATCAGGCGCCAATACCCCAGACCTGGCCAAGCAACTGGCCACCCAGCCCGATCTGCAAGGCGTCATCGTGCTGGCTGGCACCCCCGCCACCATCGGCCTCATCACAATGGCAAGGCAGGCCCACATCACCGCCCCGTTCTACAACCTGGCTGCACAGGCCAACCGCGCCGTGGTGCAAGGGCTGGGGCCGTACACACGGGGCATTGCCTTCACCACGCTGGTGCCCAGCCCGTGGAAGGGCGCGGTGCCTGCCGTCAAGGATTACCAGCAACTCGTCAGCCACAGCGGCATGCCGCCTGCGTCTTATCTGGGGCTGGAGGTTTTTCTCAACACCCGAACCCTGCTTGATGGTCTGCGCAAAGCCAGCCCTACCGCCAATCGAGCAGCGCTGACTGCCGCACTCGATGCCATGGGTGAAATTCGCTACGGTGCCATGAGCCTGCGCTTTGCCGCACCACGCACAGGCTCCAGCTATGTGGGACTGACCATGATTGACTCCGGCGGTCAATTCAGAGAATAAAAGGCCTTCAGCGCTTATCGATCAAGCGCTGATAGCTATCATTTCAATAGTAACCATCAGCCTTATGCACAGCGCATTTCAATCAGCTTTGCAATAAAGCTCACACCGCTGTGCGGGCTCATCCCCTACATTTGCAGGCATGACGCCCGCCAGCACCTTCACCGATCTTGTCGCCACCTCCAGCGATGCCGCCAACGCCGCGCACCGCCAGCCAGAACTGTCTGAGCGCGCCAGACGCCAGGCCGAGGTGCTGGCCGCTCTGCGCCCGCATGTGCCAGCACATTCCCTGCTCTACCAGAGCGAAGACACCACGCCCTATGAGTGCGATGGCCTGACCGCCTACCGCCAGCGCCCACTGCTGGTCTGCCTGCCCGAGACTTATGCACAGGTGCAGGCCGTGCTCAAGGCCTGCCACGCCGTTGGTGCGCCCGTCATTGCGCGCGGTGCGGGCACGGGTCTGTCGGGCGGTGCCATGCCCCACCCCATGGGCGTGACGCTGTCGCTGGCCAAGTTCAACAAAATTCTGAGCGTCGATGCCTATAGCCGTAAGGCGCTGGTGCAATGCGGCGTGCGCAACCTCGCCATCAGCGAAGCCGCAGCGCCCTACGGCCTGTATTACGCACCCGATCCCAGCAGCCAGATTGCCTGCACGATTGGCGGCAACGTGGCTGAAAACTCCGGCGGCGTGCACTGCCTGAAATACGGGCTGACGGTGCACAACGTACTCAAAGTCAAAGGCTTCACCATTGAAGGCGAGCCGGTCGAGTTCGGCTCAGACGCGCTGGATACGCCGGGCATGGACTTGCTGGCCATCATGATCGGCAGCGAAGGCATGCTGGCCGTGGTCACCGAAGTCACCGTCAAGCTCATCCCCAAGCCCCAGCTGGCGCGCTGCATCATGGCCAGCTTTGACGATGTGCGCAAAGCCGGCGCGGCCGTGGCCGCCGTGATTGCCGCCGGCATCATCCCCGCAGGGCTGGAGATGATGGACAAGCCTATGACTGCCGCCGTGGAGGACTTTGTGCGCGCCGGTTACGACCTGACGGCGGAGGCGATTCTCTTGTGCGAATCCGACGGCACGCCCGAAGAAGTAGAAGAAGAGATCGCCCGCATGAGCGAGGTGCTGCGCAGCGCCGGTGCCACGGCCATCACCGTGAGCGAAAGCGAAGAAGAGCGCCTGCGCTTCTGGAGCGGGCGCAAGAACGCCTTCCCCGCCAGCGGCCGCATCAGCCCTGATTACATGTGCATGGATTCGACCATTCCGCGCAAGCGTCTGGCCGACATTCTGCTGGCCATTCAGGAGATGGAAAAGAAATACCAGCTGCGCTGCGCCAACGTCTTTCACGCAGGAGACGGCAATCTGCACCCGCTGATTCTGTTCGATGCCAACAACCCCGACGAGCTGCACCGCTGCGAGCTGTTTGGTGCCGATATTCTGGAAACCAGCGTGGCCATGGGCGGCACGGTGACGGGCGAGCATGGCGTGGGCGTGGAAAAGCTCAACAGCATGTGCACCCAGTTCACCACGGCTGAAAACGCCCAGATGTTCGCCCTCAAGGCCGCGTTTGACCCGCAAGCCCTGCTCAACCCCGGCAAGGTGATTCCCACGCTCAACCGCTGCGCCGAATACGGAAAAATGCTGGTGCGCGGCGGGCAGATTGCCCACCCCGATCTACCGAGGTTCTAAGCCTTCAACGCAACTGCGCCAGTCGCTCTGACAGCTCGGCATCCTGCAAGGCCAGTATTTCCAGCTGTGCAAAAACGGCACTGGCTTCATCGGCCTTTTGCAGGCCAAACAAAGCCTGATAGCAGTCCATGAACGGCAGAGCTGCATCACGCATTTGCAGCCACTGCGGCGCGCAGATCAGCAAAGCCTCTCGGGCTTGTTCGGCCTGTTCGTGCCCCCCCATTTGTGCAATAGCCCAGAGCGCAGACTGCGCTTCCACCTCATCCAGATCGGCGTGGTCTTGCACCAGCAATTGCAGGGCTGCGTACTTGTCGGCATCGGCCACGGCAGGGTCGCCCAGCAGGCGACCAATTTCTGCAATCGCCGGTACGCGAGACGGCAGGCCGTGGTTGTTAACGCTCATGCAGACATCAGCGCTGCGCCGCGCTGCAAAAATTTGGCGTATTCCTCATCGGGCACAAACAGACCGCCTGTGGTCCAGACGATATGCGTGGCATTGGGCAGATACGCCAGCAGGTTCTGGCGCTGCAGATAGTCCTGCCCGGCAGCGCTTTCCAGCAGCTCACGCGGGCCGCTGAAGCCTGCGGCAGCCGATGGTTCGATGTTCAGGCCTTCGCTGTTCTTCAGCAGGTAGAGGTGACGAAACAGGGTTTCATCTTCCACCGTCAATACGCCGCCCAGAAAGCCGCGCACCACATCCGCCGCCAGCTCAGATGCGCGCGGCACAGCCAGACCATCGGCCTCTGTCTGGTTGTTCAGGCCCAGTTCATACACCGAGGGATGTGCCTCTAACTGCGGCAGCGCTGCCGCGCCAGCCAGCATCTCGACGATGAAGCAAGGCGACTGCACGGGTTCGGCAAAAAAGCAGTGCACATGCGGACCAAAGGCTTGCTGCAGACCCAGCGCCACGCCGCCTGGCGCACCGCCAACACCGCAGGGGATATAGACAAACAAAGGGTGTTCTTCGTCTACAACGCGCTTGCTTTCTGCGATCTGCGCTACCAGATGCGGAGCAGCGGCGGCATAGCCCAGCAGTAGCGACAGCGAATGTTCATCATCTACAAAGTGGCAATGCGGGTCTTGCTCGGCCAGCGCGCGGCCAGCGGCCACGGCCATGGCGTAGTCACCCGTGTGCTCCACCACCTGCACGCCACGGGCGCGCAGGCGCTGCTTTTTCCACTCCTTGGCGTCAGCAGACATATGTACCGCTGCCTTGAAGCCCAGCGCCGAAGCCATGACACCAATCGACAAACCCAGATTGCCGGTAGAACCCACCGCCACCTGGTATTGGGCAAACACGGAGCGCGCGGCATCAGAGGCGAGTTGCAGGTAGTCGCCATCGGCCAGCAGGCCATGCTGCAGGGCGATGTTTTCGGCGTATTCCAGCACCTCATGCACACCGCCACGCGCCTTGACAGAACCCGCCACCGGCAAGCTGTGATCGGCCTTGAGCCAGAGCTGACCCACCTCTTGCGGCAATTGCAGCGCCTGCTGCATCTGCGGCACTTGCAGCAAGGGCGACTCGATACGGCCAGCGGAGGCGGTCAACTCAGGGAACAGCTTCATCAACAGGGGTGCAAAACGCTCAAAGCGCTGCACGGCCTGCTGCACTTGCTGCGGGCTGATGTCGTGGGTGGATTGCTCCTTCGCGCCCCGCCCGGCCCACAGCGTGGGCTTGGCGCTCTGCAAGGATTCAATGATGCTGGCTTGCAGATCGGTGGGGGCGGAGGATGGATGCATGACGAGGCTCTCTCAAAACCCGTATGTTAAGTGCTCACTCTTCTCTCAAAATTGTTGATGCACCGGCTTTTGGCAACTTGTCGCCATAAACCAGTCGATACAGCAGCGGCAGCACCAGCAGCGTCAGAATGGTGGACGAAATAATGCCCCCAATCACCACCGTGGCCAACGGCCTTTGCACCTCGGCCCCAGTACCTGTGGCAATTGCCATTGGCACAAAGCCCAGCGATGCGACCAGCGCCGTCATCAGCACCGGGCGCAGTCGGGTCAAAGCGCCTTCGGTCACGGCCTGCTCCACACCCATGCCCTGCTCACGCAGAGAGCGGATGTACGAGATCATCACCAGCCCGTTGAGAACGGCCACACCGCACAGCGCGATAAAGCCAATGGCAGCCGAAATCGACAGCGGAATGCCCCGCAGCCACAGCGCGGCGATACCGCCCGTCAATGCAAACGGAATGCCGGTAAAGACGATAAGACCATCGCGCACATTGCCGAACATGGCGAACAGCAGCGTGAAAACCAGCGCCAGCGCCACGGGCACCACGATCAGCAGGCGCTGGCGGGCAGATTCGAGGTTCTCGAAGGTGCCGCCCCAGCGTGTCCAGTAACCGGCGGGCAGCACAATGCCTTGCAGCTCTTGCTGGGCCTGTGCCACAAACGAGCCGATATCACGCCCGCGCACATTGGCACTGACGACGATGCGGCGCTTGCCATCCTCGCGACTGACCTGATTGGGGCCGGGGGCCAGCTCTACCGTGGCAATGGAAGACAGCGGCACAAAGCCCAGTCGCCCATCGCCACCGCGCGGCAGCGCAATCGGCAGGCGGCCAATGCCGTCCATATCGCTGCGCACCGCCTCGGGCAGGCGCACCTGAATGGCAAAGCGGCGGTCGCCCTCAAACACAGTCCCCGCCTCACGCCCACCCAGGCCGGTGCTGATGGCGTCCTGCACATCGCCCATATTCAGGCCGTAGCGCGATGCTTTTTCGCGGTCGATCTGTACCGTGAGCATGGGCAGGCCCGTGGTCTGCTCCACCTTCACTTCAGATGCGCCAGGAATCTTCTGCAGCATGGCGGCCACGCTTTGCGCGGACTTTTCCAGCTGCTGCATGTCGTCGCCAAAAATCTTGACGGCCACATCGCTGCGCACACCCGAAATCAGCTCATTGAAGCGCAGCTGAATCGGCTGAGAAAACTCGTAGTTGCTGCCCGGAATCTGCTCCACCGTTTCTTGCACAGCAGCCAGCAGATCATCACGCGTGCGCGCCGGGTCGGGCCATTGATCGCGGGGCTTGAGCATGATGTAGCCATCCGAGATATTGGGCGGCATGGGGTCAGACGCAATCTCGGCCGTGCCGGTGCGCGCAAACACACGCTCAATCTCGGGGAACTCTTTTTTCAGCGTGCGCTCCAGTTGCATCTGCATCTCTACCGACTGCGTGAGGCTGGTGCCCGGTATGCGCAGCGCCTGCACGGCAAAGTCGCCCTCGTTCAGATTGGGCGCAAATTCGCTCCCCATGCGCGTCGCCAGCAACAAGCTCAATGCGACAACCACAGCTGCCGCCGTCAGCACCACGGCAGGTGCGTGCATGACCTTGTCCAGCACCGGCGCATAAGCACTGCGTGCCCAGACCATAAGGCGATTTTCTTTCTCTGCAACCTTGTCGCCCATGAACAGTGCAATCGCTGCGGGGATAAAGGTGATGGACAGCAGCATGGCACCCAGCAGCGCAATCACCACCGTCAGCGCCATCGGGTGGAACATCTTTCCTTCGACGCCCGTTAACGCAAAAATAGGCAGGTACACCACCATGATGATGAGTTGCCCAAACAACAATGGGCGACGCGATTCTTTGGCGGCGGCAAACACTTCTTCAAAGCGCTCGCTGCGCGTGAGCGAGCGGCCCGCCGCCTGCTGCGCGTGCGCCAGACGCCGCACGCAGCTCTCCACAATCACCACCGCACCATCAATGATGATGCCGAAGTCCAGCGCGCCCAGGCTCATCAGATTGGCGCTGACGCGCATCTGCACCATGCCCGTGAAGGTGAACAGCATGGACAGCGGAATAATCAGCGCCGTAATCAGCGCCGCACGCAAATTCCCGAGGAACAAGAACAGCACGACCACCACCAGCGCGGCACCTTCGATCAGGTTCTTTTTCACCGTGGCAATGGCTTTGTCCACCAGATGCGTACGGTCGTACACCGTCACCGCCTTCACGCCGGGTGGCAGGCTTTTATTGATCTCCTGCATGCGCGCATCCACGGCCTGCGACACGGCACGACTGTTCTCGCCAATCAGCATGAAGACGGTGCCCAGCACCACCTCGCGCCCGTTATCCGTCGCAGCGCCGGTGCGCAGCTCGCGCCCCAGTTCCACATCCGCCAGGTCGCGCACGCGAATGGGCTGGCCCTGAGCCGTGCCCACAATCACCTCGCGAATATCGGCCATGCCACGCACCTGGCCCGGTGCGCGAATCAGGTACTGCTCGCCCTGGCGCTCGATATAGCCTGCACCCACGTTGGCGTTGTTGCGCTCCAGCGCCGTGACGATATCGGCCAGCGTAAAGCCATAGGCCGCCAGCTTTTGCGGCTGCGGTGCGACCAGATACTCCTTGGCAAAACCGCCAATGGAGTTGATCTCGGTCACCCCCGCCACATTGCGCAGCTGGGGCTTGATGACCCAGTCCTGAATCTCGCGCAAATCCATGGGGGTGTAGGGCGATCCATCGGGCTTTTTGGCGCCGTCATCGGCCTCCACCGTCCACAGATAAATCTCACCCAGACCGGTAGAAATTGGTCCCAGCGCCGGGGCCACTCCCGCAGGCAAGGCATCACGCGCCTGCTGCAAACGCTCGTTGACCAGCTGGCGCGCAAAATAGATGTCGGTGCCATCCTTGAAGACCACGGTGATCTGCGACAAGCCATAGCGCGACAGCGATCGCGTCTGCTCCAAGTGCGGCAGGCCCGCCATGGCGGTCTCGATAGGGAAGGTGACACGCTGCTCGGTCTCCAGCGGCGAATAGCCGGGCGACGAGGTATTGATCTGCACCTGCACATTGGTGATGTCAGGCACGGCATCAATGGGCAGGCGCTGGTAGTTGTAGATGCCAAGGCCGATCAGTGAGATGGTGGCCAGCATGACCAGCCAGCGCTGGGCAATAGCGAAACGGATGATGCGTTCAAACATGAAGAATCACCCTATCAATGAACGTGTTCAGCACTGGCTTTGCCCAGTTCAGACTTCAGCACAAAGCTGCCACCCACCACATAGCTCTGGCCTGTGCTCAGGCCCTGCAGCACCTCGGTGTTCTGGCTGTCGGCCTTGCCCAGCTTCACGCTTTGCGCCTTGAAGCCGCCTTGCACCGGCACGAACACCACGGTTTTTTCGCCCTCAATTTTCTGAATGGCCGCGCTGTTCACCGTCACCGCCGCCTTCTGGCTGGATGCTGTCAAGTCCACATTCACAAACAGACCCGGACGCCAGATGCCGTCTGGGTTATCCAGCGTGATGCGCGCGGGGGCCGTGCGTGTTTCCTGCCCAATCAACGCACCCACATAGGCCACCGTACCCGTGCCCTTGGATTCAAAGGCCGTGGCATGCACCGTGGCCTTTTCGCCCACGCGCACAAACGGCAAGTCAGATGCAGCCACCTTCATCTCGGCCCAGACGGAGCGCAAGTCAGAGATGGTGAACACCGCCGTACTGTCCTGCACGGCTTCGCCCACGGACAAATGCTTTTCCACCACCACGCCATCAAACGGCGCACGCAGCTCAAAGCGGTTCAGCGCACCGCCAGATGCCACACCAGCGCCAATCGCAGCCAGTTTTTGCTGGGCGTTGGCCGCGGCAATTTCGGCTTCACGCAGTGCCTGCTGGGCCTGCAGATAGTCTTGCTCGGCCGATATTTTTTCCTGCCACAGCTGCTTTTCACGCTGATAGGTGGTGCGTGCCAGACCCAGCCGTTTTTGCGAAGCCATCAACTCGCTGCGCTGCTCAGAAACGGCAGGGCTGGTCAAGATGGCCAGCAACTGCCCCTTTTTCACCACCTGCCCTAGATTGGCGGCCACGCTCTCGGCCACACCCGCCACGCGCGGCACAACGTGAGCTGTCTTGTCTTCGTTGAAGCGAATTTCACCGGGCAATTGCAGCGTGCTGCCGATGCTGGCAGCACCTGCTTGGGCCAGCGTTACACCAGCCACCTTGGCACGAGCGGCATCGAGCTTAAGCACACCTTCTTCATGCTCTTCTCCACCTTCTTTGGCGTGGTCATGATCGTGGTCGTGCTCAGCTTTTGCTGCGGGCTTTTCATGACTATGGTCATGCTTTTCATCCTGCTCGCCATGCGCTTCTTCTTTGCCGTGAGCATGTGCCTCTTCTTTGCCATGCGAGTGCGCATCTGACGACTTTTTTTCGCCTGCATGAGAGTGGCTGTCGGTGCCTGCTGCGGCAGGTTCTGTGCCGCGAACAATGAAAAAAGCGGCTGCCGCGCCCAGCGCCAGAATGGCGGCAATGGCAATCGCCGTGCGGCGCGATGTGGTGGGTTGTGCGTTCATGGGGATGACTATTTATTCAAGACCGGGCACATCGCCCAGCTGACGGGTGATGTCGGCAGCCGCCTGATGGGTGGCAACCAATTGCTCCAGATACAGGCTGCGCGCATCGGCCAGCGTGCGCTGCGCATCCAGCACTTCCAGATAGCTGAATTTGCCCAGCGCAAAGCCCTTGGCAGAGACCTCGTAGGCAGACTCTGCCGCTGGCAACACCTGCTGCGCCAGTTGAAGCGCCTGTGCACGGCTGGTTTGCAGCAGCTCCAGTTGCTGTTGCAGCTGCGCGTTCAGCTGCTGGCGCGTGGCCAGCAACTCGTCTTCAGTCTTGTCCGCAAGGCGCAGCGCCTGCAGCTGGTTGCCGCGGTTGCTGTCCAGAATCGGCAGCGGCACCGAGATACCGACCACCAGCTGATTGCGCCCCACTTCCTGGGCACGCTTCATGCCCAGACTCACACTGGGATCAGGCAGCCGCTTGGCGCGCTCCAGCTCGGCCACAGACTTCGCCTGCAAAACGGCTTGCTGCGCGCGCAGCATCTGCGGTGAATGCTCCAGTTTTTCTAGCATGGCACTGCTATCTGGCAAGGCAGGCAAATCACCCAGCTCGCCCACGGCGCGGCCCATAGATGCGGGCTGCGCTCCCCACAGCAGTGCCAGTTGCTGGCGTGCCACACGCAGGCCGGACTGGGCTTGCGCCAGCGCCAGCTGGGCGCTGCTCTCGGCCACACGGGCCTTGGTTTCTTCCAGCGGCGCAATCTTGCCGGCCTGCACACGCTTGGCGGCAGCATCGCGGGCGTTGCTGGCAATCTCCAGCGTTTTTTCATGCAGCTGCACGCGCTGCTGCCCGGCCAGCACCTTGGCAAAGGCGGCGCGCACATCGGCACGCAGACCGGCGCGGGCGGCATCCAGTTCAGCCTGCACCAGCTCGCGGCCATGCTCGGCAGCCTTCATGCGGGCGGCACGCTTTCCGCCGATTTCTATAGGCTGGTTCCACTGCAGCGTCATGGAGCGGGTTTCGCGCCGCGTGTCTTCCTGCGAGTAGGCCAGCTCTGGGTTTGGCCGCGCCCGGCTTTGAATGACCGCGCCTTCGCTGGCCGCCACGGCCTGCGCGGCGGCGCGCAGACTGGGGTTGTGCTCCATGGCCAGCGCCAGTGCGGCCTGCAAGCTCATGGGGGCCGGCGTGGCCGCAATGGCTGGTGCCGTGGCTGCGGCCTGCTGCGCCCAGCCACAGGTCGCCAGCAGGCTCAGCCCGCCGCCCAGCAGCACTGCGGCTGCCTTGGTAATGAATGTCATGGTGATGCTCCGCCTGCAAGCCTGCCCTCCCGTTGGCAGACCTTTGCAGGCTGAGCGAATCTAGCCGCTCAGTCCCGACAGGGCTCTGACCTGAAGATGACAAATTTGTCATCTTCATAACTTGCCGACTTGCTCGACAATCTGCGTCATGAAGCTTCTAGTCATCGAGGACGAAACCAAGCTCGCCGAGTACCTGCAAAAAGGGCTGAGCGAGGAAGGCTTTGTGGTCGATACCGTCCACAACGGCATTGACGGCCTGCACCTGGCGACCGAGCAGCCCTATGACCTCATCATTCTGGATGGCATGCTGCCCGGCATCGACGGCCTAGCCGTGCTGGCTGCACTGCGCCAGTCACGGCAGACGCCCGTGCTCATGCTCACGGCCCGCGCACAGGTGGAAGATCGCGTCAAAGGCCTGCAGGGCGGCGCCGACGACTATCTGGTCAAGCCCTTTGCCTTCTCTGAATTGGTGGCCCGCATCCATGTGCTGCTGCGCCGGGGTCTGCAGACGCAAGCCACGCCAGAAGCCACGGTGCTGCGCATGGCCGATCTGGAGCTAGACCTGCTGCGCCACCGCGCCACCCGCGCTGGTCAGCGGCTGGAGCTGACGGCCAAAGAATTCAACCTGCTGAGCCTGCTGCTGCGCAGACAGGGCGAGGTGCTGTCGCGCACCGAGCTGGCATCGCAGGTCTGGGACATGAACTTTGACAGCGAAACCAATGTGGTCGAAGTCGCCGTACGCCGCCTGCGCCTCAAGCTTGATGCACCGTTTGCACTACCCCTGCTGCACACAGTGCGCGGCATGGGCTATGTGCTGGAGCTACGCCTGACGCCCTGAGCCAGCACTTACCAGTCGCGCGGTGCAATCAGCTCTTCGACATCGGCGCCGTCAAAGCCATAAGCATGGGCAATGGCTTTGAAATCCGTGCCTATGCAATCGCGCGCAGCGGTTTCGATTTCACTGCCTTGCTCGCCAAATTCCTCCTGCAGATCGTTGAAACGCTCGGTCGCGGCATGGGTCAGCGCATAGAGCTGCTCCAGGCTGGCAGGGTTTTGCTGCTCAATCTGCTGGCACAACTCCATCAGAATGTCTTCGCCCTTTTTCACCAATTCATTCGGGAAATAGGGGTCGCCATACATTTCGGCAAGAAAACGATAAGCGGCCATCTTCGGGTTATGCAGACTCATGAAAGCTCCTGGCAGATCAGAAAAATTGGGCCAGAGCATAGCAGCGCCAGATTTCAGCCATTGGACAAAGATCACACCGTGACATCCCACACCATTCCTCACCTTGGAAAACGCCTGTCCCGCTCTCTGGCTCTGCAAACCATGCTGGGCCTGGGTCTGGTCTGCGTCGCCGTGTACTGGGGCAGTCTGCTGGCATTGACGCTGCGCCAGCAGGAAAGTCTGGAACAGAAACAGGCGACAGTGACGCATCTGCTCCAGCAAGGCCGGGACAGCCACTCCGCCAGCGCCATGCAGCACATGCTGTCCGACTTTCTGACCGGACATGAGGACATGTCCATACGCGTCACCCAGCAGGACAACCAGCTGTTTTTTGAAAAGCTGAATCGACCACTGGACGATCGCCACAGCACACGACGCAGCTTTAGCGTTGAGCTGCCAGCCAGCGCTGCCAATCAGACGCCTCAAACCCTGCAGGTCTTGCTGCTGCTGGACCGCCGCCCCGACGATGCTTTGCTGCGCCAGCTGGCCTGGATTCTGGGTCTGGCCGCCGTGAGCAGCTCGCTACTGGTGTCCCTCACCAGCGCCTGGCTGGTGCGGCGCGGGTTGGCACCGCTGCATTCGCTGGTCGAGCAAACCCGGCAGCTGGGCGCACAAGACCTGAGCCGCGACTGGCAAAAACGGCTGGACGACAGCAATCAGCCGCAGGAGCTGCGCCCACTGATTGCCCAGTTCAACGCCCTGCTGGAGCGACTGGCCGTAGCCTACCGGCAGATGGAGGCCTTTAACGCCGATGTGGCCCATGAACTCAACACCCCGCTGACCACACTGATCAGCAGCTGCGAGCTGGCTCTGCGCAAGCCGCGCGATGCCGAGGAGCTGCGCGACATTCTGGCCTCCAACCTCGAAGACCTGCAGCGCATGGCAGGCATCGTGGCGGACATGCTGTTTCTCTCCCATGCCGATAGAGGCGAAAGCGCGCACCGCATTCAAGTCGCCAGCCTCGCCAGTCTGGCCGCCGAGGTGGTGGAATACCACGAGGCTGCCTTGCAGGAGGCTGGCCTGCAAGTGCGCGTTCTAGGCGATGCGCAGGCCCAGGTCGATGCCCGCCTGCTGCGCCGCGCGCTATCGAACCTGCTGGGCAATGCCACCCGCTACGCCACGCCTGGCAGCTGTATCGACGTACAGATCACCAGCCCCGATGCAGCCACGGTGACTCTGGCCGTGCAGAACCAAGGGCAGGCCATTGCCGCCGAGCACCTGCCCCGGTTGTTTGACCGCTTCTACCGCTCAGACAGCGCCCGAAGCCAGGCCGACCGCAACCATGGGCTGGGGCTGGCGATTGTGTCTGCCATTGCGCGCATGCACGGGGGGCAGGCGTTTGCAGAGTCTGGCGATGGCCTCACCCGCATAGGCCTGCACCTGCCCACGACAAGCTGAGCCAGCCTGCGGGAATTCATTGCCGGGGACAATACCGGCCATGTCCCAAGATCAAGACGCATCCAACTATCAGGCCCACCTACAGGCCGGCAACGCACTGGTGCAGCAAGCCCAGAAGGTTGCCACGCAAGACTTCGAGCAGGCCCGCGGCCTGTGGCAAGCCGCTGGCAAAGAGTTCTATCTGGCGCACAAGGCCGATATGGACGAGCCAGAAGCCGCTTTCCGCCTCGCTCAGGCCTGGATGGCCGAAGCCCATGCGCTGCAAAAAGAAGGCTCGAACAACGCCCAGGTCATGTGGGCCAACGCCGCCGCGCAGTGCGAACTGGCTTTTGACCTGGAGCCCGAAAACGGCCGCCTGGCCATGACCGCCGCCAGCTGCCACCTGTTTGCAGGCCAAAACGACGCCGCCAAGGCCTGGCAGCAAATCGGCAAACAGCTGCTGCCGCCAGAGCCTGCTGAAGAGCAGAAGTAAAAATACTTTATGGATAGCTTTCAGCGCTTTTATTCATTGGGTTTCAGGCGCATTAATGCACTAAACCCTTAATTAACAGGCGCTGACAGCTATCAAAAACTGAGTCACTCAAAAGACTGCATCGCGCTGCGCCACAAAATCCCGGCGTGCGAAAAAAGGAACAGCAGCAGTCCAATCGCCCCGCCCACCAGCGTGCCGTTGATGCGTATGTACTGCAAATCCTTGCCAATATGCGCCTCGATCAGCTCTGAGAGCTGCTCCGCATCCCAGCGTTTGACGGTGTCTGCAATATGCTGGCCGATGAACTTCGACACATCGGGGGCCAGCGTCGTCGCCCAGCGTTTCAGGCGCTCGTTCATCGAGACTCTCAGCGCCTCGTCATGCGCCAGCGCCTGCCCCAGCCAGCGCCCCATCACGGCGGCACGCCGCGCAAGGGCTGAGTTTTCGTCGGCCAGATCACGCTCAAGACGGGCGCGCCAGCCCGCCCACAGCTCGCGCAGGTAGGCGGCGAGCTTCTCGTCGTGCAGCAGATAGTTACGCAGCTTTTCCACGCGCTCGGCATAGGCCGGATCATTTTGCAGCCCCTCAATCAGCCGTTGCACCGAGCCATCAAACGCCTCGCGCAGGCGGTGGTCAGGGTTGTGCGCCACATCTTGCAGCAGGCTATCCAGCGCGCTGGCGATCAGGGCCGCGCCCTTGTCGCTGAGCCAGTCCGTGGGCAGCATTTTTTCCTTGATCGGGTGCTCGCGCTTGAGCCAGACCACGATAGTCTGCGCAATCAGCACATGGGTCTGCTCTTTTTGCAGCACGCGGCTAATGCGGGCCAGCACATCGTCCAGTACCTCCTGATGGCGGCCGCCCGCCGTCAGCCCCGACAGCAGCGAAGCCGCAGTGCGCGACAGATCGACATGCGCCATCACGGCCTTGAGCGACTGGGTCAGAAACTTCTCGACCTGCTTGTCCTGCACCAGCTCCAGCGCAGCCAGCGCCAGCCGCGCCACCTGCTTGCCCAATAGCTGATTGTTCGCGGGTGCCGTCAGCCAGTCGGCCAGCGCCTGTGCAGGGTTATGGCGCTCGATCAGCGCTACCAGCGATGGCGCATCCAAAAACTTGTCGCGCACAAACACGGCCAGGTTCTCGCCAATGCGATCTTTGTTGCGCGGAATGATGGCCGTGTGCCGCCCCACCAGCGGCAGCGGTATGCGCCGAAACAGGGCCGAGACGGCAAACCAGTCGGCCAGCGCGCCCACCATGGCGGCCTCGCAGATGGCGCGCAGGCACACCAGCCACAGCGGCACGGCCTGCCCGGCAATGCCCCAGCGTGCGCCAGCCAGCGCCGTAGCGACGAATCCAGCGGTCACCAGCAGCAGCAAAATCAGCGGCAACCGCTTGGCGTGTTGCAATGACAGGCGTTGTTCTTGGGTCAGCATGAACGCCAGCATAGGCGAGTCAGGCGCTCTCGCCTATGCCGGCGGCCCCGATCAGCGGTCGTCGCCTGTCTTACACAATTGCGTCAGTCCAAGGCAGGCTTTTGCAAATACACCGAAAATGGCCCCCTTGTATTTCCTGAATTTCGAAAAATCATGACCGACGCCATCCGCCCAGAACTGCCTGACCACCTGTCCATCGACCCCCGCAGCCCCCACCATGTGGCCGCCGTGTTCGAGCACGACATCGGCATCCGCTTCAACGGCAAGGACCGCTTTGACGTGGAGGAATACTGCGTCAGCGAAGGCTGGGTCAAGATCCCTCACGCCAAGGCCATCGACCGCAAGGGCAAGCCTCTGCTGATCAAGATCAAGGGCACGGTCGAGGCGTACTACCGCTAAGCCCCCTGAGGCGCTTTCGCGCCTTTCCCCTCTCTCTTCGGGAGGGGGCAACATCCTCGCTGCGGGGCGGCCCTTGCTCAATGTCTCTGATTGGGTAATCGCCCAATTCAAAGCGCAATGAGCCAAGTCGCCGCCTCAATAAAAAGAGCTGCTTGCGCTCGATTGATATGGGTTTCAGATGCTTTATGCACTGAAAACCATCAATACCATGCGCTAGCAGCTCTTTTTTAATGAGCAATCAGCCGATCAGACCAGTGCTTCGGCGGGGCCAAAGAACTCGTAATGCACCTGCGCATCAGGCACGCCTAAAGTGCTCAGCGATTGCTTGACGCTGCGCATAAAGCCACGCGGGCCCAGGAAGTAGACGTCTGCATCACGCGACTCTGGCAGCCACTCGCCCAACTGCTCGGTGCTCAGCAGGCCTTGCGCATCCACCTCGTCGCCAGCCACTGCGGCATCGTAGCAATAGCGGCGCGTGAGCTGGCTGTGGGACGCTGCCAGCGCATCAATCTTCTCGCGGAAGGCGTGCACACCGCGATCGCGTGCGCAGTGGATAAAGGTGATTTCGCGGCCCGTGGGCAGCGCGGCCTGCAGCATGGGCAGGGTGGGCGTGATGCCCACTCCGCCGCTGATCAGCACCAGCGGCTTGGCATTGCTTTGCAGCGTAAAGTGGCCTGCGGGAGGGAACAGCTCCAGCGTATCGCCCACGTGAACGCTGTCATGCAGATAGCTGGAGACCTTGCCGCCCGCCTCGCGCTTGACGCTGATGCGGTAGCTCTTGCCATTGCTGGCCGCCGACAGCGAGTAGTTGCGGCGCTGCTCCACGCCGTCCACCACCGCGTGCAGGCCGATGTACTGGCCGGGCTGGTGGGTGATGACCGCACCGCCATCCACGGGCTCCAGATAAAACGAGGTAATCTCGGCCGATTCGGCTTGTTTTTGCACCAGCTTGAAGGCGCGCGCACCGCGCCAGCCACCTTCGGCCGCTGCAGTCTGCTCGTACACCGCGCGCTCTGCGCCAATCAAAATATCGGCCAGCTGCTGATAGGCGGCAGCCCAGGCGGCAATCACCTCATCCGTCGCAATCTCGGCGCCCAGCACCTCGCGAATGGCACGCAGCAGGCAGGCGCCCACCACCGGGTAATGCTCAGCCTGCACCTGCAGCGCCACATGCTTGTTGATGATTTGCGCGGGCAGGCTGCCCAGGTTTTCCAGACGGTCAATGTTCTTGGCGTACATCAGCACGCTGTTCGCCAGCGCGCGCGGCTGGGCACCGCTTTGCTGGTGCGCCTGATTGAACAGCGGGCGCACTTCTGGGTGCTCGGCCAGCATGATTTGGTAGAAATGGGTGGTCAGCGCCTCGCCGCCGGTTTCCAGCAGTGGTACGGTGGCTTTGACAATCTCGCGTTGACGTTCGGTAAGCATGCAAATCTCCTGATGAGGTCCTTGCCAGCTGCAAGGTTTGACTGAATCAATGCAAGCTGCATGCCAGTTTAAAGACCATTACAAAACAATGGCTTACAAAAATATGAGTCAATATGACATCAAATAAAAGAAGTCTTATTGACACCAATTGATGTCGTTATGACAACATCCCACATCCTCAATGCCGTCAGCCCGCTGATTGCCGATCTGGCCCAGGACCTGAGCGAACGCGAACGCCTGCGCCGCCTGCTGGCCGCGCTGCGCAATCTGCTGCCCGCCGATGCCGTCGCCCTGCTCAAACTTGAGGGCGAATGGCTGCACCCCATGGCGATTGATGGCCTGATGCCCGATACGCTGGGCCGCCGCTTTCGTCTGGCCGAGCACCCGCGCTTTGCCCAGTTGCTGGCCGCCGGTCAGGCCACGCGCTTTGAGCCGGACAGCCCCCTGCCCGACCCCTACGACGGTCTGATCGCCCACAAAGGCCAGACGATTACCGAGCTGCATGTACACGACTGCATGGGCTGCGTGTTGCAGCTAGGCGGCATGCCCTGGGGCCTGCTGACGCTGGATGCGCTGGAGCCCGGCCGCTTTGCCGACCCGGCGGCGCTGGCCATGCTGCAGGCCTTCAGCAATCTGGCAGCGGCCACCGTGGCCACGGCCGAACGCGTGCACCAGCTGTCTCAGCTGGCACGCGGTGCCAGCAATACCGCAAGCACCTCTGCAGCGCCTGAACGCGGCTTGCAGGGCTCAAGCCCTGCCATGCGCCAGCTGCAAAAAGACATAGCACTGGTCGCAGCCAGCGATCTCAGCGTGCTCATCACCGGGGAAACCGGCACCGGCAAAGAACTGGTGGCACAGGCCGTACACGCCCAGTCAGGGCGCGCGGGCAAGCCCATGATTAGCATCAACTGCGCGGCCCTGCCCGACAACTTGGTGGAAAGCGAGCTGTTCGGCCATGTGCGCGGGGCCTTTACCGGCGCACTGACCGAGCGCAGCGGCAAGTTCGAGCAGGCACATCAGGGCACGCTGTTTCTCGATGAAGTGGGTGAGCTTTCGCTGCCCGTGCAGGCCAAGCTGCTGCGCGTGCTGCAAAGCGGGCAGCTGCAGCGCCTGGGCTCGGACCGGGAGCACCATGTCGATGTGCGCGTGATTGCGGCCACCAACCGCGATCTGGCGTCGGAAGTCAGCGCCGGGCGCATGCGCGCGGACTTCTATCACCGACTCAACGTCTACCCGCTCAACGTGCCGCCGCTGCGCGAGCGTGACAGCGATGTGCTGCAACTGGCCGGATACTTTCTCGAAGAGAACCGCTCGCGACTCAAGCTGGGCGGCCTGCGGCTGGAAGCCACTGCGCAAGCGGCTCTGCTGAACCACCGCTGGGCAGGCAATGTGCGCGAGCTGGAGCATTTGATCAGCCGCGCCGTGCTCAAGGCATTAAGCCGCAACGATGGCAGCGCTGGCCGCGCCAGTAGCAGGCTGCGCATTGTGACCCTGGGGGTGGCCGACCTCTGGGACCAACCAGAAGCCACGGTGGCTACAACTGCGCCACAGGCCCCAGTCACTCAATTGCTACCCGCACCAGAAGTGGGTCTGCGCGATGCAGTCACCACCTACGAGCGCGAGCTGGTCAATGCCAGTCTGGCGCGCCATCATGGCAGCTGGGCTGCAGCGGCGCGCGAGCTTCAAATCGACCGCGCCAATCTGCAGCGGCTGGCCAAACGGCTGGACATCGCCAGACCGTGAATTCAAAGCCGCAGATCAGCGGCCCTGAATGCCCAGCAATTCCACATCAAAGTTCAGCGTGGCATTGGGCGGCACGGCGCGGCCTGCGCCTCGGGCACCGTAGGCAATCCCTGGTGGGCAGGTGAGCTTGGCCTTGCCGCCGACCTTCATTTTCTGCACGCCCTCCGTCCAGCAGGGGATCACGCCGCTGAGCGGAAACTCAATCGGCTGCTGGCGCGCGTAGGAGCTGTCGAACTCTTTGCCGGTATCGGGAAAGTAACCACGGTAATGCACCTTGACGGTGTCCGTTGCCTTGGGGCTGGGGCCGCTGCCCTCGACCTTGCTGTCATAAATCAGGCCGCTGGCGGTGGTGACCGGCGTAGCCTGAGCGGCTGCGCCAGCAACCATGGCAAACAAGACACAGAGAGCGGATGCTGCTTTTTTCATAGGTATGGGCTGTAACAACAAAGCCCCGACTGTAGTACGAAGCGGGGCTTTGCAGATTTCATTGCCGCAGTGCGGCGCTTAATTCGGGGCGGCGGGAATGCCAATATCATCGAGCGCCTTGGAGAGGTGGCCCACCGTGCGATCGGGGTCATGCCACTTTTCCAGCCCGAACAAGCCGATGCGGAAGCTCTTGAAATCTGGCCCTTCATCGCACTGCAGCGGCACGCCAGAAGCCGTCTGCAAGCCCACCGTCAGAAAGGCTCGGCTGCTTTGAATTTCGGGGTCGGTGGTGTAGCTGACCACCACGCCGGGGGCTTTGTACCCATCCATCGCCACGCTGGGGAAGCCGCGTGATTCCAGCAGCGCGCGCACCTTGCGGCCCAGCTCGATTTGCTCTTCACGCACCTTGGCAAAGCCGTATTCACGCGTCTCCAGCATCACATCGCGCAGGCGCAGCAAGGCATCGGTGGGCATGGTGGTGTGATAGGCGTGCTGGCCTTTTTCATAGCCCTCGGCAATCAGCATCCACTTCTTCAGATCGCAAGAGAAGCTGGAGCTTTGCGTGTGCTCAATCGCTTCGCGGGCACGCGCGGACAGCATCACCATGGCGCAGCAGGGCGAGCTGCTCCAGCCTTTTTGCGGTGCCGAGATCAGCACGTCCACACCGGTCTTTTCCATGTCCACCCACATGGCACCCGAGGCCACACAGTCCAGCACAAACAGCGCGCCCACCTCGTGAGCAGCATCCGCCACGGTACGCAGATAGTCATCGGGCAGCATGATGCCGCTGGCGGTTTCCACATGCGGAGCGAACACCACCTTGGGGCGCTCGACGCGAATAGTTTCCGCCACATCGGCGGCGGGGCAAGGTGCCCAGGGATCCTGACTGCCCTCGCCCTGCTTACGTGCCTTGCAGACCACGGAGCCGCCGCCCAGGCCCGCATCGGCGTCGAAAATCTGCGTCCAGCGATAGCTGAACCAGCCGTTGCGCACGATGAGCACCTTCTCACGATTGGCAAACTGGCGCGCCACGGCTTCCATGCCGAAGGTGCCGCTGCCGGGGATCAGCACGGCCGTATTGGCGTGATAAACCTCTTTGAGCGTGGCCAGCACATCCCGCATCACACCCACAAATTTCTTGGACATGTGGTTGAGCGCTCTGTCGGTATAGACCACCGAAAACTCGAGCAGGCCATCGGGATCAACATCGGTCAAAAGTCCAGGCATGAAATATCTCCAGTCGCAAGAGCGGTAGCAGTCAAAAGTGCCCGTCACAGCCACCTTGGCGGTCAGGCAATTTCGGCAAGACTTTCAGCTTAGCATGAGGCTGAATATGGTTTTCTGTATAGAGAAAATATCAAAAACAGGAGCTACAAGCGCCTTATACATAAGCGCTAGAAGCTGATTTCATATTCAATCTCAAACGCTGAGCCAGCGAAAATCTCAGCGTTTACCATGTGTCCACAAACGCCCCTTGGCTCTCACGCAGCTGTGCACCGGCCAGAGCGCGCACCAGCCAGTGACGGGTGTCCGCGGGGTCGATGACGGCATCAATCTCCAGCGTGGCAGCCATGTGCATGGCCTCGCCGTGTGCGTATTGCTGGGCCAGCAGTTTCTGAAACAGTGCATCGCGCTGCGCCCCCTCGGGCATGGCTTCCAGCTCCTTGCGAAAACCCAGTCGCACCGCACCTTCCAGCCCCATGGCACCAAACTCTCCGGTAGGCCAGGCCACGTTGAAGACAGGCGCATGAAAGCTGCCCGCTGTCATGCCCATAGCTCCCAGCCCATAACCCTTGCGCAGCACCACGCTGAAGTAGGGCACGCGCAGCTTGGCAGCCGTCACGAACAAGCGGCTGACATGGCGCACCTGGGCCGTCTTTTCAATCTCAGGCCCCACCATGAAGCCGGGCGTATCCACCAGACTGATGATGGGAAGGCCATGCGCATTGCACAGCTGCATAAAGCGCGCGGCCTTGTCTGCGGCATCGGCATCAATCGCGCCGCCCAGGTGGCCGGGGTTGTTGGCCATCAACGCAACGGGCCGCCCTTCAATACGCGCCAAGGCGGTGTGAATGCCCAGGCCAAAGCCGGTGCGCAGCATGAGCAGACTGCCCTCATCCACCAGCCCAACCATGGCGGCGCGTGTGTCGTAAGCGCGCAAGCGATTTTCGGGCACCACATGGCGTAAATGGCGCTGATCAGGCGCTGACCATTGCGCGCTGCTGCGGCCCTGAAAAAATGACAGATAGTGGCGCGCTGCGGCCACGGCCTGCACTTCGTCTTCCACCAGAATATCGATCACGCCATTGGCATGCTGCACGCTGCTGGGGCCGACTTCTTCGGGCTTGAAAACGCCCAGCCCTCCACCCTCGATCATGGCTGGCCCGCCCATGCCGATGGTGCTGGAACGCGTGGCAATAATCACATCGCTGCAACCCAGCAGCGCCGCGTTACCCGCAAAGCAGCGGCCATGCGTAATGCCAATCACCGGCACCTGCCCCGAGAGGGCTGCATAGGCCGCAAACGTGTGGACATGCAGGCCCGCCACCACGGGCGTATCGGTATCGCCAGGGCGGCCACCGCCGCCTTCGGCAAACAGCACTACGGGCAATTTTTGCTGCAGGGCAATGCCCAGCATGCGATCGGTCTTGGCGTGATTGCGCGCACCCTGCGTGCCGGCCAGCACCGTAGCGTCATACGACATGACAACGGCTAGCGATTTCTCTTCGCCAAACTGCTGGCCATTGATGGAACCAATGCCTGTCACCATGCCGTCTGCGGGCGTGTTGGCGACCAGATCGTCAATGCTGCGGCGGCGTGTTTGCGCAGCAATGGCCAGCGCGCCGTATTCGATAAAACTGCCTTCATCACACAGGTCTGCAATATTCTCGCGGGCGCTGCGGCTGCCCTGTGCGTGGCGCTTGGCCATGGCATCGGGCCGCGCGGCATCCAGCGTGAAGGCATGGCGATCTTTCACGCGCTGCAGGTCGGCACGAATGTCATCAGGGTCCAGCACCTGCTGCTGCACCTCAGCGTGGGCGGCATCGCCCTGCGCATCGCCCTGCACCAGCAGCGCCTGACCCTGCACCACATAGCTGCCGGGCTCTGCCAGCAATTCCTTCACCACACCTGCAGTCTGTGCAAACAGCACATGCTGCATCTTCATGGCTTCCAGAATGCCTAGCTCTGCGCCCTTGGCCACCACATCACCAGCGGCTACAGCCCATTGCACGACTCTGGCAGGCATGGGTGCCAGCACTGCATTTTCAGGAGCTTCTTGCGCTTGATTTGATTGGGCTTCAGCCGCTTTCAGCACTGAATTCTTTTGAGGATTGACACTAGCAGCTATTTTTTCAGAAGCATCTACCAGCTGCGGCAAGACTTCTTCCAGCCAGCGCGTATGCACGGACTGGCTGTGCATTTCGGGCCGCTCTGCCAGCGCCTGCAACAGCGGCAGGTTGGTGTCAAAACCGGCAATGCGGCACTCGGCAAGCGCACGCTGCGAGCGACGCAGCACATCCGCAAAGCGCGGGGCATTGCTGTGCACGATGAGCTTGGCCAGCAAGGTGTCGTAATGCGGCGATGGGCTGGCGCCCTGCTGCGCATGGCTGTCGATGCGAATGCCCGGCCCTTGCGGCCAGTGCAGCTCAGCAATGCGGCCGCTGCCGGGGTGGGCGTTGCCTTGCGCGTCCAGCGTTTCGGCATTAATGCGCCACTGCATGGCGTAGCCGCGTGGCTGCGGTGGCTGATTCACGTTCAGACCCAGATCAGCAAAGTGATCATCCGCAGCAATTCGAATCTGCGCCTGAACCAAGTCGACACCAAAGACCTCTTCGGTAATGGTGTGCTCCACCTGCAGGCGCGGGTTGGCCTCGATGAACACATAGGGCAAGGTCTGCGACTGCAGATCGACCAGAAATTCGAAGGTTCCGAGGCTCTCGTAGCGCAGCTGCGCCGCCATGCGCAGCGCATCTTGCGTGATGCGTTCACGCAGCGGCTGCGGCAGGCTGGGGCTGGGCGCAATCTCCACCAGCTTTTGAAAGCGGCGCTGCAGCGTGCATTCTCGCTCGCCCAGCGCCATAGGCCATTCGCTGCCGTCGCCCAGCAGCTGAATCTCGATATGGCGTGCGCCCGTCATCAGGCGTTCTACATACACACCGTCCACACCAAACGCCGCTTTTGCCTCGCTGCGGCAGCGCTCATAGGCGGCGGCCACATCAGCAGCCTGATTCACCGCCCGCATACCGCGCCCGCCGCCACCGCCAATGGCTTTGATCATGATGCCGCTGGCCCCATCGGCCTGCTGCTGGGCAAAGAACTGCTGGGCCTGTGCAAGCGTCACCGCCTCGGTGCTGCCCGGCATCAAAGGCACGCCGCATTGCTGCGCCAGAGCGCGGGCTCTGGCCTTGTCGCCCAGCAATGCCAGTTGCTCTGGTGTGGGGCCGATAAAGCGCACACCGGCGGCAGCACAAGCCAGCGCGAAGTCTGCGTTTTCGCTCAAAAAACCGTAGCCAGGGTGCAGCGCATCGCAGCCCTGCGCCTGCGCTATCTGCAGCAGATGTGCGCCATCCAGATAGGCCGATGGGCCGCTGGCGCCCAATGCAACGGCAGCGTCAGCGGCCTGCACATGGGGAGCCTGCGCATCATCTTGCGCATAGACCGCGAGGCTGGGCATTCCCAGTTCCTGCAAGGTGCGGATGATGCGCAAGGCGATTTCACCGCGGTTGGCGATCAGGACTTTTTCAAACATAGAACTCTCGTTTTAATAGCTTTTAGCGCATGCCCATCAAGGGCTTGAGGCATTTTTCACTCGAAACATCAAGGAATATCGCGCAGCAAGCGGCGCAGCACTTTTCCCGCGCCTGTGGCGGGTAGCGCCTCAATAAAACGCACCTCACGCGGAGCCTTGTAAGTCGCCATATTTTCTTTGGCCCAGGCCAGAAGCGCATCGGCTTCCAGACTCTGGCCAGGCTTGCGCACGATGAAGGCACGCACCACTTCGCCCTTCTGCGCATCGGCCACGCCAAGCACAGCGGCCTGCGCAATGGCGGGGTGCTTGATCAAAATGGTTTCCACCTCTTCTGGAAAGACGCTGTAGCCCGAGACCTTGATCATTTCCTTGAAGCGGCCGATGAAGGTGAGGTAGCCGTCTTCATCAAACTTGCCCATGTCGCCGGTGTAGACCCAGCCGTCCTTGAGCGTCTTGGCCGTGGCTTCGGGCTTGTTCCAGTAGCCCTTGAAATTGCCCGGTCCGCGAATGATGATTTCCCCCACTTCACCGGGCGGCAGTTGCGCGCTGGTTTCGGGGTCGATGACGCGAATTTCATTGCCCGGTGCAGGCTTGCCGTGGGTGCCCCAGCGAATGGCATCGCCGGGCATGAAAGTGTCCATGGTGTGCGTTTCAGATAGGCCGTAAGCCGCTTCGCTTGAGATGGCGTTGGGCGTAAAGCGCTTCCATTGCTCGGCCAGAGCCTGTGTATAAGTAATGCCAAAGCTGGTGACGGTGTTGCGGCGCAGCGCATTGAAGTCCATCTGCTCGACGCCGGGCACCTGCATCAGCGCCACGTTCATGGGTGCAATGCTGTACCACCAGGTCACCCGGTAACGCTCAAGCGCCTGCGCCACAGCCAGTGGATCAAAGCGGTGCAGCAGCACGCAGGGCGCGCCTGAGTGCACGGGCATGTTGACGCCCATGGACATACCGGCAATGTGATAGAGCGGCGCCACGGCCAGCAACACATCCTGATCGCTCACACCCGTCACCGTCGATGCACCGGCGGTCTTGTACGCCGCCGCGCCAAAGCTCAGCATTGCGCCCTTGGGCAGGCCGGTAGTGCCCGAGGTATAGGTCATTAACGCCACGTCATCCATGCTGACGGCGACAGGCTGGGGCTTTGCGCCGCTGTGCATGACCGCCCAGAACGATTCCACATGGGCGGGCAATTCCTGCGCAGGCACTTGCAACTCTGGCGGCAGGGGCAGCGTGGTTTGCGCAGGTAGCCAGTCGCCATAGCGCACGGCCAGCACATGCTCAATCGCCGTGGTGCTGCGCACCTTGTCGACCACGGGCAGCAAGCCATCCGCGGCGATGATGATGCGCGCCCGCAAATCGTTGAGCTGGTATTCCAGCTCATGCTCTTTGTTCAGCGGCCCGCAGGGGCAGACGATGGCCCCGATTTTCTGCACAGCGTAGTGCGCGACGATGTACTGCGGGCAGTTGTTCATGAACAGCGCCACCGGTTCACCTTTTTGCACGCCCAGCTGCTGCAGGTGCGCTGCCACGGCATCGCTGGCCTCATCCACCTGCCGCCAGCTGATGTGCTGGCCGTACCAGATATAGGCAACGCGTTCGGGGTGCTTGCGCGCATTGCGGCGCAGGGCCTCATGCAAGGGGATGAGGGTCTCGGATTCAGCCATGGTTTGTCTCCTGGGTGTCTCGTGAAAACCGAGGCGTGGTGCGCTTTTCGCGTCATCTCAGGGATAGCCTTAGGCCGATTCCCGCCCCGATGTCTTGCCAATGTATACCTGCCGGTAGAACAATACTACCCATCGGTATAACGAACGTGACACACGGAAACCCGCATGGCTACCGCCCCCAGAAAAACAAAGAAATCGCTCGCTCCAGCCGTCGCTGCACCTGTGGCTCCGAGGGGTCGCCAGAAGCTTCAAACCGCCGGTTCTGACGAGAAGCGCGAGCGCATTCTGAAAGCCGCCGAAGCGCTGTTTGACCGCTACGGCTACGCCAGCACCACCATTGAGCAGATCGTGCAGGCGCTGGGCGTGACCAAGCCTTTTGTGTACTATTACTTTCGCAACAAGCAGGAGATTTTTGAGACCCTGTGCTGGGCACCGACCGAGGCCTGTTTTACGGTGTTGGACTTTGCGGCAGACGACCCGCGCCCAGCGCATGAAAAAGCGATTGACGGCCTGCAACGCCTGATTGCGGCCACCATTGCGCATTACCCGGCGGGCTTTTTTCCGTACCGCGAACCACAGGCCTTCAGCCCCGCCTACCTCAAGGCTTCTCGCGATGTGGCGCAGCAGTTTTACCAACAGTTTTGCACCTTGCTTGAAGAGGGCCGCGCCAGCGGACATTTTGATTTTCGCGATGCCCGCATCACGGCGCAGGCCGCCTGCAGCCTACCTGGCTTTCTCTACAACTGGTACCAGCCAAACGGCAAACTCGGCCCCGCCGAAATGGTGGTGGAACTGACCGATCTCGCATCACGCGTGCTGGGGCTGCGCAGCAGCGCAGCACTTGCCCCGACCTCTTCCCATAAACGCAGCACAAGCAAGCCATCGCCAGCCGCCAAAGAGCCCCCGTCCAAGCGCCGCAAGAGCGCCCCATCCCCCAGCAGCACCGCCGCATAAGTGAACGGCTACGGCGCAATTCCACTCTCTGGAGACAACCACCATGTCAGTTCGTTTTTCAGCCATTGCACTGGCTGCCAGCCTTTGCGCTGGCGCCGTTTCTGCCCAGACGGCAGAGCCGTTCAAAATTGCCTTTATCGACCCGCTCTCTGGCCCGTTTGCCAACGTGGGCGAAGTGATGCGAAACCATGTGCTGTATGCGGTGGACGATGTCAACGCCAAGGGTGGGCTCTACAACGGCTCTAAATTTCAGCTGCTGCAGTTCGACAGCAAGCTCTCCGCTCAGGAAAGCCAGAGCGCGCTGCAAGCCGCCATTGATCAGGGCGCGCGCGTGGTGGTGACGGGTGGCTCTGGCTCGCCCGTCGTCACAGCACTGGTGCAGGCCGCATCGCGCTACAACCAGCGCAATCCGGGCAAGGAGGTGCTGATCCTCAACCACTCATCAATTGACCCGGAGCTGACGGGCAAGTCCTGCAGCTTCTGGCATTTCATGTTTGACGCCAACACGGCCATGCGCATGCAGGCGATTGCCAACTACATCAAGACCCAGCCAGAGATAAAGAAAGTTTTTCTGCTCAATCAGGACTATGCCCACGGCAAGCAATGGGCCAGCTTTGGCCGCAGCATGGTGGGCAAGGCAAGGCCAGAGATTCGGTTCGTGGGCGAAACCCTGCACCCCATGGGCCGCATCAAGGACTTCGCACCCTATGTGGCCAAGATGAAGGAGGTCAGCACCGACTCCGTCATCACTGGCAACTGGGGGCAGGACATGACGCTGCTGCTCAAGTCCGCAGGCGACTCCGGCTACAACCTGCGCTATTTCAACCATAGCGCGGGTGGCTTTCCGGGCACCGTGACTTCCATCTCTCAGGCCAAGATCGGCCAGGTGACCTGGGTCGCCGAATGGCACCCCGGCATGGCTGACCGCGCGCAGGCCGATGCCCGCGCCAAGGAATACAAGGCCAAGATGAATCAGGACTTTCTGGCCCCGCGCATGGACCTGGTGCCGCGCATGCTGGCCGCTGCCATGGCCAAAGCCCAGTCCACCGAGTCCGTCAAAATCGCCAAGGCCCTGGAAGACATGCAGATGGACACCGTCTTCGGGCCAGTCAAGATGCGCGGCAAAGATCACCAGTTGCTGCTGCCTCAGGTGGTCAACACCATCGCGCCCGTGGATGGGAAACTGGTCAAAACCGGCTGGGAAGGAACCAACTACGGCTTCAGAACCGACGCCGTCTATTCCGCCCAGCAGCTTGATCTACCGACCGAGTGCCAGATGAAGCGGCCTTAACCACAATCTCCTGTGCGCTATGGCATGGTCTCAGCGGTCTGATACCGGCGCGGACCAAATCAGAGACACCGAGGAAGGGCCGCCCCGCACCGAGGGTGTCGTCCCCCTACCCTAGCGCGAAGCGCGTAGAGCGAGGGGGAAGCCGCTACGCGGCTCAGGGGGTGTAGCTCCGCGCACCAAACACTCCGCTCCCCACCCGCACCATCGTACTGCCCGCTGCCACAGCTGCCTCCAGATCACCCGTCATACCCATGGACAGGGTGTCAAAGCGCTCCAGCCCCGGCAAACCACTGACCTTGACAGCATCAAAAATGGCTGTAGCCCTTTGATGGAGAGCGCGTTGCGCTTCAAAATCAGGAGTGTTATCAGGAATGCTCATAATGCCGCGCAGCACCAGATTGGGCAGTTTCACAATGGCTTCAGCCAGCGCCAGCGCATCCCCAGCCATCACGCCCGACTTGGTGGGCCCGCCATCCACATTGACCTGAATGCAGATATTGAGCGGTGCCATGCCCTCGGGGCGCTGGGCCGACAGGCGCTCGGCAATCTTGAGCCGGTCCACGGTCTGGGCCCAGTCGAAGTTCTCAGCCACCAGCCGTGTCTTATTGCTTTGCATGGGGCCAATGCAGTGCCATTGCAAGGCTTCTGCGCCAGACAGTTGCATGGCGCGCACAGCGGCAATCTTTTCGACCGCCTCCTGTATATAGTTCTCACCAAAGCTGCGCTGACCGGCCAGCACCGCCTCGCGTACGGCATCTGCGCCAAAAGTTTTGGAAACGGCCAGCAGCTGCACCGATGTCACGGGTCGGTTTGCCTGAGCGCAAGCTGCAGCCATACGGGCATGAATCTGCCCCAGATTGTTTTCAATCGTCGTCATAATTGGCGCCAGAGTATCAAACAAGAGAGGGATCTCCGTGGATATCACGCAATTGCTGGCATTCAGTGTCAAGAACAAAGCTTCGGACTTGCATTTGTCGGCAGGCTTGCCGCCCATGATTCGCGTGCACGGCGATGTGCGCCGCATCAACATCGACCCGCTGGATCACAAGACCGTGCACGCCATGGTCTACGACATCATGAGCGATGCGCAGCGCAAGCAGTACGAAGAGTTTCTGGAGGTGGACTTTTCCTTCGAGATTGAAGGGCTGGCACGTTTCCGTGTGAACGCGTTCAACCAGAACCGAGGCTCCGCAGCCGTCTTTCGTACCATTCCCAGCAAGATTCTGACGCTGGAGCAGCTGAACGCCCCCAAGATTTTTGGCGACCTGGCCTTGAAGCCACGTGGCTTGGTGCTGGTGACCGGCCCTACAGGTTCGGGCAAGTCCACCACGCTGGCGGCCATGGTTAACTTTCTGAATGAAACCGAGTACGGCCACATTCTGACGGTGGAAGACCCCATCGAATTTGTCCATGAGTCCAAGAAATGCCTGATCAACCAGCGTGAAGTCGGCCCGATGACGCTGTCCTTCGCGGCAGCGCTCAAGTCTGCGCTGCGTGAAGATCCGGACGCGATTCTGGTCGGTGAAATGCGTGACCTGGAAACCATTCGTCTGGCCATGACGGCGGCCGAAACCGGTCACCTGGTGTTTGGCACGCTGCACACCTCGTCTGCCGCCAAGACCATCGACCGTATCATCGACGTCTTCCCCGCCGAAGAAAAAGAAATGGTTCGCGCCATGCTGTCCGAATCACTGCAAGCCGTGATCTCGCAGACGCTGTGCAAGACCAAGGACGGCCAGGGCCGCGTAGCCGCGCACGAGATCATGCTGGGCACGCCCGCGATCCGTAACTTGATCCGCGAGGCCAAGGTGGCGCAGATGTACTCCACCATCCAGACCAGCCAGAACGTGGGCATGCAGACGCTGGACCAGAACCTGACCGACCTGGTGCGCCGCAACCTGATCAGCCCGGCCGAGGCACGCAGCAAGGCCAAGATTCCTGAGAACTTCCCTGGATAACCCATTACCCCCTGAGCGGCTTTGCCGCTTCCCCCAAGGGGGACGACGCCCTCGCCGCGAGGCGGCTCTTGCTCGGCGTCTCTCACTTGGCTCATGCCAATTTGACGCCGAATCAAGGAGTGTTCATGGAACGCGATCAGGCCAGTAAATTCATCAACGATCTGCTCAAGCTCATGGTCAGCCGCAACGGCAGTGACCTGTTCATCACGGCAGAGTTTCCGCCGGCCATCAAGATTGATGGCAAGGTCACCAAGGTCTCGCCTCAGCCACTGACGCAGCTGCACACTTTGGCTCTGGCACGCTCCATCATGAGTGACAAGCAGGTGGCGGACTTCGAGCACACCAAGGAGTGCAACTTCGCCATCTCGCCCGCTGGCGTGGGCCGCTTCCGGGTCAACGCCTTTGTGCAGCAGGGCAAGGTTGGCATGGTGCTGCGTACCATTCCCACGACCCTGCCAACGATTGATGGACTGGGCGTGCCGCAGGTGCTCAAGGAAGTGACCATGACCAAGCGCGGCCTGTGCATCATGGTCGGCGCGACGGGCTCGGGTAAATCCACCACGCTGGCCGCCATGGTGGACTGGCGCAATGAGAACTCCTTTGGCCACATCATCACGATCGAAGACCCCGTGGAATTTGTGCACCCGCACAAGAACTGCGTAGTCACCCAGCGCGAAGTGGGGCTGGATACCGAGAGCTGGGAAGCCGCGCTGAAGAACACGCTGCGCCAGGCCCCCGACGTGATTCTGATGGGCGAGATTCGTGACCGCGAGACCATGGAGCATGCCGTGGCCTTTGCCGAAACCGGTCACTTGTGCCTTGCCACGCTGCACGCCAACAGCGCCAACCAGGCGCTGGACCGTATCGTCAACTTCTTCCCTGAAGAGCGCCGCCCGCAGCTGCTGATGGATTTGTCGCTGAACCTTCGCGCACTGGTCTCCCAGCGCCTGCTCCCCAAGCAGGACAGCAAGGGCCGCGTGGCAGCGATTGAAGTGATGCTCAACTCGCCGCTGATTGCCGATCTGATCTTCAAGGGCGAGGTCGCCGAGATCAAAGAAATCATGAAGAAGAGCCGCAACATCGGCATGCAGACCTTTGACCAGGCGCTGTTTGACCTGTTTGAGGCTAATCTCGTCACCTACGAAGATGCGCTGCGCAATGCTGACTCGGTCAACGATTTGCGCCTGCAGATCAAGCTGAACAGCCAGCGCGCCCGTACGCTGGATCTGGCCGCTGGTACGGAGCACTTGACGATTGTGTAACCCCCTGAGGCACTGCGCGCCTCAGGACAGCCTTTACTTCGGGGCGGCCCTTGTTACGGGCCGAGCCTGACTTCAAGCCTGCGCGCAGTACGATGGGCGACTGGTTCTCCCAGCCGCCAAGTATTCAAGGACTTCTCATGACCGCCTCCATCACCTCCCGCAGCTACAACCCAGCGCCCTCCACCAAGGTCGCATTTCTGGGCCTGGGCGTCATGGGCTACTCCATGGCAGGGCATCTGGCCATGGCGGGCCATCAAGTCACAGCCTACAACCGCACAGCCACCAAGGCTCAGGCGTGGGCCGAGGAATTTCCCAGCGGCCATCAGGCTGCCACGCCGCGCGAAGCCGTCAAAGGCGCGCGCATGGTGTTCTGCTGCGTGGGCAATGACGATGACCTGCGCGCCATTGTGCTGGGCGACGATGGCGCTTTTGCGGGCATGGAGCCCGGAGCCATCTTTGTAGACCACACCACAGCCTCAGCGCAGATCGCACGCGAGCTCTATACCGAAGCGCAAAAGCGCGGCCTGCACTTTATTGATGCACCCGTCTCGGGTGGTCAGGCTGGAGCCGTCAACGGCCAGCTCACCGTCATGTGCGGCGGCGATCAGGCGGTGTTTGATCAGGTCGCACCCGTGGCCGATGCGTTCTCGCGCGCCTTTACCTATATGGGTGAATGCGGCAGCGGCCAGCTCACCAAGATGGTCAACCAGATCTGCGTGGCCGGTCTGGTGCAGGCACTGTCTGAAGCCATTGCCTTTGGTCTGCGCGCCGATCTGGATGTGGAGAAGGTGCTCGATGTCATCGGCAAGGGGGCCGCTCAGAGCTGGCAACTCGACAACCGCGGCAAGACCATGGCCGTTGGCAAGTTTGACTTTGGTTTTGCCGTGGACTGGATGCGCAAGGATCTGGGCCTTGTACTGCAAGAAGCCCAGCGCAACGGCGCCCGCCTGCCCGTCACAGCGCTGGTGGACCAGTTTTATGCCGATGTGCAGGCCATGGGCGGAAGCCGCTGGGATACATCGAGCCTGATTCAGCGTCTGCGATAAGCCATTCTTCTCCATGAAAAAAGCCGGACTCAGATCCGGCTTTTTTATTGAAGGCCAAAGCGCATCAGTTGAAGCTGGCCTTGTCCTCGGTCACGGGAGCCGCCTTGGGCGTCATGGATGCCAGTTCATCTTCAGAGATGACTTCAAACAGTCGCACCACCTTGGTGACGTCATTGACACCACGCGCGATCTCGGCCGCACGCTTGGATTCACGTGGGGTGACGATGCCCATAAGGTAGACCACATTGTTCTCAGTCACGACCTTGATGGCCGATGAGGTGATGTCCTTGGCATTGACCAGACTGGCCTTGACCTGGCCGGTAATCATGGTGTCCTTGGAGCGCTGGCCCAGCGTGGCCGTGAAGGGAGCGACTTCGATCTCGTTATAGACCTGACGCACGGTGGCTTGCTCGCGCACCAGTTTTTCAATCGTGGCCTTGTCCGTGGCGTTGCCAGCCTGCCCCGTCAGCAGCACCATGCGATTGTAGCTGGTGACGCTGACACGGGCCTTATCGCCCATCACCTCACTCACCCGGTTGCCTGCGCGCAGCTCGATACCCTGATCTTCCACTTGCGTGCCTGTTGTGCGGCGATCAACTGCCGACATGCCAGCCACGGCAGCACCGCCACCCACCAAGGCAACGCAGCCACTCAAAGCGCCGCCCAGTGCGGCTACGGTCAAGGCGGCACATGCCACACGGGTCCACTGCAACTTCATAAAGGCATCTCCTGGTCACCAAGCAATTGAGAGTCCACACCATCAGCCAGACAGTGCAATATCAAAGTATGGGCTTCACGCACGCGGGCACCACGGTCATGGGGCACGCAGATCAGTACATCGGTCTCGCGCACCACCGTTGCCAGATTGCCGCCTGTGCGACCTGTCAGCACCACGGCCATCATGTCGCGCTCATGGGCAGCCTCCAGTGCGTCCTGCACTGCCACGTCGTTGCCCGTCACGGACATGACCAGCAGCAGGTCGCCGGGCTGGCCCAGCGCACGCACCTGGCGCGCCAGATACTGGGTGGCATTGCCGCCCGAGCCTGTCGTGCCCACGGAGCCCAGCAGGCCTCCGTCTGACGTCAAAGCCAGCGCAGCCAGCTCGGGGCGGTCGCGCTCAAACCCTGTGACACACAGGGAGGCAAATAATTGGGCATCGCTGGCCGAAACGCCTGCGCCACAAGCCAGAACCTTGCCGCCGCCGGTCACGCAGGCCAGCATGGCCTGTACGGCAAAAGCGATAGGTTGGCTCAGCGCTTGGGCGGCCTGGTACTTCAGGTCGGCACTGTCGATGAAATGCTGTTGGATTCGTTGCTCTAGCATGGAGGCCCGATGATACCTGCCAGCTGTTATCTCTTTGCTAGCAAACCGTTATTTACGCACCAGTGTTGCGCGCAAATTGTGACGAACTACATCGCATCGAAGGCTGCCTTAAGCCATTCAATCGCTGCAGGGCGGCCCGAACTGTCTACCAGCACCACATCAAAACGACACGGAGGTGGTGCCGCCAGCCTCATCAGGTAATGCTGGGCGGCCAGCACAATGCGCTGCTGCTTGGCATGACCAATGCTGGCACCAGCGCCACCAAAGCGGTCGGTATTGCGACTTCTGACCTCTACAAACACCAAAGACCCGTCACGGTCACGCACGATCAGATCGATTTCACCGCCGCCACGGCCCGGCGTCCGATAATTGCGATCAACGAGCTTCAAGCCCTGCGCCTGCAAATAGGCCAGCGCCACATCTTCGGCCAACTGGCCACGCGCGGTGGTGTTATTCACAGGTTTGACGGCAGGCCTTTGTGGCCGCTTTCCAAGGAAATCCATTGACTACCTCTTTCGCCTCTGCACTGACTGCCGCACATGAAGCGGCCGCTTCCCAGCATTATCCGCAGGGAGCCCTGTATGTGGTGGCGACGCCCATCGGCAATCTGGCAGACATCAGCCTGCGCGCTCTGCATGTGCTGCAAATGGTGGACTGCATTGCCTGCGAAGACACCCGCCACACACAAGGCATGCTGCGCAGCTATGGCATCGATCGCCCCGGCAGCCAGCTGCTGGCCGTGCACCAGCACAACGAGGCAGAGGCAGCGCAGCAGGTTATCAGCCGCCTGCAGCAGGGCCAGCGCGTTGCCTATGTCAGCGATGCCGGCACACCCGGCGTTAGCGACCCCGGCGCACGCCTGTGCGCAGCGTTGCAGGTCGTCGGCCTGCGCAGCATTCCGCTGCCTGGTGCCAGCAGCGTGACGTCTGCTATCAGCGTGGCTGGCGCGGTGACGCCTGGACAAGGTGAAAACGGTTTTCTGTTTGCCGGTTTTCTGCCCACCAAGAATGCAGAGCGTCTGTCTGCCGTGCAAAAACTGGCGGACGAGCCGCGCTGCACGGTGCTGCTAGAGGCACCACACCGCATCATCGACATGGCACAGGCTCTGTCGCTGCTGGGCGATCGCCCCGTCACACTGGCGCGCGAGATCACCAAGCAGTTTGAAGACATTGCCACCATGCCAGCGAGCGAGCTGGTCAGCTGGCTGCAGGCCTCGCCTCAGCGCGTAAAGGGTGAATTCGCCATCGTGCTGCACCCTGTTGCCCTGCAGCAGGGCGAAGGTCTGGACTCTGAAGCCGAGCGTGTACTCAAGCTACTGCTGGCAGAGCTGCCCACCAAAGCTGCCGTCAAGCTGGCCACCGAAATTACCGGAGCCAGCCGCAACACGCTGTATGACCGTGCGCTGGAACTCAAGCGCGCCGCCGAAGAAGAATAAGTATCAAAAACGCCGATAGCGCTTGTGTATCAAACGCTATCAGCTCACTTTTTGATATCAGGCGTAGGCCAACCCTGTGGCGACGCCGCCAAACAAATCACCTTCAACCTGCGGAACATCGGGAAATGCCTCGCGCAGCGCATCGCGCAAAGTGCGCAAGGCCGAAGAACCGCCCGTCAGGTAGATGGCGTCAGGTTCCGCCACACCCGCTTGCTTCACGCAGTCCTGCGCACACTCCACCACTTGCTGCAGCAAGGCTTGCAGTTGCTCCTGCAGCACCTCGGGCGAGATTGCTGCAGGCAAGCCATCTTCCAGCCAACCCAGCGCAATCTCAGCCGCAGCATGGCTTTGTGAAGCGCCAATCTTGGCCTGCTCCACGGCATCGGCCAGACGATGGCCCTCACGCCAATCCAGTACCTTCATCAGGCGCTGGTGCATCTGCAAATCGCTGTAATCGGTCTTGAGATTGCGTGCCGAAGCAAGAGACTTTGCCGTGTAAAGCCACTGAATCAGGTGCCAGGTCGAGAGGTCAAAAAACACACCACTCGGCACTTCGCGCCCGCTGGGTCCAATGTGCTTGTAGCCCAGCAGCGGCATGACCTGCGCCACATTCAGGCGGTGGTCAAAATCGGTACCGCCAATGTGCACACCCGTCGTAGCCAGAATGTCCTGATTGCGATCCTCATGCTTGGCCTGCTGCGGGCCAAGGCGCACCACGGTGAAGTCCGAGGTGCCGCCGCCGATATCGACCACCAGCACCAGTTGTTCTTCGCTCAAGCGCTGCTCATAGTCCAGCGCTGCCGCAATCGGCTCCAGCTGAAAGCTCACTTCCCCCAGGCCTGCTGTGCGCGCAGCGGCAGCCAATGCATCTTGCGCCTGACGGTCACGCTCTGGATGGGCATCGACAAAATGCACTGGGCGGCCCAGCACCACACGCTCTGGCAGCGCGCCATTCAAGGCCACGCGCGCCTGATCGGCCACACGCTTGAGGAAGATGGCAATCACATCCTGATAACTCATCAGCTGCTCATGTACTGCCGTCTTCTCCAGCAGCAGGCTGCTGCCCAGCAGGCTTTTGAGCGAACGCATCAAACGGCCTTCTTCGCCCGCCAGATATTGCTGCATGGCATCGCGGCCAAAGTGCGTGCTGCGCTCTTCGATGTTGAAGAACAAAGCCGTTGGCATGCCGGTAGCAGCCGACTCCAGAGGAAGCAGGCGGGCTGTCTCGCCCATCACACGGTAGGCCGCAGCCGAGTTCGAGGTGCCAAAGTCGATACCCAGCGTGCCGGGAACAGTCAATGCATTTGCCATGGGAGTACAAAAATTGAAGCAGCAACCGCTTGCTATTACTTAACCTTGAATCACTTTGATCTTCAAAGTCATCAGCATCAAGCGCTGGTTGCTCATATTTTTACCAGCACCTTGCTCGGAAAGGCTGGCAATTAAAAATGAAAAGCCAAAAACAAAAACGCCCGCTGATGTCAGCGGGCGTTTTTAATTTGGTTGCGCGAGAAGGATTTGAACCTCCGACCTTTGGGTTATGAGCCCAACGAGCTACCAGACTGCTCCATCGCGCGGTATTTCCAAATTATAGCAGACTTTTCAGCCTGCCATTTGCTTATTCAGCAGCTGCGACGGCTTCTTCAGCGCGCTCAACCAGCTCAACATAGGCCATAGGAGCGTTGTCGCCCACGCGGAAGCCCATCTTCAGGATACGTGTGTAGCCACCGGGACGCGTTGCGTTGCGGGGACCCAGCACGTTGAACAGCTTGGTCACGCTGTCGCGGTCGCGCAGACGGTCAAAAGCCAGACGGCGGTTAGCCACGGTGTCAACCTTGGCCAGAGTGATCATGGGCTCGATCACGCGACGCAGTTCCTTGGCCTTGGGGACCGTGGTCTTGATTGCTTCGTGCTCGATCAGCGAGTTCATCATGTTCTGCAGCATCGCCTTGCGGTGAGCAGAAGTGCGGTTCAGTTTGCGGAGTCCGTTGCCGTGACGCATGGTGCTTTTCCTTTTACTCCGTTTTTATCCGGAGATCATTTCTAAATTAAATCAGGCAGCCGTATCAGGTACTGCCCGATGCACTTGGGCTTTTGCCGAAATCAATTCCAGCAAATCCCATGATTGTAGCAATTAACGCTTTTCCAAGCCAGCTGGTGGCCAGTTTTCAAGCTTCATGCCCAGAGTCAGACCACGGGAAGCCAGGACTTCCTTGATCTCGTTGAGCGACTTACGACCCAGGTTAGGAGTCTTCAGCAGCTCGTTTTCGGTACGCTGAATCAGGTCGCCGATGTAGTAGATGTTCTCTGCCTTCAGGCAGTTAGCAGAACGAACGGTGAGTTCGAGCTCATCCACAGGACGCAGCAGGATTGGATCGAAGGACGTAGCAGCGCCACGACCACCGGCAGGAGCGTCAAACACGCTGGCGATATCGCCACCGTCCAGCTGTGCGAACACAGCCAGTTGTTCCACCAAGATCTTGGCGGATGCGCGCACTGCATCTTCAGCGGTGATAGCACCGTTGGTTTCGATTTCCAGAACCAGCTTGTCCAGATCGGTACGCTGTTCCACACGTGCGGATTCGACAGCGTAGCTCACGCGCTTGACGGGCGAGAACGAAGCGTCGAGCACGATACGGCCGATCGACTTAGTCGATTCGTCACCGTAGCGGCGCACGTTGCCGGGCACATAGCCACGGCCCTTTTCAACCTTGATCTGCATGTCCAGCTTACCGCCTTGCGACAGGTGAGCGATCACGTGATCAGGGTTGACGATTTCTACGTCGTGGGGTGTCTGGATGTCACGTGCAGTAACAACACCTTCACCATCCTTGCGCAGGCTCAAGGTGACTTCGTCACGGTTGTGCAGCTTGAACACCACACCCTTGAGATTCAGCAGGATGTTGGTCACATCTTCCTGGACGCCATCGATAGAGGAGTACTCATGCAGCACTCCAGCAATCGTCACTTCAGTCGCTGCGTAACCCACCATGGAGGAGAGCAGAACACGGCGCAGGGCGTTGCCCAGCGTATGACCGTAGCCACGCTCAAACGGCTCCAGAACCACCTTGGCACGGTTGTGGCCAAGTTGTTCGACATTAATTGTCTTGGGCTTCAGCAAATTCGTTTGCATGCAGACTTCCTCTCAATACCCTCGGCTCGTTACACCGGTAAGGCTGGTGAAGCACCCACGGCGCGATGCCTCGCGCCGTGGGAACGTTTAACAGAAATGTCGCTGCTAAGAATTAACGCGAGTACAACTCAACGATCAGAGATTCGTTGATGTCAGCTGCGAATTCATCGCGGTCAGGAGACTTCTTGAAAGTACCTTCTGCCTTGTCAGCAGACACTTCAACCCATGCGGGGAAGCCCACTTGAGCAGCCAGTTGCAGAGCTTCGACAACGCGAGCTTGCTTCTTGGACTGTTCACGCAGAGCAACCACGTCGCCTTCCTTCACGGAGAAAGAAGGAATGTTCACGGACTGGCCGTTCACGGTGATAGCCTTGTGCGAAACCAGCTGACGTGCTTCAGCGCGAGTGGAGCCGAAGCCCATGCGGTACACGACGTTGTCCAGACGGCATTCCAGCAGCGACAGCAGGTTGGCACCAGTGTTGCCACGCTTGCGGTCAGCAGCTTCGAAGTAACGGCGGAATTGCTTTTCCAGCACGCCGTACATGCGCTTGACCTTCTGCTTTTCACGCAGTTGCAGACCGTAGTCGGAAGTGCGTTGACCGGAAGTGCGGCCATGCTGACCAGGCTTAGTGTCAAACTTAGCCTTGTCAGCGATGGAGCGACGTGCGCTCTTCAGGAACAGATCCGTGCCTTCGCGGCGGGAGAGTTTAGCCTTAGGGCCAATATAGCGTGCCACTTGATTTCCTTTGTGTCATCTACCGTGCGCAAACACGGGAGCCGCCCGCGATGCTAAAGCATCTGGGCGGCGGTGGGCTTGATAAGTATTAGATACGACGACGCTTTTGAGGGCGGCAGCCGTTGTGGGGAACCGGTGTCACGTCCGCAATGGAAGTGATACGGATGCCCAGAGCACCCAGGGCGCGAACCGAAGATTCACGGCCAGGACCGGGACCCTTGATTTCGACGTCCAGGTTCTTGATGCCCTGTTCGATAGCAGCACGACCAGCCACTTCCGAAGCGACCTGAGCTGCAAAAGGAGTCGACTTGCGCGAACCCTTGAAACCCTGGCCACCCGACGAAGCCCACGACAGAGCGTTGCCTTGACGGTCGGTGATAGTGATGATCGTGTTGTTGAACGAAGCGTGCACGTGTGCAATGCCGTCAGAAATATTCTTACGGACTTTTTTGCGAACGCGAGCAGCTGCGTTATTTGCGGGAGACTTAGCCATAATGATCTTTCAATCTCTTATTTCTTCAGAGCCGCTGCACCCTTGCGCGGACCCTTACGAGTGCGAGCATTCGTACGGGTACGTTGACCGCGCATAGGCAGTCCGCGACGATGACGGAAACCGCGGTAGCAGCCGATGTCCATCAATCGCTTGATGTTCATCGTGGTTTCGCGACGCAGGTCGCCTTCCAGAGTCATGGGGTTCAGCAGATCACGGATCTTTTCCAGATCAGCGTCCGTCAGATCCTTGATCTTCTTGGAATATTCAATACCGCATGCTTCGCAAATTTTACGAGCTGTTGTGCGACCGATGCCGAAGATGGCGGTCAGGCCGATTTCAGCATGCTTGTGCGGCGGGATGTTAATGCCAGCAATACGTGCCATATTAGTCCTCTATGCTTTCAATCAACCTTGGCGCTGCTTATGGCGCTGGTCAGTGCAGATCACGCGCACGACACCTTTGCGGCGGATGATCTTGCAGTTGCGGCAGATTTTCTTGACCGAAGCCGAAACTCTCATTTTATTCTCCTAAAACTATCCATCCACTATCGGCCTATCGACCGGGGACAATGCCCGCGATAGCTCGATGGGCGTCTACTAACTTTTGGCAGGCTGCCCCTTGGGGCAGCCCTATCATCAAATACCAGCCTTAAAGTTCGCCTTTTTAAGAAGCGACTCGTATTGCTGCGACATCACGTAGTTCTGCACTTGCGCCATGAAATCCATCGTCACGACCACAATGATCAGCAGCGATGTACCACCAAAGTAGAACGGAACGTTGTACTTCAGGATCATGAATTCGGGCAACAAGCACACGAAGGTAATGTAGATCGCGCCAGCCAGGGTCAGGCGAACCAGAATCTTGTCAATGTAGCGGGCTGTCTGTTCGCCAGGACGAATCCCGGGGATGAAAGCGCCACTCTTCTTCAGGTTGTCGGCAGTTTCCCGGCTGTTGAAAACCAGGGCCGTATAGAAGAAGCAGAAGAAAATGATCGCGGCAGCATAAAGGATGACATAGATTGGCTGACCGGGGGTCAACGTGCTCGAAATATCCTTCAGCCAGCGCATGGATTCCCCTGCACTGAACCAATTCACCACCGTTGCAGGCAGCAAGATGATCGACGAAGCGAAGATGGGAGGAATCACACCTGCCATGTTCAACTTCAGTGGCAAGTGCGAAGACTGACCACCGTACACCTTGTTGCCGACTTGTCGGCGTGCGTAATTCACCAAGATCTTGCGTTGACCTCGTTCGACATACACGACGAAGTACGTCACGGCTGCCACAACGAGGACAATGAAGATAGCCGCCAGAATGCTCATGGCACCGGTGCGCACCAGTTCCAGCAGACCGCCAATGGAGCTTGGCAGACCTGCAGCGATACCGCCGAAGATCAGTATCGAGATACCGTTGCCCAGACCACGTTCCGTGATCTGTTCACCGAGCCACATCAGAAACAAGGTACCAGCCGTGAGACTGACTACCGCAGTCATGCGGAAGCCAAAACCAGGGTTCAGAACCAAGCCTGCAGAGCTTTCCAGAGCAACAGCAATTCCCAAGGACTGAAACAGCGCCAGGCCCAATGTGCCGTAGCGGGTGTACTGGGTAATCTTGCGACGACCCGCTTCACCTTCCTTTTTCATCTGCTCGAATGTAGGGACCACATAGGTCATGAGCTGCATGATGATCGATGCCGAGATGTACGGCATGATCCCCAGTGCAAACACTGTGAAGCGCGAAAGCGCTCCACCCGAGAACATATTGAACAGATTGAGAATGCCGCCCTGCTGGCCAGAGAACAGCTGCTGCAGCTGCGCTGGATCGATGCCCGGAACGGGGATATGAGCCCCGATTCGGTATACGACCAGCGCAAGCAACAGAAAAACCAGACGACGACGTAGGTCGCCGAATTTTCCAGTCTTTGCAATTTGAGCTGCGCTAGTAGCCACGGATGTCTTCTTTCAGAACTTTAATCAGGCGATGCTGCCACCGGCAGCTTCGATGGCGACTTTGGCGCCGGCAGTAGCGCCGATGCCGTTGAGCTTGACAGCCTTAGTCAGTTCACCACGCTTGATGATCTTGACGACCTTAGCGATAGAACCAACCAGACCGGCTTGCTTCAGAGCAGCCAGATCGACTTCAGCCAGACCGAGCTTATCCAGCTCAGCCAGGCTCACTTCTGCATTGAACTTCAGCAGATGCGACTTGAAGCCACGCTTGGGCAGGCGACGCTGCAGAGGCATTTGACCGCCTTCGAAGCCTACCTTGTGGTAGCCACCCGAACGCGACTTTTGACCCTTGTGGCCACGACCGGCAGTCTTACCCAGACCAGAACCGATACCGCGACCCACGCGACGCTTCGCATGCTTGGAGCCATCTGCAGGCTTGATGCTATTGAGTTCCATCATCAATCCTTTCAGAGAACTTTCACCAAGTAGGCGATCTTGTTAATCATGCCGCGCACTTCAGGAGTGTCCTGCAGTTCGCTGATGCTGTTCAGCTTACGCAGACCCAGGCCACGCACAGTCGCACGGTGCGACTCTTTGGTGCCAATGGGGCTACGAACCAGCTGAACCTTGACAGTTTGTTGTGTTGTCATGTGCTGGTCTCCGATCAGGCGGTGAAGATGTCTTCAACCGACTTGCCGCGCTTTGCTGCCACGTTCGCAGGGGTCGTGGAGTTCTTCAAAGCGTCGAAAGTTGCGCGAACCATGTTGTAGGGGTTCGACGAACCGTGGCTCTTGGCCACGATGTCGGTGATACCCACCACTTCAAAAACAGCGCGCATTGGGCCGCCAGCGATAATGCCGGTACCCTTAGGAGCTGGGTGCAGTTCAACCTTGGCTGCGCCGTGATGGCCCTTCACCGAGTGGTGAATGGTGCCGCTCTTCAGTGCAACCTTCATCAGGTTGCGACGGCATTCTTCCATCGCTTTTTGCACGGCAGCAGGCACTTCCTTGGACTTGCCCTTACCCATGCCAACGCGGCCATCACCGTCGCCAACCACGGTCAGTGCAGCGAAGCCGAGAATACGACCACCCTTCACAACCTTGGTGACGCGGTTAACCGCGATCATTTTTTCGCGCAGACCGTCGTCATTGCCTTGGTCTTGCACTTTGGGGGAAAACTTTGCCATTTTCAATCCGCTCCGCTTAGAACTGCAGGCCCGCTTCGCGAGCGGCCTCTGCCAAAGCCTTCACGCGGCCGTGGTATGCAAAACCGGCGCGGTCGAAAGCGACTTTCTCAACGCCAGCAGCCTTTGCCTTTTCAGCAATACGCTTGCCGATCAGTGTGGCTGCAGCCACGTTGCCACCCTTGCCAGCGGCGCCGATTTGGGCGCGCACTTCGGCTTCTGCAGTGGAGGCCGAAGCCAGCACCTTGGTGCCGTCTTCCGAAACCACGGAAGCGTAGATGTGGAGGTTCGTGCGATTCACGCTCAAACGCGCAACGCCTTGCTGTGCAATGCGGATACGTGTTTGACGCGAGCGACGCAGACGCTGCTCTTTCTTGGTCAACATAATGCAGCTCCTTACTTCTTCTTGGTCTCTTTGATCACGACCTTCTCATTCGCATAGCGAATGCCCTTGCCCTTGTAAGGCTCGGGAGGACGAACGGCGCGGATCTCAGCAGCCAGCTGACCGACCACTTGGCGGTCAGCACCCTTGATCACGATTTCAGTCGGAGTGGGGGTAGCAATAGTGATGCCGGCAGGCATCTCGAAGTTGACGGGGTGCGAGAAGCCCACTGCCAGGTTCAGCTTGGAACCGGATGCAGCAGCCTTGTAGCCCACGCCAATCAGCGTCAGCTTCTTCTCGAAGCCTTCAGTCACGCCCTTGACCATGTTGTTGACCAACTGGCGGAATGTACCGGCCAGAGCGTCAGCTTCACGGGAATCGTTCGAGGGAGCGAAAGACAGCTTGCCGTCGTTGTTGCCGATGTTCACCAAGGCGTTCAGAGCCAGCGACAGATCGCCGCCCTTGCCCTTGACCTTGATGGAGTCAGCGTTGATAGACACATCCACGCCAGCGGGGATGGTCACAATAGCTTTTGCTACGCGAGACATTTCAGTATTTCTCCTTAATGTCCGTTAGGCCACATAGCACAGCACTTCGCCGCCGACACCGGCTGCACGTGCTTTGCGATCGGTCATCACGCCTTGGGGCGTAGTGACGATGGCTACACCCAGGCCGTTTTGGACCTGAGGGATTGCGTGACGACCCTTGTAAACGCGCAGGCCAGGACGGCTCACACGTTCAATACGTTCGATCACAGGCTGACCGGCGTAGTATTTCAGGGTAATTTCGAGTTCGGACTTGCCACCTTCGGACTTCACTTCGAAGCCGTCGATATAGCCTTCTTCCTTCAGCACCTGTGCAATAGCAACCTTCACTTTGGAGGAAGGAGCCGACACGGTGGTCTTGGAGACCATTTGTGCGTTGCGGATGCGTGTCAGCAAGTCAGCGATGGGATCACTCATGCTCATGTTTAATCTCTCCTGCTTGCTTACCAGCTGGCCTTGGTGATACCGGGGATATCACCAGCAAAGGCCAATTCACGCACCTTGGCGCGGCCCAGACCGAATTGACGGAATGTGCCACGTGGACGGCCAGTGATCTCGCAACGGTTACGCTGACGAGTGGGGTTCGAGTTACGGGGCAGCTTCTGCAGACCCAGGCGAGCGGCATCGCGCTCTTCGTCGGAACGCTTTGCGTCGCCGGCGATTGCCTTCAGTTCTGCATACTTGGCAGCAAACTTGGCTGCCAGCTTTTCGCGCTTGATTTCGCGCTGAATCATTGCTACTTTAGCCATGCGCCACCTCAGTTCTTGAAGGGGAATTTGAACGCTGCGAGCAGTGCCTTGCACTCTTCGTCGTTCTTGGCCGTTGTCGTGATGCTGATGTTCAGACCACGCAGAGCATCCACTTTGTCGTATTCGATTTCAGGGAAGATGATCTGTTCTTTGACGCCAACGTTGTAGTTGCCGCGACCATCGAACGAACGGCCAGAAATACCACGGAAGTCACGCACGCGGGGCAGAGCCACGGTCACGAAACGGTCCAGGAATTCGTACATCTGAACGCCACGCAGGGTCACCATGCAGCCAATTGCTTGGCCTTCACGGATCTTGAAACCAGCGATAGCCTTCTTGGCCTTGGTCACCACAGGCTTCTGACCAGCAATTTTGGTCAGGTCAGCCACGGCGTTGTCCATCACCTTCTTGTCGGCCACGGCTTCGCTCACACCCATGTTCAGGGTGATCTTGCTCAGACGGGGCACTTCCATAGCGGAGGTGTAGCCGAACTTTTCTTTCAGTTCAGCCGCGATCTTTTCGCGATAGAGTTTTTGCAGTCGTGCCATGTGTTACTCCTCAAGCGGCCTTGATTTCGGCGCCGCTGGACTTGAACACGCGAACACGTGCGCCGTCGGCGTTGACCTTGATGCCCACGCGATCAGCCTTGCCAGTCGCTGCATTGAAGATAGCCACGTTGGACTGGTGAATAGGCATAGCCTTTTCAACGATACCGCCGGTGGTGCCCTTCATGGGGTTTGGCTTGGTGTGCTTCTTGACCAGGTTGATACCGTCCACGATAACGTGGGAGTCATCCTTGCGCAGAGAAACAACGCCACGCTTGCCCTTGTCACGGCCGGTCAGCACGATAACTTCGTCGCCCTTGCGAATCTTGTTCATGGTGCTTTCCTTTAGAGAACTTCAGGGGCCAGCGACACGATCTTCATGAACTTTTCGGTACGCAGTTCACGAGTCACGGGGCCAAAGATGCGGGTGCCGATAGGCTCCAGCTTCGCGTTCAGAAGAACGGCGGCATTGCCGTCGAACTTCACGAGCGAACCGTCTGCACGACGGATGCCCTTTGCGGTGCGTACCACCACAGCACTGTAGATCTCGCCTTTTTTGACGCGACCACGAGGAGCTGCTTCCTTGATGCTCACCTTGATGATGTCGCCAACACTAGCGTAGCGGCGATGAGAACCACCCAGCACCTTAATGCACTGGACAGACTTCGCGCCGGTGTTGTCGGCAACCTCTAACCGAGATTCTGTTTGGATCATTTCAATATTCCCAACTTGCTCCAGCAAACCAGACAGCCCCAGAGTCTTCTCAAGGGCTGATCAAGCAGCCAGTCAGTCTTGGGCCCGTCGTCCACACCACGAACCATTTCGTAGTGCTTCCACTGGGCAGAACACTTCACGTTTTTACATGTGAAGCAGAAGATTGTCGCAGTAATTCCTTTGTACGTCAAGCGCTTAGCCTGCAATACCCGCAACAACCACATCGACAATTGATGCAGGCAGCCGCCTCTGCATCAATCATCATCAAAACCATAGCAGGCAGCGCCTGCAATGATTTGATTTCATGAAAGAAAACGCTTGAAATCTTTAGAAATCAAGCGCTTTCAGCTCATATTTTTCAAGGCTCTGTGGACGGAGCCGCTGTTGCAGCTCAGCCACACACCCTTATCGGCAAAAGACCGCTCAGGCCTGTGCTGGCAAATATTGCTTGGCCAGCACCATGAAATCGTTCAGGTTCGCATCACGCCCCAGCTCTTCGACCAAAATGGCGGCAACGCGCGGAGCGATCTCGGCAGCCTTGCGTGCATCGAGGAACAGCAGGCGGCTGCGGCGTGCCAGCATGTCTTCAACCGTGCGCGCATATTCAAAGCGAGCCGCAAAGCGCACCATGGCTTCGGACAAACCATCCATCAGCCAGTTCTGCGCACCGGGCAGCGAAGCAACCGCTTCTGCATCCGTGCCGTAGGAGTGCAGGCCTTGCGCCTGGTTCATGCTGTGCTTCACCGCCGCCTCCGCTGGCGCACCAACCAAGGGCAGATTCACCGTCACTCCAGCAGGTCGACTGGGCAGGCGACCAATCTGGAAACATTCGGCCAGCACATCTTCGGACATGGCTCGGTAAGTTGTCCACTTACCGCCCGTGACCGTGACCAGACCGGTCTTGCTCGACATGACGGTGTGCTCGCGGCTGATCTTCTTGGTGTTTTCGCCGTCATCGTCCTGAGGCTTGACCAGGGGACGCAAGCCCACCCACATGCTGCGCACATCGGCCAGCGTGGGCTGACGGTTCAGATACTTACCGGCTTCGCTCAGGATGAAGTCCAGCTCTTCAGGGAAGGGCAAGGGCTCACGAGCCAGATCGTGACGCGGGGTGTCTGTTGTCCCCAGAATAACTTTACCCAGCCATGGCACGGCGAACAGCACGCGACCATCGGCGGTCTTGGGCACCAGCAGTGCATGGTCGGTAGGCAAAAACTCACGATCAACCACCACGTGAACACCCTGGCTAGGCGCAACCATAGGTTTGACGGGCTTGCCCTGCGCCTCGGCGTCTTGCTGGCGGAACAAGTCTACCCAAGGGCCTGTGGCATTGACCACGCACTTGGCGCGCACGGTGTAACTCTGACCAGACTCGGTATCGCGACAGACCAGACCGGCAATTTGCTTGTCTTCGTAGATCAGCTTTTCAGCAGCACAGTAATTGACGAGCAAAGCGCCCTTGGCCGCAGCGGTGCGGGCCAGCGCCAGCGCCAGCCGGGCATCGTCAAACTGACCATCCCAGTACTTGACGCCGCCCTTGAGTCTTTTCTGCTGCACCGTTGGCAGGTACTTTACCGTCTTGGCAGCCGAGAGGAATTCCGTGGAACCCAGACCGGCCTTGCCAGCCAGCGCGTCATACATCTTGAGGCCGATGCCGTAGAACGGCGTATCCAGCAGCTTGTAGGAAGGCATGACAAAGGCCAGCGGCTGGGCCAGATGCGGCGCGTTGTGCAGCAGCGTGGTGCGCTCATGCAGCGCCTCGCGCACCAGCGAGATATTGCCCTGCGCCAGATATCGCACACCGCCGTGCACCAGCTTGGTGGCACGCGACGAGGTGCCTTTGGCAAAGTCCATGGACTCCAGCAGCACCACCTTGAAGCCGCGCGCCGCCGCATCCACCGCCACGCCCAGCCCGGTGGCTCCGCCCCCTACGATCGCCAGGTCATAGGTTTCAGACTGCGCCAGACGCTCCAGCAATTGCGCGCGCGTTGTGGCCAAGGGTTGAGTGGACTGATTCATGGAAAGATTTTTGCAGTGACATGCCGAGTCGCACCCACATCACCCCAAGCGATGTGTTGCGCAAAGCAAAGAACAAATTTCAGATCATGTATTTTCGCTCTTTTTCGTTTCTATGGTACTTAGCCCTAGAAATAATGATTCGTTTTAGCGCGATTTAAGACAATCGCCATGTAACGACAGGCTTGAGTGGACACACCCACTGTTACCCCAAGGCAACCCAAAAGCAAGCAGAATCCGCCGCATGTCCTTGAACGCAATAAAGCTAGGCATTCAAAAAATGCTTATGTAGCGGGATCAGCCACGACCAAGACATGCTTGGCACCCGGTCCGTCCAACGTTCCAAACCCGTCACAACAGCTCAACGCGCATTCATTTTTGATTCTTACCGCGCAAATCCATAGAAAATCTCCCTATTAGTGGTTCGTTTGGATTCGCCCACAATCCGGGCTCAGCGCACAGCTAGCATCATTGATGCCAGCCAAGGCCGGCAATGCGCCAAGTCACATATATAACTAGTCAGAAGCCATGAACAGCAACCCCCGTCAGTTACAGCTTGTCGAAGAAGTCCGCGCCCGTCAGTCCACCTCGGTGGAGCATCTGGCCGAAACCCTTGGCGTCACGCTGCAAACCGTGCGCCGCGACATTCAAAAGCTGGCCGATGCAGGCTTGCTGGTGCGCTTTCACGGCGGCGTGCGCGTGCCCAGCGCCACGGTGGAGAACCTGGCCCACACCCAGCGCCAGGTACTGCATGCCGAGGGCAAGATGCGTATTGCACGTGCCGTTGCCGATTCCATCCCTAATGGCTGCTCGCTGATTCTGAATATCGGCACCACAACGGAAGCCGTGGCTCAGGCTCTGCTGCACCACAAAGGCCTGCGCGTCATTACCAACAACCTGAACGTGGCAGCCATCCTCAGCAGCAATGCGGATTGCGAAGTCATCGTAGCGGGCGGCGTGGTGCGCACCCGCGACCGCGGCATTGTGGGCGAGGCTGCGGTGGACTTCATGCGCCAGTTCAAGGTCGACATTGCCGTGATCGGCATCTCGGCTATCGAATCCGACGGCAGCCTGCGCGACTTTGACTTGCGTGAGGTGAAAGTGGCCCAGACCATCATCGGCCAGTCGCGTGAAGTGTGGCTAGCCGCCGATCACAGCAAGTTCAGCCGCCAGGCCATGGTGGAACTGGCCCGCCTGAACCAGATTGACCGCCTGTTTACCGATGTACCGCCTTCCGCCCCCTTCGACGCCCTGCTGCGCGATGCCGAGGTGCAGTGCACGATTGCGCAATGAACGAACCCAGCTATGTCATTCGCCCCGCCCTGCCCTCTGACGCAGCGGGCATTGCCGAGCTGCTGCACGGCATCGGCTGGTTCAAGGCCTATGAGAACCAGACTCCAGCCCAGAACCAGCAGGCCTTACAGACTTTGCTGGACCACGCACACGCCGAACCAGAACGCAGCCTGCTGCTGATCGCCGAAGACGCGCAGCAGCATATTCACGGCTACTGCGCCGTGCACTGGCTGCCCATTGCCGTCTTGCAGGGCTGGGAAGCCTATGTGAGCGAGCTCTTTATTGCCGAGGCCGCACGCAGCGCTGGTCTGGGCCAGCAATTGCTCGATGCCGCCACGCAGGCAGCGCGCGACAAGGGCTGCGTGCGCATCTGGCTGGTCAACAACCGCGAACGCTCATCCTATGTGCGCGGCTTCTACCCTCAACAGGGCTGGAGCGAGCAAGCCGAAATGGCGCGCTTTGTTCTCCCCCTCAGAACGACAGATCCATCATGACCACTTATCTGCTCGCCCTGGATCAGGGCACATCCAGCTCCCGCTCCATCGTGTTTGACACACAGGGCCGCATCGTCGCATCGGCCCAGCAAGAGCTGACGCAGATCTACCCCCAGCCGGGCTGGGTGGAGCACGACCCGCGCGAGATATGGCGCACCCAGCTGACCACCGCCAAAGAGGCGCTGACCAAGGCAGGCCTCAAGGCCAGCGACATTCGCTCAGTCGGCATTACCAACCAGCGCGAGACCACCATCGTCTGGAACCGCAAAACCGGCGCGCCCATTCACCATGCCATCGTCTGGCAGGACCGCCGTGCCGAGCCCACCTGCGTACAACTGCGCGAGGCAGGCCATGGCGACAGCATTCTGCAAAAGACCGGCCTGCGCATTGATGCTTACTTCTCAGGCACCAAGCTCAAGTGGCTGCTGGACAATGTGCCCGGCGCACGCGCCGCCGCACAAGCAAGCGAGCTGGCCTTTGGCACGGTGGATTGCTGGCTGATCTGGCAGTTGACCGGTGGCAAGCGCCATGTGACGGATGTGAGCAACGCCAGCCGTACCATGCTGTTTAACGTGCATAGCAACCAGTGGGATGCCGACCTGCTGACCCTGCTGGACATTCCCGCCAGCCTCATGCCCGAGGTTCTGCCCTCAGCCGCCGACTTTGGCCAGACCGCTGACGACGTGCTGGGCGGCCACATCAACATTGGCGGCGTGGCGGGCGACCAGCAAAGCGCCCTTTTCGGCCAAGCCTGTTTTGACGCAGGCATGGCCAAAAATACCTATGGCACGGGCTGCTTCACGCTCATGCACACGGGCAACCACTTTCAGACATCGGCCAACGGCCTGCTGACCACCAGCGCCGCCCAGACCAGCGCTGCGCCCCAGTTTGCGCTGGAGGGCAGCGTATTCGTCGGCGGCGCCGTAGTGCAGTGGCTGCGCGATGGCCTGCAGGCCATTGAACACAGCGGCCAGGTGCAGCAATTGGCCGAAAGCGTGCCCGACAGCGGCGGCGTGATGATGGTGCCCGCCTTCACCGGCCTGGGCGCGCCGTACTGGAAACCCGACGCCCGTGGCACCATCACCGGCCTGACACGTGGCACTACCATTGCCCACATCGCCCGCGCCGCGCTCGAATCCATCGCCTACCAAAGCGCTGCCCTGCTGCAAGCCATGAGCCGCGATGCCGTCAGCAACGGCGGCAGCCCTGTCAGCGAGCTGCGAGTGGATGGCGGCGCCAGCGTGAACAATCTACTCATGCAGTTTCAGGCTGACCTGCTGGGCATTCCCGTAGTGCGCCCTGCCTGCGTGGAGACCACCGCTTTGGGCGCGGCGTATCTGGCGGGCCTGTCCAGTGGCGTTTATCAAAGCACCCAAGAGCTGTCCGCCATGTGGAAGGCTGATCGCCGCTTCATGCCAACACTGAGCAAGGACCGCGCCGACAAGCTGATGCAGCGCTGGGAGCAAGCCGTGCGCCAGACCACAGCGCTGTAAAACTATCAATTCAGGAGCTACTAGCGCTTATTTATAGAGCGCTGCAGGCCTGAAAGAGCATGAAAAAAGGGATGCCGAGGCATCCCTTTTTCATTCAGCGCGTGGTGACGGCTGATTATTCTTCGTCGCCCAGCAGCGCCTTGTGAATCACTGCTCCGATGATGGCTCCCACGATGGGAGCCAGCCAGAACAGCCACAGCTGCTCCATAGCAATGGCCGGGCCAAACAGTGCGGGGCCCGTGCTACGAGCAGGGTTCACCGAGGTGTTGGTCACAGGAATCGAGATCAGGTGAATCAGCGTCAGGCACAGGCCGATGCTCATGCCCGCAAAGCCTACAGCAGCCTTCTTGGAGGTGGAGCCCAGAATCACCAGCAGGAAGACGGCGGTCAGCACTACTTCAGTCACCAGCGCAGCACCCATGCTGAACTTACCAGGGGAATGCTCGCCAAAGCCGTTGGTAGCCAGATCAGTCACATTGGCACCGGCCTTGCCACTGGCAATGAAATACAGCGTAGCCGCCGCCACGATCGCGCCCAGCACCTGGGCAATGATGTAACCCGGCAGCTCAGACGCCTTGAAACGACCGGCTACCGCCAAGCCCACCGATACAGCAGGGTTGAAATGACCGCCAGACACAGGGCCAAACGCATAAGCACCCGTCAGCACCGTCAGGCCGAAAGCGAAGGACACGCCCAGCAGACCGATGCCTATTTCGGGGAAGCCCGCTGCCAGTACCGCGCTGCCGCAGCCACCAAAGGTGAGCCAGAACGTCCCCAGAAACTCCGCCGACCATTTTTTGACATTGGATGCCATGATTGCCCCCTTTTCTTGATGAATGCCGCCCCAAGCAACACAGAACGTATCGCCGGACATATTAAGAAGAGGCTTGTGAAAAGTACAAGGCACAAATGTGAACAATCTGCGACATATTTTTCAGGGCGCAGCGCTATGGCTATGCACCCTTATTGCGGCCTGCACGACGACGCCAGACGCAAAACGCCTGATTTGCAGCCCCCCACAGGCAATACCCTGGTCCTTGCTGGGAGAAGTTCGCTGGCCGCATGACAAGCTGTTTGCGGACACGCCCATCGGCGGCCTGTCGTCAATCGACTATGACGCAAGCAGCGGCCTGTATTACCTTGTCAGCGATGACCGGTCGACCCACGCACCCGCCCGTTTTTACACAGCGCGCATTGATTACGACGCAGCAGGCCTGCACCAAGTCAGCCTGCAAAACGCCATGCCGCTGCTCAGCCCCGCCCAGCAGCCCTACCCCAGTGACCGCAAGCCAGAGGCGGGGATTGCGACGCCCGATGCAGAAGCCCTGCGCCTGCTGCCCGGCGGGAAGACCATGCTTTGGAGCAGCGAGGGCGACTTTGCACGCGGCTTTGGCCCGCAGTTGCTGCAAGCGAGCATCGACGGGCGCTGGCAGCGCGATGGCCGCTGCCGCCAGAGCTGCGTCTGCCCGCATCATCAGCACAAAGACAAAGCACAGGCCAGCGCAACAACCTGACGCTGGAGGGCATGGCGCTCAGCGAAGACGGCAAAACACTGTGGCTGGCGACGGAAGCACCTCTGAAACAAGATGGTGACATGCCTGCCCCTGGAAAGCCCGGCGGCCCCATACGCATCACCGCCTATGACGTCGCTACGCAGCAGCCGCTGCGCCAGCTGGCCTATACACCTGATGCTTTGCCTGCCGACCTGTGGCTTAAGCGCGGAGCCGTCCATGGCATCAGCGATGTTCTGGCCGATGGGCCTGAGCACCTGCTGGTGCTCGAGCGCTCCTTCGCCCCGCCACTGCGCTTTGGCGCACGCATTTACCGCATCAGCACCCGTGTGGATGCAGGCAGCGATACCTTAGACCTGCCCCAGCTCACCGCAGCCAACCACCAGCCCGTGCTCAAAACGCTGGTGCTTGATCTGGCCGATGCAGGCCTTGCCTCTGTGGATAACTTGGAGGGCATGAGCTGGGGGCCGCCGCTGGCCGACGGCAGCCGCGTATTGCTGCTGGTCAGCGACAACAACTTCAACCCGGCCGAGGTGACCCAGTTCATCGCCCTGCGCCAAGCGCGCGGCAAGTGCGACGCAGGTTTATAGTGCCGGTCTGCGCCTGAAATCAGGCTCGTCCATTTGCGCCACTGCAGACCGAATCGAATCACCATGAGCCAGACCTCCGCCTCCCACACCGTTTTTCCGCCCATCGCCTTTATCGGCGGCGGCAATATGGCCAGCGCCATCATGGGCGGCCTGATTCGCCAAGGGGTTGCGGCCAGTTCCATCACCGTGGTCGAGCCTTTTGAAGCCGCACGCGAGGCGCTGAAAACCAGTCTGGGCATTGATTCCCTTCCCGCTGCGAGTGAGGCCCTACAAAGCGCTCAGCTGGTAGTCTGGGCCGTCAAGCCCCAGACCTTTAAAGACGCAGCAGTCCCGGTCGCAGCCCACACCCGCAACGCCCTGCACCTGAGCGTGGCCGCCGGCATCACCACCGATAGCGTGGCCGCGTGGATCGGCACCAGCCGCATCGTGCGCGCCATGCCCAATACACCCGCGCTGGTAGGCAAGGGCATGACAGGCCTGTTCGCCCGCCCCGAGGTGGAAGCCGCTGGCAAGACCCTGATCGAAGCCGTGATTGGCAGCACCGGCGAGTTCACCTGGGTGGACAAGGAAGAGCACCTGGACGCCGTGACGGCGCTCTCCGGCTCCGGCCCCGCCTATGTGTTTCTATTCCTCGAAGCCATGACGCAGGCGGGCGTGAACATGGGCCTTTCTGCCGAGCAAAGCTACAAGCTGGCCGTGGCCACGTTTGCCGGCGGCTCTGAGCTGGCCGCCCGCTCCAGCGAAAGCGCAGCAGTGCTGCGCCAGCGCGTGACCAGCAAGGGCGGAACCACCTACGCTGCCATCACCCATATGCAGGAACAGAAGCTGCCCGAACATTTCATCGAAGCCATGCGCAAGGCCGAAGCCCGTGCCAAGGAGCTGGCGCAGGAGTTTGGCCGCTAAGCCGCCAAATCGCTCGGACTCGCTTTCCACGCACAGAAAAAAGCCAGGCAATGCCTGGCTTTTTTCATAGCTGCTTACGCTTTATTTGCGGGCTTAGGAGCCGGATTTCTTATCCGAACTAAAAGCATGCTCTATGCGGGCTTTGAGCTTTTCTATGCCTTCGCCCAGGTCGTCCTTCCAGTCGTCGAGCTTTTCGCGCCACTCCTCAGTCTGCTTGCCGCGCAGCACGCGGCGCGCTTCCTTGGCCGCTGCAGCCTGGGCTTCGTTCTGGGCATCTACCTCGGCCTGCACCACGGCCAGAGGGCGGCGCATCACGCTACCATCGAGCTTTTGCACCATGCCGTTGATCACCTCTTGCGCATACTCACCCACCGTGGCGATCAGCATGGTGGAGCCATTGGGCATGGCATCCATCATCTGTTCGAGCACGCTCAGTCTGTCCTTGGCTTTGTCGATGGCAATCGTGCTGCCAATCAGCGCCCCCGAGGCGCTACCCAGCAATACGCCCAGAGGTCCGGCCAGCAGGCCAACCAAGGCGCCGATTAATGTGCCCGCCAGCGGCCCGGTGGCATCGGCACCGTCACTGGCTCCATCCTTGACCGAGACTGTGCCATTGCGATCCCTGCTGACGACAGCAGCATTGACCAGTTGTACCTTTTGCTGAAGTGCCAGTGCCTTCAGCTCCGACAAGGCTTGGTAGGCCTTGCTTTCCTCGGCAAAGCTCAGAACAACGACGTTTTGATCCATAACAAGCACTCCTATTCATGTTTTCAACACCCAAACCTGCACAGGCCAATGTGCAGCAAGACTGAACAACAGCCTAGAGGAAGAAGCAGGTAACAGGCATCAAAAAAATTTGATGAAGACCAAACAACATGTAATGCCTTGACGGAAAAAATCAATCAAAACTACTTCAAAGGCTTGCTGTACGGGCGTAAGGAGCTATCAAAAAAATTTACTATCGGAATGCAAACCCCAATACCACGCCAGCAAAAATGCTGGCTCCAATCCAGTGGCTCTTGCTGAAGGCCACAAAGCAGCCCTCGCGCGTGCGGTTGCGAATCAGTGTGTAGTGCCAGACGATCTGCGCAGCAGCCACGCCCATGCCCAGCCAGAAGGGCCAGCCCAGCTGATACGGCGCCAGCACCCAGGCCGTGAGCCCCCAGCACAGGGCAAAGAACACCATGATTCCTGCCACATCAAAACGGCCCAGGGTGATGGCCGAGGTCTTCATGCCAATCTTCAAATCATCGTCACGGTCCACCATGGCGTATTCGGTGTCATAGGCCAGCACCAGAAACATATTGGCCAGCCACAGCGTCCACGCCGTGGCGTTGACCTCGCCCGTCACCGCTGCAAAGGCAATCACGATGCCAAAGTTGAACGCAATGCCCAGAAAGGCCTGAGGCATGGCGAAAAAGCGCTTGGTGAATGGGTAGAGGATGGTGAACAGCACGGCCGGCACCGACCACGCCACAGCCTCCCAGCGGGTAGACAGCACCAGCCCAAATGAAATCAGCGTGAGCACTAGGCCCACCATGGCCGCCTCTTTGACCGAGACCTGCCCGCTGGTGATGGGGCGGTTGGTGGTGCGCTTCACATGCCGGTCAAAGTCGCGGTCAGCAATGTCGTTGATGGTGCAGCCCGCGCTGCGCATGAGCACCGTGCCCAGCACAAAGACGATGAGCAGATGCCAGCCCGGAAAGCCATTGGACGCGACCCACAGCGCCACCAGCGTGGGCCAGACCAGCACCAGCCAGCCAGCGGGGCGGTTAAAGCGAATCAAATCCAGATACAGCGACAGGCGGCTGCGCTGCGCTGCTGGAGCGATGGGGGTGGAGGCTGTCATGGCAAAAATTTGGGGTTTACGGCTGCGCTTATTGTGCCGCGCATAGGCGCAGCGCCATCACCGCAGCAGCCACATAGCCATTCAGCGAACATGAAAAAGGCCGCATTCAGCGGCCTTGGGAAGAGTCTGCGACTGCGTGCGAGTTTTACTCGGACAGGCGCTGCACACCGGGCAGCGGGCAGGCATACACGGCGTTGCGCAGTGCAGCAATCGCTTCATAGCGTGTAAAACTGCGGCGCCATGCCAGCACCACGCGGCGGGTGGGCGGGGCAATTCCGTCTTCCTCATGAATGGGCAGGTAGCGGATATGCGGCTCATCCACGCGGCGGCGGCGCTCGGTGGAGGCCAGAGCTTCTTCGGGCACGGACAGGCGTGGCACCAGGGTCACGCCCATGCCAGCCGCCACCATATATTTAATGGTTTCCAGCGACGAGCCTTCAAACGTGCGGCGAATGCCTTCGGAATTGCTGGCGTAGCGCGCAAATTCGGGGCAAACCTCCAGCACATGGTCGCGGAAGCAGTGGCCCGCGCCCAGCAGCAGCATGGTCTCGTTCTTGAGATCGGTGGTGGACACGCTGGTCTTTTGGGCCAGCGGGTGCGAGCTGGGAACGGCGGCCATGAAGGGCTCGTCGTACAGAGGCGCCAGCGCCAGACCCGTATCAGGGAAGGGCTCGGCCATGATGGCGCAATCAATTTCGCCCGTGCGTAGCATCTCCAGCAGCTTGACGGTGAAATTCTCCTGCAGCATCAGCGGCATTTGCGGCGTCATGTTGATGGAGTTGCGCACCAGATCGGGCAGCAGATAAGGGCCGATGGTGTAGATCACGCCCAGCGTCAGCACGCCGGACAGGGGGTCCTTGCCACGCTTGGCAATTTCTTTGATCTCGCTGGCCTGCTCCAGCACGCTTTGCGCCTGGCGCACGATTTCCTCGCCCAGCGAGGTCACCGTCACTTCACCAGCACTGCGCTCAAAAATCTTGACATCCAGCTCTTCTTCCAGCTTCTTGATGGCCACGGACAGCGTGGGCTGGGAGACGTAGCAGGCTTCAGCCGCACGGCCAAAGTGCTTTTCCCGCGCCACGGCCACGATGTACTTCAATTCAGTAAGAGTCATTTAGAGAGTGGGTAATTGAGACTATCAATAACAGCATTGCTTCATCTCTTTGCTTGCATTCAATCACATATCGGATCGGCAAAGGATTACAGATATTCCTAAAACAGCATAACCAGTTACGTTTCAGCACACATTAAGCGTTTTCAGGCCTTTAGATACTCTGCTTTTCCGCCGAGCCAGCGGCTGACATGGCGTGCAGCCAGCATGGGGTTTTGCTCAAGCATACGCGGCGCCAGCTCTCGCGCCCAGTCCAGCAGCAGCACATCCTGCTCCAGATCGGCAAAACGCAGCATGGCTGCGCCTGACTGCCGTGCGCCCAGAAACTCGCCAGGGCCACGGATTTCCAGGTCGCGCCGGGCAATTTCAAAGCCGTCATTGGTTTCAGCCATGGCGCGCAGGCGCTCTTTGCCGGTATCAGACAATCTTCCGTTATCGTTCACCGAATAAAGCAGCACGCAAGCCGATGCGGTGGCTCCGCGCCCCACGCGCCCACGCAACTGGTGCAGCTGCGAGAGGCCAAAGCGCTCCGAATGCTCAATCACCATCAGGCTGGCGTTGGGCACGTCCACACCGACTTCAATCACGGTGGTGGAGACCAGCACGCCCATGATGCCGGCCGAGAACAGCTCCATCACGGCCTTTTTTTCAGCCGTGGGCATGCGCGAATGCAACAGGCCGACCATGACGCCTGGCAGCATCTCGCTCAAATGCTCATGCGTGGCCGTGGCGTTGGAAAGATCCAGCGCCTCGCTCTCTTCAATCAGCGGGCAAACCCAGTACACCTGCCTGCCGCTGGTGACCTGCGCAGCAATGCGCTCAATCACCTCGTCTTTGCGGCTGTCACCGATCAGCTTAGTGACGATGGGAGTGCGCCCCGGCGGCAACTCGTCGATGGTGGAAACATCGAGGTCAGCGTAATAGCTCATGGCCAGCGTGCGCGGAATGGGCGTGGCGCTCATCATCAGCATATGCGGCTCAAGGCCAGTCGCCGCTAGCTTTTGCCGCAGCGCCAGGCGCTGGGCCACGCCAAAGCGATGCTGCTCATCAATCACGGCCAGCGCCAGATTTTTGAACTGCACCTGGTCTTGAATCACGGCGTGGGTGCCGACGACCAGCGCGGCCTCGCCGCTGGCCACCAGCGCCAGCATTTCGGCCCGTTCTTTCTTCTTTTGCGCGCCCGCCAGCCATGCCACCTTTTTGCCCAAAGGCCCCAAAATCGGCTCCAGCCAGCCGACCAGCTTGCCAAAATGCTGCTCGGCCAGAATTTCGGTGGGTGCCATCAGCGCGCATTGCCAACCCGCCTCAATGCAGGCCATGGCAGAAAGTGCCGCCACCACGGTTTTGCCCGACCCGACATCGCCCTGCAGCAGGCGGTGCATGGGAATGCGGCGCTCCATATCGGTACGAATCTCGGCCACCACGCGCTGCTGCGCCCCGGTCAGGCCAAACGGCAGCAGGGCCAGAAATTGCTGCGTCAGGTCTGGCATATCCGCCAGCGGCTTGAGCACCGGGGCACGCAGCCTGGCTCGCTCGCGCTTGGCTTCGTATTGCGACAGCTGCTGGGCCAGCAATTCCTCCGCCTTCAAACGCTGCCAGGCGGGGTGGGAGTGATCTTCAAGCGTGACCAATGCTACATCTGCCGTTGGGTGATGCAAAAAGGTGAGCGCATTGCGCAGGTCATAAAAGGGCTGCAAGCCGTTTTGGCCATAAAACTGCGCCACAGGGGGCTGCTCACCATGCGGCAGAGTTTCGGCCAGATCAGCGCGCAGCAAGGCCGTGGCAATGGCGCGGCGCAAATACGCCTGAGGCAGCGTGGCCGTGGCGGGATAGACAGGCGTCAGCGCCGTGGGCAGCTCACCACCCGCAACGCGAAAGGCCGGGTGCATCATCTGCCGCCCCCAGAAGCCGCCCTTGACCTCGCCCCTGATACGCAGGCACGCGCCCACGGCCATGGTTTTTTGCTGCGATGGATAGAAGCTGAAAAAGGTCAGCAGGCAAGTGCCAGTGCCGTCATCCACAGTGACTTTGAGCATGCGCCGGGGACGCAATTGGACCTCGCTATGCGTGACCGTGGCTTCAATCTGCACCGTATCGCCATCCCGTGCGTTCTTCAGCGGGGTGATGCGGGTTTCATCCTCATAGCGCAGCGGCAAGTGCAGGGCCAGGTCGATATCACGCGTCAGCCCTAGCTTGATGAGCGCCTGCTGGGCTGGGCTGATGGTCTTTTTGGGCGCAGCCTCAGTGTCTGCCCCGGCCTTCTTGGCACGGCCAGCACCGCGCTTGGCGGAATCTGCCTTAGCAGCAGGCTTCGGCTCGGCAACAGGCTTTTTTGACACAGACAACTCAGACTCCTTGGCTACACTGCCCATTCACAGGCAAACAGTGTATTTATATACAGCATTTTGCACGTTTTCCAGCAGCCGGTTGTCAGCGAGCTCCCGTCAAAATCGCTAACATCGCAATTTGTTACCCTATGTTTTTCTAATAATCCATGTTGAAGCGCATTGCTGTCGAGCACCTTTGCACTGGAATGTTCGTGCACGAGTTTTGTGGCTCATGGATGGAGCACCCCTTTCTGCGCACCCGTTTCCTGCTCACTCAGCCCGGTGACCTGGAGCGCCTGCGTGCAACCACCGTCCGTCAGGTGTGGATTGATACCTGCAAAGGCGCAGACCTGCCGGTCGAAATCGTCGCCGCTGAAGAAATCGAGTCGCCTGCCGATGAGGCAGATCAGCAACCCGCCCCGCAGATCAAGCCCACCAGCACCAGCAAGGAGCTGCATCAGGCCCGCGAGATCATTGGTCAGGCCCGCGAAACCCTCAAGACCATGCTCCAGGACATCCGGCTGGGCCACTCGCCGGATCTGCCTGCATCCGTGCAACTGGTCGATGAGATGACGCTTTCCATCAAGCGCAATCCTCATGCCCTGATCAGCCTCGCGCGCTTGAAGACGGCCGACAGCTACTCCTATATGCATAGCATCGCCGTGGGTGCGCTGATGATCGGTCTGGCGCGCCGCATGGGGCAGGACGATGACAGCGTGCGCCAGGCAGGTTTGGTAGGCCTGCTGCACGATGTAGGCAAGACCCGCGTTCCCTTGGCCGTTCTCAACAAGCCCGGCCCGCTGGACCCGCAGGAATGGGCCATCATGAAAGCGCATTCGCAATGGGGCTTCGAGATTCTTCAGCCACTGGGGCTGGATAAGGCCATTGCCGAGGCCTGCCTGCATCACCATGAGAAAGTGGATGGTTCTGGCTACCCTGATGGCTTGAAACAGGGCGAAATCAGCCTGCTGGCGCGCATGGCATCTATTTGCGATGTATATGACGCCATCACCTCAGACCGCCCTTACAAGGAAGGCTGGCAGCCGGCCATTGCACTACAGCGCATGGCGCAGTGGGCACCCCAGCAGTTCGACAAGAGTATCTTTGAGCAATTTGTTCAGACCGTCGGCATCTACCCTCTGGGGTCCTTGGTGCGCCTGCAGTCCGAGCATCTGGCCGTGGTGATTGATGTCTCTGAAAGCCGCCTGCTGACCCCGCAGGTCAAACGCTTTTACTGCCTGCGCGAGCAGCGGCGCATTACCCCCGAGATTGTGGACCTGGCCACGCCCATTGCCCGCAACAGCATCACCGGGCGTGAAGACCCTGCTGACTGGCCTTTCAAGAATCTGGAAGAGCTGTGGCACGGCTTCACTACGGCACACCCCTGAGGGCTGCAGCCCTAATGGTGATTTGAGACAATCCCACACTTGTTTGATTGAACTTGGAACGGGCCCCGTTCGGCCCTCAAGCCCCGCATGTCTTCCAGCACCCGTGAATTCACTCTCAGCGATTTCGACTTCGACCTGCCCGAGTCGCTGATTGCCCAGCATCCCACCGCCGTTCGCAGCGCATCGCGCCTGCTTGATGGCCGCAGCCTCCCGCCCACCGACCGAATCTTCCGCGAGCTGCCCGATCTGCTGCAGAGCGGCGATCTGCTGGTCTTCAATGACACCAAAGTCATCAAGGCACGCGTCTTTGGCGAAAAAGCCAGCGGCGGCAAGATTGAACTTCTGGTTGAGCGCGTGCTGCAGAACAACGAAGTCGTAGCCCATATGCGTGTGAGCAAGAAACCCTTGCCCGGCGCAAAAATTCACCTCTGTGGCGGTCTGAAAAACGGCGGCTTTGAAGCGACCCTGCTGGGCCGCTGGCCCGATGAAAACGGCCCGCTGTTTCACCTTTCCTTCAAAGGCATCAACGGCGCGTCGCCCTACGATTTGCTGGAACAGTTCGGCCACCTGCCGCTGCCCCCCTATATCGAGCGCCAGCAAAACGCCGAGCATGACCCTGACGAAGAAGAAGACAGCGAGCGCTATCAAACCGTGTTTGCGGCCCACCCCGGTGCGGTAGCGGCACCGACAGCCGCCCTGCACTTTGACGAATCCGTGCTCGCTGCCCTCGAAGCCAAGGGCGTGGAGCGCGCCAGCGTCACTCTGCACGTAGGCGCAGGCACCTTCCAGCCCGTCAAGACCGAAAACTTGGCCGACCACACCATGCACAGCGAGTGGTACGACGTCCCTATGGCCACGCTAGCCGCCATGGAGCGCTGCCGCCAGCGCGGCGGCCGAATCATCGCCGTAGGCACGACCACCGTGCGCACGCTGGAATCCTGGGCTAAATACGGCAACATTACGGGAAATACCAGCATCTTCATCACTCCCGGCTTTCAGTACCAGGTCGTGGACATGCTGGTCACCAACTTCCATCTACCCAAAAGCACGCTGATGATGCTGGTCAGCGCCTTCGCCGGTTACGAGCACATCATGGGCATGTACCAGCATGCGATTGCCCAGCACTACCGCTTCTTCAGCTATGGCGATTCCATGCTGCTGGAGCGCAAGCGCTGATTTGCTGCAAAGTGAACCTGCATTTCATGCACTTGGAATATCGAGTTACATGAAATGCAACTTGAATCATTGCTTGGTGGTAGATTCCTCGGTTTAGTCAAAATATTTGCTCATTCGTAAGAACTCAATGGAAATACAAAACCAAAACCCACAAGATGAAGAGCTTGATCTGCTGGATCTCCTGGTCACACTCGCAGAAAACTGGAAGCTTTTAATTTTTGGGCCGCTAATCGCAGGAATCGCGGCATTTGGCATTGGTTTTGTCATTCCAAAGACTTTCGAAAGCAGCTCAGCTGTTCAAGTAGAGCGCCCTGGATCAAGCTTCTCGGCCCCTATGGCCGCCAGCTTGGCGATGTCCGCCGACGTTCTTCACCAGATTGCCCCCGTTGCTGGCCTGGATGACGGTCTGACCGCCGAAGAAATCTACAAAAAACTCAGCAAGCGCATCAAGGTCAGCGTCGGCAAGCAAGACAAGCTGCTGAACATTGAGACACAAGCTAAATCGCCTGAAGCCGCTCAAAAGTTGAACCAGGCTTTGCTGGACACGCTTTTCCCGTTCAGCAAGCCGCGCGGCCTGGAGAAGAAACAGCTTCAAATGCAGCTGGACAGCGAGAAAGTACGCCTGCAAGAAGCCCTCAAGCTGGAGCATGAGACTGCCGCCAATATTGCATCTGGCAAAAGCGTGAGCGAAGCGACCAGCCGCCTTTATGGCGAGCTTCTCTCGGCCAACAGCGCTCGCCAAAAAGCTGTTCTGGATATGGAGCGCCGTATCGAAGGTCTGGACAAGGACGACGTCATTCAGGCGCCAACCCTGCCTGAGCAATCCATCAAACCCAAGAAATCACTTCTGGCCATTGGCGGCGCAGTCCTGACTGCCTTTGCATTGCTGCTGTTCGTTTTCATTCGACAATCCCTGCGCACGGCCAAAGAGTCTTCGCCTGAACAAGCCGAAAAACTGGCCCGCATTCGCAGCGCGATGCCCTGGTAAATCAAGCAATCGCCTCTCAAGCCCGCGCCAAACTTCGCGGGCTTTTTTATGAGCGCACTGGATAGTGATGCGAACCTAAAATTCCCGCATTACTTCACCTCCATCGTCACCTCAACTCGCTCCAGACATGTGTTCTCGCCGGCTCTCTTTTCTCTCGCCGTCAGCACAGTCTGCAGCCCTTGGCGTCACACTCACCGTCGCAGCCTGTGCGCTATTTGCGGTTCTGGATAGCGCCACCAAATTCAGCGGCCAGCTTCTACCCGTACTCATGGTGCTGTGGCTACGCTTTCTGGCTCAGGCCTGCGTGACCAGCGCTCTGGTCTTGCCACGGCACGGCTTTGGCGCACTCAAAACCCAACATCTGAAATTTCAGCTGCTGCGCGCCATTGCTGGTCTGTTGACCACGGTTTGCGCATTTTTCTGCATTCAGAGCATGCCTCTGGCCAACTTCACCGCCATCTGGTCTGCTGCTCCACTTTTTATCGTCGTGGCCTCTGCGCTCATTTTTAAAGAGCGAGTCAGCCCTGCACGCTGGGCTTTGCTGGTGATGGGCTTGCTCGCAGTGATTGTCATTGTCCGCCCCGAAAATGACGACCATAGTCTGGGCCTGTCAGCGCTCTGGCCCGTGGGTTTGCTGATTTGCGGCACCACATACCAAGTGCTGGGCAGCCGCCTCTCGCGTCTGGACTCCCCTTCCACCACCCAGCTTTACTCCACTTGGCTACCCATCTTGCTGACCACGCCCTTGGTAGGTTGGGTATGGCAGCCCATCGACCACTGGCAAATCTATGCTGCAGCTTTAGTCATGGGGCTTTGCAGCGGCATTGGCCACCTGATGCTGCTGCAGGCCTACACATACGCCACACCGGCCACCGTGGCGCCATTTCTCTACAGCCAGATCGGCTTTGCCATGCTGATGGGCTGGCTGTTCTTTGGGCAAACACCTGATGCACTGTCACTGGCAGGCATGAGTGTTGTCACACTCAGCGGCCTGCTTGGCGTCTGGCTTGGGGTGCGAGAAAAACGCTAGCTCCCAGCCTCAATACCCGTGCTCGATGCGAAACGCCTTGGCCTTGCCAAAGTGCCCGTTGCCGATAAACGGCACGGGCGGGCGCAGCGCCGACAGCGGTGAGGGATGGTTGCTCATCAGCACCAGGTGCCCTCGATCCTCAGGAATGAAAACACGCTTGGCTTGGGCATGAGCGCCCCAGAGCATGAAAACGGTAGGACGGCCTTGTTCGGCCACGTGCCGAATGATGGAGTCGGTCAGCGCTTCCCAGCCTTTTTTAGCATGGCTGGCGGCCTGTCCTTCTTCAACCGTCAGGCAGGTGTTGAGCAGCAGCACGCCATGCTCGGCCCAACTCACCAGACTGCCCCCGGGCTGGGGGAAAGCGGGAAATGGCGCACCCAGGTCGCGCAGCATTTCTTTGAAGATGTTCTGTAGCGAAGGTGGAATGCGCACGCCAGGTGCGACCGAAAACGACAGCCCCTCGGCCTGACCTCGGCCGTGATAGGGGTCCTGGCCCAGGATGACGACACGCACATCCTCTGGCGCCGTCAGCTCCAGCGCGCGCAAAGGCTTGGGCGGGAAGACAACCGCGCTCGCATCCAGTCTTTGCTGCAAAAACTGCAGCAGCTTCTGCCCCGTCGCCCCTCCAAAAAATGCATCTGTCAGCGCTTGCCAGCCAGATGCCACAGGCCAGGCCTGCGGATCAGCACTGTGCAATTGCGTGGGGGTGAATTCGTCCGGGGTCAGACTCTGGCTTGTGAGGTTCATGCCCGGATTTTCGCAACTTCCGAGGGCTTCCCAGCCCACAAAACCAAGGGTTTTTACTGAATTTCAGGCTAAAAATACCTGATTCCAGTGAGTGACATCTTGTCACCGATTGCAAAGAATTGACTCCAATACAGCTGACCACTTGATGGCTCAAGCTAACAAGGAGTTATTTATGCACACCGCTTCCGCCGCCCACGCTCGTTACACCACCCCAGCGGGTTTCTTTGCCACCGCCCGTTCCGCTTTCAATCTGGGCCCACAGGGCTTCAAATTTGCCGACTGGGAACTGCGCCTGCGCTCGCGCAGCCTCATCAGCGATGCGGGGCATGAAGTGGGCCTGACAAAAACCGAGTTCGCGCTGCTGCTAGCTTTGCTCAAGTGCCCCAGGCAAATCATGAGCCGCGAACAAATCATGGATATGACGCAGGCTGAAGACGAAGTCTTTGACCGCGCCATTGATGTGCAGATGCTGCGCCTGCGCCGCAAGGTGGAGCCATCAAACCGCGCCCCGACGCTGCTCAAGACCAAGCGTGGCGCAGGCTATTTTCTGGATGCGGATGTGCAGGTGCTGGCCTGAGCCTGCACCGCTTTGTTGCAGATTACTGAAACAGTTTGGCCAGCGCCTCGCCCGGCTCAGGGGCACGCATAAAGGCCTCGCCCACCAGGAAGGCATCGATGCCTGCACCTCGCAAGGTCTGCACATCGGCCTGGGTCAGGATGCCGGACTCGGTCACCAGCAGGCGATCTGCAGGCACATCCTTCTTGAGGGCAATCGTGGTCTGAATATCCACCTCAAAGGTGCGCAGATTGCGGTTGTTGATGCCCACCAGCGGTGTCTTGAGCTTGAGGGCGCGCTGCAGTTCCTCGCCGTCGTGCACCTCGACCAGCACATCCATGTCCAGGTTGAAGGCAATCTGCTCCATCTCCGCCATTTGCGCATCATCCAGACAGGCGGCAATCAGCAGCACGCAGTCGGCACCCATCACGCGTGATTCGTAGATCTGGTACGGATCGACCATGAAATCCTTGCGCAGCACGGGCAGCAGCGTGCTAGCTCGGGCTTGCTTCAGATAGTCGGGCTGGCCTTGAAAGAACTGGCGATCGGTCAGCACCGACAGGCAAGCCGCACTGATCTTGCCGTCGCCCACCATATAGCTCTGGGCGATATCGGCAGGGTCAAAGTCGGCGCGAATCACGCCCTTGCTGGGGCTGGCCTTCTTGACCTCGGCAATCACACCGGCCTGGCCCTTGGCAATTTTGGCGCGAATAGCACCCACAAAATCACGCGTGGAGACACGGCTTTCGGCATCGCGGCGCATCTCGGTGAGGGGGATGGCCTTCTTGGCCGCAGCCACTTCCTGGACCTTGACGTCACAGATTTTTTTCAGAATGTCAGACATGTTTTTCCTTGTTGGTAGCATCGTCCTGCGGCTCGCGCAAGACCGTCATGATGACGCGGTGCATCACGATGCCAACCACGATAAAGAGAAGGGAGATGCCCAGCACAATCCATGTGCCAGCATCGTTCCAGATCGGTGCATCCAGCAGGCTCATGCCGCTGTGCTCAGCTTTTGCGAATAGCTCACCAAATCCTTGAGCTTGGCCAGCGCTGCGCCGCTATCCACCGCCTTTTGCGCACGATCCAGACCATCTTCGATGGAGCTGGCCACATTGGCGGCATACAGCGCCGCGCCTGCATTCAGGCAGACGATATCGCGCGCCGGGCCTTGCTCGCCCTGCAGCACACCCAGCAGCATGGCTTTGGATTCTTCGGGGTTCTCGACCTTAAGCGAGCGCGTGCCCGCCATGCGCAGGCCAAAGTCTTCGGGGTGGACTTCGTATTCACGCACCACGCCGTCTTTCAGCTCACCAACCAGCGTGCCTGCACCCAGACTGATTTCATCCAGACCATCGCGGCCATAGACGACCAGCGCGTGCTCTGCGCCCAGGCGCTGCAGCGCACGCACCTGAATGCCGACCAGGTCTTCATGAAACACGCCCATCAGAATATTGGGAGCACTGGCCGGATTAGTCAGCGGGCCCAGGATGTTGAAGATGGTGCGAACGCCCAGCTCTTTGCGCACGGGTGCCACATTCTTCATGGCGGGGTGATGGTTGGGCGCGAACATGAAGCCGATGCCCACATCGCGGATGCAGTCCGCAATTTGCGCAGCGTTCAAGTTGATGTTGACGCCCAGCGCCTCCATCGCGTCTGCACTACCGCTTTTGCTGCTGACGCTTCGGCCGCCATGCTTGCTGACCTTGCCGCCCGCCGCCGAAATCACAAAGGTGGAGCAGGTGGAGATGTTGAAGGTGTTAGCACCATCGCCGCCCGTACCCACGATGTCGACCAGATGGATTTTGTCATGCACGTTCACCTTGCGGGAGAACTCACGCATCACCTCGGCTGCGGCCGAGATTTCGCCAATCGTTTCCTTCTTCACGCGCAGGCCGGTAAGGATGGATGCGGTCATGACCGGGGACAGCTCTCCACGCATGATCATGCGCATCAAATGCAGCATCTCGTCGTGGAAGATTTCGCGGTGCTCAATCGTGCGTTGCAGCGCTTCCTGGGCAGTAATCATTGCAATATCTCTCTATGTTTTTAAGAGCTGCTTGCGCCTGTCTTTGCTGGCTTTCTTATAGTTTTCATTCTGAAACCAATACAAGACGAGCACTAGCAGCTACTGATTAATGAGTGAAACCCGGTTTACTTCTGATCGAGAAAGTTCTTGAGCATGGCATGACCATGCTCGGTCAGGATGCTTTCGGGGTGGAACTGCACGCCCTCAATCGCCAACGTTTTGTGGCGCACGCCCTGGATTTCACCATCTTCACTGGTGGCAGTGATTTCAAGACACTCCGGCAGCGTGTTTTTGTCGATCACCAGCGAGTGATAGCGATTGACCGTAAACGCCTTGGGCAGCTCGGTAAAAACGCCCTTCTGGTCGGTGTGGATGACGCTGGTTTTGCCATGCATTTGCTGGCTCGCGCGGATGATGTCGCCACCAAAGGCTGCACCAATGCTCTGGTGGCCCAGACACACGCCCAGAATCGGCAGCTTGCCCGCAAAGTGCTGGATCGCAGCCACCGATATTCCCGCCTCGTTGGGCGAGCAAGGGCCGGGCGAAATCACCAGTCGCTCAATGCCCTCGCGGGCGATCAGCGCTTCCACTTCGGCCACGGTGGCTTCATCGTTGCGCACCACGGTCACCTCGGCACCCAGCTCACCAAAGTACTGAACGATGTTGTAGGTAAAGCTGTCGTAGTTATCGACCATTAGTAACTTCATGGTCTTACTCCTGATTGTGCGTTTTTTGAGCCGCACGCAGGCGCGCGAACTCACTGTGTTCGTAGGCGATGCACTCTTCCATCAGATGGCGGTACACGGCCTCCATCACATCGGGCTGACCGCCTTCCTGCAACGTGCGCTCACGCACGCGACTGACGATGGCTTCGATGCGATCTTCATCGCGCACCTGAGTCACATCACCCTTGATGCGCGCGGCCTGCTGCATATAGCCGATGCGTGTGACCAGCAGCGGCACCAGCACATCGTCCAGCGCATTCACATTGCGACGCACATCTTCCATGGTGGTGCAGGGCTGCACCAAGTCAATTGCCTTGTTCATTCCAGACCTTCTTCCACCAGTTCAGCGGCACGCAGCAGGGCGCGGGCCTTGTGTTCGGTTTCTTTCCACTCCATCTCGGGGATGGAGTCGGCTACCACGCCAGCAGCAGCCTGCACGTAGAGCATGTTGTCTTTGATGACGCCGGTGCGAATCGCAATCGCCAGATCCATATCACCCGCAAAGCTCAGGTAGCCGCAAGCGCCGCCGTAAATGCCGCGCTTGGTGGGTTCCAGCTGGTCGATGACCTCCATGGCATGCACCTTGGGCGCGCCGGTCAGCGTGCCAGCAGGGAAGGTGGATTTGAAGACATCCATATTGTCCATGCCGTCCTGCAAGATGCCTTCCACATTGCTCACGATATGCATGACGTGGCTGTAGCGCTCGACCGAGAAGGCCTCGGTCACCTTCACGCTGCCAGTCTTGGCGATGCGCCCAATGTCGTTGCGCGCCAGATCAATCAGCATCACGTGCTCGGCACGTTCCTTGGGATCGGCGATCAATTCTTGTTCAGTCGCCTTGTCGGCTTCCACTGTGCTGCCACGCGGGCGGGTACCGGCCAGCGGGCGAATGGTGACCTTCTGGCCATCGGGCGTACGTTCCTGGCGCACCAGAATCTCGGGACTGGCACCCACCACATGGAAGTCACCAAAATGGTAGAAGTACATGTAAGGGCTGGGATTCAGTGAACGCAGGGCTCTGTACAGACTCAGCGGCGATGCGGTGAAGCGCTTTTGAATGCGCTGACCGACCTGCACCTGCATGAAATCGCCCGCAGCAATCAAATCCTTGGCCTTTTGCACGGCGGCCAGATAGTCCTGCTTGTCAAAACTACGCTCAACGGGATAGCTCTCACCCGCACGAATTTGCGGCGCGCTGACGGAGTAACGCAGCTGATCTTTCAGCTGGCGCAGGCGCTTCTTGGCCTTGCCAAAGGCTTCAGCCTCGGCAGGGTTGGCGTAGACAATGAGGTAGAGCTTGCCCGAGAGGTTGTCGATGACGGCGACCTCTTCGCACTGCAGCAGCATGATGTCGGGCGTGCCCAGACTGTCAGGCGGGCAGGACTTTTCGAGCTTTTTCTCGATATAGCGCACAGCGTCATAGCCAAAGTAGCCAGCCAGACCACCGCAAAAACGCGGCATGCCGGGCGTGATGGCAACCTTGAAGCGCTGCTGATAGGCAGCGATGAAGTCCAGCGGGTTGCCGCTGGCGGTCTCTACCACCTGACCATCGGTCACCACCTCGGTTTTGGCCTGATCACCAAAGCCCGATGCGCGCACAAAACTGCGTGCGGGCAGGCCGATGAAGCTGTAGCGACCAAAGCGCTCGCCACCAACCACGGATTCCAGCAAAAAACTGTACTTGCCGTCGCCGTTGGCGTGGGCCAGCTTGAGGTAGAGGGAGAGCGGGGTTTCGAGGTCGGCAAAGGCCTCGATCAACAAAGGGATGCGGTTATAGCCCTGGGCCGCGAGAGACTTGAATTCCAGTTCCGTGATCACGGTGAAAACTCCGGATACATGGCGCATGGCTCACCTGCTCTGACTTTTGAGATGGCAGGTGACGCTGATTGTCTGGGGGATGCGCCGGTTCATTCCATGGCCCTAGGTCAGGCCGCGAGTGCACGCCGGGCTCGTGCCGGGTGCTTTAGCAGTTCAGATGTGCAGGCTTACGCCAGGGCCAGGCTCCCCGGTCTCCACAACCTGCATTGAACGTGCGATGAATGAACATGATGCAAACAGTGTAGCGCATACAGGGGCAGGCCATGGCACTCGCGCGGTTTGCAGAGCGGCGAGCCGTGACCGCAATCATCTTCGCTGCGCTGGGGTGAGTCCTAATTGCAGTGAACGCTTACAAATTTAAACATACACCTCCCAACCGGCAGCCACCAGAGCTTCAACGCCGGCCTACCGAGGAGACCCCCCCATGCCCAGCTCTCGTTTTACGCGTGCCCTGCTGCTCGCGGTGGCGCTTGCCAGCTCCGCCTCTCTGGCGCAGGCCGCATCGACCGAACCCGTCAAAATCCACGGCGTGACCTATGCACCGACGGTGCAGTCGCAAGGCAAGGCGCTGGAGCTCAACGGCGCGGGCACGCGCTACAAGGCGGTTTTCAAGGTCTATACGGCCGGTCTGTACCTGGAAAAGCCCGCCCACAACTTTCAGGACGTGGCAGCCCTTGGCGGCCCCAAACGCATCACCGTGACCATGCTGCGCGACATTGATTCAGCAGAGCTAGGCAAGCTGTTTTCACGCGGGATGGAAGACAACATGGAGCGCGCCGCGTTCTCCAAGCTGATTCCCGGCGTGATGCGCATGAGCGAGCTGTTCAGCCAGCACAAAAAGCTGCTGACGGGAGAGAACTTCTCCGTAGACTGGATTCCCGGTCAGGGAAGCATCGTCACCGTCAAGGGGCAGCCGCAGGGCGAAGCCTTTAAAGAGCCCGAGTTCTTCAACGCCCTGCTGGGCATCTGGCTAGGCCCCAGGCCCGCCGATCAGCAGCTCAAAAAAGCGCTGCTGGGGGAAGCCGGCTGACTCACTGCGGCTTCAACAGATCGCGGTAATAACCGGGCAGTGCAAACAGCGCGCCATGCACCTGCGCGTTGTAGTACTGCAGATCGCCCACATTGCGCTGCTTGAGTCGCTCGGCCACCCTCTGCTCCCTCAGCTCCAGCGGGTCCAGTTCGTCAGAGGCCACAGCCAGCCCCCAGTACGCGCCATAAAGCGGAATGTAGAGGCCATAGCAGCGCACCACGGCAAACTGCGCGTGCAGGCTGCGGGCCAGCTCCGTCACCTGCGGACCATGAAAGACGGGGCTGCCCAGATGCAGCACCAAGGCACCGCCCGGCGCCAGCACACGCTTCATGCGAGCCAGAGATTCACCGGCATACAAAGCGCTGGCTGGGGTATCCGGGTCGGTCAGGTCCATGAACGCTAGGTCAAAGCGTTCGTCCGTGCGATCCACCAAGGCCATGCCGTCACCAATGCAAACCTGCACGCGGGGATCGTCCAGCGCACCACGGTGCACGGCGTGCAGATGCTGGCGCGAGAAATTCACCACCGCCTCATCCAGCTCAGCCACCACCACCTGCTCGATGCTGGGGTGCTTGAGCAGCTCTTCTGCGGCGCCGCCGTCACCACCGCCCAGAATCAAGGCCTTGCGCGGCGATGGATGGGCCATGGCGGCGGGGTGCACCAGAGCCTCGTGATAGAAAAACTCCTCTTTTTCGGAGGTCATGAAGCGCCCATCAATGCGCAGCACCTTGCCGAATTGCGGCGTCTCCAGCAGCTCCAGCTGCTGGAACGGGGTCTGAACCCTCTCAGCGGCCGTTGCGCGATAACCAAAGCGGCTATGGGGCGTCAGCTGCTCCTGCACCCAGCTGGACTCTGTCTCAGGCTCATAGTCCACGGCCGCTTTATCTGACGCGGTGGCCATGCTGATATCACCCCGCATGAGTTGCTGACGCAGCACGCGCTTGGGCTCAAAGGCTGCAATCACACCCTCCATCAACTGGCGGGCCTTGCCCGAGTTGTCATCGGAGAAGTTGCACACATAAACGTCGATGGTGACGCTGCCGGTCTCGGGCCAGGTGTGGATGGCGAGATGTGACTCCGCCAGCAAAACCGTCCCCGTCACCCCGCCGGGCTGACCTTCATAGGGTGGGAATTTCACCCATGTGTCATCTACCAGCGTCAGGCCCGAAGCCGCAGTCTGGTCGCGGCAAAGCTGAGCGATGGCATCGGCATCGAGCATGTAGCGCTCGTGGCCTGTGCATTGGTAAAGATCGGCAGTCAGGTGCAGTCCGTGCATGTCGCGTGAGTCCCCCTCGTTCTCTGCCAGCACCCCAGTACATCTGGGATGTCTGCATGGTTCAGGCAAAGCCAACGACTCTAGCAAATATGCTTATCCGCACTCTTTTTTGCCAGAAATGCGGGCAACGCCACAGCATCACGCAGCAAACTGCGCCAAAGAATGTAAGTGCGCCTTGGCAGCCACCGCCGTGATGGGCTCACCATGGTTGTAGCCGTAGGTCATCAGCACCACTGGGCAGCCTGCGGCGTGGGCGGCCTGCGCGTCGTTGCTGGAATCGCCCACCATCAGCGTGCGGGCCGGTTCACTGCCCAATGCCTTGCAGGTTTCGAGCAGCGGCATGGGGTCGGGCTTTTTGCGCGGGAAGGAATCACCACCAAACACGCAGTCAAAAAAACCATCCAGGCCTTTGGCAGCCAGCAGCGGCTGGGCAAAAGACAAAGGCTTGTTAGTCAGGCAGGCCATGCGCAGGCCCATGGATTGAAGCGCCTGCAAACCTTCAAGAACGCCGGGGTAGAGGTCGGCAAACTGGCCGTTGATAGCCAGATAGTGATGTTCGTAGCGCAGCCAGGCCTGCTGGTAAACCGCATCGATATCTGCCACGCCCACATGCGCCAGCACGGAGCGAATCAGGTTCTCGCTGCCCTTGCCCACCATGTTTTCAATGGCTTGCGGCGCAATGGCGGGCAAAGACAGATCGGTCAGCATGCGGTTGAGCGCTTCGGCAAAGTCGCCCAGTGTGTTGACCATGGTGCCGTCGAGATCGACCATGACGGCATCAATATCCAGTGCAGCGGCGGGAGTGGGCAGGTTCAGCTTCATACAACTATCAATTCAATAGCTATAAGCGCAATCAGATAGAGCGCTCACAGCCCAAAAGACTCAAAAAAAGCCTGCATGACGAGACCATGCAGGCTTTGGTTCAAACGACTCCAGCACGGACGCCAAGCCAGAGCCGCTCAGGGCGAGTTAGCCCAAGTTCTTACGCATCTGGTCAATCACGGCCTTGTAATCAGGCTGGTTGAAGATGGCGCTGCCAGCCACAAAGGTGTCGGCACCGGCATCGGCCACAGCGCGGATATTGGCTTCCTTGATACCGCCATCCACTTCCAGGCGAATGTCTTTGCCAGAAGCATCAATCAGCTTGCGGGCCTTTTCAATCTTGCGCAGCGTGCTATCAATAAAGCTTTGACCACCAAAGCCGGGGTTCACACTCATCAGCAAAATCAGGTCGATGTCTTCGATCATCCAGTCCAGCACATCCAGCGACGCGGCGGGATTGAAGGTCAGGCCGGCCTTGCAGCCGTGGGACTTGATGTTTTGCACGCTGCGGTGCACATGCTGCGATGCATCGGGGTGGAAGCTGATGTAGTCAGCGCCAGCCTTGGCAAAGGCGGTGGCCAGATCGTCCACGGGCTGAACCATCAGGTGCACGTCGATGGGCACGGGCTTGCCATCAGCCGTCACGGCGTGCGGCTTCAAAGCCTGACAGATCATGGGGCCGAAAGTCAGATTCGGCACGTAATGGTTGTCCATCACATCGAAGTGAATCCAGTCTGCGCCTGCAGCAATGACATTGCGCACTTCTTCACCCAGGCGGGCAAAGTCGGCAGACAGGATGGAGGGGGCAATACGGTAGGTGGGGCTCATGGTTTGCAATTGTCGCAGTTAACATTGGGCCATGCCAATGCACGAGTTTCTGGTTCAAGTCCAGCCCGCCTATTTGCCCGAGCAGTCCACCCCGGCCGCCGGCGTCTATGTGTTTTCGTACACCATCACCGTGACCAACACGGGTGAGGTGCCCGCGCAGCTGATTGCGCGGCACTGGGTGATCACCAATGAGCTGGGCCATGTCGAAGAGGTCAAGGGCCTGGGCGTGGTGGGGCGCCAGCCGCTGCTGCAGCCCGGCGAGTCGTTTGAGTACAGCAGCGGCTGCCAGCTGCGCACACCCTCGGGAACCATGCGCGGCACGTATCTGTGCGTGAGTCACGAAGGTGAAACCTTTGAGTGCGAGATTCCCCTGTTCGTGCTGCAGATGAACGACTCTGGCGAGCCTATGCCCATGCCCGAAACGCGCGTTCTGCACTAAGACGCGAGAACCGTCACTGCATGAAAAAAAGCACTCTTGACCTGCCCGGCCTGCTCACGTCTCTGGACCCCGACGCAGGCCTTGCACAGCGCCATCTGTGGCTGATTTATCTGGCCGAATGGATACGCGCAGCCGAGCCATCCGTGGATGGCGCTGTCCGGCGTGTAGAAGAGATCGTGGCCGCCTTCGAGGCCGACCCCGAGGCGCTGAATCGCCTGCGCCGCTGGAGCAAGACGCTGGTGGAGACGGTTGACATCACCGCCTTGCTGGCCGACTTTGGCTTTGCGCCGCGCACCGCCATGGCCAGCGAAGTGGTCGAGCGCCTGCGCTACAAGCTGCCCAGCACGCCTGAGACGGTAGATGCCTCAGAGCTGTTCATGCTGGTCTTTCCCGACCGCTTTGATGCCCGCTGGCTGCATGCGCTGGATAGCCAGCTCATGAACCGCATCACGGCGCTGCTGGCCCCGCAGCAGGAAGAAGGCGTCAGCTTCTGGGAGCGCAATCTGCTCGACGCCATCACCTATTGCTCGGGCCAGATTCTCTCCACGGGCTTTGCGCCTGAGCTGCGTCTGCGCATGAGTGAACAAGCGCGCGAGGAAAAGCCATTTCACGCACTGATTCACGACGTGGAAAACCTGCGCGTGGAAGTCATGCTGCCGCTGCGCACCACAGATCGCCGCGATGCCGCTGCCGCACAGTTGCGCGAACGCCTTGAAGCCTGCCGCGCCGCCGTGTCATCGGTGTACTCTTATGTCGAAGCTGAAGGTATTTCCGTAGGCCTGATCTTCAGGCTGCGCCAGGTGCGCGCGCGCATTGTGCGCATTCGCCGCCTGCTGGACTGCCTGCTGTCCAACGACCGCTCGTACGAAACGTCCGAGCTGCTCTCCAACCTCGTCGCTGTGGGCATTGAACGCCGCAGCGTGCGTGCGCTGATGTCCACCAACTCATCGCTGCTGGCCGCCAAAGTGGCCGAGCGCAGCGCAGAAACGGGCGAGCACTACATCACCCGCGACGGTGCCGAGTACCGCAGCATGATGGCCAAGGCCGCAGGTGGCGGCTTTGTGATGGCCTTCACTACGCTGGCCAAGTTTGCGCTGTATGCGCTGGGTCTGTCCGTCTTCTGGTCGGGGATGGCAGCGGGCTTCAACTACGCCATCAGCTTTGTGCTGATCCAGATGCTGCATTTCACGGTGGCCACCAAGCAGCCCGCCATGACAGCGCCAGCCATGGCGGCCAAGCTCAAGGACATCCAGACCGACAGCTCCATTCAGGAGTTTGTTGACGAGGTTGCCCATCTGGTGCGCTCTCAGGTCGCCGCCATTCTGGGCAACGTGCTTATCGTCTTCCCCGCTGCGCTGCTGCTATCTCTTGGCTACGCCTACCTCACAGGCCATCAGGCACTCAGTACCAAGCATGCAGAGCAGGTACTGGATTCGCTGAGCCTGCTCGGTCCATCGGTGCTGTTTGCGGCATTCACGGGCGTGCTGCTGTTCACCAGTAGCCTGATTGCTGGCGGTGCAGAAAACTGGTTTGTGCTGCGCAATATCGACTCGGTCATTCGCTACAACCCAGGCATCACACGCACACTGGGCACGGCGCGTGCAGACCGCTGGGCGACTTTTTTGCGCAAGAACATCTCCAGCCTCGCATCCAATATCTCGCTGGGCTTCATGCTGGGACTGGTGCCCGCATTTACGGCCTTCTTTGGCCTGGGCATGGAAGTGCGACACGTCACCCTGTCCACAGGCCAGATCGGCGTCGCCGCTGCATCGCTAGGCTGGGAAGTGCTGCACGACGACCTGCTGTGGTGGGCCGTGGCCATGCTGCCCTTCAACGCGGCGTTGAATGTGGGCGTGAGCTTTTACATGGCTTTCCGCGTGGCGCTGCGTGCCCACAACGTCAGCGGTGTGGACCGCTCGCGCATCTACAAAGCCATACGCCAGCGCATGTGGCGCAAGCCATGGAGCTTTTTCTGGCCATGAGTCCAAAGAGCAGTCCCAAAATGTGAGCTTCAATACTGCTGGATCTGGCTTTCTCATGCTCTGAGAACTTGTTCTACTGTTTTGCAGCCATGCACAGGCCAATATCGCCCTTCAGTCACCCAGTCTCATGGCTGCGAAGTGTTCGATTTCAGCGGCTTTCCGACCATCCTCCATGTCACGGTCACGCACGCCGAGGCACTGGAACAGTTTTAACCACGGCCGTTGACCAGCGGCCCAACGCGCCGCCTTTGAAGCGGCCAGTGATTTCATGGGTGAATTTGATCTGATCCGCCGCTACTTCCAGCGGCCCGTGCGCCGCGCTGCTTTAGGCGTGGGTGACGACTGCGCGCTGCTGGCCCCGGCCCCCGGCATGCAGCTGGCCATCTCCAGCGACATGCTGGTCGAAGGCCGCCACTTCTTCCCCAACGTCAATCCGCGCCTGCTGGGCCACAAGGCGCTGGCCGTCAACCTCAGCGATCTGGCAGCCAGCGGTGCCAAGCCACTCGCCTTCACCCTCGCCCTGTCGCTGCCCAGCGCTGATGAGGCATGGATCAGCGAATTTGCGGGAGGCCTACTAGCGCTGGCCGACGCGCACGACTGCGAGCTGATCGGCGGCGACACCACCGGCGGCCCGCTCAATATCTGCATCACCGTGTTTGGCGAAGTACCGCCCGGCCAAGCCCTGCTGCGCAGCGGCGCCAAGGCTGGCGATGAAATCTGGGTCAGCGGCCACCTGGGCGATGCGCGACTTGCGCTGGAAGCCCTGCAGGGCCATATCCAGCTGCCAGCCGCCTTGCTTGCACAGACCCGCCAGCGACTGGAAAGCCCCGCACCACGCGTCGCCCTAGGCCTTGCCCTGCGCGGCATTGCCAGCAGCGCGCTGGATGTGAGCGATGGCCTGCTGGGCGACCTCGGTCATATCCTTGAACTGTCGCAAGTCGGTGCCACAGTAGATAGCCGCCTTACTACGCCTTTGATAGCTGCCAGCGCTTATCCGCAAAGCGCTACATGGCAATTTGGCTTGAATCTTCAGCAGCAATGCACGCTGGCCGGTGGCGACGATTACGAGCTGTGCTTTACCGCCCCGGCCGCCCGTCATGCCGATGTGCTGGCCGCCGGTGCCGCCAGCGCCACACCCGTGACCTGCATAGGCCGCATTGATGCCGAATCAGGCCTGCGCGTTATCGGCGCTGATGGCGCTTTGCTGGCCAGCCAATGGAAGTCTTTCGACCACTTTGGCAGCTAAGCGCTGTGCGCGCACTCGGTTAAGCTCAAACCCTGTTCACTGAAAACGAGAGCTGCCTCATGCGTTCACGCCATCTGCTGCCTGTCTACTTTGCCGGCCTTGCTGCCGCCCTGCCTGCATTGAATGCGCAGGCTGCGGATGGTGCCAGCCTCAGCGTCTCTGGCAGCCGCGCGCCGATTACTGAGGTCACCCTCTACCCCGGCATTGCCGCCGTGCAACGCGAGACCCGTATTGAAGCGCAGACCCGTCAACTGAGCTTTGAATGCCTGCCCGCCAGTGTGGACACGCAAAGCCTGCAGATCAGCGGCGACGAAGGCGTGCGCGTGGGTGAGATCAAGGTGCTGATGCAGGCCCGCCAGATGGCGGCCAAAGATTGCACCAGTCCCCTCGATCAGCAGATTCGCACGCTGGAAGATCAGCTCGCCAGCATCGAAGCCGATGAAAACGCCGCCAAGCTGGTAGGCGACTTTCTGCAGGGCGTGAGCAAACCCAGCGACGAAGCCCGAGTTACGCCCACGCAGATTGCGAGCACCAGTCAGGTCCTGCGCCAAAGCAGCCGCGACAACAGCATGCGCGCCCATCAGGTTCTGCGGCAAAAGCAAGACCTGATGGCGCAATTGCAGCCGCTGCGCCAGGAACGCGACCGCACCGGTGGTCAGCAGTCACAGGTCATGAAAATCACCGTACAACTGGCCAGCCCCCGCGCAGCCAATGTGCGACTGAGCTATCAAGTACGCGGCCCAAGCTGGCAGCCCACCTACCGTGCCCAGCTGAACACCGTCAAAAATCAGGTACAGCTTGAACGGCAGGCTCTGGTCGTGCAGGCCAGCGGCGAGGACTGGAGCAATGTGCGCCTGCGTCTTTCCACAGGCCAGCCCACACGCAACACACAAGGCGCCATGCCACGCCCTTGGGTGGTCGATGTCATCCAGCCCATCGCCCCCGCAGCGCCTGCTCCTGCGCCAGCACCCGTCATGATGGCCCGCGCCAGCGCCAGAATGACCGCCGAAGTCGCTGCCGCGCCGGCTCTTCCTGATTTGGATGTCTCCAGCATCAATACGGCATACAGCACGCAGTTTGTCGTGCCCTACAAGATCACCGTTCCATCCAGCGCCGAGCGCACCACGCTCTCGCTGGGGCAGGAAAACCTGGCCACCAACCTGCTCACCCGCACGGCCCCTGCCGTGGAAGAGGCTGCCTACCTGATCGCCACGCTGCAGGCACCGCAAGGTATCTGGCCCGCAGGCCCTGTCACCCTGTTCCGCGACGATGCACTGGTCGGTAATGGGCGGCTGGACTTTGGCAACGCCCAGGCACTGGCACAGGGCCTGTCTTTTGGCCGCGATGAAAAAGTGATAGTGCGCCGCCTGCCCGCACAGAGTAATACCGGCAGCAGTGGCTGGGCCAGCAGCAAGACCGAACGCACTGTGGTGCGCAGCTACGCCGTAGAAAACCGCCACGACCAGCCCATTTCGCTGCAGGTGCTGGACACGGCTCCCATCTCTGGCAATGAGCAGATCAAGGTGCAATCGCAATACGCACCTCAGCCCACCAGCACCCGATGGAATGCACAAAACGGCATGATTTCCTGGGAACAGAACCTTGCCGCACGCAGCACAGCGCAATTTCAAGCCACCCACGAGATTCGCTTCCCCGAAAACCTGCCCGTCAGTGGCCTTCAGTAAAAGCGATTGAACGCACCTTGCCCGCGAAAAGGGCAAGGCTTGGCGACGCCCTGACCAGGTGAGAATTGGCAGAGCCAAGGCCACGCGTATCATCAAGTCATGACCGATGAACCCTCAAATATCGCTGAAGCGCAGTCAGATAGAGCGCAAGCAGCTATCAATAACAAAGCAAACGCTGAGATGGGAACTGCGCCCATCGCTCACCCCTCGGTCAGCTTCATGCTGCAGCACCCGGCCCACATGATTGCGCTGGGCTTTGGCTCAGGCCTGCCCCGCATAGCACCCGGCACCTTCGGCACGCTATGGGCCTGGCTGGCCTACCTGGTACTGGCGCAGTCGCTGGATAAAACACAGATCGGCTGGGTGATTGCCGCCAGCATCCCCGTGGGCTGGTGGGCCTGCACCGTCACCGCCCAGCACATGCGCGTGGCCGACCCCGGCCATATCGTCTGGGATGAAGTCGTCGCCATGTGGATCATTCTGTGGCTGTGCACCCCTCTGGGCTTCTGGGGCCAGTTCGTCTGCTTTGCACTGTTCCGCTTCTTCGATGCCGTCAAACCTCAGCCCGTCAAATGGGCCGACCGCCTGTTCAAAGGCTTCGGCCCGCGCGGCGGCTGGGGAATCATGTGGGATGACCTGGTCGCTGCTTTTTGTACGCTACTTGTGATCGCGCTCTGGCGACATTTCTTCTAAGTAAATCAGCGATGGAGAAGACAATGAGCGAACAAGAAACCAGCATTGAAGAGCTGGTTCAACAACTGGCAGCCAAGCTGACCGAAAAAGGCTGGATGCTGGCCACCGCCGAAAGCTGCACCGGCGGCATGATCGCCGCCGCCTGCACCGACCTCGCAGGCTCCAGCCAATGGTTTGACCGCGGCTTTGTGACCTACTCCAACGAAGCCAAGACCGAGATGCTGGGCGTGCCCGCCGAGCTGATCGCCAAACACGGCGCCGTCAGCGAAGAAGTTGTGCGCGCCATGGCCGAAGGCGCGATTCGCCACTCACGCGCTCAAGTCAGTATTGCGGTGACGGGGATTGCAGGGCCGGGAGGTGGCTCTGTGGAGAAGCCTGTGGGGACGGTTTGGGTGGGGTGGTGTGCAGGCAACTCCCTGCGAACACAACAACTACACCTAAAAGGACCTCGAAACATCGTGCGGCATAGCACTTTAGAGATCGCAATCATCAATTTAATAAACCAAGTCTGAATCGTATCCACAATCCAATTGACCAGCCAACTCAGCTACGGCCAAATTTATACCCAATACCCCAAACAAAAGATTCAATATTTGATCTAATAAATAAGATATTGGTTTAAGCAGAAAATCAATTGGAAAAACCAGCTGATTCGTCAGAGACTCCACTACTCTAAGTGACGACATTTTTTTCCAATAATTTTTGTACTTATCCAAAAAAATGTCATCTTTTGTTGAAAGCGCAGGATTAAACGGAGACAAATTCTCCATGTATTCATATTTTGGGGGTCTTATTGTAGGAATGGGCTTTGATCCAAATAAGCTAACACCCAAATATAAATCCAAGAGAGACGTTTTAGCCATTACATTTAATTGTTTACCACCCACATCACAAATAGCCTTGGTGACCTCTGCATAACCTCCGGCCCCTGCAACAGAAAGATCCACCTCAGCCACAGGAATACCTAACAAAGAAAGAACCTTTACATTCAATAGAACTTTAATTTGCGATGTTTTAATCCATACTTTCTCCTTCATTGGATCTCCAATTTTCCATTGAGGTGGCTCAATGAGTTTTATTGTTAAATTTGCATTTAATAGATTTAACAAGTCCAACAAAGGAATATCTATTGGCACATTAATTTCAGCGGCCGATTTTCCATTAGCCACAGATCCAATAACCTGAACCAAATCCAGAACATTAACCAACGCATTCAATGCTGATTGTTTTGCTGGCGTTTGTAAATTCAACAGTTCACCAATCGTCAAACCTCCTAGGGACGCACCTATCTTAGACTTAATGACCGCAAGGGCATCCGCCGCAAGACCTAGAGTTTTATCCTTCGAGACCACATCAGCCATAACACCAAGTAAAACGCCAGCATCAGCTTTTGTATTTAGCAACGCATCATAATCACCGACATTGACGCCAAGCTTTACAGCCAAAGCATCTAAATAGCTTAAAAGACTTATATTAGCTCCAAGAAGTCCTTGCCAGCTAGCCACCTCCAAATCAATATTTCCACCTAAAATCTTACCAACCAATGCATTTAATATTTTAGATTGCTGAGTGTTTAGAGTGAGTAATTTCGATCTAATATTTAACCTCGCCATTCGCGCACTATTTTGCCTAGCTGTGGCAACAGCCTCAATCAAACGAGCATTTTCCCCTGTCGCACCAAAAATGAAAAAAAATGGAATATTTTTTGTCACATTTACTCGGCATGCATTAAAAGGGATTTTCCCCTCTGAAAATAGAGAGTAAGAATCGCTGCCACTACGAACCCAAAATCCAGGCTTAGAATTTATCGCTCCTTCATACCCATTCAAAATTGCATTTTGTTTAGACTGCAGTTCGCAAGACTGTTGATCCAAATCACCAGCAGCCCCCGCCAGCGCCGCCAAATCCGCAATCTTCTGCAACTCGCGCTTTTGCCAGAACACATTACCGATATCAATGGTTGCTAGGCAGATCACGGCGATCATCAGCCATAGCGCGCCCAGCATCGCCACCGCGCCGGATTGCCGACGGGTGCGCGCTCGGTGAAGACCTGCTCCGGAAGACTGCATGCAGAAGCCCTTATTGCTGCCGTTTACTTGCCACCGCCAGATTTGCTGCCCACTTGCGAGTCCGAGCTTTCAGGAATCTTGTGGGTGAAGCTTTCGAGGTAGCGCGTATAGGTACGCTGCGCCACATCGCTGGTCACAGGGTAGGAATTACGCGATGCGTACTGGCCGCCCGCCTGTAGTGCCAGCAAATAGTTGGTGGCATCACCCACGCGGTTGGTAGCTGGCGGATTCAGCGATGTGTTGCTTGGCGACTGAGTCACCGCAGACTGTGCAGCGGCCGTTGGCGCTGCTGCCGGAGCTGGAGTTGCTGATACTGGAGCAACGCTTCTGGGCGCGCTCATATTGGTCACGCCGCTGCTACTGCCTGTGCTGGTATTAGCCTGTTGTGCAAGGGCCGCCGAAGCCATACCCGCCGTCATTGCAACCAGGGTGAATGCACGAGCCAGCGTGAGGGACGGAGTCTGGATGTTCATAAGGTTTCCTTTGAGGTTCACGCAATCGGATCAGGGCCACACACGCTCTGACGCGGCAGTCTTGCCAGAAGAGGCTGGCTGGCTGCTGGCATCGACATCCGGGGTTTCAAAAAACAATCCTCCAGACGATGTGCGACGCGGCAACATGGCTTGTACCGTCTGCTTGCTGCCACTGGCCGGATTGGCCTGACGAACGACAGCAGGGCTGGCGACAGCCATGACGACGGTGCCGTCTTGCAGCGATCGCGCAGGCCCTGCAGGCTGGCGTGGCACTGCGGACTGGCTTGCGGGCGGAGTTGCAGCCTCTGAACCCAGCACCGGCGGCTGAGGCTCAGGTAGTTTCTGCACGGCTGCGGGGGCCACTGTTGCTACAGATGCAGGAGCTACCGGCGCTTTCTGCACGCTCGCAGGGGCCAGAGAAGGCTTCACAGGTTCTTGTACCGCGACCACAGCTTGGCGGGCAACTGGCACCGCGGGCGTTGGCTCGACTGGCGCACGCGTTGCAGCCACCTCTGCGGCGGGAGGCACAACCGCTACCGCTGCAGGAATATGAGCAACCGGATCCGCCTGGGCGGGCACTGGCGTTGCATAGGCATAGGTTTGCGAAGCCGCAGGCATAAACTGGCCGGGGTAGCGCGGGCGCGCTGAATCGAAGCTGCTGCCGGACACCATCCACTGCCCGCCACCGGGCGCACGTGCCACGCTTTGCGGCAGCATGGGCTGCGCTGCGGGCAAAGGCAGCTCGGCTACGGCAGCAGGCGCAGTGACAGACGTTGCAACCGATGCAGATGCTGGTGGCTGGGCCGCAGCCATTACCGGAGCCTTTGCAACCTCAGGCTCCGGCAGGGATTTTTTTGCGGCGGGCACCTCCTGTACTTTTGCAGGCTCTGGCACAGCAGCAGGTGCTGTGGTTTTAGCCACTGCTTCTGCAGGCCGAGTCACTTCAGGACGCGAGAGGTTGACGACCTTGCCGGTGGCCTGCGTCGCAGAGTCTGACGCGGCTTGAGCCGCAGCCTGCTTGGCGCCTTGCAGCCATTCGCTGGCTTGCTCCTTCACGGCCTGCTGGGTCTGCGCATCCAGCTTGCGCTGGCGCATGAATTCTTCGGCCTGAGCGGCCTGGCCGCTGACCATCATGAACAGGCTCAGGTTGACATTGGCCTGCGCATCCTCGGGGTTGAGCTGCGCAGCCTGCATGAGGGGAATGCGCGCCGCATTCAGGTCACGCGCACGCAGATAGGCATAGCCCAGATCGGTGAGCAACTGCGAATCCACCGGGTTACTCATGCGCGCCTGCTCCATCTGCTGCGCGGCATTGCGAAAGTCGCCTTTCTCGGCCGCAATGCGGCCAAGGCCATAGCGTGCAGCGCCGTCCTTGGCACTGCCCAGCAAGCTTTGGTAGATAGACGCCGCCGCACTGAGCTGGCCCACCTGTCGCAACGCATCTGCACGCATCAATCGCGAATCGCTGGAAGCGCCCCATTGCTTGTCCAGCGCATCCAGGTGAGCGATGGATGCATACCAGAGCGACTTGGCCTGCATCTGCTTGACCAGCGAGAGGTAGGTCTCCTGCGTGTTGACCACGGGTTCTTTTTCCAGCGGAATCTCTGCAGCCGCTTTGGCTGCGGGCGAGAGCACTGGCTGGTTCTGACCTAACAGACTGCCCATGCTGGAGCAGCCTGCCAGCATGGATACGGCGACCGCAGCCAGCGGCAGCATCAGATATTGGTTTTTTCTTCTCATTTTGTCATCCCTCCCAGCGCACGGATCACGGCCAGAAAGCCGGGTCCCGCTGTAATAATGATCAGGGCCGGAAGCAGCGTCACCACCATGACGCACGTCATCTTGACCGAGATCTTTCCAATCAACTCTTTCATCTTGGCCTTGCGCTGTTCGCGCAAGCGCTCGCCAAAAACGCGCAGCGGCTCTTGCACCGCACCGCCGTATTTATCGATCTGGGCCATCAGCGAAGTCAGATTGGCCAGGTTTTCGTTTTGATAAACCTCGCTCATGCGACCAAAAGAGCGCTCACGCGTACTACCCCGGCTGTACTGCTGGTTAGCCAGCATCACCTCTCGCGAAAGCACGGGCATGACGTTGCCAAAGTCCGAGCCAATGACCTGCAGCGTCTGATCCAGACTCATACCCGTGCCCTGCAGCAAGCCCAGCAAATCCACCAGCAGCGGCAGCTCGCGCGCCACACTGGCTCGGCGGCGGCTAGCCACGCTGCGCAGCACCCATTTAGGAATCAGAAATCCTACGGTGAACGCTGCAAAAAGAGAAAGCAGAAAATGTTTGCTGCCCGAGAAAACAAAGGCACAAAGCAGTGGAAGCATCACAGCACATACGCTGCGCGCTATCAAATACTGCAACTGCTCACGAGTAGAGCCCCAGCCACATCGGCCCAGCAAGATACGGTCTTCTTCTGCCACAAGCGCCTTACCAAACGTGGTGTTCAGCCAGTGCTCTGGCAAGGCTTCCCCGCCATTAAGAGAATTCAGAATATTCGCCGGTTTACCGGGCGCAGCAGGTGCCGTCACACCGCTGCGATTGAGCGCATCCATCACCACCTTGCTGCTGCGCTCACGCCGCTGATGCGTATAGGCAATTGCACCCGCAGCAATCAAGGCAGCCAGTGCCAGAAAGGCCACGCTCAGCATTAAAAGAAGGCGCGAATTCTCCATTACTCAGCCCCCTCATCCAACTTGGCCAGGCGGTAGAGCAGCATCACACCAATCACCTGCAGCGCCGCAGCAGCCCAGATGATGTTGCGACCACTGGCGTCGTTCCACATCTTCAAAAAATAGCCTGCATTGAAGGAAATAATCAACCCGCACACCGCTACGGGCAACAGGCTCAGCACCCATGCAGACATGCGCGTTTCCGCCGTCATGGCAGACAAATCCTGTTCGGCTTGTTCACGGTCGCGCATGAAGTTGGCGACACGTTCCAGCAGCAGATCCACCCGGCCGCCATATCGCACGCTGATACGCAAGATGGCCGCCAGCAAATGCAGCTCATCGAGCCGCGTCTGGCGCGCCACATGGGCCACGGCGTTTTCAAGATCCATGCCCGCACGGGCCAGGCTAGCTGCTTTTTCCATCACGGACTGCAGAGGATCTTTGGTTGTTGCCGCCGCCATCTGGAATGCGGCTTGAATGGAATTACCAATCGTCACCAGCCGCACCGTGTTGTCCAGAAACCCCGGCAACTGGCGCGTGAGCCGGGAACGGTACTTCTGCGCACGCGAGTACAGAAAAAAGAAGAAGGCGATACCCAGCACCACCACTCCGGCGCTGGCAGCCAGCCAGCCAGCGGTAAAACCGACGACCAGAAACGTCGCAAGAATTAGCGCCAGCCCGCCATAGAACAGCTTGGCACTGACCGTCCCAATCAAGATAGCAGGAACAGGCCAGCCCGCCTTTTTATCTTTGGCCAACAGAGCATCAGCCACCGAGTTATCAAAGGCTGAGGCACTGGCATCTCTGGCCGCAAAACCTGCCGCAGCGGCTGCGCTTTTTTCAAGGCTTTGCGCAAGATGCTGCGCCATCTGGCGCGTCTTCTGCTTCCGACTGGCAAACAGCCACAGCACCACCGCCGCCGCCGCTATCAGCAGTGCAAGACTTAGCAGCAAGAAGGCGTTGCTAGCCATGGCGCATCCCTGCGTTATTGCCCGCGTGCTGCAGCACCGCCCTGAAGCGTGCCAGCTTGGGCGTATGCGGCACCATGCCCAAGGTGGTCCAGCGCTCTTGGTCTTCACCCTCAGGCTGGGGCAGCAGCTCGTGTCGATAAAGCTCCTGCGTCGCAATCACGCTGTCGGTGATGCCGGTGACTTCAGTAATCGACGTGATGCGCCGCTTGCCGTTAGGCAGGCGACTGATCTGCACAATAAAGTCGAGTGCATTGGATATCTGGCGGCGCAGGCTGACTTCGCTGCCCTGAAAGCCCGCAAAGCCCGCCAGCATTTCCATACGGTGCAGGCATTCACGCGGCGAGCTGGCGTGAATCGTGGCCATAGATCCATCGTGACCCGTGTTCATGGCCTGCAGCATTTCCAGCACTTCAGCACCACGCACCTCGCCCACCACAATGCGGTCAGGGCGCATGCGCAGGCTGTTGCGCAGCAGGTCGCGAATGGAGACAACGCCCGCACCTTCAAAGCCACCGGGGCGGCTTTCCATGCGCACCACATGCGGGTGCGGCAGCGTCAGCTCAGCCGTGTCTTCAATGGTCACCACGCGCTCATTGGCCGGGATAAAACCGGCAATCGCGTTGAGCATGGAGGTCTTGCCGCAGCTCGTCCCCCCACTGATCAGAATGTTGCAGCGCTCGCGCACGGCCAGCTCCAGCAGGCGGGCCATGCCTTCATCCAGGGTGCCGAAATTGACCAGATCCTGCACCAGCAAAGGATCATTACGGAACTTGCGAATAGAGACCGCAGGGCCATCCAGCGACAGCGGCTCGATCACCACATTGATACGCCCACCGTCGGGCAGGCGCGCATCGACCATGGGAGTGGATTCATCCAGGCGGCGACCCAGCGGCGAAATAATGCGGCGCACAATACGCAGCACATGGGCGTTGTCGGTGAAGTGCAGAGTCTCCTGCTGCAGCACGCCTTTGCGCGATACAAAGACATTTTTGTAGCCGTTGATCAGAATGTCTTCGACCTCGGGGTCGGCCATCAGATCATCCAATGGCCCAAGGCCAGACAGCTCTTTGTTCAGGGCCTGCCCAATCCACTGCACTTCCTCGTCGTTGACGGGAAAGCGCTGCTGGCGCACAAACTGCTCCAACTCTTGGTGCACAAACTGGCGCACCCGACTGGTCGACCATTTGGCAAAAACAGCACCCAGCTCTTCCACACGCGTCAGCAGGTGCTCATGTGCGACGTTCTTGATCAGCAGCAGCTGTTTGGAGTCCGAAAAATTGCTGTTCTTTTCGGCGAAAACGATATCCATGCTCATTCGCCTCTCCTCAAACGCTTTGCCCATTGCCCCAAAATGCTTGATGCTGGCGGCGCCATCGCTTTGTCACCCGCCATAGCATCGCCCAGCAAGGTGCGCGCCATGCTCCGTATGCCAGTCACGTAGGGGTCGCCTCTCAAGGTTTGCGACAGCAGTTGCCCGCAGCTGGCGGCATTCAGCAGCACGGTGGCGCGGTCGGGCACCACATGCAGCAGATCAAGCCCCAGGCGCTGCGCCACTTCTCTTGCTGGCAGGCCGGCTTGCGCATTAAAGCGATTGAGCACCAGCTTGAGCGTGCTGCGATCCACACCCTTGGCATCCAGCTCCTTGAGCAGCTGCGCCGTAGAAACAATGCCGCCCAGCGACTGATCGCACACCACCCAGCCCTGCCCGCTTTCGCGCAGCACGGGGGCGAGAAAGTCGGCCTGCATCATTCCTCCCAGGTCAATCACCTGAGCCTTGAGTAAGCCCTTGAGCGTGCTGACCACACTGGCAGCAGCAGAAGGACTGACATCGCGCAGCTTTCCCAGATCAGAAGGCCAGGCAAGAGTGGCCGTACCCGTGGAGTGTTTGGAAAAGGCGGAATCAATCAGCGTCGAGTCCAGACGGCGGATGTTTTGCACCGCATCCACAAAACTGAAGTCACCCGCCACGCTCAAATACAGCAAGCCATCGCGTGCAGGCAAACCCAGATCGAGCAGCGCTGCATGCGCAGCCTCATCTTGCGGCAGCTGGCTGGCACCAAAAGGTCTTGCGACCTGCTTTCGGCGCGTTTCGCCGCGCACATCGTGGGCCTGCATTTCCTGCAGCATCACCGCAAGATGTGTGGCCAGCGTGGTAACGCCCATGCCCACGCGCGCACCCAGCAAAGGCAGCGCAAAGCCTTGAGTCTCTGGCTCCAGCACCAAAGCCGCTGCTACAGGTAACTGGGCGCGGGCTTGAAGCTGCTGTTTGATAACAATGCTGGCCTCGCCTTCCGTCGCCTCCCAGTCAATAAATTCAGCCACCCCGCAGCGCAAGGCCGCACGCATGGAGCTCGGCTCTGCTGCCGCACCTGCGCCCATGATGACGACGCCAGGACAAGTGCTGCGCAGCTCGCTCACCAGACTCACCGCAGCGTCCGTCATCGGCGAAGAGAAGTCCACCACGACAACTCCCATGCCGGGGGCAGAGACCGTCGATTGCAGCAACGCGATTTCGTTGACTACGGGAATCACTTCAGCGTCGTTACCCAAAGCGCCAGCCAACCAGAAGGCATGTGCTGTCGATTGCGTCACCAGCACTACACGCGCATTGCCAGCGCCTGAAGCGGGCTGTGCGTTGTTGAGGTAGGAGGAGTCCATGCGCATATTCATGCCTCAACCCTTGCTCTCAACGCGAGAAACCTGGCGCCACGCTGCGTGACAGGCCTCCTGCTATCCATGGGCCCCAGACAGAAGGATTGCGCTGCTCTGTGCGCCCGGGCAGCAATGCATCCACATTCACATCGCGGGCCAGCGGCTTGACCAGTCGCGGTGTTACCACAATCGCCAGCTCGCTTTCCTTTTGCTGAAACTCCTGGCGTTTGAACAGCACGCCCAAAACCGGGATATCGCCCAGCAAAGGTACTTTATCCACTCCCGATGTTGTCGTGCGGCTCACCAAACCACCGATGACAAAACTTTCTCCATCGCCCAGTTCAACAGTCGTATCTGCACGACGTGTCGTTATCGACGGGACAGAGGTCCCACTCAAGAGCACGCTATTGGCGTAGTCCAGCTCACTCGCCTCAGGGGCAACCTTCAGCACGATTCGATCGTTGGACAACACGGTAGGGGAAACAGTCAGGCCAATTCCATAAGGCTTGTATTGAATGGCAACTAGACCCGTTCCAGCAGGCACGGGCACCGGAACCTCGCCACCTGACAAAAAATTGGCGCTTTGCCCTGACAGCGCTACCAGCGTCGGCGCTGCCAGCACCCGCGCCAGGTTATTGCCCTCGAGCATGCCAATGTTGACGCCAATACCGGCTTTATCAAACTGCATCAGCAAGTTAAAGGCTGCTGTCATGGGGTTTGATGGCGAACCGGGAATGGAACTTCCACCGGCTGTACCGTAAGAGCCTCGGCCAAAAATACCGAAGCTGAAGCCCGAACTATTGGGCGCAGTGTTGAAAAGGTTGAGCCCCACCTTTTTCATCAGCGTCTTGTTGAGTTCAACCACCTTGACGTCAACCTGCACCACATTGCTCTTGAATTGCACGCTGGAGAGATCCACCGTCTTGACCTTGTCGCCAGACTGAGCGTTGGCCAGCTCATTTGCAAACTGCTGCTCGATCAGGCTGGATGCCTTCGCTGTGCGCAGCTCCACACGCTGCTGCACATTCAGCACATAGGTCTGGGCATGCGCTTCGCCGCGCGGCCAGACCATGAATGAAGTGCTACCGGGCTTGAGCGGGTTCAGCAAAATCTTGGCTGCAGCCCCCTTGCCATGGCGCTTGATATGGACGCCCGCCACCGTATCGTCACCAATCGCAATGCGCTCTACGCCATTGGGCAGATTCAGCTCGTGCTGGGTTCCCATAACGAGCTTGATTTCTTTCGCACCAGCTGCTTGATTTGCTATTTTTTCAGAAGCACCTACCGCTTGCTGCGCAAGCGCTGAGCCACTTAAAGCCATCAAAGACAGGCTGCAAAGAACAGACAGACGATTCATCGTCAAAGTGCGGGTAGAGGTAGAAGTAATCCTGTGATGCATAGATCAGTACCGCACTGTTTGAGAATTAGCACCGCGCACAAATTCAACCGACAAAGAGGGGTCTGCAGACGCGGTTCGTGTACGGGGCACTGCTGGCTTTGCAACACCTGCCGTCATGGGCTTGTCGGCACTCATTCGTGTTGCAGGAATACCCGTGGAACCCGCCAAGGTGCTCATCGCCACGCCTGCCTGCGCAGCATCAGCGCCTTCCAGCGGAGCATTGGCAGTGGCCCCCTTGGGCAGAGAAACGGCCAGCACGCCGGGCAGCGGAGAGAACTTGTCCATATCCGGCTCGCTGGTGTCTGCGGGGTTGCGCAATGCCAGCAGCAAGCTGCCGCTGCTTCCCCCCAATGCCAGTTGGCTGACCTCTTGTACCGGCACAGACAGCACCGCAGTGCGTGCACTTTCAGGGCCGTTGCCCTGCTGCTTGCTATCCGCCTTTTCCTGGCTGGTCAGCGCATCCACGGATGCAGCGCCATAGGCCAGCACGCGCTTGCGCGACAACAACAAACGCGCCTGGCTTTGGTCAATTTCATTACCATCACGGCGCAGAACAAAGAACACATCCACAAAATCACCAGGCCGAATACGATTGCCAGCACCCACGCTTTCATCCACCTTCACCGCCACGGCACGTTCACCATCGGGCACTTTCAGCGCCAGACCCGTGACCAGTTGACCTTTCAAGATGGGAGCGCCCTTGGGAATATCGACAGCGGGCACCGACCCCACAGCGGCAGGTACATCGTCATAAGCGCCGTCTGGACGAGAGGACAGACCCGCCAGTTGCAGGTCTTCCGCCTTGATAGCCTGCCCGGCAACCAGCGCCTGAGCCGCTACCACCACATTGACAGTCGAGGCTGCCTTGCCTTCGCTTGAGGAGGTCTGAACCTGCGGGTCAGCAGGCTTAGGCGCTTTGGCCAACATCCAGCCATAAACTCCCAAAGCTAGCGCTACAGCCAGCAAAACCCCAACTGCAATTTTTGCGATATTGACCATCTCCCCCCTCCTTCTTGGTGCCAGGCATTACAGGCCCGGCTTTATTCAGTCCATCAAACTGATCTGCGCCACAGCCTGCCCCTGCAAAGTTTTTGGAGTGGGTAAACCCATCAAAGGCCCCAGTAACTTTGGAACCAGGGGTGCTTTGTCGTAGTCATACGTCACAAGCACCTTGATGCAGGTGACACCATTCAAGGTCGGGCACAGCGCCTTGTCCGCCGTAACTTGCGTGGTGGTGATCCCAGTGGAGCAAACTCCCGCACCTGTACTCTGCCCCGAGCCGGCTTTTCTCAGCCAGTTAAGTACTTGATTGGACATATTGCAGGCTTCAGCAATACGCAGCGCTTGACGCTCAGTTGCATCTTTTCCATTTTGATAGCGAACTGCCGCGCGAGCCCCTTCAGAAGCAGCCAGGGTAATGGTTTGCTGTGCAGCAAAAATCAAGCCATAAGTCACAACGGCGTAGAAAATCAAAAAGAAAATTGGGAAGATGATGGCAAATTCAATCGCAGCCGCGCCTTTTTGTTTTTTCTGAATCTTCATGCATCCCCCTTCTTTAATTTTTATAAAACCCCATCACAATAATTGATGCAAAACTCAAATACGTCACGTACGGAATAAATTTTCTGTTACCACCTTCAACCCCATCTTTCATGGATGAAGTTGCCACAAAATAATATTTCAATGAACTTCGAGAAAAGGCCCCATGAAGCACTGCAAAAAAACAACTTATGAGCCATATTGGAAGCAGTAGCTTCCACCCAACCCAAAACCCAAGCACCGCTGCAAACTTCACATCTCCTGCGCCCATCATCTTTAGCCCATAAAAAACCAATAGCACAAAAAATGCAACTGCAGCACCAATAAAAGAGTCAAAAATTTCAATATTTACTGGATGCGAATCAGGATAGATTGAAATGCATAGAACTGCAGCCAATCCACCCGATATCGCAAGCCAGTTAAAAAATTTTCTATATATGGCATCTATTACTGCAGCCACACAAAGCCACAATAAAAAAACCATAAGCACTACTCACCCTCCTTTTGAAGGGGAAACACCACCCAAAATATCAGAAATTCTCTTAAAAAGCTCAGCTATTGCTTTCTGCACGCCTTCCAAAGAAACAATCAGCCCCACAGCAATCAGTCCCGCAATCAGCCCATATTCAATAGCCGTTGCCCCTTCTTCATCGCGCCAGAATTTAACGATTTGATCTTTCATGATCAGCTCCTTCAACATTCAGGTTTAAGAATCGCTGTGGCGACCTTTTCGACCACCGCGGAACTGATCTTACGGAGATGGAAACATTTTGAAATATTTGAAATAGCTATCAACAACTTCAAAACATAGCTCTTGGCAATTATTTTTCATTGATAAGTAGTTTTCAAAAACCAAAAAACCTAATAAAAACAATCGCTTTTCTTGCCTGAGCGAGATCAGAAGACCGCTCTCAAGTACAACTCTCACACTGCAGCCCTCTTTATAGCTACACAATCTTCATTTGTTTCCTACAGATTATTGGATTTAGTCCTACATTGACTAATCGGGTTAACCCTTTGTATCTGTTGCAAAAACAAAAAGACCTGCCAGCAGCAGGTCTTTAGAAAAGCAAAGGCGTAGCCTGAATTGCAGAAATTCAAAAATTCACTGCAAGGCTTTAATCAGTTTCAGGGCAATGTCCTGTAACGGCGGCCCCAGCTTTCTATAGCTGTCGAGCAAGCGCTGCTCGTCGGTTGGCAACGATGCTGTCTCGCTGTACAGACCCTCCATCAGCTCCAGCGCCGTTGTCTGCAATCCCACCGCAAGGCGGGAAAGCGTGTCGTTCTTGAGGGTGCGAATGGCACCCGATTCAATCTGAGAGATAGCGGAAGCCGTGACATCCGCCATCTGCGCCAGCCGCCCCTGGCTTAAGCCCAGCTCTTGCCGCCGCGCGCGTATGCGCTCACCTAAATGCGTCGTCATCAACCAAAAACCTGTCTCACAACGCTTGCCGCCACCTCTGACTTGTCAGAGGCAACTAGCAAGCGCCGCCCCGCAGCAATGCTGCCATCCCCATCAGGGGAAACTGCAGCGCCGCTCAGGGGGTAGCCGGTTTATGCACCGTGGCACTTCTTGAACTTCTTGCCGCTACCGCAGTGGCAAGGGTCGTTACGGCCGAGCTGCTCGCCCTTGACGATGGTTTCCTGACGGGGGCCCATGCTCTTCCACAGGCGATGCAGGTCATACACGGCCCAGATGGCTTCGCCAAAGGCGTCCACGCGCTCCTGGCTGGTCGATGCGGGGCCAGATTCTTCGTACAGGTTCAGAGCTGGAGTGTCGGTGTCGTCTTCGGTCAGATTGACGATGAACTCCATTGCAGCGTCCAGCCACTGAGCAGCTTCCTTGTCACGGGGAGCAGCCCATTCTTCGGCCCAGTTTTCCACCACAAACATGAAGCCCAGAGCCCACACTTGCGAGAAGGAAGGAATCTCTTCGTCAGCCAGCTCGGCCTGTTCTGCTTCCGGCAGGATCAGGATGGCGCCACGGGTGTCCAGCGCTTCAGGCTGGAAGGCGACTTCGTCAGCCAGAGACTTGATGTCCGTATTCAGCTGGGTGCGCACTTCGTTCAGGCGCAACTCGAACAGCTCCATGAAACGGGCTTGCTGGGCCTCGTCCTTGAAGGCTTCCAGCTTAGGCAGGGGTTGACCAGCGGCCACGTCCAGCGTTTCACCGTCGCCCAGCAGCATGGGCAGGTATTCGGCGGCTTCAATGGGGCGGCGTGTGCAGACCAGAGCGGTCAGAAAACCGTCGCAGAACTCCCACTGGGGGATTTCGTCGCCACGGGTGCGCATTTCGTCGAGCAGGGCATCCAGCTCTTCGAGCTGATCGTTGCTCAGTGCGCCCTCAGGCATGTCGGCGGAGGCCGCATCTTCTACGGCGGGGTTAGGTGCTTGTTCTTGCATAGGGAAAGGCTTTTATGATGGCCCGGACTGTTTTCATCACTATCGAAGAGCAGGGCCGGGCGATGGACCAAGGGGACTGAAGCATCTGGTGTGGATGCGCCCCGTACAGGACTGAATTTTAACGGGCCACCATCAACACCCCCTGCCATGGGAGTATCTGCAGTGAATCGTTTTCTCAATAGCCTGCCCCTGCGCTACGGTGCGCTGATCGTTTCCGTGGTCGTTTTTGGAGCATCGCTCTACACGCAAGCGACCGCTGGCAAGGGCTTGTGGTGGCTGATTGCCTCGGCTGTGCTGGTGCTGGTGGGCCTTCACGATCTGCTGCAAAAGCCCCATGCCATCTTGCGCAACTACCCCATCATGGGTCACTTTCGCTTCTTTTTTGAATTCATCCGGCCCGAGATTCGCCAGTACTTCATCGAAGGCGACACCGAAGCTCAACCCTTCTCCCGCGCTCAGCGTTCGCTGGTCTATCAGCGCGCCAAGGGGCAGGTGGATAACCGCCCTTTCGGCACCCAGCTTGACGTAGGCCAGCAAGGCTATGAGTGGGTCAACCACTCCATGCAACCGACCAAGCTGGGCTCGCACGACTTTCGCGTGTGGATTGGTGGCTCGCCAGAGCAGGCGCAAGAAGGGCACGAGCCCTGCTCTCGCCCCTATCACGCCAGCGTCTTCAATATCTCGGCCATGAGCTTTGGCGCGCTATCGGGCAACGCCATTCAGGCGCTGAATCAAGGTGCCAAGATGGGCGGATTCATTCACGACACGGGTGAAGGCTCCATCAGCCAGTACCACCGCATGCATGGCGGTGATCTGATCTGGGAAGTTGCTTCCGGCTACTTTGGTTGCCGCAATGCGGACGGCACATTCAGCGAAGAGAAATTCGTCGCCAACGCCTCTGATCCGCAGGTCAAGATGATTGAGCTCAAGCTCAGCCAAGGTGCCAAACCTGGACACGGCGGCATGCTGCCCGGGGCCAAGGTCACTCCTGAAATTGCAGCAGCTCGCGGCATCCCTGTGGGCGTGGACTGCATTTCGCCCTCCAGCCACAGCGCATTCTCAACCCCTGTGGAGCTGACGCAGTTCATAGGCAAGCTGCGTCGCCTCTCGGGCGGCAAGCCCACGGGCTTCAAGTTCTGCGTGGGCCACCCCTGGGAATGGTTTGCCATGGTCAAGGCCATGCTGGAGACCAATATCACCCCCGACTTCATCGTGGTCGATGGCGCTGAAGGCGGCACCGGCGCAGCACCTGTGGAGTTTGTGGACCATGTGGGCGTGCCGCTGCAAGAAGGTTTGCTGCTGGTCCACAACACGCTGCTGGGGGTGAATCTGCGCCACCGCATCAAGATCGGCGCTGCAGGCAAGGTCATCACCGCCTTTGATATCGCCCGCATGATGGCTCTGGGCGCCGACTGGTGTAACTCGGGGCGCGGCTTCATGATGGCGCTGGGCTGCATTCAGGCCCAGAGCTGCCACACGGGCACCTGCCCCACCGGCGTAACCACTCAGGATGCCGTGCGCCAGCAGGCGCTGGTGGTGCCCGACAAAGCCACGCGCGTGGCCAACTTCCACAAAAACACGCTGCACGCGCTGCAGGAGCTGGTGCAAGCCGCCGGACTCAAACACCCCAACGAAATCACCGCCCATCACATTGTGCGAAGGCTGGACGATACGCAGGTCAGTCTGCTTTCTAACCTGATCCTGCGCGTAGAGCCGGGTTGCCTGCTCCAGAACCTGCAGCGCCAGCACAAGGTCTTTCAGAATTACTGGCCACTGGCCACAGCGCAGAGCTTTCAGCCACTGCATGAGCCGGTTCTGCGCCCATCTGCGCCGGGCAGTGCCGACAACGCGGCACAATCGCAGACTTTGCCTTTGCGCAACGGTATCTGGACCTGAGAAGCCAGAACCCAGCGCCAGCCAGACCCTTCGCCGTGACATCTCAGGATAATTCCGCTCAAGCCCATATGCAAAAAGCGCAGACAGCTATCAATTACGAAGCATTTCTGCGCGAGCATCTGAACCAGCCCCACAGCATCATGCGTTATGAACTGGCGCATGAAACCCTCTGGGTGAAGTGCGCCAGCAAAGGCAACCCGGCCTTGAACTACTGGTTGCTGAGCGCGCTGGCCAAGCTCTTCGGCGCCGCCGTGCTGCAACCCGTGCCCAACCCCGGCGGGGCCGAATCCATTCAGACCGAGGCGCGCCGCCTGCGCAACTTCAAGGCCAAAGGCCTGCGCGTGCCTGAAGTGCTGGCCACGACGGAGCAAGCCTTTGTCATGCGCCATCTGGGCAGACCCGGCGAAGAAGCGCCGTCGCTGAGCAACGCCATTGAAGACGCCATCCCCAAAGGCTCAGCCGCCACACTCAAGCTATGGCGACAGGGGCTGGATGCGATTCATGATGCGCACACCAGGGGCGAGGTGCTGAGCCAGGCCGTGGCCCGCAACATGGTGGTCTGCGCCGATGGGGTAATTGGCTTTATCGACTTTGAAGACGACCCCGCAGCCCACCTGCCCCGCGCCGTGTGCATGGCCCGTGATGCTCTGAACTACGCCCAGTCCACCGCTCTGTTTTTGCAGCAGGCGGGGGCGATGGAAGAAGCGCAAAAGCATTGGCTAGCCTTTGTTCAGCAACTGCCTGCTGATGCACAGCAGGTTCTGGCCCGTACGGTCAAAAAACTGGGCTGGGTGCGCGTTCTGCCCCGCAGCAAACGACTGGGCCGCGATACGCTGCGCGTGCTGGCTGCGTATGACTTGCTGGGAACGCCACCCTGATCACTGCAAAAATCATAGCTACTCGCGCTTGATGTGATTGCGTCAGACAGCAAAAAAGCCCTGATCTTTCGAGCAGGGCTTTTTTCGTTCAGCACGCAGCGTGATCAGGCATGCGCAGCCGCTTCAGCGGTAACAGGCTTGCCCGACAGCGCGGCATCCAGCTTGTCGTAGTCCAGCGCGTTTTCCCACTTAGAGACAACCACGGTCGCAACGGCGTTGCCGATGAAGTTGGTCAGCGAACGGCATTCAGACATGAAGCGGTCCACACCCAGAATCAGCGCCATACCGGCCACTGGCACTTCAGGCACCACGGCCAGAGTGGCGGCCAAAGTGATGAAGCCCGCGCCAGTCACGCCCGCTGCGCCCTTGGACGACAGCATGGCAACCAGCAGCAGTGCGATCTGGTGGCCCAGCGTCAGGTGCGTATCGGTGGCCTGAGCGATGAACAGCGCAGCCAGCGTCATGTAGATGTTGGTGCCGTCCAGGTTGAAGGAGTAACCGGTAGGAACCACCAGACCCACCACCGACTTGCTGCAGCCAGCCTTTTCCATCTTGTGCATCAGCGAAGGCAGAGCCGACTCGGACGACGATGTACCCAGCACCAGCAGCAGCTCGTCCTTCAGGTACTTGATCAGCTTGATGACCGAGAAGCCGCAGGCACGGGCCACAGCGCCCAGAATCACCAGCACGAACAGCGCCGAGGTGATGTAGAAGGTCAGCACCAGCTCGGCCAGATTGACCAGCGAGCCCAGACCAAACTTGCCAATGGTGAAGGCCATGGCTCCAAAAGCGCCGATGGGGGCGAACTTCATGACGATGTTCACCAGCTTGAAGATGGGCTTGGTCAGCGACTCCAGGAAGTTCAGCACGGTCTTACCGCCCTCGCCAGCCAGCGCCAGCGACACGCCAAACAGAACCGCAACCAGCAGCACCTGCAGAATGTTGTCACCCACAAATGGGCTGACCAGGGTCTTGGGGATGATGTCCATCACAAAGCCGGTCAACGTCATCTCATGCGACTTGGCCACATAGCCCTTGACGGCGCTCTGATCCAGATCGGCGGGGTTGATGTGCATGCCAGAGCCTGGCTGCATCACGTTGGCCACCACCAGACCGACAACCAGCGCCAGTGTGGAGAAGGTCAGGAAGTACGCCATGGCCTTGCCGAACACGCGGCCCACGGCGCTCAGGTGCGTCATGCTGGCAATGCCGGTCACGATGGTCAAGAAGATCACCGGCGCGATGATCATCTTGATGAGCTTGATGAACGCGTCGCCAAACGGCTTCATGGCCTCGCCATAAGCAGGCGAGAAGTGACCCAGCAGCACGCCCACGATGATGGCAAACACCACCTGAAAGTACAGTTGGCGGTAAAACGGCAGGTTCTCGCGAGGAGCGGATTCAGTGGGTATTGAGTGCATGCTGCATCTCCCAAAATTAGGGGGGGCACCACCGTGGTGCACCGATTTGTTGCCGTTTGTACCCCCGCGCCGTTTTTGTGCCGATAACCTATTGGTATTAGATGCAGCCTGCCTCCCTAGGAGAGCGAGTACAAACCTAGGGAAACCCCTAGTACACCACAATCCCTTTGAACGCGTCTACCCACCCACACTGAGACGCCTGACCGTCCATACACCCCGCGCTCCAAGTCCAACCTTGTGCCCAATCTCGTTCAAAAATTCGCGCGAAACCGCCTGCTCCTGACCTTGCTTGTCGTGCTGGCCGGCATGCTGCTGTGCATGTTTGCCGCCAGCCGCATTGCGCTGCAGACCTCGCTGCACGACGAGAGCCAGAGCGTGCAGCGCCAGCTCACCCTCTACGCGCAGGCCATGGTGCAGCGCGTGGACCGCTACCGCACCCTGCCCGAGGTGCTGGCGCTTGATCACCAGCTCAAAGACGCACTCACCCACCCATTGAGCGCAGCGGAGGTGGACAAGCTCAACCGCAAGCTGGAGCAAGCCAACGGCGCCAGCCGCGCATCCACCCTCACCCTCATCGACAAAAATGGCAAGGCACTGGCCGCCAGCAACTGGCGCGGCTCGCACACCAATGTGGGCGAGGATTACAGCTTTCGCCCCTACGTCACGCAGGCGCTGAGCCATGGCAGCGGCCGCTTTTACGGCATCGGCATGACGACTGGCCTGCCCGGCTACTTTCTGTCTCAAGCCATTCGTGCGGATGACGGCTCTGTACTTGGCCTCATAGCTATCAAAATTTTGCTCCAAGAGCTGGAAGGCGAATGGCGCCAGTCGCCAGACATCGTGCTGGCATCCGATGAGCATGGCGTGGTCTTCCTGTCCAACCGCGATGAATGGCGCTACCGCCTGCTGCAGCCGCTTTCCGCCAAAGACGAGCAGGAAGTACAGGACACGCACCAGTACGCAGACCAGACGCTGCAACCGCTGAGCTACCGCATCAACCAGACCTCTGAAGGCAGTGGCGTACTGGCCTCCTTCAGCCAGCCCCAGCTGGCCGACCCGGTGCTCTGGCTGCGCATGGACTTGCCAGAAAGCAGCTGGCAGCTGCACCTGCTGCACGACATAGGCCACAACCAGTCCACCAGCCACTGGGCCGCCATTGCCGCAGGCGGCCTGTGGCTGGCTGCATCGCTGCTGGTGCTCTACATACGCCAGCGCCAGCGGCTGGCCGCACTGCGCCAGCGCAGCCGCAAAGAACTGGAAACCGTGCTGCACCAGCACGCGCAAGAGCTGCGCACCGCACAAGACGGCATTGTTCAGGCCGCCAAACAGGCCGATACCGGCCTCTCACGCAGCCTGCAGCATCTGCCCCAGGGCGTGGTGGTGGTCGATCCGCAATTGCGGCTGGTTGCATGGAATTCACGCTATATCGAGCTATTTCGCTACCCACCCGAGCTGATGCATGTGGGCCAGCCCATTGAGACCTTGATACGCCACAACGCCAAGCGCGGCTTGCTGGGCAAGGGCGATGTGGATCAGGCCATACAGCGCCGGCTGGAGCACCTGCGCAGCGGCAGCCCGCACCTGCATGAAAGCGCCAAGGGCGACGGCACGGTGCTGGAGATTCGTGGCAACCCACTTCCAGACGGCGGCTTTGTCACCAGCTACGCCGACATCACCAGCTACAAGAACACCGCTCGCGAGCTGCGCAATCTGGCCGACACGCTGGAGCAGCGCATTGCCGAACGCACGCACGATCTGGCGCAGGCCAAGCAAGAGGCAGAACGTGCCAACCGCTATAAAACCCGCTTTGTCGCATCCGCCGTGCACGACCTGCTGCAACCGCTGAACGCAGCACGCATCTTCACCAGCCTGCTGCCCGCCTATCTGCAAGACGATGCCGGCCGCCTGCTGGCCCAGCGCGTGGACAAATCACTGGCATCGCAAGACGCCATCCTCACCAGCCTGCTCGATATCTCGCGCATGGAATCGGGCCAGCTCGAAGTCCATGTGCGCGACTTCACCGTCAGCTCGCTGCTGGAAGTGGTGCACAACAACTTTGCGTTGCAGGCCGAGCATGAAGGCCTGAGCCTGCGCTGCATCCCCAGCCAGCTGGTGGTGCGCAGTGACGAAGCCCTGCTGCGCCGCATTCTGCAGAACTTTGTCTCCAACGCCATCCGCTACTCACACAAGGGCCGCATCGTCGTCGGTTGCCGCCGTGAACACCGACCCAATGGCGACCATGTCCGCATCGAAGTGCACGACCAAGGCCCCGGCATTCCACCCGGTCTGCAAAAAGAAATCTTCGAAGAATTTCGCCGCCTCGACGAAGGCCATGCCGACGACCGCGGCACTGGCCTGGGCCTTGCCATCGTCGAGCGCCTTGGCAAGCTGCTGGGCCATGAAATCGGCCTGCGCTCAACGCTTGGCAAAGGCAGCATCTTCTGGGTCAGCGTGCCACTGGGCAATGCCGCAGCCGTGGCGCCCACCTTGCAGGAACCATCACCCAGCGCCCGCAGCGACAGCCCGCTGCAAGGCGCCGCCATCTGGTACGTAGAAGACGACCCTCCTACGCGCGATGCCACCTGCGCCCTGTTACAGCGCTGGGGATGCGAGGTACTGCTGGCCGCCAACGCCCCCGAGGCGCTGGCATACGCCAAACCCGGCAACGCCCCACAACTGGTGCTGCTGGACGTACATCTGGGCCAGCTCTACGGCCCCGATGTCTATGCCCAGCTCTGCGACCGCTGGGGCCAGCAGCCACCCGTCATTCTGCTCACCGCCGAAGGCGACAGCACCCTGCGCCGCCAGGCCGCCGAGCGCGGCTGGGGCTTTCTGGCAAAGCCGGTGCGGCCGCCTGCGCTGCGGGCGCTGATGAGTCAGACGTTTTTGCGCGGCCTGGAGGGTGGGGGAGACTGAATGCGTTATGGCTAAAGCGCTTATCCATCAAGCGCTAAATGCTATGCAAATCAAAGCGATTGCAAGACATTGTCATTTTCAATCTTTGCTGTCGCCCTGCCCCAACACAAGCGCATACCTGGCCTCAGGATTTACTTTGGGCCGGGTGACAAACATGCACCCAGTTGTTAGCATGTAGGAATTATCCTATTTGGCAGCACCCTATCAAAAGGCTGGATAACTTGCCATTGGAAATAGCACTGCTGCCTCAACACAACAGGCTGCCTGGTGCTCCAGCATGGCGCAGCAACTGCCTGTTGCTTCTTGTGATGAGCCGCACGGCCATCACAAGCATGCGTCCACCATGTCCCTATTCAAGTCTCCCTACCTTACGCCGCTGTGCACCGTCAGCACAGCGTTGCTGCTGAGCGTAAGCCTGCAGCCTGCGTTTGCCGCACAGGCAGACGCACCCTCCCCTTCGGCGCGTGCCGCCCAGCCTGTGGCCTTGAGCCTGACTGAAGCGGTCAAAGCGGCCAATGACTGGCATCCGTCTTTACGCAACGCCACAGGGCAGTTGCAGCAGACCCAGGAAGGCATTTCAGCCGCCAAAGCCGCCTACTACCCACAAGTCCGGGCGGGCATCAGCAGCGAATCCAGCAGCCAAAGAAACACCAGCACCGGCTCCACGCGCACCAATCTGGGCAAGGTGACGGTTTCACAAATGCTGTATGACTTTGGCAAAGTCTCCCACTCGGTGACGCAGGCACAGGCGCAGGCCACAGCGGCCCGTTACCAGCTTCAATTGACCCAGGAAGCGGTCACGCGTGAAACCGCACTGGTCTGGGTAGAACTCAGCCGCCAGCAGACCATGAGCCAGATCGCCTCCTCGCAGGTCGAAGGGGTCAAGGCGCTGGCCAATCTGGCCATGGAGCGCGAGAAAAAAGGCGCGAGCACCCGCTCTGACTCCCTGCAAGCGCAGTCACGCGTGGAATCTGCTGCCGCCCAGGCCATCAATATTGCTGCGCAGGTTCAGCGCAACCGCATCAGCCTCATGCAGCTCACGGGTGCCAAGACGCTTGTCTCCTCCGACAGTGCTGCGCCGCAGTTCCTCTTGCAGGCTTGCAACGCTGCAGCACTGGCTGCGCCCAACTCTCTCATCTTGCGCGCCCAGGCGCTGCGTGATGCGGCCCGGGCCGGCGTGGATGTGGCTGACAGCACCCGCATGCCCACCCTGTCACTGGACGGATCCGTGCAGCGCGGCATCGACAGCCAGTCCCGCAGCAACAGCCCAAGCGGACTGAACACCTCTGTGACCGTGAACTTCAGCGCCCCTCTTTATGAAGGAGGAGGCAACCAGGCCCGCCTGCGCGCCGCCATGTATGCGCTGGATGCGGCAGAAGCCTCGATCGAGCAGGCGCAACTGCAAACCCAGCAAGGCCTGCAGGATGCACAGGCTCAGTTTATGGGTCAACGCTCCAGAGAGCCTCTGCTGGCTCAACGCACAGCAAGCATCAAGGGTACCAAACAGCTCTATGCGGATCAGTATCTGCAACTCGGCACCCGCTCTTTGCTGGAGCTTCTCAACGCAGAGCAGGAATACCACGGTGCGCGCTTTGATCAGCTGGATAACCAGTACGAGCAACTGAGACTGGGTGTGGAGTGCCTGTACCAAAGCGGACACCTGCGCGATACCTTCCACCTGGACATGCCCATCGCCAACAACGGAAGCAAGCCATGACCGTCAAAAACGCCACCACCTCTGACGTGCTGGATACCGTGCTATCCGTCGCCGCACACTACCAGCTCAACACCTCGCGCGAGCACCTTCGAGTCGCGGCGGAATGGAGTGGCAACCAGAGCACTCTGGAGCTGATCCACCAGTTGGCGCTGCAGGCCGGCCTCAGCTTCAAGCAAGTAGAGCCGTTACTAGCCTCATTGACCCCTTGGCGTTTGCCAGTCGTGGTGGTGCTGAAAGATGACCAGGTTGCGGTCATCACGGCCAAGACCACGGATGGGCTGCGCATCAGCTTCAGCGGCGACCAAGGCGCCGAAAGCAACATCACCGCCGAAGCGCTGCAACCACAGGTTGAAGCCATGGCCGTGCTCAGGCCCCTGCAATCCGCACCGGATTCACGGGTCGACAGCTATATCCAGCCCGTCAAGCCCAACTGGCTGCGCCAACTGGTCCTGGCAGACCTGCGCCCCTACGCCCACATTCTGCTGGCCTCCCTCGTCACCAACCTCATGGCGCTGGGCAGCGTGCTGTTCTCCATGCAGGTCTATGACCGCGTGGTTCCCTCCCAGTCGCTGCCCACACTGTGGGTACTGTTTGGTGGTGTTGTGCTCTCCATGGTGTTTGCCTGGGTCATGCGCAGTGCGCGCATGCACATCACGGACATTCTGGGCAAGCGCGCCGACATGCGCATCTCCGACCGTGTCTTTGGCCATGCGCTGCGCGTTCGCAACAGCGCCCGCCCCAAGGCAACCGGAACCTTCATCTCTCAGATCCGTGAGCTGGAGCCTGTGCGCGAAATGCTCACCTCCACCACGATCGCAGCCGTCGCAGACCTTCCCTTCTTTCTGCTGTTCAGCGTAATTTTCTGGCTCATCGCTGGCGAACTGGTCTGGGTCCCTGCGGCGGCTTTCGTCGCCCTGTTGCTTCCCAGCTTGCTGGCACAGCCCAAGCTGCGTCAGCTGGCGCAGGCCAGCACGCGCGAATCTGCTCTGCGCAGCGCCATGCTGGTGGAAACCGTGCAAGGCATTGAAGACATCAAGCTGCTGCAGGCAGAGGCCAGATTCCAGAACCAGTGGAACCACTACAACGCCGTCAGTGCGGAATCAGGGCTGCAAATGCGGGCACTTCTGCACACCCTCAGCAACTGGCTGCAGACCGTGCAGGGCGGCGCCTTCGCCGTCGTCATTGTGGTCGGGGCCCCTCAGGTCATGCGTGGCGACATCAGCACTGGCGTGCTTGTCGCTGCATCCATGCTGTGCTCTCGCATGCTGGCCCCTCTGGCCAGCATCACCCAGGTGCTCAACCGCTGGCAGCAGGCCAAGGTCGCCAGCCAGGCCCTGGATCAACTCATGAAGCTGCCGGTCGACCATGCGGCAGAGGGCACGCGCGTACACCGCCCCGTACTTCAGGGGCACTATGAATTCAATCAGGCCAGCTTCAGCCATGACGGCAAGACCGTATGCCTGCAAGTCAAAAGCCTCAGCATCCAGCCTGGCGAACGCATTGCCGTACTGGGCCGCAACGGTGCGGGCAAATCCACCTTGCTGCACGCGCTGTCTGGCTTGATGGAGCCCGCAACGGGCCAGCTGCTGCTGGATGGCGTCTCACTCCAGCACATTGATCCAGGCGACGTCAGACGGGATATCGCCCTGCTCACGCAGAACGCCCGCCTGTTCCACGGCTCACTGCGAGACAACATGGTACTGGGCTCACCCCATGCCACTGACGAAGACATCATGAAAGCTCTGGAAGCCGTAGGCGCTTGGGCCTTTGTACGCAAGCTGCCTACAGGGCTGGATCACCCCATTCTCGAGGGAGGCCTTGGCCTGTCCGGCGGTCAACGCCAGAGCCTGCTGCTGGCCCGCCTGCTGCTGCGCCAGCCCCGAGTGCTGCTGCTGGACGAACCCACTGCATCCCTGGATGAAGTCGCGGAGCGTGAAGTCATACAAAGCCTGCGCAAGCTGCCTCGCAACCACACACTGGTCATCGCCACGCACCGCCCTGCCGTTCTTGACATTGTGGACCGCATCATCGTGGTGGATGGCGGCACCATCGTCGTCAACGGACCCAGAGAAGCCGTGATGGCACAGCTGCGCGGCGCACCGCAAGCCGCAAACACAAAACAAGGAGTCGCGGCATGATGAACAAGCTTTTCCCATCGGCCGCCGCTGCTGCCCAGCGCCAACGCACGACACTGCCCAAGCCTGATGACTTTGACGAAGTAAAGGCCAGCCACTCCAACCAGGTCGTCTGGCTGACTGCCGGATTTCTGCTGGCCTTCTTCGCCTGGGCCTGGTACTTCGAAGTGGACGAAGTTTCGAGCGGAACAGGGCAAGTCATCCCCACCTCCAGAGAGCAGCGCATACAGTCTCTCGAAGGCGGCATTCTTGCGGAGCTGCGCGTACGTGAAGGGCAGATTGTCGAAAAAGGCGAGGTGCTTGCCCGCCTCGACCCCACCCGGGGCGAATCGAGCGTAGAAGAAACCGCTGTCCGCTACCGGGCGGCCCTTGCGGCCAGCTCCCGCCTCGAAGCCGAAATCAAAGGCCAGGACACCCCTGCGTTCCCCGATGAACTCAAGGCCCACCCACAGCTCCTCGCGACAGAGACAGCCCTGCTACGCTCACGGCGCAGCGCTCTTGCAGAAACCACCTCAGGCCTGAACCAAGCCCTTGCCCTGGTGCGCAAGGAGCTGGAAATCACCCGCTCGCTGCTAAGCAGCGGCGCGGCCAGCAATGTCGAGCTGATCCGGCTAGAGCGCCAACGCGCAGAGCTAGACCTGAAAGTGGGCGAAGCACGCGCAGCCTACATGCTGCGCGCCCGTGAAGAACTGGCCAAGGCCGAAGCAGAAGTCAAATCCCTGCAATCCGTGGTGCGCGGCCGGACTGATGCGCTGGAGAGAATGACGCTGATCTCTCCTGTACGCGGCATCATCAAAGCCCTGGAGGTCACCACCATCGGTGGCGTCATCCCCCCTAACGGCTCCGTAATGACACTGGTGCCACTCGACGACCAGTTGCTGATTGAAGCCCGCATCTCGCCGCGCGACATTGCCTTCATTCATCCCGGGCAAGAGGCCATGGTCAAAGTCACCGCCTATGACTACGCCATCTATGGCGGCCTCAAAGGCAAGGTCGTCACCATCGCCCCCGACACAGTGCGCGATGAAGTCAAACGCGAAGTGCTCTACTACCCCGTCTTGGTTCGCACCGAGTCGGATGCACTGGTCAACAAGGCAGGCAAACGCTTTGCCATCGTGCCAGGCATGGTCGCCAGCGCAGACATTCGCACCGGACAAAAAACCATCTGGCAATACATCACCAAGCCCTTTAACAAGGCTGGTGAAGCGCTACGCGAAAGATAGCAATCAGTTCATCTGAATACATAAAAAAGCCCTGGCAGGAAATTCCCGCCAGGGCTTTTTTCTAGGCCCATCGCACAAGGCGATGAGCAACTCATCCCAGCTTAGCCCTTGGGCTGAACCAGGTCCAGACACTGGTGACGCCGCCAGACAGCCTCACGCACCTTCTCAGCCTGATCGCCCTCAAACACCACCTTGTACTGGCACACCAGATAGTTCTGGGACTGCGGCATCAGGAACTTGAAGTTGTAATCCCACTCCAGTCCCCGCGAACCCTGAGCCTGCTTGAGCGGCTGGCCCAGCATGGTCTGCACCTGGCCGGCCGTCAGCCCGGCCTGCACCTGACGGAAGCCTTCAGGCTTGGACACAATGCCGTCCCGCACAAAGGGCTCTTTGAAGTCAGGCCAATTCACATGCACATTGGTGAACTCCAGCTTTTCCGGATTACTGACCTTATCGACCGGATTGTGCTGCCATGCCAAGGCTGCACTGGCAGCCACCAAACTTGCACCGCCCAGCAGCAAGGCGGGCAGACTCTTGAGGTTGAAAATTTTCTTCATCTTGAAATCGCCTTGCCTTGATTAGTAATGAACCACGCCCAATTGGTGCAGCTCGTCATCCAGCGCCGACTGCGGCAGCGGTGCATACAGAGCCGTGCTGTCGGTACTGAAAGAACTCGCAGTTCCAGATGGCAATGTCGTCGACTGGGTAGAAGGTGCAGGCAGCACATTGTCCAGGCTGATGGAGCCGGAATCCGTGCTGAGCAAATCGTCCCAAGAAGGCATCGAGAACGAAGATGCGCGGGCCCCACTGCCATTACTCACAGTCACGCCATCCACCTTCACTGTCACAGTGCTTCCCTGATAGATGCTGGTGTACGTTCCAGCAGACGATCCAGGGGTCCATCCATTCGACAGTTGCAGCAAATCCTCTGCGGTCCCCTTGATAGTCAGCATATGGCGGGAGTCCGTCATGGCAAACACATTGGCGGCACTCAGACCTGTAATGCTGTTGGCACCGTGCACCGTCAGGTCAAGAATCTCAACATTCGTCAACTTGGCGGCCAATTCGGCGCCACTCCGGATCTCGCCAGAGCGCAACTGAACCGTATCGTCACCAGCACCTGCATCAATCTTGGAGCCCGTCCACAGCAAGCTGTCGGCATTGCCTGTCGGCTGCTGTTTGGTAATGCTGAGATCAATCACACCAAATACCTTGTCCGATGCATGTCCGTTGAAACTTTCCACGGTCCACGCCTCAATACCGATTTGCATTCCAGCTTTAGCGTCCTGATCTTTTAAATCATCCATCGCCTGCTTGAAGCCCAGTTGATCCAGCAAGGACTGAGGAATACCAGAGATGGTGTAGTTAACGTAACCGTTACCGTCGACATCAGACTTAACACCGAAGGTATAGGTGACACCATCCTTCGTGATCTGCTTGCCCTCAAACAGCTCTTCTGCCCCCACGTAGAAGGAAGCATGTGCGCCCAAGCCCGTGATCTTGATCGTCGTGGTTTCAATGCTGTTATCCACCGGCGTGAGAGGACTCGCAGGACCTCCCGTCGCCTTATTGGTGATCTTCACAGGGTCCTTCATCGATGCATTGAGATTCAGTGCAATCACCGAATTTTCTTTACCAAAAGCTACGGATGTATTCAGAGTCAAGCCATCTGCCACCGGTGCAATGGTGATGTTTCCCAGCTTCTGAGAGTCATTTTGCTTGGCATCCAGTTTTGTTTCACCAGATTCCACATTCAGCGTCACCTCACTCAGTGTGCCGCTCCAGTTATTGGGTGGCAGGAGGAACACCTTTGGCGGCAAACCACCTTCGCTGGAAAGCAGCCAGGTGTTGTTCGTCAAACCATCCGCACCAAGGTTGCTGGCCAGGGTTCGAGTTCCGTCAGCACCCTCCACGTACACCAGGAAGCCTTCAGGCACGTTGGACAATGTGATGATGCCAATGGTTTCTGAGCCATCGATATCCTTCAGCGTCACACTCAGGCCATCTACGCCGGTGAGTTCAATCAGCCTGTCCGCAAGCGCCGCACCGTGCTTCTCTTCCATCACGCTGATCGGCTTAGTACCAATCTCGACACCGTTGTTGATAATTTCTACTTGGCCTTCACCACCACCACCAACAACACTACCAGTACTCTCGGCCTCTTTGGTGACGATGCCTGTCTTGTGATCTGGCAGGCTTGCGTTCTCGTCTTCTTTGCTCTGCACGTAGCCCTTGAACACCACAGAGCCTGGCTTCGTCTCCTCAAGGCGATACGTCAAATCCAACTCGGTCTGCCCACGCTCATTAACAGGAATTAGATAGTAAAGACCATCCGGAATACCGTCTACACCAACAACCTGTGTTGGTTTTATCTCTGTTATGCCATCTGGCAGCCAGAGACTTCCACCTATCAGGCCAGCAGAAGATTTGTCTCCAACAAGCTGCAAATAAAGTTTTCCCCCAACGATGGAGCCGTACCCCTTGTCGCCAGGATTAACAGAGACCGTCACTGGAATGACTTTGGTGCCCTCCTTCACGGGAGTCACAACAATTTTCAGCTCAGCAGGGTCTGTGACCGGAGCCACCAGAATGCCGTCCTTGGCAGTCTCTTTTACATCGCGATCGCCGCTACCCTCTACCGATGTAGAAAGAGACGCATCAAACTTCAGCTTCCCAGGCGCATTGTTCTCGTTGCTGTCCTTAGGTATTGTTACCGTAATGCTGTTCAGCAATTCATCCAATTTAGCCTGAGCATCCTCACCAGCCGGAACTTCAATACTCTGCGTCCAGATAGTCTGGATGACCTTGCCTTCCGCATCGAACTTCTCGGTCATGGTCATGCCAGAGACCGTGACGCCAGTAGGCAAATTATCCACAGTCACAGTCAACACACTGCTCTTGCCAGAGGGACTGTCAGCCACCGTGGCATCCAAGAGGTCCTTCAGCTTCAGATTCGGCTGATCTTCATTGACAACTAAATTGTCCTTGAAGTCCCATTTCGTAACGGGTGGAGGCGTTGGCTTACCCGGATCTTCTTCCGTAGGGGGGGTATATGTTGTTTTCACGTTCCAGGAAACCGAATCCGTCCTCACGCTTTCAGTTCCACGGTCCATCACCTGCACTTCAAATGTGATGTCATGAGTGCTCGGCTTCGCGTTGGTGCCGAAATCAAACTGAATTGGCAATGCCAGACCGTTCTCGCCGATGGACGCATCCTCGTAAACCAGCACCCAGTACTTGCCATCCAGGCTCAACTCTGCGCCAACAACCTTGACACCTTCTGGAACCCCGCTGATCAGCACGCGCGTTACCTGCTCACTGCCGTCCTTATCATCAGAAACAGCATTCAGATTAACCGTGACGATGCCCGACGCATCAACCGTCGTGAACTCGGCACTGTTATCGCCACCAACAACGCTCTCTAGCAGCAAGTCCACGGCGTCGGTCACCGGTGTTGCGGTAATCGCAAAGTCACCGCTGCCCTCCTTGGTACCAATGCCCGCTAAGTTAGAGCCGGAGTCATCCTGCACCTCGTATTCGTAGTGGAACTTGCCCAGTGAGCCGTCAAGATGCTGCTTGCCACGGGCAGCCAACTCTTTTGCCTGCGCGCCAGTCAGCTCGTAGTATTCGTCCGCTCCTCGGGTAACCTTGGTGATCGTTTTATCGGCCAAAGCCTGCGCCAACGTCTTGGCACCAGTGCCTGTTCCCAGATACAAGGTAAAGGGATCCGTTGGCAACCCTGTGCCAGCGTCAGCCACCTTGATCCAGACCTTCGTCAAGGTTTCATCGGTATCACCGTTCTTATGAACGATGCCAAATTTCAAGCTCGATATCACGTCCTCGACCAGCGCTCCACTGGTCGTGGCCTCGGCCTCTGCAGAAGGCTTGACGACAAAGGAAACATCAACCTTGTCACCAGTCCAGGTGTTGCCATCTATTCGCTCTGTGGACACTGCCGATGCACTGAATTTCACCTCACCGCTAAAGTTATTGGGCACACTGATCTTGACATTTGCCAATTGATCTTGTGTCAACAGCCACTCGCGCTCCACTCCTGTACCGCGCACCAGCCAGGTGCCAGCCGGCACCAGATTAAAACCTGCAGGCAAGCCCTTAATCGTGAATGTCAACGCTTCAGAGCCATCTGCGTCATCCATTTTCACGGTCAGCAAGTCCTTCAACCAAACCTGCTTACTTTCGGCATCAAGTTCCGCTTCGGAATAAGTGGGCTTTAGCGTGCTGATTGTGACCATATCCGCAACGCCATCGACATTGACCTCAACTGTCAGCTTCTTGGTCGTAGGAGGTGAATCGACAGTGATTCCATCAATGATTACCCTATCGGTCAATGTGGCTTCAAACTCCAAGTTGAAGCTCTCATTACTATTAACTGGGGGCTTAATGAACAGGCCCTCACTGCCTTTGTAATTCGGAATTTTCACAACCCCGTTGCTATCAGGCATCAATTCCAGCTTGCCGTAATACAGTGTCGCACCGGGAGGAATGTTGCTGATCTTCAGCTCAAACGTCTCGGAAGGGTCTGAGCTCGTAGGATTAATATTGAGCTTAATCTGCGTGTCTTCTTTACCTGCCGCGCCGCCATTCAAAGCAAGGGTGAAATCTTCAGCTACTGGATTGATCAGAATATTTTCCAGCGTGGCATTGCCAGAGATGGCCTCATCGAATACACCAGTGCCTTCGCGGTCATCGTCATAGTCACGGGTCACCGCTTGCACAGCGATGCTGAACTTGCCCGAAAAATTGGGTGGTGCCTTGAATTGCAGGGTATCAAGGTATTGCACCGGGATATCAATCGGCGTTTTGCCGTCATACACCTGTTCAACCCAGACCTTGCCATCGAAGTATTGGAACGAAGAGCCAATAGCAGGGCCCTCCTCACTAACGCCTTCACCGCCCGTGACCGTAGGAATCAAGCGCGCAAAGGTTTGCTCATCTCCATCGCTATTGAACCAACCATCTTTCAGTTGGAAGCCGTCTTTAATATTGAGAGCAAACCATTCGTCTTCTTTGCCAGCATTTTGATATATATGGCCAATTGTCAGCCCCACATCGACGCCATCCTTTTTGTCACTATCGACCGTATCCTTTTCTGCGACAGGGGTGACTTCAATCACGAGCGTATGAGACGTCTGTTGCTTATTGATTTCGACCTTACCGTTCACCTCAATAGAGTCTGTCGATGTGATGCTAAGGGTAATGGAAGCGTCTTTGCTGCTATGCGCTGGGGGCGTGATGGCAAACCCCTTCAACACCAATTCACGCTGCGTTTCGTTGAGACTGTCATCGAACGTAATCGTGTAAGCGGTGCCACTTTTCCCATCACCAATCACACTCCATCCCGAAGAAGGAACTCCATTCACTCCTGCAGTTGGTTGGCTCACAACCCAGCCACCAACAGGCACAGTAAAGCTCACCGAGTTAATGACCTCTCCGTCTGAACTCTTGTCCGTCACGCTCACTCCGGCCAGGAAATTCACTGCAGTGTCTTCCCTAGTCGTTACGCCCTTCACTTCCACATCACCCGCAACCGGGGTGACGTGCAGATTCAGGTGCACCGTGTCGCTCAACAGCGCTCCGTCAAAGCTGCTGCCGTCCACATCGCGGTCTATCGAGTGCAGCGTCACCTGCACATCAAGCATGTTGCCACTGAAGTTATCTGGCGCTTTAATACTGATTTCAGGCAGTGTGGGCGTTGACGAGTTCAGACCATTGCAGAGAATGGTGTAAACGCCGTTGACGGGAGTAACCTCCTTGGGAACGCCATCGATCATGACCGTTACAACCGAGCCTGCTGACAAATTACTGATGGTGATCCAGCGCTCCTCACTGCCGTCCACATCAGGCCCTGTATTGTCATCAGCATTGCCAAGCAGCGCTTGCAGATGGCTGCTGAGATTAAAGCTAGATTCTTCAGCAAAAGATGGCAGGCTGACCGCTGTCTCCTTCGTGCTGGCATCGACAAAATCACCGTTGCTGTTTTTAATCTTCAGATCAATCGGGTCTGTGACAGCCTTCACCTCAACCGGCACTTCCACGATCGTGGATGCGCCGTTCTTCCCAGCGATAGGCGTGTTGTCACTCTTTACTTCGTAACTGGTCACTTCCGCTTTGACAGTGAAGTCCTTGCTGCTTTCAGCAGGCGGCAGCACCGTCATCTTGTTGAAGTCCTCAGTAGTCATCTTGAGCAGGCCGTCTGCATTCGCATGATGTGGACCATCAGTCAAAATAATCGTGACCGTACCCGAAGAACCAACCTCATATTTATCGACGCCAAAGTACAAGATTGCGCCTTCTGGCAATCCAGACAGCGTGATCGGCCCCAGTTTTTCAGGGCTGTCGCCATCAACACCATCGCTCTGATCCGCATCGTCCTCTACCTGTGGCGCGTTCAAGCCCAGGGCAATAGCCTTATCTTCATACGTACTGACTGGGGAAGCTCCCTTGGTAAAGATTGGAGCATCTGCCACCGGGTCAACAGTGACCTCAACCACGCGGTCCGTATAGCTTTCGTCGTAATTTTTCACCCGGTAGGTGAACGTGTCTTTCCCGCTGTAGTTGTGGTTAGGCACATAGGTGACGCGTCCGGTATCTGGATCAATAGTCACTTGACCATGCTTAGCTTCTTCGACAAGAGAGACATCGGCATCGGCCGTCGTATTGAAACTGTTGGCTGGTGTATTGCCTGTGCTGTCTTCAACCACATCCAGTTTCACCGGAGTCTCATCCGGTTTGTCATCGACAACCGTGACATTGAAATTGGAGTTTTTGCTATCACCATCACCATCCGTCACAGTGAAGGCGAAATTCAGGTCCTTGGTGGCATCCTTGCCGTGATCCAGCGAGGCCTTCAGTTCAAACTTGTAGCCCGCATTGACAGTACCAGGATTGGTGATGGTCACCACAAAGACTTCCTTGCCCTCCGCCATGGCAGTCAGCGTATGACCATCTGCACTAACGGTATAGACCAGGGTCTTGCCACCTGACTTCAGCCACAGGTCATTCAATTTAGACTGAGGGTCATCGAACTTCGTATTGGCAAGCGTACCGACCGAGTCTGCACCTGTCGTGACATGGAGCGAGCCTGTTTTTGTCAAAGCGCCAGCATCCGGCTTGCTGCCGTAAATCAACGCGCTTTCATCGATCGTCGAGTTTTCTGGCGTGCCAATGACGGGAACATCGTCCTTGAAGGAGATACGGTCACCAATGCCCATGTTTGAGCTGCTGACAGGGTCGCCATCACCGTCGGTGGCTGTGACCTTGAGAGTAATGGCGTCCTTTGCCAACTGCACAAGCTCATCCGCAGGAAGCGCGTCCCCGTGCTTCATTGAACGATACTGGGTCAGTTCCACCACGCCGTTGGCGGCATCCGTGACTTTCAGTGTGAAGACCGTAGTCAGGACGCCGTTCACCAGGACAGTTCCGGTAACAGTGTTGCCGCTAATGCTCAGCAGCACGGGGGAACCTGTGGCTGTGTCAACAAGGCCGCTGTCTACTCCTGTAGTTGCGCCACCTTTCAGACCCAGTTCGTAGTGCGCTGTGCCCTTCCCGTCAGCGCCGAAGTTGATGACAAACAGGTCTTTCAGGGATGTAGATGCGCTACCGCTTGCACCCAGCTTGCTTTCATCCACCTCCAGCGCCACGTTGGCGCTTGTGTTTTCGCTAATAACAGGGATGTCGTCGACTACGCTCACAGTGAAGTTTTTACCCACCGAGTCATCGACGCTGTTAGTTTCTTTAGTTTCAAAACCAAAGACCAGATCCAGCTTGTTTTCGCCAGAGCCTGCCGGGTGGTCGAGTTTTCCGTGCAGCGTAAAGGTGTAGCCCGGGTTGCCGTGGGGGTCTGTAATTTCGACGGCAAAGACCTTATCCGTCTCTGCACGACCTGTGCCGACATAGGCCGTCAATGTATGTCCATCAGCGCTCAGCACGTACTCGACGCCAACCCCACCCGATGTCAGATTCTTAGGAGCTGCATCAATGCTGAGTTTGGTATCGATGGCATCAACGCCCTTGCCCACGTTCAACGCGCCACTGACGGAGGTTGCCCCCTTGTTCTTGTCGGTACCCAAGACAAGGTCATCTTCATCCAGAGTCGTGCTTTCCGGCGCACCCAATGTCAGGCCAATGTCGGTCACTGTGATTGGCTGCTTGGCCCAATCACTAGGGTTAATACTATCGCGATCCACCAAGGAGTAGCTGAAGTCATCAGTCTTGCCTGCATCAGTGCCATGCGCAACGCTGCCGTTGCTGGTGTAGCTCCAGGTCCCGTCCGAATGGACCGTCAGTTTTCCGTACTGAGTGTCAACAGTAATGGATTTGCCGCTGGCTATGGTGAGAGTCTTCTCGCTGCCATTAGCACCGATGTACTTGATTGAGCCCACCCTGGCCCCATCGGCCCCTTGCTTGTCATTGTCAAGCAGGTTGCTGGTACCCGCGCTCCACGCAACTCCGGTGTAGCCCACGCTCAACCCGCCTTCTGGCAGGCTGACACCATTTTGATCAACAGCGATTGGTGCATCGTCTACGATTTTGATGCTGATTTTTTCCGACGAAGACTCATCACCATTGCGATCTGTGACGCTGATACCAATGTTATCCAGCGTGCCCGCACCACTGACGTTCGCGGCCTTATCCAGGGTGTAGGTGTACTTGACGGTGATCTCGCCCGTAGTGGGATTGACGGTATAGCCGTTGAGCACCAGCGTCCCGTACTGGGTCACGATGGTTTTTTGAGAGTCGTTCAGGCTTTCCAGTTCGGCCTTGCTCAAGGTCAAACTATTAGCACCAGTTGCATCGGTGTAGCGGAAGACAACAGCACCGCTTGCAGCCAAGCCGTCCTTCGCATCAATGGAGAACTGAGAGTGAACTACGGTGTTGGCGGGGTTTTTTGCTGTCCCATCGTTCAGTCCACTTTCAAAGACAACATGGTCGCCTGTGTTGGCATCAGGAGTCGATGAGGCCTGATCGTTGGGTACTGTGACTTTGACGACGTCGTTGGTGCCGTGAACATTGATGGTCAGCTTGGCTGTGGATTGATCACCGTCGCCATCCGTGAGGGTGTAGCTGAAAATATCTTCAGCAACTTGGCCATTAATAAGACCTTGCGTTGCGGGCCATCCGTTTTGCAGCGTATAGGTATAGCTGCCATCAGCATGAATGACCAATATGCCGTAGGTTCCTTTTACGGTGACAGAAGCGCCAGCGCCGGACAATCCGCTGTCAGCCACATGTCCATTACTACTGCTGGGCACACCCGCCTGAACACCAGTGACCGTCGCGCCATCAGCGCCCTTGCTATCGACCACGTCGCCTGATGTTGCACCAGTGCTTCCTGTCACATTACCGGTGACTGCGGCAGCATCGTCTTCATTGACTGTTTTGGTGTCATTTTTGGCCTGAGGGGCATCATCAACAATCTTGATGCTGATATCTCCCTTAGGGCTGCTATGTCCATCACGATCCTTGGCAACGATGGTGAAGTCATCCTTCAAATCAATACCGTTACCGGTATTGTTGTGAGGAGCTTTCGTCAACGTATAGGTGTATTTGATCGTGATGAGGCCTGTCGTCGGATCCTTGCTGTAGCCGTTGAGCAACAACTCACCATACTGGGTCGAGACCTTGTAGCTCGCAGTATTCAGCGCTTCAAGATCGCTCTTGCTAATCTTAAAAATCGTTCCGTCGCCACGAGTCAACGTGACAGCATCTGAATCAGCAAGTCCATCCGGGCAATCAATGGTGAAGCTCGAAACTACTTGCGTGTCGTTGGCATTGGTTGCAGAGCCATCACCCAAACCACTTTCAAAGACGACATGATCGGTAGTTTTGCCATCCGGCTTGGATGCCGCATGGTCAGGAACAGGAACCGTCACAGTGACAGGCTCGTCGACACTGTCCACATTAATAGTCAGCGTAGCAGTGGCCGTACCACCTTCCTTGTCACTGATCGTGTAGGTAGCTACAGGGACCGGGCCGTTGTAGTTAAGTGCAGGAGTGAAGGTATAGCTGCCGTCAGCGTTGATCACCAGCTTTCCGATGGCTGTGCCGTCCTTGGCGGTCAGAGTCGCTGTGCTTCCAGCTGTAAACGGGTCAGGTTGTCCATCTCCGTTCTTATCAATCGTGAAGCCAGTCACAACCAGCGTGTCGCCGTCCGGGTCGACATCGGTCTTGCCGCTCGCATCACGATCTGTCAGCACATTGCCACTGACGGGCGTGTCTTCGTGAGTCTTTGCCGTGTCATCGACAGCGACTGGAGGAGGATTGCTCACATCCAGCTCGAAGGTCTGTGCCGCCGTAGCGCCGGAGGGATCCTTTGCCGTGACCGTGATGGTATAGATGCCATCTTTACCTGAGCCGCCTTGGCTGGCCGAGGGGTCCAGCGTTCCGGTGATCAGGCCCGTGGTCGGGTCGATGCTCAGGCCCGGTGGCAGGCCTGAAGCGGTATAGGTCAGCTTATCGCCGTCCACATCCGTGAAGCCGCCTCCAGTGGAAATCCTCACCGCTCCGCCGTCCTTGCCGGTTTCGTTGGGCAGAGTTACCGCTGTCGTAGGGGCGTCGTTGACTGACGTGACGGCAATATTGACCGTCGCCGTATCCGTATCGCCATCGGCGTCTTCTACGCTGTAGTCAAAGCTCATCGGTCCGTGGTAATTCGCATTTGGCACAAAGCTCATGGTGCCATCGGCTGCAATGTCTACCCTACCGTTCGGCACGGTAATGCTTTGCGGATTGCCGGTCAGCGTGATGCCATTGATGCTGGTGATTTTCAGGCCGCCATCGGGCGCACTGTCGTTCCCCAGCAGGTCCAATACAACCGAGCCGTCTTCACCCACGGTGTAGCTATCGTTTTGCGCATCCACGGGATCGTTGACTGGAGTCACCTCCACCGTGATGGTGCTGGTCGTGGTCTCTCCATCCGGGTCCGTCACGATCACTTCAAACGTGTCTTTTCCGTTGAAGTCCTTGCCTGGCGTGTAGATGTAGCTGCCATCAGGATTGATGGTCACCGTGCCGTGGGCCGGTGGGGTTCCACCGGTGTACGTCAGCGTGTCGCCATCGGGATCTGTGCCCACGACCTTGCCGCTCACCGGGGTTTCTTCCGGGGTCTTGTGACCATAGTCTGGCGCTGTCGGCACATCGTTGACGGGCGTCACCTCCACCGTGATGGTGCTGGTCGTGGTCTCTCCATCCGGGTCCGTCACGATCACTTCAAACGTGTCTTTTCCGTTGAAGTCCTTGCCTGGCGTGTAGATGTAGCTGCCATCAGGATTGATGGTCACCGTGCCGTGGGCCGGTGGGGTTCCACCGGTGTACGTCAGCGTGTCGCCATCGGGATCTGTGCCCACGACCTTGCCGCTCACCGGGGTTTCTTCCGGGGTCTTGTGACCATAGTCTGGCGCTGTCGGCACATCGTTGACGGGCGTCACCTCCACCGTGATGGTGCTGGTCGTGGTCTCTCCATCCGGGTCCGTCACGATCACTTCAAACGTGTCCGTGCCGTGCCAGTCCTTGTTGGGGGTGTACACGTACTCGCCCGTGATCGGGTCCACGGTCACCGTGCCATGGGCCGGAGGCTTGCCTTCTGTATAGGTCAGCGGGTCGCCGTCCGGGTCAAACCCTTCCACCTTGCCCTTGACTGGCGTGTCTTCAGGAGTGATGTGGCTATCGTCTGGTGCTTGCGGTGCATCGTTGACCGGTGTCACCGTCACAATGACAGTGATCGTAGAGGTCGTCCCGTCTGGGTTTTTGACCTCCACCGTGAAGGTGTCTGGCCCGTGGTAGCCAGGGTTGGGCGTGTAGAGATAGCTTCCATCCGGATTGAGGGTGACTTTCCCAAACTCAGGATCAGTGCTTGCCCTGTAAGTGGGTATGCCAGCCGAAGGATTCTTGTTCTCGAACTTTCCCCCGATGGACTGGTTCTCAGGGGTCTCAATTGCAGGTGAGGTCAGCGGAGGCTTAATACCCTCTTCAGTGCCACCACCCGAGTCGCCTGGGGTACTACCACTGTTACCGCCTCCGCCGCCAGCTGCAGCGCCGACGCCCAAGATACCCAGCGCAGCAGCCAACCAGCCACCGTGGTGCCATGGAGGAATCAGTGCAGCTTCATCCCATTCGATTTCGGTGAAGTGGAAATTTTTCCAGGGCGAGGTGTACTGCCCCCACCACAGGACTCCTTCGTTATCTTCCAGCAGCAGGTCGTTACGTCCCTCGCCGTCGTACACGACAAAGAAATCCTTAATGACTGTTTCGCTGCCGTCCTTGAGGAGAAGAACCAGGTCATTGCCGCGACGTCCGAAGTGCTGTACTTTTTCTGGAGCTAACTTCAGTCGAACAACAGATGGTTTTTCCAATGAGAGGTTCTCAATCTCCACCTCACGAATTACACCTGTTTCCTTGCGAATGACTTGCATGGACGTCTACTTTCTTAGATCAGATACGAAGACGTCTTGCAGCAGAGATCCGCTTCTTGATGCATCTGCAGCAAGACGTAGAAAACCTAGGTTGCGGAAAAAGCAGGGATGCTTGACTTGCTGTCCCTGTTAAGCAGCAACCAGCTCATGCATGTGAGCAGATTCCAATGTGTGTATTTGCCGTGCAGACAAGGCAGGCATCCGCTGAATGCTGCGCTGCAGCTTGCCGTTAGCTCCAGCTTTACCTGAGTCAGGCACCCAAAGCCCGCTCAACTGAAGCGCATCAACTGCGCTAACGCATGTCACGGCGTTTGTGCAAAAGCATGGCAACGCTTCCCATCCTTTTGCATCTGCCTCTCGCGCTCAGGCCTGAACCTTCGCAACGACACATCAGAAGCACCAAGCATCTCAGCTCACATGCATATAGGTCATTGTCCTACGTGAGCCCAAATGCAGAAACTTGATTAATCAAATTTCACATTTAAATACAATTGATGACGCACAAGCAATGCTTCCGCTTGAAAGCGATCTTCAGCCTCCAAAACCCCATCATCTCATTGCCTGACAATGAATAATCGCTATGAAATTTGAATCGATTAGGGCAAAAGAGACAATGAGTCCTCACTTGCTGCGAGATACCTAAATAGCTCACCGCCAGACGTAGAACATGTCAAACCGCGTCATATTGACCGCACCTGTTGCACTTCAGCAACAAATAGGTATGTCGCGGCCTTTTCTCGTCCAAAGCAGACTTGGATCATGGCGCAATCACACTTGCTGATCGTTTTCCAGGCTCTTCACCAGAACCGCTGCCTGGGTGCGTGAATAGCATGCAAGCTTCTTGAGAATCGCCGTCACATGCACCTTGACGGTGTTCTCGGCCAAGCCCAACTCATGCGCGATTTGCTTGTTGAGTAGCCCGTCCGCAATGCACAGCAGCACGCGAAATTGCTGGGGCGTCAACTGGGCCAGGCGTGCCGCCAACTCGGCATCGGCTTCCGATCGCTCCGCCACCATGGAAGGAAAGCTCACATCGCCGTTGAGCACATCGTCAATCGCTGCGCTCATGTCCTCGGCGGCGGCGGACTTGGAGATAAAACCAGCCGCGCCAAACTGCTGGGCACGACGGATGATGCGCGAATCATCGTTGGACGAAATCACGATCACCGGCACCTGCGCATATTCACCGCGCAAATGCAGCAGCGACGAAAAGCCGCGCGCGCCGGGCATGGCCAGGTCCAGCAACACCAGCTCGATCTCAGGGTGCTCCTGCATCGCCGCGCCCACGGTCTGGGCGCTGGCCGCTTCAACAATGCGAAATTGCGGATAGCGGTCGTGCAGCACCTGAATCAGCGCGGCGCGAAACAGCGGGTGATCGTCGGCAACGAGAAGAGTGGGCTGGGACATGACTCCGAGTCTGCCATGCCCGGGCTTTACTGAGCGCGGCTGGGCCTATCAGCGCAGTCCGCGGTGCCAAAGCACAACGCTCTGCCGTTCACATAGCCCAGATTCGGGGCGTGCTGCCTTGCAGCTTCCAGATTTCTTTCCGCCAAAAAGCCCACACGGTTTTCCACAGCATCATCACAGGCTCAACCACAGGTGATACACCGCGCAGAATCAGCATGTTTTCATTGGGAGAAGTCACGCCACTCAACACCCCGCCGGGGGCTGATTCCAGCAGCGCATGCGTTCCCTCCAGCAAGGCCTCGCGCTGCTGGCGGGTGATGGGGGTGCCGCTGGCAAAAATCAGACTAGCCAGACAGCGATGGCCAGCCAGCCCCAGATCGCCGTTGAGCAGCAAGTCATCATGCGCGCTGACCACGCCTCGCTCCAGAAAGCGACCCGGCCATTCGATGTGCTGCTCAAACGTGCCCGCTTCATAAGGCTGGGCCGCCAGCGGCAGGCCCAGCGCCGTCACATCCCAGGTCAGCAGCTGCGCGCCCTCTTCCAGCTCAAACTCAAGGTGGTTGATGGCATCGCAGGCGTTGTACGCAATCGCCTCCAGCGGCAGCCATTCCAGTCGTGCGCCTTGCTCCAGATGCAGCTTGGTCCGCTGCAAGGCACGTTGCCCATTGCTTTTGTAAAAACGCGTGGCGCCAGGCGTAGTGATCAGCGCATGCGCGCCTTCGGTCACACGCACATCAATGTCCAGTACATCGCCACCCACCAGCCCGCCCGGTGGATGAACGAGCACGTTGTGGCAAATGCCCGGGCCTTCGGGGTACAGGCTTTTGAGGATGCGCAGCGGCCCATCGTGCGTGAAATGCACCGAGGTCTTGTCCACAGTTTGCGTGTAGTTCAGCGCCAGCTTGGCATGCCATGTCATGGGCTCTCCTCGTTGGTTTACAGCATCGACATCAAATCGCCACCAGCGATCGCACATTCCTGGCCTTCATCTCGCTGCCGGGTCCAGATGCCAGCACCTCGCCGCGCTCCATCACCACGTAGTGATCGGCCAGCTCTTCGGCGAAGTCGTAGTACTGCTCGCACAGCAATATGGCCATATCACCTCGATTCGCCAGCATGCGGATCACCCGGCCAATGTCTTTGATGATGCTCGGCTGTATGCCTTCGGTGGGTTCATCCAGAATTAAAATTTTGGGCTGCGGTGCCAGCGCACGTGCAATGGCCAGTTGTTGCTGCTGACCGCCTGAGAGATCGCCGCCACGGCGGTGCAGCATCTGCTTGAGCACGGGGAACAACTCATAAAGCTCACCCGGAATTTTGGTGCGAGCCGAGCAATACGACAGCCCCATGCGCAGGTTGTCTTCGACCGACAGTCGCGAGAAGATTTCACGGCCCTGCGGCACATAGCCAATGCCGCTGCGAGCACGCTCGTACGGCGTTTTTTTGGCGATGTCTACGCCTTTCCATTCCACAGTGCCGCTTTTGATGGGCACCAGGCCCATCAGGCTTTTGAGCAGCGTGGTCTTGCCCACACCATTTCGACCCAGCAGCACGGTGACTTTACCGACCTCGGCCTGAAGATTCACATCACGCAGGATGTGTGAGCCGCCGTAGTACTGATGCAAATTTTGGACTTTAAGCATTTTTGACCTCTAGCGCTTTCCTATCAAGCGTAAGCAGCTACATTTTTCATAGTCCACACCTGTCACACAGGCATGCCTCAACCCAGAGACACCAAGCAAGGGCCGCCCCGCAGCAAAGGTGTCGTCCCCCGCCAGAAGAGAAAGGGGAAGGCGCAAAGCGCCGCAGGGGGTTACCTGCCTAAATACACTTCAATGACTCGCTCGTCGGCCTGCACTTGCGCCAGCGTGCCTTCGGCCAGAACCGAGCCATCGCACAGCACCGTCACCTTCTCGCTGATGGTGTCGATAAAGCTCATATCGTGCTCCACCACCATCAGCGAATGCTTGCCTTTGAGGGTAAGAAACAGCTCGGCCGTACGCACCGTTTCTTCATCCGTCATACCGGCCACAGGTTCATCGAGCAGCAGCAGTTTTGGCTCTTGCACCAGCAGCATTCCTATCTCCAGCCATTGCTTCTGGCCGTGGCTGAGCAAGCCCGCCTGTCGCGTCACGCTGCCTGCCAGATGAATGGTGTGCAGCACCTCGGCAATGCGGTCTTTTTGCGCACCGCTGAGCTTGAACAGCATGGAGGCGGCAATGCCTTTGTGCGTTTTCAGCGCCAGCTCCAGGTTTTCAAAAACACTGAGTTCTGCAAACACCGTGGGTTTTTGAAACTTGCGCCCAATGCCCATGGCGGCGATCTCGGGCTCCTTGTAGCGCAGCAGGTCGATGGTGGAGCCGAAGTACACCGTGCCGCTGTCGGGCCGGGTCTTGCCGGTGATGATGTCCATCATCGTAGTCTTGCCCGCGCCGTTGGGGCCGATGATGCAACGCAGCTCACCGGGTGCGATGTCGAGGTTCAGGCCATTGATGGCCTTGAAGCCATCAAAGCTCACATGAACGTCTTCCAGATAAAGAATTCGGCCGTGGGTCACATCCACCTCACCCGCCATCACGGGCCGCGCCATGCTGGCGTTGCGTCCGCCGGATTCGGTGCCCGGCTGGGCCTGCTGCGCCGCGTGATAGTCGGCCAGACGCTGCGCGCCTTCCTGCATCAGGTCGGGGGTCATGCGCGGGCTCCTTTCAGGGTGTCTGCCGTACGTTCGCCGGCCTGTCTGGCCATGGCAGCGACTGCGTGATTCAGCTCGGACTGGGTCTGTGCGTTGCGCTTTTCACGCCATTGCTTGATTTGCTGGGGCAGGCGAATCACTCCGCCGGGCATGAACAGCGTGACGATGATGAACAACGCGCCCAGCACATACAGCCAGTACTCAGGCGCAGCCACGGTGAGCCAGCTCTTGCCGCCATTCACCGCAAAGGCGCCGATGATGGGGCCGACCAGCGAAGCACGGCCGCCCACTGCCGTCCACACCGCCATTTCAATGGAGTTGCCCACGCTCATTTCGCTTGGGTTGATGATGCCCACCTGAGGCACATAGAGCGCTCCCGCCAGGCCGCACATCATGGCCGAGATGACCCAGATCGACAGCTTGTACGGCAGCGGGTTGTAGCCGCAAAACATGGTGCGCGTTTCGGCATCACGCACGGCCTGCAGCACGCGGCCATATTTGCTGCGAATCAACCAGCGCGAGAACAAAAAGCAACCCAGCAGCGCCAGCCCGGACAGTGCAAACAGCAACACCTGAATACGCTGTGAAGTCAGCGAAAAGCCCAGCAAAGTCTTGAAGCCGGTAAAGCCGTTGTTGCCGCCAAAGCCGGTCTCGTTGCGAAAGAACAGCAGCATGGCCGCATAGGTCAGCGCCTGCGTGATGATGGAGAAATACACACCCTTGATGCGCGAGCGAAAAGCGAAATAGCCAAACACGCCGCCTATCAGGCCCGGCACCAGAAACACCAGCAGCACGGTGGCGACAAAGCTGCCGGACAAGGCCCAATGCCAGGGCAGCGTCTTCCAGTCCAGAAAGCCCATGAAGGCCGGCAGTGCATCGGGGCCAGCGGCTTCGCGCATCAAATACATGCCCATCACATAGCCGCCCAGCGCAAAGAACAGGCCGTGGCCCAGGCTCAAGATGCCGGTATAGCCCCAGATCAGATCAATGGCCAGCGCGCAGATGGCGTAGCACATGAACTTGCCCAGCAGGCCAAGCATGTAGTCCGACAGGTGCAGCGTGCTGCTTTCAGGCACCCATAGATTGAGTGCCGGAGCCACGGCGCAGATCACGATCAGCGCGACCAGAAACACCGTCCAGCCTTTGCGGCTGAGCAGCGCCTCTGGCTTGGGTAATTCAATAAGTGTTGATTGGGTCATCATTTCAGTTCTCACTCATGCGTTGCACTGTTCATGCCCTATACGACTGACGTAACCCAGACGGGGCCACCCAGCAAGGGCCGCCCCGCAGCGTGGGTGGAGTCCCCTGCCCGCAGCGCGCAGCGGTGCGAGAGCGGGGGAAGGCGCGAAGCGACTCAGGGGGTGTTTCATGTTTCTGCGCTACGACCTTTAAGGGCAAAAATTCCCTGCGGACGCTTTTGAATAAACACCACAATGAACAGCAGCACGGCAATCTTGGCCAGCACCGCGCCCGTCCAGCCTTCGAGCAGCTTGCTGAGTACACCCAGCCCCAGCGCGGCATAGACCGTGCCAGCCAACTGGCCCACACCGCCCAATACCACCACCAAGAAGCTGTCCACTATGTAGTTCTGACCCAGGTCGGGGCCTACGTTGCCAATCTGGCTCAAGGCGCAGCCAGCCAGACCTGCAATGCCCGATCCCAGCGCAAACGCATAGGTGTCAGTGCGTGCTGTATTCACGCCTACGCAAGATGCCATGGCGCGGTTTTGCGTGACGCCGCGCACAAACAAGCCGAGGCGCGTTTTGGCGATCATGAAAGCCACGGCGCCCAGCACCGCAAAGGCGAACACGGTGATGGCGATGCGGTTGTAAGGCAGTGTGAGGTTGGGCAGCAGTGCAATGCCACCACTCATCCATGCGGGGTTTTCCACGCCCACGTTCTGCGCGCCAAACAGACTGCGCACGGTTTGCTGCAGCACTAGGCTGATGCCGAAGGTGGCCAGCAGCGTCTCCAGCGGGCGACCGTAGAGGAAGCGAATCACGCCACGCTCCAGAACCGCACCAACCAGCGCCGATGTCATGAAAGCCACAGGAATAGCCACCACCAGATACCAGCCAAAAGCAGTCTCAGGTACCCAGCGCTGAAAAGCAACCTGCACCAGATAGGTGGCATAGGCACCGATCATGATCAGCTCGCCATGCGCCATGTTGATAACACCCATCAGCCCATAGGTAATGGCCAGGCCCAGCGCTGCCAGCAGCAGCACGGAGCCAAGGCTGATGCCGCTGAACGCTGCGCCTAAGCGCTCGCCCCAAGCCAGATTTTCAGCAATGTCTGCCAGCGCCGCTTTGATGGCTTTTTGCACGGCAGGATCAGCTTCATCAGCCAAGCGCTGGTTGAGCAGCAACTGCGTCTCTGGCGTCTGCGAATGGGCCAGTTGCTCAACGGCCTGAAGACGCTGCAGCCTGTCATCGCTATTCAGCAAGCTAGCGGCTTTGGCGCGGCTCAGCAGGGCTTTGACTTGCTCATCGGTTTCGCTGGCTAGCGCCTTGTCGATCAAAGCGAGGCGCTCAGCATCGGGCTCGGCGGCCAGCTTTTCGGCCGCACTGCGGCGCGCTGCAACATCGCTGCTACTCAGCGCCAGCGCGGCCTGCGCTGTGTCGATGACAGAGCGCATGTAATTGTTGTTGACGACTTCTTCGGCGTCCGCCGGTAGCTTGGCGGCCTGTCCCGTCGCCGCGTCAGTGACCACATCGCCGCTGACCACATAGGCCTTGCCTTGCGATACCCGCACCTCATCATTGGAGAGTGCGGCAAGGTAGCCCGCAAGGCGTGCCCCATCGCTCTGAGCATCAGGAGCAAGCACCGCTTGATTGATGGCCTGCGCGCGCTGCTCGGCGTCGTCTGCCGCTGCCATTGCATAGGCCTGCTCGGCAGTCAGTGCGTGACTGGAAAAGCTCAGCAAAGCACCCAGGCTGGCGGCCAGAGCCCATCTCCATCGCTTGCTCAGTATGTTCATAAAGGTATCTCGGATACTTTCTTGCTGCAGCCCTTATTCAACAAGCGCCAGCAGCTATCTTTTCAGGACTGGAGAGCCCACCAGACCTCTCCAGCCCGCGTTCCACGCCGGTGGTGAATCAGGAGCTCTTGCCGTTGGGCTCGTCCTTCTTCTTGTCGTTACCTTCGATGAAGGGGCTCCAGGGCTGAGCCTTGATCGGACCCTTGGTCTTCCAGACCACGCTGAACTGGCCGTCGGCCTTGATCTCGCCCACCATCACCGGCTTGTGCAGATGGTGGTTCTTCTCATCCATCTTCACGGTGAAGCCGTCGGGCGCAGCAAAGGTCTGGCCGGCCATGGCGGCGATCACTTTGTCGGTGTCCGTGCTCTTGGCTTTTTCCACAGCCTGCTTCCACATATGAATGCCGACCCAGGTGGCTTCCATCGGATCGTTGGTCAGCGGCTTGTCCTTGTGGCCGGCGATGTTCTTGGCCTTGGCGTAGTCGCCCCACTGCTTGCTGAAAGCGGTGTTGGTGGGGTTCTTCACGCTCATGAAGTAGTTCCACGCGGCCAGGTGGCCAACCAGCGGTTTGGTGTCCACACCGCGCAGCTCTTCCTCACCCACGCTGAAGGCGACCACAGGCACATCCTTGGCCTTCAAACCTGCATTGCCCAGCTCTTTGTAGAAGGGCACGTTGGAGTCACCATTGATGGTGGAGATCACCGCCGTCTTGCCACCGGTGGAGAACTTCTTCACATCGGCCACGATGGTCTGGTAGTCGCTGTGACCAAAGGGGGTGTAGGTTTCCATGATGTCGGAATCCTTCACGCCCTTGGACTTGAGAAAGGCACGCAGAATTTTGTTGGTGGTGCGTGGGTACACATAGTCGGTGCCCAGCAGCACAAAGCGCTTGGCGCCGCCACCTTCCTTGCTCATCAGATATTCAACGGCAGGAATCGCTTGCTGGTTAGGCGCTGCGCCGGTGTAGAACACGTTTTTCGACAGCTCTTCACCCTCGTATTGCACGGGGTAGAACAGCAGGCCGTTGTTCTGCTCAAACACGGGCAGCATCGATTTTCGCGAGACGCTGGTCCATCCGCCAAACACCACGGCCACCTTGTCTTGCGTGATCAGCTGCTTGGCTTTTTCAGCAAACAGCGGCCAGTTGGATGCGGGGTCCACCACCACGGGCTCAAGCTTTTTACCCAGCACGCCGCCCTTGGCATTGATGTCGTCAATTGCCATCAACACCGTGTCTTTGAGCACTGTCTCAGAGATCGCCATGGTGCCTGAGAGGCTGTGCAAAACGCCCACCTTGATGGTGTCGGCTGCCAGTACCTGTGAAGTCAAACCCAGGCCCAGAGCCATGGATGCAGCCAGTGTTGTGAGGGTTCCGCGACGATTCATTTCAGCACTCCCAGGAGGTTTGTTCGGTCACATTGACCGCATCTCCTCAAGTGCAAATACCGTGCCAGCGTTCTTTGCCTCTCAAACGACTCTTTCATGCGCCGCGCGGCCAGTAACGCCCTGCAAGACCCTGCACTACGGCAGTGCGCCATGCACCAGATACAGGCGCTGTACAGGGCGTGGCACTGTTGAAGTGCATGCCCATCACTACACCTCAGTGCACGGCAAAGCGCAGCAGATATTCATAGCTGTTTTGCGTCGTTTTCACATCGCCCTGCACTGCTTCGCGCCAGATGGCCTGCAAGATATTGGTGCCTGCGGAAGGCGTCACGCTGGCCATGCCTTGCGCATCACTCAGCGTCGGCGCGCCGTTTTCATTCCATGACAGGCGCGCTCCCGCCAGCGGCTTGCCGTTCAGCAGCACCTGCACCTTCAAAGGCTGGCCTGCATGCGGTGCCTGCCCTGTCAGCGGCACAATTTCAAACATCTGGCCTAGCGGCTTTTGCATCACCGCACCCCAGCGCACCACGGTCTTGTGAAACTTGCGCGCATGCACGCCGCGCACCGCACCGGGGTTCTTGTCCATGGGCAGGGGCAGCATGTCACCTTCAGGTTTGACGCTGCTGAAGTAGCCGTTATCCAGCTCCACCGCAATCAGTGCGGCCTTGGCATCGGGCTTGACGCGAATGCCTGCGCGCAGACTCTGCACATCGCAGCTCAGCTCACGCCCGCGCAGGTCGTAGGCATGCACGCGCTGCAGCTTGGCGGGGTCAAAGGTTTCGGTCTTGCCTTCGTGGCCGCCAAACTGCATGACATAGCCGCCCTGCGCATCGGGCTCCAGCCACACGTTATGGGCATACACGGGGTTGGCGCAGAGCAGCCAGGCCGTAGCGGTCGTGCAAAGAATGCGCGCGATCACGCTTTTACGGGTCAGGGGCTGAGACATGAGAACTCCAAAATTCATAGTGAAAACTGCAAGCCCAGTTGCAGGCTGCGCGGCGCACCGGGTGCCACCAGACGCTGGCCGCCAATCACGGTGGTGGTGCTGGCATAACGGGTGTCGGCGGCATTGCGCAGCCACAGGTTCAGGCTTGCATTGCGCGCCACGCTGGCGGGCAGCCGGTATTGCAGGCCCAAATCAATCCAGTGGTAGCTGGCCGCCCATTCGGTATTGCTGGTGTTGATGGGCGCGCGGCCCACATGGCGCAGCACGCCGTGCACGGTGATATCGCTGCGCGGCATCCAGCGCGCATGCAAGGTGCTGGTGTATTGGGGCACCGCCACCACACGCTGGCCGAGCAGTGACGCATTGGCGTTCTGCGTGACTTTGGAGCGGTTGAGGCCATAGGCCCATTCGAGATGCCAGGCACGCCCGGGCAGCCAGTGCAGTTGCAGCTCGGCGCCCTTGCGCAGCGTAGCTCCAAGGTTTTCATATTCGCCGGGGGCGGTGTTGCGAATCTCCTGGCTGGAGGTGATGCGATAGACCGAGGCATCGAGCAGCCACTGGTTAGAAGGCTTCCACTGCACTCCCAGCTCGGTCTGGCGAAAGATGTTCGCGCTCAGCTCGCTGTTGCGCAGCGCATATTTGGCAAAGTCGCTGGGCAGGGCAAAGCCTTGCGACCAGCTGGCGCGCACCGCTGTCTGGGCATTGAGCTGGGCCAGTGCACCCAGCTTGGGGCTGGCTTGGCTGCGGCCCGGCATGCGGCTGCATTCATCGCCGCCGGTCTCTGTGCCCAGCAGGCGACAACTGCCCTCAAAGCGGTCCCAGCGCAGCGCGGCCGAGGTCTGCAGCCAGTCCGTGGCCTGCCAGTTACCCTGGCCATACAGGGCGGTGTTGTTAAGCCGCGTATTGCGGTCATCCAGCGCAGCAGCCATGCGCTGGCGGTTGACCAATCCATCCCAGTAGCCGTAGTCGGTGGATTCGAGCACCTGCTCCAGCCCCAGCATCCAGTTCAGCTCGCGCGCGGCAAGAGCCGTCTTGCCATTCAAATTCAGCCCCGCGCCCAGCACGCTGCGGTCATAGCGCTCCTCACGCTGCATCCAGGTGCCGCTACGCGGGCGCGTGAACCAGCGCACAAAATCTTGCTGCGTGGCATAGACAAAGCCCAGCAGCCGGGTCTCGCCGCCGAGCGCGTACTGGGCATCAAGGCGCAGCGTACCGAAGTGCTTGCTGGTGCCGTCTCCCACCACATGGCCATCTTTGCCCTGCGGGTCCTGTCGCCACTGCGCTTCGGTCAGATAGCTGGGCGAATCGCCACGTGCCTCATGCCAGCGGCCGGACAGCGATATATCGAGCTTTTCATGCACATGGTGCTTCCAGTGGCCGTTGAGGGTGCTGCGCTCGTAGCCCGAGCTGGGCCGCGCACCATCGCCGCGCGAATGCTGGGCCGCCAGATTGAGCTGATCACCGCCCTCCAGCTCGCGCCCCAGCGCGGCCTGCGTATCCCACAGACCGTACGAGCCTGCGCTGACATCCACATCGGTATAACTGCCGCTGCGGCGCGTGCGCAGCTCCACCAGACCCGCGCGGTTGTAATTGCCCTGCAGCACAGATACCGGGCCGCGATAGACATTGACCTTGTCCAGCTCCAGCGGCACCACCACGTTCAGATCGAAGTAGCCGTCGGCATGTGACGTGGCTTCGTTCAGCGGAATGCCATCCAGCGTGGCCGCCACATCGCCACCATGGCCGCCGCCGCCAAAGCCGCGCAGCACCAGACCATTGGCCACGCCGCTGAGCTGGTAGTGATGGACATGCATGCCAGGCACCTTGCTCCAGAGCGATTCGACCTCCTGGCGTGGCTGCTCACGCAAATCGTCACGGCCTATTTCCGTCACCGAAAACGCTGGCTGTACAGCATCCAGCGACTGGCCTTTGACCTGGACTTCAGCTAGGCGAACTTCGGCCTCATGCGCCCACGCATTGCCATGCAGCAACGCATAACAGGCCAGTGCTGTGCACCGCAGCGTCACCTCCTGGCAGCGACTTCTGTGCGTTGAATTCTTCTTTGTCCTCATGCGCCAGATAGAGCAAGGTCCATGCCATGCAATGCACCGATTCAGCTCTTGCACTGCCCCCGCATGCACCACAAGCAAACACACCGGGCAGGTGTTGGTGCAACCGCTCTCCATAGATGCACCAACAAGGTGCGCCTTCATTCATTTCAGACCATGTGAGCGCAGTGCAAACGCACCGCTTTGGCACAGCACTTGCTAGATACAAGTCCATAGAAATCACACCGCACGCAGTCAGCAGTGCCGACTGCGCGAGCTGACTGAGGAATTAAAGAAGATGGAACTGACTCCTCGCGAAAAAGACAAGCTGCTGATCTTTACCGCTGCCCTGCTGGCAGAGCGGCGCAAGGCGCGCGGCCTCAAGCTCAACTACCCAGAATCCGTGGCGCTCATCAGCGCCTTTGTGATGGAAGGAGCGCGCGATGGCCGCACTGTCGCCCAGCTCATGAGCGAAGGCCGCAGCGTGCTGACGCGCGCCGATGTGATGGAAGGCATTCCCGAGATGATTCCCGACATACAGATCGAGGCCACCTTTCCCGACGGTACCAAGCTGGTCACCGTGCACGAGCCCATTGCCTGATCCATTGCCTGATCCATGGCCTGCTCCATTACCTGATTCAGCAGCAACTTCAAGCCTTTTAGCCCGCTAGCCCTTACCCATCAAGCGCAGACAGCTATGAAATTCAAGCAACTCATCATCACCACTGCCGCTGCAGCAACGGCCCTGCCCCTGTCCGCGCTTGCCCATGTGGGTGCCGATGGCGGCGGCCACCATCACTTTCTGGACAGCCTGAGCCACGCTTTTTCCCACCCTTTCACGGGTGCTGACCATCTGGCTGCCATGCTGGCTGTGGGCGCGTGGAGCGCTCTGACCATGCCCAGCCTGCGCACCGCATGGCACGCCCCTGCAGCCTTTGTCGCGCTGCTGGTAGCGGGCGCATTGGCAGGCTTTGCGGGCCTGTGGGTGCCGGGTGTCGAGCCCATGATTGCCGCATCGGTGCTGGTGCTGGGCCTGCTGGTACTGGTGCAGAAAAAAATGCCTTGGGGCGTCGCCGCCGCACTGGCAGGTGTCTTCGCTTTTTTTCACGGCGCAGCACACGGGTTTGAGCTGGCCGGTGACAGCGGCATGGCGACTATCGGTGCCTTGGCAGGCATTGCGCTAGGTTCAGCCGCCCTGCATGTCGCGGGCATGGTGTTCGGCCATGCGGTCATGCAGAGACATCGATGGCTGGCCCAATTCGGCGGTGCAGCGACAGCGGCACTGGGCGCTTTCATGCTGACCAGACTCGCTTGAGGAGGCTCAGATGATCCCCGGTGAACTACTGCTAGACCAAGGCGCGCACGAGCTCAACCCCGGCCGCCCTGCCACCACGCTGGTGGTGCAAAACGCCAGCGACCGGCCGATTCAGGTCGGCTCCCACTACCACTTTGCGGAGACGAACGCGGGCCTGTCTTTCGACCGCGAAGCCGCCCACGGCAAGCGCCTGAACATTGCCAGCGGCATGGCCGTGCGTTTTGAGCCGGGCCAGCAGCGCACGGTGGAATTGGTAGACATAGGCGGCGACCGCCAGATTTACGGCTTTCGCGGCCTGATTCAAGGAAAGCTGTAATGCTCCCACGCTCCTCACTTCATGCAGTCACTGCCCCTTGCAGCGGCCCAGCAGGAGACATGTAATGGCCACCATGGACCGACGCGCTTACGCCGAAACCTTTGGCCCCACTGTGGGCGACCGCCTGCGTCTGGCCGATACCGAACTCATCGTCGAGGTCGAAAAAGACTACACCCTGGCCGCTGGTGGCTATGGTGAGGAAGTGAAATTTGGCGGCGGCAAAACCATCCGCGACGGCATGGCGCAAAGCCAGCGCACGCGTGAGCAAGGGGCCGTCGACACAGTACTAACCAACGCCCTCATCATCGACCACTGGGGCATTGTCAAAGCCGACATCGGCCTCAAGGACGGGCGCATTGTGGCGATTGGCAAAGCGGGCAATCCGGACACCCAGCCCGGCGTGGACATCATCATTGGCCCCGGCACCGAGATCATTTCGTGTGAAGGCGATATCGTTACCGCAGGCGGCATAGACACCCATATCCACTTCATCGCGCCGCAGCAGATTGAAGAGGCACTGACCAGCGGCGTGACCACCATGATTGGCGGCGGCACCGGCCCCGCTACCGGCACGTTTGCCACCACCTGCACGCCCGGTCCCTGGCATATGGAGCGCATGCTGCAGGCGGCAGATGCCTTCCCCATGAACATCGGTTTTTTGGGCAAAGGCAACGCCAGCCTGCCTGCCGGGCTGCACGAGCAAATCAGCGCGGGGGCCATCGGCCTGAAGCTGCACGAAGACTGGGGCAGCACGCCAGCGGCCATCAGCAACTGCCTGGATGTGGCCGAAGAGACCGATACGCAGGTCGCCATACACACCGACACGCTCAATGAATCCGGCTTTGTGGAAGACACGGTGGCGGCCTTCAAGGGTCGCACCATCCACACCTTCCACACCGAAGGTGCGGGCGGCGGCCATGCACCCGACATTCTGAAAGTGGTGGGCGAGGCCAATGTGCTGCCCAGCTCCACCAACCCCACACGGCCTTACACCATCAACACGCTGGACGAGCATGTGGACATGCTGATGGTCTGCCACCATCTGGACGCCGGTATTGCCGAAGACTTGGCCTTTGCCGAAAGCCGCATCCGCAAGGAAACGATTGCGGCCGAAGACATCCTCCACGACATCGGCGCGATCAGCATGTTCAGCTCTGACAGCCAGGCCATGGGCCGCGTGGGCGAGGTGATTTTGCGCACATGGCAGACCGCGCACAAGATGAAGCAGCAGCGCGGGCCACTGCAAGGTGACGGAGCCAGAAACGACAACTTCCGCATCAAGCGCTACATTGCCAAATACACCATCAACCCCGCGATTGCGCACGGTATCAGCCACGAGGTGGGCAGCATCGAGGTGGGGAAATGGGCCGACATCGTGATCTGGAAGCCCGCCTTTTTTGGCGTCAAACCCTTTTGCATTTTGAAGGGCGGAAGCATTGCCATGGCGGCCATGGGCGACCCCAATGCGTCCATTCCCACGCCCCAGCCCGTGCACTACCGGCCCATGTTTGCCAGCTTTGGCGGAGCGATTGCAAAGACCTCACTCACCTTTGTCTCGCAAGCCGGTCTGGCTGCAGGCATTGGCCAGCGCTTTGGTCTGCACAAGACTTTGTCGGCGGTGAAGGGCATTCGCAATGTGAAGAAGCAGCACATGATTCACAACGATCTGGCACCCCACATGGAGGTGGACGCCCAGACCTACGCCGTGCGCGCCAATGGTAACTTGCTGACCTGCGAGCCCGCCACCAGCCTGCCCATGGCGCAGCGCTACTTTTTGTTCTGAGCGCTGTTGAGAGAAAACGCGGTATCCGGATGCTGAACACCCTTGCCCTCAAACCACTGCAGCCAATCGCTGGCGGCAATGCACGGCGCATGCTGCACGGTGGCGGGCATGGCTTCGTACACCAGCACCGCCAGCGGTTGCTGGCTGCCATCACAGCACATTACAGGCAAGGTCAGCACGCGCTTGCGGTACTCGCCCATGTCCTGCGGCCACAGGCCTTCAATACGGTCCATGGCCTGCTCCAGCGCGTCGCTCATGGGGTAGACCTCGGCCAGCACGGTTTGCGTGCCATTGAGGCTCAGTCCGGGGTACCAGCCCAGGTCAAACAAGCTGCCCGTGAGCTGCGTTCTGCCCCTGCAGACAATGCCCGGCTGCAGTCTTGCAATGTCGTTGACGCCACCTGCACGCAAAGTGCCATAGACCGCAACATGGGCCGCTCCGCAGGCTTGCCAGCTAGTCGAAGATTCTTTTTCCATCACCGCATCCAGAGAGTTTTTCAAACAGTTTGGCAGCAGCAAAAAGCACGCCAACCTGTTCAATGATCTGCGAAGCACGCTCCTATTTTGATTGCCCATGCTGACTGCCCACAAACTGCTGCCTCAGGGCCAAGGCCTTTCCACCGTACTACTCAAGCGTGCCACCACCATTGAGCTGGACTGGGATGTGCGCCAAAAATCGCGCTTTGCTGCCACCGACAGCAAGGGTCGGTCGCTAGCCATTTTTTTGCCGCGTGGCCAGGCAGTGCGGGGTGGTGATGTGCTGGTAGCTGAGGACGGGAGCCTGATCCGCGTGCTGGCCGCACCGCAGAAAGTGCTGCGCATTACGGCCTGCGCGCTGCACGGTTCGCCGTTTGATCTGATGCGCGCCGCCTACCATCTGGGCAACCGCCATGTGCAGATTGAGCTGCAGCCCGATCACCTGAAAATCGAGCCTGACCATGTGCTGGCCGACATGCTGCGCAGCATGCATATGACGGTGGTGGAGGCCGACCTTCCCTTTGAACCCGAAGGCGGTGCCTACGGCGGCCATGTGACCAATGATGGGCACAGCCATCACCACCACGGGCATGGCCACCCACATGAACACGATCACGATCATGGGCATGAACACTGATACCCAGCCCGCAACGCCAGCCCCGCATCTGGGGCTGAGCCAGCACAGCTTTTTGCAGCTGATGTGGCTGGCTTCGCCTGCCTTACCGATTGGTGGTTTTTCATACTCCGAAGGGCTTGAAGCGGCCATCAATGCTACGCTGGTCACTACAGAAACAGAAGCAGCCAGCTGGCTGGTGCAGCAACTGCATCTGACCCAGTCGCGCGGAGACATGGCGGTGATTGCGCAGGCCGTTGCTGCGTGGCAGCAGAACGACTTGCGCCGTGTTGCCGCGCTGAACCAGTGGGTGCGTACCACGCGCGAAACGAGTGAGCTGCGGCTGCAGACCGAGCAAATGGGCCGGTCGCTGACCGACTGGTTGCGCAACCGCTATACCGATGCCCCCGAACACCACGCCTTAATCGCCTGGCTGGCCGCTCAAGATGCCAGTTACCCCGTGGCCTTTGCGTTTGCGGCTTTCTGCACGGGGGCTGCACCCCGCGATGCGTTGCTGGCCTTTGCCTTTGGCTGGGCGGAGAACATGGTGCAGGCCGCCATCAAGGCCGTGCCTTTGGGCCAGAGCGCAGGTCAGCGCATTCTGGCAAAACTGACGCAAGAAATCCCCCAAGCTGTTGACCATGCGCTGGCACTTCCAGACAGCGGGCGGCAGGCTTTTTCGCCCATGCTGGCCATTCTTTCGGCCCAGCATGAACACCAATATTCACGCCTGTTTCGATCATGAGCACTGCACTGCACCACATCCCCAACCGCACAAAAAAACTGCCCCCCTTGCGCGTGGGCATTGGCGGGCCCGTGGGCTCGGGCAAGACCACCATTCTGGAAATGCTGTGCAAGGCCATGCGCGACAAATGGGACCTGATCGCCATCACCAACGACATCTACACCAAGGAAGATCAGCGCCTGCTGACCGTCAGCGGCGCGCTGCCCGCTGAGCGCATCATGGGCGTGGAAACCGGCGGTTGCCCGCACACAGCCATTCGTGAAGACGCGTCCATCAACCTGGAAGCCATTGACCGCATGCTCAAGGACTTCCCCGATGCCGACATCGTCTTCATCGAGTCGGGCGGCGACAACCTGGCCGCCACCTTCAGCCCCGAACTTTCGGACCTGACCATCTACGTCATCGACGTAGCAGCGGGCGAGAAGATTCCGCGCAAGGGCGGGCCCGGCATCACCAAGAGCGATCTGTTTGTCATCAACAAGACCGATCTGGCTCCCCATGTGGGCGCCAACCTGGAGATCATGCGTAGCGACACCATCAAGCAGCGCACCACGCCCAAAGGGCTCAAGCCCTTTGTGATGACCAACCTCAAGACGCTGGACGGACTGGATGAAGTGGTGGCCTTCATCGAAAAGCAGGGCCTGCTGGCGGCCTGATTTCAGACGAAAAAAGCCGCCTCAAACGGCGGCTGTTTCTATCACCAGTGCGTGATTACTGGTTTGCCAGATCCAGATGGAACTCGCGTGCTTCTTGGATGAATGCGATCAGGGAGTTGAGAGCTTGGCGCATGATGAACTTTCTATGAAATCAAGAGATGCACTTCAAGCGATGGACAGTACGCATCTCATGCACTGCCAGCACCGGGCAAAACCTTAGGGGTTAACCCTTGGAATAAGTATAAACCACTACTTTTGATTTTGCAAACGCTGCTGAGCACCGCTGCCGCACGCCAATGCTCAAAAACGACAGCCCCCTTGTCGAATCGCTTAATCAAGCCCAGGTTTGCCAAATTCCTGCATCCAATTGAGTGAAATTTGCTGTACTTTTTAACAGTACGTCGCCAGGCTTGCGTGCTGACTGCTACGCTATGGGCTGTTGACAATATTTGAGGCGGGCTCACAACGCCCGCAGGTGGAAAGTGGAAATGGCGCGTGATTTGGGTTTGCAGCAGATGGCCGGGGCTCCGGCTTATCGAATGAACGCCGACATCCTGCCCGGCGAATATGCCGCGCCCCGGTTTTACCGATGCGGAGCCTGCGCATGACATCCACACTGACCGGCCCCAGCACCCCCGCCTCGTGGAACATCACGACCATGAACCCCGCAGAAGCCCCCTGGCATCTGCTGCTGCTGGCCGACCCCTCGCGTGAGCGCATCAAGCGTTATCTACCCCACTCCACTTGTTTTGCGGCCCGCCAGACCGCCCAGTTCACGCCCAGCGGTCTGGGTGCGCTGATTGGTGTCTGCGTTCTGACGCCTGAAGGTGACGGGCAGCACAAGTGGGAGCTGATCAATATGGCCGTATCCACGGCCTGGCAACGCAACGGGATTGGATCGGCCCTGCTGCACCGCGCCATCCGGGATATGCGCCAGCGCGGCGTGCGGCAACTGGAAGTGGGAACCGGCAGCTTTGGCGATCAACTGCTGTTCTACCAGCGCATAGGCTTTCGCGTGACCGACATAGAGCGCGACTTCTTTTTGCAGAACTACACCACCCCACTGTGGGAGCGCGGCGTGCAGCACAAGGACATGCTCAAACTGACGCTGGAGTTGTAGAGCTTTTCAAAAACGATAGCGGTCTGCGCAATTTGCAAAAGGGCTAGAGCGTCAGAAAACAAAAAGAGGCACCTTGGTGCCTCTTTTTTTAGATCGCCAGACCCGAATCGCTCAAGCAGTCTTGATACGACGCGCACGCACGGCCTGCGCCAGCTGCTCCAGCACCGGAATCGTCTGCTCCATGCTGATGCAGGCATCGGTCAGAGACACGCCGTAGGCCAGCTCTTCGCCTTCCACGATGTCCTGACGGCCTTCGTGAATATGGCTTTCAATCATCACGCCGGTAATGCGTGAATCACCAGCCGCGACCTGCTGGGCCACATCGGCACCGACGTCGATCTGGCGACGGTGCTGTTTGCTGCTGTTAGCGTGCGAGAAGTCAATCATCACCTGCGGGCGCAGGCCTGATTTTTCCAGAATCTCGCTGGCAGCCTGCACATGGGCCGCATCGTAATTAGGGGCCTTGCCACCGCGCAGAATGACGTGACAGTCCTGGTTGCCGCGTGTCTCGAAGATGGCGCTCTGGCCCATCTTGGTCATGCCCATGAAGGCATGGCTGGACTGTGCGGCCAAGATGGCGTCGCTGGCCACTTTCAGGCCACCATCGGTGCCGTTCTTGAAGCCCACGGGGCAGCTCAGGCCGCTGGCCAGCTGGCGGTGGCTCTGGCTCTCCGTCGTGCGCGCACCAATCGCGCCCCAGCTGACGAGGTCGCTGATGAATTGGGGCGACAGCAAGTCCAGAAACTCAGTCCCCGCAGGCAGGCCCAGCTCCAGAATATCCAGCAGCAGGCGGCGTGCCAGCTCCAGCCCTTCGTTCACGGCAAAGCTGCCATCGCGGTAGGGGTCGTTGATGTAGCCCTTCCAGCCCACGGTGGTGCGCGGCTTTTCAAAGTACACGCGCATGACGATGAGCAGATCGTCCTTGAGCGCATCGGCCTGCACCTTGAGCTGGCGAGCGTAATCCATGGCCTGATCGTGATCGTGAATCGAGCATGGGCCGACCACCACTACCAGACGGTCATCCTGCCCATGCAGCACGCGCGAGATGGCTGCGCGGCTGGACTCCACCAGCGCGTAGGCTTGCTCGGTAATAGGCAGCCACTCTTCCAGCAGCGCAGGCGTGAGCAGCGGGCGCACGATCTTGATGCGCGTGTCATCGACGCGGGTTTTGTCCAGAGTGGTCAGCTTGGGGGTAGCGGGCACGGCCTTGCGCGGGGCCGGTGCAGTCGTGGAAGGCGTGGAGGAGTTCATGCCTCTATTGTCGCCTTGCCCGAACGGTTGCGCGGGCAGACCTGTTATTCGCCGCTGGAGAGCTTCATCAGCACCAGCCCGCTGACGATCAGCACGGCTGCGCCCACGCGCATGGCGCTGACCTGCTCGCCCAGCACAGTAATGCCCACCACAAATGCACCTACAGCACCAATGCCCGTCCAGATCACATAGGCCGTGCCCAGCGGCAACGTGCGCATGGCAATCGACAGCAGGCCAAAGCTGGCAATCATGGCCACGATGGTGATGGCGCTGTATTTGAAGTGAGTGAAACCGTTGGACTGCTTCATGGTGAAGGCCCAGAGCACTTCAAGAACGCCAGCGATCAGCAGATAAACCCAAGCCATAGCAAACCTCTTTGGAGATGAATGGCCAGGTCGTCCCGGCAAGAAAAAGCCATGTGCAACACAGCCAGGCAAGGTCGTCCCTGCTGAGCGAATGCTAACCGGCTGCGGCAAAACCGGTCTAGCCTTGGGTGGTTCAGGCGCCACAGGCGCTGGCAAATACTTCGTCCAACTCAACGATGCCGACACGCTGAGGCTCACGCACAGTGATCCTGACAAGCAACAAGGAGAGCTGACAAATGAATCGACTGCAAGACCGCGTCGCCCTGATTACTGGCGCAGGAGCCGGCATTGGCAAAGGCGTGGCCCGCCGCTTTGCCGCCGAAGGCGCCAGCCTGTGGCTGGCCGATATCAATGCCGAAACCTGCGCCGCAGCGGCGCACGAAATCAGCGAAGAGTTTGGCGTGCAAGTCGGCTACTCGGCGGCAGATGTCAGCGAACATGCGGCCGTGCAAACCATGGTCGATGCTGCGCTGGCGCACTTTGGCCGAGTGGACATTCTGGTCAACAACGCATGGGGCCGTCGCCCCGGTGCCAAGCCCGGCTTTGCGCAGGTCGAGACGCTCAGCGATCTGGATGCCGACTGGGCCTGGCGCATTGGCGCACAGTCTGCGCTGTGGGCCATGCAAGCCGTCTTTCCCGGCATGAAGCAGCGCGGCTGGGGGCGGGTCATCAATATGTGCTCGCTCAACGGCGTCAACGCTCACCCCTATTCGGTGGACTACAACATGGCTAAAGAAGCCCTGCGCACTCTTACGCGCTCCGCCGCGCGGGAATGGGCGGCCCATGGCATCTGCTGCAACGCCATCTGCCCTGGCGCAGCCACCGAGGCCTACCAAAAGTTCGCCACCGCCCAGCCAGAAAATGCGGCCGATATGCTGCGCATGAACCCCATGGGCTATATGGGCGAGCCCGAGCGCGACATTGGCGGCGCAGCGCTCTTCCTGGCCAGCGATGACTGCTGCTATGTGACCGGCAATACGCTGTTTGTCGATGGCGGCAGCCACATCAACGGCGTGCCGTGGTTGCCCAAGCAGAAATAATCACTCTCAAAAAAAATAGCTGCCAGCGCTTATTTATCAAGCGCTGGCAGCTATTTTTAATGAAGGTATATCAAGCCTCGGCGGTCGCCTCTGCAATCACTTCAGTCACGACCTCTTCCAATAAAACGATATTCCCCACCGTCGCGCCATAGTGCGTCGCCACGCGCTTGCGCTGCTTGAGCACGGCGCGGTCTTTGCTGACCAGAACCGCTTTGTGCAGGCTGGCCAGGTCGAGGAAATGCTGGTCGTCCGGGTCGGTGCAGGTAAAGCGAATCTTTGGGGCCTCGGCCACATATTCGACAGCTTCATCAAACGCCGCCATCACGCCTTCGGGCGTCTTGCCGTAGAAGCTCACGCGCGGGGCGATCTGGCTGTAATGCAGCACGCGACCCAGCTCGATGCGCTGGGCTTGGTCGGCAATCCAGCGGACCTCGCCCTTGGCGACCAGTTCACGAATCGATGGGATATGCGGGTCGTCAAAGATCAGCATGTCCAGCACCACATTGGTGTCCAGAATCATGGGGCGCGGCAACGGGCCTTCGTAGCCGGCGTTACAGGCCGGCCAGCGCAGGGGGGCGATTTTCATTACGCTTCGCCTGCTTGCGCATTGCCGTCTGCAGCGCCATCGGCATTCTTGCGGGGCTTGGTCGAGCCCTTGATCATGTCGAAGCGGAACAAGCGGCACTCAATCGGGCCGTTCCACATGGGCGTGCGGCGCGATTCTTTGAGACGCATCTGGCTGGGCAGCTTCAGGTCGGGCGTGAGCATGAAGGCGCTCCAGCCGCTGTAGTTCTTCTTCCAGTGGCTGGCCAGCTGGCTGAAGAATTCGCCGCCGTCTTCGGTCTGCGCAGTTTCGCGACCCACGCGTTCGACCTGACCCATACGCTCTGCGGCATTGCGGCCCGAGCTACCGGCAGCGGCAATACGTTCGCCATAGGGCGGGTTCAGAATCATCATGCCGGGCTGGTCGGTAGGCGGCATACGCTGCAGCGCATCGCCACCGCGCAGATTGATGGTTTCGGCCACGCCTGCACGTTCGGCATTGCGCTGGGCAAAGTCGACCATACGGAAGGAAATGTCCGAGCCATAAATGCCCACGGGCGACTCGGGCAGGATGGCGGCCTCGGCCTCGTCCTGAATCACTTCCCACACATGGCGCTGGAAGGGCACCAGCTTTTCAAACGCAAAGCGGCGCAGAATGCCGGCCGGAATCTTGCGCGCAATTTGCGCCGCCTCAATCAGCACGGTGCCGCTGCCGCAGCAGGGGTCGTACAGCGGCTGGGGGTTATCGCCGTGGGGGTTCCAGCCACTGGCAGCAATCATGGCGGCGGCCAGGGTTTCCTTCAGCGGCGCATCGCCCTTGTCCTCGCGCCAGCCGCGCTTGAACAGCGCTTCGCCCGAGGTGTCGATGTAGATGGTGGCGCCGTCAGTCGTCAGGTGCAGGTGCACGCGCACATCGGGGTGGTGTGTTTCCACGCTGGGGCGCACGCCGTGGCGCTTTTCGCGGAAGCGATCGGCAATCGCATCCTTGACCTTGAGCGCAGCAAAGTTCAGGCTGGTCAGCGGGCTGTGCTGGGCGGTGACTTCGATCTTGAAGGTCTCCTTGGGCGAGAACCAGATCTCCCACGCCACCTCGCTGGCAGCGCGGTACAGATCGTTCTCGCTGCGGTACATGGTGTGCGACAGCTCGACCAGCACGCGCTGCGCAAGGCGGCTGTGCAGATTGAGCAGCATGGCATCACGCCACATGCCGCGCAGCATGACGCCGCCCCGGCCCACGAGCAAATCTTGCCCGGTGGCACCGGTGATGGCGTGGACCTCGTCGGCCAGAAAACCCTCGACGCCGGCGGCGCAGGGCAAAAACAAATGCAGTTGGTTCATAAAAATCAATGCGCGCCAGCTGCGGTGTCAGGTGCCTGACACTCGATATGCGCGTTACAGGGCATAAGCATACGCGCTAGGCCTTTTCCGGTGCCAGCGCACGGCAAGCGTTGCGCTATAGATACGCGCTGCGGCGCCGTCATCATGACGGCACAAGGAGACTCAAAAATGGAAGAAATCAGCTGGAACGACTTCATGAAGGTGGAGCTGCGTGTGGGCCGCGTGCTGCAGGCCGAGGCCTTTACCGAAGCGCGCAAGCCCGCCTACAAACTGCTGCTGGATTTGGGCCCCGAGCTGGGCCAGCGCAAGTCCAGCGCGCAGATCACCGAGCATTACCGGCCCGAGGACTTGATTGGCAGACTGGTGGTCGCGGTGGTGAACTTTCCCAAGAAGCAGATTGGCCCGTTGATGAGCGAATGTCTTGTGACCGGTTTTCACGATGCCTCAGGAGCCGTGGCACTGTGCGTGCCCGACAAGGAGGTGCCGCTGGGCACGCGCCTGCTGTAGCCCTGGCGTCTGCATGCAAAATGGCCGACAGCCCTTTTACAGACTGCGGATACTGCTATGAATATCAGCTTCAACCCTCTGGTGCGCGTGCGTACCGTCACCGCCTTCGTCAACATGCCCACCGAGCGTGCGCAGTGGCAGGCAAGTCTGACACTGGCCAAGCAGCAGTGCGATGCAGTCGCCGATGCTATCGAGGCCCAGGGCTACCGGGTGCAGTCGATTCGCATTGTGAGCAACCCGTTTGGCGAGTTCATCAATGTCTCGGGGATTGATTCGGCGCTGGCCGATTTGCAGCACATCACCCAGTTGCTGAGCGCTATCAACACCGGCGCGCGCCGCATTCGCTTTGCCATTGGCGAGGCGCGCAACGCACAAGAGGTTGCGCTGCTGCCCCAGCTGATCGCCGCCTATGGCGACCTTTGCAATGCCTGCGTGAATATCGACCTGGACGAGCACGGCTTTTTGCAGACCGAGCTGCTGGCCCACAGCGTGCAGGCTATTCAGGAAATTGCCCGCACCACGCCACGCGGCGAGGGCAATTTCAACTTCACGGTCAACTTCAACTGCGCGCCCGGCATTCCCTACTTTCCGGCCAGCTACCACCGCGGCCAGCACCATGGGGCGCTGGTGCTGGGGCTGGAAACACCAGATCTCATGGTGGCCGACCTCCAGGCGCTGCAAGCCCAGCGCCAGCAGCTGGATCACGCCGCGTGGTTCAAGCTGGCCTTCGAGCGCCTGAGCCAGTCGCTGACCACACATGCCACCGCAATCCAGCGCTGCGCCGATGGCGTGACACTGGCCGACGGCTGGCGCATTGCAGGCATGGACACCTCGGCCGCGCCCTCCAAGTCCTGCGCCTCCATGGTCGATGTCTACCGACTGCTTGGCGTGCCCTATTTCGGCGCCAGCGGCACGGTGGAAGCCTCGGCCCTGCTGACGCGCGTGTTCAAGTCCGTCCAGGGCGTGACGCCAATCGGCTTCAGCGGCCTGATGCTGGCCGTGACCGAAGACCAAGGCTTGGCCCAGGCCAGCCTGAATCAAGAATTCGATATTCGCGCCCTGCTGACCTACAGCAGCGTCTGCGGCATTGGCCTCGACACCGTGCCGGTCCTCGGCGACAGCAGCAATGAGCAGATCGCCGCAGTCATGCGCGACACGGGCACCATGGCCTTTCGCCTGAACAAGCCGCTGACTGTGCGCCTGTTCCCCGTGCCGGGACTGAAAGCGGGCGATAAAACCGCCTTTGAAAGCGACGACCTCTGCAACTGCGCGGTGCTGGCTTTGCCTTGAATTTCATGCAAAACAAGGCGCTAGCGCTTATTGATCAAGCGATAGCAGCTATTGTTATTGATATTCCCCTACCCCGGTTCTGTTTGACCTGCCCCCATGGTCGCCACCGGGGCACCCCCGGTAAAATTGACCCTTATGGCAAAAATTATCGTTCTGGCCCTGGTGCTGATGTTCGTCGGCTGCGCCTTGTACATGCACCTGCGTGGCAAGGTGCGCCACAAGGTGGTGAAGCAATTGTTTGATCACTCCACGTTCACAGCGCCCTTCAACGTCTTCATGCTGATGTTCAGCAAAGTGCCGCGCACGCCTTATCTGCCCACCAGTACCTTCCCCGAGCTGGCCCAGTTACAGGCCAACTGGCGCGAGATCCGCGAGGAAGCCGTCAATCTGCAGAAAAACATGCAGATCAAGGCTGCCGCCAATAACGACGACGCAGGCTTTAACTCCTTCTTCAAGACCGGCTGGAAGCGCTTTTACCTGAAGTGGTATGGCGATGCCCACCCGTCCGCCATGGAGCTGTGCCCCAAGACCACCGCCCTGGTCAAATCCATTCCCAGCATCAAGGCCGCCATGTTTGCCGAGCTGCCGCCCGGCGCCAAGCTCAACCTGCACCGCGACCCTTATGCGGGCTCGCTGCGCTACCACCTGGCCGTGCTGGCGCCCAATGATGACCGCTGCATGATCGAGGTCGACGGCACGCCTTACAGCTGGCGCGAGGGCGAAGGCGTGATCTTCGACGAGACCTATATGCATTGGGCCGAGAACCGCTCGGAAGGCAACCGCATCGTGCTGTTCTGCGATGTGGAACGCCCCATGACCAATGGCTTTGCCCAGTGGCTCAATCACTGGCTGGGCAAGAACGTGGTGGCCGCTGCCAGCTCACCCAATAACGAGGGCGACCCGCGCGGCATGATCAGCAAGCTGTTCAAGATCTCCTTCTACGCCGGCAAGTACCGCCGCGCCTTCCGCAGCTGGAACCCGACCTTCTACAAGATCCTCAAATTTGGATTGATGATTGGCGTGCTGGCGCTCTTCATCTGGTGGTTGATACCCAACTAACCCCCTGAGGCGCTTTGCGCCTTGCGAGGTTCCCTGCCCCAATAAAAAAGCCGCTGAGCAATGCATCAGCGGCTTTTTTATTCCCAGCGATGGCTACAACGCCTTGCGCAGCGTTGTCGTCGGTATCTTGAGCTGCTCGCGGTACTTGGCCACCGTGCGGCGCGCGCATTCAATGCCCTGCTCCTTGAGCATGTCGGCCAGCTTGGCATCGGATAGCGGCTTTTTAGGACTCTCGGCATCCACAAACTGCTTGATCAGCGCCCGCACCGCCGTGCTGGAGGCGCTGCCGCCGGTCTCCGTTCCCAGACCCGAGCCAAAGAAGTATTTGAGCTCAAACGTGCCCTGCGGCGTAGCCATGTACTTGGCCGTGGTCACGCGGCTGATGGTGGATTCGTGCAGGCCCAGCTGATCGGCAATATCGCGCAGCACCAGCGGGCGCATGGCCAGCTCGCCATGCACAAAGAAGTTTTTCTGCCGCTCCACAATCGCTTGCGACACCCGCAAGATGGTGTCAAAGCGCTGCTGAATGTTCTTGATGAACCAGCGCGCCTCCTGCAATTGCTGCTGCAGCGCTGCATGGCCTTCGCTGCTTTTGTGGCGGCGCAGCACGCCTGCGTAAATGTCATGCACGCGCAGGCGCGGCATCACATCGGCATTGAGCTGCACGGAAAAATCGACCCGCCCTGAGCTGACGCGCACCGGGCGCACGATGACATCGGGCACGATGATATTACGCTCCACATCCACAAAGCGGCGACCGGGGCGCGGCTCCAGCCCGGCAATCAGGCTCATGGCTTCGCGCAGCGGCTCCTCGCGTGCGCCGCACAGGCTGGTGAGCTTGCGCAGGTCACGCCGCGCCAGCAAGTCCATGGGCTGCTTGCAAATGGCCTGCGCCAGCTTCAAGCGGTTCATGTGCGCCTCGGTCGTGCCTTCGTCCTCAGCGGTGTGAATCAAGTCACGTAGCTGCAGTTGCAGGCATTCGGACAGGTCACGCGCGCCCACGCCCACAGGCTCCAGACTTTGCAGCAGCTTCAGCGCAATGGCAAAGCGCTGCTCCAGCTCTTCGCGCTCTTCCAGATCGTCGCCGGCCAGACTCTGGGCCAGCTCCTGCAGCGGGTCTTCAAGGTAGCCGTCGTCGTTGAGCGACTCGATCAAAAAGCGCAGCGCAGCGCAGTCTTCGGCACCCAGACGCAGGCTGAGCGCTTGCCGGTGCAGAAATGCAGTCAGGCTTTCGTGCTCGCGGGCCAGGTCAATGGCATCGGTTTCGCCATCACCATCACGGTTGCGGGTGGAGCCGCTGCCCGAGGGGGAATCCCACTCGCTGCTGGATTCACCGCCCCACTCGCCATCCTGGCCGTCAATGCCGTCGGCCTCCCAGTTCAGTGTTTCCGGGGTTTCGGCGCTGGTGGTCTCTGCTACAGAGTCAGTAGCTATTTGCGCCTGTCCTGCATCTTTTTCAGATGAAATAGGGTCTGAAGTGCTGTATTCATGAGCGGCAGGCGCTATCTCTGCAGGAGCATCGCTTCCTGCATCGGCCTCATCGCCAGCGCGTTCCAGAAATGGGTTGTCGACCAGCATCTGCTCGACTTCCTGCGCCAGCTCCAGCGTGGACAATTGCAGCAGCTGAATGGACTGCTGCAACTGCGGCGTAAGCGAGAGATGCTGCGAAACGCGTAGCGAGAGACCTGGCTTCATCAGCTAAATGCCTCCAGCCGGCGGCTGCAGCAAATGCTCGCGCCACTCAGACTTCGCCGCCGTGCGGCTTCAATGCGCTGGCCCGCAGCACTGGACAACGCCAGCGCCGGGGGGAATGTGAGAGAGCGAAAGCCTGCTCTCATCACATGCGGAAATGTTCGCCCAGGTAGACGCGGCGCACATCGGCGTTCTCCACAATCTCCTCGGGGGTGCCTTCGGCCAGCACATGCCCATCGCTGATGATGAAAGCATGGTCGCAAATGCCCAGTGTCTCGCGCACATTGTGGTCGGTAATCAGCACACCAATGCCGCGCTCCTTGAGGAAGCCGATGATGCGCTGAATCTCGATCACGGCAATAGGATCGATACCGGCAAAGGGTTCATCCAGCAAAATGAAGCGTGGCTGGGTCGCCAGTGCACGCGCGATTTCCACGCGGCGACGTTCACCGCCGGACAGCGCCAGCGCGGGCGACTGGCGCAGGTGCTCAACGCGCAATTCCTGCAGCAAGCCGGTCAGACGTTTTTCAATCTCGTCGCGCGTCAGCGCCTTGCCCTGCTCGTCTTTTTGCAGCTCCAGCACAGCGCGCACATTGTCTTCCACACTGAGCTTGCGGAAGATGGACGCTTCCTGCGGCAGATAGGACAGACCCAGGCGCGAGCGCTGGTGAATAGGCATGCCTCCGACAGGCTGACCATCAATAAAGATCTCGCCACCATCGCTGCGCACCAGACCCACGATCATGTAAAACGATGTGGTCTTACCCGCGCCATTGGGGCCGAGCAGACCGACCACCTCGCCTTTTTGCACGGTCAGAGACACGTCCTTGACCACCTTGCGGCTGCCATAGGACTTGGCCAGATGCTTGGCTTCAAGGCGACTTTCAGACTCGCCGGTGCGGCTGCTGCTGGAGAAGGTCGGCTCAATCATTTCTTCTCGCCCGCCTTCTCGCCACCCAGAGTCATGCTCTGGCGCAATTGCGTTGCGGGTGTCGCAGGCTTGGGCTGAGCGCCCGGCGTACCTTCCTTGGGTGCCATGATGGCGCGCACACGACCGCCCTGACCAATGGAAGAGCTGGGCAGTCCGCCGCTGGTCTTCTCGCCATCGACCGTGTAGACGTCCGTGATGTTGTTGTAAACGATGATGGAGCCGGTGACCTGGTCACTGAGCTGGCCGCCACGGTAGCGGCGCATCTCGCCACGGCGAATGAATTTGACGATATCGGCCTTGCCGTCGTACTCGATGACTTCGCCTTCGCCTTCAATAAATTCTTCAGGCTGACCCGGCACACTGTCGCGCTTCTGGCGGAAGAAGGCGCGCTTGCCCGGCTCCGCCTTGATCACTCCGTACTGGTAGCCCTCGGCATCCTGGCGCACATCCAGCTGTACGCCACGCAGCACGATAGTGCCCTTGGTCATCACCACATTACCGGTGAAGACGCTGGTCTGCTGCAGCTCGTCGTGGCGCAGCGCATCCGCCTCAATATTCATGGGCTTGGCGCTGTCGGCTTTTTCGGCATGCGCAATGCCGGTCGCTGCTGCCAGGGCGCAGGCCAGCGCAAGAGGTAGGAGTGATTTTTTCATGGAAGGCACGTTTCTTGCATCCATTGTAGTCATTCCCTTTTTAGAACTTGCGTAAAAAACACCCATAAAAAAGCCCGCACGGCGGCGGGCTTGCTGAGCATCAGGGCTTGATGACGTTAGCCACCGACCTTATGCCTTGCGGCTGGAGGCAATCAGCGCATTGACGACGCGCAGCACGTTGTCCATATTGCCTGCCTTGGTGCCGTCTGTGTAGTAGCGGCCGGCCACGCCCATGGCAGGCACGCCTTCCACGTCGTACTCGTTTTGCAGCTGGGCAGCCTTGCGCGACTGATTGGCCACGGTAAAGGAGTTGTAGACCTCCTTGAACTTGGCCACATCAACGCCTTGCTTGCCGATCCATTCAAAGATGGCTTCGTCGTTCTTCAGGCCGTTGCGCTCCACGTGAATGGCACGGAACACCTTGGCGTGCAGCTGGGGCAGCAGGTTCATGCCTTCCAGTGTGAAGTACAGCTTTTGCTGGGGCAGGAAGGAGGCATTGAAAGCCACGGGCACGCGGCGCACCACCACATCGGCAGGCTGGCTCTTGGCCCAGGCTTCAAACTGGGGCTCGAACACATTGCAGTGCGGGCAGCTGTACCAGAAGAACTCGATCACTTCGACCTTGCCGGCAGGTGCGCCCACGCTGGCAGGCTTGGCGAGCTTGATGTAGTCCTTGCCTTCCTTGGGGGCTACAGCTTGCGCCCAGCTGGAGGAAGTACCCAAAGTCAGGGTACCGGCAGCAGCTGCCGAAGCAGCCAGAGAGAATTCGCGACGTTTCATCTAAACAAACTCCTGTATCAGGTCTGCAATATCAGAGCTAACAAGCTCCAAAAAGTTCAGCCAACTCTAAAACTAACAACGGGGCAGGCCAGAAGCATTAAGCCAGGGCAGCCCCACAGCGATAATGCGGTCCCCCTTCGGGGGAAGCGGCGCAGCAGCTCAAGGGGGAGGATTACTTCCCCGATCTCACCAGCGTGGAATCCACACCAGCTCCATCGAGCTTTCCTTTGAGCTGCTCGGCGTCATCACGCTTGCTAAATGGACCCACGCGCACGCGGAAGACGGTAATACCGTTTTGCTCACGCTCGCTGATACGCGACTCCCAGCCCAGCATGGCCAGCTTGGCGCGCTGCGCTTCGGCTTCGCTCTGACCGCGGAAAGCACCGGCCTGCACAAAGTAGTTGAAGGCAGAATCAGAGGAGCTTGGTGCCTGCGCAGCCGCTTTTTCCTTGTCAGCACGTGCTTTTTCAGCTTTTTCAGAAGCAGCAGAGCGCTCCTTGACCAGATCACCCAGCGGGTCGCCAGTGGCGGGCTTGCTGGGCTTTTCCTTTTCAGCCACGGGCTTTGGCGGTGTTACCGGCACTTCAGGCGTAGTCACACCACCCGTCGCTGTGGGCTGGGCCGCTGGCGTGGGGGGCGTTACCGTCACTTCGCTGGGTGGCTGCACAGGTACGGCCACGGGGGGCGGTGCAGGCTGGCGGCTTTGCAGCGGGGCGTTGGGGTCCCAGTTCTTATTGCGCTCGGCCTCGACGGCATCGCGCTGGTTGTTGTTGCCGCCCTTGTTGAGGAACGGCACAGGCACCTTGGTCACATAGATGGCCACGGCCAGAGCCGCAGCCAGGCCAATGACCATGCCAAAGATAAGCCCCAGGATGGTTCCACCGCGTTGCTGGTTCTTCATATCAGTCGCTTAACGCTTTCTGCTTTGATTACATGCGCTCGGGTGCGCTCACACCCAGCACGGCCAGACCATTGTGCAACACCTGAGCGGTGGCGGCGACCAGGGCCAGGCGGGCGAGCTTGACCTTTTCGTCGTCCACCAGAATGCGCTCAGCGTCGTAGTAGCTGTGATAGCTGGAAGCCAGATCACGCAGGTAGAAAGTCACATCGTGCGGAGCATTGCCTTCGGCAGCGGCGGTGAGCATCTCTGGGTACTTGGCCAGCAGCAGCATCAGGGCCTGAGCCTGTGGGCCTTCCAGTGCGGACAGATCCACATCCTTGAGCGACGGAACGCCAGCGCCACCCGCTTCTTGCCATGCGCGCAGCACGGACTGAATGCGGGCATGGGCGTACTGCACGTAGTACACCGGGTTCTCGTTGTTCTGGGCCACGGCCAAGTCAACGTCAAAGGTGTACTCGGTATCAGGCTTGCGGCTCAGCAGGAAGAAGCGCACGGCGTCCTTGCTGGTCCACTCGATCAGGTCGCGCAGAGTCACGTAAGAACCAGCACGCTTGCTGATCTTGACCTCTTCGCCATCTTTCACCACGCGAATCATGGTGTGCAGGACGTAGTCGGGGTAGCCGGCGGGAATTCCCACATCGGCTGCCTGCAGGCCAGCGCGCACGCGGGCAATGGTGCCGTGGTGGTCGGTGCCCTGAATGTTCACCACCTTGGTGAAGCCGCGCTTGAACTTCTGGATGTGATAGGCCACATCGGGCACGAAGTAGGTGTAGCCGCCGTCGGTCTTGCGCATCACGCGGTCTTTGTCGTCACCGTAGTCGGTGGACTTGAGCCACAGCGCGCCGTCTTGCTCGTAGGTCTTGCCGTTGGCGATCAGGCGCTTGACGGTTTCTTCGACATGGCCGTTTTCGTACAGGCTCGATTCCAGGTAGTACTCGTCGAACTTGAGGTTGAAAGCCTGCAAGTCCTTGTCCTGCTCGTTGCGCAGATAGGCCACGGCGAACTGGCGGATGTTGTCGTAATCCTCAACATCGCCATTGGCGGTGAACTCGCGGTCATCGGCCTTGATGGTTTCCTTGTTCAGGAAAGCCTTGGCGATGTCGGCAATGTAGTCGCCGTTATAGAAATTCTTGGCCAGCGGGTTGTCGCTGTCGGTAGGCCAGCACTCGTCACCGGGCTTGAAGCCCTTGGCGCGCAGTTGCGTGGACTTGGTCAGGGTGTCGATCTGCACGCCCGCGTCGTTGTAATAGAACTCGCGGTGTACCTTCCAGCCCTGAGTGGAGTACAGATTGCTGATGGCGTCGCCAATCGCAGCCTGACGGCCATGACCCACATGCAGAGGGCCAGTGGGGTTGGCGGAGACAAACTCGACGAGGATGTTTTCGCCGCGATCAGCCTGGTAGCCGAACTTTTCGGCCTGCGCCAGCACTTCGCGGATGATTTCCTGCTTGGCAGCGGGCTTCAAGCGAATGTTCAGAAAGCCGGGGCCGGCGATCTCGATCGCATCCACCCACTTCTGGAAAGCGGGTGTGGCTTCCAGCGCAGCTTTGAGCTGCTCGCCCAGCGCGCGAGGGTTCGCCTTCAGGGGCTTGGCCAGCTGCATGGCTGCCGTACAAGCGAAATCGCCATGGGCTGCCACTTTGGGGTTTTCAAACGCAGCGCGTGCGCCAGCGCCGGGCGAGAGTGTTTCGAGCTCAGCAGCCAGGGCCGCGAGCAATTCTTGTTTGACGGAAAGCATCCGGTGATTTTACGTGGCTGCCTTGATCTGCGCAGCCAAGCTGGATTGCAGGGACGCAACAAGTCGTTGCAGCCCCCACAAAATTACATGCCGCGCGCCCAGAAGACGGCGACGATGGCGATCACCGGCACCAGATGGCTTTGCCACATCACCCACTTGCGGGTTTGCTTGACTTCTTCAGAGGCTGGCAGCTGGCCGGTGGCGTCCAGCGCCTTCTTCCAGCGGCGGAAGGTAAAGGTGGGCTTGAGCGAGAGCAGCACGGCGATGACGAACAGAGTCATCTTGATATGAAACAGCGGCGATGCCACATAGCCGCCCATGCCCTTGACGCCCCAGACCAGACGCGCAACACCGGTCAGCAGCAGCACGATGGCGGCAATGCCGTAAATCATGTCCAGCCTGGCAAGGCGCTGCACTACGGCGGCGTTCATCCACTCCACCCGGCACAGGGCGGCCTGACTGGAGAGAAACACCACCAGCGTCAAAATGGCCAGCAGGTGGACGCTGGCGAGAACGGCTTCAAAGGTCATGGCTCAGCGGAGGAATGCTCATCAAACCCTGCCGAAACATTCCGCAGGGGCGACGAATTCATGCTCCGCCCTCCTTACCTTTGCATCATGCCAGCAAGCCGTTACGGAAAAATTCAGGCTGGTTGTAGTGATGCTTGAGGTAGTCAATCCACATGCGCACGCGCAAAGGCATGTGCTTGCGCTGGGGGAAGACCACGAAGATGCCGTTGGGCGGTGCGGCGAAATCTTCCAGCACGGGCACGAGGCGGCCTGCGGCAATTTCAGCCTCCACCTCCCAGGTGCTGCGCCAGGCAATGCCCCAGCCGCCAAGGCACCAATCGTGCAGTACCTGACCGTCGGAGCAGTCCAGCGGGCCGCCCGGTTTGAAGTGCACCACTTCGCTGCTGCCGCTTTCAGGGTGAGGAATGCGGAAGGCCCAGCCGCGCGTCTGCGATGCGTCGGACGACAGCGTCAGGCAGTCATGCTGGGTCAGCTCGCTGGGGTGCTTGGGCGTGCCGCGGCGATCCAGATAGGCGGGCGTGGCCACACACAGGCGGCGGTTGTCCGCAATGCGCACGCTGACCAGAGCCGAGTCGGGCAAGTCACCCACGCGCACAGCGCAGTCAAAACCTTCACCGGCCAGATCAACCACACGGTCGCTCAGATTCAGCGAAATGGTGACATCGGGGTGCAGATCGCGGAAACGCGGCACCAGCGGTGCAACGTGGCGACGGCCAAAGCCGGCAGGGGCGGTAATGCGCAGATGGCCCGTGGCCTTGACGCCGCCGGCGGAAACGCTGGCCTCGGCATTGCACACATCGGAGAGCAGGCGCTGGCAATCTTCCAGAAACGCGCTGCCTTCGTGGGTGAGCGAGATACGGCGCGTGGTGCGCACCATGAGCTTGACGCCCAGATGCTCTTCCAGAGCATCCAGTCGGCGTCCCATGATGGCGGGCGCTACGCCTTCGGCCTTGGCGGCAGCTGTCAAGCTGCCTCGGGTCGCTACTGATACAAAAGACTCAAATGCTTTGAGTTTGTCCATGACCGCTGCTCCTGTCTTATCCGTGTTGTCTCCTGTGTCAGCCGGGCGCACTATTAATAAAAGAGCACCCACCGCACAAGCAGCCTTGATTATTCAAATGTTTTTATCGAAAGTCCTTTAAGCAAGAGCGCTAGCTGCTATCACTTTAACTAGTGCGCAATCAGTGCTACATGCCTGTCGCCTGCGTGACTTATTTCGATATAGCCTAACTATAAGTCACAAATTGCAAAGGAATCTTTAGTCTTTATATACCTTTATAGCAAAATTTGCCGTTTTCCCTAGGTAGGGAATATCGCTTATTCGCCTGCGCCATGAGCTTGCAGGCCACCAGCGCCTTTAAATCGATGAGTTGTAAAACACATTTACACGATCTGCACTACCCGAAGTCATGAATCCTTCACCCCTGTCTGCCACGCCCCGCGCGCCTTTTGACCAGCTCGTCGAATTGCTGGGTCAATCCGGCCAAGGCTATGCGCTCTGGACTGCAGAAGGTCATCTGCTCATGGCCACGCCCGCGTGGTGCCAGTGGTTTGATGTACCGCCTAGCAGCGCCACCGGCCAGCCTCTGCAGCTTTTGCTGAGTGCTGCCGCCTGGCAAACCCACAGCCAGCGCTTTACCGCCGCAGGCAAAGGCCAGCGACAGGAATACGACGACACCCGGCACGACGACTTTGGCGCCCAGCGCCACCGGCGCATACAGCTCACCCCCGGCGCGGCAGATGCGCAAGGCCGGCACGAGGTGCTGATGACGCTGAACGACGTGGGCCGCGAATATGCGCGCGGCGCCGTCATCACGCGCCAGCACGAGCAGTTGCAGACCTTGCAGGAGCAGTTGCGCAGCCGCCGCGATGACGATGGCGAGCTGGACAAGCTGCGCACCCTGCTGGACTGGCGCACCGCCATGCTGACCGAGCACAACGAAATGCTGCAACTGCTGTCCCACGAGATTCGCCAGCCGCTGAACAATGCATCGGCTGCCATGCAGGCCACGCTCAAGGCCATTGACGACCTGCACCTGCCTGACGCCACCCCCGCCACCAAGGCCTTGCTGCGCGCCGAACATGTGATGCAGCAAGTGATTGGTACGCTGGACAACACGCTGGCCGCTGGCACCATTCTGGCCGTGGGCGGCAAGGCCGGCGCGTCGAGTGAAACCGATCTCCCCACCCTCATCAAGCTGGTGCTGCACGATATTGCGGCCGACCTGCGCCCGCGCATTGATGTGCAGTGGCAAACCCAGCCGCGTACCGTACAGCTGCACCCGGCGCTGATGCGACTGACCATTCGCAATCTGCTGCACAACGCACTGGCCTACGCCCCGGCAGAAACACAGGTGGCGCTGCGCATTTCAGAATCTGACGAGCCACTGGCCCTGATTCTGGAAGTGATTGACCAAGGCCCCGGCATTCCGGCAGAGCTGCTGCCCCGCCTGTTCGACAAAGGCTCGCGCAGCAATCACAGCCACAACCGTCCGGGCGCAGGACTGGGCCTGTTCATCGTGCGCTCCGTACTCCAGTTACACCAAGGTACAGTAGAGGCACTGCCTCTCAGCCCGCATGGCACGGTCATGCGTCTGGTCATCCCCCAAGGTCTTGCTGAATAAGAACCGCCGCCATGCTGCCTGCCACCCTTGCTCTGGTTGACGACGACACCGAATACTGTGAATTTCTGGCCCAGCACCTGCGCAGCCAGGGCATAGCTGTCACCGCCTACAGCGACAGCAGCGACCTGCTGGCCGATGTCGCCCCTTACCGCTTTGACTTTTATGTGCTCGACCTGATGCTGCCGGGGGTGGACGGCACCGAGCTGATCCGCATCATCCGCAAACGTACACAGGCTGGGGTGCTCATCGTCTCAGGGCGACTGGGGCCCGAAGTATTTGCCGAAGTCATCAACGCCGGTGCCGACATGTATTTGACCAAGCCTGTGACCTTTGAGCAGGTGGAGCTGGCCGTACGCGCCGTGCATCGCCGCATCATGACCACGGCCAAGACGGCAACGGCCTGGAAGCTGGACAGCCGACGCAGCGTACTGACTGCGCCCGATGGTCAGACCGTAGAACTGAGCGCCACAGACCGGATGCTGATGGAGTGTTTTTTGCAGGCCCAGGGCGAAACCGTCAGCCGCGACCACATTCGCAGTCTGCTCGGCCACACCAGTGCCGTCGATTCAGACAACAGCCTGCACGCCACCATCTACCGCCTGCGCCGCCGCATTGAACGCGCAACGCCTGTGGCCGTGCCGCTGCAGTCGCAGCAAAAAGTGGGCTACCAGTTCCGCGCCCCACTGATTGCGGCTTGAGTTAGCCCCCAAAAACAAAAACGGACCCCGAGGGTCCGTTTTTTGTTGGCTCATTGGTTTCAGCCAAGCGCGAAGCTTACATTTCCATCTTGGACTCAACGTCCGCAATCTTGCGACGAGCCAGAGCCAGGTTGGCACGGCTGCTGTCCAGCACGTAATAGATGAAGAGGCCGTTGATCTTTTCTGCAGGACGCAGGATGTGGTACTGGCGGCCCAGCGTAATCAGAATGTCTTCGATGCTATCGTTCAGACCCAGAGACTTCATGGTCTTCATCTTGGCGCGCACCACTTCGGTGTTACCGGCAGCCGCCAATTCCAGATCCACACCGCTGCCGATGCTGCCCAGCAGCATGCCGCTGTTGTAGTCCACCACGGCCCCGCACTGAGCGCCTTCCAGGGTCATCAGATCTTGCAGGCTTTCGTTCAGATTCGCCATCGGGGGCTCCTTGGTAAAAAATTGACTGATAGAGATCAGAGAATGATCAGATGGTTGCAAGTTTAACAAATCATTTCTGATTTTGATTGTCAATTTATGACAGACAAGAACCCATGTTACGAAAGTACGCGCTCACTTGAATTCTGTTGGGGCATCTTCAAAAATATCAATCAAATCAGGCCAAAACCTAATACAAGAGAGCGCATGCAGCTACTCTTTCAGGAGTCAGCCCACATCCAGCGCTCCGCCAATCTGCAACACCGGAGTCGCACTCTGCCAATGCGTCCCAGTCAGGGAGGATCAGAACTGATCAGCATCATGGTTTTGGTGGGTAAAACGCATAAATCCGGCAGACTCCATATAAAAACATCATGAGTTCCGAACTATTTAGGCTCTTTATGTACTGAAAGAATTCAAATAAAGTCCTCCTACATGCTGCCCTTCATGGGCACCGACTCCTGAATATCTGAGACATCAATCGAGGTTCCACATGACTGATCGCACCCAAGTCCACGGCCTGCAAGTCGCCACCGAGCTGTACAACTTTGTGAACAGCCAAGTCCTGCCCGGCACGGGCGTGGACCAGGACGCCTACTGGAAGGGCTTCGATGCCATCGTGGCCGACCTGGCCCCCAAGAATGCCGCCCTGCTGGCTGAGCGCGATCGCCTGCAAGCCGAGCTGGACACCTGGCACAAGGCCAACCCCGGCCCCATCACCGATATGCCTGCCTACCGTCAGTTCCTGACGCAGATCGGCTATCTGGTCGCCGCCCCTGCGGATGCCAAGGCTACGACCGAGAACGTCGACTCCGAGCTGGCTGTCCAGGCCGGCCCTCAGCTGGTCGTTCCTATCGTGAACGCCCGCTATGCACTGAACGCCGCCAACGCACGTTGGGGCAGCCTGTATGACGCACTGTATGGCACCGACGCCATCAGCGAAGAAGGCGGCGCCGAAAAGGGCAAGGGCTACAACCCCGCCCGCGGCGCCAAGGTAATCGCATTTGCCCGTGACTTCCTGGATCAGGCTGTGCCTCTGGCCGCTGGCTCGCACAAGGATTCCACCGGCTACGCCGTCGAAGGCGGCAAGCTGGTCGTATCCCTGAAGGACGGCAGCAAGATCGGCCTGAAGGAAGAAGCCAAGTTCATCGGCTTCCAGGGCGATGCTGCAGCTCCCACATCCGTGCTGCTGAAGAACAACGGCATCCACATCGACGTCATCATCAACAAGACAACCCCCATCGGCAGCACCGACGCGGCTGGCGTGTCTGACCTGGTGGTGGAAGCTGCCCTGTCCACCATTCTGGACCTGGAAGACTCCGTGGCCGCCGTGGACGCCGAAGACAAGCTCAATGGCTACGCCAACTGGCTGGGCATCCTGAAGGGCACGCTGACCGAGACCTTCGTCAAGGGCGGCCAGCAAATGACCCGCGGTCTGAACGCCGACCGCGAATACACCGGCGCTGACGGCAAGGCTGTGAAGCTGCACGGCCGTTCGCTGATGTTTGTGCGCAACGTCGGTCACCTGATGACCAACCCCGCCATTCTGTGGGGCGCAGAAGCCAAGGAAATCCCCGAAGGCATCATGGACGCGCTGGTGACCACCGCCATCGCCATTCATGACCTGAAGGGCCACGGCGTCAACGGTATCCGCAACAGCCGCACCGGCAGCGTCTACATCGTCAAGCCCAAGATGCACGGCCCTGCCGAAGCCGCTTTCGCCAACGAACTGTTCAGCCGCGTTGAGCAAGTTCTGGGTCTGCCCGAGAACACGGTCAAGCTGGGCATCATGGACGAAGAGCGCCGCACTTCGGTGAACCTGAAGGCCGCTATCGCCGCAGCCCCCGCACGCGTGGCCTTCATCAACACCGGCTTCCTGGACCGCACGGGCGACGAAATGCACACCGCCATGTACGCCGGCCCCATGGTGCGCAAGGCCGATATGAAGACCTGCGCCTGGCTGCCTGCCTATGAAAAGAGCAATGTGCTGGTCGGCCTGGGCATGGGCCTGCGCGGCCGCGCTCAGATCGGCAAGGGCATGTGGGCCATGCCTGACCTGATGAAGGCCATGCTGGAGCAAAAGATCGCCCACCCCAAGGCTGGCGCCAACACCGCCTGGGTGCCCTCGCCCACCGGCGCCACACTGCACGCTCTGCACTACCACCAAGTCAACGTGGCCGAAGTGCAGCAAGAGTTGGAAAAGACCAACAGCGACGCGACCCAAAACGAGCTGATCAACGCCATTCTGCAAGTGCCCGTGTCCACCAACCCCAACTGGACCGACGCTGAAAAGCAGCAAGAAGTGGACAACAACGTTCAGGGCATCCTGGGCTATGTGGTGCGCTGGATCGACCAGGGCGTGGGCGTCTCCAAAGTGCCTGACATCCACAACGTGGGCCTGATGGAAGACCGCGCTACGCTGCGTATCTCCAGCCAGCACATCGCCAACTGGCTGCAGCACGGCATCGTGAACGAAGCCATGGTGCGCGACAGCTACGCTCGTATGGCCAAGGTGGTCGATGAGCAAAACGCTGGCGACGCCGCTTACAAGAGCCTGGTGGCCAACCCGAACGGCGCAGCCTTCCAGGCCGCTCTGGACCTGGTCTTCAAGGGCAAGGAACAGCCTTCGGGCTACACCGAACCTCTGCTGCACGCCTGGCGTCTGAAGGTCAAGGCTGGCGCTTAAATGCCTCGGCCTAGCCACTCCTGATTTCAGAGTGGCTAGCGCTTAATATTTAAGGGTTTCGAGGCAATTACTGCCTGAAATCCTTGTTTAACAAGCGCAAGCAGCTATCAAAATTGCACTCCATGTCCGTACATCGAGTGCATTTTTATTGGACGCGGTGGGGTTGATGCGACACGGCTTCTACACTGACGGCATGCCAAGCAATACGCCTCTCGATCCCAGCCTCTGCCCGCTATGTGGCCAGGCCAACCAATGCGCCATTACCGCTGGCCTGCCGCCAGAAAGCTGCTGGTGCATGCAGACCCCGGTGTCCAAAGACGCGCTGGCCCAGCTGCCGCCTGAGGCGCGCGGCAAGGCCTGTATCTGCCCGGTCTGCGCCCAGCCCGTCAACGCCGATTTCACGACCGACTGACTCTGCGACCCATCTTTGCGCAGGTCAGGCACCCACCACCCAGGAGACCTTGATGCCCACCTATCGCATTGAACTGTTTGAAGGCCGCAGCGTTGATGAAAAGCGCAAGCTGGCCGAAGCCATCACCCGCGTGACCACCGAAGTCCTGGGCAGCTCGCCCGAGTCCGTGGACATCGTCATCACCGACGTGCCGCGCCACAACTGGGCCACGGCCGGCAAGCTCTGGTCAGAGCAGAGCTGAGAGCCGCACATCGCGTGACAAGCAGCCCTAGGGCTGCTTTTTTTGCGCCGTCTTACAGCCGCCCATTTATGATTGTTCTTTAAAAATACATCCAGAAAGTCCGCACATGCCCACCTATCACATCGAAATGATGGAAGGCCGCACCGTTGAGCAAAAGCGCAAGCTGGTCGAAGAGATCACCCGCGTCAGCGTTGAAGTTCTGGGCGGCTCGCCCGAATACGTAGACATCGTGATCACCGACATCAAGCGCGAAAACTGGGCCACGGGCGGCAAGCTCTGGCTGGAGCGCGAATGAACGCAGGCGCAAGTCAAGGCGGTGCATCCACCGCCGAGCTTCGCGCCCGTTACGGAGAACGCTACCGCTGGCTGCTTTTGCTGGCCGTGCTGGTCGGCGTGGTGGCATCGGTTCTCCCCTCCACCAGCGTCAACGTGGCCATTCCGGCCATCAGCGCTTATTTCCACATCGGCCCGGCGCAGGCCCAGTGGATCACTTCTGGCTTCATGGTGGCATCCACCATCGCCATGCTGGTCACGCCTTGGCTGCTGCACCGCTTTGGCTACCGCCGCACCTATGTCGCCGCTCTCGTACTGCTCACCATCGGTGCCGTGGTGGGTGGTCTGGCCCAGCACTACCCGCTGATTCTGGCTTCTCGCGTCGCTGAAGGCATTGCCGCAGGCATCATCCAGCCCATACCGGCCGTCATCATGATGAGCGCTTTCAAACCCCATGAGCAGGGCCGCGCTGGCGGACTGTTTGGCATGGGTGTGGTGCTGGCCCCGGCTCTCGCCCCCGCGCTTGGCGGCGTGCTGACGGACTGGCTGGGCTGGCGCTCCACCTTCTTCATGGTTGTGCCTTTTGCACTGGTATCGATCTGGCTGGGCTTCAAGCTCGTCCCCCATTCATCCCCCGGCGGTGCAAAGGCCGGCGCGCAGAAAGCACCGCTGGACTGGCTGGGCCTGACACTGGGCGGCGCTGGCACGGTCTGCCTGCTCAATGGTCTGGCACAGCTGCACAGCCCCTCCAAATGGGCTGCCACCGGGCTGCTGCTGGCGTCTGCTGTGCTGCTTGTCGCCTTTGTGCTCTGGCAACAGCGGCTGCTGCGTCAGGGCCAGAAGCCGCTGATGGATCTGCGCCTGTTCGAGTGCCGTCCGTTTGTCATGGGCTGCATCGTCTCTCTTGTCTACGGAGCAGCGATGTACGGCTCCACCTATCTGCTGCCGCTGTTTATCCAGATGGGACTGGGCCTGTCAGCCAGCTACGCCGGCAATCTGCTGGTGCCCGCCGGGCTGGTACTGGCCTTTACCTTCCCCCTCGTCGGCCGTATGGCAGACAAGCACCCGGTGCACTGGCTGGTCGGGACAGGCGTTGCACTGCTGGCCCTGTCCTTCGCTCTCAATATCTGGATTGGCACCACGACTCCGCTGTGGTGGCTGGCCGTCGTCATCATCATTGGCCGCGTCGGTCTGGGCTTCATCCTGCCGAGCCTGAATCTGGGGGCTATGCGCCCGCTGGATCGCTCTTTGCTCGCCCAAGGCTCCAGCACCATCAGCTTCATCCGCATGCTGGGCGGAGCCGCCGGCGTCGGCCTATCCGGCATCATGCTGCAGTGGCGTATAGCGGTCCATGCGGCTGATAGCAGCCTCAGCCCTCAGGCGGCACAACTAGCGGCTTTTCACGAGTGCTTTGCCATGCTCACCCTGCTTTGCCTGATTGCACTGGTGGCATCGATGCAACTGCGTTCACCACAAGCCACGAGCAGTCCTACCCCCAGCTAAGTTGCGCATAATTAAGCCATTGAGGTTTAACGGGCTCAGGCCCTTGAGAAAGCATCGCATGTGCCAGCTACTGGGAATGAACTGCAACACACCAACCGATGTGCGCTTCAGCTTTTCGGGCTTCACCCAACGCGCGGGTAATACCGGCGACCATACCGATGGCTGGGGCATCGCCTTTTTTGAAGAGAAAGGCCTGCGTCACTTTGTCGATCACGAACGCGCGATCGACTCCCCCATCGCCAAGCTGATCCGCGAATACCCCATCAAAAGCAATAACGTCATTGCCCACATCCGCAAGGCGACTCAGGGCGTGGTCAGCCTTCAAAATTGTCACCCCTTCGTGCGAGAGCTCTGGGGGCACAACTGGGTCTTCGCACATAACGGCGACCTCAAAAACTTCGCTCCTAAACTCCACGCGCACTTTCACCCCATCGGCAATACCGACAGTGAGCTGGCCTTCTGCTGGATCATGCAAGAGCTGTGGAAATCTCATGCTGGCATCCCCAGCATCGAAGAACTCACCCACACCCTGCGCGAGCTGGCCGCCAAGATTGCGCCCCACGGCACCTTCAACTTCCTTCTCTCCAACGGCGAAGCACTCTGGGCCCACGCGACCACCCATCTTTGCTACATAGAGCGGCAGCATCCATTTGCCCAGGCCCAGCTCTGCGACGAAGACCTTAGCGTGGACTTCTCCCGCGAGACGACCCCACAAGACAAAGTGGCCATCATCGTCACGACACCGCTAACCCACAACGAAACCTGGACCCCCATCCGCTCAGGCGAGCTCAAGGTCTTCAAACAAGGCCAGGGCCTTGATATCTGAAATTTTCACTCTACAAATAAAAAGAGAGCGCTATGCGCTCTCTTTTTATGGGTTTGCAGGTTGTTTGGCTCTGAGGCCCAATCACAGCCAGCACAAGCAGCTCTGCTTTTTGATGACCTGTTCTTCAGCGCTTTTGCATTCCGCAAATAAAAAACCCCGTAATCTTTCGATTACGGGGTTTTTCTCTGTAAGA
>NZ_JAVXSJ010000001.1:0-389015 GCF_036643215.1 Comamonas sp. | reverse complement strand
CCGTGCTGTTTTCCTCCATCAGATAGCTGATGCAGGGGTTGGCGTTGATGACGATTTCGTAAGCCAGCCCCATATTGCCGCGGCGATAGCGGCGCTCTGTGGCCAGAAACTCCTTGCCATAGCTCCAGTGTCGGTAGTTGACGGGCATCCCCACGCTGGCATAGGCATCCATCATCTGCTCGGCTGTGATGATCTCCAGCTGGTTGGGATACGTGTCCAGCCCATAGCGCTCAGCCGCTGCCGCAATGGCTGCGTGGTATTGCTCAATCAGCTCAAACGTCCAGTCGCTGGGGTCAGGCAGCGGGCTGGCCGGGCGCTTCGCGGCCATCAACGGAGCCTGCGGCACATCGCGTGGCCGCTCGCCCTGAGTGGCCTGATTCCAGGCTTTTCTGCTGGCGCTGGGGTCCAGCGCCGGGTAGAGAGTGAGGTTCATACCGATACCCCATCCTTCTTGAAAAGATCACGAAACACTGGGTAGATCTCGCTGGCTTCAGAAACCTTGCGCATGGCGAAATGCGGAAACAGCGGCAGCAGGCGGCTGTATTCTTCCCACAAACTTTGCTCATCCCGCACCACTTGCAGGTACGCAAAGTAGCGCACCTGCGGCAAAATTTTGTCGGCCAGAATGGTGCGGCAGTTGCCGCCGTCATCGCTAAAGTTGTCACCATCGCTGGCCTGCGCCACGTAGATGTTCCAGTCATTGACCGGGTAGCGAGCCTTGATGATCTGGTCGAGCAACACCAGCGCGCTGCTGACCACGGTGCCGCCGCTTTCGGTGGAGTGAAAGAACTCTTCTTCACTCACCTCCGCCGCCTTGGTGTGGTGACGGATAAAGACGATTTCAATCTTCTCGTAATGCCGCGTGAGAAACAGGTACAGCAGAATGAAAAAGCGTTTTGACAGCTCTTTGCGCTCCTGATCCATGGAGCCAGACACATCCATCACGCAGAACATCACGGCCTGACTGTTAGGCACCGGCACCTTGGTCCGGTTGCGAAAGCGCAGATCAAGCTGCTCCAGAAACGGCACTTTCCCCACCCGCTCACGCAAAGCATCAATGCGCTGCTGCAACTCGGCCACGGCCTCGCTGGTGCCATCGTCCTGCTCAAGCAGGGCTTCCAGTTCGTCCTCCAGCGCCTTCATTTCACGGTGCGGGGCCTTGGTCAAAGCAATGCGCCGCCCCAGCGCACCGCGCATGGTGCGCACCAAGGCCAGATTGCTGGGCGTACCGTCATGGCTGTAGCCAGCGCGGCGCGACTTGTATTGAAGGGTGTTGCCGATGTGGTTACGCAACAGGCGCGGCAGGGCCAGGTCTTCAAAAAAGAGCTCCATGAACTCTTCCTTGGTCAAGGTGAAGGTGAAATCGTCCTGCCCCTCACCGCTATCGCTGGCCTGCGAGCCAGAGCCGCCCTCGCCGCTAGGCGGCCGCGCAATGCGGTCGCCGCGCACATGCTCACGGTTGCCAGGCAGCACCACATCACGAACACCGCCCTGACCGTGGTGAAAAACAGGCTCCTTGATATCCTTTTTAGGGATGGTGATGTTTTCCGCCTGATCGATATGGCGGATGTCACGCGAGGACACGGCTTTACGCACCGCCTCCGCGATCTGTTCCTTGAAACGCCGCACAAAACGCTCGCGGTTGCCCACTGATTTGTTCTTGCCTGCGAGCCTGCGGTCGATGATATGCAGTGCCATCTGTGCTCCCATCTTCAGGGGCTGAACTCAACCCTTTTGCCGATGGCCGTGGTGCAACAAGTGTCCACGGCCGCCGGCACCTTTGTCAGCTGCTCTTGCGCACGCGCAGGTACCACTCGCACAGCAGGCGCACCTGCTTGGGCGTGTAGCCCTTGGCTTCCATGCGGGTGACAAAGTCTTCGTGCTTGCGCGCATCTTCAGCGCTGGCCTTGGCATTGAAGCTGATGACGGGCAGCAGCTCCTCGGTGTTGGAGAACATTTTTTTCTCGATCACCACGCGCAGCTTTTCGTAGCTGGTCCAGCTCGGGTTCTTGCCCTGATTGTTGGCACGCGCCCGCAGCACGAAGTTGACGATCTCGTTGCGGAAGTCCTTGGGGTTGGCAATGCCAGCGGGCTTTTCCACCTTCTCCAGTTCCGCATTGAGCGCACTGCGATCAAACACCTCACCGGTGTCCGTGTCACGGTATTCGCTGTCCTGAATCCAGTAATCAGCGTAAGTGACGTAGCGATCAAAAATATTCTGGCCGTACTCGCTGTAGCTCTCCAGATACGCGGTCTGGATTTCTTTGCCAATAAATTCGGCATAGCGCTGAGACAGAAACTCCTTGATGAAGCCTATGTATTTGGTCTCCAGCTCGGCAGAGAACTGCTCGCGCTCAATCTGCCGCTCCAGCACATACATCAGGTGCACGGGGTTGGCCGCGACTTCGGTGCTGTCGTAGTTGAAGACCTTGGCCAGAATCTTGAAGGCAAAGCGCGTGGAGATGCCTTCCATGCCCTCATCCACCCCGGCGTAATCGCGGTATTCCTGATAACTCTTGGCTCGCGGGTCGGTGTCCTTCAAGCTGTCGCCGTCATAAACCTGCATCTTGCTGAAAATGCTGGAGTTCTCAGGTTCCTTCAGTCGCGTGAGCACGGAGAACTGCGCCATCATCTTGAGCGTGCCGGGCGCGCAGATCGCATTGGCCAGCGACGACTCACGAATCAGCTTTTCGTAGATCCTGACCTCTTCGCTCACGCGCAGGCAATAAGGCACCTTGACGATGTAGATACGGTCAAGAAACGCCTCGTTGTTCTTGTTGTTGCGAAAGGCCTTCCATTCGCTTTCATTGCTGTGCGCCAGAACCACGCCATCAAACGGAATTGCGCCAAAGCCTTCGGTTCCTTTGTAATTGCCTTCCTGCGTGGCCGTCAGCAAGGGGTGCAGCACCTTGATGGGTGCCTTGAACATTTCCACAAACTCCAGCAAGCCTTGGTTAGCCAGGCACAGGCCGCCTGAGTAGCTGTAGGCGTCGGTATCGTCCTGCGAGAAATTTTCGAGCTTGCGAATATCGACCTTGCCCACAAGGCTTGAGATATCCTGATTGTTCTCATCGCCTGGCTCGGTTTTGGCAATGCCGATCTGCTTGAGGATGCTGGGGTAGCGCTTGACGACGCGGAACTGGCGAATATCGCCGCCAAACTCTTCGAGTCGCTTGACTGCCCAGGGTGAGAGCACATGCTGCAGGCTGCGCCGGGGTATGCCGAATTCTTCTTCCAGCACCGGCCCGTCTTCCACCATGTCGAACAGGCCCAGTGGAGACTCGTTCACAGGCGATCCCTTGAGCGCGAAAAACGGTCCTTTTTGCATCAGGTATTTGAGGCGCTCGGCAATCGAGCTTTTACCGCCGCCGACCGGGCCCAGCAGATAGAGAATTTGCTTGCGCTCTTCCAGACCTTGCGCGGCGTGGCGGAAGAAGCTGACCACCTGCTCGATGGCGTCTTCCATACCGTAGAACTCTGAGAAAGCGGGGTAGCGGCGGATGACCTTGTTGGCAAACAGGCGGGACAGCAATGGGTCGTTGCGGGTGTCTACCATCTCGGGCTCGCCGATGACCATCAACATGCGTTGCGCAGCGCTTGCATAAGCCATCGGATCACGCTGGCAAAGAGCCAGATACTCATCCAGAGACATTTCTTCTTCACGCATGCGGACATAGCGTGCTGCGGAATTGCTGATGACATCCATATGACCTCCCGTGGCGACACCAGGGCTCGAATTAGTGCCGCTAAGTTGCAAGGCATTCGTTACCGTGTGATCTCGTTGTAGCACCTCGCTACGGTTTTGAACAGGCCAAGAATCCTACAAATACGCAGTCCCCACGACAGCAAATACCGCAAAGCGGATAGCGCAAAAATCGCTCAAGAAATGCGTCTGTATTGCGTACAAAAACGTCTGTTGGCTGCCGCCTTTTTGCACCCTATCTGCGCGTCAGAATTCACAAATTTGATGCGTCAAAAGACATATAAAAGCAAGCTTCTCAAGTCGCTTTTAACGCCCAGAAAAAACGCTGCCAAGGCAGCGTTTTGAATCATTGCAGCTACTGAAAAATGAGCTTTCAGCGCAAGTGATGAGGGTTTTTCACTATAAAAATTTATGCAAAGCCTTGGTTAGCAAGCGCTTGCAGCATCTCTTTTCATAGCGCGCTCATTCAGTTTCATTCAATTTGAAGTAATAGCAGCGACGTCAGGCTCAGGCGTTTTTCTGGCCGGGCGAGTCATCGCGCTACCCATGGCAGCAGCCATGATGCAGCCGATGGCAGACCACTGCGTGAGCGTCAAATTTTCGCTAAGCAGCAGCATGCCCATGAAGGCGGCAATGGCAGGCTCAGTCGCAAGTGCAATGCCAAAAGTCGCTGGAGGCAAGCGGCGCAAGGCCAGCATCTCCAGCGTATATGGCAAGGCGCTTGAGATGGCAGCCACCATCAACCCAAAAAGCAAGATGGATGGCGTGAGCAACTTGGCACCAGCTTCTGCCACACCAAACGGCACCACCACCAATGCTGCGCACAGCAGGCCCAGCGACACGGCCTGCCCACTGGGAATGCTGCCCAGACGACGGCCCAGCACAATGTAAAGCGCCCAGCACACCGCTGCCCCCAAAGCGCAGGCGATACCCACGGCAGACAGATTCAGCCCAGCGGTATTGCCTCCAAGAGGAAGAATCAATGCCAAGCCCACAATCGCCAGCGCCAGCCAGACAAAATCAACCGCCCGGCGCGAGTAGTAAATGGCGACGGCCAGCGGGCCGGAGAACTCTATGGCCACCGCTATGCCAAACGGAATATCGCGCAGCGCCATGTAGAACAGAAGATTCATGCAGCCCAGCGCCACGCCAAAAGCCAGCAAAGACTTGGCTTGCTGGCGGTTCAGCGGCCAACGCCAAGGTCGCCAGATGCACACCAGTATCAGCGCCGCAAAACCTACGCGCAGCGCCGATGTGCCCTGCGCGCCAATGACAGGAAACAGCTGCTTTGCCAGCGACGTACCCAAGCCTAGCGCGGTGACCGAGCCCAACACGGCCAACACGGGCCACCAATGATTCCAGCTGTTTTTTGACATAGGTGCGTACGATATTGCATAACCCTCGCGAAATTCGCTCGTTTTGCCACTGCAATTTGCAAGTTTCACTCTCATCTCGACCAACGCCATGCCCGCTGCCGACCTCGACTCTTTTGACCGCGCCATTCTGACCCTGCTGCAGCAAGACAATCTGATGCCCCAGCGCATGATTGCCGAGCACATCAGCCTGTCGGCGCCCGCCGTGCAGCGACGCATCAAGCGCCTGCAGGAGACGGGTGTGATTGCCGCCAACGTTGCCGTTCTGGAACCCGTCAAGACGGGCCGCACGCTGACGGCCATCATCACCGTGCAACTGGTCAACGACAGACCCGATCTGTCTCGCGACTTCAGGGCGCGTATTGCCCGCGAAGCGGCTGTGCAGCAATGCTTTTATGTGACGGGCGAGACCGACTACATCCTCGTCGTTACCGCAACCGATATGGATGACTATCAAGCCATCTGCAAGCGGCTGTTTGAGGGCGACGAAAACATTCGTCGCTTCAGCACCTCGATTGCGCTGGAGCGCATCAAAACGGGATTACAGCTGCCGATATGAGTAGCAACGGCTGATTGAGCAGGTTTGATGCAAAACAGTGCTAAGCAACAGCAGCCGCCTAAGCACTGGCACTCAATGAAACAAAATGCAACAATCATCATCAACAGACTCGCTACCTGCGAGCTGCCCCCTGAGAGCCCATGCCCAAGGAGACACGATGAACACCCCTACCGCGACATCGCCTGAAATGGCGACTCTGGTTGCAGACCGCACGCTGGACAAATACGCCAAGGATTACTTTCCTCGGCGCGAGCAGGTGACGATTTCGTTTCGCGGGGATATTGCTGAAAAGCACAGCTACGACAAGATTCGCCCCCTGTCTGAAGCCCAGCGCCACGACAAGAACATTGTGGTGATTGAGGGACTGAGCCAGAAAAAAGGTACGACTGCGCTGTACCGCATCGAGTGCAACAGCTGGAACCTGATCGAAGCTGTGGGTCTGTGGGAACAGCCGGCCTGAAAATTGAGCTGCAGGGCCTTTAAGCGGCGCTGTCAGACTTCCATCGCCATAGCGCTGCCGGCCACCCACCACGCCAGGCTCAGCATCATCAAAGCCGTCAGCCCATCCATGATGCGCCAGGCCTTGGGGCGCTCAAACAAATGCTTCATGCGGCGGCCCGCAAAGGCCAGCAGCACAAACCAGCTCAAGCTGGCGCAGGCCGCGCCCAGCACGTAGGACCATCGGTCCACGCCTTCCTGGCGTGCGCCGATGGAGCCGGCGAGCAGCACCGTATCAAGGTAGACATGCGGGTTGAGCAAGGTCAACGCAACCAGCACGGCCAGCACATTCCTCAGGCTGCGCGACTCGGCCTTGCCTGACGGGCTTTGCAAATTCACATCCGGCGCGGCATACATGCGCCACAGCGCAAACAAGCCATACAGCAGCAAAAACGCAGCCCCGCCCAGTGTGAGGTAACGCGATAGCTCAGGGTAGCTTTGCAGCATTTGAGACATGCCCGCTACCCCCAGCACAACCAGCAGAACATCGCTGGTCACACACCATGCCACGCAGGCGCGCACATGCTCGCCCTGCACTGCCTGGCGCAGCACATAGAGATTCTGAACCCCGATGGAGATGATGAGCGAGGCCAGCACGGTGAACCCGGCCAGCCATGAAGAGGAGAAATTGGCAGCAAGCATGGCGCGAATTATCTGTAGCACTACTGATTAAGTAAAATTACATTTCTTCAGCCATATTAAGAATATCTAATGCTTGATTACGCCGGATTGGAAGCCTTGTCAGCCGTGGTGCGCGAAGGCAGCTTTGAGCGGGCTGCGCACAAGCTGCACATCTCGCCATCGGCTGTTTCTCAGCGCATCAAACTGCTGGAAGAGCGCGTGGGCCAAGCTCTTGTACTGCGCGGCCAGCCCTGCACGGGCACCGAAGCGGGACGACGCCTATGCCTGCATGTGGAGCAGGTGGCTTTGCTTGAAAACGAGTTGCGCCGCAAAAACCCGGCACTGATTCCGGAGGGGCAGGCATCTCTGCCCTCCATCAAGCTGGCGGTGAATGCCGATTCGCTCTCCACCTGGTTCATGGCTGCCATGGCTGCCTTCACGCAGAACGGCAATGAACTGCTGGACATCAGCATTGATGATCAGGACCACACGGCCAAGCGCCTCAAGGAAGGCGAAGTCATGGCCGCCGTGACGGCGACGGCCGCACCCATCACTGGCTGCAACACCTGGCCGCTGGGCAGCATGCGCTATATCGCGGTAGCCAGCCCCGGTTTTGTGCGTGAGCACCTGCAAGGCAGCATCACCCCGCAAGAGATCGCCCGCTCACCCATCATGTGCTACGACCGCAAAGACAGCCTGCAAGACCAGTGGCTGCAGAGTGTGGGCGTTGATGGGCGGCGCAACAGTGCGCGCCACTTTCTGCCATCCAACCAAGGCTATACGCGCGCCTGCCAGCTGGGCATGGGCTGGGGCATACACCCCGCTGCACTCATTGAGGCACAGCTGGCCGATGGCAGTCTGGTCGAGCTGCTGCCCGGCAACGACCTCTACATTCCCATGTACTGGTGCCATACCCGCAGCGCCCAGAACAGTCTGCAGCGGCTGACGGACTGCGTGATTCAGGCGGCTGCGACTTACCTGGAGCCTGTGAAGAACTCTCTAAAACAATAGCAGACTGCGCTTTCCTGATAATCGCTACAGGCCCTTTGTGCACAAATCAGGACTTCAGATCGCCAGTCACCTTCCGGGCCGCAGCCTTGGCCTGACTGAGCATGTGAAAGTCCAGAATACGGGTGGCCATGATGGTCTCCCACAAAAAACAGCACAGCGCCAGCACAAAGGCCAGCACGCCCAGCAAGAAGCTGAGCACGGCGTAGCTTTGGCCGCTGAAGCCATAAGCCTGACCCACAAACAGCAACACAATGGTCAACCCAATGCACATGCCGCACAGGGTCAGCAGCGCGATAGACACATTGGCCAGACGGCCGCGCTCGCGCAGGTAGTGCAGCTCGGTCAGGCTGCGGGCAATCAGCTCATGATCGGTGGCGGTGCGCAAGCTCTCTTCCAGCTTGCGCGCGCGGTCAATGATGCGGGCCAGCCGCCCTGCAACAGAGCCGATCATGCCGGCCACGGCGGTCAAAAAGAATACCGGTGCCACAGCAAGCTGAATGCTGTGGGTAACGGTCTGGGCGTCGATGGACCAGATGCTCATGGCGTCCTCAAAATCAGGGCATGAATAAAAGCTTGATGACGCTATTTTCCACGCTAAAAGTCAGCATTGCTTTGACTTTCGCCGCAATAAATTACACGATCCGCCTATCACTTCCAAGCGCCTGAAGCGCCTTCTTTGACCTGGCACAGATCGCTGGTGCCGCCACTTTGACCCAGCACAAAGCCGCCAGCACGCATAGCCGCCATAGTCCCTACAACGTTTAACGCATCCATTCAGGAGGGCCGCATGAAGCTGATGATCGACCTGTTTTCCACCGACTATGGACTGATGAGCCTTGCCGTGATTGTGCTGATCCTCGTCATGGCGGTTTTCTTCATCCGGCTCTTTATGGGCAAGATGAAAACCATTGCTGCCGAAGCCCTTGAATAATCAAATTTCATAGCTTACAACGCAATATTTGCCTGATATTACGGGCGAAAAGGCATAAAAAAGGCCAGATCATTGATCTGGCCTTTTTGCTTAAAGCTCTCGCTACTCAATAGTGCGGGGGCAACTCATCGCGCAGGTTGTGCGAGGGGCCTGCGCCGCCTTCTGGTGCCTGACGCTTGAGCTCGCGCACCTCGTTGATCAGCGCATCAATCTGCTGCTGCTGACGATAAATCGTCATATTGAGCTGCTCCAGCAAATCTTCGGAGTAGCTGGCCTTGATCTCCAGCTCCATGATTCGCTCTTGCATCGCTGCTTGCATGGCTTCGTTGACGTCGCTCATGCCTTCAGTGCCTTGGCAAGGCGGGCAACGCCTTCAAGAATTTTGTCTTCGTCTGCAGTGGCAAACGAGAGGCGGAAAGTGGCGTTATCGGCGTTCTGCGCAAAGAAGGGAGCGCCCGGCACAAAGGCCACGCCTTCGGCAATGGCCTTCTTGGCCAGCACGCCGGCATCGGCCAGCTGGCCGCGCGCACCTGTCAGTCGCACCCACATGAACAACCCACCTTCGGGCTGGACAAACGAGACGGCATCACCCAGTTGCTCGCGCAGCGCATCGCCCATGGCCTTGGCACGCTTGGCATAGACCTCGCGCACATGGGCCAGAGTCTTGGGCATGACACCACTCTTGAGGTATTGAGCCGCCGTGGCCTGCGCAAAGGTGCTGGTGTGGGCGTCGCTGAACTGCTTGCACATGACGGCGCGGGCCAGCAGTTCTGGATGGGCAATCAGCCAGCCAATGCGCAGACCGGGGCTGAGCACCTTGGAAAGCGAGCCGCAATGGGCCAGCCATTCACGGCTGCCGGGCACTTCGCGGCTCAGCGCCATCAGGCTGGCGGGAGGCGCTTTGTCAAAGTACAGATCGCCATAGGGGTCGTCTTCCACCAACAGGGTCTGGTACTTGACGGCCAGCTCCAGCACCTTTTTGCGGCGCTCAAGGCTGAGCATGGCACCGCTGGGGTTGCCAAAGGTAGGGATCAAATAGACCAGCTTGGGCTTGTGCTCGGCAATCAGCGCTTCCAGCTCGTCGGTCTTGACGCCATGCTCGTCCACAGGGGCAGAGATCACTTCTGCGCCATAGAGGCGAAAACACTGAATCGTGGCCAGAAAGGTCGGGCCTTCAACGATGACCTTGTCACCCTCATCCAGCATGGTCTTGCCCAGCAAGTCCAGCGCCTGCTGGCTGCCGGTGGTGACGATGAGCTGCTCAGGGGCCACATCTGCCACACCCTTGCTGGTCATGAATGCGGACAACTGCTCGCGCAGCGGCTGGTAGCCCTCAGTCGCACCGTATTGCAACGCAGCGCCCGCCTCTTCCTGCAGCGCCTTGGCCGAAGCGGCGCTGATGCCCGCCACATCAAACATGGCGCTATCCGGAAAACCACCCGCAAAACTGATGATGCCGGGCTTGCCCAGCAGCTTGAACAGTTCACGGATCGCAGAGGTTTCTACGTTATCGAGTCGTTTGGCAAATTGCATACGGTTTTTTGGTTAAAGCGCTGAAGAAATAACGTCGCTGCTTGAGCGGAAAGCAGCCATTGTGGCGCGGCAAACGCGTCAGAGGGGAGAAGTGGCTTTTTGTAGGAGGTATTCCTAGTGCTTAGTAATCAACCTCCTACCAATATTTAATTGTTGATAGCAATTGTTAATTATGTGCAACTTCGCGTCTCAAACTTTGAATTGGACAGCGCTCAACCCCGCAATGAACATACGTCCACGGATCCACAGACTGCAGAGTCAGCGGATTTTTAAAAAGTTTGTTTTGGGATGGAGGATTTATGCGCACTACCACTTTCACCAGCAAGACCCTGTATGCCTCGATCACAGGCAAGGCACCGGCCGCGTTGCGCAGTCTGTGCGCGGTAACACTGCTCGCCAGCCTCGCGGCCTGCGGCTCAAGCGGCTCGTTGCGCAGTGACCTTGGCCCTAATGGCTCCGGCGGCGGCGACATTGTTGCAGGCGGCGGCACCAATGGTGGCGCGGGTGGAGGAACCGGTGGAGCCGGTGTTGGCGGCGGCTCCGGCGGTGGTGAAGTCATCGCGGGAGGTGGAGGTGATGGTAGTGGCGGCAATGGAAACACAGGTAATCCGCCAGTAGCAAACACGCCTCTCACCCCAGTTCGCGGCACCGTGGCAGATGCGACCGAAACACTATCAGGCGTAACTGGCGTGATCGGTGATGCCAACGCTGTTGTCACCTCTGTTCTTGGCTCTGCAACCACTGGAACACCTCTGAGCGGCATTGCTCAGCCTGCCAGTGGCATCCTCGGCAACGTCAACAACGCAGTCAACAGCGTGAACGGCGGCGTCAGCGCAGGTCTTGGCCAGATCGGCAACACTGCCAATCCCATCGGAACCACTTTGCGGGGCGTAGCACCGGCGGTCGGTTTTCTGGGTGCAGCGGTCAGCTCCACCGGCAAAACCGTCAGTGCACTCGATAAGCCTCAACTCGGGTTGGTCGGTGATGTCGCAGGTCTGGCAGGCGGCGCCGTACAGGTTCTGGGTGTCACCGTCTCCGGCGTCGAGGGACCGGTGGCCCACCTGACCAACAGCCAGCTGGTCTCGGGCCTGACCTCTCAAGTCAGCCAGGTCGCTACACCGGTGCTGAGCACTCTTCTTGGAACCACGCAGAATCTGGTTCAGACCACCGGTCTCGCCCAGCCTGTGAGCAGCTTGCTCGGCACCGTGGGCGGTGTTGTCAACCATGCAGGGGCTAGCGTCGCAGGTTCAGGCGTTCCCGTGGTGATGCCTCTGGGCGGCGTTGTTTCCGGTGTCGGCCAGACCGTGGCAGGCCTGGGTGGCGTCGTGGCAGGCACTCCAAATGGCGCCGCAGGAAACGGCGGTCTGCTGGGCGGTGTGCTCGGTAATGTCACGGGCTCCGCCGGCGGATCGGGCAACCTTGTCGGCGGCGTCCTGGGCACCGTCACTGGCGGGGTTGGCGGAGTCACAGGAGGTGTGAGTGGTGGCGCGAATGGCGGCGCTGGAGGCTCGATCGCTGGCGCTGGCAACCTGGTTGGCGGTGTGCTGGGCACAGTCACCAGCGTCGTTGGCGGTGCCACTGGAGGAATCACTGGTAATGCCAACGGTAGCGCTGGTGGTTCCGTCGCTGGTGCCGGCAACTTGGTCAGCGGCGTAGTGGGTGGAGCCACGGGTCTGGTCGGTGGTGTCCTTGGCGGCGTCACGAATGCGGCTGGCGGTGCAAGCGCAGGTGCAGCAGGCGGAGCCGCTGCGACGGGATCTGGTGGCCTGCTGGGCGGTCTGCTCGGTGGCAATCTGGCCATTGGCTTGGGCGGTGGCGCTGTCGCCAGCAGCAAGTAAAAAACCGATGGTGGCGCCAGAGCTTCACCACTTCGCCGCCTGAATCAAGCCCGCCTTTCGGCGGGCTTTTTAACGACAACCCCATACCCATTTTTAGGTATGTAGGGAACAATAAACACCATCAAAACGGCCAGCACGCCCCTTGAGATGAGGCACGAAGCCGCGGGCAGTACAGAAGTACGACAAGGCCAAGCAGCAACGCATCAAAGGCAGTGCTGACGGATCCAGAAAAAGAACAGGAGGGACTTTTGCACTCAAGAACAGTGAAGCATCGCCATCTCGGCCGCTTAATTCCGGCCTTCGCCCTTGTCGCATGGGCGCCTCTGACCTCGGCACAGCTGAGCGGCAACCCGCTCAACAGCCTGCCCCAGACCCCAGAATCCGCAAAGCATCTGCAGGCGGCACCCAAGCCGGTACAAGTACAGCTTGAAAAGCCTCAGCCCAGCCCGCAGGACATCACCAGCGTTCAGGTCGCAGTACGCGGAGTGAATGTTCAGGGCAGCACCGCCATCCCGTTTGAAGAGGTCAGCGCGCTGTTCACGCCCTTCATCAACGGCACACATACGGTGGGCGAACTGAACACGGCCACCCAGAAGGTCAGCGAGCTGTACCAGCGCCACGGCTATGCGCTGTCCTTCGCCTACCTGCCACCGCAAGACTTCGCCAACGGCGCAGTGCAGGTGATGGTGGTGGAAGGCTTTGTGCAAAGCCTGAATCTGGAAGGCAACTTTGGCCGCTCCGAAGAGTTGATCCGTGAACTCGCTCAGCCCCTGCTCAATGAGCGGCCACTGACGACCAAGACCTTTCAGCACCAGACCCAGCTGATGGCGCGCCTGCCCGGGGTGCAGATTACGGCCTCGGCAAGCCTGCCCTCCACCACAGATGGGGCCGTGCCTCTGGTCATCAAGTCCAAGCACAAACCCATAGCCGTCACCATCGGCGGCGAGGCGCGCAAGCCTACCCCACGCCTTATCGCATCGGTCACCCTCAATGATCCTTTGTGGGCGGGCAGCCAGCTTCAGGCTTCGGCCATGCTGCAAAACCCCGACAAAGAGCGGTTTGGCTCCATTGGCTTTACCCAGCAATTAACGCCCGAAGGTACCCAGGCACGCGTCAGCTATTCCGACTACCGCAGCTTCAACCCGCCGGCCACACGAATTCCGGGCATTGATGATCTGACACAGCAACGCAAGCTCGACTTCAATATCAGCCACCCCTGGATATTGAGCAACACCACACAGCTGAGCACCACCGCAGGTCTGTATGCCATCAACTACAGCCGCGAGCTGGCGGACAGCCAGGCATCGCTGCTGCGGGAGGAAAAGGTTCGCACGCTCTATGCGCAAATGGCCTGGGCATCTTTTGGCAAGAACACGGCACGTTCAGCCTCCGTGCTGCTGGCCCACGGGCTTGATAGTCTGGGGGCCTACAAAAACACAGACCTGCTCACAGGTGGGCAGCTTTACAACTACGCCAACCCCGCCAAACTGGACTTCACCCGTGTGAGCGCCGACTATGCCCAGCGTCACCGCTTCGCGAACAAGATGGGCGCAGCCTTTGCCGTGGGCGGTCAGTACAGCAGAGACATTCTGCCCACGCCTGAAAAAATCTCCTTTGGCTCCACCCGCTTTGGGCGCGGCTATCAGGCCGGTGAGTTCTCGGGCGACTCGGGCCTGGGTGCCAGCGCCGAGCTGAACTACCAGTTCCCTATCAACCAGCCCTGGATCAAATCGGCCGAGCCATACCTGCTTTATGAATGGGCACGCACGCACCAGCAAATCAGTGGCGTCAGCGGCAACACGCTGCGTTCGGCCAGCCTGGGGCTGCGGATATCCGACAACCGTTACTACGCACTGGATGTGGCCATGAGCAAGCCGCAGGGCGACAGCTCCATTAACAACCCCAGCCGCAAGCTGCGCTACAGCCTGGTGCTGAGCTACAACCTCGACCCGTAAGCCGCTCTACAAGAGGCATTCGAGCCAAGCCGCTGCACGCCGCAGCGGCTTTTCTTTTTCAAGCTCTGCCCACGGCAAGCCACAATAGCGCCATGAAAAAAAGCGATATCGAGCCGTTTTTTGCCGTGCTCAAGGCCGCCAACCCCACGCCGCAAACCGAGCTGGAATACACCACTGTGTTTGAACTACTGACTGCCGTGCTGCTCTCCGCACAGGCCACCGATGTGGGCGTGAACAAAGCCACGCGCAAGCTCTTTCCCGTCGCCAACACGCCCCAGGCCATTCTGGATCTGGGACTGGAAGGGCTTGAGAGCTATATCAAGACTATCGGCCTGTACCGCAGCAAGGCCAAGCACTTGATGGAAACCTGCCGCATGCTGGTCGAGTTGCATGACAGCAAGGTACCCGACAACCGCGAAGCGCTGGAAGCCCTGCCCGGCGTGGGCCGCAAGACCGCCAATGTGGTGCTCAACGTCGCTTTTGGCCAACCCACCATGGCGGTGGACACACATATCTTTCGCGTAAGCAACCGCACAGGGCTGGCACCCGGCAAGAACCCGCTGGAAGTGGAAAAGCAGTTGCTCAAGCGCGTGCCCGACGACTACGCCGTGGACTCGCACCACTGGCTGATTTTGCTGGGCCGCTACGTCTGCCAGGCCCGCAAGCCGCGCTGCTGGGAATGTGTGGCATCGCCCTACTGCGACTTCTCACCCAAGACACCAGCACCAACAGCAGGAAAAAAGAGCTAAAAGCGCGTTAAGTGCATACCAATAAAGCGCTGACAGCTATCTTTTTAAAAGTCTTATCAGCTCTTAGTACTGACGCCAGCCGACTCAAAGCTGGCCATTTCATTGAGCATGGTGCAAGCCGACATCAGCAGCGGCCAGGCCAGCGCAGCGCCTGAGCCTTCACCCAGCCGCAGCTGCCAGTCCAGCATGGGCTGGGCCTGCAAATGGGCCAGCATACGGGTGTGGCCCGGCTCGCCCGAGCGATGGGCATACACACAGCGCTGCAGCACATGGGGCTGCAAGCGACTGGCCACCAGCACGGCTGCGGTGGTGATAAAGCCATCCACCACAATCACGCGACGCTCAGCGGCGGCCTGCAGCACGGCGCCAGTCATGGTCGCAATTTCCAGCCCACCCATGGCCGCCAGCACAGCCAAAGGTTCCTGTACATCGGCATGAAAGTCCAGTACCTGCTTGAGCACGGCAATCTTGTGCAGCAACCCCTCACTGGAGAGGCCCGTGCCCACGCCCGTCACCGCCTCAATCGATTCGCCACACAAGCGCGCTAACAAAAGCGATGCGCTGGAGGTATTGGCAATGCCCATTTCACCCAGCAGCAGTGCATTGCCGGGCAATTTTTTGACCAGCTCAGAGCCATTGCGCAAAGCCATGGCGCATTGCAGCTCTGTCATGGCCGGGCCTTGGCTGCAGTCAGCCGTGCCATAGGCCACTTTGCGCCGCCACAGGCGCGGCTCATCGGCCTTGGGCAGTTTGTGCTCAGGGTCTTGCTCGCGCACTTCAAAGTCGCGGGCCACGCCGCAGTCCACCACATTGAGCGCCACCCCGTTCTGGCGCGAAAGCACGCTCACGGCTGCACCGCCTGACAGAAAGTTCTCCACCATCTGCCAGGTCACATCAGCGGGATAGGCCGATACGCCCTGCGCCGCCAGGCCATGATCGGCGGCAAACACCACCATCTGCGGGGCAAACAGCTGCGGCGACTCATTGCCCACAATGCTGGCAATGCGCAGCGCCTGCTGCTCCAGCATGCCCAGCGACCCTTGCGGCTTGGTCTTGACGTCGAGCTTGTGCTGAACACGGCCGGCCAGCGCTGTATCGTGAATATCGGCAACCTGCGGGCAGGTCCAGAGGGTAGACAGGGTGGAATCAGAGAATTGAGCGGAACTCATGCATGGCAGTCATCCCCGGTGCATCAAACCCCTGTGCCATCCGCCACCGGGATGCAGACAGCACGTTATGCGAGTCCGCAAGTATCGCGCTTTCGCTGTTCCTGCAAGAGCAAGCGCAGACATTCCACAGCATTTCCATGAAAAAAGGCCCCTAAGGGCCTTGGCTGCGTATGCGCTCACTGGTAGTCATTGACTGGCTATCAGCGAATCACTTCCTCGACCGTCACTTCACGCAAGATGCCGCCTTCCTTGACGGAGCCACTGACCGCACCCGCTCTCACGCGCTCTACGCAAGCGATACGATCCACATCGGTCTTGAACACCTGGCAGCGCGCCACAGCATTGCGCTCATACTGATTGGCACCCTGAGCATCACCGGACTGGCCTTTTTGCATCTCTGCATTGGCGGCAGCAGCTTCACGCGAAGAATTGTCACCATGCTTGTGATGATGCTTGTGGTGGCCTTTATGGTGATCATGCTTTTTCATAGCAGGCTTCGGCGCCTGCATTGCTGCTGCAGCAGAATCTGTAGCCGGTTTGGCTTGCTCCATCTGAGCGCTGGCCAGACCCGCCAGCGACAAGGCGGCGGCGCCCAAGGCCACTTGAAGGGTACGAACCTTGAAAAAAGTCATATGCAACTCCATTCATGAACAGTGAATAGCGTTGCCAGCTTGCGCGCACTCAGGGTTGCGGATAATCGGTTTACCGCACATAGGTTTGCAGGATAAATCCTACAAACCCATTCAACCTTCACCTATTCGCTAATTCGCTATAGCGATCCAGCCTCAAACCATTGGCCTACGCCCTTCGCCAGCCGCTCAAAAACTTGCTCCAGACTGGGTGCATCGTGGCCAAACAAGGCGTGAATCACCTCGGCGTTTTCAAACAGCCCATGCAGATAGGTGCCAACCACAGCCGGGTTGCCGCCTTGCCACAACATGCCGGGCAATAGTTCTTGCGCGGGCTGCTCAGCGCCAGCCTGCATATCCGCACGCAGCTCGGTCTGACCGTGGTGGATTTCATAGCCCCGTGCCTGCACGCTGCTCAGCCCATTCCACGGCGCTTGCAGCTCGGGCAAGGTCAGTGTGGTGGGTTGCACAGTCTTTTCTTGCGCAAACAGCGTTGCCAACGGCAGCAAGCCCAGACCTGCGGCATTGCCATCCACGCCGTGCAGATCAATCAGCGCCTCGCCCAGCATTTGCAGGCCGCCGCAAATGCCCAGCACGCGCCTGCCTTCGCTGGCATGGGCAACGATTGCGGCATCCAGCCCTTGCGAGCGCATCCACGACAAGTCAGCCGCGGTGGCCTTGCTACCGGGCAGGATGACCCAGTCGGCATCAGCAATCTGCGCGGGTGAGCGCGCCCAGACCACGCGCACGCCGGGCACCTGCATCAGCGGCTGAAACTCGTCCAGATTGCTGATGCGCGGGTAGGCAATGATGGCGATGGTGGTGTGAATGGCCTGCCCTGCTCCCGTGCTGCCACGGTCGTCGAACACGCCATCTTCTTCCGGCAAGCCGTGGGCGAACTGCATGGGAATGCAGGCCACGGTGGGGATGCCGGTTTTCTCTTCGAGCATCTGCGGCGCAGGCGCCAGCAGCGATGCATCGCCACGAAATTTGTTGAGCACAAAGCCTTTGATCAGCTTTTGCTCGTCTTCAGGCAGCAGCGCCCAAGTGCCATAGAGGTGGGCAAAAGCACCGCCCCGGTCAATGTCAGACACCAGCAGGCAGTGCGCGTTGCAATGCTTGGCCACGCGCATGTTCACCACATCGCTGGCGTGCAGATTAATCTCGGCGGGCGAACCTGCGCCTTCGATCACCACCACATCGTTTTCAGCACACAACTCGTCCAGCGCCTGCGCAATCTGCGGCCACACTTTCAGGCTGCGGCCACGCCATGGCATGGCGCTCAGCTCGTCGTTGACCTGACCGAACAACACGACCTGACTGCGCGTATCCGCCTCGGGCTTGAGCAGCAAGGGGTTCATGCGCACATCGGGCACCGCGCCTGCGGCCAGGGCCTGCAGGTACTGGGCTGTGCCGATCTCACCCCATTGGCCGTCGGGCGTGGAGACGACACGGGCGTTATTGCTCATGTTCTGCGCCTTGAACGGCGCAACCTTCAGGCCCTGGCTGCGGTAGTAGGCGCACAGCGCCGTGGCCACCCAGCTTTTGCCGGCGCCACTGCTGGTGCCCAGCACCATGATGCAACGTGCTGTCATGTCTTTAATTTTCAGATTGATTGGATGGGCAGCACCATGCGCTGCATGATGCGGGCCAGCGCCTCGCCGGGCTGCATGCACAGCCCCATGTGCGAGGGTGATGTCTGGATGATGCTGCTGCGCTTGGCCGTCAGCCAGTGGTAGCGCGCACGCATGGGCAACTGGGCGATGGGGCCGCCATGGGCAGCGCCTTCGCAGATAGCCACAATCGCACCCAGATGGCGGTGCACGGTTTCCATGTCTACATTCGGGTCCAGCGCCAGCAGACGCGCCTCATCCAGGGCAATGGCGGCCTGCAGATGACCGGTGCGCTGGCAGGAGATGATGACGCCCGCATTCACAAATTCTTCACGCTCCACGCGCGGCATTACCCGCACGACTGCGTAGTCATACACCTCATGCGCGGGCATCGATCACTCCTTGCAACCAGCGGCCGCGCTCAGCAAGGCGGGCCACAAAATAATTCACATAGGCGGCGCGGTGGGCCTGGACATCGCTCAAGGCATCGCCGTCTTTGTCTGCGGCGGCCTGCTCCAGAAAGCAGTCAGGCACCTCCGCCAGAATGGCGGTCAGCACCTCGGGCGTCAGCCGCGCAGCCAGTTCAGCATCCACCTCAGCGAGATGGCTGGCCAGCGGCAGCAGCACATGCTCAGAACTGGGGGCAAAAGGCTTGGCCGAGTCAGCAACGACTCCATTCCACGCATGGTGAAACGTCAGGCTTGCGCCATGGTCAATGAGCCAAGGCTGCTTTTTGCACATCAGCATATTGGTGTTGCGCGCCGTGCGGTCCACATTGCTGACCAGCGTGTCAAACCACACCAGACGCGAGGCAAAGTCGCTGTCCACCACATCGACAGCCGGGTCAAAGTTGATGGCTCCAGGCAGATAGTCCAAGCCCACGTTCAACCCGTCGCTGGCGCGAATCAGGTCTTGAATTTCAGGATCGGATTCTGTGCGAGACAGATCGCCGTTCAGCTGCATCAGCACGATTTCTGGCACGGGCAGGCCCAGCGCACGCGCCATGCCGCCAGAGATGATTTCGGCCATCAGCGCACGCACGCCCTGCCCGGCCCCGCGGAACTTGAGCACATAGGTGCCCAGGTCGTCGGCCTCGACAATCGCGGGCATGGAGCCGCCTTCACGCAGCGGCGTGACGTAGCGCTCTACCAGCACGGAGCGCAGCTTGAGGGTTTCAGTGTCCATGCGAAATGGTAGCGCCTCAGGCATGCGGGGTCTGCATTGCAAGGTCATTGGATGCGTCCTTCAATGAGCCCTGAATACTCAGCCACGCCCGCTCCAGCGCTGCCTGCGACACGGGTGGCAACACGCCCAGCCGTGCATGGCCGGGCAGGCCAAAGCTGGCACAGTCCCGCAACTTGACACCCTGGGCACGCATTGCAGCCAGTGGCGCAGCAATATCGTCCAGCGGTAAGCGCACCACAAAGTAATTGGCCTGATGGCCTGCCACCACCTGCCAGCCCAGCTTGGCACACAGCGCCAGTTGCTGCGCCTTCCAGCGGCGCAATGTCACCAGGCTTTGGGCCAGCCATTGCTGCACCTCATCGCTGACCCATGCCTGCAGCATGGCCACACCATGCGAGCCCACCACCCACGATGCAGCCAGGTCACGCAAGGCTTTGAGTTCAGCGGCAGCCGCATGCACAGGCGCAATCGCATAGGCGGCTCGTATGCCCGTCATGCCCAGTGCTTTATTCGGCGTCCACAGTTGCCAGACGGCATCAAGCGATCGCGTCGGTGCCTCACCCTCCAGCCACAGCGGACGATAGGCGCAGTCCAGCCCACGCCACTCCTGCTGCGGCGGTGCCTTGCTCCACGCTGGCCAGATATCCTCTTGCACGCCCAGCGGACTGGATGGCTCACAGGCCCAGCTCAGTGCAGGCAGCGCGCTCACTTCAGCGCGGCGACACAACGCCAGCCGCCAGACACGTGCAGCCTGCAGGTAGTCGCCATAGTGGTGCGGCGGGAAAAATACGCTCTTGGCACCGCTGCGAACAGCATGCAGGGTGATGCGGTGAATCAGCTCGCTGCTGCTGCCACCAATGATGATGCGCTCTACTGCCACACCATGAAAGGCGGCCAGTTGTGCCTGCAACTGCAGGTAATGGGGATCAGGGTACTGCGCCACATGGGCAGCCTGCAGCGCCTTGACCGCCATCGGGCAGGGCCCGCAGGCATTGCGATTGGTCGAAAAATCATGCGCAGGCACGCCCAGCGCATCGGTGCCGCCATGCATGGCCGCCACATTCATATCAAACATTCCCAACCAACTTCCACATCCAGAGCGCCATAAAAATCATAGCTATCAGCACAAGCAGCACCTGCGCTGCAATCACTTTAGACGCTAATTTTACGGATTTCTGCAAGTCCTCAGACTCCGGCCCCCGCCCCTGCGGGTTGAGCTGATACACGCCGGGCTTGGAAAGATGCACACCCAGCGCCAATGCCATGGCACCCATGGGCCAGCCGCCGTTAGGCGATGGTGTCACGCGCGCATCGCGCCGCAAGCCGCTCCACGACACGCCGCCGGCCACCAGCGCCAGCCACAGTGCGGTGATGCGCGCTGGAATCCAGTTGAGCACATCGTCTGCCCGCGCCGCCCATTTTCCGGCCCATTGCCAGTGGCGGCGCTTGTCCCCCTGGCCGCGCCAGCCGGGGTAGCCCCACATGGCGTCTGCGGTGTTGGCCAGACGATAGACGGCCGCACCGGGCAAGCCTGCCACAGCAAACCAGAACAGCGGGGCGATCACCGAATCACTCAAATTCTCGGCCAGCGTCTCAATCGCGCTTTCGCGCACGGTGGCGGCATCAAGCTGCGTCGTATCTCGGCTTACTAGCCAAGACAAGCGCTCGCGCCCGGCAGGCAGCGATTGCTGCAAGGCCGCTTCTACGGCCAGCACCTCGTCTTTGAGCATGCGCCAGGACAGCAGGGGCTTGAGCAGCACGCCCATCACCAGCCCCCACACCCACCAAGGCGCAAAACCCAGCAGGAACTGGGTCAGCCAATAAACTATAAAAAACAGAGCAGCCAGCGCGCACCACGCAAGCGCTGCAAGGGAAAAACGCCCAAAGTCATTGTTCACCTCGTGGCGTGGTGCAATGGCCTGCCCGGCCCAGCCCAGCAGCTTGCCCATCAGAACTACGGGGTGCAGCCAGACCGGCGGCTCGCCCCAAAGCCTGTCCATCAGCAAGGCGACCAGCACCGCCAGCAAAGCGGCCTGCACATTAGTTGCCCAATGCCATGCGGCCTGATCGCTGGAAGTGAAGGTTTGATACAACCACACCACGGGACTGAGGGAAAGACCGATCAGCTCAGCCCAGGTAATTGCCGTCATGTGCCCGTTTTACCCTTGGCCGCAGTCACCGCAGTCGCCCCAGCGTTATTGGGAACGACGCGCGTGGCATCCCATACATCGTCCATCAGCATGTCTTCGAGTGGCGCGCGGCAGGCCCATTTTTCTTGCTGCAGCATGGGCGCGGCGTAATACGCATCGACAGGGCCCAGGCACAGCACGCCCAGCGGGTGGGCGCCATCGGGCATTTGCAGCAGCTTTGCCAGTTGCAACGGGTCAAAAATCGACACCCAGCCCATGCCCAGCCCTTCGGCACGCGCAGCCAGCCACAGGTTTTGGATGGCGCAGGCGGTGCTGGCAATGTCCATCTCGGGCAGCGTGCGGCGACCAAAGATATGCGCCTCGCGCCCCGGCGGCATGGCGACGACCAGCACCTCGGCCGCATCCAGCACGCCCTGCACCTTAAGCTTCATGAAGTCTTCTTCACGCTCGCCCATGGCGTGGGCGGTGCGCACGCGCTCTTCTTCGACCAGCGCGTGGATTTGCTTGCGCAGATCCGCACTTTTGACACGAATAAAGCGCCAGGGCTGCATGAAGCCCACGCTGGGTGCGTGGTGCGCCGCACGCAGCAAGCGCAGCAAAACGTCATCCGCTACCTGCCCGCCCGCGAAGTGGCGCATGTCGCGGCGCTCATAAATGGCGCGATAGACGGCAGCACGCTCAGCCTCGGTAAAAGGCGTGGCAGGGATGGTGGGTAATGGGTGTGCTTCAGACATGGCGCAATTGTGTCCCTTTGGCACAGGCGCGGATACCTCGTATCTGCCTGCACACAGCTAAAAACTGCAAAACGGGCGCGATCCAGGTCAGGGCAGCCAGGCAAGGGCCACCCCGCCGCGAGGGCTGCGCCACAGGGCCTGATTAGTCTTCAATCCCTCGCTGGGCGGGTATTCCCGCCTGAAACGCGTGTTTGATCATCGTCATCTCGGTGACGGTGTCGGCCATGTCGATGATCTCCTGCGGGCAGCGACGACCTGTCAGGCAGACATGCACATCCTTGGGGCGCGCCTTGAGCGTGTCCAGCACGTCTTGCAGCGGCAGCCAGCCGTAGATCAGCGGATAGGTGATTTCGTCCAGCACGACCAGAAACAACTCGCCGGACAAAATATCAGCCTTGGCTTTTTCCCAGCCATCACGCGCCAGCTGGGCGGAATGATCGAGGTCCTTGCTCTTCCAGCTAAAGCCGTCGCCCAGCCCCACAATCGGCATGCCCACCTGCTCGGCCAGGCGGTGCTCGCCAAAACGGGCAGTGGGCACCTTCATGAACTGATAGACCTTGACGGCCTTGCCCCGGCCCGTGGCACGAAATGCCAGACCAAAAGCTGCTGTGCTTTTGCCCTTGCCGTTGCCGGTGTTGACGATGATCAGGCCGCGGCGCTCGCCCTCGGGTTTTTCATAGGGCTTTTCGGTAGGGGGCGCTTCAATATGCATAGCTGCTCTCGCTTATCTATCAAGGGCTAAAGGGTAAAAAGACTCAAAAATTTTCAGCGCAGGCGCGGCAGGGCCAGCCACAGGCCATCCAGCTCTCGCACCTGTATGCGGTGCTCGAACACCGCCTCCAGCGCGGCATGGCTGGCCGGGTCGCTGCATGTGCCCTGATGGGTGATGCGCCCAGCCTGCATGACGATGATTTCATCCGCCAGCAAGGCAAACGACAGCTCGTGCAGCACGCTGACCACGGTCATACCCTGCTGCACCAGGCTGCGCGCGGTCAGCATCCAGTCGGTCTGGTGCGGCGGGTCGAGATTGGCCAGCGGCTCATCCATCAACAAGGTCTGGGCCTGCACGGCCAGTGCGCGGGCCAGCAGCACGCGCTGGCGCTCGCCGCCCGAGAGTTGACCGATGCTGCGCTGACGCCAGTCCCACGCATGGGTGCGCTTCAGCGCCTGCTCTACTGCCTGCTGGTCAGCGCTAGACGCCGGTGCCAGCCAGCCCTGATGCGGCAAGCGGCCCAGCATGACCACGTCATACACGGCCATATCGGCCGACACCGGCTGGTTTTGCCCCAGCCATGCCAGCGCCTTGGCACGCTCGCGGCCATTCCAGTCAGCCAGCTTGCGGCCTTGCAAAAATACATCACCGCTTTGCTGCTGGTTGCTGGCACGCATGCCCGCCATGGCACGCAGCAAGGTGGATTTGCCCGCGCCATTGGGGCCGACGATGGCCGTCCAGCGGCCCTTGGGGATTTGCACACTGAGCTGGCGCAGCACTTCGCGCTCGCCCAATTGCACATTCAAGGCTTGCACCGTCAATGCGTTCGTAGCCAGCACGGCTTGAGTGGCGTGATCGCTCATGCGCCCTCTCCTGTCGAAAGCGTGCCGCGCTTGTGCATCAGCCACAGCAAATAGCTGCCGCCCAGCACGGCGGTGAGCACGCCCACAGGCAGCTCCTGCGGCGCAATCAGCCAGCGTGCCAGCAAATCAGCGGCCAGCAGCAGCACAGCGCCCATCAGGCTGCTAAGCACCAGCAACCAGCGGTGCAGCGCCCGCACCATGGATCGCACCAGGTGCGGAGCCGCCAGCCCCACAAAAGCAATCAGCCCGGTCTGCGCTACGGCGGTGCCGGTGGCCAGCGCCAGCAGCACAATCAGCAGCAGGCGCAGCGGGCCCAGCGGCAGGCCAAGGCTGTGGGCGGTCGATTCACCCAGCGCCAACCCATCCAGCACGCGGCTCAGGCACCAGGACAGACCCAGCGTGGGCAGCAGCACCCATAGCATCAGCGCGCAAGCATTCCAGCCCGCAAAAGCCGTAGTACCTAGCATGAAGGACTGCATGGCCTGCAAGATATCGGTATTTCTCAGCACCACCAGCGATGCAACTGCGCCCAGCACCACCCCTACCACCACGCCAGCCAGCAGCAGGCGCATGGTGTTTTGCACGCCCTTGGCCAGCACCAGCGTCAGCACCACGGCAAACACGGCACCAGCAAAGGCCGCGCCCGTCACGCCCCAGCGTGCCAGTCCGGCCAACGCAAAGGGCGACACACCCAGCGCCGCCATGGCCAGCGCCACGCCCAGCGTTGCGCCCGATGCACTGCCCAGCAAATACGGGTCAGCCAGCGGATTGCGAAACACGCCTTGCGCAATGGCGCCTGCCAGCCCCAGCAGGCCACCGGCCAGCAAGGCCGCAGCAGTGCGCGGCAGGCGAATGTCCATCACGATTTGCCAGGCCAGCGGATCATGGCGGGCGTTCAGCACGCTCTCAAAACCCGTGCTGCCAATGCCTGCGCCCAGCAGCGCCAGCAAGCTGCCAGCCAGCGCCAGCCACAGCAAAAGCCAGGGCGCGGCCAGCCCGGTCTGCGGTGAATGATTGCGCTTGATTAAGCTCATTGCCCCTTGCCCTGCGCACCGGTGGCCGAACCCGCCAGTCGCTGCAGGCAGCGAGCGATGATCAGCGCGCCTTCTGCCATGCGCGGGCCGGGGCGCACCAGCACGTCAGATTGCTCAGGCGTAAAAGCACATATCGCCCCCTGCTTGACGGCACGCATCTGCGACCAGCCCGGGTATTCGGGCACGCCAGTTTTCCAGGCACGCTCGCCCGCCATCAGAATGTCGGGATCAAGCTTGACCACGTATTCGGGGTTGATGCGCGGAAATGGCCCCAGCTTTGCTTCAATCACATTGCGCAGATGCAGCTGCGTCAAAGTCTCGCCAATAAAAGAGTTTTCACCGGCCGCAAACGGGCCGCGACTGGCTTCAAAGTACACACGCTGGCCGCGTATTTTCTCGGGCACGCTGGCAGCAGCTTTGGCCATATCGGATTCAATGCCGGACCAGACACGGTCCGCGCCTTGCGCAGGTGGCAGATTCAGCAGCACACCCAGTTTTTGCAGCACCACACGCGCTTCGGCATGGGTACGCGGCTCAAGCGCAACGACTTTAAGGCCCAGCGCTTCCATGCGCCCTATGGAACGCGAAGCCATCGACGCCAGCACCAGATCAGGCTTGAGCGCCACGATGCTTTCGATATTCGGGTCCAGCCCCCCGCCCACGACGGGCAGAGTCTTGGTGTGCGCCGGCCAGTTGGAGTAACGGTCCACCCCCACCAGTCGCTCGCAGCCACCCAGCGCGCACAGGCTTTCGGTGAGCGAAGGCAGCAGGCTAACAATGCGCTGCGGCGATTTGGCCAGCTGCACCTTGCTGCCACGCGCATCGGTGATCTGCACGGATTGCGCGGCCACCGGCAACGCCACGCCCAGCAACCAACTCGCCAGTGCGCCGCTAGCCATGAATTTCGCCATCGCCTTCATGCTTGCGGCCCTTTCAGCGCCAGCGGCAGGCCCGCACACATCAGCGTGGCACTTTCGCAATGCGCTGCCACTTGCTGGTTGAGCACGCCCAGCGCATCGACAAAAGCACGCACCTCGCGGCCCATGGGAATGACGCCCAACCCAATTTCGTTGCCCACCAAAATGATGGGGCCAGCCGCGTCATCCAATGCTTTCAAAAACATAGCTAGCTGCGCCTGCCAGTCTTGCGCAGGAGGCGTTTTTTCTTCAGATTTTTCAGTCTCTACCGGCATGAGCCAGTTGGTCAGCCACAGCGTCAGGCAGTCAATCACCAGCAGGCGCTCAGGGTGGCTGTGCTGTGCAATCACCTGCGCCAGTTCACGCGGCTCCTCCAGCGTCTGCATGCCGGGCACGCGCTCGGCACGGTCACGCTGGTGGCGGGCAATGCGCTCAGTCATCTCGGCATCCCATGCCTGACCGGTGGCCACCAGCACCGCCTGATGCTGCGCCCCGCTTTGCAGCCACTGGCGTGCCAGCAGCTCCGCACGGCGGGACTTACCGCTTTTTTGACCGCCCAGAATGAACTGCGTACGCGGCATGACGATGGAGGGAGTGCTTGCAACGCTCATGATGAAAAACCAAAAAAATCAGGCCTGAATTGTTGCGCCAAAAAGCCCGGCCACGACGGCAGGGTTGGAAGGAAACCAGGCATGAAAGTAGCTAGCCCGCACGCTGCCATGCGCATACAGCGCCTCACCCCGGTCGGGCTGCACCGCTGCGCCTGGGCGGCTGCTGCGCGTGTGCACCTGCATCGTGGTTTCAAGCCTTGTGTAGTGAAACGTGTGGCCGCGCAGCAAACCCGTATCCAGCACCAGTTGCTGCATGCCCAGCCCGCCCAGCCGGTTCTGCATGATGACCTGCCCGGGCAGCAGCCCCCACATGGCTTGAATGTGGCCATCCAGACCCGTCACGCCTTCGCACAGTGCCAGCATGCCGCCGCACTCCGCCCAGACGGGCTTGCCTTGAGCCACATGCTCACCAATGCCCGCGCGCAGCACCTGATTGGCGTGCAGGGCCTGCGCATGCAACTCTGGGTAGCCACCGGGCAACCACAGCGCATCACAGGGCGGCAGCGCATCGCCCGCCAGCGGCGAGAAAAAGCACAGCTCGGCCCCCATGGAGCGCAGACAGTCCAGGTTGGCGGGGTAGATAAACGAGAAAGCCGCATCGCGCGCAATGGCGATGCGACGACCGGCCAGCCAAGGCTGAGCCTTGGGCTGATCGATTGGAGAATCCGTTGAAATGTCTGGCGGCGCAAAGTCCACGCACCAGTCTTGCCAACTGGGCGCATCTTCTGCGGCAGTCCACAAGCGCTGGCCGAGCGGCGTCTGTGCCAGCGCATCCGCAGCGGCATCAAGTCGCTGCATGGCATCGCTCAGTTCATGGGCAGCAATCAGGCCCAGGTGCCTTTCAGGCAGCAGTGCGGCCGTGCGCGCCTTGGGTGCGTTATCACCCAGTTGCACGCCGGGCATGGCACCCAGCCACAGCGCCGGGTCACGCAAGCCTTGCTTGAGCAAGTCGGCATGGTGAGCCGTGGCCACGCGGTTGGCCAGCATGCCCGCCCAGCGCAGGCCGCTTTGGTAATGCTGCAAACCATAGGCCAGCGCCCCAAACGTGCCTGCCATGGCCGATGCATCAACCACGGCCAGCACGGGCAGGCCCAGCAACTGCGCCAGATCACCCGCGCTGAAGTTACCGTCAAACAGGCCCATCACGCCTTCAATCAGAATGAGGTCGGCCTCACCTGCCGCCTCATGCAGGCGCTGACGCACATCGGCCTCGCCAGTCATCCACAAATCCACCGAATGCACGGGTGCACCACTGGCCAGCTCATGCCAATATGGGTCCAGAAAATCAGGCCCGCACTTGAACACGCGCACCTTGCGGCCCTGGCGCGCATGCAGCCGTGCCAGCGCCGCCGTCACAGTCGTCTTGCCCTGACCGGAGGCCGGGGCGCTGATCAGGATAGCGGGGCAGCGAGTGGTTTTTTCCGGCATTGCGATGAATGTCATGGCTGGCATGCTTAGTTAGTTAGCTTCCCACTTCACACCGATATAGCCGCTACGGCCTTCGGTGGCGTAATCGCGAGCCAGTTCATAGCGCTTGTCAGCCAGATTGTTGATACGAGCCACGAGGCTCCAGTCGCGATTCAACTGCTTTTGCGCGCTCAGGTTCCAGAGCGTGTAGCCGCCCAGCACGTTTTTGTTGGCAGCATCATCAAAGCGTTTGCCTGCAGTCTGCATCTCGGCACCCAGCTTCCAGCCAGCAATCTTGGTGTCCGCAGACAGGCTGGCATAGCGCTTGGAGCGGCGAGCCAGTTGCAAATCTTTGTCCATATCACGCGGATTCTGAAAATCCAACGAGCCTTGCAAATTCACCACTCCCACGCGGGTTGTTGCAGCAAAGGTAATGCCTTCATATCGCGCATTGGCCACGTTGGCATAGCAAGCGCCCATATTGCCCGGGCAAGCACTCGCCTTGCCCACATAGTTGATGAGATTGGAGAGATTGTTGCGATAAACCATGGCCGAAAAGCTGTCGCTGCCCTTGCCCCACTTCAGGCCCAGCTCTACGTTTTTGCCCTCTTCGGGCACCAGCGATGCAACGCCATACTGACTGAAGCGCTGATACAGCGTGGGGGCTCGGAAGGACGTACCCGCCGATGCCGTAGCACGCCAGTTAGGTATGAACTCGTAACCATAGGCAGCGCTGCCTGTGGTGTGGCCACCAAATTCGCTATCGCGGTCATGGCGGGCATTGAGTTGCAGCGTGTGCTTGCCCAGATTCAGGCCGTAACCCAACGCCAGCGCATTCTGCGAGCGTTCGCGGCTGCCGATATCCAGACCGCTGTTGACCAGCTTGTCTTCACGGCGCTCCAATGCTGCGGTCACTGTCTGCGCGCCCAGCTTCCATTCGTTCTGAAACAGATAGCTGTGCAAACGAGTATCGGTTTCATAAGGGCTGGGCTTTGTCTGATAGAAGTCACGCGACTGCGTGTACTGCAGACGTGTGCTGTAAATATCACTCCACTTGGCCTGCCAGTTCAGGCCCACGGCGCTCATCTTGTAGATGCTGTGGTCGTCGGCCATTGGAGAGATTGGAGAGACGAATGCGTCATAGCCCGCATTCATATAGCTGGTCAAAGCTGTGGCTTCAACACGCTGATTGGCTGTGATCTGATAACCAACCCGGCCATTAAAGGCATTGCTGCGATAGCCGTCTGCATCAGGATTGGAGCCCGCAGAAGTTTTGGAATTGAAGCCATTGCTGCTAGCGTGCGAGACACCCAGGTTGTAGTCCCAGCCAGCCACACCACCGCTGACACCGGCTTGTGCCTTTACCGTGCCACGGCTGCCCCAGCCAAGGCCCACGTAAGGCTTGGCCTTGCCCTCGCCCTTCTTGGTGAAGATCTGAACTACACCGCCAATTGCGTCCGAGCCATAGACCGCAGCAGCAGGGCCACGTAGCACCTCAATGCGATCAATGGATTCCAGAGGAATATCTTGCCAGGAAGCACCACCGCTAGCAGATTGGGTGTCAATGCGCACGCCATCGATATAGACAGCGGTAAAGCGCGTATCAGCGCCGCGCAGATAAACGCTGGTTGTCGCACCAGCACCGCCGTTGCGCACCATCTGAATACCAGGCAATCGAGAAAGCACATCGGCCACACCGGCAGCACCAGCGGCTTCAATGGTTTCGCGGTCCACGATGGACATATCAGCCACCAGGTCCGACAAAGGTTGTTCGATGCGGTTAGCCGTGACCACCATCTCCTTCATGCTCACGGTATCAGCCAGCGCAACCTGCTGGGCCTGTGCAGCAGATGCCATGACCAGCAGCGAAGCCAGCAAAGTGGGACGAAGAACAAATGTGGCGCGTACGCGCGATGCCGCCTGTGCAGTGCACAGGGTCGAATATTGCGAACTCATGGAAAGCAGACAAGAAAGACGCTCACGCCAGCCTACCCGCCGACAATGAGCAATACATGCCTGCACACAATGCAGACACACCGTCGTTGGCCGGTATCCGGGCTAGGCGAATCGTCCTTTAGCCAGCCTTCCCAGCGCGCAAGCGCCAGTGGCTTTGATGGAAAAGGTGGAATGCAAAGGCATTCCATTCGCCGACCGTTGCGGGGGCAGCGCAGGCCCGGTGTGCCAGTATTTCTGACCAGCACCTCCCTGCTTCCCGTTGAACTGAGGCCACAGAAAAGCCGCCTCGAGCACCAACAGCTGCGTATTGTAATGAGCGCTGCACTGCGCAAATCCCTCATTTGAACGAGTTGTGTGACGATTGTTTACGTTAAAAATGTCTTTGAGGCACACAGATCCTGCGAAGCGCGCTACTATTTTTGAGAGAAATTTGCAGGTTCCTGACTAGTGCGCTCAAGCAGATGCCTGCCATGGAGCAAACGACTCAATTTGCCCGCACATTAATGCCCATCTAAAGACTGCAAGACCTACAATGGCAGTGTCTATGACCACCCAGCCTTCTCTTGATCTCATTGCCGAGCGTGTAGAGCGTCTGCTGGTGCGCCACGAGGAACTGCAGCGCACCAACACTCTGCTCACCGATCAGGTCTCCGCTCTTACGCAAGAGCGCGATTTGCTGCGTCTGCGCCTGCAGGCAGCACGCGCACGCGTCGATGCCCTGATCGAACGCCTGCCCGCCAACCAGGGAGAGTGACCTTCAGTCACCCCCATCACCAGACCCGCCACTGACGCCCATGAAGCAGATCGATGTGCAAATCATGCAGCAAAGCTACGTGCTGACCTGCCCCGATGGTCAAGAAGAACGCGTACAAGAGGCCGCTCGTCGAGTCGACGATGCCATGACCCGCATTCGCGACAGCGGCAAGGTTCGCTCCCGCGATCGCGTGGCGGTCTTAGCCGCTCTGAACATGGCTTTTGACGTACTGGACCGCGATGCCCAACAGGCTCACATGGTCAATGTGCATGCTGAAATGCAGTCTCTGGCGCAAGAGCAAGCCCCCCCACCTGAAGTCAGCGAAGCCGCTCAGGCCGAGCTGGAGCGCCAGCAGACGCTTGCAGAGCAACTGGTGCTGAGGCTTGATCAGGCGCTTGAGAGCGACACCAGACTACTTTGAGCTTTTCAGTCGTCTTGCAAACTCTGAAACAAAGCTGTCATGACTTATGCATGGCACCTAATTCCCGTTAAAATAGAACTGTCTGCAAATCTGCCGGTTTTTATATTTCCTTGAACCAATGCTCAACGAGCACGGGCTTGGTACATCACCTATTGAGCGTGATCGTCTCGCGTCAGATGAACCCAACGATAGGTTGCCCTTGCCCACCTGAACCCCCGGTTCAGGATGACGAACCGGTGGCGTTTGCAGACACCTGATACTTCAAGCAGCTGTTGATCAAAACAGTTGCAAGCTCCACAAGACAGGCCCGCACCATGCGGGCCTTTTCTTTTTTAGCGCCTCAATGATTGCCCAGCCAGGCCACGCTATTGAGAAAGAGTCGAACCAGCTCGGTCTGCCTGCGCACGCCCGTTTTGGAAAAAATAGAGCGCAGATGGGCACGCGCCGTGTTGGGCTTGATGCCAAGCGCTTCTGCAGCCTCTTCCAGCGACATGCCATTACTCAGATGCGTGGCGACGGCGGTTTCTGCGGGGGTCAGATGAAAGAGCTGCTGCGTCAGTTTGGCGGGTGGCTCAGCCTTGCCAGTTGTATCGCGCAAAAAGACCGCCACGCTGGGGCGCTGCTTTCCTTCAGTCCACTCATCCGGTGAAACGCTTTGCACCACCACACCCCAGTTCAGCTGACCCGACTGACGGGTGATAGACATGCCTTCGGTCATGGAAACTCTCGACAACTTCGGGGAAAGCAAAGCATCCCGAATCAAACGCTGGAGCTTGCGATTGTCATTGGCATACACGGCCTCTAGCGAACCGTTATTGACGCGAATGCCATCACCCACATTCAGAATGGAAGTTGCTGCAGGATTGGCTTCAATCATTCGCCCAGTCTGCTCAAGGATGACAACCCCCATCATCAACTGAGCCGTGGCACGTCCATAAAGCGAGATGACTTGGCGATCTCTATGCAAGTTCAACTGCATATTCAGCACGCGTTTGAAGTGCGGCACCAGCATGCGCACCAAGTCCAGCTCACCAGCCTCAAAAACCCCGGCCTTCTTTGATCGCGTAATGCGCAGACCATAGGCGCAGCCATTGTCCGTCACCACATCAAGCGCCAGAATGTGCTCAATATCAATGTCTTTGCACCAGTCGGTGTAGTAACGGCTAGCCTTCCACTCAGACTCCGTCATGACATCCTGCAAGGTGAGCACTTTGTCTTTGTCCACCCCCAGAAATGGGCTCCAGTGTGCGTACGGGTCGTGCGAAATCACATCCACGCGCCCACCTGAAGCTGAGATCACCCAGCCCACATTGTCACCATGAGGATCGCGAACGATAAGCGAGGCATAGTTGCCATTCGCGCTGGAGCGCAACAGCTCAAGAAAGGCTTTCCAGCTCTCTGGCGCTGACGCCGCCTCGTACAGTGCTGCAATCAGATTGCTGATTAATTCAGTCTCAATGCCAAAGGCTGCATCTCTCAAAGGAGCTGCAGCCACTTCAGAGCCACCCGGCACCGAAAATTCTGTGAGCGCCCCTTGGCCAGAAGAAATGCAGTTATAGAAGTCGAATGTGACGTAATCGCTCTTGGGCATTTGATATCTCAAAAAATTCGGCCCATCAAGCACCGCGCAACTGCTCAACTCTGCGCACGGTATTTATTGATTCATAGTGACTCAACACCGTGCGCCAAGAAGTCGGCCCATGGAAATAAAGGAATTGTGCTGAAGCTACGCAAGGCATGCATCGTCAAATCAGACGATAGATAAGTTATCAAAAATGCGAGCTGATTTGACTACTGCAAGCCTGGTGTCTGAAGAGCGCAACCATCGTTATTCGGCAGGAAAGAAACGGCGTCAGCACTTTCTTCAGCTCCCCCCTGGGTCAGTCGCAGCCTGAACTGCTCAGCAGGTACGGCTGGCGAGCACAGATAACCTTGAAAGTAGTCGCCCTGCAATTGCGCAATCGCTTCGCACTGCGCCTGTGTTTCCACCCCCTCGGCCACCAGCTCAACACCCAGCGCCCGGCCCATACTGATGATGGCGCCGACGATGGCCTTGTCCCCCGCATCGTGCGGCAGGCCGCGCACAAAGCTCTGGTCAATCTTGATCTTGGAAATGGGCAGTTTCTTCAGATAAGCCAGGCTGGAATAACCTGTACCGAAATCGTCGATAACCAGCCCTACACCCAGTTGCGCAATCTGGTGCACGCGCAATGCCATCTCCTGCGCATCTTGCAGCAAGATGCTTTCGGTCAGTTCCAGCTCCAGCCACTGCGCTGGCAAAGCGCTGCTCTCAAGCACGTGGGTCAAGCGATCAACAAAATCTGGCTGCCTGAACTCCAGCGCTGAGACATTGACAGAAACTCTGACGGGCGAGCCCATAGCCAGCCAGTGCGCAGCCTCGCGCACCGATTGCTCTAACACCCAGGCATCCAATGCCACCACATAGCCGGACTCTTCGGCCAGAGGAATAAAGGCCCCCGGAGAAATCACGCCCAGCTCTGGATCTGTCCAGCGCAGCAATGCTTCGGCAGCCACAATGCGCCCCGAGCGAATATGTACCTGAGGCTGAAAATGCACCGCCATATGCCCCTTGTCCAGGGCTTGACGCATGGCATGCTCCAGCCTCATGCGCGACAACAAGCCAGCACTCATCTGCGGCTGATAAAAGCTGAAGTTGCCGCGACCACGTTCTTTGACGCGATACATGGCAATGTCAGCCTGGCGAATCAGCTCATCCAGCGTCAATCCATCTGCAGGGAACTGCGCCGCGCCGATACTGCACTGCACCGTAAAGCCAAGGCCGTCAAGCATGAAGGGCTGGCGCATTTCTTCCAGAATGCGCCCTGCCACTGCCGATGCACCCTCGCCCGTACAGTCGTGCAAATAAAGCACAAACTCATCGCCGCCCTGGCGGCACAGCACGTCGGCGGGGCGTAGCAATCCACTAAGTTTCTGGGCGACTTGCTTAAGAACCCGGTCGCCAAAATCGTGACCAAGCGAGTCATTGATGATCTTGAAGCGATCCAGATCCAGAAACAGAATACTGAAAGGCTGCTGGGTAAAACGCGCTGCCGTAATGGCTGTCTGCACATGGCGACTCAAACTCAGGCGGTTAGGCAAGCCCGTCAGCGCATCGTTATAGGCCAGTTGCTCAATCTGCTCTTGAGCACTGCGCTGCATGGTCATGTCGCGCATAAAGCCAATGCTTTGCACCAGACGGCCATAGCCATCACGCAGCGCCACCCACGACAGCCAGACCGCACAGCGCTGACCATCGCTTTGCTTGAGCCACAGATTACCTTCCCAGAAACTACCCACATCCCAGCGCGCTGCCGCCAGCTCAAGCAGGTCAGAAACCGGGCCACTATCGGCCTCAAACAAGGTCCAGGCAGCAAGACCTAGAACCGGTTTGTTATGCAGCAAATCCACCCCAGCGGGGTTGACCTGAACAATAGCGCCATGAGAGTCGGCAATAAAAATGCCGTCCATACTGGACTCAAACACCCGAGCTGCCAGCCGCAATTCTGTGGCGGAGCATGACTCCACAGTAATATCTCGATAGGAGTAAATGCGACCTATGGCAACGCCGCGGCTGAGCTGGGGTACAGAGCGGCGCTCAAGTACCCGCCCGCCGTAAAGCATGAGCACCTCAGAAGTCTCAGGCGCTGACAAGTCTGTGGTCTCTTGCAGCAAGGTGAACTGACTCTCGCTGCTGACCGTCTGGGCTTGCATATGCTCGAAGATGGCAGTGTCATCTCTTTGCACAAGCAGTGACTCAGGCAGTTGCCACAAATCCGCAAAGCGATGATTGAAAGCGCGAATTCCGCCCCGCAAATCACATACCAGCATGCCGTCGGCCGCAGACTCCAGCGTCGCTCGCAGCTCTGCCAGCAGCATGTCGAGCTTGCTCTCGTGCTGCAGCTGCTCGCTTCGATCCAGCATCGTGAGCATCAGCCAACGCGATGTTTCATCAACGCTACGCACGCCCATTTCTACAGCGATCAAAGAGCCATCGGCACGGCAAATTTCGGAGAGAAATTTCGCACCACCCACCCAGTTCGTCGAATCTTGCCAGAACGCTTTCTGCACCAGCGAAGCACACAGCACATCGACATACTGATCCTGTGCCTGCTGCGGCGTATAGCCAGTGAGCGAAACGCTGGCCGCGTTGGCATGCACAACCTTGAGTGTTTGTGCATCCAGCAACCAAACAGCCTCCTGCAGACCATCCAGAATGGATGTAAGCAGAGGTCCGAAATGCATGCTCTGCGGCGAAATCACGAAGAATCTTTCTCGGCAGCTTTGACTGCTGAACTATCGAAAAAGTAGCACAAGCGCCTTTGCGGCTGCAGGACTTCCAAGGTTTTACGGGGGACTTGATTACGTGTCAGGCCACGACGAATGCCCAGCCCGATATGCACGAGCAGATCAACATGCTGCATTTTTTGGGGGGCAAGTGCGTCATATGTCAACACCTGAGGTTTGAGCGACTGACTGGTGTTCACCGAGACCACCACGCCCAAACGTCCATCGCTAAGTTCTACCAATGAGCCCGGCGGGTACACGCCCAGCGTCTGCACGAAAGCCTTGAGTACATCAGGCGCATAGCGCTGGCGGTACTGGCCATAAAGCGCTGCTATGGCTTCATGCGGCGTCATTTCATTGCCCAGCTCAGGCAGATTGCACAGGCGTTCAAAATTATTGGTAAGCGCCAGTATCTGTCCTGCTATGTCCATATCGGCTTCAAGCAAACCCAAGGGAAAGCCAGAGCCATCTGCCCATTCATGGTGCTGCGCAATCGCGGTGGTGACTGAAGGCGTATAGCCCATGCTCAGAGCCAAGGCGACCGACTCACCCACATGCCGCGCGTATGTCGTGTCTCGCAGGGGCACAGCAGCCGAGCCCTGATTGAGCGCGCAGGCTGTGGCAGAAATTTTCAATGCTGGCTTGCCAATATCGTGCAGCAGCGCTGCAGTCCCCAAGTCCTGCAAGACCTCATTGCGCAAACCCAGAGTCTTGCCCAGCAGCAGACTGAGCACGGCGACATTGACGCCATGAATGCCAAAGGTGGCTCCGCCCGCATCGGCCAGCAAATGCAGGCTGATATCGCGCTCCTGCGCCAGCTTGACGACTTGCTGCACCACCAGCGCATCCGTAAGAGCTCTCGCAGACTCGGGGCTTGCGGGCAGTTGCGCCTGTACATCATCAAAAACAGAGACCGCGCCCAAAAACTGAGACTGTACGGCCAAAACTCTGTCGCGCCAGACCTCTGTATCGCTGCGATGCGACTCTGCAGATGGCGGGGAGTTTGTGAGAGCGCTATCACTTTGTGCAGACTCAGCTTCCTGCACATCGCTTCTTGAGAGATCGACCTGGACGGCCTTGAGCTTGAGTCCAGCAAGTGCCTTCAATTGCTCTGCAGTGGTAATTTTGAAGCTATTAACGGGAAAGGGATGGCGCAACCAACCGGTTTCCAATTGAACATACATGCCTATACGCAGTTGTCCTACATCAATAGCTACGAAACGATTCACTTTAAATGCTGAACACAAGATGACACATTATTCCGCAGTTCTGTGACTGCAGAAACATCACTAGGGTCTGTTGGGATGCAAATACTTCCTAACAGACCCGCTTGCGTTACTTATCGGCACCAAAGGCTGGGTTTGTAGACTAAATCCATCCACAAAGCCCAACTAGCTACGCCAATCAGCATCAAGCCCGCAATTCTGGTGCCCCACTGGGCTCGCAACGCATTGACATGTGACTGCCCAAGTCGCCACAGCCATGGGCCTGCCAATAACCACACAGTCCCGCCAATGGCAAACGCTGCCATGGATAAAGCCCCTTGCCAGGCACCGCCGCTCAAAGCTGCGACCAGCACCGCCGAATACAGCAAACCGCAAGGCATTAGCGCCCAGGCAAAGCCTGCAACAAGACTTCCGCCGGGTGCAGTCACCAGCGGCTGGACTCTGGCCCACACAGAACGGCCCGCACGCTCCAGCCATACGGGCTGGCGCGCCTGCACCAGCATAGCAAGGCCCCAGGCCATGACGGCCACATGCATCAGCGCCCACAACTGCTGAAGCGCTGTCGCCTGATTCGTCAGCCAGGCCAGGCTTTCCATGGCAACAGCGGCAATGGAGCCCAGCAAGGCGTAGCCCGCAATGCGGCCCAGATGGAACATGCTGGTGCGCAGCCATTGCCACTTTTGCAAGCCGCGCACCGAAATGACTTGCTCGGCATTTGCGGCACCAGAAGGGCGCGCACCCGTCACCACGCTGCAAGGTGCAGCACACATAACAAGACAATGGGGCCCACCTACGAGCCCCATGATCAAAGCAGTCCAGACCAGCGAAAACAACATGCGCTAGATGATGCGTGAAAACCGTGCACGGGTTCTGTCAGCTTGCAAATAGCGGTCAAACAGCATGGCTACTCCACGCACAAAAAACCAGCCCAGTCCCGTGACCTTGAAGCCTTCGTCAGACAACTCAATCAGCCCATTGGCCTGCATCTCCTTGAGCTCGGCCAGTTCGCTTCCAAAGTACTCGCGGAAGTTGATCAGCCAGGCCTGCTCCATGGGCTCAAACAGCACCGAGCCCTGGCACATGATGGACATGATGACGGCGCGGCGCACCAGATCGTCACGCGACAGCGCCAGCCCACGCTGCACAGGCAGCACACCGGCATCAATCGAGTCGTAATACTCTTCCAGCGTCTTGACGTTCTGGCTGTAAGTCGCGCCCACCTTGCCGATAGCCGACACACCCAGCGCAATCAGATCGCAGTCTGGCTGCGTGCTATAGCCCTGAAAGTTGCGATGCAAGCGGCCCTGACGTTTTGCAATAGCCAGTGAATCGGTGGGCAGCGCAAAGTGATCCATGCCCACATACACATAGCCACCGCTCATAAAAGCATCAATCGCTCCCGAGAGCATGTTGAGCTTGTCCTGCCCCATGGGCAGATCAGCCGATTCGATGCGGCGCTGCGGCTTGAAGCGCTCTGGCAGGTGGGCATAGGCATACAGCGCAATGCGATCAGGCCGCAGCTCATTGACCTGAGCCAGCGTGCGCGCAAATGACTCCGGCGTCTGTTTAGGCAGGCCGTAGATCAGATCCACATTGATGGAGACAAAGCCCAGTCGGCGTGCTTCGGCTACCAAGGCAAAAACCTGCTCGGCGGGCTGCTCTCGGTGCACGGCTTTTTGTACGGCGGGGTCAAAGTCCTGCACGCCAAAGCTCAGGCGGTTAAAGCCCATGTCCTTGAGCACTTTCAGGCGCTCATTGCTGACGGTTCGCGGGTCGACCTCAATTGAGTACTCGCCTGCCGCATCGAGCTTGAAATGCTCACGCATCAGCGCCATCAATTGCTGCAACTCGGCGTCGCTGAAGAACGTGGGCGTGCCGCCGCCTAGGTGCAGCTGGCTCACAACCTGACCCTTGCCGCAATGCGCGGTGTGCATTGCCAGTTCACGCGCTAGGTAGTCCAAGTATTCGACAGCCTTTTCATGGTGCTTGGTGACTATCTTGTTGCAGGCGCAGTAGTAGCAAAGCGACTCACAAAATGGCACATGCACATAGACAGACAGGGGCAAGGCGCGTACACCTGTGTGCGCTTTGCGTTGCTCCAGCGCCAGGATGTAGTCATCTGCACCGAAAGCCTCAACAAAACGGTCGGCTGTTGGGAACGATGTGTAGCGAGGCCCAGGAATATCAAAGCGGCTCAGCAACTCGGGCGTGACAGCGGTCATAACTACTCGTCAGTGTGCGATCACACCTCTCAAAAGTATTTATTAACAAAGGCATCAAGCCCTGAAAACATCACCATAAAGAGGCAGGAGCGCATATTTTTGAATGAATATGAGCAATGTGCCTCAAGCCATTCACCCTGTCCTTGATGAATATCAAGAGACAGCAAGGCAAGTGCTGCGACAATTTGATCCATCTCATTACCAAACACGAGGTCAATGACCGGCACGACTCTCTTATTGAAGTCTGTCAGTGCCGTTGCTAAAAGCCCATGAATCTTCAGACCATCAAAGCATCCTGCTCCAACTGCAATCTGCGTGAACTGTGCATGCCCATGGGCCTGGACGATGAACAAATGGAGCGCATTGACGAAATTGTGGCCACGCGCCGCAAGATCAAGCGCGGCGGGCTGCTGTTTCGCAACGGTGAAGACTTCACCTCGCTGTACGCGATTCGCACAGGCTTTTTCAAGACCAGCGTCGCCACCGAAGACGGTCGCGATCAGGTCACGGGCTTTCAGATGGCGGGCGAAATCATTGGTCTGGATGGCATCGTCAACGACCACCACACCTGCGATGCTGTGGCGCTGGAAGATGCTGAAGTCTGCGTCATGCCGTTTGACAAGCTTGAGCAACTCTCGCGTGAAGTCACAGCCCTGCAAAACCACGTGCACAAGGTCATGAGCCGTGAAATTGTGCGCGAGCATGGCGTGATGCTGCTGCTGGGCAGCATGCGCGCTGAAGAGCGTCTGGCCGCTTTTGTGCTGAACCTAGTGCAGCGCCTGGCTGCTCGTGGTTTTTCCAAGTCAGAGCTGGTGCTGCGTATGACGCGCGAAGAAATTGGCAGCTACCTGGGCCTCAAGCTTGAGACCGTGAGCCGCACCTTCTCCAAATTTGCCGAAGAAGGCATTGTGGAAGTCAAGCAGCGCCACCTGCGCATTCTGGATACCGAGGCGCTCAAGCGCATCGTCAACAGCCAGCAATGCAGAGCTGACTGAGTATTAACTCCAGAAGCAAGGCCCGCATCAGCGGGCTTTTTGTTTTTGCAGCGAGCCTTACTCAGGCAGCGGGGAAGAGACAATACCGCCGTTCAAGTCACTGGCTGAGCGCCCCAGCGCGACCGTCATCAGGGCACCGATGATTGAAACCACCCAGAAGGCAAAAAAGGCCACGGTATAGATGGCGCTGCGCGACCACTCCAGTGGTGAGCCCAGCCAGTGCACATCCAGCGGGTCCACAAAGGCAAATACCACCAGCTCCATGATTGCTGCTGCCAAAAAGGCAGGCCAGACAATCCATATCCAGCGTCGAGCTTCCATCGCGAATCTCCTTGGATCGTGGGTTTGATCGTATTTTGCACAAGTGTTGTGACTTCAAACACCACATCGCGGGCATGCACCAAGGCGGAAAACCCTGAATCACTATGATTTCAAGAGCAGCTAGCGCCTTCTGTTAATTGATATCAAGATCTTTCATATCTATAAGCCAAGTAGATCAAGCGCTAAACGCTCATATTTTCAATGAGCCAACAACAAAGGCCGCAAAGCGGCCTTGGAATGGAAGTCTTGCGACGACTTCAGCGGTCTGTCGGGTGATCCTTGGCAGGCGTTGCCGCATGGTTGCGACCGGTGATGGCCGGGGCCAGACTTTTCTCATTCTCTGACAGGCGCTGGTTGATCTCCAGGCCATGGCGGTAGTAGTCAGGGTCGATCACGGGATCAGGCTTGCTCATTGCAATATAGGCCGTCACTACACCCGCAATCACCACCACCAAGGGACCGGAAATCACGAGCCAGACATGGGCAAATTTCCACCAAGGCTTGCCATCCTCGGGGTGAATAATCTTGACCGTTTTCGGGGCCTTGGCTTGTGCTGCCGACATGATGAAACCTCTTATTCAGTAATTCTGCAGTGCACGCCAGATCATGGCTGGCACGCACTGCAAATTGTTGCCGATTGGCGATGTCCGTGCGTGATCTCAGAGATGCATTTCTGAGATCACGCATGCTTTAGCGTGGCACCAGGAAGACGGTCTTTTCAGAGACCTTTCCAGATCCGGCCTTCACCGCATCCAGATTGAAGTAAACCGGGTGCGAGCCAGGCTCTGCCGAGCCGTACGGAATCTGCAGACGCACCGCAATACCGCGTGTTTCGGCCGGGCCGACAACAACTTCCTGCTCAGACGCCACTTCCAGATGATCCAGCCCGGTTGCGCTGATGCGGTAGCGCTGCTCGGACTCGGTAGCGTTCATGATCTGCAGGCGGTAGACGTTCTCCAGCTTGCCGCCCGCCACAATGCGCGACAGCGCAGCGCGGTCACGAATCACGTCCACCTTCAGCGGCTCTCGCATGACCAGACTGGCAATCATGGCCGTGCTGAGCGCTACCAGCACCGCGGTGTAAATCAGCACACGCGGACGGAAGATGCGGCGAATCACCTGGGCATGTTTCCATGCACGGGTAATAGCGTTTTGCGTGGTCAGGCGAATCAGCCCGCGCGGGTACTCCATCTTGTCCATGACGGAGTTACAAGCATCAATGCACAATCCGCAGCCAATGCACTCGTACTGCAAGCCTTTGCGAATGTCGATGCCCACAGGGCAGACCTGCACGCACATATTGCAGTCAATGCAGTCGCCCAGACCCAGAGCCTTGGCATCATCTTTCTTGGTGCGCGGGGCTCGCGGCTCGCCGCGTTCACCGTCGTAGCTGACAACCATGGTGTCGTTGTCAAACATGGCGCTCTGAAAACGTGCATAGGGGCACATGTATTTGCAGACCTGCTCGCGCATATAGCCGGCGTTGCCATAGGTGGCAAACGCGTAAAACAGCACCCAGAACATCTGCCAGTTGCCTTGCAGTGCCAGCAGTTGCACTGCCAGTTCGCGGATAGGCACAAAGTAGCCGACAAAGGTAAAACCGGTCCACAGCGCCACGGCAATCCAGAGGAATTGCTTGAGCGACTTCTTCCAGATTTTTTCAAACGTCCAACCGTTCTTGTCCAGGCGCATGCGCGCGCTGCGCTCGCCTTCGACCTTGCTCTCAATCCAGACAAAGATCTCGGTATAGACCGTCTGCGGGCAGGAGAAGCCGCACCACAGCCGTCCTGCGACTGCCGTAAACAAAAACAGAGCCAGTGCCGAGATGATCAGCAGGCCTGTCAAATAGATAAAGTCCTGCGGATACAGAACCAGTCCAAAGATGTAAAAACGCCGCGCTTCCAGGTCGAACAGCAGCATCTGCCGCTCGCCCCACTGCAGCCAGGGCATCCCATAGAAAAACAGCTGGGTCAGAAACACCATCGCCCAGCGCCAGCGGGCAAATACGCCGGAGATAGAGCGCGAGTACACCTTCTTCTCCGACACAAACATCGGCACCTTATCGGTGCCACCTTCAGGCTCTGCGGGTGTAATGGGAATGATCTTGCGACGCTTCCCTTTATCGGATTGCATGGAGCTTCCTTAATACTTCTGAAACTTCTGAAAACTCAAACGGAAAAAAGCGGCGCTCGAAGCGCCGCTTTCAATGCTAATTATTTTTGTACGGCGCCGTCTTTGTGAGACAGACCCCAGACATAAGAAGCCAGCACAGCAATTTGTGCCTCCGTCAACTTTTCCTTCTGGGCAGGCATTTCATTGTGCTTGCCGTTGTTGACGATGTTGACGATGGCAGCTTCACCCCAGCCATGCAGCCAGATGTCGTCGCTCAGGTTAGGCGCGCCCAGTGCGGGGTTGCCCTTCCCGTCCATGCCGTGGCAAGCCGCGCAGGCCACAAACTTGGATTTGCCCAGCGAAGCCTTGACAGCATCGTGAGGGCTGCCCGACAGGCTCAGCACGTAGTTGGCAACATTGCGCACATCATCAGCCGTACCCACGGCAGCAGCCATGGGAGGCATCATGCCGATACGGCCGTTGCTGATGGTCTCCTTGATTTTTTCAGGAGAGCCGCCGTGCAACCAGTCGCCATCTGCCAGATTGGGGAAGCTCTTGCTGCCGCGGGCATCAGAGCCGTGGCATTGCGCGCAGTTGTTCATGAACAGACGCTCACCGATGGCCATGGCCTGAGGATCCTTGGCCATTTCTTCGGTGGGCATGCTGACGAACTTGGCGTACATGGGCTCCAGATCGGCCTTGGCCTTGGCCATTTCACGCTCATAGGCGCCGTTCTGGCTCCAGTCCAGCTTGCCATTGAAGGCACCCAGACCGGGGTAGGCAGCCAGGTAGCCCAGGCCAAAGATCACGGTGATCACAAACAGACCCATCCACCACTTGGGCATGGGGTTGTTGAGTTCGCGCAGGTCTTCGTCCCAGACGTGGCCCGTGGTGTTGTCTCCAGCGGAGTCAACCTTCTTGCGCGCCACCATTATCAGCAGCAGCAAGCAGCCAAAGATGCCGATCAGCGTAATCGCCGCGACATACACCGACCAGAAATTGTTTACGAAATCGCTCATGGAATGTTCTCGTTATGGTGGACCGGCTCAGTCTTCTTGCAGGAAGGGGACTTGAGCTGCTTCGTCAAAACGGGCCTGGTTACGGTGGGCATACGCCCACCACCAGATGCCGATGAAGCAAGCCATCGATGCCAGCGTGGCAAGGATGCGCATGGTGGTGATATCCATTTCCAGCCCTTCCTCTCTTACTTGACGGCGCGGCCCAGGACCTGCAGATAGGAGATCACAGCCTCCATCTCGGTCTTGTCCTTGACTTCAGCCTGCGCGCCTGCGATTTCCGCGTCGGTGTAAGGCACACCCACCTTGCGCAGAGCGCTCATGCGCTGAGCGACCACGGTGTCGTCAACCTTGCTGGTCTCAAGCCAGGGGTAAGCTGGCATGTTCGACTCAGGCACCACGTCACGGGGGTTGTTCAGGTGAATGCGATGCCATTCGTCGCTGTACTTGCCGCCCACACGGTGCAGGTCAGGACCGGTACGCTTGGAGCCCCACTGGAAGGGGTGGTCGTACACGAACTCACCCGCCACCGAGTAGTGGCCGTAACGCATGGTCTCGGCGCGGAAGGGGCGAATCATCTGCGAGTGGCAGTTGTAGCAACCTTCGCGCAGATAGACGTCGCGGCCCATCAGCTGCATGGGGGTGTAGGGCTTGAGGCCCGCCACGGCTTCCGTGGTGGACTTCTGGAAGAACAGAGGAACAATTTCCACCAGACCACCAATGGCCAGCACGAACAGAGTCAGCGCGATCAGCAAGAAGTTGCTGGTCTCGATCTTCTCGTGGGAAAAGCTCTTGGGAGCTGCGTTATTTTGATCAGACATTGCTATTGCTCCTCAATGCTCAGGCGTGGGCCACCAAGGCAGGCACAGCCACCTTTACGGGACGGCCAGCCGCTGCGGTCTTGAAGGTGTTCCATGCCATCACCAGCATGCCGCCCAGATACAGCAGACCACCTGTGACGCGAATCACGTAGAAGGGATAGGTCGCCTTCACGCTTTCCACGAAGGTGTAAGTCAGCGTGCCATCGGGGTTGACTGCGCGCCACATCAGGCCTTGCATCACACCGGCAATCCACATTGCGGCGATGTACAGCACGATGCCGATGGTGGCCATCCAGAAGTGCAGCTCAATCGCGGGCACGGAGTGCATTTTTTCGCGACCGAACAGACGGGGAATCAGGTAGTAGAGCGAACCCATGGTGATCAGACCCACCCAGCCCAGAGCGCCGGAGTGAACGTGACCCACGGTCCAGTCGGTGTAATGCGACAGTGCGTTGACCGTCTTGATGGCCATCATCGGGCCTTCGAAGGTGGACATGCCGTAGAACGACAGGGACACGATCAGGAAGCGCAGGATGGGGTCGTCGCGCAGCTTGTGCCAGGCACCCGACAGCGTCATCACGCCGTTGATCATGCCGCCCCAGCTGGGAGCCAGCAGGATCAGCGAGAACACCATGCCCACGGACTGTGTCCAGTCAGGCAGCGCGGTGTAGTGCAGGTGGTGAGGACCCGCCCACATGTAAGTGAAGATCAGCGCCCAGAAGTGCACGATCGACAGGCGATACGAGTACACGGGACGACCGGCCTGCTTGGGGATGAAGTAATACATCATGCCCAGGAAGCCAGCGGTCAGGAAGAAGCCCACGGCGTTGTGACCGTACCACCACTGAACCATCGCATCCTGCACACCGGCGTAAGCCGAGTAGCTCTTCATCCAGCCAGCAGGCACGGAGATGTTGTTGACGATGTGCAGCAGGGCCACGGCCAGAATGAAGGCGCCGAAGAACCAGTTAGCCACATAGATGTGCTTGACCTTGCGGATACCGATGGTGCCGAAGAACACGATGGCGTAGGACACCCAGGTCACTGCGATCAGCAGGTCCAGAGGCCATTCCAGCTCAGCGTATTCCTTGCCCTGTGTGTAGCCCATGGGCAGGCTGATAGCCGCACCCACGATGACCAGTTGCCAGGCCCAGAACGTGACGCTGGCCAGCTTGGGCATGAACAGCTTGGTCTGGCAGGTACGCTGCACCACGTAGTAGCTGGTCGCAAACAGCGCCGAGCCACCGAAGGCAAAGATGACGGCATTGGTATGCAGCGGACGCAGGCGCCCGTAGCTCAGCCAGGAAATGCCGAAGTTGAGTTCTGGCCAGGCCAGCTGGGACGCGATAAACACGCCCACAGCCATACCAACCACCCCCCACACCACGGCCATGATAGAGAACTGCCTTACGACGTTGTCGTCGTAATAGACAGCATTGTTATTTGTTGCTTCCATCGGGCACCTCTTAGATTTCTTGCAAAGTGTTCATTGGTTTGTCATCTGGCTCGTTGAGCCACATCAATCGTCGCGAAGAATGCGCTCGCCTTCTTGTTCCACACTCTCGAACTGACCCCGGTAAACCGCCCACCACAGGGCGGCCACGATGGCCAGCACCAGCACGACCGAAAGCGGTATCAATACATAGAGAATGTCCATCAGCGGCCTCCTTGGGTCAGTGGCATGACGGTGCCCGGCGCAAGATGCGCGGGGTCAGACGCGTTGCTATTTGCAACCTGCAGCGGCAACGCACGTGCAAGACGGGCTGCGTTAGCGACGACCAGCAAAGAGCTCAGCGCCATGCCAAGCCCTGCCAGCCAGGCAGGCATCCAGCCCATCAGGGCCAGAGGAATAGAGATCGCGTTATAGGCTGCTGCCCAGCCCAGGTTCTGGCGCACCACGGACAAGGTCCGTCGGGCCAGCAACAGGCTTTGCAGCACTAACTCCAGGCTGTCTCCCAGTACCACGAAGTCTGATCGTGATTGTGCCAGCGGCACTGCTCTACCAAAAGCAAAAGAGACATGCGCTCCAGCTAAAACTGGGCCGTCGTTCAGACCATCGCCCACCATCGCAACCTTGTGGCCTGCGGCCTGTTCCGCCTGCATGGCGGCCAGCTTGTCCTGCGGCTTGCAGTCCCCTCTGGCCTGCTCGATACCGAGCTTGGCGGCCACTGCCTTTACGGCTGCAGATCGATCGCCAGACAGCAAGTGCACACTGACACCCTGCTGCTTGAGGTCTGCAATCACCTGCGCCGCTTCGGGGCGTACATCTTCACTGAGGTGGAACTGGGCCAGCGCAACCCAGCGCCCTTGCAATTCTTCGGCCAGCATCACGCTCTGGCCTGGCTCTTGAGGTGCCAGCTCAGCCACCTGCACATGCGCAGCAGAGCCCAGGCGCAGATGACGGCGGCGCCCTGCACTACCCGGCACTTCATCACGGGCATGAACCCAAGCATCCAGACCGCTGCCGGCCACTTCCTGCACCGAATCCAGCAGCCAGTCGCTGGCAGGCAACTCAGCCACCACCGCAGCCTGCGCCAGCGCTTTCGATGCCGGGTGCATGGACTGGCGGGCCAGCAAGGCAGCCAGCGTCAGCGCATCATCTGTACTCTGGCCTGCGGCTGGCGTAAGAGCCCGCAGCACCAGGCCATCGCGGGTCAGCGTGCCTGTCTTGTCGAACACCAGCGTGTCCACCGCAGCCAGCGCTTCAAGGCCTTGCAGATTACGCACCAACACGCCGCTGCGCGCCAAGGTGCCAGCGGCTGTCAGCATGGCTACGGGTGTGGCCAGAGAGAGCGCGCAAGGGCAAGTCACGATGAGCACGGCCACCGCCACCATCAGCGCCTTGCCAGGGTCGGTAGGCCACCACCAGATGGCAGCAGCCAGCGCAGCTAGCAGCACCACAACGAGGAAGGGGCGCGCCACCTTGTCGGCGAGCTGGGCCAGCGTGGGTTTTTGCAGCGAGGCGCTTTCCATCAAATTGACGATTTGCGCAAAGCGGGTGCCCTCTCCCACGCTATCCACGCACACATCCACCACGCTATCCAAGTTATAGCTACCAGCGGTTACTGCATCGCCTTCAGCGCGCAAAACGGGGGTGGATTCACCGGTCAGCAGCGCTTCATCCGCATGGGTGGTGCCGCGCACGATATGCCCGTCCGCCGGGAAGGCTTCACCGGTCAGCACACGCACCACATCGCCCACGCGCAGGCGGCGTGTGGCCACGCGCTCAAACTCCTCCGAATCGGCCTGCTGGCGCAGCACCGAATCGGGCAGGCGGTTCATCACCGCTTCCAATGCGCCAGCCGTGCGGTCGCGCAGGCGCAGCTCCAGCCAGCGGCCGGTGAGAAGGAAGAAGACGAACATGGTCAGCGAGTCAAAAAAGACTTCCTGACCAAAAGGCCCCGTCGGGTCAAACGTGCCCAGCGTGCTGATGATGAAGGTGATCAGCATGCCGATGGCCACGGGCAAATCCATGCTCACGCGGCGTTGGGTAATGTCTTTGAGTGCGCTTTTGAAAAACGGGCCACAGCAAAACAGCACCACGGGCAAAGAAATCACCCACGATGCCCAGCGCAGCAGCGTTTCCATCTCCAGCGACAAATCACCAGGGATGGCCGTGTACGCAGGCCATGCATACATCATCACCTGCATCATGCACAAGCCGGCCACCAGCCAGCGCCACAGCGCGCGGCGTGTTTCGGCCTGGCGTAGCTCGCGCGCGAAGGCATCGCGCGCAGGCAAGGCACGGTAACCGGCGCGCGCAACGGCCTCCATCCACTGGGATGGAAGCACATGGGCGGGACGCCACTCGACACGGGCTCGGCGCGTTGCAGCACTGACTTCGGCGGCCTGAACTCCGGGAACGGCGCGAAGCGCCTCCTCGATGGTCAGCGCGCACGCAGCACAGTGCATGCCCTCCAAAACTACAAAAGAGTCCCACACCGGGGACTCGGTCGCATTTTCGGAGATTGGAGCCTTGGAGCTTTGGCCAGCGGGGCGGCCAAATGAGCTCCATTCTTGCGGGTCGTCCAGCAGATGCGTAAGCGTCTGTGGCGAGTTCAGAAAACCAGTGTCAGCAACAGCTTGCTCCGCCGTGGTGGGCTGGATATTCGGGTGTTGGGACATGTTTCAAGCGTAACGAAGTCAGATGATAACGACCTTGACATTAATCAACCGTTAACTGCCCAATCTACTTATGCTTGTATTCAACAAGGCTATCAACTAACAAGGAGAACACTATGTACAACCGAATCTTGATCGCGACCGATGGCACTGAACTCTCGGACAAGGCCGTGCATGCAGGCTTGGATCTGGCCGCTTTGTGCGGCGCCAGCGTAGTTGCGCTGAAGGTGGTCTCGCACTACCCACGCAGCTACCTGGAAGGCAGCGACCTGCTGGACATCAAGGAAGCCAAGCGTATCGAAGACCAGTGGACGGAGCAAGCTCAGACGCTGCTGGACGGCGTCAAAGCCTTTGGCCACGAGCGAAAAGTCACGGTTACCACCCAAATCGCTCACTCCGATCTAGTGGCTGAATCGATTGTGGAAGCTGCCAAAAAGCACGACTGCGATCTGATCGTCATGGCATCGCACGGCCGCAAGGGTCTGCAGCGCCTGCTGCTGGGCAGCGAAACTCAGCACGTGCTGACGCATTCGCATGTGCCCGTTCTGGTGCTGCGTTAAGTACCCAGAATTGATGAGATAGCGCTCATAAAACAAAAGCAGCTTGCGTGCAAGCTGCTTTATTTTTTGAGCGATTTCTCACTGAGTTTGAGCAAATACAGGCGCCAGTAGCTCACTTTTCAGGAGTCAAGTCAAAAGACAAGCACCTGCAAAGAATTCAATCCTGAGGCGTAAAGCCAACACTTGACGAGCCACCGGGGCACTGAATCGCCCTCCCCGGCCTGCACTCATGCCCACATCGATCAGGAAAATTCCTTCTGATACTGATCGCGCAGCAGCTTTTTTTGCACCTTGCCCATGGTGTTACGCGGCAGGCTATCCACCACATAGCAGCGCTTGGGCACCTTGAAGTTGGCCAGCCGGGCCTTGAGAGCTTCCAGAATCTTCTGCCCATCCACCTGCGCGCCCTTGCGCGGCACGATGACGGCTACACCCACCTCGCCAAAGTCCGGGTGCGGCACACCCACCAGCGCGCTTTCATCCACCCCGGCCAGGTCATTGATGAAGGCTTCCACCTCAGCCGGGTAAACGTTGTAGCCGCCAGAGATGATTAAGTCCTTGCTGCGCCCAACGATGGTGAAGTAGCCCCGCGCGTCCTGCATGCCCACGTCGCCGGTCTTGAACCAGCCATCTCGCGTGAACTCTTCGGCCGTTTTCTCTGGCATACGCCAGTAGCCTGCAAAGACGTTCGGCCCCTGCACCTCAATATTGCCAATCTCGCCCGCCGCCAGCGGCTTGCCGTCATCCCCATGAACCCGCACGCCCACGCCGGGAAGTGGAAATCCCACGGTGCCGCCACGGCGCTCGGCCTCATTGCCATAGCGCACATCGGGCTTGCAGGGGTTGGAGGTCAGCATGGTCGTCTCGCTCATGCCATAGCGCTCAAGAATGGTGTGACCAGTTCGCGTCTTCCAGCCACGGAAGGTCTCGATCAGCATGGGGGCCGAGCCCGAGATAAACAGCCGCATATGGGCAGCCATGTCGCGGTCCAGCCTTGCATCGGTCAGCATGCGCACATACAGCGTGGGCACGCCCATGAAAACGGTCGCATCCTTGAAGCGGGCCATCACCGCCTCAGGCTCGAACTTGGCAAACCAGATCATGGGACTGCCATTGAGCAGCGCCCCGTGAATGGCCACAAACAGCCCGTGCACGTGGAAGATGGGCAAGGCATGAATCAGCACATCATCGGCCTGCCAGTCCCAGTAGACCTTGAGCATCGCCGCATTGCTGAGCAAATTGCCGTGGCTGAGCATGGCGCCCTTGCTGCGCCCCGTGGTACCACTGGTGTAGAGAATGGCAGCCAGATCATCCGCCTTGCGAGCCACCACCTGATGCTCATCACTGTGGTGCGCAGCGCGGTCCAGCAGCGTGCCTGTACGGTCTGTGCCCAGCGTATAGACATGGCCCACGCCGCTAGTGAACGCAATCTTGGACACCCAGCCAAAGCAGCCGGGCGCGCACACCACCACTGCTGGCTCGGCATTGGTGATGAAGTACTCCATCTCGGCACTTTGGTAGGCTGTGTTCAGCGGCAAAAACACATGACCGCTGCGTAGCGTGGCCAGGTAAAGCATCATGGCTTCAACCGACTTTTCCACCTGCACCGCAATGCGGCTGCCTTCTGGCAGATTGAGCGACGCCAGTAGATTGGCCATGCGCGCACTGCCATGCTCCAGATCGGCCCAGCTGTAATACAGACTCTGGCCGTCAGGCTCAATGGCCTCTACCGCCGTTTTTTGAAGATCCACAGGAAACGCAGCGCGCAGCGCGCTGTAAAGATTGGCTTGATGCATGTCGGTCAACGTGATTCAGTCAGACTCAAAAACAGTAAAAGCAAAAACAGTACAGGTCCATCATAGGACCTGGATTGAGGCACGCCGTCCCGAAATGAGAAGGGGACGCCGGGAGTTAAGAATCTATCTTCACCCCCGCCGCCTTGACCACATGTGCCCAGCGCTGCACCTCGCTTTGCACCATGCTGGCAAATTGCGTCTGGCTCAGTTGCCCATAGTCAGCGCCATTCTTGGCCCAGGCCGACTTGATATCGTCGGCCGCACCAATCTTGCGCACCTCTTCCAGCATCTGCTGCTGCACCACCGCTGGCGTGCCCTTGGGCGCCCACAGGCCATACCAAGTAGTCACGGTGAAATCAGGCAAACCGCACTCGGCCGCACAAGGCACATCAGGGAAGGCTGGGTTGCGCTGCGCACCCGCCACCATCAGCGCCTTGATACGCCCGCCCTTGATGTGCTGGGCCGATGAGCCCAGGCCGTCAAACAGCATGTCCACATTACCGGCTATCAAATCTTGTAGCGCCGGCCCTGCGCCCTTGTAGGGGATGTGGGTGATCTGGGTCTTGGTCTGCAGCTTGAACAGCTCGCCCGCCAGATGGTGGGATGAGCCCGGCCCAGCGGACGCATAGTTGTACTTGCCGGGATTGGCGCGCAAATCATTCACCAGCGCCTGCAAGGTGGTGTGCTGCACCTTCTTGGGGTTGACCACCACCACCTGCGGCACGCTGGCTAGCAGCGCCAGCGGAATGAAATCGCGCTCCAGGTCGTATTCCAGCTTGGGGTAGACCGAGGGCGCAATCACATGGTGGGTGCCGCCCATAAAAAAGTTGTAGCCATCCGGCGCAGCTTTTGCCGCAATGCTGGCACCCAGCGTGCCACCCGCACCACCCCGGTTATCAATCACCAGCGTCTTGCCAGAGGTCTTGGCAAACTGGGCCGAAAACGGACGGGCAAAGGTGTCAGTTCCGCCGCCAGCCGGAAACGGCACGATCAGGTTCACCGGTCTGGCGGGCCAATCAGCGGCGTGAGCAAGACCTGCCCAGCCCGCAGCACTGGCTGCAGCCAGCGCCCCGGCCGATTGAAGCAGCGTGCGGCGCTGCAAACCCAAGTTCTTTGTCGAAAAGTCCTGCATCCTCTGTCTCCTTGGCATGCCCGGTCGGCAGCAAAGTTGCAGCCGGGCTTGTGGTTAGGTTAGGCGACGCAGGACAGCAAAGGCAGGCACAACAAAACGCTATGCACTCATCCCTTGCACAGCGATTCAATCTCCGAGGAAACGGGAATCTTGCCCTGCGCCAGCAGGCTGCGGTGCTTATCCAGGCGCTTCAGGTCATAGAGATAGTTGACCATCAGCCCCATGGATTGCTTGAGGCCTTTGGTCGACAGATCTGCCGCCCAGTTCATACGCTCCACGCGTGCACCGTTGCCTAAGTGAAAGCGTGCCACGGCATCGAGCGGGCGACCCTTGGCAGTTTCCCGCCCCAGATAGCGCGCTGCGCAAAACATGGCGGCCCCGCGCACCACCGACTTTTCGGGCAACGATCCCGGATCATCCAGCGCGCCCAGCAATTGCGCAGCGCTCACTCCGCCAGCGACCTTTTCCAGCGCTGCCTTCTGCTTGTCGTCCAGCTCAGCCAGCACGGCATCGCCATTCTTGGCTAACCAGCTGCGCAGACCCGGAATGGGCGACAGCGTGGCGAACTGCTTGAGCTTTGGGAATTCCTGCGTCAGCGTCTCCACCACATGCTTGATGAGCGAATCACCAAAGCTCACACCCTTGAGACCCGTCTGCGTGTTGCTGATGGAATAGAAGATGGCGGTGTTGGCCTTGGAGAGATCGGCGGCAGCCGCCGATTCATCCAGCAGCGGTGCCATGCTGCCCGCCATCTTGTCCAGCAGCGCCACTTCCACAAAGATCAGCGGCACATTGGGCATGCGCGGGTGGAAAAAGCCGTAGCAGCGACGGTCGCTGTCGAGCCGGTTCTTCAGATCGGCCCAGCTCCGAATATCGTGCACCGCCTCGTACTGGATCAGCTTTTCCAGCAGCGATGCTGGCGAGTCCCAGTTGATGCTTTTCAGCTCCAGCAGCGCCACATCGAACCAGCTGGAGAACAGATGCTCCAGCTCTGCATCCAGCGCCACATAACGCTGCTCGGCCTTGGGCAAGGCCAGCAGATCGGCACGCATATTGACGAGGAAACGCATGCCCCCTTGCGGCTGTGCAAAGCGCTGCAGCAGCCGCGTGCGCGATGAGATCAGTGCGCGGCGCAAGGCCATTTCGGCTTCGCTGCGATCGACATCGCTGGCGGCCTTGTCATAGCGGTCGCGGGCAGCCTGCAAGGCCTTGGCGTCGGGGCCGAATTTTTCAATGGCCAGCAGCCAGAAGTCCTTGCGCGCTGGCAGTTCGGCCTTGGCATACCAGTCCATCAGCACCTGGGCGTAACGGCCGCCTTCTACATCGCTGAGCGAGGCATCTGCCACCTGCTGCATGTCTTGCAGCAAACGGCGCAGCTCACGTGGCGACAGAGATTCCTGCCCGCGCCGCAAGGTGGCTTCCAACCTCAGCGCCAGTGGGCGGTGCAGGGCATCGCCCTTATCGCCTTCGGCACCTCGCGCCCACAGTTTGGTTTGCTCAATCCAGTCTGCTGCCCAACCCATATTGATCTCCTAATCCTTGCGTCTTGTTGCTCTCATTGACGAAGCAAGTACCGCTGATGCAGTAACGCTTTTCAGCATTATGAGCAGAGTTTTTGAAGGAATCAGCGCCGAAATAAAAAACGCAGACCGAAGTCTGCGTTGGGTGAGAAATGCGCAAGAACCTGTTCAGGCAGCGGTTCGCTGCACATCGTATGCAGGGCGCTTGCCGCACACAGCCCACATGAAAATACCGGCCGCAATCATGGGGATGCACAGCCACTGGCCCATGCTCATGCCCAGCGACAAAATGCCCAGAAAATCATCAGGCTGGCGGAAGTACTCGGCAATAAAGCGGAAGGCGCCATAGCCCACGAGGAAGACAGCGGCCACCTGACCGGGCTTGTGCTCCTTGCGCGCATACAGCCAGAGAATGATGAACAGCAGCAGGCCTTCCATCAAGAACTGATAAATCTGCGAAGGATGGCGCGGCAGCGTGGAGCCGCTTTGCGGGAACACCATGGCCCAGGGCAAGTCTGCGCTGGCAAAACGGCCCCAGAGTTCACCATTGATAAAGTTACCAATTCGGCCTGCAGCCAGCCCGGTAGGTACGCAGGGTGCTACAAAATCTGCAACTTCAAGCCAATTGCGCTTGCGCGAGCGGGCAAACCAGATCATGGCGACGATCACGCCCAGAAGCCCGCCGTGAAAGGCCATGCCGCCTTGCCAGACCGCAAAAATTTCCAAGGGGTGCGAGAGGTAGTAGCCGGGCTTGTAGAACAGGCAGTAGCCAATACGCCCCCCGAGCACCACGCCCACCACGCCGAGAAAGAGGATGTCCTCTACATCTCTGCGCGACCAAGCCCTGTCACCGGTCATGTATTTGAACGGCGGGTGAAGCAGGCGTCTTGTTCCGAGAAACAGGAACAGGCCAAACGCCATCAGATAAGTCAGGCCATACCAGTGCACGGCCAGTGGACCAACTTGCAAGGCAACGGGATCTATTTGCGGATACATCAGCATGACAGGCATTGTGCCGCAGGCCAGTGACTTTTCGGCGAAACCGCTCAAGCCGATAGCGCGGCAGAAGCCATTTGAAGCAATATCAGCCCTTAGCCCTTATTAATGAAGCGCAAGCAGCTATCTTTTTTGCAAGTTCAAACACTCTCAGGGGCTGATCATTCAACGCGCCGCTGCCGGTTGCAAGCCCTGCTCTCGAACCGTCTGACGCACGGTTCGGCTCGTCTCATCGATCAGACTGCTGAGTCGCTGCGGCGCACCACCCAAGACCTGCACGCCCATGGTTTGCAGCCGCTCCTGCACCGCAGCATCCTGCAAGGCAGCGTTTGCGGCGCTATTGAGCTTGTTCACCACGACAGGCGGAGTGCCCGCTGGCGCGACGATGCCAAACCAGGTAATCGCCAGATCATTGAGCGCGGGGTGGCCCAGCTCCTTGAAAGTGGGCACCTGCGGCAAGGCCGGCAAGCGCTCTTGGGCGGCCACCGCAAATGGAGTCATTCGGCCCGCAGCCACATGCGGGGCTGATGAGGGGTATTGATCGCTGAGCACATGGGTCTCGCCCGAGAGCGCACTGCTGACCACCGGGCCTTGGCCCTTGTAAGGAATGTGATGCAGCTTGATCTTGAGGTCGGCATTGATGCGCTCGGCTATCAGATGGCCTATGGAGCCCACACCAGCCGAGCCAATATTGAGCTGCCCTGGCTTGCTGCGTGCCAGCGCAATGAGCTGCCCATAGTTGTGCACGCCCAGATTGGGATGCACAGAAAACACCGAGGGGATGGACGCCAGCGCCACCACGGGGACAAAGGCTTTGGCCTGGTCAAGCCTTGCAGACTGCGGCAGCATGACCGGGTTCACAACCAGCGTGCTGATGGTGCCAAGGCCAATGGTGTAACCATCCGGCGCGGCATTGGCCACGGCTTCTGAGCCGATCAGGCCGCTGGCACCCGAGCGGTTGTCAACCACCACGGGTTGACCGAGACTGGCGTGCATGGCATCTGCAATGACGCGCGCCACGAGATCGGTGGAGCCGCCGGCCGTGAAAGGCACCACCAGCCTGACGGGCCGCTGCGGGTAGCGCGAATCAGCGGCCTGCACCGCACCAGCACTCATCAGCGCCAGCAAGCCCCAACCGCAGACTTTGCACCCCAGACCAGCGGTCTTCATGATGAAGGAACGACGGGATGGAGCGGGCATGGAGATCACTTTCTGGCGAGACAATAAAAACAGCCGCGCGATTTGCATCGAGCGGCTGTGTGATTGTCCGTCAGCACGGATGCCCGTGCAGCGGTCGATGACGAAACACTCGTAACCGAGCGTCGTTTAGTCGAGCAAAGTCAGGTCACGCACGGCACCAGTATCGGCACTTGTCACCAGCATGGCATAGGCCTTGAGCGCTGCGGAGATCTTGCGAGGACGGGCCTCCACAGGCTTCCAGCCCTTGGCGTCCTGCACTTCGCGGCGCTTTGCCAGCTCTTCGTCGCTGACCAGCATGTTGATGGTGCGATTGGGGATATCGATACGGATGATGTCGCCGTTCTGCACCAGACCAATCGCGCCGCCAGCGGCTGCTTCGGGCGAGCAGTGGCCGATGGACAGACCGGAAGTTCCGCCTGAGAAGCGGCCATCGGTCAGCAACGCGCAGGCTTTGCCCAGACCCTTGGATTTGATGTAGCTGGTGGGGTAGAGCATTTCCTGCATGCCGGGGCCGCCCTTGGGGCCTTCATAACGCACGATGACCACATCACCGGCCTTGACCTTGTCGGCCAGAATATTCGCCACGGCTTCGTCCTGCGACTCGACCACGTGGGCCGGGCCTTCGAACACCAGAATGGATTCGTCCACGCCGGCGGACTTCACCACACAACCGTCCAGCGCAATGTTGCCGCGCAGCACGGCCAAGCCGCCTTCTTTGCTGAAGGCGTGCTCATAGCTGCGAATACAGCCTTCGGCGCGGTCCAGGTCCAGGCTGGGCCAGCGGGTGTTCTGGCTGAAGGCCACTTGCGTGGGAATGCCAGCGGGGCCTGCCATATAGAAATGGCGCACGGCTTCGTCTTGCGAGACGGTGATGTCCCACTGGGCCAGCGCATCGGCCATGGTCTTGGCGTGCACGGTGGGCACATCGGTGTGCAGCTTGCCGGCCCGAGCCAGCTCACCCAGGATGGCCATGATGCCGCCTGCGCGGTGCACGTCTTCGATGTGGTACTTGGGCGTATTGGGCGCGACCTTGCACAGCTGGGGCACAACGCGCGAGAGGCGGTCGATGTCGGCCATGGTGAAGTCGATTTCGGCTTCCTTGGCAATGGCCAGCAGATGCAGGATGGTGTTGGTGGAGCCGCCCATGGCGATATCCAGCGTGATGCAGTTCTCAAACGCTTTGAAACCCACGGAGCGTGGCAGCACGCTGTAGTCGTCCTGTTCATAGTGCTGGCGAGCCAGTTCCACGATGCGACGGCCGGCGCGCAGGAACAGCTCTTCGCGGTCAGCGTGTGTGGCCACCACGGTGCCGTTACCAGGCAGGGACAGACCCAGCGCCTCGGTCAGGCAGTTCATGGAGTTGGCAGTGAACATACCCGAGCAGGAACCGCAAGTGGGGCAGGCCGAACGCTCGACCTGCGCGACCTCTTCATCCGAGTAGCGGTCATCTGCCGCAATCACCATGGCATCGACCAAGTCGAGCTTCTTGAACTCGATGACCTTGGTGTCGGGGTTGGCCAGCTTGGTCTTACCCGCTTCCATGGGGCCGCCGGAGACAAAGATCACCGGAATGTTCAGGCGCATGGCGGCCATCAGCATGCCGGGGGTGATCTTGTCGCAGTTAGAGATGCACACCAGCGCATCAGCGCAGTGGGCGTTCACCATGTACTCGACCGAGTCAGCGATCAGATCACGACTGGGCAGCGAATACAGCATGCCGTCGTGACCCATGGCGATGCCATCGTCCACGGCGATGGTGTTGAATTCCTTGGCCACGCCGCCGGCCTTTTCAATCTCGCGGGCCACCAGTTGACCCAGGTCCTTCAGGTGCACGTGACCAGGCACGAACTGGGTGAAGGAGTTGGCAATGGCGATGATGGGCTTTTCAAAGTCGCCATCTTTCATACCAGTGGCACGCCACAGGGCGCGCGCACCGGCCATGTTGCGGCCGCCAGTGGAGGTTTTGGAACGGTATGCGGGCATGGGGATTCGCTATAAGACGTTATCGAGGAATGAACCTCAGATTATGGCCCAGCACCGCTGCAAGACCTAAGGCTGCCCATGACGGGCTATTGGGCAAAACACCCGCAAGACATCGTCAATCACGATGCCTAAGCATTCACTCAGCGACGGCGCTGACCGGGTGTCATCGCCTGCTTCTGGCGCTCAAGGCGATCTTTCTTGCGCTGATCCATTTTTTCCATGGCTTTGCGCTTGGTGTAGCCAGAAGCATCTGCCCACGCCCACCAGGCAACGGCCGCCCCGTAAACGCCCAAGATGATCCACCAGCTCCAGGCCGCCACAGGGCCGATTTCAGCTACTTTCAGCAAAGACAAAACAATTGCCAGACCTAACAAATACATACGTCCTCCCTCTCTCAAATTGTCAAAATTGCGTGCATACCAAAGAGTACACAACGCAAGCTCTACAATGCGCTAAAACTTGAACTTTAAATCCCCCGGAAACTCATGATGAAGCAAACACTGATCGCTATCGCTCTGTCCGCAGCTGCTATCGCTCCTGCAATGGCTGACCAGGCTTTGGCCCAGTCCAAGAACTGCATGGCCTGCCACGCCGTCGACAAGAAGCTGGTTGGCCCCGCATTCAAGGATGTTGCAGCCAAGTATGCGGGTCAAAAGGATGCCGCTGACAAGCTGGCAGCCAAGATCATCAAGGGCGGCTCCGGCGTGTGGGGCCCTATCCCCATGCCTGCTAACGCTCAGGTCAACGATGCCGAAGCCAAGAAGCTGGCCGCATGGGTGCTGGCACAGAAGTAATCTGCTGCCACTCAAGGGCGTGAAAAGCGCCCCATCAAAAAAACCGCATCGGCTTGCCATGCGGTTTTTTGTTTTACCAAGGAGTAAATTGAACGCTTCTTGAGCGCACCTTATTTCAAGCTGCCAGACAGGAACTTGGCCAGCCGCTCACTTTCCGGGTTGCGCAGCACTTCACGCGGATCACCCTGCTCCTCCACCAATCCTTGGTGCAAAAAAATCACGTGATTGGAGACTTCACGGGCAAAGGCAATTTCGTGGGTCACGACCACCATGGTTCGCCCCTCCTCGGCCAGCAGTCGCATGACGCGAAGCACTTCACCGACCAGCTCCGGGTCCAGCGCGCTGGTGGGCTCATCAAACAGCATCACCTCAGGCTCTACCGCCAGTGCCCGGGCAATGGCAACGCGCTGCTGCTGGCCGCCGCTCATATGGTTGGGCCAAGTATCTTCGCGCCCCTCCAGCCCCACCAGTTTGAGATATTTGCGCGCCCGCTCAACGGCCTCATCTTTGCCAAGGCCCAGAATATGCACGGGCGCCTCAATGATGTTCTGCAGCACCGTCTTGTGCGCCCACAGATTGAAATGCTGAAACACCATGGCAAGCTTGGTGCGCATTTGCTGCAGCTGTCTGGGGTCTACCGGCTCCAGCTCTCCACTGCGCCCTGCTTTGAGCTTCAGCTCTTCGCCCGCCACCAGAATTCGCCCTTTCTGGGGCTTTTCCAGCAAGTTGATACAGCGCAGCAACGTGGATTTACCAGACCCTGAACTACCGATCAGGCTGACCACATCACCCGCTTTGGCGGTCAGCGTGACGCCTTTGAGCACATGGTTGCTGCCATAGCTCTTGTGAATGCCTTCTGCTTGCAGTTTGTATGCGGTGGATGTCATAAATTTGAAACCGGTACTCAGTTATTGCGCGCGCGGTGCCAGATAGGCCAGAAAGCGTTTTTCCAGCAGACGAAAGGTACCAATCAGCGCAAACGTCACGCAGAGATAAATCACTGCAGCGGCAAGGTAGGCCTCAAATGGCAGATAAAAATCGGAGTAGATACGGCTGGCCACGGCCGTCACATCGGTGAGGGTTGGCACCACACTCGCAAGACTGGTGGAGTGAAGCATCTGCACCACCTCGTTGCTATAGGGGGGCAGCGTGCGCCGCAAGGCACTGGGCAGCACGATGCGGTGCATGATCTGAAAGCGGCTCATTCCCATGGCCCGCGCCGCCTCTACTTCGCCGGGAGATGTCTCGCGAATGGCGCCAGCCAGCATCTCGGCGGTATAGCCTGCATTGTTGAGCGCAAACGCCAGCAAGGCGCAAAAGAACGGTTGCTTGAAATAGGTCCAGGGCCAGACCTCATCCCAGCGCGCCTGAATCCACTCCAGCTGCCCCAGCCCGTAATAAATCAGATAGACCTGAATGAGCAGCGGCGTGCCGCGAACAAAATAGGTAAAAGAGGCGGCCAACTTAGCCAGCAGCCAGCTGCGACTGGTGAGTGCCAAAGCCGTGAGTATGGCCAGCACAAAACCAATCAGGAGACAGGACAGCAGCAGCCACAGCGTGGTAATCAGCCCCTGTCCGTACATGGCCAGATGCTCTGGCTGAAAGATGATCTCCCAGCTCATAACTGCACCTTTTCAGTGCCCAGGCTGTAGCGTGCATTCAGGCGCTTGAGCACCCACAAGGACATGCTGGTGAACACCAGATACAAGGCAGCCGCAAACAGTAAAAAAACAAAGGGTTGACGTGTCGCTGCACTGGCCTGCTTGGCAAGATAGGTCATATCGTGCAAGCCGATCAGACTGACCAAAGCCGTTGCCTTGATGAGCACCAGCCAGTTGTTGGTATAGCCCGGCAAGGCATAACGCACCATCTGCGGTAGCGTAATGCGCAGAAATGTCTGCAGCGGGCTCATGCCAAACGCCCACGCCGCTTCCATCTGGCCAGGCGGAATGGCGAGAATGGCGGCGCGAAATGTCTCGGTCATATACGCGCCATAAATAAAGCCCAGTGTGGCAACGCCGGCGACAAAGGGGTTCAGATCCAGCACAAAGTCGGAGCCCATGGCCTCGAACAGGCTGTTGATGCCAATCGCAGCGCCATAAAAAACCAGCAGCATAAGCACCAGCTCAGGAATGCCGCGAATCACCGTCGTATAAAGCGTAGCCACCCAGACCAGAGGTCTCTTACTCGAGAGCTTGGCTGTCGCTCCCAGCAAACCCAGCACCGTAGAGACGCACAAGGAGGCGATAGATACCGCTACCGTCAACAAGGCTCCGTGCAGGATGGATAAATAGTAGTCACTCATTCGCGCAAAAGCTTGATGAAACAAAGCCCGCAGCCGTTAAAGCGCACTGCGGGCAGCCAGGCTTCAGGGCTTAGTTCCCGTACGGATCGAAGTCAAAGTACTTCTTGGCAATCTGGTTGTAAGTGCCATTGCTGCGAATCGTCTTAATGGCCTTGTTAATCTGATCTTTCAGGTCTTTTTGCCCCTTGCGCATGCCAATGCCAATTCCATCGCCGTAGTATTTGGTCTCGTACTGATCGGGCCCCACATAGCCGTAGTCCTTGCCTTCAGGCTTGCGCAGGAAGCCGCCATGCACTTCGACCTTATCGGCCACCGTGCCATCCAGACGGCCCGCCTTGATATCTAGATAGACCTGATCTTGTGCCTCATACGGAACGACCGTCACACCTGCGGGTTTGAGTTCTCCCATGGCCCATTTCTCTTGCGTGCTGCCCTTCAGCACGCCAATGCGCTTGCCCTTGAGCGAGGCTGGGTTGGCATATGCCGTACCTTTTTTCACGACAATCGCGCTTGGGGTCTTGTAATAGCGATCCGAGAAGTCAATCACGCGCTTGCGCTCTTCCGTGATGGACAAGGAGCTGACGACCACATCGTATTTACGCGCCTGCAGACCGGGAATCATGCTGTCCCAGACCTGCTCCACAAACACGCAATTGCGCTTCATTTCTGCGCAGATAGCATTGGCAATGTCTACATCAAACCCCGTGGGCTTACCGTCGGCCGTCTTATAGGTAAAGGGTTCGTAGGTTGGATCAATGGCCACCTTCAAATCTGCGGCTTGGGCCGTCAACGCCAGTGTGCTGCCAACAGCAATCAGGGCCATGTTCAACATTTTTGGGGTCATACCGCTCCTAGAGTTAATGCAACCCTGCTGAATCGCAGGATACGTGCCACTTTGTGACGATGATTCTAGAAACCTGCCCCGCAGAACAAGGCCGATTACCCTTGGTCTGCCTGTCATGCGACACACCAGACAATATGACCCACTGTTGCAGCAGGCAATAAAAAAGGCCCCGAAGGGCCTTTTTTTATTGCACTGAGCAAATCAATCACGCGAAGCACGCTTGCGGTCATGCTCCTTCAGGTGACGCTTGCGCACGCGCAGGCTCACAGGAGTAATTTCCAGCAATTCGTCGTCTTCGATGAATTCCACACCGTATTCCAGCGACAGCTCGATAGGAGGCGTGATCTTGATCGCGTCTTCCTTACCGCTCACGCGGAAGTTGGTCAGCTGCTTGGTACGTGTAGCGTTCACCACCAGGTCGTTGTCACGGCTGTGGATACCCACAATCATGCCTTCGTACACGGGGTCGTTAGGCTTCACGAACATACGGCCACGGTCATCCAGCTTGCCCAGGGCGTAGGTGAAGATTTCACCGTCGTCCATGGAGATCAGCACGCCGTTCTTGCGGCCACCGATGTCACCCTTATGGGGTTCGTAGCTGTCAAAGATGTTGGCGATCAGACCGGAACCACGTGTCAGGTTCAGGAATTCGTTGGTGAAACCGATCAGGCCACGGGCAGGAATACGGTATTCCAGACGGACGCGACCGCGACCATCGGGTTCCATGTTGACCAGCTCGCCCTTGCGCTCACCCAGGGCTTGCATCACGCCACCTTGGTGGGATTCTTCGATGTCGGCAGTCACCAGCTCGATAGGCTCGTGCTTCACACCGTCGATCATCTGCATCACCACGCGGGGCTTGGACACAGCCAGCTCGTAGCCTTCGCGGCGCATTTCTTCCAGCAGAATCGTCAGGTGCAGTTCACCACGACCAGCCACTTCAAAGATACCGTCTTCGTCGGTTTCCTTGACGCGCAGAGCCACGTTGGAGCGCAGTTCCTTTTGCAGGCGGTCCCAGATTTGACGGCTGGTCACGAACTTGCCTTCACGACCTGCCAGAGGCGAGGTGTTCACGCAGAAGTTCATGGTCAGTGTGGGCTCGTCAATCTTCAGCATCGGCAGAGGCTGGGGATTGGCCATGTCAGTCACTGTTTCGCCGATACCGATGTTTTCGATACCGCTGACCAGCACGATTTCCGAAGGACCGGCTTCGGTGGCTTGCACGCGATCGATACCCTGGAAGGTGTGAACCTGGTTGATCTTGCCTGTGTAAGGCTTGCCATCAGGGCCGGCCATCACGGCGACTTGCTGACCGGGCTTCAACGTACCTTGAGTGATACGGCCCACGGCGATACGACCCACGAACGTGGAGTAGTCCAGTGCGGAGACTTGCATCTGCAAAGGTGCAGTTGCGTCGCCTTCCACGGCAGGCACGTGTTCCAGAATGGTGTTGAACAAGGCCGACATGTCGGGACCCCATTGCGCACCAGGCTCGCCCTCTTCCTTGGAAGACCAGCCGTTGATACCCGAGGCGTACACCACGGGGAAGTCCAGCTGCTCGTCAGTAGCGCCCAGCTTGTCGAACAGGTCGAAAGCAGCGTTGATGACCTTATCGGGGTTGGCACCAGGCTTGTCCACCTTGTTCACAACCACGATAGGACGCAGGCCCAGGGCCAGCGCCTTCTTGGTCACGAAACGCGTCTGAGGCATGGGGCCTTCTTGCGCATCGATCAGCAGCACCACGCCGTCAACCATGGACAGGGCACGTTCCACTTCACCACCGAAGTCCGCGTGACCGGGTGTGTCGAGAATGTTGATGTGCGTACCTTCCCAGGTCACGGCACAGTTCTTGGCCAGAATGGTAATGCCGCGCTCGCGTTCGATGGCGTGGTTATCCATCACCGTATCGACGACTTTTTCGTGCTCGGCAAAAGTACCGGAGGAGCGCAGCAGCTGGTCAACCATGGTGGTCTTGCCATGGTCAACGTGCGCGATGATCGCAATGTTGCGGATTTGTTTGCTCATAAAGTTTCCAAACTGCCGCTTACTTGTGGACGCGGCTTTCCTTCCAAAATTTGTTGAATTTCTAGCGGACTGAGCAGACGCTCGGGAATCAACTCCCCGCTCATCACACGGCCAACCCCCAAAAGGGCATGCGGGCGCTCACCATACACCGCGACAGCCGGGGCATCAGCCCATGACCCTCGACGGCGCAAGCCTGATAAATAGCGTCCGGCATCCTCTTCACCCAAGGTGATGACGGCATGACGATGCAGCAAGGCATCCACAGGCTCAACCTGCGCAACGCGCTCTTCATCATTCATGGCCTCAAGCGCCTCCAGCGTCACGCAGCGCGAGACATCAAGACCACCCGTTTCCACTCGGCGCAGAAAACGCAAATGGGCGCCACAGCCAAAGGCCTCGCCCACGTCTTCACCCAATGTACGGATATAAGTGCCCTTGCTGCAGGTCACTCTCATCTTGATAGCTGGATACCCTTGCTCGTCCTGCGTTAGAGACAAATTCAATGCATGAATTGTGACATCGCGTGCTGGACGTTCCACTTCAATGCCCGCGCGGGCATATTCATAGAGAGCCTTACCGTCTTTTTTCAAAGCACTGTGCATGGGCGGCACTTGCTTGATCTCGCCTGTGAATTGAGCCTGCACCTCGGCCAGTCTCTCTGGCGTGATAGAGGCCAGATCCACCGCACGCTCCAGCACCACATCACCTTCGGCATCCGCCGTGGTTGTGGTCTGCCCCAGACGGGCGATGGCTTCATAGGTCTTTTCAGCTTCCAGTTGAAGCTGACTGAATTTGGTTGCAGCACCAAAGCACAGTGGCAGGACGCCACTGGCCAGCGGATCAAGCGTGCCTGTATGCCCGGCCTTTTCGGCGCGCAGCAGCCACTTGACCTTCTGCAAGATATCGTTGCTGGACCATCCCAGCGGTTTGTCGAGCAGCAACACCCCATGCACGGGGCGCCGCTGCACCCGTGTGCGAGGGGCGTTCATTGCTTACTCTTCTTCAGGACCGCGCGAAGCCACCGCCTTGGCGATCAAGGCGTTCATGTCGGATGCGCGCTCGGTTGTGCGGTCATAGACGAAATGCAGCGTAGGCACGGTATGAATGTGCAGACGCTTGAATAGGCCGTTACGCAGAAAGCCTGCGGCCTGATTGAGTGCAGTCAACGTCACTTCCGGATCGCCTACCAGCACGCTGAAGAACACCTTCGCATGGGCATAGTCTGGAGTCACCTCCACGCCTTGCAGCGTGACCATACCAATGCGCGGATCCTTCAACTCGCGGGCGATCAGCTCCGACAGATCACGCTGGATCTGGTCGGAGACTTTGAAGCTGCGGTTTGGCGCAGCAGTTTTCTTACGAGTTGCCATTAGAAATTACAGCGCTCACAGAGTGCGGGCGATTTCCTTGATCTCGAAGACTTCCAGCATGTCGCCTTCTTTGATGTCGTTGTAGTTGCGCAGCTTGATACCGCACTCGAAGCCTTCCTTGACTTCCTTGACATCGTCCTTCAAGCGGCGCAGCGATTCGATCTCACCCGTGTAGATAACCACGTTGTCGCGCAGCAGACGGAAGTGTGCGTTGCGAGTGACGTTACCTTGAGTGATGTACGAACCAGCAATCGTACCGATCTTCGTGGCCACGAACACGGTACGGATTTCAGCCATACCAATGATCTCTTCACGCTTCTCGGGAGCCAGCATGCCGGACATCGCAGCCTTCACTTCATCTACGGCGTCGTAAATGATGTTGTAGTAGCGAAGATCCACGCCATTGCCTTCGGCTGTCTTACGAGCCTGGGCGTCTGCACGCACGTTGAAGCCGATGATGATGGCCTTGGAAGCCAGCGCCAGATTGACGTCGGATTCGGAGATACCACCCACGCCGGAGTACACCAGCTGGACCTTGATTTCGTCGGTCGAAAGCTTAAGCAGCGATGCTGCCAGCGCTTCCTGCGAACCTTGCATGTCGGCCTTGATGATGATGGGCAGAGTCTGCACATCGCCAGCGGACATTTCGGCGAACATGTTTTCCAGCTTGGCGGCTTGTTGCTTGGCCAGCTTGGTATGACGGAACTTGCCAGCGCGGTAAGTAGCGATTTCACGGGCACGACGTTCGTCGCTCAGCACCATGAAGTCGTCACCAGCCATAGGCACTTCGTTCAGACCCTGGATTTCCACAGGAATGGAAGGACCCGCCATCTTGGTTTGCTTGCCGTCTTCGTCCAACATGGCACGAACGCGGCCGTAGGTCTGGCCAGCCAGAACCACATCGCCCACCTTCAGCGTACCGGACTGCACCAGCACCGTAGCCACGGTACCGCGACCCTTGTCCAGCTGAGCTTCGATCACGATACCCTTGGCAGCTGCATCCACAGGCGCCTTGAGTTCCAGCACTTCGGCCTGCAGCAGCACTTGCTCCAGCAGCTCGTCAATGCCTTGACCCGTCTTGGAAGACACTGCCACGAAGGGCGAATCACCGCCGTACTCTTCAGGCAACACCTCTTCAACCACCAGTTCTTGCTTGACGCGATCTGGGTTGGCATCGGGCTTGTCAGCCTTGGTGATAGCCACAACGATAGGAACACCAGCAGCCTTGGCGTGCTTGATAGCTTCCTTGGTCTGAGGCATCACGCCGTCGTCGGCAGCAGCCACCAGAATCACGATATCGGTCGACTTGGCACCGCGAGCACGCATGGCCGTGAAGGCCTCGTGACCGGGGGTATCCAGGAAGGTAACGATGCCGCGAGGCGTCTTCACATGGTAAGCACCAATGTGCTGAGTAATACCACCGGCTTCGCCCGACGCAACCTTGGTGCGACGGATGTAATCCAGCAGCGAAGTCTTACCGTGGTCAACGTGACCCATCACGGTCACCACAGGTGCACGCGACAGCAGCTCGGCTTCAGCACTGGAGACTTCTTCGTCCGTAAAGGCTTCGAGGTCGTCGAGTGCCGCCACCTTGGCGGTGTGGCCCATTTCTTCCACCACGATCATGGCGGTGTCCTGGTCCAGCGGCTGGTTGATGGTGACCATCTGGCCCATCTTCATCAGAACCTTGATCAGCTCAGATGCCTTGATGGCCATCTTGTGTGCCAGTTCGGCCACGGTGATGGTCTCGGGCACCGAGATTTCAAGCTGACGGAACTCAGGAGCCTGTTGCTGCTGGTGCTGTTCGTTGCGATCACTACCGCGACGACCACCACGAGGACCACCGCGCCAGTTGGAACGGCCCACGCCACCCGAGCTGTCGCCACGGGTTTTGATTTCCTTCTTCTTGCCTGCGTCGTTAGACCAGCTCGAAGACAGCTTTGCAGATTTGACTTCCTTGCCTGGACGGGCAGCGCTGTTAGCGCCAGCACCGGCAGTACCTGCGGGCTTAGCGCCATCCTTGGCAGCAGGCTTCTTGGCATCCACAGCAGCAGGAGCAACCTTCTTAGGCTCTTCCGGCTTCTTGGCGACCAGCACCTTCTTAGGCGCAGCCATCATGGCGCGAATAGCTTCAGCTTCGGCCAGAGCCTTGCGACGGCGCTCGTCCAGATCCTTGGCACGAGAGGCTTCTTCGTCAGCCTTGGCCTTGGATTCAGCTTCTGCCTTGACTCGGGCTTCGACCTGCGCAGCTGCACGAGCAGCAGCACCGGCAACATGCCCGCGCTTTTCTTCTTCTTTTGCCGCCTTGGCTTCAGCTACCTTAGCAGCTTCGGCTGCTGCATAAGCAACAGCACGTTCCTCGGCTTCACGCTCACGGCGCTCGCGCTCTTCGCGCTCTAGACGTTCCTTGGCCAATTCTTCTTCCTGGTGACTCAACTGCTCAACCTCGCGGCGAGCGTCTTCTTCACGGCGCACCAACTCTTGAGTTGCAGCACGCACCTGCACGGCCTTGGCCATGCTTTCCGCATTGGCCTGAACCTCTGCGGGTGTATCTTCACGCTTCACAAAAGTGCGCTTCTTACGCACTTCTACTTGAATCGTACGAGCGCGGCCCGAGGAGTCCGCCTGCTTGATTTCGCTGGTGGACTTCTTCGTTAGCGTAATTTTTTTGGCTCCGCTGCCATGGCTAACCTGGAGGTGGCTCAGCAAACGCTGCTTGTCACCTTCGGTCAACACATCAGCCGCATTCGCCTTATCAACCCCGGCTGCCTTGAGCTGCTGCAGCAAGGAATCAGGGGTCGTGTTGCGTTCTTCCGCAAATTCTGCAACCGTATTACTCGACATAAATGCTCTGAACCTCCCTGACCTTACTCTTGCCCATCGGTAAACCAGTGCTCACGCGCCTTCATGATCAAAGCCTTGGCTTCTTCAGCGGTCTGACCGGTAATTTCGGTCAGCTCGTCGATTGCCAGATCGGCCAGTTCATCACGGGTGTGCACATCAGCTTGCGCCAGCTTGTCCAGCAGTTCGGACGTAATACCGTCCAGGGACAGCAGATCCTCAGATGCCTTGCTCACATTTTCTTCGCGAGCGATTTCTTGACTCAGCAGTGCATCTTTAGCGCGGCTACGCAGCTCGTTTACCGTCTCTTCGTCGAAGGATTCAATTTCGAGCATTTCCTGCAGCGGCACATAGGCCACTTCTTCCAGAGTCTCGAAACCTTCTTCGATCAGGATGTTGGCGATTTCCTCGTCGACATCCAGCTTCTCCATGAACAGCTTGCGTGAGCCAGCTGACTCGTCAGCCTGCTTTTGAGCAGACTCGACAGCGTCCATGATGTTGATTTTCCAGCCAGTCAGCTCGGAGGCCAGACGTACGTTCTGACCGCCACGACCGATGGCGATGGCGAGATTTTCTTCATCCACCACCACGTCCATGGCATGCTTTTCCTCATCCACCACGATGGAAGAGACATTAGCAGGAGCCAGGGCGCCGATCACGAACTGGGCGGGGTCTTCAGACCACAGCACGATATCCACGCGCTCGCCAGCCAGTTCATTGGTCACGGCATTCACACGGGTACCACGAACACCTACGCAGGTGCCGATAGGATCCACGCGCTTGTCATGACTCAGTACGGCAATTTTCGCACGACTGCCAGGATCACGAGCGCAGCTCTTGATTTCCAGCAAACCTTGCTCGATTTCGGGGACTTCATTGCGGAACAGTTCCACCATGAATTCAGGGGCCGAACGCGACAGGATGATAGGAGCACCGCGCAGGGTAGCATCCACTTCCATGATCATGGCTCGCACGCGGTCACCGTTGCGCAGATTTTCCTTGGGGATCATCTCACCGCGCTTGAGGCGGCCTTCCACGCGACCGGATTCGACAATGATGTCGCCCTTATCCATGCGCTTGACAGTGCCTGTGAAAATCTTGTCGCCACGAGCCAAGAACTCGTTGAGCAGCATTTCGCGCTCGGCGTCACGGATTTTCTGCAGAATGACCTGCTTGGCAGCCATGGCGCCAATACGGCCAATCGGCACAGACTCAATCTGCTCTTCGATGAACTCACCGACTTCAATACCGGGAACGCGGTCTTCCGCGTCCATCAGCATTTCTTCGGCTTCAGGGTTTTGCAGACCGGCATCGTCAGCCACCACCACCCAGCGGCGGAAGGTGTCGTAGTCGCCGCTTTCGCGATCGATGGACACGCGGATGTCTACTTCACCTTGGTACAGCTTCTTGGTGGCTTGTGCCAGTGCGGATTCCACTGCACCAAAAACCAGATCGCGCTCAACGTTCTTCTCGCGCGAAATGGCTTCAACCAACATCAACAGTTCGCGATTCATGCGACGACTCTCCTATTTCAATCACACAAAGAGGAAATTGCTTACCGCCTCTTTGCCCCAAAAAATTCAACGCCCCAGCCGTCTGATTAGGACTTGGCGGCGCGCCCTTTGAAATTCACAATCGGTGCCAGACGCACGTCACGCAGCTCATCCAGTGTGAAGCCCATCACGTTCATCGGTGCAGGCTCACGCTTTTTGCTAACGCGCACGCCCGGCTTGGGAGGAGGCTCATCACTCCAGACGAGCTGCCATCCACCCTCTTCAGTACGCTCCAGCGTGCCACGAAATTTCTTGCGGTTTGCATTGATCTTTTCACCGCCAGCCGCCCCAATGGGAGCCTTGAGCGTCAAGTCCACTTCAGAGCCTTCAAAACGAATGAAGTCCTGCTCATGGCGCAATAAACGATCAATCCCTGGAGACGAGACCTCCAGGCGGGCGTAATCCGCGCCATCGACTTCCAGTGCAAACTGGAGCTGACGCGTGACCTTTTCGCAGTCTTCCACTGTCACGAACTGATCGGGCAGCTCAGGCGCACCTTCCTCCGGCGCCTGCCAAGGCAAATCAATCGTGATGCGCAGCAAGCCACCTGCTGTGCGTTCAATTTCGACCAAGTCATAACCTAGACCTGTCACGGTTTGTTCAACGATTTGCTGTAGTGCCACGTGTATTCAGTTCAATCCCGAAAAAATTCGTCAAATCATGGACTTAGCTCTGTTTTAAACAGACCCCGCCATGAATTGCCCAAAAAAAACGGGCGGTATGTACCCGCCCGTTTGGTCGTGAAGCCGTAATTGTAGCCTCAAACCATTGTTTTCGCACAAACTAGCTCGCATAAAACAGCTGTCAGCGCAAGACTTCCTGCAAGTCATCAGCGCGTAACAAGCGCTGCAGCAAATCCTGCGCCTCCTGCACATCGGCAGGCTTGGCTGCGGCATCCTGGGGCAGCGACTGCAACATGCGAGCCAGAACACCCGTCTGCGGCAGCACAGGCCCCAGAAACTTGGCCTGACTTCCCTGCCCCACCAGAATCGACGGAAAAGTCTCTATATCCAGATCCCCAGTCACATCTTCGCGGTCTTCTACATCGAGCCAGACAAAGCGCATTTCCGGAAACTGGGCGGCCAGCGCCTCAAAGGACTGTTGGTATTGCTTGCAGGTACCACACCAGGCAGCACAGAGGCAAACAACCAGCCATTCGTCGGCTTTTGTAATTTTTTGTGTCATTTCAACAAACTCTGGGCCAGCATTGGCTCACCCCTTTAATCAGTCGACGCAATGGTAACGGCTTATCAATCACTTGATCGCTGCATCAGGCATCACTGCGACCTTGAAAACAGGCTCACTCTTGAATCCATTGCGCTCAACCCCTATGATTTTTATAACTGATAAATGGCGCATCGCCCAAGTCGTGGCTTTGCGCCCATTCGATCTTTCTTTAGAGGATTGGTGACTCCATGGATTACAAGGACTATTACAAGATACTTGGCGTGGATAAAAAAGCCTCCGCCGACGAAATCAAAAAGGCCTACCGAAAGCTGGCGCGCAAATATCACCCCGACATCAGCAAAGAAAAAGATGCAGCTGCACGCATGGCCGAAGTGAACGAAGCCAATACCGTGCTCTCGGACCCCGAGAAGCGCGCCGCCTATGACGCCATGGGTGACGAGATGCAGTTTGCTCAAAACGCACGAGCCCAGGGCAGCGGCGGTTTTCGCCCACCACCCAACTGGGATCAGCAGGACTTTCATTTCAGCAGCCAGTCCGATTCAGCCAGCGACGCCGATTTCAGCGACTTTTTCTCGCAAATGTTCGGCCAGGCTGCACGCACCCGGCGCCATCAAAGCCAGCAAGGCTCCCGCAGCACGCCCGATCTGCGCGGACAGGATCAGCACGCCAGCATCGAACTGGATTTACAGGACAGCTACAGCGGCGCCGTTCGCTCCTTGCACCTGAGGACTACCGTGCTAGACGAACACGGAATGCCCACCACCAAGGACAAGGAGCTTCAGGTCAGCATCCCCAAGGGGGTCCGTGAAGGTCAGATGATTCGGCTGGCCCGCCAAGGCAACCCCGGTCTGGGCAAGGGTGAGCCCGGAGACTTGCTGCTGGAAGTGCATTTTCGCAACGACCCGCGCTGGTGGTCAGAAGGCAAGGATGTCTATCAGCGCGTTCCACTGGCACCTTGGGAGGCCGAGCTGGGCGGCCCCATCCCCTTCAAGACCTTAGCCGGAGAGCTGGAGGTCACCGTACCGGCCGGATATCGGTCCGGACGCAAGCTGCGCATTAAAGGCAAGGGGCTGCCAGCCGCCACGCCCGGCGACCTGTATCTGGTGCTGGAGGTGGTGTTCCCGCCCGCCGTAACGCCTGCGCAAAAGCAGGCTTATGCGGACTTCGCCAAAGCCTTCCCGCAGTTTGACGCGCGCAGTCTGAATTGAAAGGTTTCTCATGAATACCTCACTTACGCCTTTCTCTGAGCCTGCAGAGCTGCTGGATCAGACCATGCTGAGCCTGCATGAACTCGCCCGCCACTGCAGCACCAGCCCGCAATGGGTGATTGAGCATGTGCAGACCGGCATCATCGGCTACGACAACGACGGCAGCCCAGCCGCAATCAGTCATGAGCAGTGGCGCTTCAGCAGCCAGTCTCTGGTGCGGGCGCGCCGCATTGCACAGCTGGAGCACAGCTTTGATGCAGACCCGCAGCTCGCTGCGTTGACCGCTGACCTGATCGAAGAAGTGCAGTTGCTGCGCCGCAAGCTGCTCAATCTGCAGCGCTGAACTGCAGCGCCCAAAAACAAAAAGCCCTCGCACGTAAGTGACGAGGGCTTTTTTGCAGGGCCACGCAAGCGCAGCCTGCTGCAGCAATTAACCGTGGCGCTTGCCAGCTTGCTTCTTGCTACGGGTGTGCGAACCACGCTCCAGGCTCACGCGCTGGCCACGGCCTTGTGTAGGCAGTGTCACGCCGTTAGGCGCTTGGGGACGGGGAGTGGCCTTGCGGTCTGCTTCGGTAACGATCTTATTGCCCATGTCGAATTCTCAATTGGTCGGTTGAAAAACGCTAATTAGGCCACAGCCAGAGAATTCGCGCCAAATAAATACAAATTTTCGAGTACGGATTCAATGTTTTTCAACTCTGACTCCGTATTTGAAGCGGGAAATTCTTCTAAATTTCAAGCATTTAGCGCAAAAACCGTTACCAATAAAGCGCTACCTGCTATCAATTTTAGATAGCCGTTACTGGCTGAACTTCGCCCGCAGCCTCTACCAATTTACGGGTATAGGCCTCTTGCGGCGCTAGCAACACTTGCTGTACCGCGCCCTGCTCCACAATCTGGCCGTCCTTCATCACTAGCACCTCATGGGCCATGGCGCGAATCACATCCACATCATGGGTGATGAGCAGATAGGCCAGCCCGCGCTCTTTTTGCAACCGCTGCAGCAGCGCCAGCACCTGCTGCTGAATGGTCACATCGAGCGCGCTGGTGGGCTCATCGAGCACCAGTACCTCGGGCTCCATGATGAGCGCCCGCGAAATGGCCAACCGCTGTCGCTGCCCGCCCGAGAACTCATGCGGATAGCGCTGCAGCAAGCCGGGGAACTGCGCATCGGTCATTCCCACCTCGGCCAGCATCTGCACCACACGTTCACGACGCTGGTCGGCGCTTAACTCCGGGGCGTGGATTTGCAGGCCTTCGCCCACAATTTCCTCCACCGTCATGCGTGGCGACAGCGAGGAAAACGGGTCTTGAAATACCACCTGAATTTTGCGGCGCAGAGCCAGATTGGCGGCGCTGTTGCGAATGGCCGGTTGCTGCCATTGCTGACCCGCCACCTGCAAATCCCCCCCATAGGGGAGCAGCCCCAGCACGGCCTGCGCCAGCGTGGATTTTCCTGAGCCCGACTCGCCAATCACCCCCAGCGTTCGAGCGGGTTTGAGTGCTATATCTGCCCCCTTGACCGCGACAAACGCCCCTTTTTTGAACCAGCCGCGAATACCCGGCAGCGGCGTGGCGTAACTCACCTGCATCGCCTTGGCCTGCACCACAGCCAGCGTACCAACCGGCTCTGCCCCATCATTCACATCGCGCACAGGCTTGCTGGCCAGCAGCTTGCGGGTATAGGCATGCTGCGGGTTTTGCATGACTGCGGCCACAGCGCCCTGCTCAACCAACACGCCTTTTTCCATCACCGCCACACGATCAGCAAAGCGGCGCACCAGATTGAGGTCGTGGGTAATCATCAGCACAGCCATGCCGGTCTGACGCTGAAGATCGGCCAGCAAATCCAGAATCTGGCCGCGCAGCGTCACATCCAGCGCCGTGGTGGGCTCATCGGCCAGCAGCAGCCTGGGGCGACTGCCCAGCGCCATGGCAATCATGGCGCGCTGGCGTTGCCCGCCACTGAGCTGGTGCGGAAAGCTCTGCGCACGGCGCTCTGGCTCGGGTATGCCGGTGGTCGCCAGCAGCTCTATCGCCAGCTTTTGCGCCTGCGCCTTGCTCAGCGCCTGTTTGAGCTGCAGCACCTCGGCCACTTGATCGCCTACCGTCATCAGCGGGTTCAGCGCCGTCATGGGCTCCTGAAAGATCATGGCGATATCACCGCCGCGCACGGCCTGCATATCACGCTCGGAAAGACGTAGCAGATCACGCCCATCCAGAAAGGCCTGGCCGCTTAATTGACCATCACCTACCAACCGCAACAAAGACAATGCCGTGACGGACTTGCCCGAGCCCGATTCCCCCACCAGCGCCAGCTTTTCACCGGCGGCCATGTCAAAACTCACGCCCTGCACCACGGACTTGCCCGCAAAAGACACGCTCAGGTCACGCACCGAAAGTAGAGTGCCTGCCTTATTTACCTCAAATTCTTCTCGGCTCATGGCTTGCCTCCCGCACTTTTGACCGCAGCGCTGCGCGCCTGCTTGCGCGGGTCCAGCGCATCGCGCAGGGCATCGCCCATAAAGGTCAGCAGCAGCAAGCTGATAACCAGCACGGCAAAGGTGGACAGAGAAATCCACCACGCATCAATATTGTTTTTCCCCTGACTCAACAGCTCGCCCAGACTGGGCGTGCCGGGAGGGACGCCCAGCCCCAAAAAGTCCAGCGACGTCAGCGCCAGAATGGCCCCGCTCATGCGAAAGGGCAGAAAGGTGATCACCGGCGTCATGCTGTTGGGCAGAATGTGACGAAAGATGATGGAGCGATTGCTGGCCCCCAGTGCCTGGGCAGATTTGACATAGTCAAGCTGGCGATTGCGGAAGAATTCGGCCCGCACATAGTCTGCCAGCCCCATCCAGCCAAACAGGCTGAGCAAGACCAGCAGCAACGACACGCTGGGCGCAAACAGCGCGCTGAAGATGATGAGCAGGTATAGCTCAGGCATGGAGCCCCAGATTTCTGTAAAGCGCTGAAAGGCCAGATCGGTCTTGCCGCCAAAAAAACCCTGCACGGCCCCGGCCAGCACACCCAGCAGCACGCCCACCACCGTCAGCGCCAGCCCGAACAGCACGCTGACGCGAAAGCCGTAGATGAGCTGCGCCAGCAGATCGCGCCCCCGGTCGTCCGTACCCAGCCAGTTATCGGCCGATGGGGCCGATGGATTGGGCTGCTTGGCAAAATAGTTGATGGTGGCTTTGCCGTAGCGGTTGATGGGAAAAATGGCCCAGTTGCCGCCCTCGCTCAGCTTTTGCTGAATAAAGGGATCGAGATAGTCCGTGGGCGTATGAAAGTCGCCGCCAAAGGTGGTCTCGGGGTAGTCATTGAGCAGTGGCAGATAAGTTTGCCCCTCATAGCGCACGATGAGGGGCTTGTCGTTGGAGAGCACTTCTGCAAACAGGCTGAGCACGACCAGCACCGCAAAAATCACCAGACTGACAAAGCCCAGCCGGTTGGATTTGAAGCGCCGCCAGGCTCTGCGCCCCGGCGATTCTGACTGGACAGCAGGCGCTGGCGGCACGCTTTTCACTCCTGCATTCATAGCTGGCTGCGCTTTAAGAATCTGGGCTTGAGGCTGTTTTTGCATGAAATCAGTCAAACTTGACCCGGGGATCAACCCAGACATAGCAAAGATCGCTGATGAGCTTGGTCACCAGCCCAATCAGCGTGAACAGGTAGAGCGTGCCCAGCACCACGGGAAAATCGCGGCGAATCACGCTTTCGTAGCTGAGCAGGCCCAGACCGTCGAGCGAGAACAGCGTCTCGATCAGCAGCGCCCCGGCGAAGAATGCACCAATAAAGGCGGACGGAAAGCCGGTGACGATGGGAATCAGCGCATTGCGAAACACATGCTTGTAGAGCACCTGCCGCTCCGAGAGGCCCTTGGCCCTTGCCGTCAGCACGTATTGCTTGCGGATTTCTTCCAGAAAAGAGTTCTTGGTCAGCATGGCCGTGACCGCAAAACTACCCGCCACCATGGCTGTTACGGGCAACGCGATATGCCAGAGGTAATCCACCAACTTGCCTAGAGTGCTGAGCTCATCAAAGTTCGATGAGGTCAGCCCCCGCAGCGGGAACCATTGCAGCTGACCGCCAAAAACCACCAGCAGGGCCACACCCAGCACAAAGCCGGGGATGGCATAGCCCACGAGGATCAGCACCGTGGTGGCCAGATCAAAGCGCGAACCGGCGCGCACGGCCTTGGCAATGCCCAGCGGCACGGCGACCAGATAGCTGATGAAAAACGTCCACAAACCCAGACTGATGGAGACCGGCAGTTTTTCTTTGACCAAGGCCCACACGCTTTTGTTCTGGAAAAAACTGGTCCCCAGATCAAAGCGCGCAAACTGGCCCAGCATCTGCACAAAGCGCTCTACGGGCGGTTTGTCAAAGCCATACAGGGCCTTGATTTCTTCAAGCCGCTTGGGGTCCACCCCCTGCCCGCCGCGATAGCTCATGGCTGCGCCTTCAACCCCGCGACCCGCGCCGGCCTTGGCTTCTGCCAGATATTGCTCTACGGGGCCACCGGGCACAAACTGAATGACGATGAAGGTCAGCAGCAGCACACCCAGCAGCGTGGGGATCATCAGCAAGATGCGTTTGAGAATATAGGCAAACATGGCGTCGTCAGATCATGGCTTGGTGGGGGCGGAAGGCGCTGTCTGCGGTGGCTGCTTGGCCCAGGCGGCATAGACCACCCACAGCTCACCCGGCGAATAAGGCGGAATCTTCCCCGGCAGGGCCAGCCTCCAGTCGTCATACACCATGCGGTGCTTGCCCGAGAAGTACTGCGGAATCAGGTAGTGGCCGTGCACGATGATGCGCTCCAGCGCGTGGCAGGCGGGCAGCATCTGCTGCTCGGACTTGGCCGACGCCATCTGGGCGATGATGGCGTCCACCGCCTTGCTTTTCAGGCCCACATAGTTCGAGGCACCTTCAATATCGGCGGCGGCGCTGCCGAACAGCTCCGCATATTCCTGCCCCGGGTTGTGCGTGCCGGGCACATTAAGCGTCACGATGTCGAAATCGTATTTGTCCATGCGCTGCTGGTAGAGGGCGTAGTCCACATTTCGCACCTTGAGCGTGATACCCAGCTTTTCCAGATTGCGCATCCAGCTGCTCACAATCTTGACGCTGCTTTCGCCGCTATCCAGATACTCGATCTCCATGGGCTCGCCAGCGGCGTTGCGCAGCGCCCCATCTTTGACGCTCCATCCTGCATCGGCCAGCAGCTTCTGCGCGCGGCGCAGGTTTCCACGCAAGCCGTCGCCGGTATCGGTGCGCGGCGGCTGGGCCATGGGCCCCAATGTGTCAGGCGGCAAACTGGCCTTGTAAGGCAGTAGCAGCGCCAGCTCTTGCTCAGTGGGTTCACCCGTGGTCTCACAGGCCGTGTTACCAAACAGGCCATGCACGCGCTGGTAGGCGCCGTAGAACATCTGGCGGTTCATCCACTCATAGTCGTAGGCCAGACCCAGCGCCTCGCGCACGCGCACATCTTTGAGCTGATCGCGCCGCGTATTCAAGAAAAAACTCTGAAAGCCCGAGGGCAGCTTGTTCTCGAACTCACCCTTGACCAGCTCGCCCGAGTTAAAGCGCTTGCCCGTCAACCGCCGCGCCCAGTCGCCAGCGCTGTTGATGCGCATCAAGTCAAACTCGCCCGCCTTCAGCGCCTCAAGCCGAGCCGTTCCGTCTTTGTAGATCTTGATGGTGATACGGTCAAAGTTGGCCTGCCCCACGCGCACCGGTAGTGCAGCGCCCCAGTAAGCGGGGTCACGTACATAGGTAATGTCTTTGCCAAATTTAACCGGGCCAATCTTGTAGGGGCCACTGCCAATGGGTATATCCGTCACCACCTGATCAAAAGGCTTGGGCTTGCCACTCGCATCCAGCCCCCAGTCGCGACTGAACACAGGCAGGGCTGCGCCCACGGTCAGCGGTAGGTCACGGTTGGGCTTTTTGAAGCGAAAGCGCACCGTGTGCTCATTCAGCACATCGCAGCCATCCACCTCGACAAACAAGGTCTTGTAGCCGGGCGAGGCGTATTTGCTCAGCAGCGTTTCGTAGCTGTGCTTTACATCCTGCGCCAGCACTGGCTTGCCGTTGTGAAAGCGCGCCTGCTTGCGCAGCCTGAAAGTTGCGGACAGGCCATCGGCAGCCACATCCACATCTTCAGCCAGCAGGCCGTAACCCGTGGCGGTTTCATCCAGGCTCGGTGCAAGCAGGGTCTCCAGCAGCATGTCCCCCACGTAAGCAGGCGGCGAGCCTTTGATGGTGAAGGGGTTGTACTTATCAAAGGTGGAGTAACGCAGATTACTCACCATGCGCAACTCGCCGCCCTTGGGGGCTGCGGGGTTCACATAATCAAAGTGCTTGAAGTCCGCCGCATACCGCGGCGCGCCCCATAGTGCATAGGCATGTGCGGCCAGAGCTGGAGTGGCAACATGGCTGCAGGCAATCAGGGCTGAACAAATCATCCAATGGCGCATGCGACAATTCTGCCCTACCCCGACTGATTCGCACCCAGTTCGAGCGGATACGTTTTCAAAGATGGCGCGTCTGCCACAGATGCAGCCATCCTCTCTTTCAATTTTCTCTGGAGATCAACAATGGGTTTTCTCGCCGGTAAAAAGCTGCTGATCACGGGCGTTCTGTCCAACCGTTCCATTGCCTACGGCATCGCCAAGGCCTGCCACGCACAAGGCGCAGAGCTGGCATTCAGCTATGTAGGCGAACGCTTCAAGGACCGTATCACCGAGTTCGCAGCCGACTTTGACTCCAAGCTGGTCTTTGACTGCGACGTGGGCAGCGACGAGCAAATCGACAAGATGTTTGCCGACCTGGGCGCTGTCTGGGGCAAGTTCGACGGTTTTGTGCACTCCATCGGTTTTGCCCCCCGCGAAGCCATTGCAGGCAACTTCCTCGATGGTCTGTCGCGCGAATCCTTCAAGATCGCCCACGACATCAGCGCCTACAGCTTCCCCGCAATGGCCAAGGCCGCCATGCCCTTCCTGAACGACAAGTCCTCGCTGCTGACCCTGTCGTACCTGGGCGCCCTGCGCTCCATCCCCAACTACAACACCATGGGTCTGGCCAAGGCATCGCTGGAAGCCTCCGTGCGCTACCTGGCTGAAGCTGTGGGCCGCACCGAAGACGGCCGCGCCATCCGCGCCAACGGCATCTCCGCCGGCCCGATCAAGACCTTAGCCGCCTCGGGCATCAAGGACTTTGGCAAGCTGCTGGGCCGCGTGGCCGATGCATCGCCCCTGCGCCGCAACGTGACCATTGAAGACGTGGGTAATGTCGCCGCCTTCCTGCTGTCCGACCTGGCATCCGGCGTGACCGCTGAAATCACCTATGTGGACGGCGGCTTCAGCCAGACGGCTGGCCTGTCCTCCGATCAGGTCTAAGCCCTCAAAGCAGACGCTTCAAAGCCCCGCAGGTTGCAAAGCCTGCGGGGCTTTGTGCTTAGCGTCTGTGCTTTTCGCTTAGGTTTTACGCCGCGCAGAAGAGATCTTCGCCCTCGCCCTACAAGCAGTGCCGGCCACAGCCGCTATGGTTTCAAGGTGTTTCAACCACCACCTCAAGAGGATTGCCATGCCCTATCGCTTTCTGCTTCTCGCTCTCTCCACCGCTGCACTGGCTGCCTGCAGCACCCCCGCGCCCCAGCCCGCACAGGCCATTGCCAAGCTTCAAGCCACCTCGGGCAGCAAAGTCAGCGGTGATGTGAAGTTCACCCAGAAAGACGGCCAGCAGGTCATGATCAGTGCGGTGATTTACGGCCTCAAGCCCAATTCAGAGCACGGTTTTCACATCCACGACAAGGGCGACTGCGGCGACAACGGCAATGCCGCAGCGGGTCACTTCAACCCCATGGGCAACCCGCATGGCAAATATGACACCACCCAGCATCACATGGGGGACCTGCCCAGCCTGAAGGCCGACTCCAACGGCGTCGCCACCGTCAATGTGCAGTCACGTGACCTCACCTTGCTAGCAGGCCCCGGCAATGTCATTGACCGCGCTGTCATCGTCCACGCCCAGCCTGATGACTACGCTACTCAGCCCACAGGCAACGCCGGTGCACGCATTGCATGCGCCGTGATTACCCGCGACTGAGGCGGTTAATTCACTGAGAAGCCGCTGCCGCTGTGCTGCGGCTTTTTTTATACCTAATCGGCCTCAACCGCTTTCACAGAAAGCAGCAATAGCTATCTTTTTGATATCAAAGCGGACACATCATCGACAACCGGCACCCACCGCCTAGGCATGGGTCGCCTGCCCACCAGGAGATCGCCATGCCTGTTTTGCCACCTGCTCTGCTGCCCAAGCCTCTGAAATGGCTTCTTCGTTGTCTTCTCTGTGCCTGTGTCTTTCTGAATTTTCCGGTACTCGCTCAACCGGCAGCACAACCACCACCGCTGATGCTGGCCCATATCTGGCGCAGCAGCCTGCCATTGCAGGACTACTGGGTCAGCGAAAAGCTGGACGGCGTGCGCGGCTACTGGAATGGCCACCAGCTCATCAGCCGCGGCGGGCAGGTGATTACAGCGCCCAGCTGGTTTACCCAAGGCTGGCCTGCCACGCCTATGGATGGCGAGCTCTGGGCCGGGCGCGGCCATTTCTCCCATGCCCAGTCCACCACGGCGCAGATCCAGCCCAGTGATGCGGCATGGCGGCGCATGCAGTTCATGGTGTTTGACCTGCCAGCCGCCCCCGGCAGCTTTGACGAACGCCTGCCGAAGCTCAAACAGACCGTAGACAAAATCAAGCAGCCTTGGGTGCAAATCGTGGCACAGCAAAAACTGAGCAGCGATGCGCAATTGCAGGCCTTGCTAAATCAAGTCGTCAAAGATGGCGGCGAAGGTCTGATGCTGCACAAAGGCAGCGCGCCCTACCGCAGTGGTCGCAGCGATGACCTGCTCAAGCTCAAACCGTTTGACGATGCCGAAGCCAAAGTCATTGGCTACAAGCCCGGGCGCGGCCAGTGGCAAGGAATGACGGGAGCGCTCATCGTGCAAAACCCACAGGGTCTGCAGTTTGCGCTGGGCTCAGGCCTGAATGCCGAACAGCGCAAAAATCCGCCGCCACTGGGCAGCTGGGTCACCTACCGCTATCAGGGATTGCATGAAAAAAGCGGCCTGCCGCGCTTTGCACGCTTTATGCGGGTACGCAATGAACCCGGCTTTCAGCCTGAGGCGATCACGCAATCAATTCAAAATTAATAGCAGCTTGTGCTTATTGATAAAGCGATACAGCCACTTTTCAATTAAATATTCAAACCAACTGCGCCCCCAGCTCTCGCGCCGCCTGCAGCACGTTTTTGACGTAATGCTCGTCATAACGGTGCGCAGGCATGGTCAGCGTCAAGGCGGCGGCAAGTTCCCCGCTCTGGCGGAACACAGGGGCAGAGATACCGGCAATCTCGCTGTGCCTGTCGCCCACCAAGGCCTCGTAGCCATCGGCCCGCACCCGCGCATAGTGGTTGCGATTTTTCTTCTGCCAGTCGCCCAGCTCCGGATCAAAAGCCACCAGCACCCGCCCGCCTGCGCCCTTGTCCAGCGGCAGCAAATCACCCGCCCGCGCATGGTCGCGCACGGGGTGCGGTGAATCCACGCGGTACAGGCAAAGCCGCTCGCGCCCTTGGCGCACATGGTAGGCGGCGCTCTCGCCCGTGGCCTGCACCAGCGCTTTAAGCACCGGCATGACCACGCTGTCCAGCGAGAAATTCTGCGCATACACCCTGTGCAAGCGCGCCACGGCTGGCCCCACCGCATAGCGACCATCGTCCAGCCTGCTAATCCAGCCACCGTGCTCCAGGGATGCCAGCAGGCGCAGCACCGTGCTTTTGTACAAGCGCGTGCGTTCGGCCAACTGGGTCAGGCTCAAGCCGTCATCTGCATCACCAAAAGCCGCCAGCAGGCTCAAGGCTCGATCGACTGCGGCCACGCCACCGGGTGCCGCGTTTTCATCGGCAAGGGATTCAGTTTGAGATTTACGCGGCATGAAAACTCCAACCCTGCAGCTTGACAGGACATCAGGACGCAGGGCAATATTTCAAAAGAGAGAACTTAGTTCTATTAGATAGAACTCATTACAACACTGCCTTTGCTGTAAAGCAAGCATTGAATTCAGGTCAGGCACCCCATGTCATCTCCATCTCGTTTCGACGTCTTGATCAGCGAAGTCGGCCCCCGCGACGGTCTGCAATCGATCTCCACCACCATGAGCACCGCTCATAAATGCGCATGGATTGACGACCTGGTTGCCTCAGGTTTGCAGGAAATCGAGGTCGGCTCCTTTGTCTCGCCCAAGCTCTTGCCGCAGATGGCCGATGCTGCGCAGATCGTTGCCCATGCCATTCAGCACAGCGGCGTCACCGTCATGGCACTGGTACCCAATATCAAAGGCGCAGAAGCAGCCATGCGTGCTGGAGCGCACAAGATCACCTTGCCTGTGTCGGCCAGCCCCACGCATTCCATGGCCAATGTGCGCAAGACACCGCAGCAGATGGTGGAAGAAGTGCGCGCCATTGCCCAGTTGCGCGACGACCTTGCGCCGCAGGTGCATATCGAAGCCGGCATCTCCACCGCTTTTGGCTGCACGCTGCAAGGCTTGGTGCCCGAAGACGATGTGATTGCGCTGGCCGTGGCCTGCGTACAGGCAGGAGCAGATGAATCAGGCCTGTCTGATACCACTGGCATGGCTAACCCGGCCCAGGTCAAGCGCCTTTTCACGCGGCTGCGCAGCGAACTGGGTGATCACGCCGGTGCCGCGCATATGCACAACACGCGTGGGCTGGGCCTGGCCAATTGTCTGGCCGCCTATGAAGCCGGTGTGCTCACCTTCGACTCTTCCCAGGCCGGGCTGGGCGGCTGCCCCTACGCACCCGGGGCCTCGGGCAATGTGGTGACCGAAGACCTGGTCTTTATGTTCGAAGCCATGGGCATACGTACCGGCATTGATATTGAGCGACTGCTTGCTGCGCGAAATGCGCTGGCCGCTGGCCTGCCAGGCGAGGCGCTTTACGGCATGCTGCCACCTGCGGGCCTGCCCAAAGGCTTTGTGCCTCATCCGTATTCCACGCACTGATCCCAAACAACAAACGAGATTCACATGCACTCCTCCAGCAATTCCCCAAGCCCCGCCAGCGCCCTGCCCTACGCCGGTATTCGCGTGGTCGAATTCACCCACATGGTCATGGGCCCTAGCTGCGGCCTGATGCTGGCCGACCTAGGGGCCGAAGTCATCAAGGTCGAGCCCGTGGGCCATGGCCGCATGGGTGACGCCACGCGCAAGCTGCTGGGCTCGGGCTCCGGTTTCTTCCCGCTGTTCAACCGCAACAAGAAAAGCCTGACCCTGGATTTGCAGACCCCCGAAGGCAAAGAAGCCGCCCTCAAACTGATTGCCACCGCCGATGTGGTGACCGAGAACTTCAAGCCCGGCACCATGCAAAAGCTGGGGCTGGACTATGAAAGCCTCAAAGCACAGTTTCCCCGCCTGATCTACGTCAGCCACAAAGGGTTTCTGCCCGGCCCTTACGAGCACCGCACGGCGCTTGACGAGGTCGTGCAGATGATGGGCGGCCTGGCCTATATGACGGGCCGTCCTGGCGACCCGCTGCGCGCAGGCACCAGCGTCAACGACATCATGGGCGGCATGTTTGGTGCCATGGGAGCCATGGCCGCTCTTGCACAGCGCGAAAAAACAGGCCAAGGGCAAGAAGTTCAAAGCGCATTGTTTGAGAACAATGTCTTCCTGATTGCCCAGCACATGATGCAGTACGCCGTCACCGGCAAACCCGCTGCGCCCATGCCCGCACGCATCTCGGCCTGGGCCATTTACGACGTGTTCGAAGTCAAGGACGGTGAGCAGATTTTTCTGGCCGTGGTCAGCGACGGTGCCTGGCGCGAGTTCTGCAATGCCTTTGACCTGGACGAACTGCACGGCGACCCTCGCCTGGGCAGCAACAACGACCGCGTACAGGCCCGCAGCTGGCTGATGCCGCTGCTGCGCGAAAAAATGGCGGCTTACAGCGCCGCACAGATCGCCCAGGTATTTGAGGAAAAAGGCCTGCCCTTTGCCCCCATTGTTCGGCCCCACGATTTGCTGGACGACCCACACCTGAACGCCACCGGCGCCCTCGCCCCCATACAGCTGCCCGATGGCCGCGAGAGCAAAACCGTGCTGCTGCCGCTGACCCTGGACGGCAAGCACCTGGAGGTGCGCCTGTCACCACCCAAGCTGGGGGAGCACAGCCTGGAAATTTTGACTGCGCTAGGCTATAGCCAGAGCGAGGCAGAGGCTCTGGCGCAAGGGCAACATCAATAAAATTAATAGCTTATAGCGCCTTTGCTGCTGGAACTTTTCAAGATTTTTATTGAGAAACTCATTACAGACAGGCGCTAAGCGCTATCTTTTTTAGTAAGCAGCTCCCGCAAGGACTGCCAGAACAGCACTGCCAAAGCTGCACCTGTGGTGTTGGCCAGCGCATCCAGCCACTCCGCTCCGCGCGTAGTGGTGAAGCTGGCCTGCAGCAGCTCAATCACGCCGCCATAGCTGGCGCAAATCAGCACCACAGCCAACGCCGCCGTGGCAGACCAGCGCAATTGCAGAGCATGAGCACGCGCCACACCCGTGCTCCACAACAGGCTGGCTAGCACGGCATGCAGGCCCGCGTGCACCAGTTTGTCCGTGTACTCAAAGCCGCGCAAAAACGGGAACAAACGCAAAATCAGCCCGCCGCTTGTTCCGGTTTCGTTCAAACAGCCCCACAAAACAAACAAGGCCCAGCAAAGGCTGAGCCAGGCCAAAATTTTCCAAAGGCGCACTGCGCCTGCCAATTGAGGGAGTGAATGCATGGGCAAAAATATAAAAAAGCCCGAAGTGCGGACACCCGGGCTTTTCATGGACAGCAGGTTTTACAACCCGCCCGTTGGCTAGAGCTTAAACCGCTTTCTTGGCGGTCTTCACGGACTTGACTGGCGTTGCAGCCGCCTTTACAGCAGCCTTTGCAGGCGCTTTTGTAGGCGCTTTTGCAACGGTTTTAGCCACAGCCTTAACCGCAGGCTTGGCCGCGACCTTCTCAACCGTCTTCACAGCCGCCTTTTTAGCCGGAGCCTTGGCAGCCGGCTTTGCAGCGACTTTCTTGGCGGCAGGCTTTTTCGCCGCCACAGCCTTCTTCACTGGCTCGGGGTTGACGCTGGACTCTGCCACGCAGTCGGCGTAGTAACGCACTTCGCCGTCTTCACCTTCCAGCTCGACCAGACCGTGGATATCGGTCTCAAAGCCCGGCGCCATCTTGGCGAATTCGCGGGCGAACAGCAGATAGTCCACGATCTTCTTGTTGAAGACTTCACCAGGAATCAGCAAAGGAATACCCGGTGGGTAAGGCGTGACCAGACCCACGGTGGTGCGTCCCACCAGGTTGTCGATTTCCACACGCTCGGTCTTGCGCTGGGCAATGTGAGCGTAGGCGTCCGAGGGCTTCATCGTGGGCTTGAGGTCCGACAGATACATCTCGGTCGTCAGGCGCGCAATGTCGTACTTGGCGTACAGCTCGTGCACGTGCTGGCACAAGTCCTTCAGACCCATGCGCTCGTAACGGCGGTGCTGCTGAACAAACTCGGGCAGGATGCGCGCCAGCGGCTGGTTGCGGTCGTAGTCGTCCTTGAACTGCTGCAGCGCCGTCAGCATGGTGTTCCAGCGGCCCTTGGTGATGCCGATGGTGAACATGATGAAGAACGAGTACAGGCCCGTCTTCTCAACCACCACGCCGTGCTCGGCCAGGTACTTGGTGACGATGGAGGCGGGAATGCCGGTGTCGTCAAAGTCGCCATCCAGATCCAGACCGGGCGTGACGATGGTGGACTTGATGGGGTCCAGCATGTTGAAGCCATCGGCCAGATCGCCAAAGCCATGCCAGTTGTCAAACTCTTTACCGCTCTTCTTGGCCTTGGTCTTGGTCGATGCGTGCTTGCCGCGAATGATCCAGTCCTGGGCCAGGCCCACGCCTTCTTCGGCCAGAGCCTCGGGGCCCCAGACCTCAAACCACCAGTCGTCGTCGCCAAACTCGTCTTCCACCTTGCGCATCGCGCGGCGGAAGTTCAGCGCTTCCAGAATCGACTCTTCCACCAGCGCAGTGCCGCCGGGCGGCTCCATCATGGCGGCAGCCACGTCGCAGCTGGCAATGATGCTGTACTGCGGGCTGGTCGAGGTGTGCATCAGGTACGCCTCGTTGAACAGCGGGTGATCCAGCTTTTCGGTCTGCGAATCCTGCACCAGCACATGCGATGCCTGGCTGATACCGGCCAGCAGCTTGTGGATGGACTGGGTGGCATAGACCACCGAATGCACGGGGCGCTTACGCTTCTTACCCATGGCGTGGTAGCTGCCATAGAAGGGGTGGAAGGCAGCGTGGGGCAACCATGCCTCATCAAAGTGCAGGTTGGCGACATAGCCGTCCAGCATGCCCTTGATGGTTTCCGTGTTGTAGAGCACGCCGTCGTAAGTGGACTGCGTCAGCGTCAGCACGCGGGGTTTGACGGTCTTGGCATCCACGCCCTTGAGCAGCGGGTTGGCCGCGATCTTGGCCTGAATGGACTCGATCGAGAACTCGCTTTGCGGGATGGGGCCAATGATGCCGAAATGGTTGCGTGTGGGCTTCAGAAACACCGGAATCGCACCCGTCATGATGATGGAGTGCAGGATGGACTTGTGGCAGTTGCGGTCCACCACCACCACGTCGCCCGGGGCCACGGTGTGGTGCCAAACGATCTTGTTGGAAGTCGATGTGCCGTTGGTCACAAAGTAGCAGTGATCGGCATTGAAGATGCGCGCGGCATTGCGCTCGGACTCGCCGATGGCGCCGTTGTGGTCCAGCAGCTGGCCCAGCTCTTCAACGGCATTGCAGACGTCAGCACGCAGCATGTTTTCACCATAGAACTGGTGGTACATCTGGCCCACAGGGCTCTTCAAAAATGCCACGCCGCCCGAGTGACCGGGGCAGTGCCAGCTGTAGGAGCCGTCTTCGGCGTAGTCCAGCAGCGCCTTGAAGAACGGGGGTTGCACGCCTTCCAGGTAGCCCTTGGCTTCGCGGATGATGTGCTTGGCCACAAATTCGGGGGTGTCCTCGAACATGTGAATGAAGCCGTGCAGCTCACGCAGAATGTCGTTGGGCAGGTGACGGCTGGTCTTGGTCTCACCGTAGATGTAGATGGGCACATCTTCATTCTTGCGACGCACTTCACCAATGAAGCTGCGCAGGCTGTGAATGATGGGATCTTTGTCGCCGCCGAGCTGGAATTCCTCGTCGTCAATCGACAAAATAAAGGCACTGGCGCGGCTTTGCTGCTGAGCGAACTGCGAGAGATCGCCGTAGCTGGTCACACCCAGAACTTCAAAGCCCTCTTCTTCAATAGCTTGAGCAAGGGCGCGAATGCCCAGTCCCGAGGTGTTCTCGGAACGGTAGTCTTCGTCGATGATGACAATGGGAAAGCGAAACTTCATGGACAGCCTCCGTACCAATCAGGCCTAAAAAACGAAACAGCCGCGAAGTGTAAGGAATATCCTTATTGCGGCTTTGAAACAGGCTGTTTTTAACCCAGAATGTGGTGCACTAAATACAAGCCACAAACAGGAGCTCAGGTATGGATCATTCCACCGCGTGGTGGTTGCTTGCAGGTTTACTGGTCATTGCAGAGCTTTTGACCGGTACTTTCTACCTCCTCATGCTGGCCCTGGGCGCCATTGTCGGCGCACTATGCGCCCACTTTGGTCAGGGCACCAGCACCCAGATTGTGGCGGCAGCCCTGCTGGGGGCAGGTGCAGTCTTCGCCTGCTATCTGCTGCGCAAGCGCAGTCCGCGCAGACAGCCTGCCTCCAGCAATCGCGACGTCAACATGGATGTGGGCGAAACCGTGGTCGTAGAGCAGTGGAATTCCGACGGCACAGCACAGGTTCGCTACCGCGGCGCCACCTGGACCGTGATCTGCCGCACGGGCGCCCTGACCATGCCCGGCCCGCACCGCGTGGCCGAAGTGGTAGGTAACCGCCTTCTTGTTGACAAAGTCTGAGCATTTCTAAGCCCCGGCATGGCTATGCTGAGGGCTGAAAAATTTCACCCGCTTCTTCACATCAACGCCCCACAAGGGCTGGAGACAATATGGATTACGCAGTTCCTCTCGCCATCGCCATCATTGCCATCATCTTTATCGTGCGTTCGATCAAGGTCGTACCCCAGCAACATGCATGGGTCAAAGAGCGTCTGGGCAAGTACGCAGGCACCCTCACCCCCGGCCTGAATTTTCTGATCCCCTTTGTCGACCGTGTCGCCTACAAGCACAGCCTGAAAGAAATTCCGCTGGATGTGCCCAGCCAAGTCTGTATTACGCGCGACAACACGCAGCTGACAGTGGATGGCATTCTGTACTTTCAGGTCACAGACCCCATGCGCGCCAGCTACGGCTCGTCCAACTACATCATGGCCGTGACTCAGCTGGCACAGACCTCGCTGCGCAGCGTGATCGGTAAGCTGGAACTGGACAAAACCTTTGAAGAGCGCGACATGATCAACGCTCAGGTCGTCAACGCTATTGACGAAGCTGCGCTGAACTGGGGCGTCAAGGTACTGCGTTATGAAATCAAGGACCTGACACCGCCTGCTGAAATTCTGCGCGCCATGCAAGCCCAGATCACCGCCGAGCGTGAAAAGCGCGCGCTGATCGCCGCCTCCGAAGGCCGCCGCCAGGAACAAATCAATATCGCCACCGGCGAGCGCGAAGCCTTCATCGCTCGCTCTGAGGGTGAAAAACAGGCCGCCATCAACAAAGCCCAAGGTGAAGCCTCTGCGATCACCACCGTGGCCGAAGCGACCGGTCAGGCTCTGGAGCGTGTTGCGACTGCCATTCGCCAACCCGGCGGCGAGCAGGCTGTTCAGCTCAAGGTCGCAGAAAGCGCTGTGGAAGCCTATAGCAAGGTGGCCGCTGACTCCAACACCACGCTGGTCATCCCTGCCAACATGACCGAAGTTTCAGGCCTGATCACTTCCGCCATGAAGATGATGCAAGTGGGTAAGAGCGTCTGATCTCGCTCGCTTGATGAAGCGTGCAGAAAATAACTTGCTGCACTTTCATTTTGATGTCGAAATTTCTGGTTAGAATAGCGGCTTCAAACACGGAGCGGTGGATGAGTGGTTTAAGTCGCACGCCTGGAAAGCGTGTGTGGGTTAATAGCCCACCGCGGGTTCGAATCCCGCCTGCTCCGCCAAAATTGAAAACCAAGCTTAAACCGGCTTGGTTTTTTACTTCAGCCATGAAGTAATTCCGGTATCGCTGTGGAGCGGTGGATGAGTGGTTTAAGTCGCACGCCTGGAAAGCGTGTGTGGGTTAATAGCCCACCGCGGGTTCGAATCCCGCCTGCTCCGCCAAAAACAAAAAGGCCTTGAAGAAATTCAAGGCCTTTTTTGTTTTTCCACCCATACCCCGCATTAGCGAGGCATCAGAATTACAGGCCCATGCCCAGAATCGAGTTATCGGCATGCAGCTCGCTGCCACTCATGACACTGGATTCATCGCTGGCCAAAAACAGCACAAGCTGCGCAATGCGCTCAGGCATATAGGCGCGGCCACCACGATTGCGCTTGGCGTCGTGCAGCACCATCTCCTTTGACACACCCTTGGGCAGAGAAGCCTGCATCATTGGCGTATAAATTCCGTCAGGGTGAATGGAGTTCACACGAATTGCATAGCCTTGCTTGCGGCAGTTCAGCGCAGCAGCGCGCGTCAAAGCCGAAACTGCGGCCTTGCTGGCGCTGTAGCCTGCATATTGCTCAACCGGCAACCAGCTCGACACTGACGCCATATTGATGATGGAGCCGCCAGCTTCCTTCATCGCAGCAATCCCTTGCTGGCAACCGAGGAAGACCGACTCGGTATTGATCTTGAGCAAGCGGCTAAAGTCCTCGACTCGCCCAGTTTCCATATCACCAGGCAGCAAGATACCTGCGTTGTTGACCAGCACATTGAGCGTACCCATGCGCTGCTGCACGGCAGACATGACGCTCTTCCAGTCCCCTTCATTGCTCACGTCGTGGCGCACAAACATGGAGCACTCACCCAGCTCAGCTGCCAGTTGCTGGCCCACGGCTTCATTGATGTCGCTGAATGCCACTTTGGCACCTTCACCCAGCAGCAGCTTCACGACTTCCAGACCCACACCACTGGCACCACCGGTGACCAATGCAACCTTACCCTGCAAACGATTTGCCATTGCCTGTCTCCTCTTGCTTTTTCTCAGCCCTCAACGAGCCATTTTTCAGACCATAAAAAAGGAGGCGCAAGCGCCTCCTACCTTGAGAGACAAAAAGCTCGTAGCCACATCGCGGCATGCCAAAAGCTTTTTGCCATCTTCATGCTTGATCAGTTGCCCGCGTTACGAGCCGCCTGAGGTGTGAACATGGAGGCATCGAGGTTGCCCTTGTTCAAAATCGGACCCAGCGGGCGCTCCTGGAACAGGTTGTAGGCCACATAGGCACCCGAGTTCAGGTCGTGATAGAAGCTGGTGCCGGCATGCCAGACATTTGCATCAAACGCGTAGTAATAGTTCACCAGACCGGACTGCCAGAGCTGCCCACGCGCATCGTAGAAATCGCTCATGACAGCTTGGCCCGTATCCTCATCAAGGAACAAAACGCGCTTGCCGTACATATGGCGATAGCCGGATTTCAGAGTGGCTTCCAGCACCCAGACACGGCGCAGTTCATAGCGCATGAAATCAGGGTTGGCATGGCCAGGCTTGAGCAAGTCAGCGTACTTCACGGTATTCGCGTGAACCTTGTACGCATTGGCAGGAACGTAGATCTCCTTCCTGCCCAGCGACTTCCAGTTGTAGCGCTCGGGTGAGCCGTTGAACAAGCGGTCAGAGTCAATCGTCAGCTTGCCACCAGTGCCAGACAGAGGCTGGTCAAAACCGTACTCTGGCAACTGGCGCACGCGGCGGGTTCCGGGGTCGTAGCTCCAACCCAGTCGCTTGTCCTTACCAAAATCCAGAGGCTCGGCAATCACGCTCACACCGCCTTTTTCGCGCTCAGGCAGCTTGGTGATATTGATGGTCTGCGACATCGCCCCCACCAGCGGCTGACCCGCTACATCTGCCGCCTGAACAGGGCTGAGCGCCTTGTTATCAGCACGCCCGTAAACAATGCTTTTATCGGCAAAAACAATGCCGTTATCGCGCAAAGTTTCTTCGGTATAGGCACGCGAAGGCAGCAGATTATTGAATGCCAGCTCTAGGCCATTCTTAGGAATAGGGAACGGCAGCGCGCCCTTGACGGCACCAGTCACACCCAAGCCATCGGCGTTGACCACGGCATCCTGAGCATTCTTCTTGGCAGAAGCGCAGGTCGCATCTGTAAAGCGGAAGTCCCGGTGACCGGTGTACACAGGGATGCGGAACGTCTGAGGGTACTTGGCAAACATCGCCTTCTGACCTTCAGTCAGGCGCTCTGCATACTGGCTCAAGTTTTCAGCCGTAATGGTGAACAACGGCTTTTCATTCGCATACGGATCTACCGGGTGCTGCCCGGCATGAGGCGTGTACTTCACGCCCACTGGCACGCCCAGCCATTTACCAGTGAACTCCGGTACGCCACTGGCCGTCCCTGCTTTTTCGCCGCCCGTGCAATTGAGCGACTTACCCAGCTTTGCAACCTCATCCGCCGTTGCTTTGGCCCACACTGAACCTGTAGCCAACACTCCCACTGTCAAGGCCGCCAACAAACGGGGCGCCATACCAACCTTCATGCCTAGTCTCCTTGAATGCATTACTTGCATTTGTTGTTGCTCAAACTCTCATCGCGCACTCTCACCTGCGTACTTCGGAAGTACCGAAATCATTGTTCGATTGAGAGCATTCACAAGCATCGTCAATTGGGACTAGCGCATCCAGACCTCTTGCCGCCCATCACAGCGGAAACAAAGCGGGCACAAAAAAACGGGCCATTTGGCCCGCCTCTTGAAACGTCAATTCAGCGTTCAGCGCTTTATGCCAAACACACCCAGCATCTGCTCCGTCTGCTTTTGCATCTGCTCCTGCATTTGAGTGAGCACCGTCTGCGACTGCTCCATGTAGTTACCCATCATGGATTGCATGGCTGGCGGCTGCATGCTCATGAACTGCTTCCACGCCTCAGGCGCCGCACCCTGCGACTGACCCGACAGCTGGGTCTGGAAGTCCGTGAACATCTGCACGTTCTTTTCAATGTACGTACCCATAAAGCCCTGCATGGCATGGCCGTAGAAGCGGATGATGTTGGCCAGCATGGCTTCGGAAAACATGGGAGCACCGCCCGCTTCTTCTTCCAGAATGATCTGCAGCAAGATAGAACGCGTCAGTTCTTCATTGGTCTTGGCATCGCGGATCACCACATCTTCGCTGTCCATCACCAGTTGCTTGACCTCAGCCAGCGTGATGTAGGAAGAGGTTTTCGTGTCATACAGACGACGATTGGGATACTTCTTGATGAGCCGCTGCTTTGCCGCATGGGCTTCGCCCTCTGTGTTTTCTTGCATCGCAAGTCCTTTTTAATTGGGGATCGGCCCCGTTATCCATTGAGCTATTGCAGTGCAACAGATTTTAGGCAGTGCATGAGTCAGCAACGGCAAGCAGTAACCCTGACGGGCTGCGCTGTATCAACAGCAACAAAGATGTACCGCTTTCACCCGCGCCAACCCATCTTTGCCATTTATTCACAAAAAACAGGCTCCGGTCTTGCAAAGAAACCCTTGCAGAAGGTTTACAGTGCCTGCGTTGTTTGACGAAAGGTTAACGAATGAGTTTCACTAAAACACGTCACGCTCTTTGCCTGAGCGCCTTGCTGGCTACTGCTGGCTTCATGACTGGCGCACAGGCACAGACCGACGCACCCGCAGCCGACAACGCCAAGGCTGCAGCCCCCGCCGCAGCACCTGCCGTCCCTGCCAACGTCGATGCACAAGCCGCTGATGCGGCGCTGCGCAAGCGTCTGCAAGCCGTGGTGACAGCCATTGAAGGCAAATCCAAGCTGGCCTCCAGCAACTTCAATGAAGAGTTCCTGAAGCAGTCGCCCATCGACAATGTGCAAAAAGCACTGGACTCGATTCGCACCGGTGTCGGCAGCTGCCAGGCAGTAGCCCGCATGGAGAGCCCCACCCCTCTGGCCACCAGCGTTTTGCTGAACTGCACCAAGGGCTTTGTTCCCATGGAGCTGGCTGTAGAGCCTAAGGCCCCCTACCGTATTTCCGGTATTTTACTGCGCCCAGCCTTCTGGAAATAAGCGCTAATAGCTATCAAAAAAGGAGCCAATGGCTCCTTTTTTCTTATGCGCAATGGCTTAAATCACTACTGGCTCAGGCTCTAGCCGAATGCCAAAGCGCTCATAAACACTGGTCTGAATGGCTCCTGCCAGCGTCATCACCTCACCGCCGCTCACACTGCCCTCGGCGCTATGGCGGTCACCGCGGTTGACCAGCACCAGCGCCTGCTTGTCATAGACTCCCGCCCGCCCCATGGTCTTGCCCTTCCAGCCGCAGGCATCAATCAGCCAGCCAGCGGCTAGCTTGATCGAGCCGTCATCCATGGGGTAGTGCACGATTTTTGGCTCACGCGCGATGATGTCTGCGCACTGCTCGACCGTCACAGTGGGGTTTTTGAAGAAGCTGCCCGCATTGCCAATGACCTCGGGGTCAGGCAGCTTGGCGCTGCGAATTTCGCAAACCCATTCAAAAATCTGCTGGGCCGTGGGTTGCTCAATGCCTTTTTCAGCCTGCTTGCGCTGCAAGTCCAGATAACCCAGATCAGGCTTCCACACTTTGGGCAAGGCCAGTCGCACATGCGTAATCACCGCCCGCCCCTTGAGACCCAGACCGCGCGGCACGGCAGCAGAGCCCGTTACAGGCCAGTACTTGGGCTGCGCAGGTGCATGCTTGAACACCGAATCGCGGTAGCCAAAGGCACACTGGGCAGCATTCAAGCTGAACTGCTCACCAGTCACCAGGTCAACCGCGTCCAGCGAATCAAAGCGATCCTGCAGCTCCAATCCATAGGCGCCAATATTCTGCACAGGTGATGCACCTACCGTGCCGGGGATCAGCGCCATATTCTCCAGCCCGCTATAGCCCTGGGCCAGCGTCCAGGCCACCATATCGTGCCAGCGCTCGCCCGCGCCGATCTCGACAACCCAGTGCTTGTCGGTCTCATGCAGCAGCCGCATGCCCATGATTTCCATCTTGAGCACGACTGGCGCCACATCACCCGTCAATACGACGTTGCTACCTCCACCAAGGACAAACACCGGCTGCCGCCCCCAGAGGGGATGGGCCAGAAACTGGCGAATATCATCCTGGCTACGAATACGCACCAAGGTTTCGGCGCGCGCGGCAATGCCAAAGGTGTTGCAATGCTGCAGGGGAACATTTTTCTCGACTAACATCCATCCAATTGTCGCACTGCGCCCACCTCGTTGCTGGAAAGCCGAACATCACAGGCTGGCGCTCTGTGGCTGTTTACTGCTCTGATACTGATAGGAATAAAACCATGCCTTCTTTTGATACTGTTTGCGAAGCCGACTTCGTCGAAGTAAAGAACGCTGTCGACAACGCCACCAAGGAAATTGGCACCCGCTTTGACTTCAAGGGCACATCGGCCGCCGTCGAACTCAAGGACAAGGAAATCACCATGTATGGCGATGCCGAGTTCCAGCTCCAGCAAGTCGAAGACCTGCTGCGCAACAAGCTGACCAAGCGCAATGTGGACGTGCGCTTCCTGGACATTCAGAAGGCCCAGAAAATCGGCGGTGACAAGGTCAAGCAGGTCATCAAGGTCAAAAACGGTATCGAGTCCGATCTGGCCAAGCAGCTGCAGAAGCTGATGAAGGAAAGCAAGCTCAAGGTGCAAGCCGCCATTCAGGAAGACAAGGTCCGCATCACCGGCGCCAAGCGCGACGACCTGCAGGCTGCCATGGCCGTGATTCGCAAGGACCTGGCTGACCACCCTCTGTCGTTCAACAACTTCCGCGACTAAACAATGAAACACCCCCTGCGCAGCTTTGCTGCTTCCCTCTCTCCCGCTTCGCGGGAAGGGATCGACACCTGCGCTGCGGGGCAGCCCTTGCAGGGTGCCTCTCACCTGCGGCGCGCGGGGCTTATGCTGGCAGCCACGCTGGCAGCCAGCAGTGCCTGGGGGCAATCCGTCGCATTGACCGGCGTACTGGGCAGCAAGGCCCTGCTGGTTGTCGATGGCAGCGCGCCCAAGGCCATTGCGGTCAATGAAAGCCACAAAGGCGTTCGCCTGCTGCAGCTCAATGGTGACGCCGCCGTGGTCGACGTCAAAGGCCAGCGCCAGAACCTGCGACTGGGCGATGCGCCTGTCAGCGTGGGCAGCCGGGGTGGCCGCGACGGTGGCTCCCGCTCGGGCAAGCTGGTGTTGATTGCCGACTCACGGGGTCACTTCATCGACCGGGGAATGATCAACGGTAAAACCATGCAATACATGGTGGACACCGGCGCCAGCACGATTGCCATTGGCCGAGCCGATGCAGAGCGCCTCGAGCTGCCCTACCTCAAAGGCACACCCATGCTGATGCGCACAGCCAACGGCACCGCGCAAGGCTGGCGAATCAAACTCGACAGCGTCAAACTGGGCGATATAGAGCTCCACGACGTCGATGCCATCGTCGCCCCTCAATCCATGCCCTATGTGTTGCTTGGCAACAATCTGCTGGCCCAGTTTCAGATGACCCGCAAGGGCAGCGAAATGGTGCTGGAAAAAAACTAAGATCCGCCCAAGCCCCTCTCCATGCACGCACGCTACGACGAACCTTATGAGGACCTGCTGGGTCTGTGGTCAGACTTGGAAGCCGCCCTCTCCGTTCTGCTGACCGATCCGCTGCGCATTCCGGGTTTCGCCATCAAGCTGCATCAGATTGATCTGTGGCTGCAGGACCTCATCACACAAGACACCGACGCAGCGCTCTACCTGATGTTTCAGCGCGCCAGCTCAACCACCGTGGGTTACAGCTCCTCGCACGCTGTGGTCTGCGCAGGCCTGTGCCACATTCTGGCCAAGGCGCTGAACCTGCCTCAGTCAGAGCGCGATACGCTGATTCATGCCTCGCTGACCATGAACATCAGCATGACGGTGCTGCAAAACCAGTTGGCCGAGCAACGCGCCCCGCTGAGCAGCCCGCAAGCCGAAGCCGTCAAACAGCACCCCCAAGAAGGCCGTCAGGTTCTTGAGCGCCTGATGGTGCGCGACACCCTCTGGCTGGAGACCGTTCAGAACCACCATGTCGTGCTGCCGCCCGCCCCGCTGGCGCAATTGCAGCCGCTGGCGCGTCTGGTTCGCATTCTGGGCACGGTTGATCGCTATGCCGCGCTAATCAGCCCGCGTAAAACCCGTAGCGGCCGCTCGGCCGTCGAATCGCTACAAATCCTGCAACAAGGCCAGCAATATGCCGATGAGGTCAAGCAAGCGCTGATCGATGTCGTCGGCCTTTATCCGCCAGGCACTTATGTGCAGCTCGATAACGGCGAAGTGGCCGTGGTTCTGCGCCGTGGAAAAACCGCAGAGGAGCCCCAGATTGCCAGCGTGATTGACCGCGATGGCTCAAGCCTGTACCCGCCCATCTGGCACCTTGAAGGGCGCAGACCCACCATTCAGTCCGCTTTGGCGCGCTCGTCGCTGACGCTGGATCTGGACCTGCGCTCCATGGCGCAGCTCGGCGGTCACAGCTCGCGCGGCAATGCAGCGCTCAATCGCGTCATCAAGCTGCCCGGCAGCCAGCGCAGGTAACTCAGCTAGCACCCTCAAAAGCGTTTTTACCCTTGCGCTGCCAGCAGCCCTGCGTGATGACCGCGCGTAAACGCTTCTTCCAGCACCGAATAACCGGCCCAGTCCGAATGCGCAAAGCTCAGCCGCGCTGTACCGGGCGTGGGCAGGCCCTGCACTCGCTCTCCATTCAATAGCTGCTTGCGCTCATTCATATTGGCTTTGAGTGCAATTTCACTCAAAATTTTCTGATCACCAGGGCGCGGAATCGCCATGGCATGACCATAGCGGGTGATCTCCATACGCGTAGCGCGTTGCAGCAGATCGGCATGCGGCTCGCTCAGGGTGTTCACAATCCGGTCGCGCCAGAAGGCGAAGGGCTGCTCCATCAACTGCTTGCGCCCATCCGCCCAGTCGCCCAGCGCCTGGTAATAGCTCAGCACAGTGGGCTGGCGGCTGACGCGATCCAGCCGCTGATTGCCCGCATCCACATAGCCCAGGCCACCCTGATTGCCGTCCTGGTACAGCACATTGTCCCAGGCGGGCTCCGCACCGGGGTAGTCGGCCAGCGGGCTGTCGATATGAATATTGGCCACCAGCCAGGGCGTCCAGTTCAGCCGACCCGCCACCGTTCGCAAAAAATCAGGGGGGTTACGCAGCACTCGGGCCGCGATAAACGTGGGCAACGCCACCACGCAATGCCTCGTTAGCCAGCGCTCATGTTGCTGGCGTCTATGGTGATAGGTGTCGATCTGCACGCCGCTGGCATCTTCAGTAATCGCCAGCACGCTGCAATCTGTCTGCTGCTGCGTGCCTTTTAGCCCCGCCACCAGTTGCTGGACCAGCCAGCCATTGCCCTGCGGCCAAGTCAGCACCTGCTCGCCCAGCTCCTCGGCTTCATGCTCAGAATCTTGGCGCGGCGCATGAAAGCCGTGACGGCTGGCAAAGTAATGAATACCCGCCCAGGCCGATACCTGGGCCAGCCCCGCCCCAAAATCATCACGGCAGCAGTAGCCCAGATACCAGAGCAGGCGCTCGTCATCCAGACCCTGCTCGGCCAGCCATTGCTCAAAAAGCTGTGCATCCAGCTTGGTATGCGCCGCTGGCAACTGCCCTGCGCGCTGCCAGATGCGAATGGATGGCATGGCAAAAGCGGCGAGGCTCATCGCCTCGCTCACCCGTTTTTCAAACAGCGCATATTGGTCCAGCGTGCGCTGGCTTACACCGTGCACGGGTAGCAAGCCCTCATGCCATGCACCTTGCCAGAACAAGCGTTCCTGTGGGCTGTGACATAGATAGCGCTCGTCATAGCGCCAGCGGCCAGAGACGCGCTGGCGCACGCCCAGTTGCTCCAGCCAGTCCTGCACCTCATGGGCATCATCACCGGGCACCGGCAGATAGTGGGCGCCCAGCGGACAGGCAATGCCTTTGATCTGCCCTCCCTGACTATTGCCGCCCATGGCAGCCTGTGTATCCAGCAAGGCTGCGCCCTGCACGCCTGCCAGCTCCAGCGCCCGTGCTGCCGCCAGCCCGGCCATGCCACCGCCCGCAATCACCACCGGGGCGCGGCGCACCACGGCAGGCGCAGGCAAGTCGAGCCCCTGCGCCAAGCGCTGCCAGAAGGGGCGCAGGCTGTGGCCACGCTCAAGCGCCGTGCCGGCAAAGCCGCCAGGCAGATCATCGAGCTTGGGTGGCGCAGGCTTGCAGCCTGACAGGCCCAGCGCCGCAGCACCCGCCCACTGCAAAGACTGGCGGCGATTGATGGCAAACCCCGCCATCAATGCTCTACCTTGCCCCACTCGCGCTCATAGGTGTTGACCAGCACCTGATTGGACAAGCGGTTCACCTCGGCAGGCACGCGATCCATATCGAGCGGAAAGTCAAACATCAGGCGCATGGTGGGCATGGTCAGGTAGCGCATGCCTTCGGGCAGGCCGGGCGGCTCGCGCCAGGGACGGTGACTGGCCAGCACAAAGCCCCATTCGCCAAAACTAGGCACATGGGCGTGATAGGGCTTGGCCGTCAGCCCCACGGATTCAATGGTCTGCACCACCGTCCAGAAGCTGTGCCGCGCAATCAGCGGCGATGTGGTCTGCACCACGGCATAGCCGCTGGCCGCAAGGCGCTTGTCCAGCAGCGAATAAAAGCTGTTGGTAAACAGCTTGCCAATCGCAAAATTGGTGGGGTCGGGGAAGTCCACCACGATCACATCAAAGCTGTCCTTGCTCTCCTGCAGCCAGTGAAAGGCATCGGTGTTGACGATGCTGACCCGTGGATCATTGAGCGCATTGCCGTTAAGCGCCGTCATCATGGCATTGGTGCGAAACAGATCGGTCATGGCCGGGTCCAGCTCCACCAGCGTTACGGCTTCTACGCTGGGGTACTTGAGCACCTCGCGCACGGCCATACCGTCGCCGCCGCCCAGCACCGCTATCTTCTTAGGAGCACCATGCGCCGCCATGGCCGGGTGTACCAGCGCTTCGTGATAGCGATACTCATCACTCTGGGCAAACTGCAGATTGCCATTCAGGTACAGGCGCGCGCCCTGGCGGCCCTGCGTCACCACAATGCGCTGATAGGGCGAGCTGCTGCTCAGCACAATGCGGTCCTGATAAAAATGATCATCGGCCAGCTTGGTCAGTTGATCCGCCCCGGCAATGCCTCCACCCAGCGTCAGCAGCACCAGCGCACAGGCCCAGATATGGGCACGCAGATTGCGCAGCTCGTGCTTGAACAGCACCAGCGCCCACACCGCAATTGCCGCATTCATAAAGCCAAACAGCAAGCCCGTGCGCACCAGCCCCAGCTTGGGCACCAGCACAATCGGAAAGGCCAGCGACACTGCCAGCGCACCCAGATAGTCAAAGGTCAGCACCTTGGACACCAGATCTTTGAGCGAGGCATTGCGCTTCAAAATGCGCATGACCAGCGGAATCTCCAGCCCCACCAGCGTGCCCACCACCAGCACCATGCCGTAGAGCAGAAAGCGAAAAGCACCCGGCGCATAGGCATTGGCCAGAAACAGCACCGCAGGCAGCGCTCCGCCCACCAGCGCCACCATCAGCTCCACCCGCAGAAAGTGCGCAGGCAACTGATCTTCAAAATAACGCGACAGCCATGAGCCAATGCCCATGGCAAACAGATAGGTGCCGATGATGGTGGAGAACTGCAGCACCGAATCGCCCAGCAGATAGGACGCCAGTGCGCCCGCCGCCAGCTCATAGAGCAGACCACAGGCCGCAATCACAAACACACTGGCCAGCAGCGCCACATCAATAGGCCGCGGCCCCAGCTCCTGCGGAGTGCCGCTCTGCTCAGCCTGCGTCGAAGTCATCAAACGTACTTTCTATTTAGATCAGTTCACCCGATTGAACCCTGAAGGTCAAACCCGGCGCGCTGAAAACAAGGGACAGCAAGCAAGCACCGCCGCGCAGCAAAGCTGTCGTCCCCTTCCGCGAAGCAGAGAGGGGGAAGGCGCAAAGCGCCTCAGGGGGGAGCCGTCAGTGAATCGCTGCAGCCACAATGATGCTGATCCCCAAGCACATGGCGGCCACCACCATGGCCAGCGCCTTGTTGTGCTTTTCCACAATCTCGGCCCACATATCCACGGGCGTGAGTTTGTCGATGACGAGGAAACACAGCCAGAACACCACCACGCCCACCAGAGCGTAGAGGATGGAGCCGAAGAAGTTCTGGGCGCTGAACCAGTCAAAATTCATGATGTCTCTCCTGAAATAAGGGTTTGAGGCTGGCACGCTTATTTATGGCTGCCGCCCGAGGTGTAACCGCCGTAGGAGCCGCTGCTGGAGCGGCTATAGCTGCAATTGGGATCCGTGCGCGGGTCGCAGTTGGGGCTGGACATGCAGGCCCGCAAAAAAGGCAAGGTGAACAACAGGATGAACAGCCAGAACAAGATCGTGCCCCAGCTGAAGCCGCTGCCCGAGACGGGACTGACCTGAGAGCGATCCTTGAGCTTGCCTATGCCAAACGCCTGCGCGATGGTCTCTGCCGACACGCGCTGACCATGGGTCCAGGTCGTTTCCTGATTCGCTGTTTCCAGCGCCAGCGTGTTTTGCTTGCCGCCGTGGGCATAGTCCACATTGCTGGACTTGGCACCCTTGAACACCGGCCAGTAAAACTCGCCCTCGGCGTATTCGGTCACAGACAGATAAGCGTAGTCGCGCTGGTATTTACGCTGCAGATACGTGGCGGTGGCGCCGTTCTTGCTGAGCTTGGGCGCGCCGTTGATGACGCGGGCCGTGCTCCAGCCATCTTCTGAATCGACGATGAACGAAAAACCTGCCTTCTGGTTGTAGAGCAGGTACTCGTCCCACATAAAGCTATCGTCTTCATCTTCACCCATGCCCCGGCCGCTGCGGCGTTGAAAGCCTACGACCTGCCACTTCAGGCCATCCAGCGTGCCCTGGCTGCCCAGCGGTATCAGTGGGCGTATTTTTTTGCGCTGCTCGGCAAAGCTCAGCTCGCCGCCCATGCCCTGCGACATGTCAATCAAGCTGCCGCAGCTGGGGCAGCTCATGGCCTTGGTGGTGTCAAAACGCACAGGCACCACCGCACCGCACTTGGGGCAGTTGAAGTGGCGGCCTTCTTCCTTTTTGTTGGCGCTGCTGCGCAGGCCCTGCATCTGCAAACTATCCAGTGCAATCGCCGCACCCAGACTGAATGCAGGGGCCTTGCCACTGAAGTCGATGGAGAGAATCTGGTCTTTTTCGTTGCGCAGCTCCACCAGCTTGAAGCTTCTCCCCAGCTCTGGCAATTGGGCCAATTCGCCCTGCGCGGCCAGCAACTGGGCATCTTGAATGCTGGTGACGGTAAAGGCATCAGCCCCCGCCTTCACCTCCCGCCCCATGCGCCATTCGCGCGTTTCGAAGGCCGTCACCGTCCAGCCAGGTGGCTGCCAGGGCACAGAGAAGACAAAGCTTCCGTTGTCTTCGCTCAGCCAGGCCAGGTCCCCGTTGCTGAGCCTGGCCACCCATTCAGACCAGTTACCCGCATTGCTTTTGTATTGCGTACGTCCCACCAGCGTGAACGGCTCGGGCTTGCCGTTGCGCTTGACCATGCCCGAGGCACCCAGTTTCAGCGGGCTGTAATCCTCAAACACCTCGGCCATGGAGCCAATGCGCTTGAGCGTCTCGCCATCGCGCACCACGGTGCTGCGGCAAAACTCGCAGACGGCAAAACTCGATTGCGCACTGGTGAAATGAACCGGTGCGCCACAACCAGGACAGGGCGCGCTGTAATCACGCTGCGATGGGCTGGATGCCATATGGGAGTGCTTTGCTTGGTGCTATTGAATAGGGAGCTGCTTGCGCCCTGTCTACCTTGGGTTTCTTGATAAAACCCTTGATTCTTCAAGAACCCGCGCCTTAGCGGCGCTTGGCCTTGCCTGACTTTTTACCAGCCGTTTCGGCAGGCTTGGATTCCTCGGCCTTTTTCTTGCCCAGCCGGGATTCTTTGCCAGCGATCAGGCGCTGAATGTTTTCACGGTGGCGCCAGACCAGCAAAATCGCCATCACCACAATCGCAGTCGTGATGGGGGGCTCAGCGTTCCAGACAATGCCGCTGCACAGCACGTAGTACACCGGCGCAAAAATCGATGCGATCAGCGCTGCCAGCGACGAGTAGCGGAAAAACACCGCCACGATCACCCAGGTCAGCACCGTCGCCAGACCCAGCCAGCCGCTGATGCCCAGCAGCACGCCCAGTGCAGTCGCCACGCCCTTGCCGCCCTTGAAGCCAAAGAACACGGGGTAGAGGTGACCCAGAAACGCGGCCAGACCGACCAGCGCCACGGTGTTATCACCCAGACCGAACTGCTCGCCAAATAGCTTGACCAGCAGCACGGGCACAAAGCCCTTGAGCGCATCCAGCAGCAGCGTCATGACCGCTGCCGGTTTGCTGCCAGAGCGCAGCACATTGGTCGCTCCGGGGTTGCCGCTGCCGTAGGTGCGCGGATCATGCAGGCCCATGACGCGGCTGACGATGACGGCAAAGGACAGGGAGCCGATCAGATAAGCCGCAACAACGGCAATCACAGGATAGAGGGCGTTCAACGAAATTCCTCGGCCAGAATCTGGCACTGAGAGCCGCAGCGTCAAAAATGATGCGACTCGTGTTGTTGTTTGAGTTTTTACCTACCGGGCCAATTGCCCGCCAAGCCAGCCCCTATTCTGCCAGCGCGCAGTGCACCGGCTGGGCATTGAGCAGACGGGTACAAACCTCAGGGGCCAGTTGCACCAGATAACCGCGCCGCCCGCCATTGATGGCAATGCGGGGCAGCTCCAGAATGGTGTCCTCGATATAGACCGGCATATCGCGCTTGGTGCCAAAGGGCGATGTGCCGCCCACCAGATAGCCGCTATGGCGGTTAGCCACTTCGGGCTTGCAGGGCTCCACGCTCTTGGCGCCAATCTGGCGGGCCAGGTTCTTGGTAGAAACCTTGCAATCGCCATGCATGAGAACGATCAGCGGCTTGGCGTCCTGGTCTTGCATCACCAGCGTTTTGACCACCATGTGCTCGGTCAAACCCAGCTGCTTTGCCGACTCTTCGGTACCGCCATGCTCAACGTATTCATAGGGGTGCTCAGAAAACTCCACCTTGTGGGCCTTGAGCATTTGCGTGGCGGGGGTTTCGCTCACATGGGCGTTTTTGTCTTTTTTGGCCATGATTCAAATTTGATAGCTGTTAGCGCATACTGGATTTGCGCTAGCAGGCATTTTTACTCAAAACTGCACAGTCTCAAACCGCCGGGTCACGCATCTCCCAGCGGATGGCATCAATCTCGGCCAGCAGCTCTGGCGAGAGCTGGGTGCCCCATGCGTTCAAGTCCTCATCAAGCTGCGCTACTGAGGTCACGCCGATGATGGTGCTGCTCACCTGCCACTTGGTATAGCAAAACGCCAGCGCCATCTGCACCGCCGTCATGCCATGTTTGCGGGCCAGCGCGTTGTAGCGGCGAGCAGCGGCCAGTGCATCGGGGCGGCCCCAGCGCTGCTTTTGCACCGATTCATATTTGCCAATACGCGAATCCTTGGGTGCGCCCGCGTCTGTCGGGGCGAACTCGTCAAACTTGCCGGTCAGCAGACCAAAAGCCAGTGGCGAATAAGCCAGCAAGGACACATTCAGACGGTGGCAGGTCTCGTCAAGCCCATTTTCATAGCTGCGGTTAACCAGGCAATACGGGTTCTGCGTGGTGGCCACGCGCGGCAGGCCATGCTGCTCGGCCAGTCGCACAAATTCATGAACACCATAAGGGCTCTCGTTCGAGAGGCCGATATGGCGAATCTTGCCCTGCTTGACCAGACCGGCCAGCGCATCGAGCTGCTCATGGATGGGGGTGGCCGAGGTTTCCTTCTTCGGGTCGTAATACATGGCACCGAAGGCGGGCACATGGCGCTCAGGCCAATGAATCTGGTAGAGGTCAATCACCTCCGTCTGCAGGCGCTGCAGGCTGGCGTCGCAAGAGCGAACAATGTCTGCTGACGTCATGCCCGCACCTTCGCGAATCCAAGGCATGCCACGCGTCGGGCCGGCCACCTTGGTGGCCAGGGTGAGCTGCTCGCGCATTCCCGGACGGGCCTTGAGCCAGCGACCGATGATGGTCTCCGTCGCGCCAAAGGTGGCGGCCCGGGCGGGCACGGAATACATCTCGGCCGTGTCGAAAAAGTCCACGCCGCGCTCCACCGCGCGATCCATGATGCGGTGCGCTTGTACCTCATCGACCTGCTCGCCAAACGTCATGGTGCCCAGACAGATGGGGTTGACGCGCAAGTCACTCTGCCCCAGAGCGACGGGATTCATGGAAAGGCGATGGTTTTGAGCTGCAGAAGTCATAGGCATCAGTTTATGGCCTGAGCCTGCAAAACCACGGCAGCCCCCGTGTTTTTGCTGACGCCCCTCTTTCCCGTCTGTGTCCCATCTGTGTCCCATTCACGACGGCGCTGACCGCCACAACCGCAATAATCAAAACAACGGAGACACAATGACAACGCACACCCCAATCGATCAGAGCACCGCCACCGAGCAAACGCCCTACCAGCCCCGCCGCCAGTGGCAGTCGCACATGCTGCCGGTGCGCAATATGCACTACCACCTGCGCAGCTGGGAGCCCGCGCAGATCAACCCCGATCTGCCCGTGCTGGTGCTGGCCCATGGCTGGATGGATGTGGCCGCCTCTTACCAGTTTGTGGTGGATGCCTTTAGCGAAGCCTTTGCGCAGGGCCGCCGCATCGTCGCCCACGACTGGCGCGGTTTTGGACTCAGCCGTACGGCCCAGCCTTGCGACAGTTACTACTTCACCGACTATCTGGCCGATCTGGACATGCTGCTGGAGCAGGTCTCGCCAGACCGCCCTGTGGACCTGGTTGGCCACAGCATGGGCGGCAATATCTCCTGCATGTACGCCGGCGCGAGGGCCGAGCGGATTCGCCGCTTTGTCAATCTCGAAGGTTTTGGCATGCCCGAAACCGCTGCCAGCCAGGCCCCAAAGCGGCTGGCGCAATGGATGGACGAGCTGCGCGAGCAACGTGCGGGCGGCATGGCCCTGGCCCCTTATGAGAGCGTGGAAGCCGTGGCCAGCCGTCTGCAAAAAACCAACCGCCGCCTGCCGCGCGACAAGGCGCTGTGGCTGGCCCACCACTGGGCTGCGCCCGATGAGCAGGGCCGCTGGCGCATTCTGGGTGATGCATCGCACAAGATCACCAACCCCTATCTGTACCGGGTGGATGAGGCCCTGGCCTGTCTGGCCGCCATTACCGCGCCCACTTTGTCGGTTGAGGCGTCTGACGACAGTCTGGGCCAGTGGCACAAGGGCCGCTATTCGCTGGCCCAGTATCACGAGCGCCTGACGCATATTCCGCAGTGCGAGATAGCCGTTGTGCAAGATGCAGGCCACATGCTGCACCACGACCAGCCAGAGGCCGTGGCCAAGCTGATTGAAGACTTTTTGCGCTGAAGTTTTGCTATAGCCACATGAGCTTGTAGCGCTTGCATTGACTTGATTTCAGGCAATTTATGATCTGAAATCTATGAATTACCATCGCTAACAGCTCATATCTTCATAGCAACACTATTCAGCGCTTTGCGGCCTTCTGCGGCTGCAGCTCCAGCACATGGCGCCAGTGCGCGGGCTGCATCTGCAGCTTGCGATAGCGGCCATCGGCCCATTCCTGGCTCATATCGCCATAGCGCCCCGACAGCGCCAGCCCGCTCTGCCCCGTCTGATAAATGAACTGCGACGATTCCAGATCGCCCAAGTCATAAATGGCGCGCAACGACGGCGCATGGCGGCTGATAAAGCGCCCGCCCAGCAGCTTCCTGGCAGCCGCAGCTTTCACATCCGCAGGCACAGGGTTGGCGTTGTACTGACCGACGTTGACCGTATAACTATCTCCGCCCGATGGCACGCTGACATTAAAAATACCCGCCAATGCCGCCACCGATCCAAACGGTTTGTGCGCGCTCAGCGCAGGGTGCGCATCGCCCCAGCGCCACTGGCGCATATCGCTGCCGTAAGCAGCCTGCAGCTTGCTCAACGTGCGGGTCAGCGCCTCGCCTGCCTGCTGTTCACAGCTCAGCGGTGCGCACCACCACGCATCGTTGCGCGCCAGAATGCCTTCCAGCCCGGCACGAAAGTCGCGCTTGCCATAGGTCATGGCAAAGCGCTGCTCGCCAATGCGGGGGATGACGATGCCGCGCGTCAGTTCATCCACCCAGACCGAGAAAATCAGCGGCTCAGGGCGGACCTTGTCCATCTGCCCCTCAAACCCCGCCAGCAACTGCTGGGCCTGCTCAGCCAGTGCATGGTTTGACTGCAAGCTGCGCAGCACGGGCAGCAGCGCTTGCGTGGCCAGCGACTGCACATCGCCCTGCAGCGCCGCCATGCTGGCTGTGTCATGCTGGTTGCTGGCCACCAGCGCCTGTTCTATGCGCTGATAGCGATACGGCAGATGCCAGTCCTGGGTCAAGAAATGTGGGTAACCGGGCTCGGTCACGCGCTGGTTGGCCGTAGCCACAAAGCCGCGCGCGCTGCCATCATCCTGCGGAGTCTGGGCGTAACTCAGCCAGCCCTGCCAGTCATAGCGCGCATCCCAGCCGGGGGCCGGGGCCACGCCGCGCAAGTCATGCGCACTTGATCGCACCGGCACCTTGCCTGCGGCCTTGAAGCCGATAGCCCCATGCACATCGGCAGCCACAATGCTTTGCATGGGCGAGTGGTAGCCCGAAAATGCATCCAGCAGTTGCGCCACCGTCTGCGCGCCATTGGCTTTAAGACCGGCCTCTACCGTGCGGTTGTCCGTGTCCAGCGCCGCCCAGCGCAGGGCCAGCGCGTATTTATCGGTGTTGATGACCTTGCCGTATTGCTGCTGCGCATCACTGACCACCGGGCCATGGCGCGTGCTGCGCAGCGTCACTTTCACATCGCTCTGGCCTTTGACCTTGAAGACCTCCTCACGCACACCAAATTTTTCCCAGCCCGCGGGTGTGCGGTACTGGCTGGCATCTGCGGGGTTGATCTGCTCAAGATACAAATCTTGTACATCGGGATTGGTGTTGGTGAAGCCCCAGGCCACCTGGGCCGTTCGACCCAGCACCACAAAAGGCATTCCGGGCAAGGTTGCGCCCGTCACATCCAGCGCGCTCAGGGGACTGCCATCAGCCGCTCTGCCGCCCGGCGACTGCAAGCGGGCAAAGTACCAGATAGCCGGTGCGCTCAAGCCCAGATGCGGGTCGTTGGCCAGCAGTGGTTTACCGCTTTTCGTCTTGCTGCCTGCCACCACCCAGTTATTGCTGCCCAGCCCATCATTGGTGCCCATGTCACGCACGGCTGCGCCAGCCCATTGCTGCAGGGCCGATTGAATCTGCTGCGCTGGGGCGGAGACTTTTTGTAGGGCATCAGCGTTGCGGTACACGCCCAGCTGCCGATAAAGCTGGGCCAGATCAACCGCCGTAGCCGGTTGCTCCCCCGGATAAGCGGGCATCAGTTGCCACAGTTGCTCGGTACTCAAGACCTGAAGCAAGTTGAGCCGCGCAAATTCATTGCCCCAATTGCCCCCCAGATCCAAGGCCATCATCAGCGCCCAGCCGACGGTGTCTTCAGGGTCCCAGGCCGATGCCCCGCCCGCCCCGGCCTTGGTGCCCAGCAGCAAAAATTCAGGTGCCATGGCCTGCGAAGGCTTCGCGTAGAAAGCGGCAATACCGTGGCTGTAGACCTGCAGCGACTCCTGCACCGATGGCGGCAGGGCTTGGTACTGGCGGCGGGCGGCGCCGCGAATATCCAGAGAACGCATGAGTTGATCCAGCTCCAGCGTGGCCGGGCCCAGAATTTCAGACAAGCGCCCCTGCATCAGCCGCCGGTTAAATTCGAGCTGCCAGCCCCGCTCCTGCGCGTGCACAAATCCCAGCGCGCGCCACACATCCTGCGGAGATTGCGCGCTGATATGCGTGACATCCGCCTCATCTCGGCGTACCCACACCTTGCTTGCCAGCCCGGCCACGGCCAGTTTTCCATCCATGCGCGGCTGGGCCCGCACGCCATAGACGGCCCCAACAGCGCCCGCCAGCAAGGCCAGCCCAGTCAATGCAGCCCCGGCATGAAGTACGCGCCGAGTCCATGGGGCAGATGAAACCGTGCCTCCTGAGTTTTTGTCTGCCGCCATGTCTCCCATATGCACCTCTTTTTGCTGGTCTTCTTGCTGATCTGTGCGCAACAACCACATGGCCGTGGCCACAAAGCATGAGAGACAATACCTGTTTGGGCACAGGCCCGGTGTTAGGAATTCAACGCATGTGGCCATTCAGCCTGCTCAAAAAACTCAGCCAGGACCCTCCCGCAGGCCAGACCCGTGGCGACTATATTGGCTGCTATCTGCTGGGCACACACACCACGGGCCGCGACGATAACGTCAGCTATATCTCGCTAGCCACCACCCGTGAGCAGCTGGGAATAGATGCACGTCAATATCTGCAGGAGTTTTTGCAGCAGCACCCACAGCTCAAAGATTCTGAGCGTGTGGCCCTGCAAGACCTGCTTGAGCATTGGGAAGAGCGCGCTGACGCGCACCTGGCCGCCGCCACCGGCAAGCCCCTGGCCGTGCAAGGCGGCAGCGATCTGTTTTTGCGCACCGGCATGCGGGCACGCAAAAAAGAAAAAGGCATTTATCTGGAGTAAGGATGGGGCAGCCCCCTCCCTCTCTTTACTGGGTGAAGTTCATATCAAAACCGGCCTCGGTCAGGCGCACTTCAGCATCCGGACCTTGCTCCAGCCAGCCCTTGCTGATGGCCCAGTCCAGCGCAGGCTGACGCTCGCTCTCGCTGATGCCATGTCTTTGCAGATCTGACGCTAGCGCCTTGATGCTCATGCTCTCGCCGGCACGCAAGCTTTGCTCCACCACCAGGATGTAGAGAATTTTGTGGGCCGTAATCTGAATGCTTTGCTCCGCCATATTCCAGACTCCTTTGGCAGGCTTATCGCCTGTGTAACGTAAAAACCGCGCAGCGCCACGACGGCCAGAGCGACAGGCTCGGGCAGCAGTCACCAGAGCCATCTGCAAAATATTTTTCCTTGTATGCTGCCAGACTTCCCCGCGATACCTGCACTGGGAGTACGCTTGTAGCCGCGCATTCAGTGCGCTTCGTCAGGTTGCCGGTGCCGCAACGGCGGTTTCGGTGCTCCATTTGCAGAACCGTGTTTCAGGGAGGTCATCATGGCTCGCCATACCCCTATAGAGCGCTATCGCAATATCGGCATTTCCGCGCACATCGATGCCGGCAAGACCACGACAACCGAGCGCATCCTGTTCTATACCGGGGTGAACCACAAGCTGGGCGAGGTGCATGACGGCGCTGCCACCATGGACTGGATGGAGCAGGAGCAAGAGCGCGGCATCACCATCACCTCGGCGGCGACCACGGCCTTCTGGTCGGGCATGGAGCACCAATTCCAGTCCCATCGCATCAACATCATCGACACCCCCGGCCACGTGGACTTCACCATTGAAGTCGAGCGCTCCATGCGCGTGCTGGATGGCGCCGTCATGGTCTATGACTCCGTGGGCGGCGTGCAGCCGCAGTCTGAAACCGTCTGGCGCCAAGCCAACAAGTACAATGTTCCGCGCCTGGCCTTTGTCAACAAAATGGACCGCGTAGGAGCCGACTTCTTTCGCGTGCGCCAGATGATGATTGACCGGCTCAAGGCCCATCCCGTGCCCGTCGTCATCCCCATTGGGGCTGAAGCCGACTTTCATGGCGTGGTCGACCTCATCAAGATGAAAGCCATTCTCTGGGACGATGAATCGCAGGGCGTGAAGTTCGAATATCAGGACATTCCTGAAGCCTTGAAATCCAGCGCCAGCGAATGGCGGCAGAAGATGGTGGAAGCCGCTGCCGAGGCCACGGAAGCCTTGACCGAAAAATACCTGAACACCGGTGACCTGAACACAGAGGAAATCATCACTGGCCTGCGTCTGCGCACAATAGCGACCGAGATTCAGCCCATGCTCTGCGGCTCAGCCTTCAAGAACCGGGGCGTGCAACGGCTGCTGGATGCGATCGTTGAACTCATGCCCTCGCCGCTGGATGTTCCGCCCGTAGAGGGACACAGCGAAGACGACGATGCCAGCGCCACACTGGTGCGCCATGCCAGCGACGATGAAAAGTTCGCGGCCTTGGCCTTCAAGCTCATGACCGACCCGTTTGTCGGGCAACTGACCTTTGTGCGCGTGTACTCGGGCGTGCTATCTAAAGGTGATCTGGTCTACAACCCGATTCGCGGCAAGAAGGAGCGCATTGGCCGCATCGTGCAAATGCATGCCAACGCCCGCCAGGAAATCGAAGAAATCCGCGCAGGCGATATTGCTGCCTGCGTGGGGCTCAAGGACGTGAGCACGGGCGAAACCCTTTGCGACCCGCATGCCCCGATCGTTCTGGAAAAAATTGCCTTCCCCGAGCCCGTGATTGCCCAGGCAGTCGAGCCCAAGACCAAGGCCGATCAGGAAAAAATGGGGATTGCACTGGCCCGCCTGGCGGCTGAAGACCCCTCCTTCAGAGTCAGTACCGATGAGGAATCGGGCCAGACCATCATCGCCGGCATGGGCGAGTTGCACCTTGAAATCATCGTGGACCGCATGAAGCGCGAGTTCAACGTAGCGGCCAATGTGGGTAAGCCACAAGTTGCCTACCGCGAAACGATTCGCAAGGCCGTGGCCGATGTGGATGGCAAGTTTGTGCGCCAGTCCGGCGGCAAAGGCCAGTACGGCCATGTCGTACTGACAGTAGAGCCGCTTGAATCAGGCAAAGGCTTTGAGTTTGTGGACGAGATCAAGGGCGGCGTCATTCCACGCGAGTTCATTCCTGCCGTGGAAAAAGGCCTGCGCGAAGCCATGACTTCGGGCGTTCTCTCGGGCTACCCCGTGGTTGATGTGCGCGTGCGCCTGACCTTCGGCTCATACCACGATGTGGACTCGTCAGAGCAGGCCTTCAAGATGGCAGCCATTCTGGGCTTCAAGGAAGCCTGCAAAAAAGCCAGCCCGGTGATTCTGGAGCCCATCATGGCTGTGGAAGTAGAGACTCCCGAGGACTACGCAGGCACCGTCATGGGCAATCTGTCTTCACGCCGCGGTGCGGTTCAGGGCATGGACGATATAGCGGGTGGCGGCAAGACCATCAAGGCCGAAGTACCGCTGTCGGAGATGTTTGGCTACGCCACGCATCTGCGCTCTATGACCCAGGGCCGTGCCACCTACAGCATGGAATTCAAGCGCTATGCCCAAGCTCCATCGCAGGCTGTAAGCACCACCGCGACAGCGCAAGCCAGCCGAAAACAAGGTTAGAGGTTAGGCAGTGCCGCCATCTCTCTCGTATTTTTTGCGGGAGAGATGGCTCGCAGTTAAGACAAGGCTCAAGCCGAATGCAGCCATTGCATGGCCTTGGCATCTTCGGTAAACGGAAAATGCCGAACCTCGGCCCCCAAGAAATGCTTGCCCATGAACTCGGCCATACCTGCCAGATGGCTGTCTGTGACCAGAGCAACCTGCTCCACTTGCTTGCGATGGTCACGCACGAAGTTCATATGAGCACTGAACCCAGCCCAGTTTTCCCAGCCGGGAAAGTCCTTGGCCTGAACCATCACGCCGTGCAGCTTGGGGTGTTCTTCCAGAAATGCGTCCACATCCTGGCTTACGCCGTCGAAATCCTGCTCGGTCAACGGCCCATGGGGCTCCAGCAACAAGATTCCTTCAGGTTTCATAAGGGAGTAATTGAGCATGTTCAACTCCTGCAATGAATCATCACTGTACGACTTTGCAGGCGCGATCGCAGCCCTAGACAGTACACGCGTCGCAGGTTTTGAGCCCAACTTATGGGCAGCCCATGGCCTGACTCACTGCCTGAAGCTGCTCTTTCAGCGCCGTGCGCAAATCCTCGCGCATGGCGTCCCGGGTCAGCAGCTCCTCGGCGTATAGAGCAGCCCAGTCAATGCCCACGCCCAGCAAGGCACCGGCCACGGCTCCGGCAACCGCACCGGCAGCCGTACCAATGCCTGGCACAACCGAGCCCACGGCCGCACCAGCCACCGCTGCGCCTGCCTTGCCCAGCCCCTGCTTGGCGGCGGCTTTGGCCAGCACCTTGCTTGCGGCTTTCATGGAAGTTTTGGCCATGGCCTTGCCTGCGACCACCGCCGCAAAAGCGCCAGCCCCCGTGCCTGCCGCTGCGCTGACCGTCAGACGCTGGCGAGCATTGCCCAGCAAATCCAGTGCGGGCAATTGAGGCACAGCGGCCCGCACCCGACATTGGCTGGCATCCAGCGCCAGATGGTGGCGCGCCAGCGTTTCCTGAATCTGTTGCTGACCTTGTGAAAGGACTGCGCCACTTGTCTGAGCCTGCTTTTGCAGGCTCTGAATCCAGCCCTCAAGCCCGGGCGTTGCGCCTAAGGTCTCGGTCAGTTTGCGCTGCAAAAACTGACTGACATCACCCGTCAGCAGGCTGAAGATACGCCCCCACTCTGCGCCTAGGCTGAAGTACCAGTCCAGATAGCGCTCCACGGCCGCATCCAGTTGCTGATTGATGGCCGGAATGCTCTGGCACAGCGCCTTGCTCGCCTGTGTCTTGCCCAGTATTTGCAAGGCCTGCTTGCGTGTCGCCTCCAGCGTCCCAAGGCTGTAGAGCTGCTGACCAATGCGCTCGCATTCGATCAGAGGTTTAAGCGCCAGCGGGCTCTCGTTCTGGCGTGCCAGCCCATCCACACTGGCGGTGGTTTGAACCAGAATGCCCAGAACCAGCACAGCCACCAGTGCCAGCAACGGCGCGCTATTCACTGCAGAGCCAGCAGCCTGAGGCGGCCTGGCCTGCCGAAAAATAGCCGCAGAGCCTGCAGCCCCCTGCATGGCGCTGCCCAGACACAGCAGTACACCCACCGGCCCAAACAGCGCCAGCAGCAGCCAACGCAAAACAGGTGTTTGCGGTAAATCGGCCAGCGCGCCGCCTGCGATCTGCACGGCCAGCAAAGCATCCAGCCCCCAGCGCACCAAGCCAGATGGAGCAGCGTGAATCTGGTTCAACGCGGCATTCAATACCGCAGGCTCCATACCTGCAGAAAGCGCACGGCCAAAGTCCTGCTGGCGAGCCATGCCATACAACCAGGCGCTGCCCAGAATCACCAGCAGCAGCCACTTAGCCATGCGCTGGCTCCACGCCCATGCAAAGGCTGAAGAAGAAAATTCAAGCGCCAGCTTGCGCTGCGCCCACCCATTCCAGCCCACATACAGCAAGGGAGCGCAGGCCAGCAGCCCCCATTCCCAAGGCGCCAGAAACCATGATTGCCAGAGCGTTGCTGTGCACAGCAGCAACGCCAGCACCAATGCCTTGCAGGCTGGCCACCAGCCGCCTGAAAGCCAGCGCGCTATGCGCCCCTGTGGTGAAAATTGAAAGCGCAGCAGCTTTTTGCGCAGCATGAAAGCCAGCCACAGGCCCCATGCAGCCAGCAGTGCCAGCAGCAGTACGGCAAGCAGCCAGGCCCATGGCGGCAGCCGTGTCAGAAGGTGAGAAAAACCGGCCAGCGCTGCCAGCCAGAGCCAGCCCAGAAGCACCGTACGCACTGCCCGCAAAGGCATGGCGCGCATCAATTCAGCATCTGGCTGGTGGCTTGCACTCATGGCTGACTGGTGAGGTCTTCCGCTGACTGGCCTGTGCCACCTCTGCCCGCTGCCGCAATGCCTCGCGCCATGCGGGCGTTGTAAACACTCAGGCGGCTCAGGCCCAGCTGCAGGGCCACTTTGGCATCCGATGCGGTGCCGAGCAAGGCGACCGCAGCATCGCTCCAGACAAAAGCGCTGGTGCCAGCGCCGGTTACAGAGGCAATACCCAGCTCACCTCGCTTGGCCACTACGCTGGCTTTGCTGATACCCAGTTGCTTGGCCAGCTCAGCATCTGACTCGCTGCCCAGCAACGCAATGGCCTCAGGCGTCCACTGAAAATGTCCAAAAGCCGCAATCCCCAGCGCATTGCGTTTGAGGTTTACGGTCTTGGCCGATGTGCCCCAGCGCTCAGCCAGCACAGCATCTTTTTCGCGGCCCAGCTGGGCAAGCATCTCATCGGTCCATTGCAGTGCAGCTTTGCCCATGCGAGCCCATTCCTTTTTTGTATTCCATTAAAAACAGGCTGTAGCGCTTATTGATCAAGCGCCAGCAGCTATCAATTAATGAGTATGACCCCAGTAAATCAGGGCGTCACGGCCTTCCACGGACAAAGACACTTGTGCACCAACAGGCAGCAGCACCTTGGTCGGCACATGACCAAACGGCAGGCCTTGCAGCACAGGGCGCTTGATCTGCATGCGCAACCAGTCGATGACGGTCTGCAGCTTGAAGCCCTTGTCGTGCGTGGTGAGTTTGAACTCGGTGAACTGACCAAACACGATGGCCTTCTGCTTTTGCAGCACTCCGGCCAGCATCAGCTGAGTGAGCATGCGCTCAATCTTGTAGGGGTGCTCGCCCACGTCTTCAATAAACAGAATGCCGCCCTCAATCTGCGGAAAGTACGGCGTACCCAGCAGGGACACCAGCACCGCCAGGTTACCGCCCCACAGCGTGGCAGCGCCGGGCACATAGAAGTCCTTGAGCTGGGGCTTGCCGTTGGGCAGCTCGCCAATCTTGGGCATTTGCCAGCCTGCGCCCTCGCCCTGACCGCTGAGCAAATCCTCAAAACAGTCGAGCATGATGTCGTCCACGGGTTCACCCGTTTTCTTGGCGTCCACACCAAAGTCGGCATTCAGCGCGGGGCCAGCCCAGGTGGTTGCACCGGTCTGGGCCAGCATGGCCAGCTGGAAGGCGGTGAAGTCGCTCAGGCCCACAAACTTGGTGCCGTTGGCGATCGCCTTGGCCACGGTCTTGTACTTGATGCCAGGCAGGATGCGCGTGAGGCCGTAACCACCGCGCGAGATCAGTGCCACATCGGCGCCGCTGGCGGCAGCGCGGTGAATGGCGGCCAGACGCGTGGCGTCATCGCCCGCAAAGCGCTGGCTGCTGGTCAGTGCATCAGCATCGACCTCAACCTCGTGGCCCAGAGCCTCCAGTTGCTTGATACCGCGCTTGAAGGCTGCCTTGTCGCGCACCGCGCCCGAGGGCGAATAGATATAAATGTGCCTGGAACCATGGCTGTGGTCATGGCCACAGCAGCTGACGTCGGCGCTATGCACATGATCGTGATGCGCGTGGTGTTCATGGCCGCAATGCTCGTCGTGCACATGCTCTTCATGGCCGTTTTTGTGCGAATGCTGGTGTGCGTGATCGTGGCTGGATGCCGGGGATTTGCGCGAGGTTGCCAAAGCCTTTTCATGCAGCCGCTGGCTGCATGCTCCGTGAAAGGGTGATGAATCCGCAGATTCAAGAGTTCAGATCAATGATCTGCAGCATGGGCTGCAGACTACGGCGCAAAGTATTCCACAGCCGCTGCGGCGCTGCCCTGCTTTGTCGCAGGAACCGGAGAGCCATGCTGGGTTTGCAGCCAGACTTCAGACAATTGCGGCATCTGCGACAGTTGCGGCGCAGCTTGCTGCCATGCGGCCTGCCACTGCGCAAGCGATACGAGTTGCTCAGATGCTGACGGCTGCAGCCACAGCTTGCAGGCCTGCGCCCATTGCAGCAAAAGAGGCTCAGGCACGGCGGGCAATTCAGCCTGCACACGCGGCCAGGCCTTGAGCGCAGCGCGGTGACCGCTTTGCGCAAAAGGGGCGCTCCATGCACGGGCCTCTCCAGCCTTTTCGGCCTCATCTCTCTTTGCTCCGCCCTCAATCTGCGCCATCGCCTCGGTCACATCCCATGAGGGCTTGCGCGCCGCCTGCTCCATCCATTGCTGGCGGCGCTCGGGCTGCTCGGTCAGCGGCCAGACATCTATCAGCCATGCGCCTGCAAAACGCTCAGGCATGGCTTGTACAGCCGCCAGCCCCAGCCGCCCACCATCTCCACGGCCCAGCAAAATCACCTGCTGCAGATCCAGCGACTGAACCAGCTCTGCAATGATTTGCTGATGCCATTGCGCTGTGTGCTGCCTGTCTTTCTTGGGTTGGTCGCTGCGGCCAAAGCCCGGCAGGTCGGGCACAACCACCCTGTGCCCAGCCGCCAGCAGTCCCGCCAGCAGATGCCTGAATTCATAGCCCCAGCCGGGGCTGCCATGCAGGCACAGCCAGGTCAGCGGTGCGCTGGCTGGGCCTTCATCCAGCACGGCCAGACGCAGTCCGTTGAGTGCCGGCAGATCGCTGCGCCACTGCGGCTGCCATGGCCAGTGGGGTAAATCAGCAAAGGCTTCTGCAGGGTTGCGCAGCGCCCAGTCTTTGAGCGGGTGCGGCTCAAGTACCTTTTTTTCCTTGCGGCGCTGCTGAAAGAACTCGGCCATCAAGGCAGCGCATTCCTCGGCCAGCACGCCGCGCAGAACCTGAGTCTGGTGGTTGATTTCAGAGTAGCCAAACACATTGAGCACCGAGCCCGCCGCGCCAGTCTTGGGCTCGGCCGCACCATAGACCACCGTATCCACGCGCGCATGCAGCATGGCTCCGCTGCACATGGTGCAGGGCTCCAGCGTCACGTACAGGGTGCAGCCTTCCAGCCGGTAATTGCCCAGCGCCTGCGCCGCTTCGCGCAACGCCAGTACTTCAGCGTGGGCCGTAGGGTCGAGGGCAGACAGCGGACTATTGCGCCCACGGCCAATGACCTCGCCGTTCCTGACCACCACCGCGCCGACCGGCACCTCGCCACAAGCTGCAGCCGCGCGGGCCTGCTCCAGCGCCTGGCGCATGAAGTGCGGGTGCACGGAATCATCAAAATCCATAGCTATATGCGCTTTATGCGAAAGGGCTAGCGGGTGATTTCTTCAAAAACCAGCCCATTAACATTCAACGAGCCGGCACCACCAGCTCTTTGCGTTCGCCCGAGGCATAGCCGTAAAGCGTGACGCGCGGGTTCTCCAGCTCGCCTTGAGAATCAAAGGCAATCGTACCGGTCACGCCTTCGTAATGCGTCTGGCGCAGGCGGGGAAGATAGGCTTCGGGGTGAACAGAATCCGCGCTGATGATGGCCTGCGCCAGCACCATGGTGGCGTCATACGCGTAAGGGCTGTAAACCTGATATTGGCCGGGGAAGCGCTGGTCGTACTTCTGCTTCCACGCCAGACCACCGGGCATGCTGGCGAGCGAGTTGCCGCTCATCACGCAGACCACATTCTTGAGTGCGGGGGCCTTGTCGGCCATCACCGGCAAGCGCTCGGAACATTGGGCGTCACCGCCCAGAAACTTGACCTGATTCATGGCCAGCTGCGACATCTGGCGCAGGATGGGGCCCGCCTGAGCATCGAGACCCGCAAAGAAGATCGCGTCGGGCTTATGGCCCTTGATAGCAGTGAGGACGGACGAGAACTGCGTAGCCTTGTCGCTGGTGTACTGCTTATCCACGATCTGCACATCATGCTCGGCAGCGGCCGCTTCAAACAGCTTGACGATGCCCTGGCCATAGGCAGTTCGGTCATCAATGATGGCTACGCGCTTGACACCCTGATGCTTGACGGCATAGTCCAGCAAGGCATCGACCATGGCTTTGTCGCTGGCGATGACGCGGAAGGTGTCGTCATAGCCCACGTCAGTAATGGCTGGGTTGGTGGCTGCGGGCGTGATGTTAGGGATGCCGCATTCGTTGTAAATCTTGGCTGCAGGCAGCGTGGTGCCAGACTGCAGGTGGCCAACCACCGCTGCCACCTTCTTGTCGCAGAACATGCGCGCCAGAGAAGTGGCCTGACCGGGGTCACCGGCATCGTCACCAGCTTCCAGCTTCCACTGCACATTGCGCCCGCCTAATTGCAGCTTGCGGGCGTTGAGATCTTCAATCGCCATGCGCACACCGTTTTCTTCATCCTTGCCCAGCGCGGCGATGGGGCCAGAGATCGGGCCGCCATGGGCAATGCGTACCACCAGAGGCTTGTTCACATCAGCCGCGCCTGCTGCATACGCCATAGGCATCAGTGGCAGGCCTGTTGCAGCCAGTGCCAGAACGGATGGGATATGGATACAACGGCTCAGGGCCGCACGAACAGTCATGGACATGCTTTCTCCTAGGGTGAAACAAGAGGCTGGCACACCGGCCTGAGCGCTGCAGGCTTGGCGGTGAAATCAGGGCGCCTGGTCAGGCATGGGCCGCGGCGCATTGAGCGCGGACTCAAGCTGCTGGCGATATTGCTGCTGGACCTGCTGGCTGTGCTCACGCACATTGGCGGCCTCAGAGCCTTGATTGTGCCCTGCAGGCAAAGACGGGGTCTGGCGGGCCAGACTTTCCTGGCTGCTTTGCCAGCTTTTCTTGGCCATCACACCCACCACCGCCAGCACGATAACAAGGCTGAGCACCCCAAAGACAGCTCTCATGATGGAATCCGGCAGTTGCGACCTGGGGATTTGAACATGTCTTGACCACCGCGTGTTGACAGGCGATGCCCCACCGCAGCGCTGAAACAGGGCCTTCCTGAGATAATCCCGCCCCTATGTCTCTCCTGCCCCACCAGCTCGAACTCCTGTCCCCGGCCCGCGATGCCGATATCGGCATTGAAGCCATCAACCACGGAGCGGACGCCGTCTATATCGGCGGCCCGGCCTTTGGTGCGCGTGCCACGGCGGGCAATGACATCCGCGATATGGAGCGGCTCATCAAGCACGCCCACCGCTTTGGCAGCCGTATCTTCATCACGCTCAACACCATCTTGCGCGACGATGAGCTGGAAGGCGCGCGCCAGATGGCCTGGGATATGTACAACCTGGGCGCCGATGCACTGATCATTCAGGACATGGGCCTGCTGGAGCTTGATCTGCCGCCCATCCAGCTGCACGCCTCCACCCAGACCGACATCCGCACGCCCGAAAAAGCGCGTTTTCTGCAAGATGCAGGCCTGTCGCAAATCGTGCTGGCGCGTGAGCTGGACTTGCAGCAGATTGCCGCCGTGCGCGCAGCTACCGACCCGGCCCGCACCTCCATCGAATTTTTCATCCACGGCGCGCTGTGCGTGGCCTACTCGGGCCAGTGCTACATCACCCACGCCCACACCGGCCGCAGCGCCAACCGCGGCGACTGTAACCAGGCCTGCCGCCTACCGTATGAAGTGATGGACGACAAGGGCCGCATCATTGCCCACGAAAAGCATGTGCTGTCCATGAAGGACAACAACCAGAGCGACAACCTGCGCGCCCTGATTGATGCTGGCGTGCGCAGCTTCAAGATCGAGGGCCGCTACAAGGACATGGGCTATGTGAAGAACATCACCGCCCACTACCGCAAGCTGCTCGACGAAATCATTGAAGAGCGCGAGTTCTCCGAGCAGCCGCTGGCGCGCTCATCGTCGGGCACGACCACCTTCAACTTTGAACCCGATCCCGATCAGAACTTCAACCGCGAGTTCACCGACTACTTCGTCAACGGCCGCAAGGATGACATCGGCGCCTTCGACACGCCCAAGACCCCTGGCCGCGCCATTGGCTGGGTCACTCAAGTGGGTGATAAGTGGTTAGAGATCGAAACCAGCGACAAGGCCGCTGAGCTGCACAACGGCGACGGTCTGTGCTACTACGACCTGCAAAAAGAACTGGTGGGCGTGCACATCAATCGCGCGGAATGCATGCATGCCAAGAAAGGCATCTGGCGCCTGTTCCCCCGCAGCGAAATGACCGAGTTCAAGGACTTGCGCAAGGGCATGGAGATCAACCGCAACCGCGATATGGACTGGGTGCGCTCGCTGGAGAAAAAATCCAGCGAACGCCGCATTGGCCTGTGGGCCGAGTTCAAGGAAGCGGCCAACGGTTTTACCCTGACGCTGACCGATGAAGATGGTTTTGCAGCCACTGCATCCATCGAACAAGAGCACCAAGCAGCGACCGATACGGCCAAGGCCGAAGCCACGTTGCGCGAGCAACTGGGCCGCTTTGGCGCCAGCATCTTCTCGGTCAATGACATCAGCCTGACGCTGTCTCAGCCCTGGTTTGTGCCGGCCTCCGCCCTGAACCAGCTGCGCCGTGATGCGCTGGCTGCACTGGAGACCGCCCGTGCCGATGGTCTGGTGCGCCTGCCCCGCGCCCTGCCTGTGGAGCCGCCAACACCCTTCCCCGAAGACACGCTGACTTATCTGGCCAACGTCTACAACCAGAAGGCGCATGACTTCTATATGAAGCACGGCGTGAAGGTGATTGACGCCGCCTACGAAAGCAAGGAAGAAGAAGGCGAAGTCAGCCTGATGATTACCAAGCACTGCGTGCGCTTCTCCATGAGTCTGTGCCCCAAGCAGGCCAAGGGCGTGATCGGCGTCAAGGGCACCATCAAGGCCGAGCCACTGCAGCTCATCAACGGTAAGGAAAAGCTGACCCTGCGCTTTGACTGCAAGCCCTGCGAAATGCATGTGGTGGGCAAGATGAAGAAGTCGGTGATGAACCAGCACGCCAAGGAAATGCAAGAGCACCCGATGCAATTCTTCCGCACGCGCCCCACGCCTCAAAAGCCTGCGTAAGCACGTTTTAACGGCATCAAAAAAGCCCGCAACCGGCAACGGTTGGCGGGCTTTTTTGATGCCTGGCACCTACTAGAGAAAACCCTTAACTCAACTCTTTCACACGAATCGTCTATTTTTTAAGCAATCCGTGCAAAGCACCATCTGGCGCGGGTTTCAGCGTATTAAAGCGGAGTTTTCCACAAAAGCGTCCACACGATGCGGGGATAAAATCTGCAGCATCCTACAAACACAGCTGTACGCATTCACAGTTGCGAAAAATGGACTCAGCTCACAGTCCTGCCGCTGTGATTTTGCAGCTTGCTGCAGGCCTCTTCCAGCAAGCGGGCCACTGCCGGCACCAAGGTACTGAAGTTGGCAAAGCCATGCAGCATTCCCTCTGCGCGCATGCTTGAAACCGGCACGCCCGCCTGCTGCAAACGCTTGGCAAAGCCCTCGCCTTCATCTCGCAGAATGTCCAGCTCGGCTGTCACCAGCACGGCAGGTGGAAGAGCCGCGACATCGGGGTACTGCATGATGGATGCGAGCGGGTGCGCTGGCACGCCTGGGTGATAGTGACGCCACATGGCGGCCATGGCCTCACGCGTAAGAATCGGCATTTGCGCATACAGCGCATGCGATGGCGCATCCATGCGCGAATCACAAACAGGATAAAACAACAGCTGCTGCGTGATGCCCTTCCAGCCATCTTCCTTGGCGCGCAGGCAGGTCGCTATCGCCAGATTGCCACCGGCACTGTCACCCGCCACCATCAGCTGACTGGCATCACAGCTCAGCTCGGCCGCATGATCTGCCACCCAGCGCGTAGCAGCATAGGCATCATCCAGCGCAGCAGGGAACACATGCTCGGGTGCCAGCCGGTAATCGACCGACACCACATTCATGCCGGTAATGCGCGCCAGGTGACGGCACAGGTTGTCATGCGTATCCAGCGTACCAATGCACCAGCCACCGCCATGAAAATAAACCATGACGGGTGCTGACTGCGCGGTGCTGGGGCGGTACAGGCGCAGCTTCATGGCCTGCCCATCGCCACCGGGAACGCTCAGCTCACGCACCTCATGCATGGGCAGGTTGCCGGGTGGAAACGCCATGTGATCCATAAGCTTGCGGATTTCAGGCACGGGCGTATTCACAAAATCCATAGGCGGAGCATCTTTGAATTGCTCAAGCACAGCGGCCATTTCAGGGTGTATCTGCATCTTCATTCCTAGTCTTTACAGGGGCTGTCCGCAGCTCTCTGGCTGCGGACCATTCAGGCGAAAACTCAGGCCGCGACCTCTTCGGTCTGGTGATGGGTGAAGTCCTGCCACACGGGAGCGAGCATTTCTTGCCTGAAGCGCGACTGAGACCAAGGCCAGGTGTTGGGGACACCGTTCTTATCCAGATACCAGCTATTGCAACCCGAGCCAAAGACCGAGCCCTTGGCGGCCTGCTTTCGATCATGGTCGTACTGCGCCAGCGCCTCGGGCTTGGCAGACAGACCTGCCACGCCCGCCTGCTCACTACGCTCGATCAGCTGAAAGATATAGCCCCACTGCATCTCGGATGTGTCGATCAACGAGAAGTTGCCCACGGGCGATGTGGGCCCGTTCATGAAATAGAAGTTGGGGAAATCCGGCACCGAGATCGACTTATAGGCCGTGGGCACATCACTCCATGCCTGCTCAAGCGTCTTGCCCTGCAGACCCGTCACATTCATGGGGCGCACATAGCGATCGGTCTTGAAGCCGGTGGCCAGGACAATGATGTCCACCTCATGCAGCACACCATCGCTGGTGCGCACGCCACTTTTCTCGATCTGGCTAATGCCATCGGTAATTAGCTCAGAGTCGGGCTGCTGAATCGCCTTGTAATAGTCGGGCGAATAAATCAAGCGCTTGCAGCCCGCGCGGTAATTCGGCTGCAGCTTCTGGCGCAGTACCGGGTCCTGGATGGAGCCATCCAGGTTGTCCTGGCAAAGTTTCTGAATTTCCTGGATTTGCTCGGAGTTTGGATCCAGTACTGCCTCGGTAAACCGCTCCACATTGGCCAGATAAGTCGGCTCACGTTGCAAATAAGTCAACAAATCGCGGTTGCTGCGGAACTCGGCACGCTGCTCTTCGGTAAAAGCGGGATTCTCGACCGGGAAGATCCACTGCGCCGTGCGCTGAAAATGGCGTACTTTGCTGCGGGCAGCCAGTGCCGAGACAATTTGAACGCCCGTCGATCCAGTGCCGATAATGGCAATTTTTTGATCGTCCAGTGCTACCGAATGGTCCCAGCGTGCGCTGTGAATCACATGGCCACCGAAGTCCTCCAAGCCCTTGATCTGTGGATAGTTGGGGTGGTGCAGCACCCCCGTCGCCGCCACCACCACAGTGCCTTGGTAGCTCTGGCCATGCTGATCTTTCAGCTCCCAGGCGTCGCCCTTCCACGCAGCGCTGGCGATTTCGGTATGGAAACGCACATACTCGGCGATACCGTATTTATCAAATACGGCCTGAAAATACTGCTGAATCTCACCACCAGGTGGCAGAACACGCGACCATTCCGGATTGGGTTCAAAAGAATAGGTATATGCGTGGGATGGAACATCGCAGGTCAACCCTGGATATGTATTATCCCGCCAGGTCCCACCCAGAGTTTCCGCCTTTTCCAGAATAATAAATTTCTTGCCACTATTCTTCAGATGAATACCAGCCAGAATCCCAGACATTCCACAACCAATCACAATTACATCATATTTCATGGCGCTCACCCCTTAATACATTTCAATCACTTTGGCTGCTGAAAATCCGCCATCTACCGGGATATTGGTGCCGGTTATAAAAGACGCCATATCCGAGAGAAGGAATGCGATGGCATTGCCCACTTCACGGGCTTGACCCGCCCGGTGCAGCAAATGCTGTTTGACAAACCCGTTATAGGCAGGGCTTTGATCAAGGCCTGCGGTCATGGGCGTGTGAATCAGGCCCGGGCTGATGGTATTGATGCGTACGCCATGTGGACCCAGATCCGCCGCCAGGCTGCGCACCATCTGAATGACTGCGCCCTTGGAAGTGCAGTACGCAAGATTGCTGGGGTTGCCGAGAATGCCGTTGATGCTGGCAACGGCCACTATCGAGCCCTGCTTGCGCTGCTTCATGTGCGCAGCCACAGCCCTGGCGCTGAGCATGGTTCCCGTCAAATTCACCTGCAGTACCTGCTCCCACTCCTGCAGCGTCATCTCCTGCAAGTTGCCCACTCGCGAAATACCTGCGGAAGTGACCAGCCCATCAATTGCGCCATGCTGGGCCAGGACCTTTTCAACCAGCGCCTGCGTCATCTCCCAATCTGTCACATCGAGCGCTTGAAACTCGCAACCCGAAGGCAAGGCCTGGCTCTGCGCTACATCCGCGCAGATCACGTGGGCACCGCTGGCCGCAGCCACTTCAGCGGCTGCAAGGCCGATTCCCGAGGCGCCCCCCGTAATCAGAATGACTTTACCCTTCAATCCACTCAATAATTCGTTCATTCAAACCTCAACGCATATTCAATGAATCGCAAATTAGCGACATGGGTATTTTTCTCATTTGAAAAAATAAATCACTGTGAATTCTCCTCTTTACAAAAGCAGAATGTGATCGCAGCCTCTCGGGTAAACCATTAATCCATTTGGACGAGTGTCGACCCTTCTTTTTTTATGTCAATAGGCTATTTATTATTAATTTCTAGCACTGCGAACACACTCAAACTCTGTCAAGCGGGAATGCATCAAATATTTTCTTTATTACTAAATGCTTTAATAAAGCTGTATTGATTGAAATGAGGAAATCATGAAAGTAGCAGTCATCACTGGCGCTGCCAGTGGCATTGGAGCCGGCCTTGCCAAGCAGGCCGTCGCATTGGGAATGAAAGTCGTACTGGCGGACCGAGATCAGGCAGGACTGGAAAAAATAGCCCAGGAACTCGGTGACCAAGCGCTGGCAGTGGTGACCGATGTCACCAGTCAGGCCTCGCTAGACGCACTGGCCGACAAGGCCTATGCCGCTTTTGGTCAAGTAGACATGCTGTTCAACAACGCAGGCGTACTCACCACAGGAAACTGCTGGGAAATCAGCGATGCCAAGTGGCAGCAGGCCTGGCAGGTCAACGTCAATGGCATCGTCAACGGCCTGCGCACCTTCGTGCCACGCCTGCTCAAGGCAGACCGTCCAGCACGCATCATCAACACCGCATCAGTCGGCGGCTTTTTGCCCAGCCCGCTGATGAGCCCCTACTCGGCTACCAAATTTGCCGTGGTGGCACTGACCGAGAGCCTAGTCAATGAACTGGCCACGTTGAATCCAAAGATCAAGGTCTCTCTTCTTGCGCCGGGCCCGGTCAAATCCGCTATCTTTAGAGAAGCGCCATCCGAAGCATCTGCGCAGTTCCACAGCCTGATGACCCATATGCTTGATGAAAATGGGCTGGATGCAGATGAATTTGCCCGCCTGGTTTTTGAAGCCATTGACCGCGGTGAATACTGGATTGTTCCGCAGCCGCAAATGCTGGACCCTTTGCTGGAAGCTCGCAACAAGATCATTGCCGAGCGAGCCAACCCCGTCTTTGCCTGGGCACCCGAAGCCGTGAATTGATCGAAAAAAAGCCAGCGACAAGCTGGCTTTTTTGACGAAGCGCCGACTCTCTCAACCGCCCCAGAGTTCCTTGGCGATCTGCTCGAATTGGCGGCGCATCACATTCTTTTGCACCTTTCCCGTCGCCGTTGCCGGAAACGTATCTACAAAGTGCACCAGCTTGGGCACTTCAAAGCCGCCCAGATGATTGCGGCAATGCGCCAGCACGGACTCCACATCCACCGTCGCGCCAGGCTTTCGCACTACAAAAGCGCAGACCGCCTCACTCCAGTGCGGGTGTGGCAAACCCAAAACAGCCGCAGCCGCTACATCCGGGTGAGCGAGCACCACCGCTTCGACCTTGACGCTGGCCACGTTCTCTCCGCCGGTCTTGATCATGTCTTTTTTGCGATCAATGAACTCCAAGCGGCCCTGCTCATCCCAGCGCCCCAGATCACCCGTGTGGTGCCAGCCAAATTTTTGTGCCTCTGCCGTGGCCTTGGGATCCTTGAAGTAGCCCAGCATCACATTGGGGCCGCGATGCACGATTTCACCCAGTTGATTGGCCCCCAGTAAATTGCCGCTGTCATCCATCACCGCTGTCTCGCAGGTCGTCAGCGACCGACCCCAGAAGTTGGCATCGCACTCCGGGTTGTTCAGCGGGTAGAAGGTCATGGTCGCCGGGTAGATCTCGGTCTGCCCCGTAGCCAGCGAAATATTGCGGCACATGCGCTGGGCGATCTGCGCAATCAGCGGCTTGGGAATGGGTGCCATGGCATAGATGCATTGCCGAATCGAGGTGGGCGCGAAACCGGGGTCAGCCAGCACGGCCGCATACATCAAAGGCAGACCCACAAAAATCGTGACGCGCTCACGAATCACCAGCTGACTCACCTCGGCCGGTACAAACTGCCGCGTAAACACCGTGCAGGCGCCTGTCGCCAGCGCTGTCTGAACCAGAGCGTGCTGTGCACAGTGAAACAATGGCAACCAGCCACTGAGCACATCCGCCTCGGTGTATTTCATTTCATCAATATTGCCCTTGACCGCGGTGTAGACCGATAGATGCGAGTGCACCACGCCCTTGGGGTTACCGGTCGTGCCACTGGTGTACATCAGCAAGGCCGCCTGGTTGTCGTCGATATCAACCTCAGGCAAAGCATCCGGCTGCCCCGCCTCTGCCTGCTGCAAAGTCACGCCCGGAAGGCCTGAGCCGCCTTGCGCCTGCGACCGCGTAATGATGAGCGGCAACTGCAGGCTCTGCAAAAGCTCTGGCAAGCCGGGCAAGCCCAGCAGTTCCTGATCAACCACCACTGCCGAAACCTCAGCGTGCCGCAAGATGTAGTCAATGGCAGACACCTCCAGCTTGATGTTCACAGGCACCCACACCTGAGAGGCTTTGTGAATGCCATTGCAAGCCACCACCATATCGATGGAGTTGGCGCACAGCATGCCAATCTGTTTACCCGCGCCGAACTTTGAAAGCAGATAGTGCGCAAAGCGTGAACTGCGCGCATCCAGCTCGGCGTAGCGCAGGCGCTGATCGCCATCAACCAGCGCAGTGCGCTCGCCAAATTTCAGCGCCGTGCGATGCAGCAAGTCGCCCAGTGCAATGCGCCGGATACGGCGCGCCTCTTTCGTCAGACTCATCTCGATCATGGTTGTCCCCTTGATTGTGTGTGACTCCAAACCCCAGTGCCCACGCTTTTTATTGTTGTATCTCTACGCTTTCTCTCTCATACCGGCTGCCGCAGCAGTGATCATGGGAGACAGCTGCCCCTGCGCGCCCCCATCGCAGGCGATCACAGTGCCCGAGATATAGCTGGCCGCATCGCTGCCCAAAAACATGGCCAGCCGGGCAATGTCATCCGTTGTGCCCATACGCCCCAGCGGCACCATGCTGCGCACCATCGCATCCCCTTCTTCGCCCTGCGGTGCCAGTCGGCGCATGCCTTCCGTGCCTTCAATCGGACCGGGAGAAATCGCATTCACCCGCACGCCTTTGGCACCCCACTCCAGAGCCAGCACCCGCGACAACTGGTCCACACCAGCTTTGGCCGCGCAGACATGGGCCTGATACATCATCGGCACAGTGGACTGCGGTGCGGTGATGAAAATCAGGCTCGCACCCGGCTGGCGCAAATGCACCAGCGCCTGCCTTGCTACGTGAAAGCTGCCCAGCAAATCAATATCCAGCACCACCTTGAAGGCGTTGGAAGACATCTGCTCCGCAGGCGCCAGAAAATTCCCTGCCGCGCCAGACACCAGTACATCCAGCTGCCCATGGCGTGCCTCGGCCTGTGCAAGCGCAGCCGCAACCGCTTGCTCATCGCGCACATCGGCTACCACGCCTAAAGCGTCTGCCCCCAGCGTGGCAACCGCCGCATCCACATTGGCCTGCTTGCGACTGACGACCGACACCTTGGCACCCGCTTTGGCATAGGCCTGCGCAATCCCCAGATTGATGCCCGTAGTGCCGCCAAACACCATCACATGGCGGCCTGTGAAATCGAATTGCACATTCATGATGTTTCAGCCCTCTGCGCGCAACAGCGCTTTTTGAATCTTGCCCGCCGGAGTCAGCGGCAGCTCCGCCCGCAGCACCAGCTGGCGCGGTACTTTGTAATCTGCCAGGTGCTGGCTGCAGTGCGCCAGCAACTCGGCCTCTTTCAAAACCACACCCGGCCTGCCCACCACGTAGTAGCGCCCCACCTCGCCCAGCACCGGGTCTGCCACGCCAATGCCCGCGACCATCATCACGCCCGGGTAGCTGGCGATGACCGCCTCCACCTCGCTTGGGTAGACGTTGAAGCCGCCCTGAATGAACATGTCTTTCTGCCGCCCCTTCAGATAGATCAGGCCTTGCTCATCCACAAAGCCCAAATCCCCTGAATGCAGCCAGCCTCCGGCAAAAGCATTCGCGTCTTGCTGCTGCCCCACATAGCGCTCAATCACCCCTGCACCGCGAAACCACAGCTCGCCCACTTCACCGGGTGGCAATGCTGCGCCATCGACCCCGGCCACGCGCATTTCTGCTCCCGCCAGCGGCTTGCCAATACTCTGGAGCAACGCCTCCTGACTCGCCTGCCAAGGCGTCATCACAATCGCCCCCGAAGTCTCAGACAAGCCATAAAGATTCATGATGGCCACGCCCGGGAACAGCTGCTGAATACGGCTGAGCAATGCGGGTTCCACATTCGAGCCACCCACCACAATCAGGCGCAGCTGGCTCAAATCTGTCTCTGGCAGCAGCGGATGCATGAGCAGCAAAGTCAGCATCGTGGGCACACCTACCAACCATGTCGGGGGGTGGCGCTGCGCCATCTGCAGAACCACTTCGGGGCTGAACATGGGCACCAGCTCACAGGTTCCGCCCGCCAGCAGCATGGTCAACAAGCCACAGGTAATGCCGCCCACATGATTGAGCGGCATGGCCAGTTGCACCAAATCATCCGCACTGGCGCACACATGGCTGCACTGCGCCAGCGCAGAGCCCAGTTGCGAGCGATGCGTGAGACCTGCCGCCTTGGGCCTGCCTGTTGTGCCCGAGGTGTAAATAATCATCAGCAGGTCATCGGGCTGCGCACCCTCCCCATAACCCGAAGATTCATGAGTTGCCTGCAACTGCTGCTCAAGCCCGGCATCCACCCACAGCAAATGCTGCAATGACTCAAAACGCTGTCTGGCTTGATCCAGATAAGCCACATAGTCAAACCCCGCCATCTCGCGTGGCGCAAGCACGGCCTTGATGGCGCTGTCTTGCAGCATGAAATCCAGCTCGGTGCTGCGATAGCGAACACTGAGCCCGACCACGACCGCGCCCATTTTTGCGGCGGCCAGATACGTCAAAATCCACGGCAAGCCATTGGGCAAGATGATGCCAATGCGGTCACCGCGTCGCAGGCCTTGGGCAAACAAAGAATGCGCCCACGCCTCAGCCATGGCATCGACCTGCTGCCAGCTGTAGCTTCGGCCTTGGTCGATATAAGCCGTTTTATCGGGATATGCGGCTACCGTCTGGGCCAAGGCCTGCGCAACGGTTTCAGGAGTGGTCTGCTGAATCGGTAGAGCGTTCATATACAGCTCCTCAACTCAGGCCGCCAGATGCAGTATTTTTCGCGCTTCTTGCGGCGTGGCCACTTCGCGCCCCACATCCCGGGCATAGCGCGCCAGTTGCTCAATCAGCGGCGCATTCGAGGTGACCTTGCGCCCGTCTGGCAGATAGAAGGTGTCTTCCAGACCGCTGCGCAGATGACCTCCTAGCTCTGCGGTACGCAAATGCGCAGGCCAGATTTCACTGCGGCCAATCAAGGTGGTCTGCCAGGGCGCATCCTTGATCTTGAGCTTGAGCAAAATGGGCAGCAAATCCGGGTCGGCAGGCATGCCGGATTCCACGCCCATCACAAAGTTGTACTCGGGCAAGCCTTTGTACATGCCGGTTTCCACATACATGCCCACGCAGCGAACAATGCCCACGTCAAAGCATTCAAACTCAGGCAGCGTATTCGTTTCAGCCATCACATCCAGAAAATCCTGCACCTTGGCGGGCTGGTTATCGAACAGCATGGGTGGCCAGGCCCAGCTGCCGTTGCTGCGCGTTTTCAGGTAATTGAGCGAGCCCGCATTGCAAGCCGCCATCTCGGGGCGCGTGGCACGCAGGCAGTCCAGCGGACCTTGGTAATCAGGCCCGACCACGCCCGTGGTCTGGTTGATGATGATGTCCGGGCAAGCATCGCGCATGGCATCAACGCAGGCCTTGGCGACTACGGGGTCCCAGCTCGGCAAGTGACCCTTGCCCTCTTCCTGCTTGCGAAAGTGCACATGCACCACCGATGCTCCGGCGTCGTAAGCCCGGCGTGCTTCTTGCGCCAGTTGCTCTGGCGTCACAGGCACATGGTGCTGCTCAGGATCGGTAAGAACACCTGTGATGGAACAGGTGATGATGGCTTTATCGGACATTGTTGCTCCTTAAATAGAAGCTGATAGCGCTTGATAGATAAGCGCTTCAGGCTAATTTCTCTTTAAATTCGCCACTGACTTGCAGCCAGTTCCTTCATGATTTCCTCAGTGCCACCGCCTATGGTCAGCACCTTGACCTCGCGATAAATACGCTCGCTGACCGTGCCGCGCATAAATCCCATGCCGCCCAGAATCTGCACGGCGGTATCGGCGCAGAACTGCATGGTCTGCGTGGCGTGGTTCTTCAGCACGCAGACCTCACCAACCCAGTCAGCGCCGGTGTCTCCGTCATCGGCCCGCACGGCTACGGTGTTGAGCCAGGCCTCGGTGCTGCGAATGCGCTGCTGCATATCCACCAGCTTGTGGCGTATGACCTGATGCTGGTTCAGCGTGACGCCAAAGGTCTTGCGCTGCTGTGCCCAGCCCAGTGCTTCGTCGTAACAAGCCTGCGCAAAGCCCAGTGCAGCGCAGGCAATCCCCAGCCGCTCACCATTGAAGTTCTGCATGATGGCGCGAAAGCCCTGGCCTTCTGCGCCCAGCAAATGACTGGCAGGTACGCGAACCCCGTCAAAGAACAGATGCGCCGTGTCTGAGCATTGCCAGCCCATCTTTTGCAGCGGGCTGCGCGACAGGCCTGCACTGCCGCCTGGCACCAGCAGCAGTGAAATACCTGAGGCTCCTTTTTCCTCACCCGTGCGCACTGCCACCGTCAGCCAGTCCGCCCGCACACCCGAGGTGATGAAGGTCTTCTCGCCATCAATCACATAGTCATCACCATCGCGACGCGCCTTGGTGCGCAGTGCCGCCACATCCGATCCGCCACCGGGCTCGGTAATGGCCAGCGCCGCGATCTTGCGACCTGCCAGCACATCAGGCACGACCTGCTGCTTCAAGGCTTCGCTGCCCAGCAGCACCACGGGTGGCAGGCCGATGTTGTGAGACAGCAAACTGGCCAGCACCCCGCCGCTGCCGCCATACCGGCATAGCGCTATCCAAAGCGCCGCACGCAGGCTATGCGTGGCAGGCGTACCGCCCAGCTCCTGCGGGTAGCCAATACCCAGCAAGCCTAGCTCGGCCGCTTGCCGGTACAGCTGGCGCGGAAACTCGCCCGCTTCATCCCAGGCCGTGACATGGGGCGCAATTTGCTCAGTCGCAAAGCGGCGCACCATGTCGTAGAGCATGTCGCGTTCAGACATATCAGAGGCATCCAACGCATTAGTCATGCTTGACCTCCGGCATGGGAGCCAGTCGCAGCAGAACCTGCCCCGGCGATACCTGCTGGCCACTACTGACCAGTACGGCTTCAACCACGCAGGCGGCCTTTACGCTCAGGCTGTGCTCCAGCTTCATGGATTCAATGACGATGGCAACCGCACCTTCCGCCAGCGCCTGCCCCAGCTCAGCATTCAGCAGCACCACACGTCCGTTGAACGGGGCTCTCAGCTCGGCGGCCTGAGCGGCTCCGCCTGCATTCTCGGGCGGCTGGTAGCTCACATCCTGCGCCCACCAGTCCACCGCACCGGCCTGCAAATGCCAGCGGGAGCTACCGTCCTCTGCATCCATCGCCACCGCGTTCACGGTTTGAGTCAAACCACCCCGTCGCGCTTTCCAGCCATGCGGTAGAAGCTCATCAATCTGTAGCAAAACGGGTTCTTCATCTTTCGCCTGCAGCGACCAGCTTTGCGCAGTTTGGGGCTGCAACTGCAGCTCTTGTGTATCGCCACGATGACGCAATTTGCGCAGCTGCGGGTAGCTGCAGGCCAGCGGCCCGGGCATCTGGCCCACAGCGCATAGCGCGCTCCATTGCTGATGCGCCTGTGCTTCACGCTGGCGCAACTGCTGCTGCAAACGCGGCGCATCACCAGCCAGATAGGAGATCAGCGCCTGCCCTTGCCTGAACACCGAGTCATTCAGACATTCCATTAAAAAAGCGCGATTAGTCGGCAGACCCAGAACCTTGAGCTGACCCAGCGCATGAATCAGCTGGTTGATGGCCTGCTCTCGCGTATCGGCATGAACAATCAGCTTGCCCAGCATGGCGTCGTAATAAGGTGTGACCTCGCTGCCATTGCGCACGGCGTGGTCAAAACGCAGCGGCGCGCGGGTAAAGGCGCTTGCTTGCGGCGCAGAGAAAAAGCGCACAACGCCGGTATGGGGCTGAAAGCTTTCGTCCTCCGCGCACAGCCTCACTTCAATGGCATGACCGCTAAACCGAACCTGCTCCTGAGCCAGCGGCAAGGCCTCGCCGCACGCCACACGAATCTGCCACTCCACCAGGTCAAGCCCGGTCAGCGCCTCAGTTACCGGGTGCTCGACCTGCAGACGGGTGTTCATCTCCATCAGATAGAACTGCTGGCCTTCGACCAGAAACTCCACCGTACCTGCCCCCACATAACCGGCTGCAGCGGCCAACGCCGTGGCGCATTGGCCCATGCGCGCACGCAGTTCTGCGTTGACTGCGGGGCTGGGTGCTTCTTCAATGATTTTTTGATGACGGCGCTGCACCGAGCAGTCCCGCTCCCCCAGATGAATCACATGGCCATGCGCATCAGCAAAAACCTGCAGCTCAACATGACGCGGGTTCTTCACCGCTCGCTCGACCAGCAAGGCACCATTACCAAAGCCCGCCAGTGCTTCAGATCTGGCACTGGCCAGAGCGGCCACCAGCTGATCGGCCCTCTCCACCAGCCGCATACCGCGCCCGCCACCACCGGCCACGGCCTTGACCATGACGGGGTAGCCAACCCTCTCGGACTCTGCGGCAAATCGGGCATCAGACTGGTTATCACCTTCATACCCGGGCAAGCAGGGCACGCCATGTGCCTTGGCCAGTTGCTTGGCCGCGGCCTTGCTGCCCAGCTGACGAATCGCCTCGGGTGGCGGGCCAATCCAGATCAGGCCCGCATCTTGTACGGCCTGCGCAAAGCCAGCGTCCTCACTCAAAAAACCATAACCGGGGTGCAGGGCATCGGCCCCTGTGGCCTGCGCTGCGGCCAGCAGCTTTTGAATATCCAGATAGCTTTGCGCTGATGTCAAACCGCCCAGCGCATAAGCCTGCGTGGCCTGCTGCACATGGGCGCTGCCTGCATCCGCATCGGAATAAACCGCGACCGTTTCTATGCCCATGCGCTGGGCCGTGGCCATGACACGCAGCGCAATCTCGCCGCGATTGGCAATCAGAATGCGCTTCATGCAATGCTCTCCTGATTCGGTGAAACGGCCCAGGGCGCAGGCTGCTTGTGAGAAAAAGCCTTGAGCCCTGCGCCCGCCTCTGCACCGCGCAGCGCACTGGCAAAGGCCTGCGCTCCTTGATTCAGCGATGCATCCAGACTCTGCGCGGGAATGGCTGCCAGCAGTTTTTTGGTGGCTGCCACGGCAGCCGGTGCGGCCTGCGCACAGAGATCAATCTGGCGCTGCAACTGGCTTTGCCAACCTTCCTCATCACTGACATTGACCAGGATTTGCACCAACCCTGCCTCATGTGCCTTAGCTGCAGACCAGCGCTGACCGCACAGCAGCCACTGCCGCGCGCGCGCCTCACCCAATCTGCGCAGCACAAAAGGGGCAATCTGTGCGGGAATGATGCCCAGCGTGACCTCTGGCGTGCCAAACACAGCTGCCTCGTCAGCCACCACTACATCTGCCACGCAGACCAGCCCCACACCGCCGCCCATGGCAGCGCCCTGCACAGCAGCGATCAGCAACTGCGGCAAGCCCGCCAGTTGCTGCAACAAACAGCCATATTCGCGATTAACGTTGACCAGTGGGTCAAATGCATCCGCGCCTTCCAGCGGTTTGCCAATGCTGCTGGCAAAACCACCCAGACTGCCACCGGCACAGAAATGTCCGCCATTGCCGCTCAGCACCACCACGCGCAACTGTGCATCTTGAGCCGCGCGTCGGCAGTGTTGCAGCAAGGCCTGCACCACCTCATCCGTCAGCGCATTTCGGGTCTGCGGTGAGTTCAGTCGCCACCACTCTACAAAGCCATTGCCCAGCGGCTGGCGTTCTACTTCAAGCACCTGAGTCATGCCCAGCTCCCTCACTGCGCAGGGCGCTTGATCATTCCCATGGTCTTACCGATGATGCCCAGCATCACTTCATCAGCACCGCCGCCGATGGAGCCCAGACGCCCATCGCGATACAGGCGCGAGACGCGGTTCTCCCAGGTAAAGCCCATGCCGCCCCAGAACTGCAGGCAGGTGTCCGCCACCTCACGCGTCAGCCGCCCCGTCTTGAGCTTGGCCATGCTGGCCAGTTGCAGCGCATCCTGCCCGCCCATGTACAGGTCAGCGGCGCGATAGGTCAGTGCGCGCAGCGCTTCCACCTCGGTCTGCAACTCGGCCAGTTTGAACTGCACCCACTGCTGATCTATAAGCGTGCTGCCAAACATGCGCCGCTGCTGCGCCCATTCGATGGTCTCTTGAATGCACTCATCCATGGCCACCAGCCCGCTGGCCGCGCACCACAGCCGCTCCTCCTGGAACTGCTGCATCTGGTAGATAAAGCCTTGCCCTTCCTGCCCAATCAGATAGCTCTGGGGCACGCGCACTTCATCAAAATAAATCAGGCCCGTGTCAGAACTGTTCATGCCGATCTTGCGCAGCTTCTTGGCCACTTCGATGCCCTTGGTCAACTTGCCATTCGGCCCGTCACGCATGGGCACCATGATGAGGCTCTTGTTCTTGTGCACCGGCCCATCGCTGGTGTTGACCAGCATGCACATCCAGTCCGCCTGAATGCTGTTGGTGATCCACATTTTCTGGCCCGTGATGACGTAATCGTCGCCATCTTTGCGCGCATGGCTTTTGATGCCCGATACATCGCTGCCCGCACCTGGTTCGCTCACACCAATGCAGCCCACCATGTCGCCCGCAATGGCTGGTGCCAGAAATTGCTCCCGCAGTGCATCGCTGCCAAAGCGCGCCAGCGCGGGCGTGCACATATCGGTCTGCACCCCAATGGCCATGGGCACACCGCCGCAGCGAATGCTGCCCAGCGTCTCCGCCATCAGCAGGTTGTACGAATAGTCCAGACCCGCGCCGCCATAGGCCTCGGGCTTGGTCAGCCCCAGCAGCCCCAGATCACCCAGCCCCTTGAACACCTTGTGGGCGGGAAAGATTTCCGCCTCCTCCCACTCATCGACATGAGGATTAATCTGCTCGTCGATATAGCGCTTCAGGGTCTTGCGCACTTCCAGATGCTCATGGGTCCACTGCATGACTTGTCTCCGTTGATATCTCTGAAGGGGAAAGGTGAAAGGCGGGTGCTCCGCTACATGCGCGCCACCCCAAACTGCATGGGGCGCACCGTGCGCTGCTGCGCTTCTTGCAAGGTAGCCAGGCAGAACGACAGCACCTGGCGCGTGTCGCGCGGGTCAATCACACCGTCATCCAGCAGCAAGCCGCTGGTGTAGAGCACATCGGCCTGTGCTTCAAACATGGCGACGATCTGGTCGTACTGTTTTTGCATCTGCTCGTCATCCACCGGCAGGCCTTTGCGGGCCATGGCCGCCTCAGTCACCTGGCGCATGGTGCTGGCGGCCTGCTCGCCGCCCATCACCGCCGTCTTGGCGCCGGGCCAGCTGAACAGAAAACGCGGCGCATAGCCACGGCCACACATGCCGTAGTTGCCCGCGCCAAAGCTGGCACCGCACTGGATGGTGATCTGCGGCACGGTGGCATTGGTCACGGCCTGAATCATCTTGCTGCCGTGCTTGATCATTCCGGCCTGCTCACTGTCCTTGCCCACCATATAGCCCGTGGTGTTTTGCAGATAGATGATGGGGTGGCCCAGTTGGCACATCCACTGAATGAAGTGCGCCGCCTTATTGGCACCAGCTACATCAATGGGGCCGTTGTTCGATATCAGGCCCACGGCATGGCCGTCGATATGCGCCTGCGCACAAAGCGTGGCCGCGCCATAGCTGGACTTGAATTGCAGCAATGCAGACCCATCCACCAGTCGCGCCATGACTTCACGCATATCCACCGGCTCGCGATGGTGGGATGGCATCAGGCCTAGTAACTCTTGTGAGTCATAACGCGGCTCAGACACTCCCGGTTTGATAGCTGCTGGCGCTTTTCCATATTGCGCAGTCGGCTGTTTCCATTGTGAAAGCTGTGCCACTACATCACGCGCCAGACCCAAGGCGTGGCGGTCGTCCTCAGCCAGATATTCACCTAAACCGGAGATAGCGGTGTGCATCTCGGCCCCGCCCAGTTCTTCTTCAGTCGCAATCTCACCCGTTGCAGCCTTGAGCAAGGGCGGGCCCGCCAGAAAGGCCCGTGACCGGCCGCGCACCATGATGACCACATCCGATAGCCCGGGCATATACGCGCCGCCTGCCGTGCCCGATCCATGCTGCACCGTGATGACGGGAAGACCAGCAGCAGACAGCCGCGCTAGGTTGCGAAACAGCGCGCCGCCCATCACAAAGCCTTCAACGCGGTAACGCATCAGGTTTGCGCCAGCGCTTTCCACCAGATGGATGAAGGGCAGCTTGTTCTGCAGCGCGATCTCTTGCACGCGCAGCATCTTGTCCAGCCCTTTTTCTTGAATTGCGCCGGCTTCAATGCCCGAATCACTAGCCACCACCATGCAGCGCACGCCACTGACAAAACCAATCCCGGCCAGCATGCCGCCTCCCGGTACCGACTTGGCCGGGTCATCGCGGTCTTGCATAAAGCCAGCCAGCGTGCACAGCGGCAACCAAGGCGATCCGCTATCAAGCAGCAGTGCCACACGCTCACGCGGCAGCAACTGGCCACGCTTTTCAAACTGGGGTTTGGCGCGCTGCGATGCCTGTGCCGCACGCTGCTCCAGCTCGCGTAGCGCCTCAATGCGTTTCAGCGTGGCTGCGCTGCGCTGCCCGGCCTGCTCACTACCGGCATTCCATTGCGATTCATAGACATTCATGACTGAAACACCTTCGGTGTCTGGTAGAGCGCAAAGCCATCAAAGGCACGCACGGCGGCGCGTTGCTGCACTTCAGCACTGGCCGCTACCGGCCCCATGCCCATGCGCACCTGCGGGCGCGCACCATCGACCCGCAGCACCGTACCGCTGATGAAGCTGGCAGCAGGGCTGAGCAAAAAAACAATGCTGGCCGAGACTTCTGCTTCATTACCAAAGCGGCCGGCAGGCACGGTGGCAGGCATCTTGCGCAACATGGCTGCGGCCTCTGGCGGGTATTGATCCATGCCACTTGAGGCGATATAGCCAGGCGCAATGGCATTGACACGAACGCCGTGCGGTGCCCATTCCACCGCAGCCGTTTCGGTCAAGCTGACCATGCCTGCACGCGCTGCGCCGCTGTGGCCCATGCCGGGCATGGAACCCCACATATCGGCCACCATGTTGACGATGGAGCCACCATGCTTGGCCATGTGCTGCACAAAGCATTCACGCGCCATCAGAAAGCCGCCAGTGAGGTTGGTGTCCAGCACCGCCTGCCAGCCCTTGGCACTAATCGTGGCCAGCGGGGCAATGTACTGACCACCCGCGTTATTGACCAGTGCATCAATTCGGCCATGCTGCCCAAGAATCTGGGCCACCAGAGCCTTGACGCCTGCCTCATCCCGAATATCCCCGCTGTGGCAGCTGACGCGTGCGGCATCCACGCCCTCCTGCCCCAGCTCTTGCTGCACAACGCTCAGTTTTTCGGGGTTACGGCCAACCAGTGCCACCGTGGCACCCAACCCTGCCAGCTCATGGGCCACGCAGCGGCCTATGCCTGAACCGCCACCGGTCACCACTACCACCTGTCCCGCCATCAATGCGGGACGGAAAACGGATTGGTACATCAACGCGCCCCAATGAATAAAGCCAGAGATTGATCGGTCAACTCATCAAGACTGAGGCTGCCGCTATCCGAATACCATTGCGCCGTCCAGTTCAGCGCGCCAAAGATCAAAAGGCGCGCAATCTCGGGTCTGGCCTTGAGCTTTCTAGTGCGGTAGAGGGCCTGCAGCACGGGCATCCACTGCGCCTCATAGGCATCTTTTTGCTCTGCAACATCAAGGCGTTGCTCATTGCTGAGAAGTCGCCATTCGTAAAGCATGACGGGGATGAAATCGCTTCCAGGCCCTACCATGATTTGCAGGTGATTGCGTATCAACGCCTCAAGCCGCGTCACACCACTGGCACGCGAACTAAGCGCCTCCAGCGCAGCCGCCTGAGCCACTGCAGCCTGAGCCATTCCATCGCGCATCACCGCGTGCAGCATGGCTTCTTTGCTCTCAAAAAAATAGAACAAAGAACCCGCCTGAATGCCTGCTGCCGCTGCGATGTCGCGGGTACTGGTGCCATGAAAACCGCGCTGCCGAAACTGCTTGGCAGCCACACACACCAGCTCCATGCGGCGCGCACTTTCATTGCGCTCACCTACCGACTTGGCAGGTCTGCCGCGCTTGCGTTTGGGTACCGAAACTTCATCCACGTTTGCTTGCATGAATGGCAGCATATCGGCATTTTTTATTTTTACCAATCATTTGTTTGGTAAAAATATCTAGGGCTTTTACTCAAGGGTTTTCGGCAGCTTCAGTCCACTACAGGGCGGGCGCGGTACAGACCCGGAGAGCTGCCCGTCCATGTCTTGAACGCCCGCTGAAAAGCCGCAGCATCGGCAAAACCCAGGTCTGCCGCCAGCGCTGAAAAACTGACCTTGCTGGTCCCCAGCCTGGACACCGCAATATCGCGGCGCAGCTCATCCTTGATGGCCTGAAACGTGGTGCCGACGGCCGCCAGTTTGCGCTGCAGCGTAGGCGCCGACATGTGCAGCGCCAGCGCCGTAGATTCCAGCCCCGCCCAGCCCGGGCGCGACTGCAGCAGATGGGTGTGTACTCGGGCATCCATGCCCTCCCCCATGCGCGAGGGCATGATGGCCGCTGCAGGCCAGCTGGCTACAAAATTTCTCAGCGCCTGCTCATCACGACTGCAGGGGCGTGACAGCTTTCGGGCATCAAACCAGAAGGCCGATGCAGGCAGACCAAACTGCAGTGGTGCAGGAAAGGTGTCGCCGTAATCGTTCACGTAATCGGGCTGCGCAAACGCAAAGTCAAAGCGCTGCACCTTGAGCGAGCCGCCCATCAACCAGGACGTAACACGCCACAGCACGCGCAGAGAAAATTCGTGCAGAAAATTGGGCTGCGGCTGGTTAGGCAGCGGCGTAATCACAATGCCTGCCAGAGAGCCATCTCGCACCAGCGATATTGCTACGTCATCCTGCAGCAAAGAAAGCGCCTGGCACATGCGCCTGAGTGAGGCCTCCAGCGTTTCACCGGCTAGCGCATGGCGGGCAATCAGCTCCAGACTCCCCCTTCTTAACGGGCGCGAGAACTGGCACATGGCCTCATCACCCAAGGTCTCCACCACTCGCCACATCAGCGCCACATATTGGTCGGCAGTGACCCGTGCGCCCTCCTGCTCCAGCAGTTCAGGCGCAATGCCTGCGCGTTGCAGCAATCGGTCGTACTCAAACCCGCGCCGGTTCACACCCGCAGCAATACCGCGCACCAGCGCCATGGACACCGTAAAGGGAATAACTGAAGAACGGGTCATGCGCACATCACTTTGAGGTTTTTTGACATATGAAAGATGCGCTCCGCAATGGGTTTGCGCATCAGTAATTTCTACGATGCGTTGTGTTGCCCCACTGTTTTCAAGGAGCTGTTCATGAGTCGTGATGTGTTTGTTGCCGGCGTTGGCATGATTCCCTTCGCAAAACCCGGAAAGAGCGATCTCTACTACCAGATGGCGGCGACCGCCACAGGCTTGGCGCTGACCGATGCAGGCGTCGCTTATGACGCAGTGCAACAAGCCTATGTGGGCTATGTCTATGGCGACTCGACCTCGGGCCAGCGTGCGCTGTATGAGGTCGGCATGACGGGCATTCCCATCGTCAATGTCAACAACAACTGCTCCACCGGCTCTACCGCGCTGTATCTTGCACGCCAGGCCGTGGCCAGCGGCGCGGCAGACTGCGTACTGGCTTTGGGCTTTGAGCAGATGACTCCCGGCGCACTGAGCTCCGTCTTTAACGACAGACCCAGCCCATTCGATCTGTTTGAAGCCGAGACCGATGCACTGGTTGGCGACAATGGCGTGCCGCTAGCTCTGCGCTACTTTGGCGGTGCAGGCAAGACTCACATGGATCAGTACGGCACCAAGCTGTCCACATTTGCCAAAATTCGCGCCAAAGCCAGCCGCCATGCAACGCGCAACCCGCTAGCACTGTTCCGCACCGAAGTGACAGAAGAAGAAGTCATGGCATCGCCCGTGATGTGGCCTGGTGTCATGACCCGCCTCATGGCCTGCCCTCCCACCTGCGGCGCAGCGGCTGCGCTGCTCGTGTCAGAGAGCTATGCGCGCAAGCATGGCTTGGACCGCAGCGTGCGCATTCGCGCCCAGTCCATGACCACGGACAGCCGCAAGACTTTTGATTCCCACGATATGCGCGAAGTGGTCGGCTTCAGCATGGCTCAAGCTGCCGCCAATCAAGTTTATGAGCAGGCCGGCATCAGCCCCAAAGATTTGAATGTGGTGGAGCTGCACGACTGCTTTGCTCATAACGAGCTGCTGACCTATGAAGCGCTGGGCCTGTGCCCCGTGGGCGGCGCCGAAAAATTTGTCTGCGATGGCGACAACACCTATGGCGGCCAGTTTGTGACCAACCCCTCGGGCGGTTTGTTATCCAAAGGCCACCCTCTGGGCGCAACCGGTCTGGCGCAATGCACAGAGCTGGTTCAGCAACTGCGCGGCCGTGCCGAGCAACGCCAGGTGGAGAACGCCCGCCTTGCCCTGCAGCACAACCTGGGGCTGGGCGGCGCGTGCGTGGTGACTCTGTATGAACGCGTCTGAAGGGCTGGCCATGATCGACAAAAGATGGATAGGTTTCAAACTCCCCACATCAGAGCTGACTATTGACCGCAGCCGCCTGCGCTTTTTTGCCAAGGCCATTGGCGAAACCAGCAGCGTCTATACCGATGTGCAAGCCGCTCGCGCCGCTGGCTACGCCGACCTGCCTGCGCCGCCTACTTTTCTGTTCGCCGCCGAGCTGGACAGCGGTGCCAGCGATCAGTTGCTGCAAAAGCTGGAGGTACCGATTGCCAAAATTTTGCACGGCGAGCAAAGCTTTTGCTACCACCAGAGTGCCTGCGCGGGCGACACCATCACCGTGCGCTCCCAGGTGGATGACATCTATGACAAGAAGAACGGAGCGCTGGAATTCATCGTCAAGTCCTCACGTGCCACCAATCAGCACGAGCAGCTCGTGGCGGAGATGCGCACCGTCATTGTGGTTCGTAACTAAGGAGAACAGACAACATGAGCACTCCACGTTTTGATGAAATTCAGGTGGGCGACACCCTGCCCGCGCTGAACCTCCCGCCCATCAGTCGCACGACTCTGGCCTTGTTTGCCGGGGCATCTGGCGACCACAACCCCATTCATATCGATACCGACTTTGCCCGCAAGGCTGGCATGCCCGATGTCTTTGCACAAGGAATGCTGAGCATGGCGTGGCTGGGCCGCCTCATCACCCAATGGGCACCCCAGTCGCAACTGCGCCAATTTGACGTGCGCTTTCTGGGCATTACCCATCTGACCAATGCCATTCACTGCAGCGGCCACGTGGCCGAAAAGCGTGATGCCGACCGCTGCGTACGTATCGAGGTGCAAAGCACCAACCAGCATGGCCAGACCAAGATCGCAGGGGATGCCTGGGTCGCCCTTCCCTGAAGCCCCTGAAGAAATCAACGGAGATAAAGATGGCAAGAAAACTCGAAGGCAAAGTGGCTCTGGTTTCAGGTTCGGGGCGCGGCATTGGCCGCAGCATCGCGCTCAAGCTGGCCAGTGAAGGAGCAAGACTGGTCATCAACGATCTGGATACCGAACCCGCCGAAGAAACCATCGCATTGATCCGCGAGATGGGCGGCGAAGCCGTGGCCTGCGTGGGCAATGTCACCCATACCGACTTTGCCGAGCGCTTTGTGGGCACCGCCGTGCAGGAATTCAAGGGTCTGGACATCATCATCAACAACGCAGGCTATACCTGGGACAACGTGATCCAGAAGATGACAGACGAGCAGTGGTACGCCATGCTGGACTGCCACCTGACCGCACCATTTCGCATACTGCGGGCGGCCCAGCCCGTCATCAAGGCGCTGTCCAAATCCGAAATGGATGCAGGCCAACGTGTCATGCGCAAGGTGGTCAACATCTCCTCTGTGGCCGGTCTGTTCGGCAATCCGGGGCAGGCAAATTACTCCACCGCCAAAGCCGGCATCACGGGCCTGACGATGACGCTGGCCAAGGAATGGGGCCGCCTGAACGTTAACGTGAACTGCGTGGCCTTTGGCCTCATCAAGACGCGCCTGACCAACTCCGCGGCAGCAGGCGAGACCGCCAATATTGAAGGTCGAGAGATCAAAGTGGGCGTGAACCCTGGACTGATGGCGGCCATGGAGCAGGCCATCCCGCTAGGCCGTGGCGGCACCCCTGAAGAAGCAGCTGGTGCCGTCTATCTGTTTTGCCAACCCGAGTCGGACTACATCAGCGGCCAGACCCTGATGTGTACTGGCGGCCTGACAGGAGTGTGAATATGAGCATCTTGCCCAGGGTACTTCAGCATGCGTGGATGGATGCCGATATCGAGTCCTTCCGTGAGCAGGTCCGTCGCTATGTGGAACGCGAACTCACACCCCATGTCCCCGCTTGGCGCGCACAAGGCTATATACCGCGCGAGACCTGGCGCGGGTTTGGCGAGCATGGATTTCTGCTGCCCGAGATGGATGAGCAATGGGGCGGTGGCGGTGGCAATCTGGCCTATCAGCTGGTGGTGCAAGAAGAGCTGACCAAGGCCGAAGTCCACGGCTCCACCAGCGTTCATACCATTGCATCGCACTACATCAAGACCTACGGAACCGATGCACAAAAGCAGCGCTGGCTGCCCAAACTATGCAGCGGTGAAATGCTGGCTGGCATTGCCATGACGGAGCCCGGCGTTGGCTCTGACCTCAAAGCCATGACCAGCCGCGCCCAGCGCGATGGGGATCATTACGTCATCAACGGCTCCAAGACCTTTATCACCAATGGCTACACAGCCAACTTGCTGGTGGTGGCTCTGCGCACTGGCGATGCGGGCAGCTCAGGTGTCTCGCTGATGGTGCTGGAGACTGAAAACCTGTCGGGCTTTCGCGTGGGCCGCAGGCTTCACAAGATTGGTCAGCATATTTCAGACACGGCAGAGTTGTTCTTTGAAGATCTGCGCATTCCTGCAGCCCAGTTGCTGGGCGGCACAGAAGGTCAGGGCTTCAAGCAACTGATGAGCCAGCTGCCTTATGAGCGAACGCTGCTGGCCGTCTCAGCCGCCACCGCGATTGAAATGGCCGTGGAACTGACGGTGGACTACACCCAGCAGCGCAAAGCCTTCGGCCAGACGATTGCTGACTTTCAGAACACGCGCTTCAAGCTGGCCGAGTGCGCGACCACCGCCCATGTGGTGCGCAGCTTTGTGAATGACTGCATACAGCGCCTGCTCGATGGCACGCTGGAAAACGAAGCCGCCTATATGGCCAAGTGGTGGTGCAGCGAGCAGCAATGCAAGGTCATGGATGAATGCCTGCAGCTGTTTGGCGGCTACGGCTTCATGGAGGAGTACCCCATTGCACGCATGTACACCGACGCCCGCATTCAGAAAATCTACGGCGGCACCAATGAAATCATGAAGGACCTGATCGCCAGACGCCTGTTCGCCCGCTGACCGGAATTCACTCAACGACTCTCTAACCCCTGTGCCCCGAAAGGCTTGCCATGTACCTCACTCAAAGTCTGCGCCGTGCCATTCAACAGTCTCCCAATGCCACCGCCAGCATTTACAACGGGCGCAAACGCAGCTTTACGCAACTGGGCGACCGTGTCGCCCGCTTTGCCGGTGCTCTGCGAACACTGGGTGTGCAGCCCGGTGACCGGGTCGGCATTCTGAGCCTGAACTCTGACTGGTATTTGGAGTACTACATGGCCAGCTACTGGGCGGGCGCGGCGGTCAACCCCATCAATATCCGATGGAGCGCGGCCGAGATCGCCTACTCTCTGGACGATTGCGAGACCCGTATCCTGCTGGTGGACGATACGTTTGCGCCCCTCACCCCAGAGATCAAAAAGCTCTCCAGCGCTTTAAAGACGCTGATTCATCTGGGCGACGGCGCAGCGCCGCAAGGCATGCGGTCATATGAAGCGCTGGTTGCCGAAGCTGCGCCTGTCGAAGATGCCATGCGCAGCGGCAATGATCTGGCTGGGGTGTTCTATACCGGCGGCACCACAGGCTCGCCCAAGGGCGTGATGCTCAGTCATGGCAACCTCTACACCAACTCGATTCTGGGCGTGGCCGAAGGTACCGTCCGGCGCGGCAGCATTGGCCTGCATGCCGCCCCCATGTTCCACCTGGCCGATGGTGCCTTCATGAATGCCCTGTTTGCCGCAGGCTGCTGCCACGTCATGCTCCCGCGTTTTGACCCGATTGGTGTGTTGCAAGCCATCGCCGCCCACGGCGTGACAGACATGCTGCTGGTCCCCACCATGATTCAGATGCTGGTGGATCACCCAGATATCCAGCAATACGACCTGAGCTCCCTGCAGCAGATGTTGTACGGGGCCTCACCCATCTCAGAAGGGCTGCTGGACCGCGCCATGAAGGCCATTCCTCATGCAGGCTTTATTCAGGCCTACGGCATGACAGAACTGTCGCCCGTTGCCACCATCCTCAAACCCGAAATGCACCGCGAGAAAGGCCGCGCCAAGGGCTGGCATCGCAGCGCAGGCCGCGCCACGGTCTGCACCGAAGTACGCATTGTCGACCCCGAAGGCAATGAGCTGCCGCGCGGCGAAGTGGGTGAAGTCGTCGTGCGTGGCCCGGGTGTCATGCTCGGCTACTGGAACAAGCCGGCAGAAACTGCGGCTGCCATCCGCAACGGCTGGATGCACACCGGTGACGGTGGGCGCATGGATGAAGACGGCTATGTTTTCGTCGTAGACCGTATCAAGGACATGATCGTCACCGGTGGCGAAAACGTCTACAGCATTGAAGTGGAAAGCGTGATTGCCACCCACCCGGCCGTAGCAGCCTGCGCCGTCATCGGCACGCCGCATGAGCAATGGGGCGAACAAGTGCATGTCTTCATCGTGCGCAAGCCAGGGCAGGCGCTGGAGGCCGAAGAGTTGATTGATTTTTGCAAGGTTCGCATCGCCAGCTACAAGTGCCCGCGTGAAGTGTCTTTTGTCGAGGCCATGCCGCTGTCTGGCGCAGGCAAGATTCTCAAGACCACGCTACGCGCCCCGTTCTGGGCGCATCAAGAAAGAAAGGTCGCCTGATGTCTGATCTCGTCCTCTGGAAAGAGCGCAACGGCGTGGGTCATGTCGTGCTGAACCAGCCCGAGTTGGGTAATGTCATCAGCACGCCCATGGCACATGCACTGGCAGGCGTCGTAGCGCAGGCCCGCGTGGCTGACGTTGGTTCGATTCTGATTTCAGCGACGGGCAAACAGTTTTGCGTGGGCGGCGATATCCGCGAATTTGTGCAGAACCGGGATCGCCTGCCGCAAACCATCCATGAAATTCTGGCTGTGCTCAACCCCACCATGCACACGCTGGCCACACTGCCCATCCCCGTCATCAGCGCCATTCAAGGCGCGCTGGGCGGCGGCGGTATTGGCATAGGTCTGTGCGCCGATATCGTGCTGGCCTCAACCAAGGTGTTCTTGCGCGGTGGCTACTCCGCCATTGGCCTCAGCCCCGATCTGGGTTCGTCCTACTACCTCACGCGCCGCGCTGGTGCTTCTCGCGCCAAATATCTACTGATGAGCAATCGCCCGGCATCGGCTCAGGAGTGCCTGCGCATGGGCATATTTGATGAGCTGCACGAGCCAGATGCACTGGCTGCACAGGCGCTGCAACTCGCCGAGGAACTGGCGGCAGGCTCTACCAACTCGCTGGCCCATATCAAAAAGCTCTGCGACGAGGCTCACGACCATGCTTTGCAAGCCCACCTTGAAGCAGAACGCTACGCGATCAGCGTCTGCGCGGGCGCAGCCAACAGCCTTGAAGGCGTCAACGCCTTTCTGGAAAAGCGGACTCCCGCATTTGTGCGCTGCTGATATCGCCTATTTTTAAGGCACTCCTTTCAAAGCGTTACCAGCAAAGGCTTTGAAAGGTTTTGCCTCTATTTACCCACAGGCCAGCCCACATGTACTGGGGATAAGAGAAGCTGGTGTGTAATCACCGTCATGCACAGACTCATTGCCCCTAACAAGGACGAAAGCGCCCTGCTTCCCCAGTTTTTGGAACTGCCAGAGCAAGCAATCCATATCCCCCAGACAGAGGCTGAATTTGAGGCCGCGTTTCGTTCCATCAACGCCGAGCCGGTTCTGGGCTTTGATACGGAGAGCAAACCACTTTTCAACGTGGGCCAGCATGACAGCGGCCCTCACCTGGTGCAGCTCGCGACGACGCAACAAGCCTGGCTGCTGCAACTGCACCTGCCCATGGCCCTTGAGCTGTCACGCAAGGTGCTGATCGCTGAACATATCTGCAAAGTCGGCTTTGGACTGGACAATGACAAACACACTCTACCCCGCAGACTGGGCGTGCCGCTGATGAATATTCAAGACTTGGACAGCCGCTTCAAGCAACTGGGATATGGCGCATCAGTGGGTGTGCGGGCGGCTGCAGCGCTGGTGCTCAAACAAAGCTTTCGCAAGTCCAAGCGCACCACCACGTCCAACTGGGCGGCGATAGACCTGACTCCAGCCCAGCGGCGCTATGCGGCCAATGATGCCCATGCACCGGCCGTGATTTACGCGCACATGGCGGTATGGGAAAGCACCGTTCCCATTCAACCGCGACGCAGACCGCAAAATCCCAAAGTTTGATTTCTGAGTCAAACAGGCCTTTAGCCTATGCAGATAAAGCGGCATTAGCTACTGATTCAATAGCTTCGCGTTCATCATCAACGGGTTTGGCAGCTGTCATCGCAGCCTGCACGCAGTCCCGGCCCGCCCCCTTTGCGGCATAGAGCAACGCATCTGCCTGGCACAGTGCCTCGGCCAGTTCTTCGGCAGAGCGCACTGGCACGATGCCAAAGCTGGCCGTCATGCGAATACGCTCTGGCAGATGGTCAAACGCATGGGCACTCATCTGCACCCGTACTCGATCCACAATGGCATGAGCCTCGCTCATCTGCACGCGGTTGAGCAGCAAGATGAATTCTTCGCCACCAAAACGGGCAACCAGATCTTTATCTCGCACCTGCAGCGGTAGCAACTGGCCCAGTTGAACCAAAACCTGATCACCTGCCGCATGGCCCCAGTTGTCATTGATGCGTTTGAAGTGATCAATGTCCACCGCCACCAGCGCCCAAGGAGCCAGTCTACGGTCAGCCAGCAAAGACTCACCCGCTTCCATAAAAGCGCGGCGGTTGAGCAGGCGGGTGAGCGGGTCGCGATTGCGCTCATCACGCAGATTGGTCACCATGTCTCTCACCGAGCAGGCCAGCAGCCCCACCGTGAACAGCATGGCAAACACCAGGGCCACGACTTGCGAAAAAGCCCAGTAACCCGAGCGCGTCAAATCCTGCAGCTCATTCACAGGTAACAGGCTCACGGCTAGCGGCCTGAACAAGGAATAACCAACGCTGAATCCGTAGGTCCAGCGAACTAGGCTCTCTACCCAGTCCTGTGCAGGCTTAAGCTGAACAAATGCAGGCAGGGCCAGTGCCTGCATCAAGGCCATGGCGAACGCCAGACTTTGAATGCGAAGCAGCAAATCATTCTCAAATTGCGAGTAGTAGAACAGCACGGCCAGAGTGACCGAGGCAATCAGCAAGCCACTGCTCACACTGACGCCCTTGCCTCGCAGGCGAAGAGACATGCCTTGCGCCAGTGACCAGCAGCCCATCAGATACAGGCAAGCGGTAGCCAGTGCGAACTGCCCCAACTGGGCATTACTCATCAAGCTTTGCAGGGCCAGTGCCGTTGCCAATGACATAAAACTGCCGCTGAGCCACAGCAGAAATACCGCCTGCGGCTGACGGCGCTGCACATACCAGCAAGTCAGCAAGGCAAGCCCAAATAGCGCCACACAAGTGGGCGCTATCAAAGCAAAGTACGTGATGGCTGGCTGGTTCAAGAGGGCAGTCTTGGTGTAAGAAATTGTGAATTATTTTGTCAGCAATTCTCCATTACACAAAGCACTGAATATTTCAATTTCAAAGGTCATGGTTTGCGCTGGCATAAGCACATAGCAATTAGGTCGTTCTTTTGACGCAGCTGGCTACCCATAATCTGCGAGGCCTTGGTATTTACTCAGGCCTTCAAGTAACCAACCGAAAGAGACACATGCGCATAGAGACACTCGCCGTACATGCAGGCTACTCGCCCGACCCCACCACCAAGGCCGTGGCTGTGCCCATCTACCAGACGGTGGCCTATGCGTTTGACAGTGCCCAGCATGGCGCGGATTTGTTTGATTTGAAGGTGCCGGGCAATATCTACACCCGCATCATGAACCCCACCACCGACGTACTGGAAAAGCGCGTAGCGGCGCTGGAAGGCGGTATCGCCGGACTGGCCCTGGCATCGGGCATGGCCGCCATCACGGCAGCCATCCAGACCCTGGCCGAAGCTGGCGACAACATCATCAGCGCCAGCACGCTGTACGGCGGCACCTACAACCTGTTTGCCCACACCTTTCCGCAGCAAGGCATTGAAGTGCGCTTTGCCGACCCGCGCGACCCGGCCAGCTTTGGCAAACTGATAGACGCCAAAACCAAGGCCGTGTTCATCGAATCCATAGGCAACCCGCTGGGCAATGTGACCGACATCCGCGCGCTGGCCGATGTGGCCCATGCCCACGGCGTGCCGTTGATTGTGGACAACACCGTGCCATCGCCCTACCTGCTGCGACCTATCGAGTTTGGTGCCGACATCGTGGTGCACTCGCTCACCAAATACCTAGGCGGCCACGGCACCAGCGTAGGCGGCGCGATTGTGGACAGCGGCAAGTTCCCCTGGGCCGAGCACAAAGCCCGCTTCAAGCGCCTGAACGAGCCCGACGTCAGCTATCACGGCGTGGTCTACACCGAAGCACTGGGCCCGGCCGCCTTTATTGGCCGCGCCCGTGTGGTGCCGCTGCGCAATATGGGCGCGGCTATCTCGCCGCAAAACGCCTTCCAGATCTTGCAAGGCATTGAGACGCTGGCTCTGCGCATGGACCGCATCTGCGAGAACACGCAAAAGATTGCAGAAGTGCTGCAAAAGCACTCGAAGGTGGAATGGGTGCGCTATGCCGGGCTGAAGGACCACCCCGATCACGCCATTGTGCAAAAGCAATCGGGCGGTCGCGCCTCAGGCATTTTGTCGTTCAGCCTCAAGGGGGACGAAGGCCGCGCTGCTGGCGCACGCTTTCTGGATGCGCTGCAGCTGTTCACCCGCCTGGTGAACATTGGCGATGCCAAGTCACTGGCCACGCACCCGGCATCCACCACCCACCGCCAGCTGGATGCTGCCGAGCTGGCCAAGGCCGGCGTGACCGAGGGCATGGTGCGCCTGTCGGTGGGCATTGAGCATATCGACGACCTGCTGGCCGATTTGAATCAGGCGCTCGAACAGGTTTAAGCAAACTCTGCGGCGCGCAGGCTGTTAAAGCGCTGGCGCGAGACGCTCATGCGTCGCGTGCCAGACGCAGCCCCGTCATCTGCCAGCGTGCTGTCGCCGGAAAGAAGTTGCGGTAAGTCAGCCGTGCATGACCGGCGGGCGTCAGGCAAGAGCCGCCGCGCAACACATACTGGTTGACCATGAATTTGCCGTTGTATTCACCTACAGCCCCATCGGCCACGCGAAAGCCCGGGTAGGCGGCATAGGACGATTGGGTCCACTCCCAGACCTGACCGATGACGGGTGCAAGGTCGCCTGTCATCGGTTCTGGATGCAGGCTTGGGTTGGCACCCAACAAAACTTCAGGCCAAGCATGCCCGCCCATTGCCACCTCCCACTCCATTTCTGTGGGTAGACGCGCACCGGCCCAGCGCGCATAGGCATCGGCTTCGAAGTAAGAGAGATGGCAAACCGGCCTCAGCACATCCAGCGCAGTCGCACCATGCAAGCTAAACTCCTGCCAGCCCTCTGCTCCTGAACCATTTTCAAGGGCTCGCCAGTACCAAGGATGGCTCAGTTGCTGTGCCTGGCACCAGTCCCAGCCTTCAGACAGCCACCATTGCGGTTGGCTGTAGCCCCCCTCCAGCACAAAGCGTAAATACTCTCCATTACTCACCGGCCTCAGTGCAATCTGCGCCGCTTGCACATACACGCTATGTCTTGGCATTTCATTGTCAAACGCAAAGCCACTGCCGGCGTGACCTATGGCATAGACCCCCGCCTCAATCGATTGCCATGAAAGGTTGGTGGCAGCACTTTCAGCAATCGCATTCGCCAAACCGTCTGAAGCATAGGCAGGCCAAAGAGGGTGGCAAGACAGCAAATGCTTGATGTCGGTCAGCAGCAGCTCCTGATGCTGCTGCTCGTGCTGCAAGCCCAGGGCAATGATCTGAGCAGCGGCCCGCTGCTCAACCACACTCCTTATGTTCATCCCGGCCATCAGCGCCTGCATCTGTGCATCGACTGCCGCGCGGTAAGCCATCACATGAGTCAGAGGCGGCCTTGTCAGCAAGCCGCGCTGGGCTCTAGGGTGGCGTGCGCCTACCTGCTGGTAGTAGGAGTTGAAGAGCATGCGAAAGCTGGCGTCAAAAGGGCTATGCCCAAGCTGGTGCGCAGAGAGAACAAAGGTCTCGAAAAACCAGCTGCTATGCGCCAGATGCCACTTGGCCGGGCTGGCATCGGGCATGGATTGCACACAGGCATCTTCAGCGGACAGCGATGCGGCCAGCCTTTGCGTATGCGCGCGGACCCTCTCATACTGAAGAGCCAGTGAAGCCCAGTCGGGCTGACCGGCATGCGCAGGCATCATGGGCTGCAGTCCTTGATCAACAGCTTCACGCATGGGCATGAATGACGGCAAACCATTGCTGCTCATCGGTCCAGACATGGGTTGCACCAAAACCCGCAGCCCTCAGCATGGAGAGAAAATCAGACAAGGGGTACTTGTAGCTGTTTTCCGTATGAATGGTCTCGCCCTGCGCAAAGTAGCGCACGCCCTGTGGCCAACACACCATGACGGCGTGGCGCGCACGCAAATGCATTTCTATGCGTGAATGCCGGGTGTCAAAACGGGCCTCATGCTCCCAGTCCTCGGGATTGAAGTCGCTGCCCAGCAAACGATTCACATGGCTGAGCACATTGAGATTGAATTCGGCCGTAACGCCCTGCTCATCATCGTAAGCAGCTATCAAAACAGGTAGCGGCTTGGGCAGATCGATACCGATCAGCAGCCCTCCATCGCCATTCAGCAGCGAATGCATATGTTTGAGCATATGCAGTGCCTGCTGCGTATCAAAATTGCCAATGGAAGAGCCCGGATAAAACAGTTCGCGCCGGGCCTGCGGCACGTCTGGCGGCAAATGCCAGTCGGCAGTGAAGTCGGCGGCCACGGCACGCGCCGTCATCTGCGGAAAATCCTGCCCCAGCCGTGCAACGGCCTGCTGCAGAAACTCCACCGCAATATCCACGCCCACAAATTGCTGCGGTGCAACACTACGGCACAAACGCCGTACCTTCTCGCAATTGCCAGCACCCAGCTCGATCAGTACCTGGCAGCCACTCATGGCTTCGGCCATATCGACTTCGTGCTGCGCCATGATCGCCGCCTCGGTGCGCGTGGGGTAATACTCGCGCAGCTGCGTAATCTGTTCAAACAAGGCGCAGCCGCGCGCGTCGTACAGAAACTTGGGAGAGATCTGTGCCTGCTGCTGTATCAGACCTTGCGCAAGCTCATGTCGCAACGCCGCTTGGGCATCCTGCGGATGCTGCGTGGCTGCCCGGACATCGCAATCCCCGCCCTGACGCTGAGACGGAGCCTGAAAAGACGCCAGGGGCAAGGGAATGCGCCCGGCACGAGAGAGAAACTCGATAGACGCTGCCTGTCTGTCTGGTACCGCGCGCATGCTGATCCTCCTGAAAGGCTGATCGCACGAGACCGCTCCCGCACCATCACTGCCAAGTCTGGTCGCCAGCCCGGCAGAGCGCGGTCAAAATCGCGCGGGTGCCGGGTAGTCATCAGCCTAGCGCCGCCAGCAAGCGGCCAAAGTAGGACTGAAGCCAGCACTCTTTGTACCGCATCACCATGCAACGGTGCTGACAGAAGCAATACTTGTCAGCCAATGCATCAACGTCAAAAAAAATCGGTACCCCGCCTGCGCGGAATACCGATCTAAACATACACCCTAGCCTCTGAAGCCAGCCGGTCATGCAGACCTGCCAGCCTCAGTGCACCACAGAGCTTGCGGTGCGTGAGCCTCATCTCCAGCAGAAGGTCCGGAGACAAGATCACTCTTTACTGTGGCTCTATCAGAAGCGATAGCCCACACCCACGCCGACCAGCCATGGGTCAACCTTGAATTTGCCAAAGCCGGCAGTGACATTGGTGTCGATGAACACCTTCTTCACGTCAAAGTTCACCGACCAGTTCTTGTCCAGCGCATAGTCAAAACCGACTTGCAGCGCGCCGCCAAAGCTGTTTTTCTTGATGCTCACGCCTTGAGGCAAATTGACGCTGGAAAAGCGCGTGTAGTTCACGCCAGCACCCACATACGGCTTGAATGCGCCAAAGTTGGTGAAGTGGTACTGCGCCAGCAAGGTGGGGGGCAGGTGCTTGAGCGAGCCAATATGCTGGCCATCCAAACGCACGTCCTGCTTTTGCGGATAGGTCAGCACCAGCTCAGCCGCGATATTGGGCGTGAAGTAGTACGACACGTCCACTTCAGGCATCCACTTGTTGTTGATGCTTAGACCCGCATTACCAGCAGCACCGCCGTTATCGCTATTCAAATGCAAGGCACGCACGCGCACTTGCCAGGGGCTGCTGCCATCAAAGGATTGCGCAAAAGCGGTACCAGCAGTCAGTGCGCTGGCAGCGGCGGCAATCGCGATCAGAGTCTTTTTCATGGGCTTTTTTCCTTGAGTAAATCGGTGGGAGCACTTGTTTGCATCCCTTGGCATTGATTGAAACAAAGCCACCTGCTTCCGGGTTTGTCCCAAGTCAACCTGTCCACCGACTCCGCCAAAGAAAAAGCGGGCGTTGCCCAATGGCCACGCCCGCTTTGATGTCTGATACAGCGCAAACCATTGCTGAATCAGCGGTGCTAGCTATTAAATTTAAAGCACGGTCTTTGCAGGTCGCAGCTTATGCCACAGCTCGACGCACAGCACCACCGCACCGCCGATGACAGCGCCCACCACCACATGCACCAGCACCGGGCCCAGCGCTGCAGCCATGCCGCCCAAGGGAATCACCACTGCCTGTACCCAATGCTCAATCGGCGCAATGCCATGCACCAGCAAGCTGCCCCCCACCATGAACATGGCCGCCGTGCCCACAATCGACAGGCCGCGCATCAGCCATGGTGTGAAGGCAATCATGCCCCGGCCCAGTGCCTTGGCGGTGCTGCTGCTCTTGGCCATCAGCCAGCCGCCCACATCATCCATACGCACAATGCCGGCCACCAGGCCATAGACAAACACCGTAATGGCCAGAGCCACTGCAACCAGCACAGCGCCCTGCTCCCAGATCGGTTTAGTGGAGACCGTGCCCAGCGCAATCGCCATGATTTCGGCTGACAAAATGAAGTCGGTACGCACCGCGCCGCTGACCTTTTGCTTTTCGTACTCCATCGGGTCCATATGCTGCTCACGCGCAGCGCGAACTGATGACGGAGCCACACCTTTCAGAGCAGCCTCCTGCGCATCGACCACAACTTCTTTTTCGCTGTGCGTCTGCTTTTTGTGGAAAAGGTGCAGAATTTTTTCCACGCCCTCAAAGCACAGAAAAGCCCCGCCGACCATCAAAAGTGGCGTAATCAGCCAAGGTGCAAACGCACTGATCAGCAAGGCGGCAGGCACCAGAATGGCCTTGTTCCATAACGAGCCCTTGGCCACGGCCCAGACCACCGGCAACTCTCGGCTGGCCTTGACGCCTGTGACCTGCTCGGCATTCAGCGCCAGATCGTCACCCAGCACACCGGCGGTTTTTTGCATGGCCACCTTGGTCTGCATGGCCACATCATCAAGAATCGCCGTGCTTTTGCCTGCAGCGGTCTTGGTCATCAACGCTACGTCATCAAGCAAGGCTGCAATATCGTCAAGCAGCATCAAAAGGCCGGCACCCGCCATCGCACTCCCCTGTTGGTTTCAATGGCTGCCATCATGCCTTTAAACCGCGTCGGCACTGCGACAGGAATTTGCCATTCACATCGGCTAAAAATGTTCTTGGTGCGTTTTGCAACGACAATGGGCGCTCTTATTGAACGGACATCCTGTGAACCAACCTATTGCACACGCCGAGCTGATCGCCAGCTACCGAAAAGTCGCGGCTGAAGCCGCCAAGAAGGCGGAGCTGATCAAGGCCTCTGCTGGCAAAGGCCCCCGCACCATCGCCACCGTGACCGAGACGGCCAACAAAGCCGCTCGCCGACGCGATGTGCTGGCCAGCAAGCTGGCCAAGCTTGGCCTGGTTCTGGCGGACTAAGCCACCCCATCAAAACAGCCTGCAACTGCAGGCTGTTTTTTATTTGCTGGTCTTGAAGCCCTGCGTCGCCGCCCAGGCCGCCACATCGTCACGGCGAATGGCGGCAGCCATCAGTTGCGGGAAGGCGTCTGGCGTGCAGGCAAACGATGGCACGCCCAAGGCAGCCAATTTGGCCGCCAGATCAGCGTCATAGGCCGGCGCACCCTCGTCGCTCAGCGCCAGCAGCGTGATGAACTGCACGCCAGACTCGACCAGCTCATTGGCCCGACGCAGCAGGCCGGATTCGACGCCGCCTTCATACAAGTCAGAGATCAGCACCAGAATGCTGTTGCGCGGCTCGCTGATGATGCCCTGGCAGTAACCAACCGCGCCGTTGATGTCCGTGCCGCCGCCCAGCTGTACGCCAAACAGCACATCCACCGGGTCGTCCAGCTTTTCCGTCAGGTCTACCACCGCCGTATCAAACACCACCAGCTTGGTCGCCACGGCAGGCAGGCTGGCCATCACCGCGCCAAAGATGCTGGAGTAGACCACCGAGTTGGCCATGGAGCCGCTTTGGTCAATGCACAAAATCACCTCGCGCTGCGGGCGGCGCGCCTTGCGGCCGTAGCCAATCAGCGTCTCGGGGACGATGGTCTGGTAATCAGGCTGCCAGTGGCGCAGATTGGCGCGGATGGTGCGGTTCCAGTCAATCTCGGCATGGCGCGGGCGGCGGTTGCGCTGGCTGCGGTCCAGCGCCCCGCTTACCGCGCTGCGCATGGGTTCTTCCAGCTTTTTCATCAGCTCGTCGACCACCTTGCGCACCACCAGACGGGCCGTGGCCTTGGTGTTTTGCGGAATCACCGAGCCCAGCGAGATCAGATCGGCCACCAGATGCACATCGGGCTGCACGTTCTCCAGCATCTCGGGCTGCAGCAGCAACTCGCGCAGGTTCAGGCGCTCCATGGCGTCGCGCTGCATGACCTGCACCACCTGACTAGGAAAGTACTTGCGGATATCGCCCAGCCAGCGCGAAACGGATGGCGATGAATTGCCGCGCCCGCCCTTGCGGGAGGAGAGCTTGCTGTCTTCCTCATACAGCGCAGCCAGCGTCTGGTCCATTTCCTGCAAGCGTCCCGTCACGCCGCCGCAGCTGGCATCGGCCGGGCTGCCCAGCACCATGCGCCAGCGCTGCAGGCGGGTGGTGGGCTGAAGCTCTTCGGTGACCTCTTGAAGTGCATTGGCGTCGGTGTCGATATCGGTATTGGCTATCTGGTTCATCGTCACACCTTGGCAGAAGACGCTTCAAAATTAGTAGCTTTCAGCGCTTGATCTATGAGCGCTTGCGGCAGATTCAGGCCCAGAAGCGCGTTCAGCACGGGCAGCGCCAGCGCAGCGCGTTGCTCGTCCCACGGGGCATCGTCTCCGTCGCTGGCGACAGGTGCCGCAGCAGCAGCACCAGAGACGGGCACCCGCTTGGCTTTCTCGCCAAGGCTTTGCCGCTCATGCTTGCTGAAGTTGGCAAAGCTGCGGCGCACCAGCGGCAAAATTTGCGCAAACTGCACCTCGCCCAGCCCGCTGAGCCACGCATCAATCGCGCCCCAGATGGATTCGTCGTGCAGCAGCACCAGCGCCTGCTGGTTCAGAAATCCATCCAGCCAAGCCGCCACATCCATGGGCGCAGCGCCCAGCGACAAGTTGCGGTTGAACTGCTGCACCACCTCGGCGCTTTCCAGCAGATGCTCATCGAGCAGCAATCGGCAGGCCATGCCGCGCAGCAAGGCCGCAGCCGCATCGCCCATGGCCAGACTGCGCAGGGCGGCGCGCCAGGCGTCTACGGCCTCTTGCGCTTTGCCATCCGTTCCACGCAAACGCAAGGCGTCATGCGCGGCCAGCACCTTAATCTTCATGGCGGCAGCGGCATCGTCATCCATGGCCATGCAGGCCACGGGCAGGCCGATAGAGGCGCGCACGATGAGGGAGTCAATCACCGTGGCCAGCAGCGCTGTATCTGTCTGGCGCACGCTGCCATAGCGGTACACATTGGCCAGCGGCGGCAGCGCCTGCAGCAGCTGGGCCACATCGCCCGTGGTGGCGGCACGCTCAGCCAAGGTTTCAATCAGCGCTTCAACCAGCTGGGGCAAATTGGCCAGCAACGCATCGTCAATAGCCTGCGCAATCTCAGGCAGCGCCGTGTCGGGCTTGAGGCTGGCACGCAGCTTGGCCGTGGCGGCCTGCGCCACGGTGGCACCATGCACGCTGGCTTCGATGATGCGCACGGCCAGCTCGGGCTCCCACTGCAGCTGCCAGCTTTCGCGGAAGGTGCCGCGGTTGCGCTGTGCATCAGCCGCGCGCGTGCCCCAGTCAATGCCCAGCAGACGCAAGCGGTGCACGAAGTGGCTGCGCGCCAGATCAATGTCCTTGCGCAGGTCCAGCGCCAGCAGCTTGCTTGCGGCTTCGGGCTTCATGCGCAGCGACTTTTGCTGCTGCTCCATATCGCGCTGCAGCGGCACCTGCGGCACATCGGCAGGCACGCCGCCCAGCACATGACCCACAGTCAGCTCATCGTCAATCAGCTGCAGCGGCGCAGTCTCGCCCATGCAGATGACGGTGACGATGGATTCGTTAATTTCCTCCAGCCCCGGCGTGGGCTGACCCCGCAGCGCGGCCAGACTTTCGGCCAGTCGCGTGGCTTCGATGATGTGGGCGCTGGAGCAGTCCAGGTCTTTTTCACGCAGCAAATGGGCCACACGCGTCAGCCAGCCGGCGGTGCGCCTGATGGCGGGAGTGACTCCGCCACTCGCTCCTTCTTTGATAGCTACCAGCGCTTTTCCATCCTGCGCTACAGCCCTGTTTGATTCAATATCTGCCTGATAGCAGCGCCACAGATGCTGGTACCAGCCCGGTGAGGTCACGCCCGCACCATAACCGCTGTGGCTGGCCAGATTGCGGTAAGTCCACGGTGCCCAGGTAGCCATGACCTTGGCCTTGGGCAAGCCCTTGAGCAGGGCTGCATCGGCCTTGGCGGTGACGCTTTGCTGCAGCGCGGGTACATGCCATGCACCACAAACCACGGCAATGCGCTGGTAACCGGCCTTGGTGGCATCGCGAATGCACTGGCGCATATGGGCTTCGCGCAATGCCTCGCGCTGCACATAGGCTTCGCCGCGCCAGTGCTCGCCATCCTTGGCCAGCTCGCTGCGCACGGCGGTCATGGCTTCGTTGATAGATTCAAACAGCGATTCGCTGTCGCCGCGCTCTTCCACCAGCCGGTTCCACCAGGTCTCACCATCTTCAAAACCAGCGGCCTGGGCCAGCCAGTCCAGCGGGTCGCGGTGAATTTCGACGGGCAGTTCAACGGTGACTTCTACATCGGTCGTTTCTGCTTCTACGGCGTCCTCGGCACCGGCATCTTCAGGCAACTCATCCACTGCCAGCTCGCCCTCTTGCGCAGCATCATCCTCCGCGTCCGCCACCAGCCTCAAGGCTTCGCGCCGCGCCAGCTCAATGGCCATGGCATGGGTCTGGGGCAGATCGATAAAGCGCGTGACAACGCTGTTGCGACTGGCCCATTGCAGCGCCTGCCATTCAGGCGAGAACTCCGCAAACGGATAAAACGCCGCCTGACTGGGTGTGTCCTGCATGTAGACCAGCATGGCCACGGGCGGGCGCAGTTCGGCGCTTTGCAGCATGGGCAGCAGCGACTCACCCTCAGGCGGGCCTTCCACCAGCAGGCAGTCGGGCTGCAAAGCTTCAAGCGCCTGCAGCAGGCTGCGCGCACAGCCGGGGCCGTGGTGGCGTATGCCAAAAAAATGAATCAAATCAGCGGAAGTGGCCATGGGCTTGTCGGGCTGCGGAATGGAGGACGTAGCAATTTCTCAAGCAGTGAAGACAGCTCAGCCCATCGCAGATGGGCGGTTGAGACGAGGCGTCCTTGCTGCAGACAGTAGCAGCGCTACGGCAAAGCAAGGCAACGACGTATCAAGAGCTGTATTCACTGCAGCCAACTCACAGTTGTTCGCGGCAGGCGCGGTACAAATCCTTCCAGTCACTGCGTTCCTTAACCACGGTTTCCAGATATTCCTTCCACACCACGGTGTCCTGCACCGGGTCTTTGATGACCGCACCCAGCAGGCCAGAGGCCACATCGCCTGCGCGCAGCACGCCGTCGCCAAAGTGGCCAGCCAGTGCCATGCCGCTGTTGATGACCGAGATTGCCTCAGCCGTAGACAACGTGGAGCTGGGCGACTTCACGCGCACAGTCTTGCCGTCTTCGGTCTGGCCGTTGCGCAGCTCGCGGAAGATCTGCACCACGCGGCGCACTTCCTGCAGGGCTGGCGGCTCGGCGGGCAGGGCCAGCGCCCGGCCTTGTTCGGCCACGCGCTTGGTGACGATCTGCACTTCTTCATCTTGCGATGCAGGCACGGGCAGCACCACGGTGTTGAAGCGGCGCTTCAAGGCGCTGGAGAGTTCGTTCACGCCTTTGTCACGGTTGTTGGCCGTGGCGATGACCGAGAAGCCCTGCACGGCCTGCACTTCGCTGCTGAGCTCAGGAATGGGCAGGGTCTTTTCAGACAGCACGGTAATCAAGGTGTCCTGCACATCGGCGGGGATGCGGGTCAGCTCTTCGATGCGGGCAATCTTGCCCAGCTTCATGGCGTGAACCAGAGGGCTGGGGATCAGCGCCTTCTCCGAAGGACCGTGGGCCAGCAACTGAGCGTAGTTCCAGCCATAGCGCAGCTGCTCTTCGCTGGTGCCGGCAGTGCCCTGGATCAGCATGGTCGAGTCGCCACTCACGGCAGCCGACAGATGCTCAGACACCCAGGACTTGGCCGTACCTGGCACACCGTAGAGCAACAAGGCGCGGTCGGTGGCCAAGGTGGAGACGGCAATCTCCATCAGACGCGGGCTACCGATGTATTTGGGACTGACCTCAAAGCCGTTGCTGAGCTTGCCGCCCATGAGGTACTGCAGCACCGCCCAGGGCGAGAGTTTCCAGTTCTGCGGACGCGCGCGGTCGTCCACTTTTTGCAGGGCATCGAGTTCTTCAGCAAATTGCGTCTCGGCGTGCTGACGTAGTACTTGGCTCATGATGTGCTTCCGGTATGAATTCAGAAAATGGGGATCAGCTGCGCAGCTCGGCATGCAAGGCCATGCGCAGATCGACAATGCGGTTCAGTTGTGCCAGTACCTGCTCGTCATCCCAGGGACGCAGGCGGGCACGGTCCAGTCTGGCTTGCTGCTCTGGCGTAAGAGTGCTGGCCACGACAGCGGCTGTGGCGTCTTCCACCACGGCGTCGGTCTTGGAAACCAGCTTGCGCCACAGCTGCGTCAGCCTGGGCATCACCGCCGTTTCGGCGGCCGTGGGCGATTCGGCATCCACAGCCGCTTCAGGCACGGATTCGGGGGCTGGAGCGGACTGGCGCCAGAGCTGCGCAAAGCGCGGCAACATGGCCGCATGCAATCTGCGGGCGCAGACCAGCACCGCCTGATCGGCCTGCCAGCTATGCCAGCTGCCCGTGGCCTGCTTGCCGCCCAAGGCCTTGTCCAGCTCGTCCATCACACGCTCGGACATAAGCAGTGAAAACTCGCCCACCACCGGCATGCCGCCTTCCAGCGTGTTGATGCGGTCGATCAGCGTGCCCTTGGCCTGCTGCAACTGGCGCAGCCAATACTCCTCGCGCTGCTCGGGACTGAGCTGGTCGAGCAAGGCGGGCAGCAAGGACTCTGCCCGCGCGTCGCGGTCCATGGTCTGCAGCAGACCGATCCAGCGCACATCAGGCTGATCGCGCAAGGCTGCCAGCCATCCCTGGCGCAGCGCCGTCTTCCAGTCACTGCGGCGGCTCCACTCCCACAGCTGCTCAGGCGTCATGCCCAGCTGCTGCATCCAGAAGTCCAGCGGTGCCAGCTCCACCATCTGCTGCAGCCACCAGGCTTTCACACCCTTGATATATGCAGGTGGCTGCAGCGCAATGCCATCGCGCTCCCAATCCTTATTACCTTCTTCTGGCGGCTCAATCTGCCATTCTCCCTTGGTGTTCTGGGTGAGCATGGCTTGCAGCCAAGAGGTAATACGCTGGCTATGGGCGCTTTGCGGCATACGCGACAGCAGACGGGCCGCATTTTCGCGCACCTCCTTGCTGCGGTCGGTCAGTAGCTTTTCCAGCAGCGGCTCGTCGTCCATGGAAAGGCTGATTTCCAGCGCCATCACCATGGGTGCGCGCTCTTTGGCGCTGAGCTCTTTGAGGCTGCCTTCCAGCCGGGTACGTGCCTGGCTTGCATCGCGCGCGCGCTCATCGCGCAGCAAGGCCACGCGCTGATCGATAGAGCCTTCCTGCCAAATCTGGTCGGCGTTGGCCGTCTCCTGCACACCGCTGGCATAGGCCCACTGCGGGTTCAGCGCTGCCAGCCAGCGGCCACGCTCGCCCAGCACCGGCGTCAGCCATGTGCGCAGTTCCACAGACTGGCGACCTTCATTCAAGGCCGGCACCAACAGCTCATGAGACAGGCGCATGCCGGTCTCATTCAGCCTCTGAAACATGGGGGCCAGCAGGTCTCGCGGGCCATGCTCCAGCACATCCTTCATCATGGTCAGCAGTAGCACGCTTTGCGGTGCATGGCGCGACTCTGCGGCGGGCAACGCTGGCAACGCCAAGCTCTGGCTCAGTCTGATCTGCGCGCCGGGCGTCCAGCCCGCACGCTCCAGCACGGCGGCTACGGCACTGGCCCGCAGCACTTGCGCAGCGGTCGATGTCGCGGGCTGCTGCAGGGCACTTTCCAAGGCTTGCCTTGTCGGCGACAGAGATGCATCGGCACCCGCAACCAATGCCGCAGGCACGGGCAAGCGATCGGCGCCGACCAGGCTGGACTGCTGCAAGGCCGCCCATAAATGGGTGCTGCTCATAAAACTTCTCCCTGGTTCTGCCACAGCTTGCGCAGGATCTGACCTGATTCATCGGCCTGCCAGGCGCTGAGCAAACGCCAGCGCCCCAGTTGCGGCCCCGGCTCCCATTCGCCAAACAAGGCCATGGGCGCACCGCCCGTCAGCGCCAGCAGATGCCAGGCTTGCTCATCCGCAATCACGGCAGGGACCGGCGCGTGCGAATCCTTGTCTTGGGGCCAGGCCACCAGCCATTGCCCATCGGCAAACACCAGATGTGCCTGCGTGCACCACAGCGGCTGGACGGGCTGCAAAGGATTGGCGGCAATGCGCTGGCTCAGCCGCTGCAAGGGCTGGGCCAGGACGGCTGGCTTCAACGGCGCAGCGTCCGCAGGCCCCAATGCCTGCGCGCCGCTGGCGGCAATTGCCCGCAGCGGGGCATTGCCGGGGTAAAAACTCAAGCGGCTGCGGTAGGTAGAGCCCGGCACCAATGCGGTTTCAAAGCCGCGCCCCCCTTGCGAATAGTCCAGCACCAGCGCCATGCGCCCGGTCTGCAGACCTTGCAACCAGACGCGGCGCTCAACCAGGCGGCCTTCACGCTCCAGCATGCGCAGGCCGACCACCAGCCAGTCGTCGCTGATGGTTTCGCCCAGCGCCTGCACCTCGACCTTGTCCATGGGCCAGCCCAGCGCTGCCATGACATCAGCTTTGACCTCGGGGCTCAGCGACTCGCGGCGCTCAACAGCATCGACCAGCAACTGCCAATGCCCCAGCTGCACCAGCAAGTCACGCGCCCAGTTGGGGTGGCTGTCCACCACTTCCCATGCCTCTTTAATGCGGGCGGACATGCCAGTCGCCTGCGCATCGACCATACGTGCAGCCATGGTGTGCCAGTGCTGACGGGCTTGCACATCGCTGGACTGATTGGCCAGGCCCGTGCGCACCATGTCCTGCATCCACAGCGACAGCTCCTGCATACCGGCAGATACTTTGTCCCAGCGTTTGTCATCACGCTTGGCCTGCTGTTTGGCAAGGACTTCAGGATCGGCAGCGGGCGCAGCAGCAATGGCTGCTGCCTTGGCCTCTTTTTTCTCGGCCTTGTCTTGTCTACCACCCAACCAGGCATTGACCCATTCTGGTGATTCACCACCTTCGGGCACCTGACCTGCCGCACGCAGCAGCATCAACGCCAGGCCATGCTTGCAGGGAAATTTGCGGCTGGGGCAGCTGCACTTGAAGGCCGGGCCGCTAAGGTCGACCTGGGTTTGATAGGGCTTGCTGCCACTACCCTGGCATTCGCCCCAGACTGCGACATTGTTGCTGCCCACGGTAGGCCATTTGCTGATGGACTGCAGCCCTTTGGCGGCTTTGGACGAAGCGGCATCCGGCGACAAGGCCAGAACTTCTGCTTCTGTAGCTAATACACGCGACACCGATGATCCCCCGTTCGATCAAGTTGCTGCATTCAAATTTGGTAGCTGCATACACTTATGTAGCAAGCGCTAGAGGCCTATTGATCTCTGAATCGCGAGTCTGCGCATTGTTTGAGACTTGCCCGCCTGAAGCAGGGCCAGTCGTTTACCGGGCATCAGCCTAACACCAGAGCCAGGGCCTCCAGCTGAAACAAAATAAAAATTCACGAAGCAAAAAAGCCGGCTGACTTGCGTCAACCGGCTTCTGCTTTTTACGAAGAGCGTTTAACTCTCAGCGGCGCTGAAACATCAGCCCAGCCACTTGCGGGCGTTGCGCCACACATTCATCCAGGGGCTGAATTCGGACTTGTCGCCCGAAGTCCAGCTCTTCTGCACGTTGCGGAACACACGCTCGGGGTGGGGCATCATGGCGGTGAAGCGGCCGTCTGCCGTTGTCACAGCCGTCAAACCACCGGCCGAACCGTTGGGGTTGAACGGGTACTGCTCGGTAGGCTGGCCGTGGTTGTCCACGTAGCGCATGGATTTGACGACCTGATCCGCGTTGCCACGGAACTGGAAGTTGGCAAAACCTTCGCCATGTGCCACGGCGATCGGCAGGCGCGAGCCAGCCATGCCTTGCAGGAACAGGCTGGGCGATTCCAGCACTTCGACCATGCTCAGACGCGCTTCAAAGCGGTTGCTCTGGTTTTGCGTAAAACGCGGCCAGTCTTGTGCGCCGGGGATGATGTCGGCCAGTTCGGCAAACATCTGGCAGCCGTTGCACACGCCCAGACCGAAGGTGTCGGTACGGCCAAAGAACGCCTGGAACTGCTCCGACAGACGATCGTTGAACGTGATGGAGCGTGCCCAGCCAATGCCAGCGCCCAATGTGTCGCCGTAGCTGAAGCCACCGCAGGCCACCACACCAGCAAAGTCTTTCAGCTGTGCGCGGCCAGCCTGCAGGTCGCTCATGTGCACGTCCACCGCTTCAAAACCGGCTTCGGTAAAGGCGTAGGCCATTTCCACATGGGAGTTCACGCCCTGCTCGCGCAGCACAGCCACGCGCGGCTTGGCAGCCACGTTGATGAAAGGCGCTGCCACGTTGACCTGGGGGTCGAACGTCAGGTGCACATGCATGCCGGGATCGTTTGCTTGGCCAGCGGCTGCGTGTTCGCTGTCGGCGCACACGGGGTTGTCGCGCTGCTGGGTAATCTTCCAGCTCACGGCGTCCCACACCTGGTGCAGGTCGGAAAGCGTTGCGCCAAACACCTTGTTCGCATCGCGCCACACTTGCAGCTCGCCCTTGCCAGCATCCACGGGGGACGACACAGGGCGGGTCTTGCCAATGGTGTGGCTGCACTGGATCAAGCCGTGCTCGCGCAGCACTTGCAGCACTTCGGTGCGATCCGCAGTCTTGATCTGCAGCACAGCGCCCAGCTCTTCGTTGAACAGTGCGCGCAGGGTCAGGTCTTCGCGGCGGCCGGAGACTTGCTTGCCCCAGTTCTTGCCTTCGCCGCTGTCCATTCGGCTGTCAGAGATGCCGTCGCCTTCGGTGATGAGCATGTCCACATTCAGCGCCACGCCCACATGGCCCGCAAAAGCCATTTCGGCCACGGTCGCCAGCAGCCCGCCGTCGCCCTTGTCGTGGTAGGCCAGGATCAGGCCCTTGGCGCGCAGTGCATTCACCGCATCCACCATAGCGATCAGATCCTTGGCGTCGTCCAGATCAGGCACTTCGTTGCCGGATTGGTTGAGCACTTGACCCAGAATCGAGCCACCCATGCGCATCTTGCCGCGGCCCAGATCGATCAGCACCAGGGTGCTGTCGTCTTCCTCGGCATTGAGCTGGGGCGTCAGCGTGGTACGCACATCGTCAATCGATGCAAAGCCAGTGATGATCAGGCTCACGGGCGAGGTGACCTTCTTGGTCACACCGTTTTCGCTCCACTGCGTACGCATCGACAAGCTGTCCTTGCCCACGGGAATCGAAATATTCAGCGCAGGGCACAACTCCATGCCCACAGCCTTCACCGTGGCGTACAGCGCAGCATCTTCACCGGCTTCGCCGCAGGCGGCCATCCAGTTGGCCGACATCTTGACTTTGGACAGCTCGATAGGCGCAGCCAGCATATTGGTGATGGCTTCAGCCACGGCCATGCGGCCCGAGGCGGGAGCGTTGATGGCGGCCAGCGGTGTGCGCTCGCCCATGGCCATGGCTTCGCCCTTGAAGCCCTTGTAGTCCGCCAGCGTCACAGCCACGTCGGCCACGGGCACTTGCCATGGGCCAACCATCTGGTCGCGGTGGGTCAGACCACCCACAGCGCGGTCGCCGATGGTGATGAGGAAGCGCTTGGAGGCCACGGTGGGGTGTGCCAGCACATCGATCACGGCCTGCTCCAGCGCCACGCCGGTCAGGTTAATCGCGGGCAGCTCGCGCTCTACGGTGGTCACATCTTTGTGCACCTTGGGCGGCTTGCCCAGCAGCACTTCCATGGGCATGTCGACCGGGAACTTCTGGTCGCCAGATTCCACGGCCGTGTCTTCCAGCACCAGTTGACGCTCTTCGGTGGCCGTGCCGATGACGGCAAACGGGCAACGCTCGCGCTCGCAGAATGCGGCGAACTGTGCCAGCGATTCAGGGGCAATGGCCATCACGTAACGCTCTTGCGATTCGTTGGACCAGATTTCCTTGGGCGACATGCCCGATTCTTCGAGCTTCACAGCGCGCAGATCAAAGCGCGCGCCACGACCCGCGTCGTTGGTCAACTCAGGGAAGGCGTTGGAAATACCACCAGCGCCCACGTCGTGGATGGCCAAGATGGGGTTCTTCTCGCCCTGCTGCCAGCAGTGGTTGATGACTTCTTGCGCACGGCGCTCAATCTCTGGGTTGCCGCGCTGCACCGAATCAAAGTCCAGCTCTGCCGCGTTGGTGCCCGAAGCCATGGAGCTGGCTGCACCGCCGCCCATGCCAATGCGCATGCCGGGGCCACCCAGCTGGATCAGCAAGGTGCCTGCGGGGAACAGAATTTTCTTCGTCTGCTCAGAATCAATCACGCCCAGACCACCAGCGATCATGATGGGCTTGTGGTAGCCACGGGTGATGTCGCCGATTTGCTGCTCATATTCGCGGAAGTAACCGGTCAGGTTGGGGCGGCCAAACTCGTTGTTGAACGCCGCGCCACCCAAGGGGCCTTCGATCATGATTTGCAGCGGGCTGGCAATGTGCTCAGGCTTGCCCACTTCACTGCCCCAGAGCTTGGACACGGTGAAACCAGTCAGACCCGCCTTGGGCTTGGAGCCACGGCCGGTTGCGCCTTCGTCACGAATTTCGCCGCCGTTGCCGGTGGATGCACCTGCGAACGGAGAGATGGCCGTGGGATGGTTGTGCGTCTCCACTTTCATCAACACATGGTTGATGGCAGTCTTTTTTTGATAGCTAGGAGCGCTTACGCTGTCTGTGCCAGCATTGAATTTGGCGGTAAAACGCTCGACTTCATGACCTTCCATGATGGAGGCGTTGTCCGAGTACGCGACCACCGTGTGCTGGGGCGACACGGCTTCGGTGTTGCGGATCATGCCGAACAGCGACTTCTCTTGCGCCACACCGTCGATAGTGAAGTTGGCGTTGAAAATCTTGTGGCGGCAGTGCTCGGAGTTCGCCTGCGCGAACATCATCAGCTCCACATCGGTGGGGTTGCGCTTCAGGCCCTTGAAGGCGTTTTCGAGGTACTCGATTTCGTCTTCGGCCAGGGCCAGGCCCCACTGCTTGTTCGCTTTTTCCAAAGCAGCAGCGCCGCCACCCAGCACATCCACAAACTCCATGGGCTCTGCAGCCAGGGTTGTGAACAGCTGCTCGGCCTCTGCACGGGTGGCAAAGACCGATTCGGTCATGCGGTCGTGTAGCAGAGCAGCGATTTGCGCGGTTTGCTCTTGCGACAGCTCGGGCTTGCCACCGAGGATGCCGGACTTGAGTTCCACACGGAACTCGGTCATGCGCTCGACGCGAAAGACGTTCAGGCCGCAGTTGCGGGCAATGTCGGTCGCCTTGGAGGCCCAGGGCGAGATCGTTCCCAGACGGGGCGTGACAATAAATGCCACACCTTCGGCTGTGCCGATGTAGGGATCGCCATAGGTCAAGAGTGCCGACAGGCGCTCTTGCAATGCGGGAACCGGAGCACCCTCCGTAGCCACCAGATGCACAAAGCGTGCTGACACGCTGGTGATCTTGGGGTGGATAGCGACCAGATCGGTCAAAAGCTGTTGAGCGCGGAACGAGCTAAGAGCGTTTCCACCCTCAAACTGTGTCAAATGCAAGGTCACGTGGCGGCCTGTTTATGTGAAGGCTGGTGAATGCGCCCCCGCCTCGACCCGTTAAAGGTCAAAGCCAAGGCACTGTATCGGTGAGCCTCACATTTTACCGTCCCTCGGGCTTACCCCAGGACCTCGCGTCCCTTGCCCCTGCAAGTTCAAGCCCGCGATGGGATAATTCCCCCATGAGCATCACACTGAAAACCCCCGAAGACATCGAGCGCATGCGCATTGCTGGCCGCTTTGCTTCGGATGTGCTGGACTACATCACCCCCCACATCAAGCCGGGCATCACCACCCAGCAGATCGACGACCTGTGCGCCGCGCGCATGGCCGAACAAGGCACCAAGACCGCCTGCCTGGGCTATCAGCCGCCGGGCATGACGCCCTACCCGGCCTATGTCTGCACCTCGGTCAACCACGTGGTCTGCCACGGCATTCCCAATGACAAGCCACTGAAGAAGGGCGATATCGTCAATGTGGACGTGACCGTGATTACCGATGACGGCTGGTTTGGCGACAACAGCCGTATGTTCCTGATCGGTGACGGCACGATTGCTGGTAAGCGTCTGAGCAAGCTGACGTTTGAAGCCATGTGGAAGGGTATCGAGCAGGTCAAGCCCGGCGCCACGCTGGGCGATATTGGCCACGCCATCCAGACTTTTGCCGAAGGCCACAACCTGACCGTGGTGCGTGAGTACTGCGGCCACGGCATTGGCAAAGTCTTTCACGACGAGCCACAGGTGCTGCACTACGGCCGCCCCGGCGACGGCGTGGTACTGGAAGAAGGCATGGTCTTCACCATTGAGCCCATGCTGAACCTGGGCAAGCGCGACATCAAAGCCATGCCCGATGGCTGGACTGTGATTACCAAAGACCGCAGCCTGACCGCCCAATGGGAGCTGATGCTGGCCGTTACCAAGACCGGCTATGACGTGCTGACCTGGTCGGATGGCTCTCCCACGCCCCCAGATTTCATCAAAGCCATACGCACCTGATCATTTTTCAGCTGCCCGAGGATCATGCCGCACCCAGCCAGACTGGTTGCGGCATATTTTTTGCTTGCAACCCTTGTGTCGCAAGCGCTTTGCGCTCACCTTTTTGCAGACACCGGCTTCAAGCCCAAGTCAGTTGAGTTAAGGTGGTAGTTAAGCAATTGCCCTGTTGAAACCCTTTTTCTGCTGCGCATGACCTCCTCTGCCCTCTCTCCTGCCACCGCGCCTGATGCGCCCGATCAACTCTCGCTGCAAACTCTGCGCGAGGAATTCCGCACGGCTAAGGCCAAGCAGATAGCGCTGCTGCAAAACCCGGCTCTGGGCCGGCGCAGCGTTCGGGGTGTGCTGCACCATTTCAGTGAACTGGCCGATGGCCTGCTGCGCACACTCTGGCAGCGGGCGCTAATGCCAGAGACCGCAGCCCTGCTGGCCGTGGGTGGCTATGGGCGTGCCCAGCTCTTTCCTTATTCAGACATTGATGTGTTGGTGCTTCTGCCCCAAAGTGGGGCGCAGCCTGCTCCTGAAATTGCAGCACGTATCGAGCAATTCATCAGCAGTTGCTGGGATGCGGGGCTTGAAATTGGCTCCAGTGTGCGCAGCATTGCCGAATGCTTGCAGGAAGCCGCGCAAGACCTGACGGTGCAGACCGCTATGCTGGAGTCACGCCGCATCACCGGCAACCAGCCCCTGTTCGCCGATTTTGAAAGCCAGTTCCGCGCGCAGCTGGAGCCCAAGGCGTTTGTCGAAGGCAAGATTCTGGAGATGCGCCAGCGTCATGCCAAATATGACTTCACGCCGTATTCGCTAGAGCCCAATTGCAAGGAATCTCCCGGCGGCCTGCGCGATCTGCACACCATGCTCTGGCTCACCAAGGCCGCAGGTTTGGGCTGCAGCTGGCATGAGCTGGCCGAGCAAGGTCTGATTACCCCGTTTGAGGTGCAGCAGCTCGAATCCAATGAATCGCTGCTCAGCCTGATCCGCGCCCGCCTGCACGCAGCAGCGGGTCGGCATGAAGACCGTCTGGTGTTTGACTTGCAAACCGCCGTGGCTGAGGCCTTTGGTTACCGATCCACCACGCCCGAAGGCCGCAAGCTGGCCATGCGCGCAGGTGAGACGCTGATGCGCCACTACTACTGGGCGGCAAAAGCCGTCACGCAGCTGTGCCAGATTGTGCGCATGAGCATTGAGGAGCGCCTGAACCCCAGCTCGCATGAGCTGATTCGCCTGAACGAGCGCTTTTGCGAGAAGGCTGGCGCCATTGAAGTCGTCAGCGACGACCTGTACGAGCGCGACCCACATGCGATTCTTGAGACTTTTCTCATGTATGAGCAGCATGAGGGGCTGACCGGCCTTTCCACCCGCACCCTGCGCGCGCTGTATGCCAGCCGCGATGTGATGGACAGCGCTTTTCGCCATGACCCGGTGAACCGCGCCACCTTCATGAAAATTCTGCAGCAGCCGCGCGGCATTACCCATGCCATCCGGCTAATGAACCAGACCTCGGTGCTGGGTCGCTACCTTTGGCCGTTTCGCCGCATCGTGGGGCAGATGCAGCATGACCTGTTCCACGTCTACACGGTGGATCAGCATATTTTGATGGTCCTGCGCAATGTGCGGCGCTTCTTCATGGCAGAGCATGCCCACGAATATCCGTTCTGCTCCCAGCTGGCCGCTGGCTGGGACAAGCCTTGGATTCTGTATCTGGCCGCCCTGTTTCACGACATCGGCAAGGGCCGCGGAGGCGATCATTCCATCATCGGCTCGGTAGAAATCAAGCGCTTTTGCCGCGCCCACCAGGTTGACAAAGCCGATGCCAAACTGGCCGAGTTTCTGGTGCGCGAGCACCTGACCATGAGCCAGGTCGCACAAAAACAGGACTTGTCCGACCCCGACGTGATTCGCGCCTTTGCTGATCGCGTGGGCAATGAGCGTTATTTGACCGCTCTGTACCTGCTGACGGTGGCCGACATTCGCGGCACCAGCCCCAAGGTCTGGAGCGCATGGAAGGGCAAGCTGCTGGAAGACACCTACCGCCTGACACTGCGCGTGCTGGGTGGGCGCGCCCCCGATGCCGCAGCCGAAGTGGAAGGCCGCAAACGCGAGGCATTGATCCAGCTGGCCTTGACGGCGCAGCCCTTTGAGTCACACAAAAAACTCTGGGAATCGCTGGATGTGAGCTACTTCATGCGCCATGAAGCGGCTGACATTGCATGGCACACCCGGCATCTCTCACGCCATGTAGGCTCAGGCAAACCCGTGGTGCGCGCCCGTCGATCACTGGCGGGCGAAGGCCTGCAGGTGCTGGTGTATGCGCCAGACCAGGCCGATCTGTTTGCCCGCATCTGCGGCTATTTCGACCGCGCCAGTTTTTCGATTCTCGACGCCCGCGTTCATACGGCCAACAACGGCTATGCGCTGGATACTTTCCAGGTCATTGCCCCCACCATGCAAGAGCAGTACCGTGAACTGATGCACATGGTGGAAAACGACCTGACGCACGCTCTGCTAAAGGGCGGCCCGCTGCCCACGCCCTCTCAAAGACGGCTGTCTCGCCGGGTCAAGAGCTTTCCGTTTGCACCGCGTGTCTCGCTACGGCCTGATGAGAAGGCTCAGCACTGGCTGCTATCCATCTCCGCATCGGACCGCGCCGGCCTGCTCTACATCATTGCCCGCATCCTAGCTCAGCACCATATCAGCGTGCATCTGGCCAAGATCAGTACGCTGGGCGAGCGGGTGGAAGACACTTTCCTGATCGAAGGGCCGGAGTTGCAAGATAACAGCAGCCAGTTGCGCATAGAGACCGAGCTACTCAAGGCACTGGCCCAGCCCAGCGGAAATTGAGGCTTCAGTTTGGAGAAAAGCTGCCGATAAGCATTCACCACTACTACGGAAAGCCTATGCAGCTCGCCTCCAATGAAGTTGCGGCACCGCCGCCCAGCACTACCCGCAGTGGCCTGTTTCATATGCCGCTGTTTCGCCCTGGTACCGAGGTGACCCAAAATGGCCGACGAGAAGTCGTCAGCCACGTCATTCTGCGCAGACGAGAGCTGATGGTTTATCTGCAAGGCCATGACGACCCCGTCAAACCAGACCGTCTGCACTTGGCGCCCTCGCTGTTCACCACCGAGCGCAGCCCCCAGCCGCTGACCTGGTTTCTGTAAATAGTCAGGCATCAAAAAAGCCGCTGACGCTTATGGCATCAGCGGCTTTCGCTATGAAACTTGAACTCAGTTCAACTGGGTCTGCACATTGGCCATCACCTGACCCAGTTGCACCGGCGCTGCAGGCTGCCACTGCGCATTGAATTGCAGCCCCGCGCTTTTCGGGAACAGCATGACCACGGTGGAGCCCAGCTGAAAACGGCCCATTTCGGCGCCCTTGGCCAGCTCTACGGCTTCAGCGCCTTCATAGTTCCAGGTCTTGATGTGACCAGGGCGCGGCGGGTTGATCAGGCCATGCCAGACCGTCGCCATGCTGCCCACAATCGTGGCGCCCACCAGTACCATTACAAACGGGCCGTGTGCAGTATCAAACACACAGACCACGCGTTCATTGCGCGCGAACAGGCCGGGCACGCCACGCGCCGTCACCGGGTTCACTGAAAACAGATCACCGGGCACATAAGTCATGCTGCGCAGCTTGCCTGCACAGGGCATATGAATGCGGTGATAGTCACGCGGGCTCAGATAGATGGTGGCAAAGCTGCCATCATCAAACTGGCGCGCCAGTGCGGCATCGCCCCCCACCAGCGCGGTAGCACTGTACTGGTGGCCCTTGGCCTGAAAGATCTGCTCGCCTTCAATTTTGCCAAACTGGCTGATGGCGCCATCGACAGGGCACACCCAGTCCGCCTGAGCCAAAGGACGAGCACCATCCTTGAGCGCCCGCGTAAAAAAGGCATTGAATGTCTTATAGGCCGCTGGATCGGGGTTAGCCGCCTCGGCCATATTGACCTTGTAACGCTGGATAAAGCGACGAATGACTGCCGTCGTCAAGCTTCCGGCCTCGGCCTGGGCCAATTTTCCCATCAGGACGGTCAGAGCCTGCTTGGGCAAGAAATATTGAGAAAGTACGGCAAGTCGATCAGACACAGTGGTTTTTTGCTATCAAAGTTATAGAACAGTGGACAGGATTCTAGCCAAGACAACGGCGACCGCCACAGTCTTTCAAAACACCGGCCTGCGTCTGTATCTATTGCACCTGCAAAGCAGCCATAGACATCCGTGAATCCTCTATGAAAAAGTGCACAAAACCCGTCTTATCGATGCGACGTCCTACCCTTTTTCCAGAACATAAGCAAGGCCAAGACGCTACAATTCTGGTGTTTAGCTGAATGCTTTTTGCGGCATTGCTAATGGGATATCGGCCTTTTGTTTGGTCTGCGCAGTCTGCGCTGCGCGCCCGCAACGTAAAAGGCCTGAGTCACACAACACTCAGGCCTTTTACGTGGCGATGACGAACAAGCGCCGCAACTGACCTTTTTGAGAGATTGAACAAATGGCCAAGGAAGAACTGATTGAAATGCAAGGCTCCGTGACGGAAGTCCTGCCTGACTCGCGTTTTCGCGTCACGCTGGAAAACGGTCACCAACTAATTGCCTACACCGGCGGCAAGATGCGCAAGCATCACATCCGCATTCTGGCTGGCGATAACGTGTCGCTGGAAATGTCGCCCTACGACCTGACCAAGGGACGCATTACCTTCCGCCACCTGGCCAACCGTGGCCCAGGCCCCGGCCCGCGTCGCAATAAGTAATCAGTCTCTTCACTCAAAAGTAGCTACTCTTCCAAAACGAGCTGATTTTTGTGCCTATAATAGAGGCTTCGGAGCGTAGCGCAGCCTGGTAGCGCATCTGCTTTGGGAGCAGAGGGTCGCGAGTTCGAATCCCGCCGCTCCGACCAAATGATTCAAGGACTTAGCTGAGAAATTGGCTAAGTCCTTTTGTCTTTTCTGGGCTGAGGGGTAAACAAAAAATTTGCTACCTTCGCCCCTTTCTGGACTCTCCGGCTATGAGTCCTTGCTATGACAAAGTGTAATTGGCCGCGTGGCTCTGAACATTCGGACGCATGGGCCTGAACTCGCGTTGACGCCCATGCTCGAAACCTAGAGGGTCACCCTCCAGGAATGCTTCTGAAAAACTGGCCAAGCTTGTCAATGCCATCCACGATGCCACAAGAGGTAGCGAACACCTCTAGTCCTTTCCACGCTGTGGCGAGAGCACCTAGGTCAGGAGATGGTTGCTGCATGGCCACTCTTAAATCCATCGCACCACGCGTCAAGCGATCCGCTTCTATGGTCCCAAGACCTGATGCTTGCTGGATCAGTCCGTTAAGTTCGCGCAGTAGCTCCTCAAGGGCAACTGGTTTGAGTCCGCCAAGTGCGTTGGCACCGATAGCAATCGAGTCTCCATAAGATCTTGCCCCTCTCCCCATAGCCATTGCCTGGTTAAGCATGACGTTTCCCGCTGCATCAGTTGCTCGCCAAATTACATTGCCGTTGCCAATCACCGCGTTTTCGGGGAATTTCCCCACTAATACGTTGTCATCACCTACGTACTTCATAACCTGATCCTCTCTTTTGTTGAAAGCCTATTCTTACCTGCAAGTGGCATCAGAGCTACAATGCAAAATCGAATTTTTTGTTCGAGGCCTACTTACGCCCAAACAATAGCGGCAGCGGGCAGGTTGGCAGGATCAAATCGCCAAGCATCATCCTTTGCCATGCCTAGTGCAGAGGCGCAGGCCTCGCTGCAGGTCCAGCGCTGGTCTTTCTGGGGGATCACCCAGCTCATGAAGCCCAGGATCAGCTGCCAGTCGTACATTTCACCCTCATGCACCCTAAACCAATGGGCCGTGGCCATAGGGTCCAGGTTGATCTTGACCACATCCCAGCGGCTTGGGTCGAGCACTACTCGCTTGAAGCGCACGCCGCCCGTCTTGCCTGCCCTGCGTGGAGAAAACGTCGGTAGCGCCTCGGCTGCCACGCTGCTGGCGCACCAGAGTGAGCCGTCCTTGTCGGGCTCGGCCATGCCATCGGGCATAAGGTGGCCAACGCCGTCCCCTGGCTCGAAAACAATCTCGCTGTGGCTGTACTGGCCGCGCAGGCGCAGCCGGATGATGCGATTGAACAGGCCCTGCAGACCTGGACGGGTGGACTTGTAGCTGGCCAAGAGCATCAAAGGCCTCCAGCTTGAATGAAGATCGCATCCAGGCCCGAGTCATCCAGGCCCAGGGCGTAGCCCAGCTGGACCAGCAAGGGGCGTTCGCGCTCAAAGTCTTGGCTGTCATCCCATTCGATCTGTGCGAGCTGGCGCGCGATGGGGTCTGGGATCGCGTCGATTGCAGGCTGCACTTTATCAAGCAGCCCTGCAAGCAAGAGAGCCTGGCGCGCCTGGCGGCGTGTCACCTTTGCCGGAACACGAGGCATATCAACCTGATCACCACCAGCAAAGACGCGGTCAGGCGTGGCGGGCGGGTCGATCTCATAGTCCTGAAGCGCTGGCACACGTTCAGACAGATTGACGTGCCAGCCAGGAACGGGCCCAAACTCGGGCTCATAACCGTCTGGCGTGGATACCTGCGCACCAGTCGGCCTGTAGATGACGCCCACTACATCCACAGCAGCAGATCCGATATAGGCTGGCCATGTTGCCGCTTCAATTGCCCGCAGCGCGGACGCCTCATCTGCAAAACGTAGATAGACCATCATGCTGTAAGCCTCCCCAGTTCCGGTCCGGTCACGGCCGCAGCAAAAAATGCAATCTTGCGGATATGTCCCGTGAACTGGTATCCGAAGCTGATGAAGTTAATCGCTGGCAATTCACCCGTGGCATTGACAAGTACGCCGTTGAACGCAGAAGTAAAGTTACCAGCGTCGACAGCAACGCCGATCTTGTTCCACACGGCACGAGGCGCAGAGCCAAACGATGTTCCGAGATAGATCACATCAGCTTTTTTGATGTAGACCGCTGCACTGCTTAGCTCAGTGTTATTCGACTGCGATAGCCAGGCCGAGACGCAGTTTGCGTTCTGAAACGTCACCGACGGCCCTAGAAAGAACGGCATGCACGCTCGAAAGCGCAAGTTCATCCGAGCTTCAGCAACCATCGTCCCTCGCTGGCCCACCCAGCCGAGATCACGCGCCGCCATGCTGGCAACATCTGCTGCGCGAGTTACTTGGGCCGTTGTAGTCGCAATGTATGACGACGACCAATTGCGCTTTGTGCACTGTGCGCCGAACAAATAGAGGTCTTGGGCACCTGTTCCGTCATACAGCGTCGATGTCATCAAGTCTGCTGGGTAGACGTATGCAACGAGCGGGTCTGCGCCATCTGTCGAGCCTGCAAAGTATTCGATGCAGCACCATGTCCAGCCGTTGGGCAGCTTTTTGCGCTGCAAAGACAGCGTTGCGCCCTGACTGGCTCCCGTGACATTGGTTTCTCCCGTCACGAGATCAAAATAGCCTGTGACGAACCCAGAAGACAGCGAGCGGCGCAGACGCAATGCGACTTTGGACTTCTGACCAGGCTTGACAAAAACGCTGAAGAAAAAGCGATCTCCCTGGGCGAATGTCGCAGCCATGTTGAGTTGAGATACACCGTGCTCCGCTGCCGCCTGGTTGTCGCTAACCAGAGCATCAGCCATCGCTGTGCCGTCAGGGCTCAGCATCACTTTGGCCGCAATCGTTGCGCGCTGCTTGACCCATGCGGCGTTTGCAAAGTCTTCAGACTGCAGGGCCAGATTGGTTTCGCTCTCTTCAAAGAGGAGACCCAGGCATTCGCCAGTCTCCGGGTCATAGTCGATGCGGGGCACATTACTGCCGACTCGGCGTAGCAGCCCATCTGGTCCGAAGCAAGTCCCGACGCTTGCGCGAGAAAACTGCATCAGAGGATGAATACGGCCACTGCCCGCAAAGTCAAACTGTCGCGCGGGCCGCGCCGCTGGCAAGTTGGGAATAGTCGTCATGTCCAGCTCTCCGAACGGCTGCGGATAACACCGTCGAAGCCGTGAAACTTGATTGTTGTGGTGGTGTCGTTGACATACTCACGCCAGCAGTCGCCTGGGCGGCTATCGGGCGTATGTCGGTACATCAGTCCAATGCCCTGGCTGCCGTATGCATCGTGAGACAGGTCCTTGCCCGCAGGCACTTGATTGGGGCGCGAGCCCACAGGAAAATTGCGCGACAGCTCCCAATGCGTGGGGTCAGCACTGGGGTCTGCTCCACCAGCCCCTGCCGTCAGGCGTCGGTAGATCAGGCCGTTTGCGGGACTCCAGCACAAGTCACCCGACTGGTAAGCCGCGGTGGCGGAATACCTTCCCGCGCCCACCATGGAAATGGCTTCATCAGCAGCGGACTTGGCGGCCGCAGAGTGTGATCCCGCAGTGGCTGCAGCTGTTGAAGCTGTAGATGCGGCGAGATTGTTCTCTCGCGCCTGGGCATTTGCGGCTGCTGAAAACCCACTTACAGCTGACATCCAGGCATCGGCCCGAACCGAGAAATTGACCGGGTCAGTACTCTGCGGTGGCGGCGGAAGTTCAGGAATCATGGTCATGTCAGGCTCTCAATCTCAAGGGAACATAGGTGCTTGGTCGGATAGGCCACTTCCAAAGAAAAGTCTTTGTAGGGGCCATAGATCGTCATGGGGCTGTAGGTCTCTCGGCCTGGCACGCCAAGCCAGACGCAGGGCGTGGCCCGGACGGCTTCCAGCACGCGCTGCACGGCGGGGTATCGCTCTCGGGGCTGCTCCAGACGCACGGACATACGGCGGCTGAAACGCCCGGCTTCAAAGGACTGCACGCCATCGGCCGTGGTGTTTTTACGGCTGTAGTCGATGATGGAAGTGGTAGCGCCCCACTGGGCATCACCAAGATCAAACGTATTGCCCACCACGATGGCTGCGCACCGAGCCGGGCCGGTGATGGTGATTTCCAGGCGGCTACCGCTGGAGGGCACCAAGCCTGTGAAGATGGCCTCCGCGATCTGCTCGGGCTCGGCATAAAAGTATTCGTACCAGTCCGAAGGCTGGGTGCGAAGCACCTTGGCGAATTGGCACAGCAGCACATTGGCGGCGCTGCGCTGCACGACTGTCACTTTGGAGCCCACCAAGCCAAACAGCGCCACAGCATTAACGCGGCCTGGAACCGTGACCGTAGTGGTCAGATCGCCTGCAGTGGTCGTGCTGGTACTGATCTCGGTGTCAAACATGGACCACCGGTTGGAAGGCGCGGCTAGCATCCAGTAAAGCGGCTCGGACGCGGGGCTCTTGTCCATGGCAGGTTCCTGCACGCATTCATAGGTCTTGCCCGTCGAGGCTAAGAAGACGCGCTTGCCCAGGGTGTAGCTGACTGTGGCCGAGTAGTCTGGGTCTGCAGCACCTGCATTGCTGGCCGTGACCATCGTTGGAGTGACCTTTAAAGGGCGAATCAACAGCATTTAAACGGCCTCCAAACGCATGACGAAGTGCTGGCCATCGGCATTGCGCACAGGGATGCCCTCCACGGAGAAACGGTCCAGCAGGCGCTGGGTCTTACCCGTGTTGGTGGCAATCGCACCCGCATCGGCGCGGCGCTCGACCCGCAGATCGGCCACTTCATGGCGCAGGCGCACCAGCTCGGCCAGCAGCGGCGCCAGGTCAAGGCTCTGGCTCGGCGCGGCCAGCATGCGGCTGGTCATGTCTGCACTGAAATACCGAGCAGGCCCAGTCACTTCCAGCTCGGGCCCACGCTCGCCCACCAGGCGCAGGCCACCCGCGTGCAGACCACCAGCCGCGAATGCCGGCACGGGTCGGCCCTGCAGGGCAGCGATCACTGCGCGCAGACCGTCGCGGGTCGTGTCGGTACCGGCCTTGATGGCCTCTGTCATGATCTGGTCGCTGCTCTTGGCACCGGCTTCCAGGGCGGCCAGGGTGCTGTCGATCTGGCCCAGCAGGCCCAGAGACTCTTCCTGGTAGTTCTTGGGCGCGTCCTTTTCAATGCGCCCCGCAATGGCTTCGGCCCTGGCCAGCAGCGTGTTGACCAGGCTGGCGTACTCGGCCCCGCCCAGGCCCGCTTCCTGGGCCTTTTGCAGCAGGGGCTGCAGCAGCGAATTCATCTCAGAGCCATAGCCAGCCAAGGTTTCACCCGTGGTGGACATGGCCATGGAGTACGCCACGTTGTAGCGCTCTTGCATGTTGGCGAACTGCCCGGCCGTGCTCATCTGGCTAAAGCGGATGTCTGCCACGGTGGAGCGCAGGCCGCTGGCCGAGGCATTCATGGCTTGGGCCAGTTGAGCCTGAGACTGGTAGTAAGCGACGGTTTCTTCGCGCAGCTTGCTCAGATTCGACACGGCTTTGCCGCTGTCCAGGCTGTACTTCTGCAGCGCGGCCACATAGTCGAGCTGGGCCTTTTGCGCGTTGTTGGTCGCATTGCCTTGTGCAGCACGGGCTGCGGCCAGGGCTTGCTCGGCACTGGTCACCTTGCTGGCCAGCGTGGCAGCCTGGTCACGCAGGGACTGGGCTTTGGCGCGGTTCGCGGCCTCTTCGTCCATGGCCTTCTGGTAAGCGGCCAGGGCATTGACGTAAGTGTTGGTACTGCTCAGACCGCCACGCAGCCCGCCCGAACCCAAGCGCGTGAGCTGGTCGGCAAAGGCTTGAATCTCGGATGTGGGCAGGTTCTTGAGCTTGGCCAGCATATTGGCCTGTGTATCTTCATAAGTCACCAGACCAGCCAGGCTGCCCGGCACGCCTTCACCATGGACGCCGTTCTGCACGTTGCCATAACGCAGGTATGTGGCTACCAGAGAGCGAGCCGCATCGCCACGCTTGGCATCGAGCGCGGCCGCACTGCTTTGCAGGCCAGGGGCCTTGTTCGCGTTGTTGGCAAAGGCCGTGGCGTATTCACGCTCGCGCTGGCCAATCAGTGCATCGGCGCGGGCCAAGGCCGTCTGGGCGTTGGCAATGCCGGTTTGACCCGGCAGCGCCACGGTCTGTTGCTTGATCTGGGCCCGAATCTGGGCGGGCGTCATCGTCGTGGGGCCAATGATGCTGATGGCGGCTTCACGCACGGCCTGGCGCTCGCTGGCAATGCTGCTCAGATCGTCACGCACGCGCTGGGCGATCAGCTCAAAGGCGCTGGTAATCGTGGCTGTGAAGGTCTTGGCATCGACTCCTTGTAGAGCTTTGGACAGCCCGTCGATGTTGATCACCGTGCCGCTGGCCGATGTCTGCAGGGCGTAAATCTCACTACGCAGCACACTGACAGCCGCCTGGGCAGGGTTGAGCACAGCTGTGCTGGACTGCACTTGGTTGGACCATGTCAGCACGCCGCTGGAGCTGTCACCCAGAATTTTGTTGATGCTGGACATGGACCCACCCAGCTGCTGCGCCTGATTGGTAGTGCCCGTCATAGCCTCCCGTGCAATCTGCATGCCTGGTGCCACGGCCGCAGCGCGGGTGTAGGTCGATATCAGGTCTGCCGCCGCAGCCTTGGCCAGTTCGTCCAGCTGCTTGGCTGTCTCGTCAAACTGGGGAGCCATCTGCAGCAACGTGGCGTATGCCAAGCGGCCATGCTCTGTCGTCAGGTCCAGGCTGGAGACCAGCGCACGGAACTCGGACTGCGTGCCAGGCAGGGTCAGGCCCAGCGTGGCCAGCTGCTTGGTCATTGCGGCCGTGCTGTTGTTGGCACGCTCGGCCTGGCTGTAATAGGTCTTGTAATAGGCTTCCGACGCCGAGATATAGGCATCTACGCTGCCAAAGTTGGCCACCAGCTTGCTGGCCATGTCCGCGCCAGTCAGACCCACGCTGTAGAGCTTGAGGTTCAGTGTCTCAAACGTGGCATTGGTCGCTGCCAGGCTGGTGGACAGGCGCGTCAGCGTGGCGGACTGGCTCTCACCGGCCTTGGTGTACCTGGTCGTGTCCAGTACCAGCCCGGCCATGGTGTTGCCTGCGGCCGCCATTTCCTCCTGCAGGCGAGCCGTGATCTGGTCGCCGGTCAGGCCTTCCGTGCTGAAACGAATGTCCCGCGTGTATTTCTTGACTGCATCAGAAGACAGGCCCAGGGCCTTGGCCTGCTCACCAATATGGGTCTGCAGGCCCTTGAAGGTCTCCTGCAGGGCCGCATTGGCTTCCAGCTTGCCGATCTTGCTCCAGCTGCGATCGCTACCGAACCAGCCACCGTCCCGCTCAAACTCGGCATAGCCGCTGAGCTGGCCGCCAAGGCTGCCCGTAATGCCAGAGCCGGTCTGCGTGACTTCACCGCCCCAGATTCCCATGCCATCGACCAGACCGCCCAGCACCGAGCCAATCATGGTGCCAATGCCCGGCATGATGTAAGTGCCAATGGCCGAGCCAATGGCAGAACCATATTGGCCTTGGCTGAGGCTGTAGATGCTGCCCAGATAGCCCGCTGCCGAGCCAAGACCCCCTTCAAAGCCCGGCAGTGTCTTGAGGTACGCGTCGGCACCCTGCACCGTCTGCCCCAGGGACATCAAGGACGATCCAGCAGACTCCCAGCCCTTGGTGACCATGCTCATGCCCTGATCCATCAACCAGCTGCTGCCCTTGGCTCCCCAGGTGGACCAGTCGGCAAAGCCTCCATTCATCAAGTTGCTGCTGGCATTGCCCAGCAGGCCCGAGCTATTGGCCAGGCTGGCGGCCGTTCCCGCTACGCCACCGGCACCGCCACCAGACAACCCCAGCATCTGCCCCACGATGCGCACCACAAAAGGCTGTGCAAAGGCCTTGTAGATTTGATCGGCAACCGTGGTCTTGAAGGTGGTGGCCAGGCTCTGCGTCCAGGACTTCCAGCCGCTCTTGCCGTTGTTGAGCATGTCCGCAAAGCCTTTGCGAAACACGTCGTCATACTGCTGCACGGACTCGCTCCAGACTTGCAGATTGACCTTGGCGCCAGCGTTGGCCAGCTCCTGCAGGCGAGCCTGTTCCAGCGTGGCCAAGGCGGCTTTTTTCTCGGCATCGCCCAGGTTGAGCTTGTCTACGGCGGCGATTTCCTTGGCGTAACGCAGCTCCACCTGGCGTTGTGCGGCAATGATCTGGCGCTGCTGGGCGCTGGCGCCAGACAGGGCGAACTCTTCTTCATAGGTCTTGCCCATGGCCTGAGCACTGCGCAGCAACTCATCAGCCTGCTGCTGCACCGCCTTGTAATCGGCCTGACCCAAAGCGCCTACAAAGTCCTTTTGGGCGGCAATCTTCTCGCGCAGGGAGGCGATGTACTTGGGGTCGAAGCTGTCGCTGCCCTCGGCCTCCGCCAGCTGGTGCTGCAGCGTGGCCAGGGTCATTTGCTCAATGGCAGTGCGGCCCTTGCCGAAAACCTCATTGGCCGCAGCCTGGTCGCGGGCGCGCTGACCAATGGCCTGGGCGTCCTTGTAGTTGGCGTCAATGGCCTGCTGGTGCGCCTTGTATGACTGCTCCAGACCTTCATTGCTGCGCAGCTGAGCGGCCAAGGTGTCAGCAATGGCCTGCTTTTCTTTGAGGCGGGCAATGGTCTTGCCATCGGTGGCCAGCTTGATCTGCTCGCCAATCTTGAGGCTTTCGCGCTCGGCCGTATTCAGCTCTGTGGCACCGCTGCCCATGGTGAGCAGCTGCTGGTGGTACTGCTGCGCGGCCACCAGTTGGCTGCGCATGCTGGCCATTTCGGTGTCGGTGATATGAATACCGCCAGCACCTTTGCTACCGCCTTTTTTGTTGTATTTTTCGCGAATGCCGCCAATTAACTGCTCCAAGTCTTTACGTGCTTGAGCATCAGTTTTTGCTAGCTCGCCATATTTGGCCTCGGCCTGCGTGATTTCTCGGCGCATTTTGACAGCGTCGCTGTCATATTTAGCTGACTCGCGCTGCAGATCAATTCCAGACTGGCGATTTTTATTCTCTTTATCAATTGCGTCAGCTGTCGCTTTGGATGCAGATTCAGATAATTGCGCAATGCCTTTCGCATTTTCAAGCTGGGCTTCCTTTTGCGCAGTGGCCTTTCCATCCTTTATTCTTAAATTCGCGTTATTTTCTTTACGCCGACGAATATCCTCTTCCAGTGCCTGTATCTGTCCCTCGGCCTGATCCTGTACGGTGGTTGGACGACCGATATTCAAAAAGGCATCCCATGCCTCTTTGGCCAAGTCGCGCGCACCACGCCAGCCTCGTTCGATATAGCCCAGCTCGCTTTCCAATTGCTTGGTTCGCGCTGACATAGCTGTGCTGTAGGTTTTCTGAGCAAGTGCGGCAGCTTCTTCAGTTCGCCCCTGATCTTCAAGAGCCCTGATTTGCCTATAAACGGCAGGCGTCAGGTAGTTATAGGACTCATTGAGTTTTGCGGATGCCTCAGCGGGCTTGGTGCCCAACTGCTCCAACTCTTTGGCAGTCTGTTCAATAGAGCGGCCCGCCAAATCCTCCATACGCACAGCCACAGTCGTGAATTCGACCAAGCTGTCTCTGGAAATTTTGCCGCTGCTTGCCAAAATTGCCAGGCCTTCAGCTGCCTTGGATTGCGTGCCATAAATGCCATCGACCTCGCGCGACATGCGACTCAGGGCCTCGGCCGTCACGCCAGCCGCATTGCCGTTGAGCACAGTCAGCTGTCGAAACTTATCCTGCTCTGCACTACCTTGGTAGTACGCAGCAGCTACCAGTCCTGCGCCGATGGCGAGACCTCCGATAGCTGCCGTTGCAGGAGTAATAGCGCCCACCATGGCTCTGGCCGCCGCACTTGTGCCACCAAAACTGTCTTTGATCTGCCCGCCTTGCTGGATAGCCACCATCCAGATCGGCATTCCGGATGCAATGCTGGTGACAACGTCTGTCATCTGCATAGGAAGCATGCGCATAGCCTGGGCATGCTGGGCTGCAGAGATCGCCCCATTTCTATGCAGATCGTTGCTGGAGCCAATGACACGCAAATACTGAGGTGCAGAGCTGCTGATGTCTGCCTGAGCTTTACGCAGGCTCTGCGTGCCATTAGCTGCATCTGCGCCAGACTGAGCTACCTGCTGCATGCCTTCACTGGCTCTTGCAGCCCCTACCTGGACCTGAGCGCCCATTCGGATTGCTTCAGCTGCCACACCTTCAATGCTTTTGGCTGCAGCAGTACCGTTGATACCGGCAAGCGCCTGGGTAGCCTCGGCCGCGCCAGCCTTGACATCACTGGATGTCTAGTGTGACGCGGTATTCAACGGTGTTATTGCTGCCTGCCATGTTGCTATTGCTTGTTGCGCAGCTTGCGCGCTTCGTCTTCAAGAATGCGCACCTGCATGAGAACAGTGCGCCGCTTTTTTGGCTTGATGCCGTGCATGTCCATCACGGCCAGAAGAGATGCGTAATCAATCCCTTCGTAGAACACCTGGGCCAGTCCGGCGATCACGCGCCACTGGGTCCAAGTGGCCAGAAAGCACTCCCATGCGGGCCAGAGTTCGTCAGAGAGTTCCAGGTCTTCGTCCTGGTCGTCTTCGGTCTCCGGGGGCTGGGCCTGCTTGACCTGGTCAGGGTCTACGCCGAGCTTTTTCCACTGCTCCCGCAACTCGGCGTCATCCTCTTCAGTGCTGCGCGATGGCCCGTTCAGGAGGTGGTGACGGACTGCGCTTCGGAGTTTTTTTCTACATCCTCGGCCGTCACAGGTTTGTTGATGGCATCGAAGTAGGCCTTGACCAGGCTGCCTTCGAGGCCATCCAGGTCTTCCTCCAGTTCGGTGCGAGTGGCATGCGTGTAGGGCACGAACTCACCCTGGTGGTCGTGCAGGTCCCAGTCAACCAGCACATCGTTGAGCATTTCCGCGTCCGTCATGGTCTTGGCGGCCAGTCGGTCTTTCCAGAAGTCACGCTGATGGGCTTCCGTGGCAGGGTCGTCAATCAGCTTCTGGATGGATTGGCGCACCTCGGCTGTCATGCCCATGGCGGCCACACGATGGTTCAGAGCCACACGTTCAGACTTCTTCAGGCGCTTGAAACGGGCACGAAACTTCAGGACTTCGGGCTTGCCGTCGTCACCCACGCGGGCGAAAGTGACAGGCGCAAAGAAGGCGACGGATGCAAGGATGACGGTCATGGTTACTCTTTTTGAAACAGGTTTTCAGGGGCTTGGAAGGCTGGGCGTTGCGGTCAGACCGTGATGGTCCATTCGTCATTGCCTGCATCGGATGGGATCAAGGTCAGCGGGATAGTGATCATCTGAATGCCGTCTTGGTCGCTGAAGCTGGGCTTGCCGATCTGAGCCAGGGGCGCGGCAATGGCCACGGTGTTGGTCGCTGCCTGGCCATGCTTGAGGGCCAGAGGCACCTTGACGCCAGCTCGGGCCATTTCGATCCAGTTCTTGGTAGCCACATCCGTATTACGGAAGGTCACGCTGGCGGTGGATTCGCGGCCCGTGATTTCCGTGTTGTCCACGTTCATCAAGTCCTGCTTGACCACTTTGTTGCCGAAGTCCAGATTGAAGCTGCTGGCTTCAGCCTGGTAGCCATCCAGGCTCAGCGTGCTGTTGAGCTTGTTGACGCCCAAGGGGCGCTGGAATTTGGCGTAGTTCACGGCAGGCATTTGCGCAGCGTCTTCCACAGGGATGAATGCGCCCGTGAATTCAAACTGCCACTTGGGAATGCCCTTGGCGTCAATCACGGCCTTGCAGTTGCCGCGTGCGCCGCTCATCTTGTAGACCAGCTTGTCCAGCGTAGCGATGATGGTCAGGCTCTGCAGGTTGTCGGTAACCGGCGCAAACACGGTGCCTGCGTTAGGGCCTGGAGCTGCAGTGTTGGTGGCACTGGTGGCGCAAGCTCGCATCAGTGCTTCATAGCCAGGCAGGTCGCCTGCCACGCCCACACCGGCCAGGCCGACGCTGAAGGACATCTTGCGGTAGACGGTGACCAGGACTTTCTCAGAGGCGCCGAAGAAAGGGCGAATCACGCCTTGGCTGGCTTCGTCGCCTTCCAGAGGCGTCAGCGTCACATCACTGACTTCAATGGCATTGGCTGCCACAGGCGCGGCCAGGGTGCCGGAGACGGCTTCGATCATGGCCAGGATGGCCAGCTTGCTGATGTATTTCGCCATGGTTTACTCCTTGGGTGTTACGGGCTTGTCGGCAACGCGCTGGCGTTTGCCGTCAATAACTTGGTAGAGACCGCCTTGGCCGTGGAACTCATCGGGCTCGATGGCCTGGCTGGTCTGCGCGGGCTGAACCACGGCCAGATCGGTGGCTCCTGTGGGGGCACCGGCTTGCGGCGCGGTCGATTTCTGCTCATTGGCTTTGCTCATTGCTGTGTCCAGTAATAGGTAATGAGGTATTCGTCAGACCACCAGGTGCGACCCTCAGCAAAATTCAGAAGCCGACCTTTGCCCGCGTAAACAGGCTCTCCGGCTTCCTCATCGGGCACCCAGCCCAGTAGTGCTTTACGGACCTTGGCGCGTAAGGTGTTGAGGTCCATGACGGCATCAGCACCCAGCTCGTCGCGGTAGTGGTCCAAGCAAAAGATCACGGCCACAGTGCCCTCCACGCGCTGGATGGTCCTGCCCGCAAACGACTCATCGCGGTTGGGCAGGTCAGCGATAGGTACCACAAAGGCTGCGGGCGTATCGACTCGGCTATCGCTGTTGATGACCGTGTCCAGCTCGATGGCGCCGCCTACCTGGCGCAGGTCGGAGACCTGATCCAGCAGGCGGGCGATGGTGGCGGCAATCACGTCCATGGCTACAGCACCCGATTCATCAGTGAGCCGCCGAACATGCGCTCACCAGTGCGCACAGATGTGGGCCCGCCCGTGGGCGCTGGCCCGCCAGAAGGTGCCGCTGCAAGCCCAAGGCCCAGCAGGATGGAGCCATTGGCCACGCCTTCAAGCCATTTGATGGTGGACTTGTAGCGGGTGGTGATCTCTTCCTGGTTGCGCACCTCGGTGCCCGTGCCGTGATAGCGGGCCATGTTGAGCACTGCCAAGCGCAAAGGCTTGGGAGCCTCAGCAGCCTGCCCACCCACATTGGTCAGCGGCACGGCATAGCGACGGCCGACATAACCATTGGCCTCATCGCTGGCCAGCTCAATCAGGCGCTCCAGGGCGGCGTTGTCAATGACGCCGCTCTTGTTGCGATCTGACAGAGCGAGGGCTTCGCGCTGGCCGAAGTGCTCAATGAAGTCCTGGGCTGTGGCGTAGACCATGGTTATTCCTCGGCGGCCAGGACAATGCCTGCAGGCAGACCTTCGACCTGGTCGGCAGTCAGCGTGATGGGGTCGCCCGCCTGGTAGGCCTTCCCATCCAGATGCAGAGAGTCCTGCACGATGTAGCCGCGCTTGGCGGTTGTAAGGGCCAGAAGCTGGTCTCTTGTTTCAGATGCTGAGTACGTTCGTACTGGATGCATCGTCACCAGGTCAGCTTCCCCCTTCACTGAGGAAGAGGCCGGTGCAGAAGCTGCTGCCACGGCCTTGGTCGGTTTGCCGCCCTTGACGGCAGCGGGCTTGGTTGTGGCCATGACGTCAGGCCACCGCGTTCTGGAAGAAGCAGCCAGCCTCCTGGAAGGAGACCAGTTCCTTGACCTGTTCGCCCACGCGCACCAGGGTGGAGCCGCGCAAGCCCATGCGGGGCAGGTCCATGGTTCCAGCGATACGGTCACCCCACTGGGCGGTAAAGCCGAAGGAAGGCAGTGAGCCGCGTGGGTCCTTGACGGACTTTTCCAGTCGCATGAAAGCGGCATGCTTGCCCCAGCAGCGGGACATGGCTGCGTTCTGGCCCTTCTTGGCGTTATTGATGAAGCTCTGGCCCACATGCAGCTCGCTCAGCTCCAGCAACTCAGCCACGGCCGCGCGGCTGGCCATGCCCTTGGCTGCAGCACTGGCGTTTTTGCCGCCGATGTTCAGCACGGCCGCCACGACAGCGGGGTGGGTGCGGAACTTGGTCCAGGTCTGTTGCCCGAACACTGCGACGTTAGGACGCACCAACATTTCATCAAAGAGCGTCAGGATGGCCGTGATGGGATCGCTGTCGGCATGGCTCCACTGGCTGGTGCCAGCCAAGGTGGTACGCAGACCTGCTGCGTAGGTGCCAGGATTGAAGTACAGGCTGGCCACGCGCTGCTCACGCGCCAGCTCCACCAGCAGCGAGGTGCGCTCAGCGGCTACGCCCAGCGGGTCATAGTTATTGGCACCGCTTTCTGCCGCCAGGATGTCGCGATTGGGGACGACGTCATCCAGACCGTGGTCTTCGACCTGGTCGGTCACGTCCTTGCCGCCGAACTCCACCACGTTGGGCTCACTGGTGCGGCCCACGTTGGTATCGGGTACCGTGAAAGAGTCTTCAGTGGTAAAGCGGGTGTAGACGAACTTCTCGCCTTCCACGGGGATACGGGGGCAGACCAGATCGGCAATCATGCCTTCGGGCTTGACCGCCATGGCGATCTGGGTCAGTTTGGGCTGTGTATTGAATGGGCCAGACATTGCAAAAGTCCTTGGATGGGGCGAGTTAAACGGGGGCTAAAACAGAAATAAAAGCGGCTTTAAAGGCGCTTAGGCTGCAGCGCTGCTGGGGGCGATCAGTACCAGGCAGACGTCACCGGCCACGCCACTGACCTCCGCCACAGCAATGACGCGGGCGGCACCGGCCGCAGCCACAGCACGGCCCTGGGCGTCTGCCGTCAGCAGCTGGCCACGGGTGACCGCGCCGCCGTACTCGACCAGAGTCAGGCCGGTGCGCACCACATCCACACGGGCACCGGCTGGGCAGTCGGTGGCACTGCGGTCCGTGATGCCGATGGAGGCATCAGCAGCGGCTGCTGCGTGCTGGACTTCACCGTCGGCTGCACCGAACTTGACGATGCGATAGGCCGCCAGGGCAGCGGCTGCGCGGTAGTTCTTGGCGAGATAAGAATTCAAGACTTACTCCTAGGCTTGGCTGACAGAAGTGGTGGCTTCGGCGGTGACATGGCTGACCGCATCGGTGAAGCTGACGTAGCGGCCTTTTTCGGCCTGGCTGTTCTTCCAAGCGACGGCTTCATCGGCGATCTGGCGGTCGGTCTTGGCCGCCGTGGTGCCTGCGGCCGCAGACTTGGTGGCCACATCACCAAAGGAGATCAACGGGGGCAGCTCCTGCAGGCCAGCGCGCAGGGCTTCGTGCAGCGGCTTGGCGGCATCACCGTCACCAAAGGAGATGCACTGACCTTCCACGGGGGCACTCAGGTGGTTCAGGGTGCTGGCCAGCAGATCGCGGTGGCCAGAGGGCCAGCGGCCGGTTTTGATCAGGCCGTCGGCAAAGGACAGGTTGGCGGCCACTCGCTTGTCGGTCTCGGCCTGGACCTGCAGCTGCTGCAGACGGCGGTTTTCTGCCTGCAGCTCGGCGTTCTTGCGCTCGGCCTCGGCCAGTTGAGCCTTTTCGGCGTCAGTCATGGGGGATTGCTCCTGGTTAGATGCCGCGTCCGCAAAGCTGCGCAAACCGGCGGTTGGGGAACTGGGGGTCTCGGCGGCGCGCTGGGACATCTCGCGCAGGGATTCGATTTCCCAGCCAGGGACGATGCGTTCAGCGGCCTCAACGCCTGATTGGCTGATAAGCCAGTCACGAAAGCGGCCGAGTACACGAGCAACAACCGATCCGCCATAGGCAGGGAAGTCCGCAAAGGACAGCTCGCAGGACGCCAGCTGGCCAGCGTCATCACCAAAGGAGAAAGTGCGCAGGCCCTTGACTGCGGGAGCCATGGCGCCCAGGAAGCCCACGTCACGCAGATAGAACTGGCCGGGCGTCGGGTTGTTGGGGTGATCAGGCGTGAAGAAGCGCGCAGACAGCTTCTTAAACAGGCCCTGTTTGCGCATATCGGCAAACTCGGCCTGCACCTGGTGCTCATCGGCCTGCAGGCGGCCGTCGGCAAAGCTCAGGCCCTTGACCCAGCCAAAGGCGGGTGCATCGTGCTGAGGATGACCAATGATGAGAGGGGCTTCGTGCAGCGACGGGTCGTAGCGTTCGGCAATGCCGCGCAGGTCATCGTCTGAGAAGCTGACCGCCTTGCCTTCCATGGCAGCGACGGTGCGATTAGCAATGAAGAGGTCAAAATCTGGCATGCCCAGACTTTGAAGTTTGGGAGCCAGTTTGAGAGGCGTGACAGCGGTCACGTCCCTCTATATAGATCAGCTCAGATCAGCTTGTTTTGGCGCAGTATTTCGTCGTACCAGTCGTTGATGTCTTCGCTCAGGTCCACCATGTCCTGGTCAGTGAGCTTGAGGAATTCACGCGCCGGGATGCGCACCGACTGGGCCATGACGCCGCCAAAGCGTAAGGCCTTGGCTTTCTTGGCGCGGATGACGCCACCTGATTGCTGGATACGTGCATAAATCAGATTGGTGCCGACGGCGGCCAGGCTCGGGCTCCAGTGTTGGGTGATACTGTTTTTAAGGCGGCCAGAGCGCTGCAGTATCTTGCCCGGCCAGTGGCCGTCCTTTTTGCGCTGCTCAATAGTGAGAGCGCTCAAGGGTTCCCACTTGGGCCGCCCCTGATCTTCAAAGTTATCTTCCACTGCCGCCAGCAAGCTGCCGCTGATGCGCTTCATCAGCTCATTGCCTTGGCGCGCATCCATTTGTTGGACCGCCCGGCCCAGCAACTTGAGTACATCCGGGTTTTTCAGCTCAATTTTGAGGATTGGCGGCATGGGGGCCTCTTTCTATAATGGGCAGTGACGGGTGGCGCGCGATGTGGTGAGGTTCATGCAGACCATTGACCCACTGAGGTGAGCCCAACGTGTGCATGCACGCAGTTCGGATATAGACCGCCACCCGTTCTTTTGGGCTTTTGCAGCCTTTCGCGGTATCTGCAGACCGCGCCTGAATTCAAAACCACCCCGCCGAGGCAATTTAAAGGGGGACGATAGTCGGTGTTTTGACAAACCGAGGGGGTTGCACCCTCAGCACGGCAAAAGCGCTCAAATCGCCTGATTTCATTTCCCCCAAAGCAGCTTTCCCTTACGCTGCCTATCCAATGCCCGGCTTTGAGCGTGCATCAGGTTCCAGAACACCGTGCCGTCTGCCATGACCTTGGCCACCACTAGGATGTCGTATTTGCTGGATCGGTACAGGCCGATATAGCGCCTGCGGGGCCTGCCATCGTCATACATCGTGAGCCAGACTTCATAGGGGTCCATCAGTGTGGGCAGGATGAAGTTGGCAAAGCGCTCACGGGCGTCTGCATCTTTCTCGGTCACATGGTCGATGTATTCAGAGCGCAGCAGCACATCACCGGCCGGGGTTTCGACCAGACGCGTGGCCTTGTCTGCCAGGCCCAGCACCGAGCGCACCACACCTGCTGCAGCCGAACGTGTCGCAGCCTTGGGCAATAGTGCTGGAGCCGGTAACTTCAGCTCGTCGCTGACCTTTTGCAGCGGCTGCAGTTGCAGGTCTGTCCAGTTGATCTGCCCGTCCAGCTCGCGCACAGGCCGACGCACAGCAGGATCAAGCTGCGGAAAACGGATGCCTGGATTGCTGTCAAAGCCCGCATCAGGCTGGAACACTGCACCGCCTGGAATGCCATCGTCATAGCGGGTGACAGTGATGGAGCTGCCATCACGCTGGGGCACTTGCACCTGGTTCAGCTTGCTTTCGGAGCTGCTGACGCCCAAGCCCTTGCGTGCCAGGTCCCGCTCACTCAGGGCGCGGACCGAGCAGCGGCAGTTGTAGCCATTGGGCGGAAAGATCACTTTCCAGATCGGATCGTCCCAGCGAAACACCTTGCCATGCAGCGCAGCATGCTCTGGCCGGGTGCGTGCATCCATCACTGCCAAGTATTGCCAATAGGGACGAGTATCGACCTGCTCGCGCAGCTCACGGTAGCGGCCAGCCATAAAAGCCGACTGCATATTGGTTTGAAAGATGGTTTTAAGGCGGTGAGACGTCAGGCCTTTGCGGATTTCGCCCGTGGCCGGGTCAATGCGGCCAGCACGCTGCAGCTCCTGCGCGCTGTAGTCACGGCCCCACCAGCCCTTGGTCTGCAGGCGCGGAATCAATTGATCCTTGAACTGCTGCAGGGTGCCGCCTTCGCGCATGGTGCGCAGCAGCTCGGTATGGATGTCGGCCAGGACGTCCGCCTTGAGTACATTGGCTACTGTGAAGTCGCGGGCGTGGGCCTCGTCCCGCATTTCTGTCCAGTTGCCAGTGACCCGCAGGCCCTTGCTCTGCAGGTAACGAATGGCCCGCGTGGGAGGCAGGCCAAAAGCATGGGCCAGCGCTGGAGCTTGGACGGTCATGCCTGGTTACCTCCGCTGTCTCCCCCGTCGCGTCCCGAATCCATGCCCGCGAGGTCAGCCACAAAGCAGGCCTGGCCAAGCAGCTCGCCAATGGCTTGCGTGTCCATGTCTGGCCAAGCATCCAGCAGGGCTTGCTCAACAGCCTGCAGAGACTCAGCGCGGGCTATCGCATCCAGGGCAGGCTGCAGCAGTGTGCGCATTGCGCCATTGATGGCGTCATCGTCCAGCTGGTCAATAGCAGCATCCAGCGCAGCTTGACTGGCAGAGAGAGGTAGATCACCACCAGGCAGATCGTCTGCAAAGCTCAGGTCCTGTGTGGCCGAGGGCTTGCCTGGCACAGCCGGATCCTCTTCATGCAGATCACCTTCTTCTAGGTTGTAGGTACGCTGGAAGTATTTCTGCGTAAAGTTAGCGCCTGCTTTTTTAAGCGTTTCGTCGCGCTTGGCTCGGATATCGTCCACGCGCTCCTGCCGCCAGAACTTGAAGACGGGCGGCTCTGCACCGGGGAAATTGACTGCGCAAAAGTCATTGACCCACTGATTGATGCCTTCGGCCACCATCTGCGCGTCGTCGTCCTGCAGGTCTTCTTCGACCTCACCGCCAGCCGTGGCGCTGGCCCGGTTGGAGTCCTGCTCCACGGTCTGGTTATTGCCCAGCAGCGCGATATTGATTTCGCTGCGGCAGAACATCAGCAGCTCTTTATAGAGATCAGCATTGGAAGTGCTGCCCACGGACTTCAGCTCCACGCTGGCGTCATCAGGCACCACGGCCACGGCATCACGCACCATCTGCATGAGGTCGCCAGCGAGGGAATCCATCTCTGCCTGGGCCGTGCCGCGCGGCAGCTTGCCGATGGCCCAGGGCATGCCGTATTTCTCGGTGAAGGTGACCCAGAACTTCATGCCACCGCGCTTGAACGTCACCGGCCAGAAGCACGGTGCCAGGTCGGGCTCTCCGTATGGGTTCTCCCAGCTGCGCATCTTGCCCACCACCACAAATTTGCGCTCTGGCACGGGCACGCCCTGGGCGTGGCCACGGGCTTTGAACAGCAGTTCGCCCGACTCATGGTGAAAGCCAAACCACTCCGAAGGCTTGGCAACGGGCACCGGCACCAGTTGCCCATCGATATAGCGCCAGTCATATTCCAGGACACGGTAGCCAAAGAAGGCTCCATCCATCATGGCGCGCAGCTGGGCTTCAATGCCCAGATGACGGGCCACAGCGGCCTCGCAGGCCCGGCGCACGCGCACCGGCGTATTGCTAGCGTCCTGCTCAAAGCCGCGCTCCATGGACAGCACGGCCGCAATGCGTCGGCGGCGGATGCCCTTAATTAGAGGGTCGGCCAGCAGGTTCCGGTAAACCGCGATGTCCTGGCCAAGCGCCTTGAGCACCGGGTCAGGATTGGGCAGCAGGCCAAAGAAGGAGTTGAGGTCGCCTGCGGCCATGCGCGTTGCGATCTGGCCCGCCATGGGCTTTTCGACCTGGTCGGCAAAGCTGCGGAAATGCGTGGGGGAGATATAGAGACCGTGTTTCATGTGAGATAGCCTTTCAGCTGCTCGGCTACCGACTTGGTGGATGGGGGACGGGCGCTGGCCACGCGCACGGGGCCTGCCGCGCCATGCGCTGCCAGGCAGGACAGCGCTTTGGCCCAGAAGCGGTCCGCGTGGCCATTGGCGTCAGAGTCGGCATCAAACCGGGGCACGCCCGTGGGGCTGGGAATCTTGCGGACCTTGTGCAGGTCAGAGCGCAGTTTCTCGTCAGCCATGGGAATGCGGCTTTTACGATCCTCAAAACTCTGTTTGATGAGCGTGGCCATGGTCATCTTGGTGCTGGAGTTGAAGAGGATGCCTTCCACGCGGTTGACACCGTAGCGGCGTTTGGCATCCTCCACCGGCTTTTCGCCCATGCTGGTCTGGTCCATGCAGTAGCGCACCACGTTGTATCGCTGCTCCACATCGTCCTGCAGCGCATCCTGCTCGGCAAAGCTGATGCGCTTCTTGACGATGACTTCACGGGTCCAGAGCACGTCGCCCACCAGCTCGTCCACCCAGATCACAAAATTGTCATTGCGCGCAGCGATGTCCACACCCACATAGCAAGGGCCGCCCGTGTAGTGGTCGGGAATGCCCGCGTGGTCATGCTCCACGCTGTTGATCAGGTCATAGGACAGCCAGGAGCTGGCCTCGTCCAGCCATTCAAGCAAGAACTCCTGCGACCATGCATCCTCATCCATGAGCGCGGCGCGCAGCTCGTCGGCATTGCGCGGCAGGCCGTCGGCAATGGCCTGGTGGATGTCAACGACGTGGCGAGACCAGATGGAATCGTCGCCCGTGGACAAGTCATAGAACTTGTTGCCCTTGCCATTGGGCGTGCTGGTCACGCGCAGGCGCCAGCCCGCCGAGATCACGGGAAACAGCGCCGTCCAAATCTTGCGGCTGTCTTTGTGGAAGGCAAATTCGTCCAGGAACACATTGGCCGAGAAGCCGCGCGCTGTGTCTGGGTTGGCAGGCAAGGCGCTGATCTTGTTGCCATTGGGGTAGATCAGTTGCAGGGCCCGGCGACGAATGCCGGACTCTTCGTCGTAGAAGTCGGTGTCTTCGCGGGCCACCTTCATGGCCGCGCCGTAGGCGGCCTGATGGCGCATGACGCCTTCCTCCATGGCCTCCAGCGCCTGGCGTTCACCACGACTCAAGATCACCCAGGGAGAGCGCAAGCTGCGAATCTCGGCCTCGGCCACATCGTCCACGATCTCCAGCGTGGTGGTGAAGGTCTTGCCAGTCTGGCGGGCGAAGCGGCCGAGCTTGAAGCGGGCCTTGTCCTTGATCCAGCGCACCTGGTACGGATACAGCAGCCCACTGCGAGACGGTACAGCGACGGCATTCATAGAGCGCCTTCGTAGACGGCCCGGACTTTTTCCAGCATGGCCAGGGCGATATCGCGGCTTTCGCCCTTCATGGCCTTGGCCTCGGCCTCCACCTCTTTCATGCGCTGCTCGGCCTTGGCGCGTACCTCGGCGGCGTACTTCTTCATGGGCAGGCTGGCACGCACCAGGCGCGAAACCTGCAGCGTGAGCTTGCCCAGGTCCATCTTGTCCGGGTCGATCTGCACCACCTTAAGTACTTCAAAGACCTTGTGCTGGGTCATGCGCATCAGCGCCTGGCTCATGGAATCGTCTTCATCGGGGTTGGCCGCGATGACGGCGCGGGCCTGCTCACCAGCAATGCGCATATTGGCCAGATCGGCTTCAAACTGGCTTCCATAACGCTGCAGGCCGCTCTTGCTGACATCGGCACCTTTGGCGCGCAAATCGGCAGCCAGCTGCACATAGTCGCCAAATCCCCGGCGCACCAGCTCTTCATCAAGCCAGGCCTTTAGCTCGGGCGGCATGGTCTCAATTTTCTTGCGTGGAGGCACGTCGTACCCTCCGGTCAGCCGCGCGATGCGTGATTGATAGGGCGGGCAATGCCCGGCTGGCAGTCAATGGCGTATTCGACCATGTCAATGCCGAAGCGGGTCAGCTCCACATACCAGCGGTCTGTGGGGTCCTTCTTGACCTTTACCAGCTCGCGCTCTTCCAGATAGTCCAGGTTGCGGCGCACCTCGTTTTCGGTGGCATCGGGATACACGCTCTGGATGATGGGCAGCATGGCTTCGGTGTAGATGCCCTGGGGGCGGGCCACATCAGCCACTTGCAACAGGTGCCAGCGCATGGCTTCACGACGGATTTTTTCGGAGAGTTGTTTCATCATGGCTGGTGCTTTCAGTGCTTGTCGCGCTCTAAGAGGGCGCGTTCGATAGTCAGGCGCAGCTGGTCAACGCGCACGTCAAAGCTGCCGATGGCGCGGATGAAGTCATCACGGCGCACATATTCACGGGGCAGCTCGGCGCGCATGTCACCCACCTGTCGCTCCAGGCGCTTGTCGGACTCTTCCTGGCTGTCCAAGCGTTTGTTGATCAGGACAAACTTCTCTTCGAGGTTTTTTTGCCCCTGGTTGAGCATCATCTTGGCCATGGCCCAAAAGCCGCCAATGATGGTGATAACCAAAGAGATCACATGCCAAAGTTCCAGCGTCAAAATCACTGAGTCACCCCTTCCAACTTGAACAACTGAGCCCGGCACGATGCATACGCTGCATTGACGGTTTCCGCTTCGGCGATCACTGCTCCAAGGCGTCGAGAATTGCTTTCTGGAAGTAGCCCGTAGGCTTGGGCTGGGTTTCCTGCACCAGCTTCGGCACTGGCGGCAGCGTCACCTTGGGTGCCTCCACCACCAGACCCACACTGGGCTGGCTGGGTGACGATGCGCACGCGCACAGGGCGATGCTCAAGCTCGCCAGCAAGGCGGGTAATTTCCAGCGTTGCAGCTTCATCCTTCTTCTCCTGAGTTTTTTGAAAGTCATTCAGCTCGGTCTGCTTGGCATCACGCTGGCGCGTTATCTCGTCCAGCTTGAGCTTGGCCAAGTCGGCCTGGTGCTGCACCTGGCCCTGCAAGGTCTTGAGTTCCTTGGCGTTGGCCGCAGCCAGGTCGCGGTAATGGCCAGCGCCCCACGCCAGAAAAAAGCCGAGCAGCAACAGCACGATCACGAACCAGTCGCGCAGGTCATCCAAGAGGTTTTTCATTGCCTGGTCTCCTGGAACACCTCGGCCGCGCCGATGTCATAGACCGGAGCTGGCGTGGTGGGAGCTGGGCCATGCCAGAGCTGGCGAAGCTGCTCAGCGGGCATATTGAGGCGCTGCAGACACAGCGTCATTTCATGGCTGCGACGCTTGACCAGGCCGGGCCAGCGCACACCGCCAGCAGTGACCCAGGCGGGCATTTGCGTGCAGGCCTGGGCAATGCGGCCCGCGTGCAGGTGCTGCAGCATGGTGGAATTGCGGCCACTTTTAAGCCACACAAAACCGTCTTTAACACCGCCTTTGCCGGGGCCGACGTTGTAGATAAAGCTGAGGAAACTGGCGACAGTCTCAGCAGGCATGCGCTCGCGCACGGTCTGGGGTACATGGCGCATGAAAATGTCCAGCGCCTGCTCAATGCCGCGCATGGTCAGCTCATCGCACTCTGCCTGCGTGGCCCGGTCACCCAGACGCACGCCTTGGGTCCAGCCCTCACAGATCGTTGGAATGCCTATAGGATCAAGATAGGCCTTGGTGTACCGGCCTTCTTCTTGGGGAATGACGCCGCTGCCATTGGTGCCCACAAGGATGGCCAGCACAGCGGCACCGATGCCACCGCCACCGAGCGTGGCGATGATTCTGGAGCGTGTAGAAAGAGACATGCCCAGCATCGTGCCGGGCATGGGTGATTTTTAGAGGCGTGACGGAGGTCACGCTCAAGCAGTTGCTACGGTGTGGCGGGACGGGCGGAGTTGGTGCGGTAGATAGCATCTTGCGCTAAAGACTGGGCATCACGTTCAGCTTGCGATGTGAATCGAACCTCGCACAAGCGATCAGAACACATTTGCTGGATACCAACGCCTTGGCTCAGCCATTTAGCGGATGATGCAGCGCTCTGTGCCAACGTGGTTTCCAGTGGCAAGCCAAAACGTTGTGATATTGAGTTGGCAATCTCAGATTTTCTAGAGCTATTGATATCGGTGAGATTCAACCATTTCAATGTTCCATCCTTGCCAATACCCGCCTTGAAAGACGCATAGGCAGCCCATTCTGGTCTACCGTCTGGATTGGGTAGAACAACTTCGCCAATAGCTGTGCCATCTTTATCTTTGAATGGCTTGTCAACCCAGCACATAGCTTTCGCAGTAGCTCCACTTCCCAAGGCCGATGAAGGGCATACCTTGAGCTGTTGAGACAGTTTTCCGCCAATGGGAAGACCAAAAACCTTAGTCACTGGCGCAGCTGCATGAACAAGACTCAACGTGAGCACGCTGCAAGTGATGATCGAAAAATCTCTTGCAAAGCGGATAAGTGAAAGTGTCTTCATGGATGGATCTTTACACGTCTGATCTGGCGAATAGGCGAATACGACCTTTCTATGCTGGCTTCACCTTTTGACTTCTTATCTTCATAAACCACTGTGCACCATCGATTCAAACGGTACAACTGTGCCTTGTTGAGGCTCATGACTTCTTTGGTGCCGAAAGCGTCAACCATAAAACTATAGACGAAGAGCCGCGTAATTTCTAATCCGTCAAACCGCTCCAGCCAGGTGAAAGTTTCCTTACGCATTCTGATCACCTCTGGTGGATCGATTACGCGCCCGGTCTTGATTGCAGGTTTACTTGAATCTATAGGTTTGCGATGAATCGTTGGCTTGCTCGATGTAAGTGGTTCTCGATTTGATTCCTGACTAGTAGCTATTTCTGCAGTGATGGCCACGCCATGAATATGAATATTGATTTCAGGCTGTTGAGCCTGGTTTATGACGTTGCCCTGAACATTACCAATTTGGACATTGCTATCACCTGCTTCCTGCATGCTTTGCCGCTCGGGCCGCCGCGACATGAAATTAAAAATCTTATTTAGCAGGTCCTTCAAAAACACTTCGTCTCCCTCTCTTTTGCACTTACTTGGTCACTCGTCTTCTTGTTGTCGATCGGCCTACATTGAGTCCACCTTCAACGTTTCCCGCTTGCACATTTCCTGATCCGACATTGCTCATAGTCTGACCACCGCTGGTACTTGCGCCAACCAGCGCACCCAAGGCAGCCGCTTTGACTGGCGGCGTAGCTGAGCGATACATCTGGATAACCAAAGCCTCATCGCTCGACAGTGATGCTTGGTCAAGCCGTCCCGTGAGGATGTAGAGCACATCCGCTCCGATCTCTGCAAAGCGCGAAAGAGCTTCAGCTCCAGGTAACGCAGCGCCTCCCTCCCAGTTAATTAAGGAGCGCTTTGTAGACCCCATCCTCTCTGCTGCTGCCTCTTGCGTAAGGCCGAGCCGCTTGCGTTCTTCCTGAATGCGTTGAGAGATTCCCATTTATTTCACTTTTAAGTGTTGCAAGGTGAAAGATATTTCACCATAATTGCGCCTAAGCCACCACCGTAACCGCTACGGCGGCGAATTACCTAACTTCTTAGGCAGAGGATAACAAAGCAATGCACCCGGAAGAGATCAAAGCAGCCATGCGTATTGCAGGAACTACCCCTGCAATGCTTTGCGATGAGTTGCAAGTGGCTGCATCGTCCGTCTCTCAGACCATCAGCGGCCACATCAAGAGCCAGCGCATTCAGAAGCGCATTTCCGAAATCATCGGCAAGCCCATCGAGGTCATTTGGCCAAACCAAGTGGTCCTGCGCCGCAGCCGTGCGCAGATCGAAGCCCAGCGCGCAGCGCGCGATAAAAGCAAATGAGGCTCCTGTATGGCATACGCAACAGCTACTGAACTCACTTCACTTCCAGGATTTCCTGGCAGTGAGCGCAGAGCCAGAGATATGGCAATGCGTCTAGCAATTCCCACACGTCCTCGTCAAGGTCGTGGTGGAGGTCTGGAGTACCTGGTCGAAGCACTTCCCGCTGAGGCACGCCTGGCATTTGCAGCCCGTCATGCCAGCAATGCTGCGAACAGCCCGGCTCTTATTGATGGCGCCGAAGCAAACAGCATTCGCACATCCCGCTTGCGCGGCACGCAGCAAGCTGCACATGCCACCGGCTGGCAGCGCGAGCGCCAGGAGGGTGTTGCCCAGGTTCTGGCCATCTTCAAGCACTTCCATGCCCAGCTCGGTGGCGCGCTGACTCCTGCCTTTCGTGCGTTTTCGACTGCATGGAATCAGGGCCGCATTGAGGCTGACCCGGCTTTGCGCCAACGCTTCGCCAGTATGAGCTGGAGCACTGTCCGCAGCTGGTATCTGGCCGTCGAAGAGAAGGGTCTGGCTGGTATCACTCCACCCGAGCATCACCGAAAAGGGCAATTTAAGGCCCTGGCCGGTGAAGTCGGCAATGCCGTGCTGGCCATGCTGATTGACAAGCCGCACCTGTCGGCCACCGCCATTTATTTGGCTGTTGAAACCCAGTTTGGAAACACTATCCCCAGTGAGCGGGCATTCAGGCGAGCGCTTGCTTACTGGAAGGAGCAAAACGCCCAGTTGTTCACGGCTGTGACCAACCCGGACGCATGGCGCAATAGCTACATGAGTGCAGCGGGCAAGGCTGATGAGCACATCACCCGCGTGAACCAGAGCTGGCAACTGGACAGCACACCAGGCGACGTCATGCTCAATGACGGCAAGCGTCATGCGGTCATCGCCGTGATTGACGTTTATACGCGTCGCCGCATGTTTGCGGTCAGCCGTACCAGCCGCAGCGGCGCCATCATGGCGCTGATGCGCCGGGCCATTGCGGCCTGGGGCATGCCCGAGAGCATCAAGACCGACAACGGCAAGGACTACGTGGCCAACCAGTTGGACACGGCTCTGATCGGGCTGGGCATCGGCCATGAGCTGTGCCCACCGTTCACGCCGCAGGCCAAGCCCCATGTGGAGCGCGCTATTGGTGCGCTGATGCATGAGCACTTTGAGCTGCTGGACGGCTACATCGGCCACAACGTGGCTGACCGCAAGGCTATCGAAGCCCGCCGCGCTTTCAGCGAACGTCTGTTCGACAAGTCCGAGCTGCTGGAGCTGCGCCTGTCGCCCGAGCAACTGCAGGCCGGCATTGATGTCTATTGCGACCGTCTGCACAGCCAGGGCCGTGACGAACTGAAAGGCCTGTCCCCGAATGAGCGCGCTCTGGGCTTTGTTTCGGCGTCTGTGCCCGAGCGTGCACTGGACGTGCTGCTGGCCCCGAGCGCTGGCAGTGGCCTGCGCACCATCGGCAAGAAGGGCATCCGCATGGAGGGCGGCAACTACAACCACGCCTATCTGGGCGGGATGGAGGGCCAGCAAGTCCAGGTGAAGGTGGACGAGTCCAACCTAGGCCGCTGCTGGGTTTTCACGCTGGATGGCGTGTTTGTTTGCGAAGCCCTGGACTACGAGCGCATGGGCATCAACAGCGCCGAAGTGGCGGCTGAGCGCCGTGCTCACCAGGCCAAGGTCATGCGTGAGTCCAAGCGTCAGCTCAAGGCGGTCACCCGTGGCTTTGACACCCGCGCCGCCATTGAGCAGATCACCACCAAGCGCACCCAGGAAGCGGTGAAGCAGTCGGCCAATGTGGTCACGCTGGCCAGCAAGCCCCGCTTGCACAGCACCACGGCCATTGACTCCATTCAGGCCGCAGGCGTTCCGGTGGTAGACGAGGCCCAGATCGCAGCAGCCAAGGCTGCCATGGAAAGACGCCCAGTTGCCCAGGTCAAGGCGATTCCCGAGACCCCGCAGATGCGCTACGCCCGCTGGCTCAAGTTACAGCAGCGCGTTGAAGCCAATGAGGCCTTGGCCTCAGACGAGCGCAACTGGTTTGAAGGCTACGCGCATGGCTCCGAGTGGGCCTCCATGCAGCGTTATTTCGAGACTTTTGGTTTGGATGCCGACCAGGTACTGGCCGGTTGATAGAGGAAGACCCGGCCTGGGTGCCACCAGAAACCGGGTCAATTGCAAAGCAGAAAGAAGTTCGCTCAGCGAGAGAAAGTATATGACAAAGAACCTGAACACCAAGATCGGCACCGGAGGGTCCATCGCTAACACCAGCAATATTGCTCTGGTGCACACCACGATGGATGCGCTGCTCCAACGTGCTCCCACACTGCCCGGCATTGGTACTTTTTACGGCCCGTCTGGCTTGGGCAAGAGTGTGGGCGCGGCCTATGCCAGCCACCCTGCGGGCTTCAATGGTATCTACGTGGCCTGCCGTTCGTTCGAGACCAAAAAGAGCTTTGTGGAGCAAATCTGCAAGTCCATCGGTATCCAGGCACGCGGCAATATTCCGGCCATCGTGGATGAAATCGTCCAGGTGCTGGCCCTGACGGCCCGTCCGCTGATCGTGGATGAAGTGGACTACATCGCAGACAGCCGCACCCTGGAGCTGGTCCGTGATTTACACGATGCCTCTGGCGCAGCCATCTTGTTGATTGGCGAAGAGAACTTGCCTAGCAAGCTCAAGAAGCATGAGCGCTTCGACAACCGTGTGCTGGTCTGGCAGCCCGCTGCTGCCTGCTCGTCGGCTGACTTTGATGCTCTGGTCAAGCAGTACGTGCCTGACATTGAGATTGCGCCTGAACTCAAAGCCCGCGTGCTGGAAGAAACGCGTGGCATCACGCGCCGCGTCGTGGTCAACCTGGAGCACATCAAGCGCTGGTGCGGTCAAAACGGCATCAAAGCGGCCCCAGGCAATGCAGACATCAACCTCTACACCGGCAACGCCCCTGGCCGAAAGGGTCTGTGAGCATGGCGCGCAAACCGATTGAGCATGAGCGCGTGGGTATGTTGACGCCTCGGGAACGTATTTGGCAGGCAGTGCGCAAGCTGCGCACAGGGTTCACGACCAAGGATTTTGACGTAGTACTTCGCCCCATCGTGAAGAAAGACACGCTGAATTCCTATATGACCGGCCTGGTGGCTGCTGGGTATCTGAAAACAGAGCGTCCAGCCAGTGAACTGAGCGTGGGTGAAATCCATGTTTACACGCTGATTAAAGACAGTTTTGAAGCACCCCGCGTGAGCAAGACTGGCAAACCTGTCAGCCAAGGGGTGGCAACGCTGGCCATGTGGCGTGCCATGCATGTCCTGGGCACGTTCGACCACCGTGATATCGCCAAGTCCGCAAGCCTTGGCACTACACAGATCAGCCCCGCAGTAGCCAAGGCCTATGTCCTGCAGTTGCACAAGGCGGGCTATTTCCGCGTCGTAAAACCGTCGTCCCCTGGCGTGCCAGCCCGCTATCAGCTGGTGCGCTACACGGGTGCAGAGCCACCAGCCGTGACCAGCCGCAAATGCGTGTTTGACCGCAACCTCGGAAAGTTCACCTGGGAAGCCGCAGAGCAGGAGGTGTGCGATGACATCGCTTAATGCTCCAACCGCAGTGAAAACGCCCATGGCCAAGGCCTTGCCTTCTGATGCGCTGAAGGCTCTGCAATCCTTTTGCGTCAGTGCCGGATCGCAAGCCGCTGCTGCCCGCCGTCTGGATGTGTCGCAGGGGACCATCAGCAACGCCCTCAAGGGCCGCTACATCGGCAACGTGGACAAGCTGGCCGAGCGCATCCGTGGTGAGCTGCTGGCGGCCACGGTGGTCTGCCCACTGCTGGGCGAGATCAGCAGCCGCATCTGCCAGGACGAACGAGCCAAGCCTTTTGCCGCCAACCCTCTGCGTGTGCAGATGTGGCGTACCTGCAAGACCTGTCCACACAACCACGCGAACAAGGAGGCGTGAGCATGCAGGAATACCTCATCCTCATCACGCATTGCGTCAACCAGGCCCGGCCTGCGGAATACAGCAAGGCTTTTGAAGACATCACTGCGGCAACAGCGTTTGCACTCAGTACATGGCCCAAGGCCCACAAGCTGGAAATTTCTGCAGTGCCTGCAAAGGGCTGCAAGCGGGAGGCGCAATGAGCCGCCGACCTGAATCCACCCGTGGAGAGCTGCTTGCTTTGACGGTGTTTTTCTTCTTCTGCTTGATGGGGATCGGCTACCTGGTGGCCTCCCTGGTCGGCCTGGTTGAGTTCCAAGGATTCTCTCTATGAGCACCCTCCAGCATCTGACACCTAAGCAGCTGGCGAAGTACAGCGCGGAAGTCGCAGCTCTGCAACACGACTTGCTGCGCTTGATTTTGGATTCGGGCGTCAAGGACTCAGGCGTGGCAATGGACGCCTTGCTGCAGGCATTGCTGGAAGTTGGCCAATCGTCCAACCGCCTGCCCGAACTGCGTATGGCCTTTGCATCGCATGCCAGCGCCACCCCGGCATCCAGCGCCGGGACTTGGCTTCACAAGCACTAACCAATTTCATCTCTTCACCTGGAGTTAGCAATGTCTCGTAAATCGACCATGAGCGCAGAGTCCAAGGCAATCGTTGACTATCTGCGCAAGTTCGGGCCCACCAATCGCACAGTGCTGAACTCGGCCATGAGCGGGCAAACCGCCGATGAAATTACCAAGCGTCTCAACAACTTGAGCATCGCAGGCTGGGTGCGCTTCTCTCCGGTCTATCGGGTCTGGGAAATCAGCCCATCTGCACACGGCATGTTTCCAAGCCTGGACATGGCCAGCAAGCGCCTTGCCGTGAAGAAGGCCAAGGCTGCTGTCAAAGCAGGAGCTGCTGAGCCCGCTGAGTTGGTGCTTCCCCGCACGTTCAATTTTCACGGCACGACCTATGTGCCTGCCCAGATCACACCAGCGCGCCAAGGTGCGCTGGACTTCGGGCGAATCGCGAGCCGTGGCCAGCGCTGCTGATCCATGCCACTTTTAATCACCATAAAACGGAATAGAAATGTCTGAAAACGTCCCTGACGGATACATGAAGAACGCCTTGGGCCATTTGGTGCCCCGCGCCAACATCCGCGAGCAAGACCTGCTGCGCGATGAGATCGCAAAAAAGGTGGCGGACCGCGCCATCCGCCTGAACCAGGAGCTGACGGAGTTCAAGAAGGAAACGCTGGGCGAGCTGGCCGACCTGATCAAGATTGCTGGCGAGCGCTATGAAGTGACCTTGGGCGGCAAGAAGGGCAATGTGTCCATCAGCAGCTATGACGGCAAATACAAGGTGCTGCGTTCGGTGGCCGACCGCATCCAGTTCACGGAGGAGATCGAAGCAGCCAAGGCCCTGATCAACCAGTGCATTGCACGTTGGAGCGAGGGAGCTAACGACAACATCCGCGCCATCGTAGATCGCGCTTTCAACAAGGACACCAAGGGCCAGCTCAAGACTGCAGCCGTGCTTGACTTGATGCGCCTTGAGATCAACGACGCCGAGTGGAAGCGCGCTATGGACGCCATCCGCGACAGTATCCAGACCACCGGCACTGCCATCTACGTGCGTGTGTACGAGCGTATAGGTGACTCGGACCAGTACAAGGCAATTCCATTGGACCTGGCATCTGTATGAGCATGACCCGCACCGCCACCACCACCGATGTCGCTCAATCAGTCTGCAGCTGCGATGGTGCAGAGGGACTGCCCATCATTCAAACCGCGCAAATCGTGGACTTCACTTTGCGCACGGTCATTGGCCTGAATTGCTTGGGCGGCAATGTTCTGGACATCGACCTGGGTAATGGTCATGTCTTGAGCTGCAGCGTCAAGCAAGCCGTCGGACCTACTGATATTTGAAGGAGCGCATATGTTCGTCGCTGTATTTGTTGTTGGCTTGCTTATCGGCGCCTCTTTGGGCGTTGCCGGAGCTGTGACCAGCATGGAGGGCTATTGAAATGGCCCGTCCAGCAGCCCCTAAATCTGTGCCAATGGCCTGCCTGACCATTGGCTACACGCAATACCTGTTGCCTTCGGCCAAACCCATGAAGGTTGCTGAACTGATGCAGGAAGCCTTTGAGTGCGATCAGCAATACACGGACCGTGAGGTGGTGTACCAAGTACAAGCTGAGCAGCCAAGAGTAGCTTTCGCGCTGGTTCGACCCAGCCAAGTGCGCATGCCGCATGGCGAGACGTCGCCTATTTCCGCCAAACCAAGGCAGCTTCGCTGATGCCTTACTACCGCACATCCTTCGGAATGGTCCACATGCGTGGCACCAACCTGCCTGATCCCTGCGGTGCTCGCGTGTTAGTCGCTGGCCAGGAGCAAATTTGCATGGTGGCCAGCGACTATCTCTGCGACGCCCCTGATTCCACCGGCCAGCGCAAAACCTGCGATGCAGCTGTCTGCGAGGCTCATGCCCATGAAATCGGCCGCAATCGCCATCTTTGCCCCGCTTGTCATCTAAAGCGCCGCGATGCTGACCAGCAGCGTGGCCTGTTCACCTCACTTGTTTAGACCATATGGCAACTACTCCACGTAGCCGCATTGCGGCCCACAGCAACCAAGTAGGCCGCAATGCAGACCTGGCCAAGATTCATCTGGCCAAAAAGCAGTTGGGCATGAGCCAAGAGGAGTACGCGGCCATGCTCCAGTCGCAGGCTGGCGTATCCAGCTCAGCCGACCTGGACCAAAACGGACGCCAGAAGGTGCTGGCCTATCTGGCCCGCCAGGGATTCAAGGCCAAAGCCAGTGCAACAACAGGCCGCCCCAAGCGGCCCACGCCTTCGACAGACAAGCTGCCGCTGGTCCGTCGTATCCGCGCCCAGCTCATCAGCCTGGATCGCAAGCCCGATGAATATGCCGACGGCATTGCCCAGCAGATGTTTGGCAAACACGTCCAGTTTTTTGAGTGGTGCGACAACGACCAATTGCACAGCATCAGCACAGCCTTGAACTATGAGCAACGCCGAACAGGCGCCGCCACCCAGTGATTCCGACATGAGCCAGACCCATCAGATGGAGCTTTTTGACGCCACACAGCCCCTGCGCAAGCCGGAGCAGGCCAAGGCGTTGCCCGCTACAGCTCAATATCTGGTGGAAATCATTGGACTGGACGCCACCATCGACCTGGTCAAGGAAGAAGGTGGCAATGAGCTGAAAATCCCCAGTGCAGTGGCTGGCACCAGCCGCATGTGGGATAGGCTAGTGGAGGTCATCGGCCCGACTGCAGCCAAGGCGCTGGTCTTGCGCTGCGCCAACACCACGATCTATGTACCGACCTGCGCCGCAGCCCTGCGCCAGGTGCGCAACCGGGAAATCATCCGCCGTTATGACGCTGGCGAGCCCTTCGACAGCATCCGGCGCAGCTACAAAATCAGCCGAAGCTACCTTTTTAGGTTGCTTAAAAGGCCGATTTAAGACCTATCCAACCCTTGCAAAGCTCCTTTTAAGGAGCTTTTTTGTTGTCTCAACTCGATTTCTCCTTGCTCAAAGCGTCCAAGTTCAAAACGGACTGCAGAAGGACTCTGTTTGAATGTGGCTTTTGAAATCAATGGTTTAGCGCATCAGACAAAAACTTTGAAACTAGGACGACAGCGTCCAAGTTGCTGCCGCACGCGGATCAAATTTGGCAGCACGGCCTAGGAGCCTAAATGCGCGCCACAAAAGGAAAAGCCCCTGAGTAAGGGGCTTTGTGGGGCTGGGCTGCAATAAGCCCGTATGGCGCGTTCTCGTGGCCCGTGCTGGGAAATCCATGCGTCCGAGCCCAAATATCTGACCGCCGCGCCAAATTGGTCTAAGTGGCTGATTCCATGGGCCAAACCCAAGACTACCCAGTTAGCCCAGGCTCTACCCACTTAGTTCAGAAGCATGCGTCCCTTCACACAAAGCACGCAACTTGCTCTCGGCCACGTCCCAAGAATAGGCCCAGCCAATGGTTCGCTGCGGCGTGTTATTCATCTTGAAGATGATTTCTGTCAGGTCACAGCGTGCAAGCCCGCCCATGTAATCAATCACGGACTGATAGCGCCCCACCAAATCATTCATACAACCCATGGCTGCACGGTTGTCATTTTTGGCGTAGCGAAATTCAACGTAAGGATCAATTGCTCGTGCGATGGCGTCACCAGGCAAGCCCCGCAACTGCAGCAGTTGCACTAGCCCTTCAATCAGCATGTCTGGCAAGCGCTGCGGTGTCATAGGAACCTGGCCGCTCAACAAAATAAAAGGCACCAGTGTGGATTCGCTCATGAAAACATAAGCCTTCCTGCGCTCCACCATAAAACGGTTGACCATCCAACACCCCAACGGGGCCTCTGATGACTCAATAGGCGAAAGTTGGCTTTTGTGCAGACCGATTGTTTTTTGTACATCCGCCGTACATTTCAAATAAAGCATGCTCTTTCGCCTTTTTGGGAAAACCGCGCCAAAGCAGCCTTTATCTGCTCATAACGCGGCAAGATCAAAGACACAAAGTCACCTTCCCCGTGCGCACGATCCACAGATAGCCACGGGTGCACCACCTCTGCAGCACTGCCTGCCGTAGCAGCTTGCGGGGTAAACAACGAGTCAGCGCGAAGAATGTCCACAGCGGCCAGCCTGCTTCTACTGGCCCTTCCGCAGGCAAGCCTGCCTTGGCCTGCTCCAGCGCCTCTACCAAAGAAGCACCTAACGCTTGGGATTACTCCAACAAACCTTGGGATGATGAACGAGATTTCCGCCGTTCGTATCGCCCCCCCACATTGCGCAGGTTAGGTATCCGCCATCGCCGTCCATATCAACTGCGTCATTCCACCGCGTCTATGCGTTTGATGACCGGCCAACTGACTGGCTACGCCGCTGGCCAGATGGGTCACAGCGTGGACATGTTTACGCGGACTCATACCCTTTGGCTGGATGGCGCGCACAACAACGTTGAATTGGACAAGTTTGAGCAGCTCACAACCTCAAGCACCCCAACTTCTCAAAATATTTTCCTGTGCGTCGCGTAACCTCCATCAGCCCAGCAAAAGAAAAAGCCCTGCAAGAATTTCTTGCAGGGCTTTATTATTTGGGGCGAACAATGGGGCTCGAACCCACGACAACCGGAATCACAATCCGGGGCTCTACCAACTGAGCTATGTCCGCCATATCAGCTTTCTATTCTACATCAGGCCGCTGCGCCTTTTTTCATTTCTCTCAGCTTTTTCCCAGAAGGGTTAGTTAAAAGCTAAGCTTTTAATCTTAAAGAGAAATCTTGGGGTGGCTGATGGGGCTCGAACCCACGACAACAGGAATCACAATCCTGGACTCTACCAACTGAGCTACAGCCACCGTAGAAGCATCTATTGTAATCCAGAAATCAGGTCCGAAATAATTCAAACCTGATTTATCTGCCTTACTGTGGACGCGGCACCTTGATCTGAACCTTGAAGTCCTTCTTCAACTGTTCATAGTAGGCCATGACTTCCGCCACGGAAGCCCACTGCGTGAACTGCGACTTCTGCTGCTCGACCACCTGAGCATCTTGGGCTGGGCGCTCGGCAATGCGATTGATCTTGATGACGGCGTAGCCAGCATTACCCAGATCAACACCTTCCCACGCAGGCAAAGCATTGGTTGGGGCACGCAGCGCTGCATCCAGCACTTCGCGGGGCAGGTCCTTGGCCTGATCGCGACCCACTTCTACCGCAGCAGGAAGTTGAGCCGTTTCAGGCTTGGTTTTCCACTCCGCCATCTTGGCCTTGGCATCCTGCTTGGCCAGCTCTGCAGACTGATGAGCCACATAGAGCTGCTTGAGCTTTTCACCCACTTCATCCATAGATTGGGTATGCGCAGGGGAATAGCTCAGCACACGACCGGCAACCAGAGTGCTTGGAGCCAACTCCACAGCATCGGTATTGCGCTTGTTTTCCAGAGAGTCGGCAGAGAACAGTGCTTCCAGGAAACGCTTGCTGCCCAAGGGGCCTTGTGCGCCAGGGGCAGGCTCGCGCGTCACATTTTCCGCCTTATGAATGGTCAGCTTGAATTTCTCAGCCACAGGCTTGAGGCTGTCAGACTGCTCATAGACACCATTGGTGAAGGCTTCAGCAGCTTCTGCAAACTTGCGCTGCGCCTGCTGCTGTTTGAGATCTGCTTCCAGCTTGGGGCGCATTTCTTCAAACGATGGCACCTTGGGCTGCTTGATGCCTGTCAGCAGGATGATGTGAAAGCCAAAGTCAGACTCAATCACATCGCTGATTTCGCCTTCCTTCATCTTGAAGACGGCTTCCTCAAACGGCTTGACCATCGCGTCGCGACCAAAGTAACCCAGATCACCACCACTGGCTGCCGAGCCTGGATCCTGCGAGTTGGCCTTTGCAAGCTGTGCAAAGCTCTTGGGGTCTTTGCGCACTTCGGCCAGCAATTCTGCAGCCTTGGCTTTCGCTTTTTCACGCTCAGCAGCAGGCATATCCTTGCTGGCATTGATCAAGATGTGGCTAGCACGGCGCTCTTCAGGACCGGCCAGACGCGCTGCGTTTTCCTTGTAATAGGTACGCAGATCGTCTTCGCTGAGAACAATGCCTTGCTGCACGGCAGCCAGATCCAGCTGCAGGTATTCCACAGTGGCTGCTTCTGCTTGCTTGAACTGGCTTGTGTGTGCGTCATAGAACGCCTTGAGTTCAGCTTCAGTCGGCTGCACCTTGCTCGCATAGGCGGCAGCATCAAAGCGCGCCACCTGAATTTCGCGACGCTGATACAGCGCATTCATCGCTTGCTGAAGCTGCGCATCCGTCGCAAAGCTGCTCGACGTCACGCCGCCCAGCACCTGGTTGAGAGCCAGCTCACGGCGCAGGTTCGCCTCAAAGCCTTCAGGGGTCATGCCTTGCGAGCCTACCAAAGCCTTATAGGCTTCTGCATCGAGAGAGCCATCGGGCTTTTGCAAAGCGGCAATCGCAGGAATCTCACGCAAGGTACGCACCAATTGGGCATCCGGGGTGGTCAAGTGCATCTTGTTGGCTGCAGCCGCCAACACGCGATCGCGCACCAGCTTCTCCAGCGTCGCATAGCGGGCCTCTGGCGAATCAAGCAATTTGGCATCCATGGTCGGATTCTGCGCACGCAGTCGATCACTTTCAGCCCGGTGAGCGTTGTCCCAATCTTGCTGGGTAATGTCATGACCATCCACACGAGCCACAGCCTGGCTGGATTCGGTGAAGTAGTTCTGATTGACCCCGACAAAAATGAAAGAGGGAATAATCAGCAAGAACAACAAGATCATGATGAACTTGGAATGCTTGCGGATGGATTCGAACATGGTCAATCTTTCTGCGGCAGCAAAAATAAAGGCGAACTTACGTTCGCCTCATTAACAATGGTGAAAGCCGTGCGACCCGAGTGCGCCACCGACCGGGCCTCTACAGGGCATTGAAGCACTACAGAACTGCCATCCAACCTCCACCAACAGGGTTAGGCTAATCTCACTCATTCTAACTGCGCACTTTTCAATTGCTGCAGTCGTGCAAGTGCATCGTGCGCAGAAATACCCTCAACCAGCACCCAAGGGCACGAATGCAAGCGCCAAACGCAAAAGGCTTAGAAAACTCTAAGCCCTTTTTTGCGCTTTAGTGGTGAGTCTTGACGATCTCGAACCGCCGAGCTACTCAGAATAAAAATTTATAAGATTTTTACAAATCAACACCTTGCGGAGAACGCTAACCAAACTCACCCACTTGGTGCAACTTTGACTCCTTTGAGGATGTAGCAGGCTCTAGATGGTGATTTCGCGCACACGCGCATGAATCGACCAGCATTTTGTAGATAGTTCAAAGCCTCCTATTTCCGTTCAAATAGTAGTCCATATGAACGCACAACGCTACCCAGAAGAATTCAGAATTGAGGCCGCTAAGCAAATCTTGGAACACGGCCACAGCGTTGCCGATGTTTCACGCCGTTTAGGCGTGAGCACGCATAGCTTGTACAAATGGGTTCGCTTGCAGCAAATCCCTGCTGTGCAGCGCCTGGAGAAAGTCAATCAAAGCGAAGAGCTACGGCGAGTAAAAGCCGAGCTCAAGCGAGTGACTGAGGAGCGTGACATTCTAAAAAAAGCGGCGGCGTACTTCGCTCGTCAGTGCGACTGAAGTACGCCTTCATTGCCAAGCATCAGTCGATTTACAGTGTGCTGCGCATGTGCCGGGTGTTGCAGTTACACCCCAGTGGCTACTACGCGTGGAAAGCACGACCACAGAGTCAGCGTGCACTCGATGACCAACGTCTGCTGGGACTTCTCAGGCATGCTTGGCTGGAGAGCGGCTGTGTATATGGCTACCGCAAACTAACACTGGACATGCGTGACTTGGGCGAGGCATGCAGCAGACATCGAGTGGCAAGGCTGCTGCGCTGCGAAGGTTTAAAGGCGCAGCGAGGCTACGGCAGGCGTCCTCGTGTTCGTGGAGGCACTCCAGCAGTCGTGGCAGCCAATTTGCTGTCGCAGCAGTTCACCGTGCATGCGCCAAACAAAGTGTGGGTCACTGACATCACCTACATCAGCACCCATGAGGGGTGGTTGTATCTGGCAACGGTGCTTGACTTGTTCTCACGCCAAGTCGTTGGTTGGGCCACAGGTAGCCGCATCGACACTCAATTGCCTCTGGATGCCTTGCATATGGCCGTCTGGCGCAGACGGCCACGTGAGACAGTCATCGTTCATTCTGACCAAGGGTGTCAATTTACAAGCCATGAGTGGCAACGATTCTTGGCTAGCCACAACCTGCAGCCAAGCATGAGCAGACGAGGCAACTGTCATGACAACGCCGTGGCCGAAAGCTTCTTCCAGTTGTTGAAACGGGAGCGCATCCGCAGGCAAATCTATGCCACTAGGCAAGAAGCACGCAGCGATGTCTTTAGCTACATTGAAATGTTCTACAACCCCATCCGCAGACATTCGTCTGCGGATGGCCTGTCTCCCATAGAGTACGAGAGACGTAATTTCGTGAGGCTGGCAGCTATCTAGGAAATGCTGGTCGATTCACTTCCAACCGATGCTTGCAACCGCCGGCCTCCTCGGCCTTATCAGCCCACTGCTTGGCAACGCCGCCATGGCACAGGCGCACTCCAACTACAGCACACTTGGCACGCCCACGAGCAGCTACAGCGGCCAGATCACTGGCAATGGCATCGTGCAATACGGGCTGGATACTCGGCCGCACCAGCAACTGACCATCCAGCTCAACACCAACAACCCCAGCAGCCGCATCAATGTCTTCAAGGACGGCTCTGCCAAACCGCTGTGCCAAAGCTCCGCCACCCAAAACACCTGCAGCTTTCGCACAGAGCCAGATGCAAACTACCGAGTGCTTATCAGCCTGACGCCCGAAGCCGCCCAGCGCGGAGAAAGCGCGCGCTTTACGCTAACCGTCGCGCAGGGCATCTGACATGCAACGCAGATGCCAGCACCTGGTTGTATGAGCAGAAGGCCACAGCAGCTATTCCCGACCAGTGGTACATAGCGCTCAAATAATCTACTTTTAATAGCTGTCAGCGCTTATTTAATAAGGGCTAGAGGCTGTTTTTTACTTGAGTGAGTGGGTTTGGATGTCCATTTAAACCCGCAAAAATGCGCGCGATGAGGTGTTGCATTCGCTGCGCCGGGGTGTGACCATGGGCTCAGCAATCGCTTTGTTTCATCGCACAAGGAGGCTGGATATGTTCAAGCACATTCTTATTCCTACAGACGGATCAAAACTCTCTGAGGCTGCTGTGCGCTCAGGCATCCAGTTGGCCAAGGAGCAAGGTGCCCAGGTGACGGCGCTGTACGTGATGCCTGACTACTCCGCCATGATCTATAGCGCCGATGCGTTAATGACATACAACGCTGCAGAGTTCGAGAAAAGCACCCAGAAGGACGCCGACAAGGTGCTGCAGTTTGCAGTCGACATTGCCAAAGCCGAAGGCGTGGAATGCAAGACGGCGCGGGTGATGAATATTTCCGTCAACCAGGCGATCGTGCAGGAGGCGCAAGACAGCCAGTGCGATCTGATCTGCATGGCCTCTCACGGACGCAAGGGCATCGCCGGCATTCTGCTGGGCAGCGAAACTCAGCGCGTTCTGGTCAACAGCAAAGTACCGGTGCTGGTGCATCGACCCGTGCTGTAGGACTGCTAAGCGGCGGCCTAGGTCTCTATGTCTGCATCTGCCATGTCCTGCACGGCAGAGCGAACAACCAGAACAGCAAACACCCCAATCGCGATCACAAGATATGTCATAGCAGCCCCTTTTCTGCCAAGTCTTACGGCATCAGATGACTGCTTCATGACCAATATAGGGTGTGGAAGTCAGCTCAGACAACCGCAACATCAAGGCGATGGATGAGCTGAACGACGATCACCAAGTACGCGCGGGTGGACGCGCTGCATGGGGGCTGGCGAGATGAAAAAGCTGCAAACCAGCCAGCACCCGTCAAGAAACACTCACTTCTGGAAATCTGCAAGTCAACCTTTGTCATCATGGGAGACTCAAGTCCATCCCGAGCATCTTGGCAAGACCAAAGGTGAAAAGCAGCACTGCCAAGAGTGCCAACAGGAAAATGGCAACCAGCTTGGCACCCGTGCGTAGCAGCGCGCGCTTGTCCATCCCCTTCTTGCCTTGGTCGTAATGCCACTTGATGGCGAAGAACATGCACGCGCCGAATATGAGAACCTTAAACACAACGAAAACTACGGGGATCCAATCGATCATTTGAAAATTTCCAGCCTGTGACTTGACACTGTCTATCGTGAGGAGCACTACCTCCGAGACAAGATAGACGAAAACGTCAGCGACTACTACACAAGGATGTGTGCTGCTGAACGTTCAGGGACATACTACTTAAAAGCAATTTCCATACATTGAGACAAATTGTCCCAGTCAAAACCCATACAAGATGAAGATTTGCCAATCTGGCTGCCGCGTTTGACCGCACAGGGCGGTCCCCGTTTTTTACAGATCGCGGATGCGTTGCAGGCGGCAGTGGCAGACGGGTCGTTGAACCCGGGTGACCGCCTACCTCCTCAGCGCCGGTTGGCAGCACAACTGGATGTCGATCTGACGACGATCACGCGCGCGTACGATGAGGCCAGACGCCGCCACTTACTGGAGGGGCGCGGCGCCCGGGGCACTTATGTCGCAGCGCCGAAAGTCGAATTGACCTCCATCCTCGATCTGAGCATGAATACCCCACCACCGCCGAATGGCGTGGACTTCGACGACATGTTGAAACAAGGCTTGTCTCAAGTCTTAATGAGGACAGATGCTGAATTGCTGATGACTTACCACCTGGGCGGGGGAAGCAACTCTGACCGCAAGGCTGGAGCCCAATGGCTTGAACCGATGTTTGGAGTTCTGGATTCAGAGCAAGTTGTTGTCTGCCCAGGCGCACAAGCCGCGATCGCCGCGCTGATTCTTGCACTGACGCAGCCTGGCGATATGATCCTGGCAGAGCCAACCAGTTATCCCGGCTTGCGTGTCGCAGCGACCCAGTTGGGCCGACGCATCATTGCAGTGGAAGCGGATAAGCACGGGATGATTCCCAAGATGCTGAACCAAGCGTGCTGCCAGCACAAGCCTGGGCTGCTCTACCTTAATCCGACATTGCAGAACCCGACCGCCATCACCATTCCGCAACGACGACGCAAGGAGCTCGCCAGTATCGCGAAGCGCTGCAATGTACGCATCATTGAGGACGATCCCTACTGGTTGCTTGCCGATGCTCCGCCGCCACCTATTGCCGCGTTTGCCCCGGAACAGGTGAGCTACGTCTCCACCCTGTCGAAATGTCTGACGCCCGGCCTGCGTGTCGCGTTCGTACTCATACGTGACCCGCACGAGCGCGAACGTTTTCTGGCTGCACTCAGATCCTTTGCACTGATGACTGCTCCGCTGACAGCCGCACTGGCCACGCAGTGGATCCTCGACGGCTCGGCCGCCAGATTAATGGAGGGCATACGCAAGGAGGCGCGACTGCGCCACTGGATGGCAAGGGATATTCTGGCGGGTCGATACAGCGGCGCTGGAGACGGCCTGCATGTATGGCTCGAGTTGCCGGGGTATTGGAACTCATCACAGCTTGCGCGTGCAGCCGACCGCGAGGGCATCGCTATCACGCCTGCAGAGGCATTCGCCACCGATAACGGATCCGGAAGCGGATCCGTGAATGCGATTCGCATCTCTTTGGGCAGCATCAAGGACCGTGAACGCTTACAGGCAGGTCTTCAACGACTATCTCATCTGCTTGCGCGTCGACCCGAATCGTTCAGTGCAACGGTGGTTTAGCCTGCCAGCAAACTCGATGCAGAATTCAAGAATCTACCCAATGGCCTGCGCACGATCTACCCGCTGATCGGCGCGCTTGGTTGGTAAGGATTACCTATGACAGTATCCTTCAAAGGTAAACAGGCAAAGAAAAAGGGCTTAGATTGCTCTAAGCCCTTTTTTACTTTTAAGTGGTGGGTCCTGACGGTCTCGAACCGCCGACCTACTCCGTGTAAAGGAGCCGCTCTACCAACTGAGCTAAGGACCCACTTAAACTTTTTTGTCAGTTCAGAGCATCTTTCAATGCTTTGCCCGGACGGAATTTTGGCACTTTGGCCGCTTTGATTTTGATGGACTCGCCAGTACGTGGATTACGACCGGTGCGTGCAGCTCGTTTGCCAACCGCAAATGTTCCAAAACCAACAAGCGATACTGTACCACCTTTTTTCAGTGTTTTCTTCACTGCGTCGATCGTAGAGTCCAATGCGCGCGCTGCGGCTGCCTTGGAAATATCGGCGTTGTTAGCGATGTGCTCAATCAGTTCGGTTTTATTCACAAGATGCCTCTCGAGAAATCAGTAAATGGAATGTCTCTTTTAGCGCAAACTTTGCACAGTAAGAAACCAGTCGCGATGAGGACAAAATTCAGCACTTCAGTTTTGAGTATTTTTGCACCCATTTTTATTTGAAGTGGCTGACGTTCTTGATGTCAGTTCGCGCTGCGCATTCCAGCGACAGGACCAGATTCTATGCGGTTTTTGAGCCGGCTCTGGCATTCGGGGCAGCTTTTTTAAACGATAGTTTCGTGTCGGCTTCACCGATTGACAACAAGCCGCAAAGCCTGCAGCCCTGCAACTATCTGATTTCGATCATCAAATCACATCAAGCACATCTAAAACTACGAAATAGATAGCAAAAAGCGCTTGATAAACAAGCGCTTTGAGGTGGTTAGAGTCGAGGATCAGAGTCTGGCTCTGATTTCTGGCAATGCTTTTTTCAGGTAATAAACCATGGACCATACGGTGAGGACCGCGGCAATCCAGATCAGCCACTGCCCCCAGACGCCTGTATCCATCACGCCAAAGGCTACGCCGTCGTAGAGAAGAAAGGGAATGGCAACCATCTGCGCCATGGTCTTGAGCTTGCCGATCATATGAACCGCAACACTCTTGCTGGCACCCAGATGCGCCATCCATTCGCGCAGCGCAGAGATCGCTATTTCACGGCCGATGATGATCAGCGCGACAAACACGTCGGTGCGCTGCAGATGAACCAGCACCAGCAGGGCTGCGCAGACCAGAAATTTGTCGGCCACCGGGTCAAGAAATGCACCAAAGGCCGATGTCTGATTGAGCTTGCGGGCCAGATAGCCATCAAACCAGTCGGTGGCAGCAAACACGATGAACATGATGGTCGCAATGAGGTTGCGAGTCTGCATATCCAGCGGCGCATAAAACACCCCGACGATGAGCGGAATCGCCACTATCCGCGTACAGGTCAGCAAGGTTGGGATGGTCAAGAACATGAGCGCCATTGTGTCACGCGCAGCAGCGCACAGCGGCATATCCCGCTACATGCACTGCTGTCACTCAGTGCAGCGCGCGGTAAATTTCTTCGGCCAATGTGGCAGATATGCCTTCAACCGTCATGAGATCTTCCACACTCGCGTCGCCCACGCCACGCACGCCGCCAAAACGCTGCAACAGACGCGCACGTTTTTTAGGACCCACGCCCGGAATTTCTTCCAGACTGCTGGAGCCCGTGCGCACTTTGGCTCGCGCCGCGCGCATGCCGGTGATGGCAAAGCGGTGGGCTTCGTCCCGAATCTGCGCCACCAGCATCAGCGCGGCAGAGTCGTGACCCAGGTAGACCTTATCGCGCCCATCGGCAAACACCAACTCTTCCAGACCGACCTTGCGGCCCTCGCCTTTTTCCACGCCCACGATGCGTGACAGATCAAGCCCCAGATCGGTAAACACTTCGCGCGCCATGCTGACCTGGCCCTTGCCCCCATCGACCAGCACCAGATCAGGCAGATGCGGCTGCTTGCCGGTCAGCTCGGCACCGCCCGCTTCGCGCTGCGCATCGGCCACAGGCTTGTAGCGGCGCGTCAACACCTGGCGCATGGCCGCATAGTCGTCGCCACCGGTAATGCCTTCAATATTGAATCGGCGGTATTCGCTGCTCTGCATCTTGTGGTGATGAAACACTACGCATGAAGCCTTGGTGCTTTCGCCGCTGGTGTGCGAGATGTCAAAGCATTCAATGGTCAACGTATCAAGGTTCTCGACCGGCAGATCCAGCGCTTCGACCAGTGCACGCGTGCGGGCCTGTTGCGAGCCTTCCTCAGCCAGCAAACGCGCCAGCTGAATATCCGCATTTTTTTGCGCCATCTCCAGCCAGATACGACGCTGCTCGCGCGGCTGCTGCACCACTGTGATGCGCACGCCTGTCTGCTCAGTCAGTAGACTAATCAGTTTTTTCTCTACAAAGTGGCTGACGATGAGGGTGGGCGGCACGGCAACATCTACATAGTGCTGCGCAATAAAGGCTTCCAGCACCAGCTCTTCCACAGGGCGCTCTTGCCCAGCGACATCAGCCTCTTCCTCGCTGAAGTAGACCGAGGTGGCATCACCCAGATTGACAGGAAAGTAAGGCCGATCGCCCAGATGCCGCCCGCCGCGCACCATGGCGAGGTTGACGCAGGCGCGGCCGCCCTGGACCTTCACCGCGAGTATGTCCACATCCTTATCGTCTGCCGTTTCAATCACCTGCTGGTGCAGCACGCGTGATAGCGCCGTGATCTGGTTGCGCACTTCGGCGGCCTGCTCGAACTCCAGCTGGTCGGAGTGGGTCATCATGCGCACTTCCAGCTGTTTGAGCAGCTCACTGGTTTCGCCGCGCAGCATGGCTTCAGCATTACGCACATCGAGCGCATAGGCTTCGGGCGAGATCAAATCCACGCAGGGACCGCTGCAGCGCTTGATTTGATAAAGCAGGCAAGGCCGCGTGCGATTGGCATAAACCGTGTCTTCGCAGGTGCGCAGGCGAAAGACTTTTTGCAGCAGCTGAATGCTTTCTTTGACAGCCCAGGCACTGGGGTAAGGGCCAAAGTAGCGGTGTTTTTTGTCCACTGCACCGCGGTAGTAGGCGATGCGGGGGAATTCCTGAAACGCCGGCTCGCCCTCTTTACCGTCTCGATGCGCCACACCGGTGATCTTGAGATAGGGGTAGCTTTTGTCATCCCTGAACAGGATGTTGTACTTGGGGTGCAGCGTCTTGATGAGGTTGTTTTCCAGCAGCAACGCCTCTGCCTCAGAGCGCACCACCGTTGTCTCCATGCGCACAATCTTGCTGACCATATGGCCTATACGCGTGCCGCCATGGTCTTTTTGGAAATAGCTAGAGACGCGGCGCTTGAGGTTGATGGCCTTGCCCACATAGAGCAGGACATCTGCAGCGTCGAAATAGCGATAGACACCGGGCAGTGGCGGCAGCGCAGCCACCTGGGCCAGCAGTTCAGCGGAGTGCGTGGAAGACATAAGCGCTATTTTCATGCGCTTTGCCTGCCAAATTTCATCAAAACAAAAACTATGCTTTTGATAGCTGCTAGCGCCTTATTTATAAGCGCCACAGCCTTATTTCATTAAAAAAGGCCTGACGAATCAGGCCTCGAATGTGCGTTACCGCTGAAGCAGCGACTTATTCCGCTTCGATTTTGGAAGACTTCACCACCTGTGCCCAGTTGGCGTATTCGGTCTTGACCATGGCACCCAGCTGCTGCGGGTTCATATAGTCAGCGCGGGCGCCCTGCTCTTCGGCTTTTTTCTTAAAAGCGGGGTCTTCCACTACTTTTTTGATGTCTGCGGTCAGCTTGTCAATCACAGGCTGGGGCGTGGCCTTGGGCGCAAAAATGGCAAACCACGATGTGGCGTTGACGCCGGCATAACCCGCCTCAGCCGTGGTCGGCACTGTAGGCAAACTGGGCAGACGCTGCTTGCCCGTCACCGCCAGCACACGCAGCTTGCCGCTTTGCACATGGGGCATAAAGGGCGGCGCGGTGCCAAAAGTCAGATCCACCTGACCACCCAGCAAATCCTGCAGCGCCGGGCCTGTCCCCTTGTACGGCACGTGCACCATCTTGGCACCGGCCTGCTGCTCCAGCATGGCTCCCGTCACATGCTGCAGCGAACCATTGCCCGACGAAGCGTAATTGAGCTTGCCGGGATCGGCCTTGGCATAACTGACCAGCTCGGCCAGCGTTTTCACTGGCAAATCAGCGCGTACCACAATGATCTGCGGTGCGGACAGCACATTGGCCACAGGCACAAAGTCGCCCTGCTCCCAGCTCTTGGCCTTGACCAGATGGGGCGAGATGACGTGATAACCCGAGTACTGCATCAGCAGCGTGTAGCCATCGGCATCGGCACGCTTGACCAGATTGGCGGCAATGGCACCGTTGCCACCACCTTTGTTATCCACCACCACCGACTGGCCAAGCACCGGGGCCAGTGCCTGCGCTGCCATGCGACCGGAAAGGTCAGTCGTTCCGCCTGCGGCAGTGGGAACGATCAGCAGCACGGACTTGCTGGGGTATGCGCCCTGCGCCATGGCTGGCGCGGCAGTCAGCACTACTGCAGCAGCCGCCGCAGCAAGCACGAAAGATAGGCGTTGACGTTGAAATGTCATGTTGTCTCCTTGTTGGTATATCTGACAGCGCCAGCCCTTTCCCCCGAAAGAACTGGCACGGTATGGCATCTGCGCAGACTCAGACCTTGGCCAGAGCACGCTCTTTGATGTCTGCAAAATCTGCGGGTAGCTGGTGCAAATCCCCGCGCGTGCCAGCTTTGACGATCTGGCTGGGTGTCTCATGCCCGATCAGCGCGGGCAAGGCCCGTGCCGCCGCCACGACCTGCGCCAGGTCTGTACCGGTGTCATAGCCCATGAGCTGCAGGGCATGCACGATCTCTTCAGTACAGGCATTACCCGAAGCACCGGGCGCATAAGGGCAGCCGCCCAGCCCGCCAATGGATGCATCAAACCTGTCAGCACCGGCATCAATAGAAGCCAGCACGTTTGCAAGCGCCATGCCGCGCGTGTTGTGAAAGTGCAGCGTCACACCCAGCTGCGGCCAGCGTGCTTTGAAGGTCTGCACCATGGCATGCACCTGACTCGGGTAGGCCATGCCCGTGGTGTCGCACAGGGTGATGCCCTGCACACCCAGATCCGCAAAGCGCTGCACCCAGCTCAGCACTTCGGCCTCAGGCACATCACCCTCCATAGGGCAACCAAAGCAGCAAGACAGCGATACATTGACGGGCGTTGCCGCCTGCTGCGCCACGGCGATGACCTGTTGGAGCGCTTCAAACGACTGACTGCGCTGCATGCGCAGATTGCAGAGGTTATGCGTCTCGCTGACGGACATCACCAAATTCAACTCATCGGTATGCGCATCAATGGCGCGCTCCGCGCCGCGTACATTGGGCACCAACGCCGTATAGATAGTGCCCGAATGGCGCGCGATCTCGCGCATCACAATCTCGCCATCGCGCAGCGCGGGGATGGCCTTGGGCGAAACAAAAGCCGTGACTTCAATTTTGGACAGCCCGGCTTGCGACAGCGCATTGACCAGCGCAATCTTGTCCTCAGTCGGTACAAACGCGGCCTCCATCTGCAAGCCATCACGCGTACCGACTTCGTTGATATAGATACGGCGACCCGCACCATTCCAGACATTCAAGCTGTTCATTGAATGATCCCCTTGGCGCGCAGTTGCGCAATCTGCTCGGCGCTCAGGCCCACTTCGGCTAACACGGCGTCGGTGTCGTCACCCACATGCGGCGCACTGCGGCGCACGGTGCCGGGCGTCAGCGAGAGCTTGGGCACCACGCCGGGCACTTTCACATCAAAACCGTCGCGTGTACGCTGAGTCAAGATCATCTCGCGGGCATGGTAGTGGGGGTCTTCCGCAATATCTTTGGCGGTGTAGACCTTGCCTGCGGGCACGCGGGCATTGCCCAGCTCTTCCATCACAGCCTGCACGGTGCGGACTCGCGTCCAGTCGCCGATCGCGCCATCGATCTCTGCCACACGGGCCACGCGGCCCGCGTTGTCGGCCAAATCTGGCGCATCAGCCAAGTCCTGGCGGTCAATCGCCACCATCAGCCGCTTGAAGATGGAGTCGCCATTGCCGGCCACCAGGACCCAACCGTCCTGGCAAGGGTAGGCATTGGACGGAGCAATGCCCGGCAGCGCGCTTCCGGCCGCCTCTCGTACCGCGCCAAAGGCGCTGTATTCGGGCAGCAGACTTTCCATGATGTTGAACACGGCCTCATGCAGGGCCACATCAATCACCTGGCCGGGGCCGCCATTCACCTTGCGGTGGTACAAGGCCATCATCACGCCCACCACACCGTGCAAAGCCGCCAGCGTGTCTCCAATCGAGACACCCACGCGCACCGGCACGCGACCCGGCTCAGCCGTCAGGTGGCGCAGGCCGCCCATGGCCTCACCAATCACGCCAAAACCCGGCAGATCACGGTAGGGGCCGGTCTGGCCGTAGCCCGAGATGCGCAGAATCACCAACCCGGGGTTGATGGCATGCAGCTCTTCGGGCGACATACCCCAACCCTCCAGCGTGCCGGGGCGGAAGTTCTCGACCAGCACATCGGCCTCGGCAATCAATTTGCGGGCCACGTCCTGCGCTTCTTTCTGGCGCAAATCCAGCGCGACAGATCGCTTGTTACGCGACTGCACCTGCCACCAGACCGATGTACCTTCTTTAATCAGGCGCCAGTTGCGCAGCGGGTCGCCCGCGCCGGGGGCCTCGATCTTGATCACGTCAGCGCCAAATTCACCCAGCGTCTTGCCGCAGAACGGGCCGGCAATCAGTTGCCCCATTTCCACGACCTTTACGCCCTCAAGCGCACGCGGCGTGGCGGTTTGCGTGGCAGGGTCTTTGATATTCATCATTGTCATTGTTTGTCTCTTGCTATGCCGCTTTGCGTTGCCCAGAGCGGCTTTTGAATCATCTTGCCCTTTAGAACAGTTCCGGCAAAACGCTGATATGCGAAGCTGCCATCGCATTTGGGCATAGCTGAGATAATGGCCGCCTCATGAAACTGGACCCAACCACCCTGAGCCTGTTTGTTGCCGTGATGGAAGAAAACGCCATCGCCCGCGCCGCTGCACGCGAGCACATTGCACCGTCTGCTGCCAGCCGCCGCCTGGCAGAGCTGGAAGATCAGCTGCAGGTAGAACTCTTTACCCGCAGCAACCGCGGCAGCGTGCCTACGGCGGCCGCCTATGCGCTGCTGAACATGGCACGCGGCGTGCTCAATAACATGGATGGCATCGCCACACAGATGAAGGACTATGCGCAAGGCGGCCAAGAAGGCCTGCGCGGCCATGTGCGGGTGATGGCCAATATCTCCAGCATCACCCAGTTTCTGCCAGCGCAGTTGCAGCGTTTTTTAAGCCAGCACCCACATGTAGATGTGCGCCTTCAAGAGCGCGTGAGCACCGATATTGCGCGCGCCGTGGCAGATAACGAGGCCGATATAGGCCTGCTGAACAACGGCAGCTACGGCAATAAAATCAGCCTGCGCCCCTACCGGCGCGACCGGCTGGCCGTCGTCATGCCGCAATCCCATCCGCTAGCGCGCAAGCGCAGCCTGCGACTGGAACAAGTCGTAAAGCATGACCTGATTGGCATGCACGCCGACAGCGCTCTCAACCATCTCATTACCCGCGCAGCCGCAGACCAAGGCTTGCAGCCACGCCTGCGCATGAAGGTAACGGGCTATGACGCGCTGTGCCTTATGGTGGCATCAGGCCTGGGCATCGGCATCCTGCCCGAGGGCAGCGCACGTATTTACATGGGTACGCTGCCGCTGCGCTGCATCCGGCTGGATGAAAGCTGGGCCGAGCGCCAGTTGATGCTTTGCGTGCGCTCACAAGACGCCCTCTCCCCTGTAGCGCAATTGCTGGCCGAGCACCTGTGCCAGCCTGAAGAAACTCATAAAGACTAGAAGCCATGCTGGATTTTTTACCGCTGCCCGAATCGAATGTCACGACCCAACACCCATCTCTGACCTGGGATATTTTTTGCCAGGTCATTGATAACTTTGGCGATGTGGGCGTGTGCTGGCGCACTGCAGCAGAACTGGTTGCACGCGGCCAGCAAGTACGCCTGTGGATGGACGATGCCAGCGCCTTGCAGTGGATGGCCCCGCAGCCATGGCCACAGGGTTTGAGCGCCCATGCATGGCCTGCTCTGACGGCCGACATCCCCGCCGTGATCGGTGATGTGGTTGTTGAAGCCTTTGGCTGCGAGATTCCCCTGCCGTTTGTCGCCGCCATTGCACGCAAGGCAGAGCAATGCCAGCCTCCAGCCTGGATCAATCTCGAATACCTGTCTGCTGAAGATTACGTAGAACGCTGCCACCGCCTGCCGTCGCGCATCATGTCTGGCCCGGCAGCAGGGCTGACTCGCTGGTTTTTTTACCCCGGCTTTACCAGCGCCACAGGCGCACTGGTGCGAGAGCTGAACTTGAGCCAGCGCCAGAGTCGTTTTGCAGGTGAGCGCCTGCACTGGCGTGCTGCGCAAGGCGTTCAAGCCGATGAATACGCTGTTTCGCTGTTTTGCTATGAGCCAACAGCCCTGCCACAGTTGCTTGAGCAAATGCCCACACTCAACGCCAGACTGCTGGTCACCCCCGGCCGCGCTACGGCAGCTGTCCAAGCACTGCCAGCCGCGCAGCTATTGAACATGCAATATCTGCAACCCTGCCCGCAGCCTCAGTTTGATGAAATGCTCTGGGCCTGCGACCTGAATCTGGTGCGCGGTGAAGACTCTCTGGTTCGCGCCATCTGGGCGGGTCAGCCTTTTGTCTGGCATATCTATCCGCAGCATGACAATGCCCACCACGACAAGCTCAACGCCTTTCTTGAATGGCTGAACGCACCCGAAAGCCTTGTGCGCTTTCACCACGCCTGGAATGGCATGACCGTACCGCAAGCATTGCCTTTACTGAGCCGTGAAATGTTGGCTGAATGGGCCTTGTGCGTAAGGGCTGCACGAGAAAAATTAGCGCTTCAGACTGACTTGATTGAGCAGCTTCAAGCTTTTGTCGCCGAAAAAAGATAAAATCCACGTTTTGCCTCTCTGAGGGCAAGCGTACCCGGCCCGCCGAGCGATCTTGCTTATCAGGGTCGCGCCCCGCCGCGGTACACGCGGCAGGCCCCGCCGCCGCACTATTGATGCGTTGCTGACTCAGCAACCATTGCGAACAGCTTGCCTGCCGTGTAGAGCGGCTCCAACCTTTCAAACGCAAGCAAGCCATGAAAATCGCTCAAGAAATCCGCGCAGGCAATGTGATCATGTTCGGCAAGGACCCCATGATCGTTCTGAAGACCGAATACGCTCGTGGCGGCCGTGGCGCTGCTACCGTGCGCATGAAGCTCAAGAGCCTGATCGGCAACTTCGGCACTGAAAACGTGTTCAAGGCCGACGACAAGATCGACAACGTGATCCTGGACAAGAAGGAGTGCACCTACTCCTACTTCGCCGACCCCATGTATGTGTGGATGGACGAAGAGTTCAACCAGTACGAAGTCGAAGCCGAAAACATGGCTGACGCTCTGAACTACCTGGAAGACGGCATGACTGCCGAAGTGGTGTTCTATGACGGCAAGGCTATCTCGGTCGAACTGCCCACCACCATCGTGCGCGAAATCACCTGGACTGAGCCAGCCGTCAAGGGCGACACATCCGGTAAGGTTCTGAAGCCCGCCAAGATCGCTACCGGCTTCGAAGTGGCTGTGCCTTTGTTCGTGTCTCAAGAAGACAAGATCGAAATCGACACCCGCACCGGCGAATACCGCAAGCGCGTGTAATGCGGCAGCAGCTCTTGCAGCTGCTACCTCAACAAAAAGGCTTCCTGATGGAAGCCTTTTTTGTTGCTGCTGAAAAATAAGCAAGTTAAGTCCGCACACCAAGCAGTCAGCCAGCAGCCACCCAATTCAGCGCATATTCACAAAATGCGCCAAGTCTGTGCAAGACTAAAGACTCTCCATCAACCCCATCGGCAAATGACGCATTCCCTGCCTTGGCTGCAGCCTGAACAAGAATTTCCACCGATCAATCAGACTTGGGGCGAGCAGGATCCGATTCCCGGACTACTGGCAGCAGGCAGCTCACTGGATGCAGCACACCTGCGTGCTGCCTACAGCCAGGGAATTTTCCCCTGGTTCAGCGACGGACAACCGGTGCTCTGGTGGTCCCCCAACCCGCGCATGACTCTGCACCCTGACGAGTTCCGGCTCCGCCGCAGTCTGCGCAAGACGCTACAAAAATTTCGCGACACCCCCGACTGCGAGATTCGCATCGACAGCGCCTTCTCAACAGTGATGCAGCACTGCGCCCAAGCCCCGCGCGATGGGCAAAACGGTACCTGGATTGTTCAAAGCATCATCGATGCCTATACAGAGCTGCACCAGCAAGGCGCAGCGCACAGCGTAGAGACCTGGGTGGATGGCAAGCTTGTGGGCGGCCTTTACTGCGTGGCACTGGGCAAGGCGGTGTTTGGCGAATCCATGTTTGCGCTGCAAACCGATGCATCAAAGATTGCCCTGTCTGCGCTGGTGGCACTATGCCGCGCCCATCAGGTTCCACAAATTGACTGCCAGCAAGCCACTGCCCACCTGTCATTCATGGGCGGTCGCGAAATCCCCAGAGAGCAATTTGCGCAGACTGTCAGAGCGCAAGCTCAGTTGCCTGATATGCGCTGGCAATTTGCCCCCCTATACTGGGATCAATTGCTGAGCACCCCCTGAAGTTTGACGCACCGCATCTGCAGCACCGGCCTGATCATGACGCACCCGAACGACCTACCGCTACATGCCCTGCAGTTTTATGCCACGGCAGCCTACCCCTGCAGCTATCTGCCGGGGCGACTGGCCCGTTCTCAGGTCGCAACCCCCAGCCATCAAATCCAGAATGCGGTTTACTCAGAGCTGGTCACCATGGGGTTTCGTCGCAGCGGCATGTTCACATACCGCCCTTATTGCGACGGCTGCCAGGCCTGCATTCCGCTGCGCATCATCAGCAATGAATTTCGCCCCAACCGCAGCCAGCGGCGCTCGGCCAATCAGCACGGTCAGCTGATCACTTCCATACAGCGGCTGCACTACTCTGACGAGCACTACCAGCTTTATTTACGATACCAGCAGCACCGCCACAGCGGCGGCGGCATGGACAACGACAGTGTCGACCAGTACACACAGTTTTTGCTGCAAAGCCGCGTCAACTCTCGCTTGGTAGAGTTTCGGGAGCCGACCGACACTGGGGCACCCGGCGTGCTCAAGATGCTCTCGATTCTCGATGTACTGGAAGACGGCCTGTCTGCGGTCTACACCTTCTATGACCCGGAAGATCACGCCAGCTACGGCACCTTCAATGTGCTGTGGCAAATTCAGCAAGCCAAGGCCATGGGCCTGCCTTATGTATACCTTGGCTACTGGATCTCGGACAGCCAGAAGATGCGCTACAAAGCCAGCTTTTTGCCGCATGAAATTCGTCAGGGTGAACAATGGCGCCGCGTTGACAGGCAAAGCATTACGCGCTCACAAATTGATTGATGTTGCTGAAAAACTCAGCACATGGATATATAGCAGATGACATGCCTGCGCGGCTATAGCACCGCTAGAATGCCTTCATCCCGCAAAGTATCTCCAACGCATGAAAAAAGACGACCTATCGGCCTCCGCAAAGCCCAGCGTCCAGGTTCTGGAACGCATGTTCACGTTAATCGACGTGCTGGCATCGCGTGAGGAAGCGGTTTCTTTGAAGGAGATCAGCGAACGCACAGGCCTGCACCCCTCGACAACGCACCGCATCCTCAACGACCTGGCTCTGGGCCGCTTTGTGGATCGCCCCGAATCCGGCAGCTATCGCCTGGGCATGCGTTTTCTGGAGCTTGGCAATCTGGTCAAGGCCCGCCTGAATGTGCGCGAGGTAGCGCTGACGCCCATGCGCCAACTCTACAAGCAGATTCAGCAGCCCATCAGCCTGTCTGTGCGCCAGGGCGATGAAATCGTATATGTGGAGCGCGCGTACAGCGAGCGCTCCGGCATGCAGGTAGTACGGGCCATTGGCGGTCATGCGCCGCTGCATTTAACCTCCAACGGCAAGCTGTTTCTGGCCGCCGATGACTCCCAGCAAGTGCGCGCCTATGCCACACGCACAGGCCTACCCGGCAAGACCCACTTCAGCATTACCCAACTGGGTGAGCTGGAGCATGAACTGGCCAAAGTGCGCCAGTACGGCATTGCGCGCGACAACGAAGAGCTGGAGCTGGGCGTGCGCTGCATGGCAGCCGGTATTTATGACGACCAAGGCAAGCTGATTGCCGGCCTGTCTATCTCAGCCCCCGCAGATCGCTTGGATGAAAGCTGGGCACCGAGACTGCAGGCGACTGTGCAGGAGATTTCTTCCGCGCTTGGCTGCGCCAGTGCACGCAAGCCAAACACCCAACCCGCAGCTGATACTTACAGCCGCAGCCACCAGCAGGGCTAATACTTCTGCTTCATATTTATGAGCTGTCAGCGCAACCCCTGCAAGCGCTAGAGCCTGATTTTCTTATCAAACAGCAATAAAAAAGCGCTACCTTGAGTAGCGCTTTTTTGTGGCCTCGTTCAAAGGCCAGATGCTTATTCAGGACGGTTACCCGCGAATACGCTGTCCAATAGAGTTGCTTGCACTGGGCATGGCTTCAATCCAGTGACGTACTCGCTCGGCATCGGCCAGACGGCTGAACTTACCAGCTGAATCCAGGAACACCATGATCAGTTTGCGGCCTGAAACCTGAGCCTGCATCACCAGGCAGCGACCAGCTTCAGAGATATAGCCGGTCTTTTGCAGACCGATATCCCAGTTGTCGCTCTTGACCAGACGGTTGGTGTTGTTGAACTGCAAAGTGCGACGCCCCACCGCCACTTCGTAGCCATGCGATGTCGAGTACTCGCGCATCAAAGGGTCTGCGTGTGCGACAGCGACCAGACGGGCCAGATCCCGTGCGCTGGACTGATTGCTGCTGGACAGCCCTGTGGGCTCCACATAGCGCGTGTCCTTCATGCCCAGCTGCAAAGCCTTGGAATTCATCTGCTGCACAAACTGCCCCAGACCACCGGGATAGGTTCGACCCAGTGCATGGGCTGCACGGTTCTCGCTGGACATCAGTGCCAGGTGCATCATCTCGGAGCGCGTCAAGGTCGTACCCACGCGCAGACGCGAGCTGCTGTGCTTTTCGGTATCCACATCGTCTTGCGTGATGGTGATCATCTCATCCATGGGCAAGCGAGCCTGAGACACCAGCAGACCGGTCATGAGCTTGGTCAGCGAGGCAATCGGCAGCACAGCCTGATCGTTCTTGCTGAGCAGAACCTCATGCGTGTCCTGGTCGATCACATAAGCCACACTGCTTTGCAGATCCAGCGGATCAGACACCGAGTGCAGACCTGCCATCTGGCCATAGGACTGGCGAGCTGGCTCTACAGACGTAGCAACGGCTGCTGCAGCCACCGCTGCGCTGGCTGCACCAGCCTTGGCCAGGCGCTTCTTGCCCGAGGCTTTTTCTGGCTTTTCAGCCTTAGCAACGACAGCAGCCTTGCTGCCTTTTTTACCGGCAACCTTGGCTTCAGCCTTGTCTTGCTTACCCTTGGCGACTTTGGCACCCTTGGCTTTAGGCTCAGCAGCCGCACGGGCTTTGCCTGCGGGTTCTTTAGCTGCTTTTTTGGCGGAAGCAGGGGCAGCCGCAACGGGCTTTTTAGCGTCTTTTTTAGGCGCAGCCTGTGCTGCAGGCACGGCCAGAGCACAGCTCAACAGAGCCAAAGACAACACCTGGGTTAGTTTTGCAAGGCGAAAAGAACGCAGCAGCGGCATGCGATACTCCAGACAACAAGGTGTAAGGATTTAATTCAATCAAAAAAGTTGTGCAGTGACAAGCACTTGCACAACTTTCTCGATAATCTGAGTGAAATTATAAATCCTGCACTCAACCTTGTGCTGCTACAACTTCATGATTGCTATGCAATTTGTTCAAAGCACTCAGATAAGCCTTGGCAGAAGCGACCACAATATCGGGGTCTGCCCCCACGCCATTGACCACCCGGCCATTGCGTTGCAGACGCACCGTTACCTCGCCCTGGCTCTCGGTAGACCCGCTGATGGCATTGACGGAATAGAGCACCATCTCGGCTCCGCTCTTGACCTCAGACTCAATGGCCTTGAATGAGGCATCGACCGGGCCATTGCCTTCAGAGCTAGCCTTGACTTCCCGACCCGCATTGCTGAACACAACTGACGCATGTGGGCGCTCACCTGTTTCACTTTGCTGGGCCAGCGAGATGAACTGAAACTGACTTTCCTGGCCCTGACCACCATCGACATTGACCAGAGCCAGAATGTCTTCATCAAAAATTTCGCTCTTGCGATCGGCCAGCTCCTTGAAGCGTGTGAAAGCCTGATTGATGGCGGCCTCGCTATCCAGCTCCACACCCAGCTCCTGCAGGCGCTGCTTGAAGGCGTTGCGACCGCTGAGCTTGCCCAGCACGATTTTGTTGGCAGCCCAGCCCACATCTTCCGCCCGCATGATTTCATAGGTGTCACGCGCCTTGAGCACGCCATCCTGGTGAATACCAGAAGCATGAGCAAACGCATTGGCACCCACCACCGCCTTGTTGGGCTGCACGATAAAACCTGTGGTCTGGCTGACCAGACGACTGGCCGCCACGATGTGCTGGGTCTCGATATTCACATCCAGCCCAAAGTAATCCTTGCGGGTCTTGATGGCCATGACGACCTCTTCAAGTGAGCAGTTACCTGCGCGCTCACCCAGGCCATTGATAGTGCACTCAATCTGGCGTGCGCCTCCAATCTTCACACCAGCCAGCGAATTGGCCACAGCCATACCCAGATCGTTGTGGCAGTGCACGGACCACACAGCCTTGTCACTATTGGGCACGCGCTCGCGCAGATTGCGGATGAACTCGCCATACAACTCAGGAATGGCATAGCCCACGGTATCGGGCACGTTGATGGTGGTTGCACCTTCGTTGATGACAGCTTCAATCACCCGAGCCAAAAAATCGGGCTCACTGCGGTAGCCATCTTCGGCGCTGAACTCGATGTCATCCATCAGGTTGCGCCCAAAACGCACGGCTTGCTTGGCCTGCTCCAGCACCTGCTCGGGTGTCATGCGCAGCTTTTTTTCCATGTGCAGCGGGCTGGTCGCAATAAAGGTGTGGATGCGGCCACGATTGGCATCCTTCAACGCCTCGGCAGCCCGCGCAATATCGCGATCATTGGCACGCGAAAGTGAGCAGATGGTGGAATCCTTGATGCTGCGGGCAATCGTCTGGATCGACTCAAAGTCTCCATTGGAGGCGGCCGCAAACCCTGCCTCGATCACATCCACCTTCAGACGTTCCAGCTGGCGGGCAATGCGCAGCTTTTCATCGCGCGTCATCGAAGCACCTGGCGACTGCTCGCCGTCACGCAAGGTGGTGTCAAAAATAATGAGCTGATCGGACATGGTGGGGTCTCTCTGGGTTGTGGCGCGGATAAACGCCGGTTTTTACTGGAGGATTGCCGATAAAAAAGCCGGTGCGCTTTTGGCGGCACCGGCTCACAGGTCTTTTAGGCAGCGACCGCTTCTTCAGCGGCGACCGGGACACGTTGCACTCCCGAAATAATGGCGCGAAGTGAGGCAGAGACGATATTGGCATCCACCCCAACACCGTAGCAAACTTGGCTGTCGTCGATGCGCAGCTCGACATAGGCAATGGCCTTGGCGTTCGCACCTTCGCCAATTGCGTGTTCAGAGTAGTTCAGCACGCGCACGTTGCGGCCCACAGCAGCCGACAAGGCTTGCACAAAGGCATCAATGGGGCCCGTACCTTCGCTTTCCAAAAAATACTTCTGGCCTTCCACTTCAATCTCGGCGCTCATGCTGACCACGCCATCGGCTTCACTCAGGCGGTACTGAGGCGCCTTGACGGTGTTGACGCCATATTCGCGCTGGAACAGCTCCCACAGGGCCGCAGCAGACAATTCCTTGCCGCTAGCATCCATCTCGCGCTGGACCACCTGGCTGAATTCGATCTGCAGGCGGCGGGGCAATTGCAAGCCATATTCGCTTTCGAGCAGATAGGCAATGCCGCCCTTGCCCGACTGGCTGTTGACGCGAATCACAGCCTCATAGCTACGTCCCAGATCCTTGGGGTCGATAGGCAGATAAGGCATATCCCAGATATCGCCATCCTTGTGAGCGGCGAATGCCTTCTTGATGGCGTCCTGATGAGAGCCAGAGAAGGAGGTGTAGACCAAGTCACCCACGTAAGGGTGGCGAGGATGCACGGGCAACTGGTTGCAATGCTCAACCGTTGCGCGGATTTCGTCGATATTGGAGAAGTCCAGACCAGGGTTCACGCCCTGGATATACATATTGAGGGCGACGTTCACCACGTCGAGGTTACCTGTGCGCTCACCGTTGCCGAACAAACAGCCTTCCAGACGGTCAGCACCGGCCATCAAAGACAGCTCGGCAGCCGCCGTGCCCGTGCCGCGATCGTTGTGGGGGTGAACCGAGATCACCACGCTGTCGCGGCGCTTGATGTTGCGGTGCGTCCACTCCACCATGTCGGCAAAGATATTCGGGGTGGAATGCTCCACCGTAGTGGGCAAGTTGATGATGCACTTGTTCTCGGGTGTGGGCTGCCACACATCAGTCACCGCATCAATCACGCGCTTGGAGAACTCCAGCTCGGTATCTGAATACATTTCAGGCGAGTACTGGAAGGTCCACTTTGTGCCGGGGTTCTGCGCAGCGATGTCCTTGAACATCTGGGCATTCGTGGCAGCCAGCTCCACAATCTCGTCTTCGCTCATGTTCAGCACCACACGGCGCATCACAGGGGCTGTTGCGTTGTAGAGGTGAACAATCGCACGGGGCGCGCCTTGCAAGGCTTCAAAGGTGCGGCGGATCAGGTGCTCACGCGCCTGTGTCAGCACTTGCACTGTCACATCATCAGGAATGCGGTTTTCTTCGATGAGCTTGCGCATGAAGTCAAACTCGACCTGCGATGCGGAGGGGAAGCCCACTTCAATTTCCTTGAAGCCAATCTTCACCAGTTGCTCAAACATCTGCACCTTGCGATCGATGTCCATAGGCTCGATCAGGGCCTGATTGCCGTCACGCAAATCCACGCTGCACCAGACCGGGGGCTTGGTGATGACCGCATCGGGCCAGGTGCGGTCAGTCAAGCGAACAGGGGCGAAAGCGCGGTATTTGGTGGAAGGGTTTTGCAACATGGTGAGTCTCTTTTGTCGAATTAGAAGAATTTAAACCCAGCTCCAGCGACGCCCAAAAACAAAAACGGCCCGTCGCTAAAGCTACGGGCCGTGAAGTAGGTGTGTTTGTACGCGCGCGCTACTTTCCCTGCCCGATGGACATTAGTAGTAGAGCTAGCGACAGGTTTTTCATGCGGATCACTTTAACACAGGAAAAGTTGACAATGCCAGCACTTTTTGTGCGACTGCATTAATCGTCATGCAACCCACGCTCGTCGGGCTCATCTTTTGATGTGGACACAATGCTCACATGCTCGCCCTTGGCGCGGCGCCAGACGTAGATCACATAGCCAGAGATCGAGTAGCCGACGAACACCAGAAACAGCATGGTTGCAGGCTCGATGCTCACCAGCGCCATCAGCAATGCCACGACCACCAGAGAGACAAACGGCATGCTCTTGGCCCCGCCAATGTCCTTGAAGCTGTAGTAAGGGATGTTGGTGACCATGGTCAGGCCCGCAAACAGCGTGATGGCAAACATGACCCAGGACAGATCAGCGCGGTCTGTGGCGTAGCCACCAAACCAGGACATCACATCGCCAAAAATTGGCACATCGCGGTGAGACACCAGCAAGGCACTGGTCAGCCAGATAAAACCTGCTACCAAGGCCGCCGCCGCAGGCGAAGGCATGCCCTGAAAGTAACGCTTATCGACCACCGCCGTGTTCACATTGAAACGTGCCAGACGCAGCGCAGCGCACGCACAGTACACAAAAGCGGCCAGCCAGCCCCAGCGACCCAGCGGACGCAGCGCCCATTCATAGGCAATCAGTGCGGGAGCCGCACCAAAGGAAACCATGTCGGAGAGCGAATCCATCTGCTCACCAAAGGCACTTTGCGTGTGTGTCATGCGGGCCACACGACCATCCAGACTGTCGAGCACCATGGCGCAAAAAACGCCCACAGCCGCCAGTTCGAACTTGTTGTTCATGGCCATGACGATGGAGTAAAAACCTCCAAACAGCGCTGCCAGCGTGAACAAATTGGGCAGCACATAAATGCCTTTGCGCATCTTGCGCTGAGCGCCGCCTGCGTCGGCAGAATCATTGCTGTTTTGCATTAAACAGACCTCCAGTGCTTGCATGTCATGCGCATGCAGCTATTAAAACCATAGTATTTCAAGCAAAACCATCATAGCAATGCCCTGCCCCCAGTGTACCCGCCGCACACACTGCGCCCAGAATGAAAAAGGCCACCTAAACGGTGGCCTCTTGCTGGCACAAGGTCATCCAGCTTTCGCCGAATGACTCGCGTGCATTAGTTGCGGGTTTGGTCAACCAGCTTGTTCTTGGAGATCCAAGGCATCATGGCGCGCAGCTGGCCGCCCACTTGCTCGATGGCGTGCTCAGCGTTCTGGCGACGACGTGCAGTCATCGATGGATAGTTCAGGCGACCTTCGCTGATGAACATCTTGGCGTATTCACCGCTCTGGATGCGCTTCAGGGCGTTGCGCATGGCTTCGCGGGACTTGTCGTTGATGACTTCAGTACCAGTCACGTACTCACCATACTCGGCGTTGTTCGAGATGGAGTAGTTCATGTTGGCGATACCGCCTTCGTACATCAGGTCAACGATGAGCTTGAGCTCATGCAGGCACTCGAAGTAAGCCATTTCGGGAGCGTAACCGGCTTCGGTCAGGGTTTCGAAGCCCATCTTCACCAGTTCCACCGCGCCGCCGCACAGAACGGCTTGCTCGCCGAACAGGTCGGTCTCGGTTTCTTCCTTGAAGTTGGTTTCGATGATGCCGCCCTTGCCGCCGCCATTGGCCATGGCATAGGACAGAGCGACGTCACGGGCCTTGCCGGACTTGTCTTGGTAGATGGCGATCAGGGAAGGAACGCCGCCGCCCTTCAGGTACTCGGAGCGCACGGTGTGGCCAGGGCCCTTGGGGGCGACCATGATCACGTCCACGTCGGCGCGGGGCACGACCTGGTTGTAATGCACGTTAAAGCCGTGGGCAAAAGCCAGCACTGCGCCAGCCTTGATGTTGGGAGCGACGTTGTTGTTGTAAACATCAGGGATGTTTTCGTCAGGCAACAGCATCATGACCACGTCAGCGGCCTTCACAGCTTCGTTGACTTCCATGACAGTCAGGCCGGCCTTGCCAACCTTGTCCCACGAAGCGCCACCCTTGCGCAGACCAACCACGACCTTCACGCCGCTGTCGTTCAGATTTTGTGCATGTGCGTGGCCTTGGCTGCCGTAACCAATGATGGCAACGGTCTTGCCCTTGATCAGGCTCAGGTCACAGTCTTTGTCGTAGAAAACTTTCATGTTGGCTCCAGGTCTCTTATCTTGAGGGGTTTAAAAGGTTTGAAAAGGTTCGAAAAGGGTCAATTAGACACGCAGAATTCGCTCGCCGCGGCCAATGCCCGAGGCTCCTGTACGCACTGTCTCCAAAATGGCAGTACGGTCAATTGCTTGCAGGAAGGCATCGTTCTTGGACTGGTCACCGGTCAGCTCTACGGTGTAGCTCTTTTCGGTCACGTCAATGATGCGGCCACGGAAGATGTCGGCCATGCGCTTCATTTCTTCGCGCTCCTTGCCCACAGCTCGCACCTTGACCATCATCAGCTCACGCTCGGTGTAAGAACCCTCTGTCAGGTCCACCACTTTAACCACTTCAATCAGGCGATTCAGGTGCTTTGTGATTTGCTCAATCACATCATCTGAGCCGGTGGTCAGTATGGTCATGCGGGACAGTGACGGGTCTTCCGTCGGCGCCACAGTCAGAGATTCGATGTTGTAGCCACGGGCCGAGAACAGGCCCACGACGCGCGACAGTGCTCCGGGCTCGTTTTCGAGCAGGACGGCAATAATGTGTTTCATACCCAGATTCCTCTTTTCGTCGCCCTCCCCTGACACCGGTAAGTGCCAAGCTCGGCGAGCAATAGATTCGTCAAAAAACGCTATTTAAAATATAGCTGCTTGCGCTTGATAGTTAATGGCTAGAAGCCGGTTTCATTCAAAACCGGCTCACGCATTACAGATCGTCGGCGCCCAGCAGCATTTCCGTGATCCCACGGCCAGCCTGCACCATGGGGAACACGTTTTCGGTGGGATCGGTGCGGAAGTCGAGGAAGACGGTCTTGCTCTCTTCACGCACGATACGACGCGCCTCGCGCAGCGCGCCCTCCACATCCGCAGGCTTTTCGATCAGCAGGCCTCGGTGGCCATAGGCTTCAGCCAGCTTAACAAAGTCAGGCAGGGAGTCCATGTAGCTGCTTGAGTAGCGGCCCGAGTACTCAATTTCCTGCCACTGGCGCACCATACCCAGGAAGCGGTTGTTCAGCGCGCAGATCACCACGGGCGTGTTGTACTGCTTGCAGGTGGCCAGTTCCTGAATGTTCATCTGAATCGAGCCTTCGCCCGTGATACAGAACACTTCAGAGTCAGGCTTGGCCAGCTTGATACCCATGGCGTAAGGCAGACCCACACCCATGGTGCCCAGACCGCCAGAGTTAATCCAGCGACGGGGTTCGTCAAAGCGATAGTACTGCGCAGCCCACATCTGGTGCTGGCCGACGTCAGAAGTCACGTAAGTGTCGGCATCCTTGGTCATCTTCCACAGCGTGTCAACTACGTACTGGGGCTTGATCACATCGGGGTTGGACATGTCATAGGCCAGGCAATCGCGGCTGCGCCAGCCTTCGATGCTGCTCCACCACTGGCTCATAGCACCTTCGTCGGGGCACTGAGCAGATTCGCGCAGCATGGCGATCAACTCGACCAGCACATCCTTGACATCGCCCACGATAGGCACATCCACCTTCACTCGCTTGGAGATGGAGGAGGGATCCACGTCGATATGGATGATCTTGCGCTCTACCGACATGAAGTGCTTAGGGTTGCCAATCACGCGGTCGTCAAAGCGGGCACCTACAGCCAGCAGCACATCGCTATTTTGCATAGCGTTGTTGGCTTCAATCGTGCCGTGCATGCCCAGCATGCCGAGGAATTTTTTGTCGCTGGCTGGATATGCTCCCAGACCCATCAAGGTGCTGGTAATGGGGTAGCCCAGCATGTCCACCAGCGTGCGCAGCTCATTCGTTGCATTGCCCAGCAACACACCGCCGCCGGTATAGATATAGGGACGCTTTGCCGTCAGCAGCAGCTGCAGTGCCTTGCGAATCTGACCAGCATGACCCTTTTTGACGGGGTTGTACGAGCGCATTTCCACTTTTTCAGGATAGCCCGTGTACAGCGCCTTCTTGAAGGACACGTCTTTCGGAATATCCACCACCACAGGGCCGGGACGACCAGTGCGGGCGATGTGGAAGGCCTTCTTCATGGTCTCAGCCAGATCGCGAACGTCCTTGACCAAGAAGTTGTGCTTGACGATGGGACGCGTAATGCCCACGGTGTCACATTCCTGGAAGGCGTCGGTACCAATGTAGTTGGTCGAAGTCTGACCGGCCACCACCACCATGGGGATGGAGTCCGTATACGCTGTAGCAATGCCGGTAACCGCATTGGTCAGGCCGGGGCCGGATGTCACCAGCGCCACGCCCACTTCACCGGTTGCACGTGCAAAGCCATCGGCAGCATGCACAGCCGCCTGCTCATGGCGCACCAGCACATGCTGAATGCTGTCTTGCTTGTACAGCGCGTCGTAAATATAGAGAACTGCCCCGCCTGGGTAACCCCACAGGTGCTTGACACCTTCAGCCTGAAGAGACTTGATGAGGATTTCGGAGCCCATTAATTCCTGGGCGCCCTTGGGGGACGATGCTGCGGCTGCAGAGGCCAGCTCGGCTTTGGAGATTTCCATGATCAACCTTTGTGAATTTCTCTAACGAAAAACCTTCGGTGCCCTTAGCCTGAAGCCCTTGTGAGGCCGGTTTAGGACTTAAGACCACAAGCCATGGGCGTTTGTGTGTACGCCGGACCGTGATCCGTTTGCTTCTTTAAGTTGAGAACATTATCGCACTGCAACAAGACCTTCAAATGCACTACACAAAAAAACATCAGTGGATGCGATAATCGACAGCTTTCCCACGGGCACTCCCCCGATTTCTTCCAGGGTTACTCTCTCTTGGCCACAGAACAAGAACTGTCTGCATTCCTCAAAGGCGTAGAAAAGCGCGCGTTCAAGCGCAGCTTTTTTCACGTCCGCGATGAGGAGGCCGCCCTGGATATCGTGCAGGACAGCATGCTCAAGCTGTCCCAGCACTATGGGGACAAGCCCATCAATGAGCTGCCCATGCTGTTCCAGCGCATTCTCTCGAACAGCACGCTGGACTGGTTCAGGCGCCAGAAGACGCAAAAAGCCCTGTTCACACATTTCAGTGATCTGGAATCGTCGTCAGACGATGATGGTGGCTTTGACTGGCTGGAGACCTACGCCACCAATGCCGACGAGGCCGCCGCCCACAATGTGGAAAGCATCACTGAGCGCAAGCAGACACTGCAAAGTATCGAAAAAGAAATACAAGAGCTTCCAACGCGTCAACGCGAAGCATTCCTCATGCGTTATTGGGAAGAGATGGATGTTGCGGAGACCGCTGCAGCCATGGGCTGCTCTGAAGGTAGTGTTAAAACACATTGCTTCCGCGCCATCCAAACATTGAGCAAGGCACTCAAGGCCAAAGGAATCGAGTTATGAAATCCGCGCCCACATTCCTGCAAGAACAGGCTGCCGACCGCTTCGCCCGTCATATCACGGCCCGTTTGAGTGAAGGCGAGGCCTTGTTACCCTACGAAGTGACCGAGCGCCTGCGTGCTTCGCGCGAGCGTGCCGTCTCTGAACGCCGCCGCGAAGCGACAGTGCTGCACGCGCAAACCAGCGCTGCAGCATCTTCCCAGGGCAGCACCATGACCATGGGCAGCCCCAATGAAGGTGCTGGCTGGTGGCGTGCATTGATCTCTGCCATTCCTGTGTTGGCGCTGATTGCCGGTCTGGTGATTTACAACGCGGACACTGAACAAAGTATGCTGAGCGAAGTCACCGCAGTCGATACTGCTTTGCTGACTGACGACTTGCCACCCGCTGCATACTCGGATCCGGGCTTTATTCAGTACCTCAAGACTTCGGCCCCCACCTCAGAACACTAAACAGCCCGCCGCACCCTGCATTGATGCCTACTGAAAAGCGCTCCATCCTGAGTCCTAACAACACCGCCGCCGTCATGGCGGCGGTGTTGTTGATGGCTCTGTCCTGGACAGGATGGAATGTGGTGCAGCAAGTCAGACTCGCTCCAAGCGCTGTGCCGCCTGCGACCATGGCTGCATCCAAGACCATGCACGTGGACCCGTCCACGCGCCAGCGAGCCACGGCACAAGCCTCTGGCCCGCGCTGGGCGGAACTCAGCAGCCATCAGCGTCAAGTACTTTCGCCGCTGGAAGAACGCTGGCCCATGGTTGGCTCGGTACAAAAGCGCCGCTGGATTGCGCTGGCTGATGGTTTTGACAAGCTCAGCGAGCGCGAGCAGGAAAAACTGCGTGACCGTATGGAATCATGGTCTAGCCTGAGCGCGGCGCAGCGCAATCAGGCTCGCCTGAACTTTGCTATCACTAACCGACTGGCGACAGACAAGCAGGCCCAGTGGGAAGCTTATCAAGCCCTGAGTGATGAAGAAAAGCGTTTGCTTGCTTCCCGCGCCGCACCCAAAGTGGTGACAGCCGCACCGGCCATCAAGCCAGTGGCACCCAAGAAGCTGGCGCGCATCCCTGCAGCTACAGCCACACCCAATACGGTGCCGAATCTGCCCAAGATTCCTCCGGCTACCATTCATCATCCTCCGCCAGCCGTACCTGCCACACCAGCAATGGTGGAAACGCACCCTGTGCGCACTCCATCCGTGATCGTGGAAACAGCGCCGGTGGATATTCCACGCGCCACGCCCATCACGCTGCCGCCGCTGGATGCGCCAGCTCAAGACTCGCACTGATCTAGCTTGAATGCTGCAATCAGAGCATCAAGGTCGCCAAGTCGCCACCTACAATGCCTTCATGCAGCAAGATATTTCGATTGATGATGGCAGCGCAACACCCTCAAATACTCCTGATTTCATAGCTCCAAGCCTGCGCCGCAGAATGGCTTGCTGGCTTTATGAAGGCATGCTGCTGTTTGGCGTGGTGTTTATTGCAGGCTATCTGTTCAGCACGCTGTCCCAAACCCGCAATGCGCTCGACAACCGCCACTTGCTGCAAGCTTTCATGATGGTGGTTCTGGGCATTTACTTTGTCTGGTTCTGGAGCAAGGGCCAGACCCTGGCCATGAAAACCTGGCATATCCGCGTGGTTGATGCTCAAGGCAGCCCTTTGACCCAGACCCGCGCCCTGCTGCGCTATGCCGCCAGCTGGATGTGGTGGTTGCCGCCTCTGGCTGTGCTCTACCCCTTTGGCCTTCCGCCTCAGGAAGTACTGGTGCTGATGCTGGGCTGGATTCTGGTCTGGGCCCTGCTCAGCCGTTTTCACCCTAAAAAACAGTTCTGGCATGACGCCTGGGCTGGCACCCAGCTGGTGCATCAAGCCCCCGCCCCTAAACGCATCCGCTGATATTGCTCCGCATGACCTCCTCAACACCCGACCCCGTCAATCCCCAGAAAAGCCGCACCGGCCTTTCTCGCGTGCTGCATGCAGGCGCCTATTCGCTGGAGGGCCTCAAGGCAGGCTGGTACGAAAAAGCCTTTCAGCAAGAGGCCATCTGCGCTTTTGTCATGATTCCTGCGGCCTTCTGGCTGGGCACAAGCTGGGAGCAGGTCGCCCTGCTGGCCGCAACGGTCACACTGGTTCTCATCGTCGAGCTGCTCAACACCGGCATTGAAGCCGCCATTGACCGCATTGGCCCCGAGTGGCATGAGCTGTCCAAGAAAGCCAAAGACATGGGCAGCGCCGCTGTTTTATTGTCGCTATGCCTTTGCGGCGCCGTCTGGACTGCCGCCATTTATCACCGATTCATCGCATGACTACTCCAGCCTTCTCCATCTGCGTGTACTGCGGCTCGCGCCCCGGCACCAACCCTCAATTTACCGAAGTCGCCAAGGCCGTCGGCCGCTGGATTGGCGAGCGCGGCGGTCAGCTTGTTTATGGCGGCGGGCGCAGCGGCCTGATGGGCGTGGTTGCTGAAGCCACGCAGCAGGCGGGCGGCCGTGTGATCGGCATCATTCCTCAGGCCTTGGTCAATAAAGAACTGGCCAATCAAGCCTGCGATGAGCTGCATGTCGTCAAGAACATGCACGAGCGCAAGGCCATGATGGCCGAGCGCAGCGATGTCTTTGTGGCCCTGCCCGGCGGTATTGGCACCTTTGAAGAGCTGTTTGAAGTCTGGACCTGGCGCCAGCTGGGCTATCACGACAAGCCCATCGGCATCCTGAACGTGGATGGCTACTACGACACCATGCTGCAGTTTCTGCAGTCCTGCGTCAGCAACGAATTCATGGGTGAGTGGCAGATGGGGCTCATCGAGACCAGTTCTGACACAGACGCGCTGCTGCAAAATCTGGTGCAGAACGCAGGCAATCGACTGGATACGCCGCCGCTGCGTTCGGTCATTTAACCCCTCGCTTGCCCAAAGAGGGCGACAGATTAGCTCGCGTCCGTTTTAACGGCCCTGAACAAAAAAGCCAGACTCAAGGTCTGGCTTTTTGCTGGGTGCGCGGCATGACGACTTAGACAGCGGTGTCGTCCAGCTCGCCTGTGCGAATGCGCACCACGCGCTCCACGGGGGTGATGAAGATCTTGCCGTCACCAATCTTGCCTGTGCGTGCCACGTTGACGATGGCATCCACGCAGTGGTCCACATCTTCGTCCTTCACAACAACTTCAATCTTCACTTTGGGCAGAAAGTCCACTACGTACTCAGCACCGCGGTACAGCTCGGTATGGCCTTTCTGGCGGCCGAAACCTTTGACTTCTGTCACGGTCAGACCATTCACCCCACACTCGGCCAAGGCCTCGCGCACTTCCTCAAGTTTGAAAGGCTTGATGACGGCGGTAATCATTTTCATGGGGCTTATTCCTCAATAGATTGAAATCGGCAACGCGCCAGAGGCTTGGCCTCAGGCACGAAATTTGTTGGTTATCGGGTAGCGCCAGTCTTTGCCAAAACTGCGCACCGTCACGCGTGGGCCGACGGGTGCCTGGCGACGCTTGTGTTCATTGATTTGTATCAGACGCGTGACGCGCTCCACATCAGCGGACGCAAAACCCTTGGCTACGATGGAGCTTACGCTCTCATTATTTTCCATGTAGTGCGTGACGATGGCGTCCAGCACCTCGTAGTCAGGCAGGCTGTCCTGATCTTTCTGGTCCGGGCGCAACTCGGCGCTGGGCGGGCGCGTAATGATGCGATCGGGGATGGGATCGAGCCCCGTGCCAAACGGGTCATGGGCATTGCGCCAGCGCGCCAGCGCAAAGACTTCGGTCTTGAGCACATCCTTGATGACAGCAAAGCCGCCAGCCATATCGCCATACAGCGTGCAATAGCCGGTCGACATTTCGCTCTTGTTGCCCGTGGTCAGCACCATATGGCCAAACTTGTTGCTCATAGCCATGAGCAACGTGCCGCGAATGCGCGCCTGCAGGTTCTCTTCGGTCGTGTCTTCAGCACGGCCTGCAAATGTAGTGACCAGCGCGGCCTTGAAGGCCTCGAACTGCGGCGCAATATCAATCTCTTCGTGCTGCACGCCCACACGCTCAGACATTTCACGGGCATCCAGCCAGCTGATGTCTGCGGTATAGGGAGATGGCATCATCACCGTGCGCACCTTGTCCGCGCCCAGCGCGTCCACCGCAATAGACAGCACCAGCGCCGAATCCATACCGCCCGACAGGCCGATGAGCGCACCAGGAAAGCGGTTCTTGCCCACATAGTCGCGCACGGCCAGCACCAGCGCCGACCACAAAGCGTGGTGATGGCTAAGCGGGGGCTTGACTGCGCCCATCAGACTGACACGGCCGTCCACCAGATGGGCAGCCACCAGCGGCAAGTCTTCTTCAAAAGCCGCAGCGCGTGCGGCCAGTTGGCCATTGGCCTCTACGGCAAACGAGCAGCCGTCAAAAACAATCTCGTCTTGCCCACCCACCAAGTGGGAATAGACAACAGGCACTACATTTTCAATAGCACGTTGCTCAATCACTGCCTCGCGCTCAGCGGGTTTTCCGCTATGAAATGGCGATGCATTGATGACCACCAGCAGCTGCGCGCCAGCGGCCACGGCAGCTTGGGCCGGGCCGACATGCCAGGCGTCTTCGCAAATCAGCAGACCGACCTGAATGCCAGCCACATCCACCACGCAAGGCATATTGCCTGCGGCAAAGTAGCGCTGCTCGTCAAACACGCCAAAATTAGGCAGCAACTGCTTAAAGTAATGGGCAATCTGCTGACCATCACGCAGCACGCTGGCGGCGTTGAACAGTTTTTCCCCATCACGTTGTGGGTGACCGATGACCAGCACCAGCCCCGGCCATTGGGCGCTGGCGGCCTGCAGCTCTAGCAGCGCGGCATCGCAGGCATCAAGGAATGCGGGGCGTAAATAAAGGTCTTCAGCCGCATAGCCGCACAGAGCCAGCTCGGGAGTGAGCAACAGGCGGGCACCGTTGGCATAAGCTTCAGCAGCGGCGGCAATGATTTTCTGGACATTGCCAGAGAGGTCACCCACGACAAAATTGCGTTGGGCACAGCAGATAGAAAGCGTCATGAAAAGCAAGCTAGGCGGTGAGGCTACCGGCGCCCGCGACAATCAGGGCATGGCCGAAAACACAATTATCACTCGCGTGCTCACCAGCGTGCAGCAGCTGGACGCACAAAACTGGAATGCGCTGCTGGCCTCTCAGTCCACGCCCACGCCTTTCATGCGCCACGAATACCTAGCCGCCATGGAACAAAGCGGCAGTGCCACGCCTGAAACGGGCTGGGTCATCCGGGTCATCACCATCTGGGATCAAGGCGAATTACTCGCCGCCTGCCCCCTCTACATCAAGACCCATTCTTACGGCGAGTATGTGTTTGACTTTGCTTGGGCCCGCGCTTATGAGCAGCATGGCCTGCCCTACTATCCCAAGGCCGTGCTGGCCGTGCCTTTCACCCCCGCGCCCGGCTCGCGCCTGCTGGCGCGCACGCAGGCGCTGCGCGTGGCGCTGGTGCAGGCCATACAGGAATGGGCAGAGTCACTACAACTGTCATCACTGCACCTGCTGTTTGGCGATGCGGATGACCTGGCTGCCTGCGCCGCAGCAAGCTGGATGCAGCGCAGCACCGTGCAGTTTCACTGGACGAACAAGGTACCCGCGCTCAGCGAAGGGGCTGGCGAAGAATCGACAAACACCGCCTCCAACGAAGCCACTGCCTGGCGCGACTTTGACGACTTCCTCGCCTCACTCAATCAGGAAAAGCGCAAAAAAATCCGGCAAGAACGCCGCAAGGTGCGCGACGCCGGCGTGAGCTTCAGAGCTCTGGAAGGCCGTGACATCAGCACGGAGGACTGGAATTTTTTCTACCGCTGCTACGAGCGCACTTATCTGGAGCATGGCAACGCCCCCTATTTGTTGCCCGCATTTTTTGAAGCCATGGCGGGCGCCATGCCTGAGAACTGGGTGATGTTCATTGCCGAGCACGAGGGCCAAGCCATTGCCTCAAGTTTGATAGCTGTCAGCGCCAGTAGTGCAACAACTTCAACATCAAACCCATCCATTAACGATGCAGATAATGCGCAAGCAGCTATCAATAACAGAGTAGCCTACGGCCGCTACTGGGGCGCACTGCAGCGCGTGGACAGCCTGCACTTTGAAGCCTGCTACTACCAGCCCATTGAATGGTGTATTGCCAATGGCATTACGCGCTTTGAAGGGGGCGCGCAGGGTGAGCACAAGATGGCCCGCGCCCTGCTGCCGATAGAAACGCCCAGCGCCCACTGGGTGTCCCACCCGGCTTTTGCCGATGCCATTGCCCGTTTTTTGCAGCGCGAAGGCGAAGGCATGGCCGACTATGTGCAAGACCTCAAGACACACAGTCCTCTGCGCAAAGTGTGATTTCCGGCAAGGTCGAACCTCACGAGTACAAAAAAAGGTCGCCTTGCAGCGACCTTAAAGTTCAGACCTTCAGAGACATTCAGAAAGTTTCCCAATCGTCCTCATTCATAGACGACTTGCGCTGATTGCGATTGGGAGCCGATTCAGTGGCCGCACTGCCCATCAAAGACTGGGGCGCGGTTTGCATGGGTGCAGGGCGAGCCCCCACTCGGCGAGTGGGCGCCAGGCGCGAGTGACTGGCCGAGGCAGCAGCAGAACTAGCCGCCGCACGCGCCGTCACCTTCGCGGCTTGCTCATAAATGGCACTGGCGGGCAGCTGAAACACGGCCACGGCCTGCACCAAATCTTGCGCCTGCTTGCGCAGCGAACCTGCGGCGGCAGCGCTTTCCTCGACCAGTGCGGCGTTTTGCTGCGTGGTCTGATCCATCTGAGTCACCGCTTCGCCCACCTGAGCCACACCCTGGCTTTGTTCCTGGCTGGCGGCGCTGATCTCGGCCATCAAGTCCGTCACACGGCGAATGGCCGAAACAATGTCCGCCATGGTGGTGCCAGCCTTGTCCACCAACTGGGTGCCTTGCTCCACGCGCTGCACGCTGGTCGTAATCAGCCCCTTGATTTCCTTGGCGGCCTCGGCGCTGCGCTGGGCCAGCGTGCGCACCTCGCCGGCCACCACGGCAAAGCCACGACCTTGCTCACCAGCGCGGGCGGCTTCCACGGCAGCGTTCAGTGCCAGAATATTGGTCTGGAAGGCGATGGAGTCGATGACCGAGATGATGTCGGCAATCTGATGGCTACTGTTGTTGATGCCCTTCATGGTCTCAACCACTTCAGCCACCACCGCACCGCCCTGGGCAGCCACTTGCGAGGCATTCACCGCCATCTGGTTGGCTGCACGGGCGTTATCGGCATTCTGTCGCACGGTGGAGCCTAGTTGCTCCATAGACGCCGCTGTTTCTTCCAGCGCGCTGGCCTGTTCTTCGGTACGACTGGAAAGATCGGCATTGCCCGATGCAATCTGCGAGCTGGCCGATGCCACGCCTTCCGCGTTCTGGCGCACGCTGCGCACGGTCTGCACCAGGCTGTTCTGCATACGCTCCAGCGCATTGAGCAGCTGGCCGGTTTCATCCTGGCGTTCCACATGAATGGCGCCGCTCAAGTCGCCATTAGCCACACGATCTGCGGCTTGCACGGCTTGCAGCAACGGCGCACGAATAGATCGCACCAGCAAGATACCGGCAATCACGGCGACCAGCACAGCGATGACGGCCGCAACAATCAGCATGGTGACGGCCTGGCTATACACATTGACCGCAGCGCTGGTTTCTTTCTTGGCCGCATCGCTGTTGTACTTGATCAGCTTTTTCAGTGTTTCCGAAGACGCGTTGTAAACCGTCAGCGACTCTGCACCCAGCAGCTCCTTGGCTTTTTCTTTGTCACCGCTGCGAGAAACCTCGAACAGCTTGTTGTGCAACGCCACATAACGCTCACGCTCACTTAAAAACTGTGTATACAGCTGACGTTCCTGATCCGTAACGATCAAAGGTTCATAAATATTTTTTTCTTCGGCCAGTCGGTGCTGCAATTGCTCGAACTGCTTTTCGATATCAGCGATATAGGCCGGATCGGTGTTGTTGACATGTCGCAGCTCCAGCAATCGCGCCCGAACCAGGTCGGTATTGAGGGTGTTAATGACCTCCACGCTGGGCAAAGCCTTGCCGGTGATGACTTCAGAGCTGTCTTGCATGGAGCGGAACTGCATCAGCGCCATAGCCACCATGGCCAGCAGCAGCGCCACCAGAATCCCGAAAGTGCCCAGAATGCGCGTGGAGATTTTGATGTTCTTCATATATTGCACTGCCCTCTTTTCCGTTCAGGTTTTCACAACCCATTTGGTTTTAGCGTTTACACATACCGAGAATCATTTGTCTGCAGCATGCGCACCTAAATATCTTTTAAAAACCGAACTAACCTAAAAACAATTCAGAAACAGTCTAATTTGTTTTTAATTGTTTCAAATTCCATATTTCTTGCATATCAATGATTACCTACACGCAGGTAAGAACATTCCTACATATCAGAAAGAAATTACTCGTAATCACTGATCAATAAGCGGCGCAATTTTCAAACTTATTAACATTTGGCTTTTCTTTAGAACGACTCAAACCCGTACTTTCTTGATGTGAATCAAGACAAAAGAAAAGAAGCCATGCAAAAAGCCCCGGCTGCTCGCGCAGGCCGGGGCTTGTGATGGGTCGCAACGTGCTTTTGCCCGCACTCAAGGCATCGCTCAACGCTGTAGCGTCACTGTCAGAACTGTTCCCAGTCTTCATCATTCGTCAGCGCGGGCTTAGGTTTAGCCGATGCCATCACCTGAGCCTGCGCGCGCGGGGCGGGAACTGCACGAGGCGCTACACGCGGCTCTTCACGGCTGGCGAATCGCACGCCTGCCTCTGAACGCGCTCCCGCATCCAGGCGCGGCTTCAGCGCAGCACTAGCAAAGCCTTGCTCCTGCTGGCCTAGCTGAAAGATCGCCACAGAATCCACCAGTGCCTTGGCTTGGCGCTGCAGGGAGTCAGCTGCCGCAGCGCTCTCCTCCACCAGTGCCGCGTTTTGCTGCGTGGTCTGGTCCATCTGTGTGACCGCCTCGCCGACCTGCGCAACCCCTTGGCTTTGCTCGCGGCTGGCGGCGCTGATCTCACCCATGATGTCGGTCACGCGGCCAATGGCGCTGACGATCTCGGCCATGGTTGTGCCCGCCTTGTCCACCAGTTGCGAGCCCTGCTCTACGCGCTCCACACTGGCGCTGATGAGCTGCTTGATTTCTTTGGCAGCCTCAGCGCTGCGCTGCGCCAGAGTACGCACCTCGCCTGCCACCACGGCAAAGCCACGGCCTTGCTCGCCCGCGCGGGCGGCTTCTACCGCTGCGTTCAGCGCGAGGATATTGGTCTGGAAGGCGATTGAGTCGATCACGCCAATGATGTCGGCAATCTGGCGACTGCTGTCGTTAATGCCCTTCATGGTGTCCACCACCTGCGCCACGACGGAGCCGCCACGGCCCGCGACATCGGATGCGGTCTTGGCCATCTGATTGGCCGTCTGTGCGTTGTCAGCGTTCTGGCGCACGGTGGAGCCCAGTTGCTCCATGGATGCCGCTGTTTCTTCCAAAGCACTGGCTTGGCTCTCGGTTCGAGCGGACAGGTCCGCATTGCCCTGCGCAATCTCACTGGATGCCAGGGCCACGCCATGGGCGTTGCCACGCACGTCCTGCACCACAGATGAAAGCTGGCGACGCATATCCTCCAGCGCATTGAGCAGCAAGCCCATTTCATCACGGCGCTCGCTGTGCACCTGCATGCCCAGCTGGCCTGCGGCCACGGCCTGGGCCAGCTCGACTGCCGTCGCAACCGGGGTAGTGATGGCTCGCGTCATGGCAATGCCCACCGCAGCAGCAATCAGCACCACCAGAGCCAGCGTGCCCAGCACCCAGTAGCGGGCCAGCTCAAAGCTGGATTTTTCGGCCTGCTGGGCGCGGGCGGCACTCTCCAGCTGCAGATTCATGAACTTGCCTGTGCTCTCGGCCAATTGGCCGAATGCCTGCTCAGACTGGCCCGCAAAGAACAGGCCCAGCTCGTCGCCCATGGCCGCCTGGCTTTCTACGGTGCTGTAGTTGCCATCGCGTGCCTGAGCCAGCAACTGGTCGTGCAGCTTCAAAAACTCCGCCTTGTTGGCCTGATAGCTGCTGTAGGCCTGGCGCAGCACATCGCTGGCAATCAGGCCATCTATGATTTTTTCCTGTTCAGCAATGGTCTTGAGGCGCTGCTGAACCTGTTGCTCGTAGCCTTCGATCTCGACCAGCGTACGGGCGGTAGAGATACCGGCTTCATGGCGGCGCAACCGGTTGTACTCAGAGCGCATGGAAGCCGCGTTGTAGACGCTGGGCAAAGCCACTTCTGAGATGGCGCGCCCCGCTGAATGAATGCTGGTCAGCTGAAGCCAGGCCACAAACCCCAGAAGGGCCGAGAAAAATACCAGCGTCAAAAAGCTGATGCCCAGCTTGGTTCCCACGCGCCAGTCCGAAATCTTCCAACTCATGCGATCCCCTCGTGTCTGCCGATTCAGGCAATAAAAAACGCACCCGGCGTTTTCTGCCTGGTGCGTTTCAAATTGTATCGGCGACTCAGGTCAAAGCCTGCTGCGCGTAAAGGTTAGAGAGCCTTTACTGCTTTGGATTAACCCTTGTATGCGGCGATGCCGTCAACGATTTCCTTGTGTGCTTCGTCCACGCCCTTCCAGCCCAGAACCTTGACCCACTTGCCCTTTTCCAGGTCCTTGTAGTGCTCGAAGAAGTGCGAGATTTGCTGCAGCACCAGATCGTGAATGTCGCTCAGGTGGTTGATCTTGTCGTAGCTGGGCAGCAGCTTTTGTGTAGGCACAGCCAGCACCTTGCCGTCCACGCCGCCTTCGTCTTCCATGTGCAGGATACCGATGGCGCGGCAAGGCACGACCACACCTGCAGGCAGGGGGAAGGGAGTCATCACCAGCACGTCCACGGGGTCACCGTCGCCAGCCAGAGTCTTGGGCACATAACCGTAGTTCACGGGGTAGTGCATGGCGGTGCCCATGAAACGATCCACGAACAGGCAGCCGGTTTCCTTGTCCACTTCGTACTTCACGGGAGCGGAGTTAGCCGAGATTTCGATGATGACGTTGAAGACGTCAGGAGTCTTGGAGCCGGGGGTCACATTGTTCAGAGACATGATGGTTGGGAGGAAGTAATACAAAAAAGCCCCGTCAGGGCTGATGAAGCGTCAGCGCCTGCGGGCCACCCCGTAATTCTAGGCGCATGACCCTAACGCGGGCATTACATGTTTGAAAGATGCGGGGGCTTACAACAGCATCACTATGTGCAGACCCCAAAAATCTCAAGAAAAACCGCCTCAAGCGCTCTGTCTATATGCGCAAGCAGCTATACAAATCATAGTCAATCAAGCGTGAGCTGATTGCCTGCGGCGCACCGGGCCGCTGCGCAACTCCACGGCGGCCTGTACGGACTTGCGCAGGCCCAGGGCAAAACCCAGCTCAGCCACCACAAACAGCGGGCCGACGATGAGGCCCATCACATCGTCAAAAAACGCGGGCTTGCGGCCTTCGTAGTAATGACCAATGAACTGAATCACCCAGCCCACCGCAAACAGTCCCACACCCCACGCCAGCCACAGCGTGGTGGACTGCGCCGCAATCGGCGTGGCCAGCGCCAGCATGGCGACCAGCAGCGCTGTCATGAACAGGCCATAGCGCATATCCAGCGCGCAGTAATAAACCGCAGCGGCTACGGCCCCCAGCAAGGCCAGCGACAGCGGCACCCCGGCCAGCGCGCCCCACTGCAGCCGGGCCAGCAAGATGACCACGGCCAGCATGATCATCGGCACGCCGATGTAGTGGGTGACGATATTGCGCGGGTCGCGGTGGTAGGCGGCGTAGTTGGACAACTGATCGATTAGGGTTTTCATCGCTGTATCTCCGTGTCGCTTGTCCGAGCATGGTGACGCAGTATCAACCTTGCAGTCTGTCATGCCGCCGACACAAGACCTCATACCATCGCCCAAGCCTGCTCTGGCCCCCGCACCGCCTGCGCGCAAGCGCAGCTTTGAACATGTGGGTACTCACGACCTCTGGGCCATTGTGCAGGCCGGGCGCTGGTTTCGCGGCCTGCCGCCAGAGCTGGCCGCGCACATGCAGCTCATAGCTCAGCCCCGCCTGCTGTCGCCCGGTGAATGGCTGTTTCGCCGGGGTGATGCGCCCTGCGGCCTATATGCCGTGGCCCGCGGCTCGCTCAGCATCTCTGGCACCGCCGCGCTGCAGGAAAACACCCGCACCGCCCTGCTCACCTTGATAGAAGCGCCCAGCTGGCTGGGCGAAATTGCCCTGTTTGATGACGAACCCCGTACACACGACGCCTGCGCCAATACCGCCTGCGCCCTGCTGCATATCCCCATAGCGCCGCTGCGCGAATGGCTGGATGCCCACCCCCAGCACTGGCACCCCATGGCCCTGCTGCTGACGCACAAGCTGCGCGCCAGCCTGATTGCGCTGGAAGAGCAGACCGTGCTACCCGCCCCCCAGCGTGTCATGTGCCGGCTGGTGCAGATGGCCATGGGCCACGAGCAATGGGCAGACCGCACCCGTACTCATCGCGAGCTGGCCGTATCGCAAGAGCAGCTGGCCCGCATGCTGGGCCTGTCGCGCCAGACCACCAACCAGATCCTGCAAGAGCTGCAACTGGCAGGCTGGCTGCAACTGAGACGCGGCAAACTGGAAGTACTGAACCTCCCCGCCCTCAAAGGTGCCGCTCTGACGGGGCGAATCAGTGCCAATTGCTGAATAGATTGCTGAAAGCGGGCTGACACCCTGCCCCTGTCAGCGCCCCGTTTCACATCCTCATTTCGCCCGCTGTCCGTTTCTTGCTGGACAAGTCTGCTATCTCTTTGATAATGAAAATAACGCCCCCACGGCGTTCATTCAAAAATCATCGCGGGCGATAGAGCTATAGACAGAACACCCATCCGTTATCGCCCGCCATTACAACGGATACCCCCATGCCCCTGTCCCCCAGTGCCAATCGCAAGCCACTGCCCATTCATATGCGCGACGTCAAATACCGGGGCTACACCCGTCATGACGGCATGTGGGATATAGAGGCCGAAATGGTCGACCAGAAGACTTACGACATCGAACTGCATGGCCACCGCAAAGTGCCTGCCGGCAAGCCGATTCACCATATGTGGATTCGCCTGACCATTGACGCCGACATGGTCGTGCACGGCATAGAAGCCGTCATGGACGACCACCCGCTGGGGCACTGCCCCGAAGCCACAAAATCCATGCAAAAAATGGTGGGCTGCTGCATCGCCCGTGGCTGGCGCCGCGCCATTGCCGACAACCTGGGCAGCGTGGCAGGCTGCACCCACCTGCGCGAGCTACTGTTCAACATGGCCACGCCCGCCTTCCACACCGTACTCAACCAGTTCAACACCAACGACTCTGGCGAGCCGCCGCGCCATCTGGGCCAATGCCTTGGCTGGGACTTCAACGGCCCCGGCGTGGCTGAGTTTTACCCCGAGTTCAAGGGCTGGAAGCCGCTGACGCAGCAGCCCCAAGAAAATATCAAACAAGGCTGACTCGCAATACCATCAAGCGCAACCAGCTATCAAATTTGATAATCCACAACAAGCCCGCAGGCGGCCCGGACATCGCGCTTGCGGCACAATCAACCCCATGGCAGAACGAGTGATTCCCTTGGTCGATGAGCGTGCGGCATCCCGCAGCGCTGTCGTCCCCAGCGTCTTGCAAGCCCCCACCGGGTTGCTGCAAGATCAATGGGGACGGCCTTTGCGCGACCTGCGCATCAGCGTCACCGACCGCTGCAACTTCCGCTGCAACTACTGCATGCCCAAGGAAGTTTTCGATAAAAATTACCAGTACCTCCCCCACAGCTCCCTGCTGAGCTTTGAGGAAATTACGCGTCTGGCCCAGCTGTTTGTGCAGCACGGCGTGCGCAAACTGCGCCTGACCGGCGGCGAGCCACTGCTGCGCAAGAACCTCGAAGTGCTCATCGCCCAGCTGGCCGAACTGCGTACACCCGATGGCCAGCCGCTTGATCTGACCCTGACCACCAATGCATCGCTGCTGGCGCGCAAGGCTCAGGCTTTGAAAGATGCGGGCCTGAACCGCGTCACCGTCAGCCTGGATGGGCTGAACGACGAGGTTTTCCGCCGCATGAACGATGTGGACTTCCCCGTGGCCGATGTGCTGGACGGCATTGAAGCGGCGCGCGCCGTGGGCCTGTCGGACATCAAGGTCAACATGGTCGTCAAACGCGGCACCAATGATGATCAGATTCTGCCCATGGCCCGCCACTTCCGCGGCACAGGTGTGACGCTGCGTTTTATCGAATACATGGATGTCGGCGCCACGAACGGCTGGCGCATGAATGAGGTGCTGCCGTCCGATGACGTCATCGCCCGCCTGCGCACCGAGCTGCCATTGATCCCGCTGGAGCCCAGCTCACGGGGCGAAACCGCCGTGCGCTGGGGCTATGCAGATGCCGCTGGCCAGCACGACCCCCAGCTGGGCGAAGTGGGCGTTATCAGCAGCGTGACCCACGCTTTTTGCGGCGACTGCAACCGCGCACGCCTGTCTACCGAAGGCAAGCTGTATCTGTGCCTGTTTGCCAACCAGGGCTGGGACTTGCGCAGCCTGCTGCGCAGCGGTGCCAGCAATGCTGAAATTGCGGCAGCCATCGCCCCCATCTGGCAGCAGCGCGATGACCGCTACTCACAGATGCGAAGCGAAATGCCACCCGATGCAACGCCCGCCAGCAGCGGCCGCCGTATCGAAATGAGCTACATCGGTGGCTGATTCACCCATCACCGCGGACCAGATCACCGGCTGCATATTGGCCGGTGGGCGCGGTGCGCGCATGGGCGGTGTGGACAAAGGCTTGCAGCCCTTTCAAGGCCTGCCACTGGCGCTGCATGCACTGCAGCGCCTGGCACCGCAGGTCGGCCCCCTGCTCATTAACGCCAACCGCAATACCGAGCAATACGCCGCGCTGGGCCAGCCGCTGAGCGCCAAAGTCTGCCCCGACGCCCTGCCCGACTATCCCGGCCCGCTGGCAGGCTTCATGGCGGGTCTTGCCCAGTGCCAGACGCCTTGGCTGCTGTGCGTGCCTTGCGACACCCCCTTGTTCCCGATGGATCTGGCTGCGCAAATGATTGCTGCGCGCGGGGATGCAAGCACCGAAATAATCATCGCCCACGGCTGGGACAATGGAGATAGCGAACGCACCCAGCCCGGCCAACCGCCTGAGCTGCGTGCCCAGCCCGTGTTCTGCCTGATCAGGGCCTGCCTCAAACACAGCCTTGAAGCCTTCATCACCAGCGGCGGCCGCAAAATTGACGCCTGGACCATCCAGCACCACTGCGCGCAAGCCATGTTTGACCGCCCCGGTGATGAGCATGCCTTTGCCAACGCCAACACACTGGCCCAGTTGCATGATCTGGAGCAACTCGCTCCCGTCGTACAAGCCCAGACACCTTAGCCCGCAAGCCAAACGCGTAAAGTACGGTAACAGCCCCATGGCGGCACCCGCCATGAGGTTTTTTCTTTGGATGCTGCTATGACCGCGATTTTTCAACCTGCCGCCGCCACCAACGCCCAGACGCTGACCACCACACAGGTACACCAGAAACTGCAGGCATTGCTGCAACCGCTGGGTGCTGTTGCCGAAGTAGAAACCGTGGCCCTGCCCGATGCACTGGACCGCGTGCTGGCAGCCGACGTCATCTGCCCCGTCAACGTCCCCCCCCACGACAACAGCGCCATGGACGGCTATGCCTTTGCAGGCAGCGGGCTGAAAGATGCCCAGCCCGACCAGCACCTCACTCTGCGCGTCGTGGGCGCAGCCCTGGCCGGAGCGCCCTGGCATGGAGAACTGGCTGCGGGTCAATGCGTAAAGATCATGACCGGCGCTGTCATTCCCGCCGGGCTGGATACCGTTGTGCCGCATGAGCAAGTGACGGCCAGCGATGCCTTGATTGAACTGGATGCCAGCACTGTGCGCGCCGGTGCCAACCGCCGCCTGCGCGGTGAAGATTTGCAGCAAGGCTCGGTCGCCCTGCCTGCGAGTCAGCGCCTCACGCCCGCCGCCTTAGGCCTGCTGGCCAGCCTGGGACTGGGCCAAGTCAGCGTGCGCCGCCGCCTGTGCGTGGCCTATTTCTCAACCGGCGATGAACTGCTAAGCTCAGGTGACGCACCGCGAGAAGGCGCGATCTACGACAGCAACCGTTTCAGCCTGCAGGCGCTGCTGCGCCGCATGGGCGCCAAAGTGCTTGATCTCGGCGCCATCCCCGATGAGCCTGCCGCATTGCAAGAGCGCCTGAGCCAAGCCGCATCGCTGGCCGATGTGGTGCTGACCAGCGGCGGCATCAGCGCTGGCGAGGCCGACCACACCCGCGCCATGCTGCAGCGCATGGGATGCGTGGAGTTCTGGCACATCGCCATGCGCCCCGGCCGGCCGCTGGCAGTGGGTTTACTCACCCCAGTCGCTGCCAATTTTTCCGAAAAATCGGCCTGCAGCGCAAGCACGACAAGCGCAGAAAGCTCTCAAAAGCAGAGCAATACCGCATCGACCCTGCGCCCCGCCGTGCTGCTGGGCCTGCCCGGCAACCCGGTGGCCGCCATGGTCAGCTTTCTGATGTTTGTGCGCCCGGCACTGGCCCTCCTGGCCGGTGAGCGCGCTGAGCCTGTGCCGCAGTTGCAGGCCATCAGCAGTGAGCGCCTGCGCAAGCGCCCCGGCCGCACCGAATATCTGCGCGGCGTGATTGAAATCAATGCGCAAGGACAGGCCACGGTGCGTACTACCGGCCCTCAGGGCTCGGGCGTGCTCAGCTCCATGGTGGCGGCCAACTGCATCATCGTGCTGAGTGATGAGTGCGGCGATGTGCTGCCCGGAGAAAGCGTCAACGTTCTGCTTTTGCAGGGCCTGATCTGAGGATCAGACTCGCTAGCCTCTCCAAATTACGCCCAAGATCACTTCAGGAAGAGACTCCATGCCATACCAAGCCACCCACTGGGCCACAGAACCCACAAGGCAGGCCATCGATGCACTCAAGGGTGCAAACTTGCTGGAATTTGGCACGCCCTGGTGCGGCCACTGCCAGCGCGCTCAGCCCCTGCTGCAGGCCGCGCTGGCGGCCCACCCCGACCTGCCGCATATCAAGGTGGAAGACGGCCCCGGCCGTCCGCTGGGCCGCAGCTACCGCATCAAACTCTGGCCTACGCTGATCTTCTTGCGCGACGGCAAGGAAGTGGCGCGAGTGGTACGACCCGAGTCAGAGCAACAGATAGCTGAAGCACTGGCTCAAATCACCCCCTGAGGCCATTGACCCTTCTGTAAGCGGCTTTGCCGTGGGGCCGCCTTTGCTGGGTGTCATTTGCTTGAGTCAGCCAACTCAGCACAAGCCAGCGCAGATTGCTCATCTGCCCTGGCCCATCACTCCTGTCAACCGTTTTTCAGCGCCAGCTCCACGCCCTTGTTGGCCAGCGAGTCGGCATGCTCATTGCCGGGGTCGCCGGCATGACCCTTGACCCAGCGCCAGTCAATGCGATGGCCGCTACCCTGCACCAGTGCATCCAGCTGCTTCCACAGGTCTGCATTCTTCACGGGTTCTTTGGACGCAGTCATCCAGCCCTTGGCCTTCCAGCCATGAATCCACTCGGTAATGCCTTTGCGCACGTACTGGCTGTCAAGGTACAGCACCACATCGCAGGGGCGTTTGAGGGCGGCCAGCGCCTGAATCACTGCCATCAGCTCCATGCGGTTGTTGGTAGTGCCCAGCTCGCCGCCAAATAATTCTTTCTGTGCCGATCCGGCCTGCAGCAATGCGCCCCAGCCGCCAGGGCCGGGGTTGCCCTTGCAGGCGCCATCGGTGTAGATCACAACTTGATTCAATTTTTTTCCTTGTTGCGCCAGATCGTATCTGGCGGCTGCTTATTGGTTACCGGTGCCTTCATGCCTGCGGGCGCGCTGCGATTGCGCCAGCTGGGGCTCATCATCCGCGTGCCCGGCACACGCTTGACGGCCACCACGCAATACACACCACCCAGCACTGGCCAGCAACGGTGGCCCACACTTTCCATAAACTGCCAGCGGCTCAGCCACTGCGCACTTTGCGTGGCAGGACGATAACAGCCAAACTGCACGGCTTCGATCTCAAAGCTCAGCAATTGCAGCCAATCGCGCAAACGCCAGTAACCCACGCCCAGACTCAAATCCGGCAGATAGCCCGCGCTGCGCTCTACCCGGCGCTGCAATCCCAGCAGACTGACAGGGTTCAGGCCGCTGATGACCAGCCGCCCCTCAGGCACCAGCACCCGCGCAGCCTCGCGCAGGGCGGCATGCGGGTCGTTTGACGCCTCCAGCGTATGCGGCATGAGCAGCAGATCAAGACTGGCCTCGGAAAAAGGCAAGGCCTCTGCCGCCGTCATCAGGACAGGCGTTTGAGATTGGACCGAAGACTGCTTTGTACTCTCCGTTTCACTAGCGGCCGCCCTCGCAAGCCCGGCTTGCGCTACAGTGCCTGCTTTGCAATCTGGATTGACATTTGAAGCAGCGCCGGAGCCATCCAGCGCCAGCCAGCGGTGCGGCATGCGGTTATTGCGCAGACCCTCAAGCGGCGGTAAGCCCAGTTGAAGCGCGTGATAGCCAAAGATATCGGCCACCGCTTCATCAAAGCGCTGCTGCTCCCATTCGAGGAGATAGTGCCCAAGGGCTGATTCTGTCCAGTGATGCATCTTTATAATTTTGCAGCTCATGAACCTGTTGCCCATTCCTGCCTTTTCCGACAACTACATCTGGATGATCCACGATGCAGAGCATGCCGTGGTCGTCGACCCGGGACAGGCCGAACCCGTGCTGAGCATGCTGGCGCAGCTGGGCTTGAAGCTGCAAGGCATTCTAGTCACCCATCACCATGCCGACCATGTCGGCGGTGTGGACGCGATCCGCGCAGCCACAGACGCACCTGTCTGGGGACCCGCCTACGAGACCTTGCCCGAGCCCGTCACCCGCGTGCAAGGCGGTGACAGCATTGAGCTGCTGGGCGGCCCATGGCAAGTCATTGATGTGCCTGGCCACACCAGCGGCCACATCGCCTTTTTTAGCGCACACGCCAATATCAGCAATCAAATGCAGCCCGTGCTGTTCTGCGGCGACACCCTGTTTTCGGGTGGCTGCGGGCGATTGTTTGAAGGCACAGCCGCACAAATGCAGGCCTCGCTCGATGCGCTGGCCGCCCTGCCCGCCAGCACACTGGTGTGCTGCGCACATGAATACACAATTTCAAACCTGCGTTTTGCGCAGGCCGTGGAACCAAACAACCCAGATCTGGCTCAGTATCTGGATCATTGCCAGAAGCTGCGTGCGCGCCATCAGCCCACGCTGCCTTCAACTCTGCAAACCGAACTGGCCATCAATCCATTCATGCGCAGCCGCGCTGCCGATGTCATCGCAGCCGCCGTGCACCATGACCCTCAAACCAAGCCCCGGGAGCCTGCCAGCGTGCTGGCGACCCTGCGCCAATGGAAAAACGTTTTCTGATGAAACTGCTCTCCACCCTGCTGCTCACCAGCGTGCTGATTCTCACCGGCTGCGCCACCACCAGCAGCGTCGACCCCATGTATCCCGACGGCCCGCTCAAGCCTCTTGGCCAAGGCAAGGTCGGCAGCTCTGAAGTCGCCGAACTCGAAGCCACGGGCGACCTCTGGCTGCGTATCCGCAAGGGCTTTGCCATGCCCGACCTGGAGCAGGATCTGGTGCAGAACCAGGAGCAGTGGTATTCCACACGCCCTGACTACATCCAGCGCATGACGGAGCGCTCCAGCAAGTACCTGTTCCATATCGTCGAAGAGCTGGAACGCCGCGGCATGCCCACCGAACTGGCGTTGCTTCCCTATATTGAAAGCGCGTTCAACCCTCAGGCCGTATCCAGTGCCAAGGCCGCAGGCATGTGGCAATTCATGCCCGCTACCGGCACGTATTTCGACCTCAAGCAGAACATCTTCCGCGACGACCGACGCGACGTACTGGCCTCCACCCGCGCCGCGCTCGACTATCTGCAAAAGCTGCACAACATGTTTGGCGACTGGCATCTGGCCCTTGCCGCCTACAACTGGGGCGAAGGCAGCGTGGGCCGCGCCATCAAGCGCAATGAAAAGCTGGGCCTGCCCACGGGCTACCTCGACCTGCAGATGCCGGCCGAAACCCGCATGTACGTGCCCAAGCTGCAAGCCGTCAAGAACATCGTGGCCAACCCCGAGCGCTTCAACGCCGAGTTGCCCATCATCGAGAACCACCCCTACTTTCAGGTCGTGAACCTGCCCCACGACATTGATGTGGAACTGGTGGCTAAGCTGGCCGATGTAAGCGTCAAGGACTTCAAGGCGCTCAACCCCAGCTTTCACAAGCCCGTGATCTTTGCCCGCGCCACACCGCAGGTGCTGCTGCCCTGGGACAACGCCAAGGTCTTCCGCCGCAATCTGCAAGCCTATAGCGAAGGTCAGTTCGCCAGCTGGACGGTGTGGACCGTGCCCACCACCATCACCGTGGCCGAAGCCGCCCAGCGCGCCGGGCTGGGTGAGGCCGATCTGCGCGCCATCAACAACATCCCCCCGCGCATGCTGATCAAGGCCGGCTCGGCCCTGATGATCCCGCGCGATGCCGATGTCAAGACCGATGTGCCCGGCCACGTCGCCGACAACGGCCAGATCTCCTTCGCCCCGGAGATCGTGACCGTACGCACCACCGTCAAGGCCCGCAAGCGCGATACGCTAATCAGCGTAGCCAGCCGCTACGGCGTCAGCGTCTCCAATCTGGCTGACTGGAACGATTTGAAGTCCACCGCATCGCTGCACGCCGGTCAATCTCTGGTTGCCTATCTGCCAAGCCGCGCCGCACGCAGCGCTCGCGCTGAGGCCAGCAGCCACGAAGTCAGCCGTAGCAAGGTATCCGCCTCCAGCAAAAGCAGCAAAGCTGCACCTGCGGCGCGCGGTGGCAAGAGCGAGCCCAAAACACGTGGCGGCACACCTGCCAAGAAACGCAAGTAAAAGCGCAAGCAAGTCACTGCACAACAAAAAAGCCCGCCAGTTGCAAACCTGCGGGCTTTTTCACGGCCATCAGCCCCTCAATTTGATAGCTGCTTGCGCTTTATCGAAAAGCGCTAGAGGCCTTTTTGACTGATATCTTTAGCGCCTGTCCACCAGGGCATGGGCAATCGTGCCCAGATCCACATATTCCAGCTCGCTGCCAATCGGCACACCCCGCGCCAGGCGCGTCACCAGAATACCGCGCGACTTCAGCGTTTCACTGATCGCGTGGGCCGTGGCCTCGCCTTCGGCGGTAAAGCTGGTGGCCAAAATCACCTCCTGTACCGCGCCATCGCAGGCCCGCTCCAGCAGCTGCTTCATGCCAATCTCTTTGGGCCCCACGCCATCCAGCGGCGACAAACGGCCCATCAGCACGTAGTAAAAGCCTTGATAAGCGCCCGTGCGCTCCATTGCCGCTAGGTCGGCAGGGGCCTCCACCACACACAGCCGAGCACTATCGCGCCCTGCGTCATCGCAAATACGGCAAATCGCCCCTTCGGTAAAGGTGTGGCAGCGCTCACAGTGGTGCACAGAATTCACCGCCGAATCCAGCGCCCGCGCCAGTTGCAGCGCCCCCGCCTGATCGCGCTGCAGCAAATGAAACGCCATGCGCTGAGCCGACTTGACACCCACCCCTGGCAAGCGCCGCAGGGCTTCAATCAAGACATCCAGAGATTGCACATCAGACATGCGCGGTCCTTTCACTCACCAGAAAAAAAGCGATCTGCAAACCACAGATCGCCATTCATTTTTACTCCGCCACTCAAAGAAACTGCCTTAGATCAGGCATGTCCCACATCAGTGGCAACGAGCAAGGGCCGCCCCGCAGCGAGGTTGCCGTCCCCCTCCCGCAAAGCGAGAGAGGGGGAAGCGGCGCAGCCGCTCAGGGGGAGTTCTCAGAACGGGAACTTCATGCCGCCAGGCAGGCCAGGCATACCGGCGGTGATCTTGCCCATCTTCTCGCTGGAGGTTTCTTCAGCCTTGCGCACAGCAGCGTTGAAAGCAGCAGCGACCAGGTCTTCCAGCATGTCCTTGTCTTCAGCCAGCAGGCTGGGGTCAATGGTGATGCGCTTGACGTCGTGCTTGCAGGTCATCACAACCTTGACCAGACCGGCACCGGATTCGCCTTCAACTTCGATGTTGCCCAGCTCGTCCTGAGCCTTCTTCAGGTTGTCTTGCATGGACTGGGCTTGTTTCATCAAACCGGCGAGTTGTCCTTTGTTGAACATGTGAATTCCTTCTTTTGTTGAAACGCCTTATTCAGGCTGAATGGATAGGGGCTTGACGCTGCCAGGCACGATTTTCGCGCCAAAGTCTCGCCTCAAGGTTTGCACCAGCGAATTGCTTTTGACAATGTCTTCAGCAAGCAGCTGGTGCGTTTTCTTTTCAAAGGCCAGTCGACGTGCCGGAGTATCGGTCACCGGGCCCAGCTCAACTTGCAATTGTCGCGCATGACCAGCCGCTTCCAGCGCAGCACGCAGGCGATCGCGTGAGCCCGTTTGATTCAAAGAGCTGGAATCGACCCGCAAATGCCACAAATCACCGTCACGGGCAATCAGTTGCGACTGCAGCGCCAGCTGCCGCGCCAGCGCCGCCACGGCTTCAGTCTGCAGCAATTGCTCCACCACGCTTTGCCACAGATCACCTTCGGCCGTGCGCTCTACAGGCGCAACATCCTGAGCGGTGCTGACATAGCCACCAGCCGACTCCTGCGCCGCAGGCTCTTCCTGCTCCAGGGAAGGTATCGCAGGCATGGAATTCATGGGCTGGCCGACATCCACATCGGCGTCATCACTCCAGCGCCCATCATCCGCCCAGCCCTCTTCGGGCATACCAGCCCAGGCGGCTTCGCTGGGGTCCACTTCTTGCGGAGTGTCTGTTACATCGGCCGGATCAGCCATTTCTTCTGATTCCGAGGCGTCTTCTTCTGAATCTACAGCCTCTTCAGTCTCTACGGCAGGCACTTCAGCGGCATCCGGCGTAATCGACTGAGGCACTTCCAGCGCTGGGGCAGGAGCGTTGTCAGACACAGCCTGTTGAGGCTGGGCGAGCACAGGTTCAGCTACCAATACAGTAGCTTCATCCGCTTGATTTGTATGGACCTCAGGCTGTTTTAACGCTAAAACTTCAGAGGCAAGCTGAGACTGTCCCACCTGCGGCTGCACGGGTGGAGCAACAGGCGAGATAGCCACGGGCGTGGCCACCGGAGCCTGCAGCACTACAGGTTCAACAGCCGGTGCAGTAGCAACCGGGCGACTAGGCCTCAGCGCTGGAGTTTTTTTTTCAGCCGTGCCGGCTTCGGCATTTTCGGGCTTAAAAGCCAGCAGCCTCAGCAGCGCCATGGTCAGCGCCGCATATTCGTCAGGAGCCAGACCCAGCTCTGCACGGCCATGCAGGCAGATGCTGTAGAGCAGTTGCGTCTCGTCACGCGGCATCAGGCTCGCAAGACGATCGACTTCAGCGGCTTCCGGGTCGCTGGCGTCCAATGGCATATCAGGCACGGCCTGCAGCACGGCCATGCGCTGCAGCACAGCGCACATTTCTTCCAGCGTAGAAGCGGCCGACAAGCCGTTGTGGCGCAACTCTTCAGAAGTCTCAACCACCGTGCGGCCATCGCCCTGCGCCAGAGCATCAATCAGGCGGAACACATGGCTGCGGTCCACACTGCCCAGCATCTGGCGCACCGAGGCTTCCTGAAGCTGACCGCTGCCAAAGGCAATGGCCTGATCGGTCAGACTCAACGCATCACGCATGGAACCGCGCGCCGCCCGCGAGAGCAGGCGCAATGCCTGCGGCTCAGCAGGCACGGCCTCTTTGGCCAGCACTTGCGTCAGGTGTTCCAGCACCGTCTCAGGCGCCATGGGTCGCAGGTTGAACTGCAGGCAACGCGAAAGCACCGTCATAGGCACTTTCTGCGGATCGGTCGTGGCCAGCACAAACTTCAGATATTCAGGCGGCTCTTCCAGCGTCTTCAACATGGCGTTAAACGCCGTGTTGGTCAGCATGTGCACCTCGTCGATCATGAAAACCTTGAAGCGCCCCTGCACCGGCTTGTAGACAGCCTGCTCCAGCAGGCTCTGCACCTCGTCCACCCCACGGTTAGACGCAGCATCCAGCTCGGTGTAATCAGGAAAGCGGCCGCTATCGATTTCAGTGCATGCAGCGCATACGCCGCAAGGAGTTGCAGTGATTCCACCATTGCCATCTACGCCCTGGCAATTCAACGACTTGGCCAGAATGCGCGACACCGTGGTCTTGCCCACGCCACGCGTGCCCGTGAACAGATAGGCGTGGTGCAGGCGCTGCTGGGTCAACGCATTGGTCAGGGCCTGAACCACGTGCTCCTGCCCCACCATTTCGGAGAAGGTACGGGGCCGGTATTTACGAGCAAGCACTAAATAAGACATAGTCTTCAATTCTACGGGGCAAGGGCATGTCAACACGGCTGCACCTGAAATCTCATGCAATGAGAATTCAGAGTGTGTCTTTTCAACCTATAATCAGCGGTGACGGGCCTCCTCGCATGGGGAAGCGGCCAACCGGGTCAGGTGGGGAACCAAGCAGCCCTAACTGTGAAACCAGTGCCGAGGTAAGGTTCGTCACCTTTCGATGGAAAACCTCTTTGTAGACAAGAGGTCATCTTCCTAGAAAGGAGCTTTTTTGGTCTTTGTGGCACTTTGATGTGGTACTTCTGTCAATCAGACAAGAGTATTCAAGACCATGCCAACCCTCACAGGGCTGCATTTAAGAGCTGGCGTTTTCCAACTGTGCATAGTCGTTCCGACAGACCTTAGAGCAAGGTTTGGGCGCAGCCGTTTCCGCAAGAGTCTGGGGACTTCTGATAGGTCTGAGGCGGAGCTGCTGGGGACATTGGAGCGTGCAAGGCTGCTGGCGCTGTTTGCTGCGGCCAGGAAACCGTCTGGCACTCTTTCGCATCTCTCCGCTCAAGCGCAGAAGGTCTTGGAGCCTTTGCAAGGCATCCTCCTGCCTACCGAGCCACACGCAGCCCTACTAGAAAGCACTCAGACAGGCGCAAATACCAAGGCCCCAGCCACCCTGGCATCCACATCGAAAAGAGCTGCAGTGAATCCTCAGGCTGGCCCAGCCCTGTATGCAGAGATGCCCACACTGAAGGAGCTGTACAAGCGCTGGCTGCGAGTCAAGAAGCGAACGAAGTCATCTGAGCAAGCCTGCCTGCTGGCTATAGAAACCTGCGACAAAGCACTGGGTCGCTTGCCCATTAACCAATTCACCAGAGCACACGGCGATGCCTTCAGGTCATGGCTGCAGGAGCAACCCATATCACTGACCACCGCCCGCAATAGATTCGTCTGGGTGAAGTCCTTGTTGGTCTACGCCTACCGAGAGCTGGAGCTGATACCCAAGCAGCCTTGGGAAGGGATGGAGATTCAGGTCAGCAAGGCCCAGACCCGCAGGCCTTGGAAAGACGAGGAGCTGCAACAGCTATTCAGTCAGCCGCTGTTTACCACTTACGACACCCCAAAGGGCAAGAAGTCAGGCAGCGATGCAGCCTACTGGGTGCCGCTTATGGCGCTGTACTCAGGGGCACGCATAGGAGAACTGTCTCAGCTTCGTACTTGTGACATCAGCCTGATAGATGGCATTCCCATGCTGACCATCACAGACGCAGGAGATGGGCAACGAGTAAAGAGCAATGCAGGCTTGCGCAGCATTCCAATCCACCCTGAGCTAGTCAGGCTAGGATTGCTGGAGTACGTCCAAGCCATCCGAGACGCAGGCCACGACAAGCTATGGCCCATCCTCCGCGTTGACCCAGAGCGCCCCGGCTTGACCCTATCCAACTGGTTTGGAGAATACCGACGCAGCGTGGGCCTGACAGAGCGCTACCCAGACTTCCACTCCTTCCGGCATTCCGTGCGCACACGCATGTCCAGAGCCAAGATACCAGAGAAGGTGCAAGACGCAATCACAGGCCATGAGACGCTGGGAAGCATTGGAACAAAGGTCTACCAAGACGTCAGCCTTGAAGACCGCCGGGAGGCCATCCAAGCCATCTCCTACCCTGCTCTCAGCTTGCCTAAGGTCTACACAGAGCCACGCATGGAGACTGCCCAGCGTGGAGGCTTCAGGGCCAGAGTGGAAGCTAGGAGAAAACTACAGGGGGGCGCAGATGCATTCCGTATTGTGAAAGCACAACGAAAACAACAGACAGCAGACCTCGTGCCCAAGACCACAGTCAAGGCCAGCACAGAGAAGCCTTGAAGGCCTCCAGCCATGGCAGGCACTACGCATGAGCCTTAAACCACCTCAAGGGACGGCTGCTGATGCTGGCGCTGCATGGCTGAAGCTGACAGAGCGAGGAAGGAGAACAGAGGCAGCAAGGACACCACGACAAACAGGAACCGCACCTGTGATAGCTCCTTCCTCATTCATTCGCATGGGAGGGCTTGGAAGGCCTCAAGGGAGGCATGGAGCATGCTTGGCATAGGCATAGGCATAGGCATGGTCATGGCTTGAAGCTATCCATGGCAGGCTTGGAGGTGCCTTGGCAAGGACTCCTATGAATGAATCTTCTATTACTACTTATTAGTTCATTACCAAGGACTACTGGAAGAAGAACCAGAGGACTACTGAAGGATTACTTAAGGCTATCTTTAGGATATGAACTTATAGATATCTGAAAGGGGCTAAGGGCTATACGTCCCCGTAATTCAAGGCCTTGCCAGTAAACGATTTCATGCTATTCATATGATAGCAAACTCCGCCACAGCAGAGACGGGGAGAACCAGTCACCGCAAGGCAGACACCAAGACACCCCACGGAGGGCACCCATGCCACCCTAGAAGCGCCGCAAAGGCCGCGCCTATACCTTGCATACCCCAGAAGCGTCAAGCCGTTCTAGGCCTTTCCCGTTGTTCTTGCCTGCCGCAGAATCTGGTTGAATCGGTCAGTCGTTCTGACGACCCATGGACAGACACCTGACTGACTCTGGTCAACAAGATGATTGTCTTGGACAGTCCTTAACCGGCTGTTTTCGGCCATGAGCAGTCTCTCAATGATTGCTTATTCATGTGCTACAACCGCTTCATTGCTGCTCGACTTACTAGGTTGAGGAGTGAATGGCTGCCCGGGGTCGGTATTGGCCTTGCGACCTAACTTATACGGAAAGTACAAAACTCATTGAGAAGCGAGGACCAAATGCACCTCTTAGTTCTACTCTAAATCATTGATTTCTAGTTTTCGTGTTACACACATTCTGCGAGAAACGACAATAGAGTAGATTTTATTCCTAACATTACACTAGGCCTAGAAGAACAATGCACTCAGGAATTGCCATCCCTCTAAAGTATAGGCACAACCATATCGAAGATGCCGCTCTCCTTTATACGAGCATCTACTGTATTGTTTACCTATTAGCCGAAAGCATTGCGGAAGCGCCATCATTTGTAAAACTGCAATTTGAAGGTGCCCGTTGTGTCCGTAGCGCAAGAACTGATTGCAGCCCGGCCATCGGAATATATCCTTCCGATCCCGAGGCGAGTTTCATCGTCGAACTGAATAATTCCAATTGGCCAACCGAAGCTCACAAAAGCTATACGTACCAAAACTCAGCCCTCAAACCAAGAGGGAAGCATTATGTCGTTTCCAATCACGATGTCTTTCACGAAATACTGGCTGATACTTTCTCTGAGTCTCTGATTACTGAAGGCTGTGCTGAATATGAGTTTGTTAAGCATTACTTTGCGTAGCGTGATAGAAAGTCAGCCTAACCCTGCAGTCCTGAGAGGCAGACTTCCTGCGGGATTCGCTCAATTCCAGCCTTTCCCTTATCTCAAACGTCGAGCGACTGCTTTGTACAGTCCTCTACTACCGCTTTGGGTCGTTTGCAGCCGCCCATGTCGACCAGCGACGTGACCATGAGGCTTCAGATTGCGGTCCACCAACCAGAAATAGTTACCACGGGTGACTAGATTTCGCAAAGCCTAGAACAGCATCCTCTTCAAGAGGTTTGATAATCTGCCAGTACTAAAGCCACCGAGCAGCAGCAAGCTCAGGTGATAGGCCAGCAGGCGCACGGCTCGCCATCAAAGCAGCAGCCAGATAGAAGCCTCCGCACAAGAGCACGCCGTGGGCAATCTGCCATGGCAAGGCAAGGGACACAAACGACAGTTGCAACAGCATGAAGGTCAGTACCCCAAGGGCCAGACCAAGCAACAATCCCCGCCTGTAGCAGGTCAACGTCTGCCCGTGGCTCTGGACTTGTAGAAAAGGCTCGCCCCTCAAACGACGCAGCAACAAGGACATAACCAGCACTCCCTCAGTGAGGCTTCATTCTTGGTGCAGTGCGTGCGTAGGTCAAGACTTGCAAAGGCTTGCATTTGCCTACGGCGTCTCTCGATTAACGAAACGACCTCCGCAGGTAATGAAGGATGACTCGCGTGACTCAGCCATTCATTAATGACCGAGGGCTTTTTCTTTCGGGTTGCCATAAACGACAAAAAGCCACCCGGAGGTGGCCAATGGTTTAGTTAGTGAGCGGCTTATTACTGTTTCGCTTGCGCCTGAGTGGCCGCTTTGGCTTGAGCCTCACGCGCCATCTCCATACGTGCGGCGGCAAACAGACGCTCGGCAAAGGTTGGAGACTGTGCTGGGGTCGGGGTTTCGGGGAAGGAATGTGGTGTGTTATGGGTCATTGGGGAAACTTTCAGAGTGGTGGTTAAAGGTTTGGCTTTAGTTCGTGGCGAGAATGACGCCGTGCTCCAAGGCTACTCGGGGGTAGACCTTCACCATGTTGTTATAGGTCTCACCGTTAATGGGGCTGGTGTACGACATGGGCTTGCGGGTGATTTCCAAGCCTTGAGCCAAGCAGTAGCCAGCGGCATAGCGGGCAATCTTGCTGCGCTGCGAGGGGCTGAAGTAGCGACCAGCAGCAGTCTGGAACTCACTGACTGTGAAGTGGTTGACCTCGTGGGTCAGCACGGCCACCTCCTCCTTCAGCTCGACGTTCTCCAGCTTCAGGGCTTCGGCGCGCTCCAGCTCTGCCAGCCAGCGCTTACCTGCTTCCAGCATGCTGGATGGCATCGCCAGGATTTCCGAAGTCTCGGGCTTGGTGATGACCACCTCGGCCTTGCCGCGCAGGATGTCGTCAATCACGGTGTCGCACCACACAGCAAAGGCGTCGTCCAGCCACTGGGCGAAACGAATGGCGAGCTTGGGGTGCGCCCATGTGCCACCTTGATTACCGCGCTTGGCCTCCATCAATTGCGGGAAATTGCCGCATTTGGTCAAGGCATTGATGTACCCCTGAGTGGCGGTTGCGTACAGAAAATCACGCACGTCCTTGCCGAAAGCCTTCGCGGCCTTGGTCATGTTGAACCAGCCGTCATTGCGGAAGGTCAGGACGGTGTCGTTGTAGTTCTTGGTGATGATTGCGTTGGTAGTCATGTCGTTTTCCTAGAAGTGTTGATGTCTGTTTGCTTAGGCGTTTTCGCTTTAGCTATACGTCCCCCTAATTCGGGGAAGAGGTGTTCAGTAGCGGTTTCGGAGTTCTTCTTCTGCTTTGGCGAGGGCTGCTAAATGCTTGTCCAGCGCCTTGAAGTCCTTGGCTTCCCACAACTCGTAGGCGTGGCTGTTCTTGGCGATGAGCACGGCGCGGTACTGGATGTAGTTCTTCATGTGTTTCCTTGAGTGATAGGCCTTCACGCCATGGCTCTGAACACCACGCACATCGAGCGGCCAACAAAAAGCCCCCGCAAGGCGAACCCTGCGGGGGCATGAAGATAGAAATGGAAACGACTGTGAGCGCTATTGCTGGCGCTGGTGATAGGCGCAGGAGGTCAAGCCTCCGCTGCTGCCGCGTCTCTGATGTTGATGATGGATGTGCGGCTGATGGCGTAGTCCCTCGCCACTTGAGAAACGGTATCGCCAGCATGGAGCCTTGCCAAGATGGTCTGGCGGTCTTCCTCGCTGGTCTTGGAGGGTCTGCCCAGTTGCTTGCCTTCGGCCTTGGCACGGGCCAGACCAGCCTGTGTACGCTCGACCAACAAGTCCCGCTCCATCTCTGCGACTGCTGCAAGGACACGCACGGTTACCTTGCCTGCTGCACTGGTGAGGTCAACATCCCCCAGAGCCTTGACCTTGACCCGGATGCCGCGCTCCTCCAAGGTCTTCAGTGTCTGCAGTACATCAATCATGTCTCGGCCTAGGCGGTCGAGTTTGGAGACCAGCAGCAGGTCACCTTCCTCCAGTCGCTCCAGTAGCTTGGAGAACTGGGGGCGCTCCTTGGCAGGCACCTTGCCTGAGATGGTGTCCGAGAACCACCGCTGTGATAGCAGCTCATGGCCCATGCCCTCCAGCTCCTTACGCTGGTTCTCTGTGGTCTGGTCTGCTGTACTGACACGGCCATAGCCGTAGATGCGTGCGCTCATGCTCCACCCCTGTAAATAATGGGTGTAAGTATTGCACGACTGCAATAAAGTCTCAATCCTATTTTGTTTACATGTTTTCAGGGGCGGCAGAAGGGGTGTAAGAAACCGAACGATTTCTGACATCCAGGAATCAAGATGGGGCGGAGCCGTCCAATAGCCTCAGAAAGATTGTCAGCGCAACTGAAAATTTCTTTACCTCGCCGTTCACCCCACTTCCCGTCGCCACCCAAGACGCGCTGGTTATCAAGCATTTCTTTAAGGTCATCAGCAATTGCATAGACCTCAGCCATAGCAAGCGCTGCATTCTCAGGGTATGAGTCAGCGGCATCAAGGCATTCTTTGAGTATGGGGCTGTGCAAGCATTTAATCGTCTCCAAATAGTCCAGGTCATCGCGGTCTTCTGGAAAAAACACGAGGCCTCTTACTCCTGTCACCCCTCGATGAAGTCGCTCCATCTCTATTTCCAAGAGTCTCGCGGCAACTCTTGTACGTATCCTTTCTTGCTCTTGGCGTATTCTCCTTGGCTCCATACCTATATAGAACGCAATCCATGCTGTGACTGCCGTAGCAATGCTTCCAATGCCAGCTATGACTGTTCCGATAACAGCCCAATCCCATCTCAAGTAACTCACAGCCTCCAACATCCCTACACCTCCTCGTTAATTCACAAGGAGCATACCGGGGTAGAGGGGGGAAGACAGCCGACACCACCTCATCAAAGGCCGTTCAGAAATTTCGCCGGAAAACATTTCCGCCATCCTGCTAGACTCGCCAACATTCCGCGTGCTACTTCACTGTGGCATAAGGGCCGATAGAAACGCACAACCCCACCTCCTACCCATCAACAACGGCAACAGATGGAACCCAAGCGGGTACTAACTGACAGCCAGTGAATGGGCGAGGTAAGGTTCGTCACCTTTCGATGGAAATCCTCTTTGTAGACAAGAGGTCATCTTCCTAGAAAAATATTTCTGAGCATGTGCGACACAACACTGTGACACCTAGTCAAATCGACAGGTGTCTTTTTGCGTTCATGACTGCATCAGCAAGATGCTTCAACAACTCGGACGACTTGCAATTGCGAGCCTCGCCTCAGTCAAAGATTTAACAGCTCAATTGAGCAATACCTGACAAAGCACAGACGCAAAAAGGGCCGCAGAACGCGGCCCTTTTGAGTTTTTGATGCAGCCTGCAAAGACTGCTTTGATTCACTTAGACGGGAATACCCACCAGATCATGGCCTTGCGTACCAACGATACGCACGCTGATCAAATCACCTACCTTGTAGGACTTGCTGGCTTTTTCAGGCGGCTGGATGTGCACCACGCCGTCGATCTCTGGGGCGTCAGCATAGGTACGGCCTACGCCGCCCTTTTTACCCAAGCTGATGGCCTTGTCGACCAGCACCTTCATGACCTGACCCACGCGGCGCTGCAGGCGAGCGGTGGAGACTTCCTCCGCCACTTCCATAAAGCGGGCGCGGCGCGCTTCGCGCACTTCTTCGGGCAGCATGCCAGGCAATTCATTGGCGGTAGCGCCTTCGACCGGGCTGTAGGCAAAGCAGCCTGCACGGTCAATTTCCGCTTCGCGAATGAAATCAAGCAAGTGCTCGAATTCTTCTTCAGTCTCGCCAGGGAAGCCAGCAATGAAGGTAGAGCGAATCACCAGCTCTGGGCAAATCTTGCGCCATTCGCGGATGCGGTCGAGGTTTTTCTCGCCGGATGCGGGGCGCTTCATGCGCTTCAGAACGTCAGGGTGGCTATGCTGCAGCGGCACATCCAGGTATGGCAAGACCTTGCCTTCAGCCATCAACGGCAGCACGGCATCAACCGTGGGGTAGGGGTACACGTAGTGCATACGCACCCATGCGCCGTATTGTTTGGCCAGTTTGCCCAATTCATCGGCCAACTCCAGCATGCGGGTCTTGACGGGCTTGCCATCCCAGAAACCGGTGACGTACTTCACATCTACACCGTAGGCGGAGGTGTCTTGGCTGATAACCAGCAGCTCTTTGACGCCGCCTTCAAACAGCGCTTTGGCTTCTTTCAAGACATCGCCAATCGGACGCGAAACCAAGTCGCCGCGCATGGAGGGGATGATGCAGAAGGTACAACGGTGATTGCAACCTTCAGAAATCTTCAGGTACGCATAGTGCTTAGGCGTGAGCTTGATGCCCGCATCGCCAAAGCTGCCGGGCACCAGGTCCACAAACGGGTCGTGGGGCTTGGGCAGGTGGGCGTGCACGGCATCCATCACTTCTTGCGTGGCATGGGGACCGGTTACGGCCAGCACGCTGGGGTGCACTTCAGCCACCATAGTGGCGCCGCCTTCTTTGCCAGCCTTGGCGCCCAGGCAACCGGTGACGATCACCTTGCCGTTGGCAGCCAGCGCTTCACCAATGGTGTCCAGGCTTTCTTTGACAGCATCGTCAATAAAACCGCAGGTGTTGACGATGACCAGGTCAGCACCTTCAAAGGTTTTGGAGGTCTGATAACCCTCTGCACTCAATTGCGTGAGGATCAGTTCGCTGTCGGTCAGCGCTTTAGGACAGCCCAGCGAGACGAACCCGACTTTCGGGATACTCGTTTGCATCGTGCGATCAGAATCAGTTGATTTCATTTGATTTTTCCAGCGGCGCAGCCTCTACGCGAAAGCAGCGATTTTAAGCTAATCGCAAATTTTGGCAGGCGCGATACCATTGCCCGACTCGACGTACAGGCCGACAGTCAATGGATAGATAAACGAAAAAGGCGCTACAGCTTTTATAGCTGTAGCGCCTACATTCTGGTGGGTCCTACGAGATTCGAACTCGTGACCAACGGATTAAAAGTCCGCTGCTCTACCGGCTGAGCTAAAGACCCCTCCACACCTCAGAAGCAATGTTTGCTTATTCAGTGGAATGACGTTATTGTAATCTATTTTTCCTGCCTCTCAGGAAAGTGACTCAATTAATTGGATTTGCGTGCCAATTGATCCAGAACCCAGCCTGCCGCGCACTGGCCGAACGTTGCCGTCACAGCCACTACCGAGCCATAGCCGTGACAGTTCAAGCTACCGTCACCCTCGATAGCGCAAGAGGCATCAGGCGGCGCAACCGCTTCGCGGCTGAACACACAGGTCACTCCCATACGCTTGCCATCTTTAGGCGCACCATGCTGCTTGCGCAGGCGATAACGCAACTGCGAGAGCAGCGGATCATGCGTAGTGGCGCTGAGGTCAGCAATATCCACCAGATGCGCCAGTCGCTTACCGCCCGCTGCACCCACCGCAATAAAGCATTGCTTGGTCTTGCGGGCATGGGCTGCCATTTCAGCCTTTGCTTTGACCTGATCGCAGGCATCAATCACGGCATCCGCATCTGCGGGCAGCAACTGCAGCCAGTTCTCGGGTTCCACAAAGTCATCAATGCAAACCACCTGACAAGCAGGATTGATCAACGCAATGCGATCGCGCATGGCTTCAATCTTGGCCTGCCCCACGGTATTGGTCAGCGCATGAATCTGGCGGTTGATATTGGACTCAGCCACATGATCCATGTCGATCAAGGTCAAACGACTCACACCACTGCGCGCAAGCGCTTCAGCCGTCCACGAACCTACGCCACCAATACCGACCACCACCACGTGGGCTGCACGAATGTGGGCTGCGCCCTTCACGCCGTACAAGCGCTCCAGCCCGCCAAAGCGGCGTTGCAGGTCTGCGTCGTCCGTTAAAAAAACAGCGCCGGACTGGGGCGCTGTTTCCGCTTGAGACTGCGAGTGATCGGCCATCACTTGAGCGTCGCCAGCTTGGACTTGGCAATCCCTGCGGCTTCCGAGTTCGGATAGGCCTGCAACAGATCTTCAAGCGTCTTGCGCGCTGCCTTGGTGTCTTTCAACTCAACCTGGCAGTTGGCAATGGACAGAGCTGCTTCCGGCGCACGTGCATGCATGGGCGCATTGGTCAAGACCGAGCGGAAGTTGGCAATGGCGTTTTTGTAGTCACGCGTAGCGTACTGCGAGTTACCCAGCCAGAAACGCACAGAAGGCGTATAGCCACTCCTGGGCCACTGGCGCAAGAAGGCGGCAAAAGCCTGACCCGCTTCGGGAAACTTGCCCGAACGGAACAAGCCCAGAGCTTGCTCAAAGTCTTGCTGCTCGCTGCGATCTGCAGTGAACTCAATGCCATCGACATTCACACTCACAGGCTCGAACTGGCGCAAGCGCTCATCAAAGCCCTTGGCCAGATCCTTTTGACCGCGCTGCAACTCGGCCACGTCACGAGTCAGTTGCTCGTTCTGACCACGCAGCTTGGCTTGATCGGCCTTGAGCGCTTCGATCTGCGACTGCAGATCAAGCAGGCTACGGCGAGTCTGCTCTTGCGATTGCTGCAGGCCGTCGGTGCGCTGGCGCAACTCGATGATGGCGCGGCGCGCCTCGTCATCACCAAATAAAGCTGCATGCGCGCTGATGGCAGAGCTGGCCAGCAGGCCAGCCACCACCAGTTGCGGCAGCGTTGCGTGACGGAGAGTCAACAAAGCCTGCTTCATCATTAACGGTAATTAATTTCAACGCGACGGTTTTGGGAGAAGGCGCTTTCGTTGTTGCCTTCCACAGCAGGCTTTTCCTTGCCGTAGCTCACTGCTTCCATCTGAGAATCATTCACACCCAGCAGACCCAGGGAGCGGCGCACAGCTTCTGCACGCTTTTGACCCAGAGCCAGGTTGTATTCACGGCCACCGCGTTCGTCAGTGTGGCCTTCCAGCTGCACCTTGGCAGCGGGGTTGGCCTTGATGAACTTGGCGTGGGATTCAATCTGGGGCTGTGCATCAGCCTTGACAGAGTAGCTGTCAAAGTCGAAATACACGATACGGCTGACACCCTGAGGGCCGGCCTTGGACGCAGCGGAACCGGTCAGGTCCACGCCGGACACACCGCTTTGGCCTTGGCCGTTAGCGCCAGCACCTTGGCTGGACAGCGAGCCGTCCACAGGCTTGTCGTCGAGCTTGACGCCCGAGCTGCAACCTGCAACCAGAGCCGTTACGGCCAAAGCCAAAGAAAGACGTTTGATAGTCAACATGAGATTTCTCCGAATAGTCCACAACGGACTTCATCACTAAATAAGAGGGAACGAAAACTTCAGATCACTGTTTTTGGAACGGGCCCCAGTCGGGCTCACGTATATCTCCACCTGCCCCTGCCAGACGTGCCTTGATCTTGCCGTCCAGCGTTGTAGTCATGAGAGCTTCACGACCACCCTGGATGGTGGCGTAAACAATCAGGCGGCTATTAGGAGCAAAGCTTGGGCTTTCATCCGCATTGGTGTCCGTGACGGAATTCACGGCACCCGTTGCCAAGTCCATGACCTGCAGCTTGAAGCCACCGCCAACGCGAGAGACATAGGCCAGCCATTTGCCGTCGGGGCTGATGGCGGGCGAGATGTTGTAGGTGCCAGTAAAGGTCACGCGCTCGGCGCTGCCGCCCGAGGACGAGACTTTGTAGACCTGCGGCGCACCGCCACGGTCGCTGACGAAATAGATGGTGCGGCCGTCACTCGAAAAGCAAGGCTCGGTATCAATACCACTGCTTTGCATCAGGCGACGGGGCTCACCGCCCTGGGCGCTGAGCAGATACAGCTGCGAGCCACCATCACGGCTCAGCGTCACAGCCAGGCGGCTGCCATCAGGCGACCATGCAGGCGCGCTATTGGAGCCACGGAAGTTGGCCAGCAGACGGCGGTGGCCGCTGGCCACGTCGTGCACATAGACCACAGGCTTGCGCGACTCAAACGACACATAGGCCAGCTGAGTTCCGTTGGGCGCCCATGCTGGCGAAATGATGGGCTCAGGACTGGAAAGCGCGGACTGAGAGTTTTCACCATCAGCGTCAGCAATCCACAGGCGGTACTGCGCACCGGACTTGGTGACATAAGCGATACGGGTGGAGAAAATACCTTTCTCGCCCGTGAGCTTTTCGTAGATGTAGTCGGCAATGCGGTGTGCAACCAGACGCAGATCGCCCGTCGTGACCGCAAAGCCCTGACCACCAAGGTCCTGGCCTTTGACCACATCCCACAAGCGAAAGCGCACATCCCAGCGGCCATCAGCCAGACGGGTCACGCTGCCGGTGGCCAGAGAGTCAGCGCCCTTTTGGCGCCACTGCGCCACATCGGGGCGCGATGTTTCATCAAGCGCGATGCCCGAGGCGTCAACGCCGCGGAACTGGCCGCTGCGCTCCAGATCAGCCTGAATAATGGCGGAAATCTTCTGCGGGGCCGAGCCCTCTCCCTTGAATGGGGCAATTGCAATCGGCAACTGTGTCAGGCCCACGCCTGTTACCTCAACCCTGAACTGGGCCAATGCAGGAATGGCCGGTGTAGCAGCCAGCGTTGCCAGCATGGCTCTACGAGAAGCACGCGGCCCTGCCGCCCAGGTTGTCAGGGATGGAAGTCGGTCAATAGTCATTGGCAGCCATCTAAATTTCCGGAAGTGCCCGGTACAAACACAAGCTCGAATGTTACACACACTGACGGATTCCTGATGTAAGAACGTACTCAGTAGGGTGATCAAACGCAAGTGCCACAAAATAATCAGATCGTGAGCATGCCAGAGACTGCAACAGGCGCTGGCAATACCCTCTGTGATTTTGCCGCAGGCTTGCGCTTTATATCCAAACAGGCATAGTTGGTTACAACTTCATCTCGAAATTCATCTATCGGGGTCAGCGCCAACTCCGAAAGCGCAAGCCCTAAAATTACGCGCTTATGCAAGCCACACCGCCCACACCGCCAAGCGAGGCCACCAAGACCGCGCAGGCACCATCGCCAGCTCAATCTGCCACCGTCAACCCAGCCGATCTGCCTTTAATGCAGCGCCTGAAGCGGCTGACGCCTTATTTTTCAGGCCAGCGCTGGGCCTGGGGTCTGGCCATTCTGGCAACCCTGGTCGGTGCTGCGACCGAGCCCGCCATGCCCGCCCTGCTCAAGCCCCTGCTCGACAGCGGCTTCACCCAGGGCTCACTCGACCTGTGGATGGTGCCCGTCTTCCTGATTGGACTGTTCGTCATTCGCGGTCTGGCTCAGTTTGCCGGTCAGTACGCACTGGCACGCATCACCAACGACGGGATGCTGGCCCTGCGCAAAAAACTGTTTGAACGCCTGCTGGCCGCCGACATGAGCCTGTTCTCGCGCCAATCGGCCTCGGCCCTGTCCAACACCGTGGTCTATGAGGTGCAGACCGGTGCCCAGCAGCTGGTGCAGGCCATGATGAGCATCTCGCGCGACGGCTTTACGCTCATTGCTCTGCTCGGCTATCTGATCTATTTGAACTGGCAGCTCACGCTGATCGTGGCCTTCATGGTTCCTGGCGTGGCCTGGGTCATGAAGACGCTCTCGCGCCGCCTGTACCGCATCACCAAGTCCAGCCAGACTGCGACTGACGAGCTGGCCTATGTGGTGGAAGAAAACGTGCTCGCCCACCGCATGGTGCGCCTGCATGGTGCCCAAGAGTCACAGCAGTCGCGCTTTGGCGCGCTGAGCAACCAGCTGCGCGGCCTCAACACCAAGGCCACGATTGCCTCTGCCGCCATGACACCGCTGACGCAAGTACTGGCCGCGATTGCGCTGTCCGTCATCCTCTGCATTGCCCTGTGGCAAAGCCGCCAGGGCGCAAGCACTGGCACCACTGTGCAGGATGTGACCGTGGGCGGCTTTGCAGCCTTTATCTCAGCCATGCTGATGCTGATTGCCCCCATTCGTCGCATTGCCGATGTGGCCAACCCCATCACGCGCGGCGTAGCAGCGCTGGAACGCGGCCTGTCTCTGCTGGAAGGCTCCAGCGATGAGCAAAGTGGCACTTTCAAGCCCACAGGTCCCGTCACCGGCACACTGCAGTTGAGCGATGTCACTGTGCAGTTTGGCCCCGACAAGGCCCCTGCCCTGTCTCACCTGAACCTGAATGTGAAGGCTGGCGAAGTCGTGGCCCTGGTCGGCCCATCGGGCGCGGGCAAGACCACGCTGGTCAATTTGCTGCCGCGCTTTTTCTCGCCCACCAGCGGCCAGATCACGCTGGATGGCGTGCCGCTGAGCGATTGGGACTTGAACGCACTGCGCCAGCAGTTCGCCATGGTCAGCCAAGATGTTGTCATGCTCAACGACAGCGTGGCAGCCAACGTAGCGCTGGGCACCGAGGTGGATGAAGCCCGCGTCTGGTCTGCGCTTGAAGCGGCAAACTTGGGCGACTTTGTACGCAGCCTGCCGCAAAGCCTGCACACCTTGGTCGGCCACAACGCCAGCCAGCTCTCTGGCGGCCAGCGCCAGCGCCTGGCCATTGCCCGCGCGTTGTACAAGAACGCGCCGATTCTGATTCTGGACGAAGCGACTTCGGCTCTGGACAACGAGTCCGAGCGCCTGGTGCAGGAAGCCCTGAACCGCCTGATGCAGGGCCGCACCACACTGGTGATTGCACACCGCCTCTCCACCATCGAACATGCCAACCGTGTGGTGGTGATGGAGCGCGGCCAGATCGCAGAGCAAGGCACGCATGCCGAGCTGATTGCACTGGGCGGCCTTTACGCCCGCCTGCACACACAGGTACGCAGCACAGCCACTCCTGGCGAGGCACAAATTTAATAGCTGCTTGCGCTCATAGAAAAAGGACTTCAAGCCCGAACAGGCTTGAAGTCCTTTTTTATTGAACGCTACCAGCTATCAAATTAATACGAGCACTTACCAAGTACCGCGTGACGGCTGTGTGCGTCGCTCTTGTTTCAGAGCCTTGCCAAGCAAATCCGCCATGTACTGGCGATCTACCAGTTTGGCAAAGTCTGCCGCCGTCAAGTTGCGCTGATTGCGCAGTGTGATGTCCGCCCCCTCCTCCAGCAGCAGCTTGACCACTGCCTCGCTGCTGTACTGGGCCGCCATCATCAGCGGTGTCGTGCCGTTGGGCGATGCAGCGTCGATATAGGCGTTTTCTTCCAGCAAAAGCTTGATGATGTCTAGCGTCTGCGGCGTATCGGCCGATGCCGCGTAGTGCAGCGGTGTCCAGCCTTCGCGGTTCACATCCGCGCCGCGCTTGATGAGTTCTTTGACCAGCTTGAGATGGCCTTTGATGCAGGCCATCATCAATGGCGTCTCATTCTGGCGAGAGGCCAGGTTCACATCAATCTTGGGCGCTTTGAGCAGCACATCAAACACCTTGAGCGAATCCTGATGCAACGCCGCCACCAAGCCGGGACGCCCACGCGAGTCCAGAGTATTGGCATCAAAGCCGCGAAAGATCAGGTTCACCATGGTGCTGGAGTTATCACTGACCAGCGCCCGCGAATAGTCCTCAAAATCGCTGGCCCAGCCCATGCCTGGCAGACCGGCAGCCCCCGCAACGGCCGCACCCAGCCAGCGCAGGCTGTGGCGACGGTTCAATGGCGATGCGGTGGTGATGGTTGGGGCTGCGAACAGTTTCATGCACTGGCTCCAGAATTCACGGATGGCTTACGGCTGGGTCACGCCCTTGAACAGGCGATCAAAGTTCGTGCTCGTGGCCTCGGCCACCTCTTCCACGGAAATACCGCGCACCTCGGCAATTTGCTTGGCCACAAACGGCACGTAGGAAGGATTATTCGTCTTGCCACGGTAAGGCATGGGCGCGAGATAGGGGCTATCGGTTTCGATCAGCAAACGATCCAGCGGTACAAAGGCCGCCACATCGCGCAGATGCTGTGCATTTTTAAAAGTCACGATGCCCGACAGGGAGATGTAGTAACCCATATCCAGCCCGGCACGAGCGACTTCAGCAGTCTCGGTAAAGCAGTGAAAGACGCCGCCTGCCTGCGTGGCGCTATCAGCTTCGCCGCACTCGTGCAAAATGGCCAGCGTGTCGGCAGAGCTGCTACGGGTGTGAATGACTAGCGGCTTTTGCGTAATCTGCGCCGCACGGATATGGGTGCGAAAACGCTCGCGCTGCCACTCCAGATCGGCAATCGTGCGGCCGCCCTTGCGGTCTTCCATGCCGTAGTAATCAAGACCCGTCTCGCCAATCGCCACCACACGGGGTAGCGCGGCGCGATCGACCAGATCCTGCACGCTGGGCTCGGTCATGTCTTCGGTATCGGGGTGCACGCCCACCGTGGCCCAGAAATTGTCATAGTCCAGCGCCAGCTGGTGCACATCCGGAAACTCTTCCATCGTCGTGCAGATGCACAGCGCACGCGTGACCTTGGCAGCGGCCATCGCCTCGCGAATTTGCGCAAGATTGGCGCTCAGATCAGGATAGTTCAGGTGGCAATGCGAATCGGTAAACATAGAAAATCTCAGCCCCTGAGCGGCTGCACCGGCTCCCCTCTCTCGCTTCGCGGATGGGAAACGGAAGCATCGCCAGGCGGCTTTTGCTTGGCTACCCTGGCTTGGGCAGCGTCAGTTTGAAGGCTACGCGAGGTAGTTACAGAGTTTGCGTCGGTTTTTCAGAACCCATTGACGTGCCGAGAATTTGCTCAATCTTGGCTTTGAGCTCGGCAGACTTGGCGTCTTTGGGGAATTGAAGACCGATGCCCTGCGTGCGGTTGCCAGAGGCTCGCTCAGGCGTGACCCAGGCTACGCGCCCGGCTACGGGGTAGCGCTGCGGGTCTTCAGGCAGTGTCAACAACACATAGACATCATCGCCCAGACGATAGTCTCGCTGCGTGGGTACAAAAATCCCCCCCTCGGCAAACAAAGGAATATAGGCCGCATAAAGAGCGGCCTTTTCCTTGATCGCCAGCTGCATTACGCTGGGACGGGGGGCGGTAGTTGCGTTCATAGTGGGATTACAAAATTCTTGAAACGGCCGAGCGGCAGCACTTTGTAGAGTAACACCCTGCAAAACATTCACCAAACCCGACGGCTATGACTCAGCGTGCGGCTCTGGCGGATTTGCCTGAGGTCAATACACTGCGCGCCCGGGAGGCCAGCGCCTCCATCATCAGCCCGGCGTTAAAGGGGTGATCGGCCGTGCGCGCAGCCTGCACCAGCTCGCGCGACCAATCAGCCAGCAGCATCATGGACAGGGGCTTTCCCGGCAAATCCGCCGGCGAGAAGTAACGAGGGCTAGCTCCGCCTGCCAGCGCCATCAGGTCATGGCAGATTTTTTGCAGCGCTTCCACCGCATCCACAGGGCCAAAGGCAGCCAGCGCCGCCACATCGCCCTTGGCCAGCTGGCGCGGCAATTGCGCCCAGGCAGCTGCACGGCCTGCATCGCCAGCCATGCGAAGGGCATCGCCGGGGCGGCCGCCTGCAGCTTGCAACGCAGCTGCTGCATCGGCTTCGCTCATGCCTTGCGACTGCAACCATTGCGCGGCTTCTGGCACGGCTGGCCAAGTCATGGTGTGGGCCAGGCAGCGGCTGCGAATAGTGGGCAGCAGCAGGTGCGATGCCTCGCTGGCCAGTACAAAACGGGCGTCGCCTGGTGGCTCTTCCAGCGTCTTGAGCAGCGCATTGGCCGTGATGGCATTCATCTGCTCTGCCGGGTAGACCAGCACCGCCTTGCCACGACCGCGTGCGCTGGTGCGCTGGCAGAACTCCACAGCATCGCGCATGGCATCCACACGGATTTCTTTGCTGGGCTTGCGCTTTTTGTCGTCAATATCGGCCTGCGCTTTTTCAGACAGCGGCCAGCCCAGCTCCATCATCTGCACCTCGGGCATGAGCACGCACAAATCCGCATGGGCACGCACATCAATGGCGTGGCAGCTGGCACATTGACCACATGCGCCTTGCGCCGAAGGCTGCTCACACAACCAGGCGCGCACCAAGGACAAGCCCAGCGCGTACTGCCCCAGACCCGACGGTCCCTGCAGCAACCAAGCGTGGCCGCGCTGGGCCAGCAACTGGCTGCGCTGCGCGGCAATCCACGGAGCTTCAGTCCCAGACTCGATGCCCGCCTTGCTCATGCCTTGCTTTCCGCCGCGCTGCTCAGCCAGCCTTTGCCCGCCACAGCTTGCGCAATCTGTTCCCACACCGCTTCACGGCTGGTGTTGGCATCTACGCGCACAAAGCGCTGCGGCGCCGCTTGGGCGCGCTGGGCGTAGCCTTGGGCCACACGGGCAAAAAACTCGCCAGGCTGGGCTTCGAAACGATCGGGCACACGGGCTGTAGCCAGCCGCACAGCTGCCACTTCGGCAGGCAAATCGAACCACAGCGTCATATCAGGCTCACGCATGAAGTTTGATGCCAAATCAGCCTGCAACGCAGTACCAGTCTGCGCCATGCGCTCCAGAGCTGATAGCTGACTCCAGTCAAAACCCCGGCCTGCGCCCTGATAGGCAAAGGTGGCATCGGTAAAACGGTCGCTGATGACCACTTCGCCACGCGCAAGCGCGGGCTCGATGACTTGCACCAAATGGTCGCGGCGCGCGGCAAAGGCAATCAGCGCCTCGGTCAACGGGTCCATGGCGTCATGGAGCATCAGGGCGCGCAGCTTTTCAGCCAGCGGCGTGCCGCCGGGCTCACGCGTCAAAGTGACCACGCGGCCCTGATCGCGAAAGGCTTGCGCCAGACCGGCGATATGCGAGGACTTGCCCGCACCGTCAATGCCTTCAAAACTGATGAACAGACCCTTGGGTGAAGCTGTACTCACAGATATTTCCTCTAGCGCACCTCATGGCAGCGCCAGCTTGTTGATTCAAACGAGACGCAGGCATCACACACCTGCGACCTTCAAAGATTACTGACCGCGCTGGTAGCGGTTGACGGCCCTATTGTGCTCGTCCAGCGATGCGCTGAAGTGGCTGGTGCCGTCGCCCTTGGCCACAAAGTACAGGGCCTTGGTCTGATCGGGCTGCACCGCCGCCATCAGCGCTGCCTTGCCGGGCATGGCAATGGGCGTGATGGGCAGACCGGCACGGGTATAGGTGTTCCACGGCGTATCGGTCTGCAAGTCTCGCTTGCGCAGATTGCCGTCAAAGCTCGCGCCTACGCCGTAGATGACCGTGGGGTCCGTCTGCAGGCGCATGCCTATGCGCAGACGGTTGGCAAAAACGCCAGCAATCTGCGCACGATCGGCTGCGCGGCCGGTTTCTTTTTCTACGATACTGGCCAGAATCAGCGCTTCATCGGCAGACTTGAGCGGCGTATTGGCCGCGCGCATGGCCCAAGCATCGGCCAAGCGCCTATCCATAGAATGCATTGCGCGGCGCAGCACCGCCATATCAGAGCTGCCCTTGGCGTAGGTATAGGTATCGGGGAAGAAGCGGCCCTCAGGCATCACGCCCACGCGGCCCAGCGCTGTCATCACCGCTTCATCGCTGAGACCAGCACTATCTTGTTTGAGGAATTCCTCTCGTGCCAGCGCAGCGCGCACCTGGCGCCAGTTCCAGCCTTCGACAATAGTCAACGCGCGCAGGCTTTCTTCACCGCGCGCCAGCTTTTGCAGCAGTTCATAAGGCGTAAGGCCCGTGCTCAGTTCATAGTTGCCAGCCTTGATGGCTCTATCCTTGCCCGAGAGACGAAACCACGCATACAGCAAACGCGCATCGGTCTGCACACCGGCCTTGACCACGTTCTGAGCCACGCCACGCGGAGTAGTGCCAGGCTCGATCTCCAGCTCCAGACTGGGCGCAGTCAAGTTCAGTGGCTGGTTCAGCCACCACCACGCTCCACCAACAGCCAAGGCAGCCAAAAGCAACAACAATATCAGTGCACGAATAAGGGCACGCACAGGTTCAATCCATAAAGACGCAGAGCGACGATCATAATTCAGCCATGACCCAGCCAAAGACGCTGCCCCTGAACGGCATTACCCCCATTTCCCATCTTGGTGTGATCCGCGCCGTTGGCGCTGATGCAGCCAGCTTTCTGCACGGCCAGTTGAGCAATGACTTTGTGCTGCTCAAGCAGGATCAGGCCCGGCTTGCCGCTTTTTGCACCGCCAAGGGCCGCATGCTGGCCAGTTTCATCGGCTTCAAGCGCAGCGCCGATGAGATTGTGTTGATTTGTGACCGCAGCCTGCTCGCTCCCACGCTCAAGCGCCTGTCCATGTTTGTGATGCGCGCCCAGTGCAAGCTCAGCGACGCTACGTCAGACTTTGCACTTTATGGCCTGACGGGCACTGCGGCTGCGCAATACCTGAGCGCGGACTCTGCCCCCTGGGCACTCAAAGCCGTTGGCGAAGCCCATGTGCTGGCACTCTACCCCGCCGCAGGCAACCAGCGTGCGCTGTGGGTGGCCCCAGCAGGTCAGGCCCCAGCAGGCGAGCTGCTGAGCGAAGACCTGTGGCTGTGGTCTGAAGTACAAAGCGTGGTGGCCACGCTGTCCGCCCCGGTGGTCGATGCCTTTGTGCCCCAGATGCTCAATTACGAATCGCTGGGCGGCGTCAACTTCAAAAAGGGCTGCTACCCCGGCCAGGAAATCGTGGCCCGCAGCCAGTTTCGCGGCACGCTCAAGCGCCGCGCCTATCTGGTGCATGCCGACAAGGCGCTGAGCGTGGGTCAGGAAGTCTTCACCGCCGAAGACTTGGAGCAAGCCACTGGCACCGTGGTGCAGGCTGCCGCTGCGCCTGAAGGTGGCTGGGCTGCCATCGTTTCCATGCAAATTGCCTCGTCCACGCGGGACGACCTGTTTGCTCATGCCGCGCTGGCAGAAGGCCAGAGCGCCGATGCGGCCCACGGCGTGGCGCTGCAGGTGCAACCACTGCCTTATGAGTTGCTGGCAGACATTTAAGGTTTAAGCCAGCTCCAAAGCACGCCAAGGCCCAGCCTTGGCATTTTTTTGCCCGCTGCCACTACACTTTTACGCATGAGCATCACGTCACCAGACTCTCGCCGCCGCTGGCTGCTGGCACTGGCCTGGGCCTTGCTGTGCGCGCTGATGCTGGCTCTGCAATGGTGGCAGGCCCATGCCCAGCAGCAACGCGAGCAATTGCAGCTGACTCAGACTGTGCAGCGCCAGATGCTGGAGAAAGTAGCCCAGCACAAAGCCCACCTGACGGCGCTGACTGCCGTGGCACCGCTGCAGGCGTCCGAAGAATCATCGGCCCTGCGCCGCGTGGCCAAGTCCATCGAGACCATTTACCCACGCATTCAGGAAGTGCAACTGGTCACTGCAGCCACCCCCGCTACCGGCAGCTGTCAGGTTCCCGCTGCCGCACAAACGGCTGCGCCTCTGCAGCCCGGCTCCAGCGCCAGCCTGCCTGATGAGCAACATCCGGGCGACTATTTGTTCGTCAAAAAAGTAGCATTACCCGCAGACTGGCTGTGCGTTCGCATCCATTCCGCCCAGTTGCTGGGTGAAAAAATTCTGCCCGCGCACAGCGGCCTTCGCATCCGCCTCAATGGTCACACTCTGCTGGAGCCTAGCCCCCCACTGCAGCCAGCGCGGGTCTTTGGCCAGTTCACACTGGCCGGCTATGACCAGCCTCTTGAAGTGCAGCTGCTCACCCGCCCCCAAAACCTGCTGAGCTGGAGCATGGTGCTGATCAGCGTTCTGCTCAGCACGCTTTTGGTAGGTGCTGCCAACCTGATCTGGAAAAGCCGCCAGCAAGCCCGACGCCACCAGCAACGCGCCCAGTTGCTGGCGAATGAGGCACAACTGGCCCATGCATCGCGCGTCAACGGCATGGGCGAGATGGCATCTGGCATTGCCCATGAACTGGCCCAGCCCGTCACGGCCTTGCTAAGCCAGAGCCAAGCCGCCCTGCGCGCCCATGAGCTGGGCAAGCCTGAGCTGCTGGCCACAGCCCTGCAGGCCAATGTCCGCGAGGCAAGGCGCGCCGGTGCCATTCTGGAGCGCATGCGCGGCTATATCAGCAACGCGCCCAGTCAGCCCCAGCGGCTGGATTTGCCTCAGGCCGTCAACCAGGCCCTGCTGCTGCTCGATGGCCCGGCCCGCCAAGCCGGTATTGCACTGCGCTGGCAGGCACCGATGCAGCCCTGCTGGGTCTGGGCCGACCCAGTCTCACTGGAGCAAGTGCTGAACAATCTGGTACGCAACGCACTGGATGCGCTAAGCCATGCCGTCACACCCGATGCAAACATTGAAATCACGCTGCACATAGAAGCCAAGCAGGCCTTGCTAACCGTGCAGGACAACGGCCCCGGCGTAGATGCAGCCACCGCCCAGCGCATGTTTGAGCCCTTCTTCACCACCAAGACCGATGGCATGGGGCTGGGCCTGCCGCTTTGCGCCACGCTGATGGAGCGCATGGGCGGCAGCCTGGAATATGTCCACAGTCCACGCGGTGCCTGCTTTGTCATGCACTTGCCGCTGGCTTCTGACGAACTCACTGCACACCCATGATTTATTTAATTGATGACGACCCCTCGGTGCGCGAAGCCCTGCACTTGCTGTTGCAGACCTATGAGCTGCCCGTCACCTGCTTTGAGTCGCCTGCCGATTGCCTGGCTCATCTGGACCGCAGCCAGCCCGGCATTCTGATTACCGACCTGCGCATGCCCATGATGTCCGGACTGCAGTTGCACGAGCAGTTGATGGCGCAGGGCGTGGACTGGCCCACGATTGTGATTACCGGCCACGGCGACCTGCACGCCTGCCGCCGCGCCTTCAAGGCCGGGGTGACCGATTTTTTGACCAAACCCATCGAAGAACAGACCCTGCTGCAGGCCATTGAATCTGCGCAAAACCGCCTGAACCAGCAGGCTGAACGCAATGAAGCCCGCCAGAGTCTGCGCAGCCTGACCGAGCGCGAGCGTGAGGTGCTGGAGCTGATTACCAAAGGGCTGGGCAGCAAGGAAATTGCCGCCGCACTGGATATTTCAGTACGCACGGTAGATACACACCGCGCCAAGCTGGCAGAAAAACTGGGCACGGGATCAGTGGCCGAACAGACCCGGCTGCTGCTGACGGCTGCAATCTGAACCCATCGCACTCCGTAAGATTACCGATAGCCATCCGTTGCCTTGCGAATGGGCGGCCAGGGCGGCAATCCCTAAAGTTCATTCATCGCTTGATCACCTCTGATCTGAGCCGATCCTCAAGGAGCTTTGACATGAACCAACGCCTGCTGAACACCGCCAAAACCGCCCTCTGCGCCATCACCGTCACCGCCACTATGGCTGGCGCGACTGCTGCAACTGCTGCCACTGCATCCACTCGCAGCATTGCCAGCGCTACCGCCGTGCAACTGGCCCAACAGACCGTGGCCGCCTGCACCGCTGATGGCTACAACGTTACCGCCGCCGTGGTGGACCGTTCTGGCGTGCTGCTGGGCCTAGTGCGTGCCGATGGCGCTGGCCCCCACACCACGCAGGCCGCAACATCCAAAGCTTTTACCTCTGCCTCGTCGCGCAACCCCACCAGCGGCATTGCCAAGGCCATTCAGTCCAACCCTGATGCGGCTGGCATGGCCAATATTCCGGGCTTTCTGGTGCTGGCTGGCGGCGTTCCCGTCAAGATTGGCAACGAGACCATTGGCGCCATTGGCGTAGCCGGTGCCCCCGGTGGTCATCTGGATGAAGCCTGCGCGCAAAAGGCCATCACATCCCTGAAAGACCAGCTGCAATAAGCGGTCAGCCAGGCAATAGCCCACAAAAAAGCGGCCCCATCATTGACTGATGGGGCCGCTTTTTTCAGTTTGACCTCAAAACACACCGTAGCGATAAGCCACATAGGCCGCTGCGGCCACTCCGATCAGGCACAAGATTGTCATAACTCGGCTCATCGCTCACCTCCATTTTGAGTAAAAAAAGGCTCTACCGATTACGCAGAAAGCGCAGGCAGCTATCAATAACGAAGTATCAAAGTACTTGGCGCATGGTGATATGGGGAATGCCCGCCTCTTCATAAGGCTCACCCACCGGCGTAAAGCCTGCGCGCAGATAAAATTTCTCGGCATGGCGCTGAGCATGCAGCACGATTTCTTTGTCGCCACGGTCACGCGCAGAGGCGACCAAGCTATCGAGCACCATGCGGCCCCAGCGGCCACCACGCACGCTGCGGTCCACGGCCATGCGGCCAATGCGTGCCACGCCCGGTGCATCGCTGACCAGTCGGCCTGTGGCCACAGGCTGGTTCAAGCCGTTAAACAGCACCACATGGCGGGCCACAGGGTCAAACTCATCAATCTCGATCTCACGCGGAACGCCCTGCTCGCGTACAAATACGGCCAGGCGCAGACGCTCGGCATCGCGGCCCAGATCATTCCAGCTGCCAGATCGCAAAGTCACAACCTCCTGCCCCGCTTCATACGCTGTCAACAGGTCGCGCAGAACCTGCGGCACGGGCTTGGGGGCCTGCGTGGCGGCATCGGCAAACACATAGACCAGCTCTACCGTGTTGAGCAGCTCCATGCCGCGGAAGATGCCCGCCTCGAACTGCAGCGAGGTATTGCCCTGCTTGACGCAGCGGATGCCCACATCCAGCACATCGCCCAAGGTGGCTGAGCCGTGAAAGACCGTACCGGCCTTTTTCACAAACATCTCGCCGCCCAGCGATGCAAAACCCGTTTCGTACGGAATGGCCAGCTGGCGCCAGTAGTTGCTGATGGCCACATCGGCGTACATCAGGTAATGGGCGTTGAAGACGATCTTCTGTGCATCCACCTCGGCCCAGCGCACTTCAATACGGGTAAAGCTGCGAAAATCCTGTCGGTTCATATTGCTTTGTCTCTCTCGGTTTAATTCAGTCCAAACGCACTGCGCAAGGCCTGCGCCATATCCTGATGGGCCTGCCGCGCCTCGGCAATCACACGCCCCATCTTGATGAATTCATGGGTCACACCCTTGTAGATTTCAAGCTCTACCGGCACGCCAGCCATGCGCAGCTTGTCGGCATATTCAACGCCCTCATCGACCAGCGGGTCGCACTCGGCCAAGCCTATCCATGCAGGCGCCACCTCATCCACATCAGGGGCCAGCAGCGGCGCAAAGCGCCAGTCTTCTCTGTCCTTGGGGTTGACAATGTATTGCGCAAAAAACCAGGTGATGGAGGGCTCTTCCAGGACCAGTCCATGGGCATAGCGGCGGTGTGAGTCTGTATCCTGGTGCGCAGTGGTGCCGGGGTAGATCAGCAATTGCAGCGCCAGCTTCAGGCCCGCATTGCGTGCCTCAATTGCGCAAGCTGCAGACAAGGTACCACCCGCACTGTCGCCGCCCACGGCGATACGGCTGGCATCCGCACCCAGACCAGCAGCATGGGCAGCCAGCCACTGAAGCGCATCCCAGGCATCGTTATGGGCCACGGGAAATTGAAACTGGGGAGCCAGCCGGTAATCCAGCGACACCACCATGCAGCCAGCCAAGTGCGCCAGCTGGCGGCAAAGCTGGTCATGCGTGGCCACGCTGCCCACGGTAAAACCGCCGCCGTGCAGATACAGCAGCACGGGCAGGCCAGCGGCAGGGGCTTCATCCCGCGTCACCGGGGCATACAGACGTGCAGGCAGCTGTGCGCCATCGCGTGCAGGTATCTGCAAATCTTCCACACGCGGCAAGGCTTGCTTGGGGATTTCAAGCACGCCAGCGCCAGCTTCATAGGCCACTTTTGCGGCATCAGCGCCCAGTTGGTACATGGGGGTCCGCGCGGCTCGCTCCATGCGGCGCAGCACATCGCGCATAGAAGTTGTCAGGCTGGCGGGCAAAGCCGCAGAAGAGTCAGGCATGTTCACGATGAATTTTGACAAAAACACAGGCTGGCATTGTGAGGCGCGGACCTCAGCGCTGCATGTCGCCAATTATTCCCCGTAAATCATGAACCCCTGGGCGATAGTGAATCACCACTCAACAGCCAGCGCCGATCAATATCAAGGGCATCTTGATGCCGTCTTGATACCGCAGCTGCAAATCTCTACCCGCTCTTGACGGGTGAATTTCTACATTTCTTCCATCGCAGCAGGGCGCAATGCAGCGCCTGCGGGAGGAAATGCAATGACATACGACTGGATCGCCACCTTGGCCGTGCTGACCGCACTGGGCCTGTTTGCCTATTTGGGCTATGCGCTGCTGCGCCCCGAAAACTTTTAAGGGGCTGCCATGCAAGTGCTGCAAGACATCATTTTTGTGAGCCTCACCGTGGTCTGCTTTGTCGGGCTGCTGAGCTTTGTGCGCGCCCTCGCGCGTCTGTAAGGGAGCAAGATCATGTGGCTACCCTGGATCGAATTTGCCGCCGTACTGACGGCGGTGACGCTGCTGACCATTCCCATGGGGAAATGGCTGGCACGTTGCTTTACGAGTGAGCACCACACGCTGCTGGAGCGGGTGAGCTACCGCATCATTGGCGTGAACCCGGCCCAGCGCATGGGCTGGCAAGCTTATGGCGGTGCGCTGTTGATGAGCAATGCGCTGATGCTGCTGCTGGGCTACCTGGTGCTTAGGCTGCAAGGGTGGCTGCCGCTGAACCCGCTGGGTATTGCGGCGCAGACGCCCGATCTGGCCTTCAACACTGCCGCCTCTTTCATCACCAATACCAACTGGCAGGCCTATGCGGGTGAAGCCAGTTTGACGAATGCCACGCAGATGGCAGCCATCACCTTTCTGATGTTTGCTGGCGCTACAACAGGTGTAGCAGCTGGCGCAGGCTTTGTGCGCGGTCTAGCACGTTCCAGCAGTCAGGATATTGGTAACTACTGGGTGGACTATGTGCGCGTGTTCTGGCGCGTGCTGCTGCCGCTGTCTTTTGTCATGGCGCTGGTCTATGTATGGCAGGGCATTCCGCAAACACTGGATACCCAGACCGTAGCGACCACTCTTGAGGGTGCCAAACAGCAGCTGATGCTGGGGCCGGTTGCCAGCCTGGAAAGCATCAAGCACCTGGGCACCAATGGGGGCGGCTTTTTCAGCATGAATGCGGCGCACCCGTTCGAGAACCCCACGCCGCTGACGAATATGCTGCACATCCTGTCGATGCTGCTGATTCCTGCAGGTCTGACCTATGCCTTTGGCTCCATGCTGCTGCGCCGCAAGCAAGGCTGGGTCTTGTTTGGCGCCTGCATGGTGATGTTTGTCGGCTTTTTGAGTCTGGTGTTTGTGGCAGAGCAAAACGGCAGCCAGCTGCTGGCCCGCGCCGGTGCAGATCAGCAATACAGCCTGACCCAGAGCGGCGGCAATATGGAGGGGAAGGAGCTGCGCTTTGGCATTGCCGATACCGCCTTGTTTGTCGCCACCACCACGGCAGCAACGACTGGCTCGGTCAACGCCATGCATGACTCGCTGACACCGCTGGGCGGCATCACGCCGCTGGCGATGATGATGCTCAACTGCGTGTTTGGCGGCGATGGGGTGGGTCTGATCAACCTGATCCAGTACGCCATCCTCACGGTGTTTCTGGCCGGCATGATGATTGGCCGCACGCCAGAATTTTTGGGCAAAAAGATCGAGGTGCGCGAGATCAAACTGGTCATGCTGTCGGTGCTGGCACACCCGGCCGTCATGCTGGGCCTTACGGCGCTGGCCGTGCTGTGGCCCGATGCCACGGCCAGCCTCAACAACCGCGGCCCGCACGGCTTTAGTGAAATTCTGTATGCCTATGCCTCGGCCACAGCCAATAACGGCTCGGCTTTTGCTGGTCTGAACGCCAACACGCCCTTCTTCAATACTACGCTGGGCCTGGCCATGATGGGTGGCCGCTATCTGACGCTGCTTCCTTTGCTGGCCGTAGCCGGCAGCCTGGCCGCCAAGGCCACCGTACCTGCAGGGCCCGGCACCTTCCCCACGGCCACGCCGTTGTTTATGGGACTACTGGTGTTTGTGGTGCTGGTGGTGGGTGGGCTCACCTTCTTGCCGTCGCTGGCCCTGGGCCCGGTGATTGAGCATTTGCAAATGCTGATCGGCCAACTCTACGCATAAGTAATTTTTTGCCAAAGGCCTGCAGCCCACGCGCTTGCAGGTCAAGGAGCAAGTCATGACAACTACCAATCTCACACTTTCCAACACTGCCGTGAATGCGCAGTCCGTCCGCTGGCCCCTGCTGCTAGGCAATAGCCTGCGCGCAGCCGTTCTGGTCATGCTGGTGGGCGGCATTGCCTACCCTTTACTAGTCACCGGCATTGCACAGACGGTGCTACCCCACACGGCCAATGGCAGTCTGATCGAGCGCAATGGCCAGGTTATTGGCTCGGCACTGATTGGCCAATCCTTCGCTGGTGCGGGTTACTTTCACAGCCGCCCCAGCGCCACCACAGCGCCTGACCCTGATAAAGAAGGCAGCAGCATCGCCGCGCCCTATAACGCCGGGCTGTCTGCAGCCAGCAATCAGGGGGCAACTCACCAGGGCCTGATGGACAGCGTGAGCGAACGCGTGGCCCAGTACCGGACTGATAACCGCCTGGCAGCCAGTGCACTGGTGCCGGTGGATGCCGTTACGGCATCTGCATCGGGGCTCGATCCACATATCTCACTGGCCAATGCCCAGCTGCAATTGCCGCGTGTGGCGCAGACCCGTGGTCTGCCGCTAGAGCAAGTGCAACCGCTGCTGCAGCAAGCCACTGAGCAGCGCACGCTGGGCGTGCTGGGTGAGCCGCGCGTGAACGTGCTGCAACTCAATCTGGCGCTGGATGCACTGCAACCCGCTGCCAAGCCCAAGGAGTAAGTCATGAGACATACAACAAGCAAATCACCACTGTTCAGTGTGGCACTGGTGCGTACATCGCTGTGGGATGCGCTGCGCAAACTGTCGCCGCGCACGCAATGGGCAAACCCGGTCATGTTTGTCGTCTACCTGGGCGCCATTTTGACCACCCTGCTGTGGGTGCAGGCACTCAACGATCCAGCATCCACCGATGCAGGCTTTACGCTGGCCATTGCACTGTGGCTGTGGTTCACCCTGCTGTTTGCCAACTTTGCCGAAGCACTGGCCGAAGGCCGCAGCCGCGCCCAGGCCGCCAGTCTGCGCGGCATGAAGCGCGACACCGTGGCCAAGGTGCTGCAGCAACCTCGATACGACAGCAGCTGGCTACCCATGCGTGCCAGCGAACTGCGCAAGGGCGTGACCTTGCTGGTTGAAGCGGGTGATGTCATTGCGCTGGACGGTACGGTCATTGAAGGCGTGGCCTCGGTGGACGAAAGCGCCATCACGGGTGAATCAGCCCCCGTGATTCGAGAGGCCGGGGGCGATTTCTCCTCGGTCACCGGTGGCACTCGTGTGCTGTCGGACTGGCTGGTGGTGGAAGTCACCGTCAACCCCGGTGAGTCGTTTCTGGACCGCATGATCTCCATGGTCGAATCGGCCAAGCGCCAGAAAACACCCAACGAGCTGGCGCTGACAATTCTGCTGGTCGGCCTGACACTGGTGTTCCTGCTCGTCATCGTCACGCTATGGCCGTTCTCGACCTTCGCCGTGGCGCAGGCAGGAGCCGGAAACGTGGTGAGCATCACGGTGTTGATTGCGCTGCTGGTCTGCCTGATTCCCACCACCATCGGCGGCCTGCTATCGGCCATTGGCGTGGCGGGCATGAGCCGCATGATGCAGGCCAATGTGATCGCCACCTCGGGCCGCGCAGTGGAAGCTGCCGGTGACGTGGACGTGCTGCTGCTGGACAAGACAGGCACCATTACTCTTGGCAACCGCCAGGCCAGCGAGTTCTTTGCTGCCCCCGGCGTAAGCATGCAGCAGCTGTCCGAAGCGGCCCAGCTGGCATCGCTGGCCGACGAGACCCCCGAAGGCCGCAGCATCGTAGCGCTGGCGCGTGAACACTACGGCCAGCCAGAGCGCAGCGTGGCCGATATTCAAACGAGCCAGCCGGTGGAGTTTGTTCCCTTTACCGCCCAGACCCGCATGAGCGGTATCGATATAGGCCCGCGCAACCTGCGCAAGGGTGCAGCCGATGCAGTACGCCGCCATCTGGAGGCACTGGGCGGCCAGTTCCCCGGCCAGGTACAGCTGGCGGTGGACAATGTTTCGCGCAAAGGCAGCACGCCGCTGGTGGTGGCCGATGGTGCCAAAGTGCTGGGCGTGATCGAGCTCAAAGACATTGTCAAGCCCGGCATGAAAGAGCGCTTTGCCGAGCTGCGCCGCATGGGCATACAGACCATCATGGTGACCGGCGACAACCCGCTCACCGCCGCCGCCATCGCGGCCGAGGCGGGTGTGGATGACTATCTGGCCGAAGCCCGGCCCGAGGACAAGCTGCAGCTGATTCGCAGCCACCAGGCAGCTGGCCGTCTCGTGGCCATGACTGGTGATGGCACCAACGATGCGCCTGCGCTGGCTCAGGCCGATGTGGCCGTGGCCATGAACAGCGGCACGCAGGCCGCCAAAGAGGCCGGCAATATGGTGGACCTGGACAGCAACCCCACCAAGCTGATCGAAGTGGTGGAAACCGGCAAGCAGATGCTGATGACGCGGGGCGCACTGACCACCTTCAGCATTGCCAACGATGTAGCCAAGTATTTCGCCATTATTCCTGCCGCCTTTGTGGGCACCTATCCGCAACTGGCTTCGCTCAACGTCATGCAGCTGCACAGCGCGGACTCGGCCATTTTGAGTGCGGTCATCTTCAATGCCCTCATCATCATCGCCCTGGTGCCGCTGGCCTTGCGTGGCGTGTCCTACCGCGCCGTGGGCGCTGCCGTGCTGCTGCGCCGCAACCTGCTGATCTATGGCCTGGGTGGCCTCATCGTGCCCTTTGTCGGCATCAAGCTCATTGATCTGCTGCTGTCGCTGACAGGGTTGGTATGAGATGTAAATCTTCGACAATGGCAAAACCATGGCCATAAACCCCAGCTCTTTTGCGCCAGCACCTGCGCGCCCAGACCCCGATGCGCTGGTCGCCCAGTTGCAGGCTCAAGCCGAGCAGGCCGCTCGCGGCAAGCTGCGCATTTACTTTGGCTCCAACGCCGGAGTAGGCAAGACCTGGGCCATGCTGTCCGCTGCCCAGCGGGAACGCCAGTCAGGCCGCCGCGTTCTGGTGGGCTTGGTTGAAACCCATGACCGGGCCGAGACCGAACAACAACTGCACGGCATGGATCAACTGCCGCGCCGTGCAGTTGTCTATCAAGGCCGGCAGCTCACCGAGTTCGATCTGGATGCAGCGCTGGCGGCCCACCCCGATGTGCTGCTGCTGGACGAGCTGGCACACAGCAATGTAGCCGGGTCACGCCACCCCAAGCGCTGGCAGGATGTGCTGGAATTGCTGGACGCTGGCATTGAGGTCTGGACGACGATGAATGTGCAGCACCTGGAGAGTCTGAACGATGTGGTGAGCGGCATCGTCGGCATACAGGTGCACGAAACCGTGCCAGACCATATCTTTGATGATGCCAATGAAGTCATCGTCGTTGACATCCCGCCTGAAGAGCTGCTCAAGCGCCTGAAGGCAGGCAAGGTCTACCCGCTGGAGCAGGCCGAGCGCGCTTCGCACAACTTCTTTCGGCTTGGCAATCTGCTGGCCCTGCGCGAGTTGGCTTTGCGCCGCACGGCCGACCGCGTCGACGAGGACATGCGTGACTACCGGCGCGAGCGTGCAATTGGCGATGTCTGGCCCGCCCGCGAGCGGCTGATGGTAGGTATTGGCGGCCGTGCGGGCGACGATGCCCTGGTACGCCAGGTGGCACGACTGGCACGGAGGCTGGAGGCCGAGTGGCTGGTGGTCTATGTGGATGCCCCTGAGCGCCAGCATCGCCCAAAGCATGCACAGGCCTCCATGCTCAAAACACTGGCACTGGCCGCCCGCTTGGGGGCGGACACAGCCACCATTCCCGGTGCTGACGTGGCGCAGGCACTGGTGGGCTTTGCCCGCGAGCGCAATGCCAGCCACCTGGTGCTGGCCCGTGTGGCCCGCACCGGCTGGAAGTGGTGGAGCCGTAGTTTGCCCGAGCAAATCACGCGTTTAGACCCAGGGCTGGATGTGCTGGTGCTGTCCGTTCCAGTCAATAAAAAAGAGAGCACCCTACGCCCGCCAGCAGAGCGCCAGAGGCCTGTGGCATGGAAAGGCTACTTAGGCACCAGTCTGGCCTGCTTTGCGGCTGCAGGTCTGGCCGAACTGCTGCTGCAGGTGTTTGCCCCTGCCAATGTCGTCATGCTGTTTTTGTTGGTGGTGGTGCTGTCGGCCCTGCGCTGGGGACGCGGACCCGGCGCATGGGCGGCGCTGCTGTCCGTGCTGCTGTTTGACTTTTACTTTGTGCCGCCGCTCAACTCTTTTAATGTCAACGACACACAATACGTCTTTACCTTCTTCCTGATGCTGGGCGTGGCGCTCGTCTGCGGCCAGCTCATGGCCAGACTGCGGCATGAAGCCCGAGTGGCCGCAGAGCGCGAACGCCGCGCCGGTGCGCTGGCCCGGCTGGCGCGTGATCTGTCGGGTGCTCTCACGCAGGCGCAGGTTGCCAACATTGCACTGACCACAATGTCAGGCGTTTTCGATGCACAGACTGCGTTGCTGCTACCCGATGCAGAGGAACAGCTCCATATACAAGCTGGCAGCGATGCGCCGGTGGACGCCAGCATTGCCCGCTGGGCCATGGAGCATGGCCAGATGGCTGGGCAAGGCACAGACACGCTGGCTGCAGCGCCCGCTTTGTATGTGCCGCTGATGGCTCCCGTGCGCTCGCGTGGCGTGCTGGCCTTGTTGCTGCGCACACCTCAGCGACTGAATGTGCCTGAAGAACACCGACTGCTGGACGCCTGCGCCAGCCAGATAGCTCTCGCCCTAGAGCGCGTGCACTTTGTCGAAGTAGCGCAGCAAACCCAAGTGGCCATGGAAGGCGAGCGCATGCGCAACACGCTGCTGTCTGCCGTCTCTCACGATCTGCGCACCCCGTTGACCAGTATTCTGGGAGCCGCCCAGACGGCCTTGCCCCATGCGCCACCGGGTCTGCTGGCGGATATGCTGGGGCAAATCCACAATCAAGCCCAATCCCTGCAGCAACTGGTAGACAACCTGCTGGCCATGGCCCGCCTGCAGCAAGGGGGCGTGCACCTTCAACGTGACTGGATCCCGGTGGATGAGCTGGTGGGTAGCGCACTGGCGCAAATGCGTGAGCGACTGGCCCAGCACCCCGTGCGCACGGCATTGCCTGCAGACTTGCCACTGCTGCAAGTCGATGCCTTGCTGATGGAGCGCGTGCTGGTCAATCTGCTGGACAACGCTGTCAAATACACGCCCGCAGGCACCCAAATTACGGTCAGCGCGCAGGTGGACGGCAGCAACTGCTTGGTGGTTCTGCACGATGATGGCCCCGGACTGCCATCACACATGCCCGCCGACCAGTTGTTTGCGCCGTTTACGCGTGGCGTGACGGAATCGTCCATCTCGGGAATGGGGCTTGGCCTGGCGCTGGCACAGCGCATCGTGCAAGCCCACGGCGGCAGCCTCGCCGCCAGCCCCGCCGCCGATGTGCCCGGCACGGCTTTCACCATCTGCCTGCCTGTGCTGCCCCAGCCTCGTCTTGATGAATAATTTCGCATGAACTCCGCCAGCCCCCGCATTCTGTTGATTGAAGACGATGCCAGCATCCGCCGCTTTGTGCGGCTGGCGCTGGAAGACGAAGGCTGGCAAGTCTTTGAAGCCGAGACCGCCAAGCGCGGCCTGATTGAAGCTGCCAGCCGCCAACCCGATGCCGTGGTGCTGGATCTGGGTCTGCCCGACGCCGATGGCAAGACCGTCATCAGTGAGCTGCGCAGCTGGAGTCAGTTGCCGATTCTGGTGCTTTCGGCGCGAGATCATGAGGATGAAAAAGTCGCCGCGCTGGATGTGGGTGCCGATGACTACCTGAGCAAGCCCTTTGGCGTGCCTGAGCTACTGGCCCGCCTGCGCGTCATGCTGCGCCGCCGCCAGCAGGCACCCGCCCAGCAACCCAGCAGCGAGGTGCAGTTTGGCGATGTGCACGTCAACCTTGCCACGCATGAAGTGCGCAAGGCAGGTGCGCCCATACACCTGACCCCCATTGAGTTTCGCCTGCTCGCCGCGCTGATCGCCGGGCAAGGCCGCGTGCTGACCCATCGTCAGCTGCTGCTGCAAGTCTGGGGGCCTGAGTATCTGGATCGCCCCCACTATCTGCGGGTACACATGGCTAACCTACGGCAAAAAGTGGAAAACGATGCGGCGCAGCCCGCGCACCTGATGACCGAGCTGCAAGTGGGCTATCGTCTGATTCTTGATTCGACGCATCGTTGATGCTGCACAGACTGACTATGTAGAAACGCATTTTTGCTTTCCCGCAGCCATCACCCAGAGCATTCCATGTCCCCGGCGCGACGATTTAGACATGGTCCTCAGGGTTTGCGTTCTTGGCCCTGAGCCTGAGGACTTCTAGATTGTTCTGATCTCCGTTTCGACCGAATAAGCAAGCCATGGCTTTTATCAACTACGTCACCCAGATCCAGTTTGACTTTGGCGCCATCCAGCTGCTGCGCGCTGAGTGCGAGCGTGTGGGCATCACCAAACCGTTGATCGTGACCGACCCCGGCGTTAAAGCTGCAGGCATTTTGCAAAAAGCGGTGGATGCGCTGAGCGGCCTGCCCCATGCGGTGTTTGACCAGACCCCTTCCAACCCGACAGAAGCAGCCGTGTGCGCTGCGGCTGAAATCTACACAACCCAGCGTTGTGACGGACTGATTGCCGTGGGTGGCGGCAGTGCCATTGATTGCGCCAAGGGCGTGGCCATTGCCGCCACGCATGAAGGTCCGCTGTCGCACTACGCCACAATAGAAGGCGGCTCGCCACGCATCACCGAACAAGTGGCACCGCTGATTGCCGTGCCCACTACCAGCGGCACGGGCAGCGAAGTGGCACGCGGTGCCATTTTGATCGTGGATGACCACCGTAAGCTGGGCTTTCACAGCTGGCATCTGGTGCCAAAAACCGCCATCTGCGACCCTGAACTGACCTTTGGCCTGCCCCCCATGCTGACAGCCGCCACGGGCATGGATGCGATTGCCCATTGCATGGAAACCTTTATGGCCGCCGCCTTCAACCCACCTGCGGATGGCATTGCGCTCGATGGTTTGACACGCGGCTGGGCGCACATCGAACGCGCCACCCGCAACGGACAAGATGCGGAAGCCCGCCGCCAGCTAATGAGCGCCAGCATGCAAGGTGCCATGGCCTTCCAGAAAGGTCTGGGCTGCGTGCACAGCCTGAGTCACAGTCTGGGCGGCGTGAACCCGCGTCTGCACCACGGCACGCTCAATGCCATGTTCTTACCGGCTGTTGTGCGTTTCAATGCTGGTGCCGAAAGCGTGCAGCGCGAAGATCGCCTGAACCGCATGGCCCATGCAATGAACCTGAGCAGCGGCAGCGACATTCCCGGTGCGATTCGCGAGATGAATGCCCGACTGGGTCTGCCCACCGGCCTTGCCGCCATGGGCGTGGAAAGCGCACAGTTTGAAGCCATCATCAGCGGGGCGCTCAAGGATCATTGCCATGCCACAAACCCGCGCCTGGCCACCGTTCAGGACTACGAGCAGATGCTGAGCACATCGCTCTGATACGACACTGAAGTCTGCTCGCCAAAACAACACCGCCCTCCGCACCAATATGCGGAGGGCGGTGTTGCATCATCCTCAAAATCAAGCCTCGACTGCAGGCCCTTGTGCAGACCCTTGTTTCAGCGCCTCGCGCACTTGCTCCATCAACTGCTGGGCCATGCTGCTGAGCACGGCCAGTTCATCGTCAGACAGGTTGCGGGGCTCATTATCCAGAATGGCAAAGCAGCCCAGCACATGGCCTTTTTTATCGATCAAGGGCACGCCCGCATAAAAACGCAGCTTCAGGCTTTGTACTGTCGGGTCAGCCGCAAAGCGCGGGTCTCGCGCCAAGTCACCCACGACAATGGCTTCTTCTTCATAGACCACATAGGATGAAACCGTGCTTTCGCGCGGAAGACTGTGCAGCACCGTTCCTTCATCAGGCGATGGCAGCAAACTGCCCGGCGTATAGACCCTGTCTGCATCCACCCATGAGACCTGCGCCCATTTGACGTTGAAGGCGTTGATGGCCTGCTTGGCAGTCTCGTGATAAAGCAGCGTGAGCGACGGGCTCAGCACACCACTGGCATGCAGCGCTTTAACGCGCTGCGCATCACCTTCTGGAATCGGCGCGGCAATCACGCTTTCACCAGAGTCATCAACCTGCATGGCTTCTACCCACAGATGCAGCTCATGCAGACTGGTCACGCAGGCCTGCGCACCGCATTGCGCTGCAAAATTAGGGTCTGCAGCCACGGCAGGTGCATTCCACAGGCACAAAACCACCCGGGCCCGTGGCCAGTGACGGCGAATACGGCGCACCATGCGCCGCGCCATGCTTTGGGGCTGGTTGCTAAAAATGGAAAGCACCAGCAGGTCAGAGGTCTGCATGGCCTTGGCCCATTCGCCATCTCCCAGCTGTCCATTCGCATCCGGCAGCAAGGCCTGTGAATCGGTGGTCAAGGCCCATTCAGAGCAGCTCACCTCATGGCCATGCAAGCTCTCGGTGTGCGCCACCATGGCCGCACCCAGTGCATCGACCTCCCAGCGTGCGCCAGCGCAATGAATACGCAAGCGGCGACGTTGATCGCTTTCAGGCAACTGTGTACCGCGGCGCTTACCGCCGACATGAGGAGCATAGTGATCGCGCAACTCTTCAAGCAAGGCACCCATACCGTTAGACAGACGCAGTCGATGCACGGCAGTGGCCGACTCCAGATGCTGCTGAGTGGCAATGCGCAAGGCAGGAATGGCCACTTCATCATAGAAGCCACTGATGGCATTGGCCCGATCTTCCGAGGTGGGTTTGGATGGCAGGCGCTCTTCCACAGACTCCACGGCCATGCTGATAGCGTCATCCGCATCATCAGCCAGCAAACGCTGATAAAGCCGCTGCTGCGGGCCCAGCACAGGCTCGCTACCCAGCAAAACTTCCATGAATTTGAGCGAGGGGATATAGCGCCCCAGCACCAGCAAACACACTGTCAGCGGCGTTGAAAGGATCAAGCCAATAGGGCCCCAGAGTGCCGTCCAGAAAGTCGCAGCCACAATGATGGACAGGGTGGACAAGCCGGTACTCGCACCATACAGCCACGGCTCAATCACGTTGTTGCTGATTAGCTCCAGCAACAAAATCAAACCCAGCGTCAGCAAAAACATGTTCCAGCTAGGGTCCACCGCAAAGGCCAGCGCCAGCGGGAACACGGCCGACATCATCGGCCCCACATAGGGCACAAAACGCATGATGGCGCCCAGCACCCCCCAGAGAATCGCCCCCGGCACGCTGATAAACCACAGGCCCGCCGCCAGCGGAATGCCATAGCTGACGTTGACGATGAACTGCATGCGCAGATATTTACCAATGCGCTCTGACGCCTCATCCAGCGCATCGGTCGCTACATGGAGATTGCCACCCATCAGACGCAGCAGCCGGTCACGCAAATCATCTCTGTCCAGCAAAATCAAAATCACAAACAGCAGCACAATGCCTGCGGTCGTCACGGGTTCCACAATGCGCACCAGCCACTGCAACATCTTCGTGGTGGGCCTGGACTCAGGGCTTTGCACCTCGACCTTCTGCACCCGTGCAGTGGCTCCATCAGCGCTGGAAATTTCCTTTTCAAGCGTGTTGTAGGTTTTGAAAACACCATCCCACGCACTGGGCATGTTGGCGCTCTTGCGCAACCCACGCAGTTTGTCGCGAATCGTAGACTGATACGTAGGCAGATCGGCGCTAAGTTGCTGCACCTGACTACCCAGGTACATGCCCAGGCCACCCAGCGCCGCCAGTGCAAAAGCCACCACCACTATGGCCGCAGCCATGCGCGGCAGCCCCCAGCGCTTGAGTCTGGATACAGCCGGGTCCAGCAGAAAACCCAGCAACATCGCCAGCGCCAGCGGAATCAACATGTCCCGCCCGTAAAACAGCGCCAGGATCACGATAAAGGCAATCAGCAGCCCAATCAGCAGGCGCAGGGCGGGAACCAGATCAGCCAGCTGCATGACGCCGGGCACCGTAGTCGATCGAGCGCGTCTGTCTGCGCCTTCCCAGGAGGCTGAATCGCTACGTACTGCTCGCTCTTCGCGATGCTTCTGCACCAGCGGCGCTGCGGTTTCAAGTTCTACAGGCGCTCCCGCATGGGGTTCATTGGGCGCAACAGCCCCAAAATTGACGGCAACCGAAGCAGATGAATCGGCAGGCTTCGACGATTCTGTGGAAAGGTCAGTCATATGCGGCCTTGCTTGTTGTTATTGATGTGAAGGGAAACTCGGACTCAGGCATTGCACGCGACCCGATCAACACAGCTTGTCAGGATTCACCACAATTTCCAAATCACACAGAAAAATCAAACGCTACAGCGACTCAACCCGCCCCATATCTGCCGTACCCAGCCACTGCGCAAACTCATCAGCCAGTTGCTGGCTGGCTCCAACCGAGGCATTCCATGCCTTGGCCCGCCCCTCGTGATCGGTGCCATAGCTCAAAAAATCATGTCTATCGGGCAGCTTTCCATTGGGCAAACCAGCCACCCATGCAGGATCGGGAGCCAGCACGATCATGGAATCAAGATACGCAGTGGGTTGGTGGCGGCGCTTCCAGTTTTTGTCCAGCCAGCCGGGCACCACTGCCTTCTGAAAATGCGGGTACAGCACCACCCCTTGCCCTGTCTGCGATGCCAGATAGTCCAGGTGCATGTGATAGTCCGTAATGCCACCATCCCAGTAAGCGCCGCGAGGCGCGCCCTGAATGTCATGCACAGCATCCAGCACAAAGGGGATGGAGCAACTGGCACGTACGGCATCCATAAAATTGGTGCTCGTCAGACCCGCCTGTGCAGAGCGAAGGTCATTCACGCCAAATGGCAAGCTATGCAGGCTAACCCCCTGAGATGTTGAAAACACCACACGTTCCAGCCATGAGCCCAGCGCCTGGCGACTGAAAGCATTGCTAAGAAAAGCTCCAGCATAGCCCAGCGGGGTACGCCAAGGTGTGGCGCGCGACAGCAGGCCTTGGCCCCGGGATGCAATGACATGCAAGCGATAGCGCGGGTGATTCAAGATTTCTGCGACACGTCCACCGAGGAACTCTTGCAGGCTTTGTGAAAAACGCTCGCTGACCAGGCTCGCTGGAGGGCGCTTTTGCCCGTCGGGAGGGTCAAAGCGCTGAGCAATATAGTCACGCTCAAGCCGCTCAAAAGCCAGAACAGAATCATTCAAACAAGCTGTCGCCATGCGCCAGGCACCTATCGATGCCCCAACCAGATCGACTTGACGGTGAGTTTGCATCAACCAGTGACCAAAAATGAATCGATCCAGAGGCCCGAGAATCAGCCCCTTGGGCCCACCCGCCGCAGCCGGTATGACTTTGACCACTTCAGGCTGCAAGCCTTGCTGCTCTAGAAGTTGCCGGGCTTTGCTGCCAGCATAGATGCGTAATGCTCTTGGTGGTGACGTCATTCAGCCATTGTGCTTGACGAGCGATGCACGACCACAGCGTCCAGAGCAGTCACCACGTGATGGTAATTTTTGTCCCGCCACCAATGCGGGGCTGAATTTCCAGTTTGCCACCTATAGCGTGCGCTCGGCGGCGCATATTGAGCAAGCCCATGCCAGTAAAGGACTCTGTGCCCGTCTCTTGCCCTACCGTCTGCGCCAGACCTTTGCCGTCATCTTCTATGCTGAGACACGCATGCACAAAAACGCTTGAGGTATCGGTTTGAGCCGTCGCCGCCAAGCTAATCCATACCTCATGCGCTTGTGCATGTTGAAGCACGTTGCTGATGGCTTCCTGCACCACAGCCATGATTTCTCTGGCCATGGTGCCGCGTGGCAAGCAGCCTGACTCACCCAGGACTTCGGGATCCCAGACATCCCAGTGCAGACTCATGCCCTGGCGCTCGAGAACTGGTTGTAGGCGATGCCTGTATCTCGCCAGCAGTACAGCTAACGATTCATCCTGCGCATCCATTGAATCAACAGTCAAGCGCAAATCCAGCAAGCACTGCTCCAGCGCCCGACGCATTGCTGGATCAGGGTGCTTTTCAGACAGACTGATCAGGTGTACCAGCTGGCTGCCCACGCCATCATGCAAAGCAGCAGCCATGCGCCGCCGCTCTATTTGGACCTCTCGTGAAGGTCGGACACTTTTGCGCCTGCGCCACAGCAAGCTGCGATAGGCTTTGGGCAGCAGCCAGACAAGAGCGGCGGCACTGAGCAGCGCGCCCAATGCGGCGCACCCCCCTCTGACAGAATGCAAAGCCGCTGAATCCTGAGCTAAGCAAAGCAACCACAACAGCAGTTGGATGCCCCAGAGAAGTGACTGCCAAACGTAAATCATTCAAGACCTTTTGCTGGCGACCTTGGTGAACTAAAACCAGCCTCGCAGCGATGCAAAGCGCACGGCCTGCGCACGCGTGCGCACTTGCAGCTTGCGATAAATATTCTTGATATGCGTGTTGACCGTCATGGCACTGATTTGCAGCTGTACACCAATTTCAACACTGGTATGGCCGCCGGCCACCATGCGCAGCACTTCACTCTCGCGGCTGGAAAGTCGGTCTGGCGTGCTGGGGCTGACTTGCGGGTCTGAGGCTGGCTTTTTGTCATAGCGCTGCAGCAGTCGCCGGGCCAGACTGGGCGTAATGGAGGCACCACCATTGGCCACCTGCAGCACGGCCTGCGGGTAGTTGCCAAACCAGGAGTTTTTGACCAAGTAGCCGGTTGCGCCCAATTCAAAGGCTCGCAACACCTGCTCTTCGGTTTCCATCACCGACACCACGATGGCTTCTGCATGCGGGTGGTGGCTTTTCATCACGTCAATCATCTCAAGTCCATCGCCGTCGCCCAGATTCAGGTCGAGCAGCATGACATCGAAGTCATTTTGGCGAATTGCTTTTCTCGCATCCTTGAGATTACCGGCCTGCCCCACCACCATGGTGCGGCGATCATTCATGATCTCCTGCGCAATCACCATGCGCAGATGAACATCATCATCAATCAGCAGCACCCGAACCGGCTTGTCGGGCTGGCCCACCATGTGATCAGGCCACATGGAAGGACTCCCAAGCTCCACGGACTGAGAACGCACAGTCAGCGTGTCGCTCGTAAAGATTGCATCATTCAAGTCCATCTTTTACTCCTGGCCGGATTGGTTTGATATTGCACTGAATTGAGGTGCTTGGCACTTCATAGACAAAAACTCTTCAATTCATCATTAAATAGTTTTTAACAATAAACCTAAAATTCCAGCGTAAGAAGAAATGCAATTTACGTAACCAAAATCATCTTACGCAGCCAGATAAAAATCTAAAACTGCACATCCAGAGAATTAGCGGCATACCAGTTGATAGAGGCTTGGCGCAGCACCATGTCGATATCCATGCCCAGCGCAAGGCCCGCCTCCGCAGGGAATGACACGGCCAGCTGACGCTCGCTCCAGTTCAAGGCCCGGGTCGATGCACGCCAGATGGCCAGATGCAGCACGCCGGTCAACGGCTCAAAGACCGGCTGCTCCAGCGGCGTATTCATATACTGAAAGGCATCGCTCATGAGCAGCGGAAAGTTCCACTGCCGGGCCAGGTGGGCAGTAATCTGCCCTGTGCAATAGCCCATCAGCTGCCTTTCCACCTGCGGGCGCTTGGGGTGCATAGGCTCCAGCAGCTCAGCCAGTCGCACAAAGGTCTCTGGATCAGCCGTACGCAAAAGCAGCTGCCCCAAGCCATGCAGCAAGCCCAGCGTATAGGCCGCCGAGGCATTGGCCTGCACCGACATGGCCAGCGCACGTGCGATGCGCGCGGTATCAAGGCTGTAGCGCCAGAAGCCCGCCAGACTCCAGCCCCCCTGAACATGGGTTGCCCCCGTGGGTGCAGATTTCTGCACCAGCTGGCGCAGCTGGACGGGTGCCAGCACCACCAAGGCCTCAGGAATGCTATGCACACGCTGGGCTAACTGGTGCGCTGGCCCATTGGCCACAGCCAGCATGCGGGCCGTCAATACCGGGTCTGTTGAGAACAATTGCACCAGACTGCGCATGCCCGGCTCTGGCTGGCGCAGCTCACTCGACAGCAGTGCAACCGCGCGTGGCTGGCTGGGCAGCAGCGCATGCTGCTCCAGCAGCATTGACAGATTCAGGGGTTTGGCGCGGCTCATGGCGTGGGTCATCTGCAGTGGGGCTACAACGCCTGTCGGACTGGATACAGACAGGCTTTAACAGTTACAGCTTTTCATCTCTTTGCAGTTGCACTGGCTGACCCATTACCAGCTGGCTTGCAATCTTGCGTGTGATGGGTTGTAACACGGAAAAGTGATCCGCTCCCTGAACCGAAACGCAATGCACCTGCTCCGACTTTCGAGCCGCGCACAGATTGTCCAGACTGTTGATATTGCTTGGCCGCTTGCTGCCTTCAACAATCCAGGTCGGGCTCTTTATGGCATGCATCCAGTACATGGGAGAACGCATGCGCTTTTCATCGGCAGAGACCAGCGACCACTTCACAGGCCAGTCATAACCACTGATCTCATCCACCGGGCCAAAAGCAAATACGCCCTGCACCGGCAAGCCCGCCGTGGCCGTCAGCAGCGCCAGCGTCGCCCCGGTGCTGTGCCCGCCCAGATAGATACGCGTGGGGTCGACATAAGGCAGTTGCGCTGCCTCCAGGATGGCGGCGGCTACATCCTGCACCTCGCCCCAGAAATATTCACGCTGACCCGGGTTGTCATTGCCGCCGCGCAGTGTGGGGAACAGCATGGCCATGCCCGCCTTGCGAAACGCACTGGCACTTTGATCGTTGGCCACGGAGCCTTCTGTCCAGAAATCATCCAGACTATTGCTATCGCCGCCCGTCAGCCACACCATCAGCGGCAACTTTTTTCCATCACCCGGATTAGGGGTCACAAACGCCTTAAGGGAGAGATTGCCACTCTGATAGTTCATGGGCACAAACATCTGCGCCGGTGGCTTAGGCATGGCCTTGATGGGCATGTGCGCAGCGGGGAGCAAGGCGGTGGAGATCATCGTGGTCTTGCCAGCGCGCGCCTGCATCAAATTCTGCAAGGTGATGGTGCCTGTTGAAATCTGCTGCTCAACCGTTTTTTCAATCTCCGCTTGCTCTACATCATGGGCAGCACGCTGCTTTCTTTGCGCTGCATGGCGAACTTTTGCCGTTTCATACTCATCCATGGCCGTGCGGGTGATGCAGCGCCGCTGCTGGTCAATCGGAATGCCCTCTTCCGTTGCCTTATCGATCTGAGCAAGATTGAGCTTGATGGTGTGGCAGAAACTATCGCTTTGTGGAGCCAGTGCGGGCGGCCAGACCAAGGGCGCAGTTTGGCCGGCCTGAGCCTTTTGCTTGGCTTTATCCAGAGACACCCAACCCCGTGATGTCATCTTGGCGCCGATAAAGACGACCAGCAGAACCACGCCAATAACGGGCAAGATTCTGCCCCTGACTTTTCGCATTCCGATCTCCCACAAAAAGGCCGCCTGTCATTTCTATGAATTGGCGGCCCAGTGGGAGATTATTTCTTCAGTCCCTGCAACTTGGCAAAGGCTGAAGCCATGGCGTTTTGCTGTGTTGGCTGATTACCACGCTGCGGCTGGGTATAAGCATCACGACCGCCCCGATTGCCGCCACCTCCGCCGTAGCTATTGCCACGACCAACACCTTCAAAGCGATTGTCGCGTGGACCATCCCGGCGGGCAGGCGCAGCGTCCAGCTTCATGGTCAGGCTGATGCGCTTGCGCTCGACATCCACTTCCAGCACCTTCACCTTGACGATCTGACCGGTCTTGACGACCTCTCGTGCATCTTCGATGAACTTGTGGCTCATCTGGCTCACGTGTACCAAACCATCCTGGTGCACGCCCAAGTCCACAAAGGCGCCAAACTGGGCCACGTTGCTCACCGTGCCCTCCAGCGTCATGCCTTCCTTCAGGTCCTTGATGTCTTCTACGCCATCGTTGAAGCGGGCCACAACAAAGTCAGGGCGCGGGTCACGGCCGGGTTTCTCCAGCTCGCCCAGAATGTCCTTGATGGTGATGGAGCCAAACTTCTCGCTGGCAAACTGCTCGGGCTTCAGGCTTTTCAGCACCTCCGCACGGCCCATGATCTGGTCCACAGCCTTGCCAGTCGAGACAATGATCTGCTCCACCACCGGATAAGTTTCGGGGTGCACGCCGGTCATGTCGAGAGGGTTCTCGCCCCCACGAATGCGCAAAAATCCTGCCGCCTGCTCGAAGGTCTTGGCGCCCAGGCCCGAGACTTCCATCAGTTGCTTGCGGCTTTTAAACGAGCCATTGGCATCGCGCCAGCGCACCACCGACTTGGCGACCGAGCCCGAGAGGCCCGACACGCGGGAGAGCAGCGGGGCCGATGCCGTGTTCAGGTCCACGCCCACCGAGTTCACGCAGTCTTCCACCACAGCATCCAGCTGGCGGGCCAGCTCGCCTTGGTTCACATCGTGCTGGTACTGGCCCACGCCAATGCTCTTGGGGTCGATCTTGACCAGCTCGGCCAGCGGGTCTTGCAAGCGGCGGGCAATCGATGCCGCACCGCGCAGGCTCACGTCCACATCAGGCATCTCCAGCGAAGCAAATTCACTGGCGGAGTAGACCGAAGCGCCGGCCTCGCTCACCACCACTTTATCAATCTTTTTATCGGCCTTTTCGGCAATCTTGATCAGATCGGCGGCCAGCTTGTCGGTTTCGCGGCTGGCGGTGCCGTTGCCAATGGCAATCAAGTTCACACCGTGCTTTTCGACCAGCTTGGCCAGCGTGGCCAGCGATCCATCCCAGTCGCGGCGCGGCTCGTGCGGGTAAATGGTCGATGTTTCCAGCAGCTTGCCCGTGTGGTCCACCACAGCCACCTTCACGCCAGTACGGATGCCGGGATCCAGACCAATCACGGTGCGCGGGCCCGCAGGGGCAGCCAGCAGCAAATCGCGCAGGTTGTCGCCAAACACCTTGATAGCCACCTTCTCGGCGTCTTCGCGCAGGCGGCTGAACAGGTCGCGTTCGGTCGAAAGGCTCAGCTTCACGCGCCAGGTCCAGGCCACGCATTTGCGCAGCAGGTCATCAGACGCACGCTTGGCGTGGCTCCAGCCCAGGTGCAGAGCAATCTTGCCTTCGGCCAGGCTAGGCTGACCCGGCTCAGGCTCGACAGGCTGAATCAGCTTGGCTTCGAGAATTTCCAGAGCGCGACCACGAAACACGGCCAGTGCGCGGTGCGATGGCACGCGGCCAATCGGCTCGTCGTATTCAAAATAATCGCGGAACTTGGCGACTTCCGGGTCGTTCTCGTTCTTGGATTCCACCTTTTTCGACTTAAGCAACCCTTCTTCCCACAGCCATTCACGCAGTTTTTGCACCAAGGCCGGGTCTTCGGCCCAGCGCTCGGACAAGATATCGCGCACGCCATCCAACACGGCAAAGGTGTTGGAGAAATCCGGGCCGGGTTTGCCATCGTCCAGCACCGTGGCGGGCTTGCAGAAAGCCTCCGCTTCTTTGTGCGGATCTAGCGTGGGGTCGGCAAACAGCAGATCGGCCAGCGGCTCAATGCCAAACTCTTTGGCAATCTGGCCCTTGGTGCGACGCTTTTGCTTGAAAGGCAGGTAAATGTCTTCCAGCTCCTGCTTGGTGGGTGCAGTGGCAATGGCCAGACGCAGTGCATCGGTCAGCTTGCCCTGCTCATCAATCGCTTTGAGCACCGTTTCACGGCGGTCATCGAGCTCGCGCAGATAGCTCAGGCGCTCATCCAGCGTACGCAGCTGCGTATCGTCCAGGCCACCTGTCGCTTCCTTGCGGTAACGGGCAACAAACGGCACCGTGGCACCACCATCGAGCAACTCCACCGCTGCGCTCACCTGCTGCGGCTTGACGTTCAGTTCTTGAGCAATCTGACCAATGATTTTTTGCATTCGATACTCGCCCCACGGCGTCTGACAGAGGAAACGAAATAGTTTGCCATAGGCAAAACGGCTCGCCAGACTCAAAGCCCGAGGCAATTGCAAGCAAAGCGTAAAAACTATGCTTTTCATAGCTGCTAGCGCTTTAGGGATAAGCGCTAAGCGCCAATTTCATTAAAATTACGTCTGCCATGCCAGATACGTTTCAGGATGATTTTTTTGCCGACGACTTACCGCCGCCCAGCGCAGGCGCAGGTCAATCGCGGGCCAAAGCGGCAAAGTCATCCACTGAACCTGCCGACGAAACGGCAACCACCCAGCGCCAGGCCAAGCGCGGCGATGTGGCGCTGGTACCCAATGCTGCCCAGCACGCACCACTGGCCGCACAACTACCGCCGCAGTTGCGCATGGGCGTATCCACCTGGTCGTACCCGGGCTGGGAGGGACTGGTCTGGGACGGAGCCTATGACAGCAGCGTGCTGGCCAAAAAAGGACTCAGCGCCTATCACCAGCACCCGCTGCTGCGCACTGTCTGCGTGGATCGCACCTTCTGGCGACCGCTGACCGCCAGTCAGTACGCAGCCTTTGCGGCGCAGGTCGATGCCGATTTTCGCTTTGTCGTCAAATGCCCGGCAGGCATTACCGATGCCCAGGTGCGTACCGAAGAAGGCAAGCCGCGCGAGCTCAACCCCGCGTTTCTGGATTCGTGTCTGGCGATTGAGCATTTTGTGGTGCCCACCCTAGAAGGGCTGGGCGACAAACTGGGCGTACTGGTTTTTCAGCTCAGTCCCCTACCTTGGGGCTTGCTCAGCCAGCCCAGCCGGGTGCTGGACAAGCTGGGACTGCTACTGGCTGCGGTGCGAGAAGCGCTGGTGAAGCATACACAAGTGATTGTGGCCGTGGAGGTGCGCGACCCTGAACTACTCAGCCCATCCCTCGCCCAGACACTCAAAGCTCATGGCGCCACCTATTGTCTGGGCTTGCACGGCAAAATGCCGCCTATTGAAGCGCAGCTCCCCATACTGCGCGCCCTGTGGCCCGGCCCTCTCGTCTGCCGCTGGAACCTGAACCGCATCTTTGGTGCCTATGGCTATGCCGATGCGCAGAAAAGGCACGAGCCATTCAGCGAGATTCGCAGCGAAGACCAACACACACGCGAGCTGCTGGCCCGCACGATTGCCGGCATCACCGGCGCAGGCCAGCCAGCGTTCGTGACCATCAGCAACGATGCTGAAGGTTGCGCCCCCCTGTCGATTGCGCTGCTGGCGCAGGCCGTGACCCATCTCACACAAGAATCTCATGCTCCAAAACTGAACAAGAGCTGATCAGCGGCAACAAGCCAGACGCCTAAGAATCATCATCAAAACAGGCTTTAGCGCTTATCTATAAAGCGCTTTCAGCTATCAAAAACAAAGCCCGCCAAGTTCAACACTTGCCGGGCTTTGTTCTCCCAAAGGCTCAATCAATCTTGCAGCATGGCCAGTGGGTGTGAATGCGCGGGCCACGGGCTGTCAAAAAAAGCCTGCCACTGTGCATCGGTCACATCCTCAATACGGGCAGGGTTCCAGTGCGGGTTGTGGTCCTTGTCCACAGCCAGGGCGCGAATGCCTTCCAGCGTTTCGCTCTGACCGGGGCGCAGATAAAAGCAGTGGCGCACCATATCGCGCTCCATGCGCAGGTCTTCGGCCAGCGTCATCTTGCGGGCGCGGCGAATTTGCTCCAGCACGACATGCATCATCAGCGGCGAGCGCTTGCGCAAGGTCTGGGCCACGGCCTTGGCCCAGTCGCTGCCGGCCAGCAAGGCTTGTTCAATCGCAGCAACGGTTGGCAGGCCAAAACAGGCATCAATCTCAGCGCGATGCGCTGCAAGACTAGGCTCTGCACTCACAAAGCGGGCACGCACCACGGCATTCAGCGCCTCGACGTTGGCAAACGGCGTCGTCGCCAGCGTCTCCCACAAATCTGCCTGTTGATCGGCGGGAATGCAGCCATCCGCCAGACCAAAGGCCACGGCATCGCCCGCGCCGATGGTGTCGCCGGTCAAGCCCAGCCATTCACCCACCGCACCGGAGCAGCGCGAGAGGAAGTAGCCGCCGCCCACATCGGGGAACAGGCCAATCGCGGTTTCGGGCATGGCCATCTTGGTGCGCTCAGTCACGATGCGCAGCGAACCGCCCTGGCTGATGCCCATGCCACCGCCCATGACGATGCCATCCATAAAGGCGATGTAAGGCTTGCCAAGGCTGTGAATCAGATGGTTGAGCGCATATTCTTCAGTGAAAAAATCTTCCAGCTGAGGATTGCCGCTGCTGCCTGCGGCATGCAGAAAGCGGATATCGCCACCGGCGCAGAAGGCGCCAAACACGCCTTCCTTGTTGCTTCCGCGAATGGCCACGCCCAGAATGGATTCATCCTTTTGCCAGGCCAGCAGCGTGGCCAGCAAGTCACGAACCATGCCCAGAGACAGCGCATTGAGCGCCTTGGGGCGGTTGAGCGTAATCATGCCCAGCTTGCCCCGAACTTCGGCAATCACTTCGGGGGCTTGGGTGGTCTGGGGGCTGTTCATTGTCAGTGGCTCCTTGAATCATGGCTTACTTGGCTGATTCAATTATGCGTGGACAGCTTGAAGACAGCCGGTCAATCATGTGACAAAAGCTGCCAGAACCCATACCTATTGCGCGCTATGCGCTGCACGTTTCATAGCAAAAGAATGGCGGCAATGCACCCAGGCTACGTATGGACTGCCGTGCAACGAAAAAGCGCGGGCAAAGAAAAAGGCTTCTGAATTTCATAAAAAGCCTTTTTTGTATTGCTCGGAATGGCGGCGTTCGAACTCGCGCCCCGTCAATTTAAAAAACCGTTTTTCCTAAAGAAGCTTCGGTAGCTCTGACCTTCAGCCTGCAAAAATGGCTTGAATTGTTTGTAGTCTTTGTATGCGACTTCAAAACCTAAATTTTCTAACTGGTCCACAAAGCCCGTGTCTTTGACCACCTCGTTGATTTCGACGGATAGAAAGAGGGCCAGTTCGGATGATGCCCCTTTGGGAAGAAAGATTCCTTGCCAGTATTCAAAGCTGACGCCTTGGAGCCCCTGTTCCTGAAACGTTGGGACATCCGGTAAGCGTTTCGACCGGTGAGCCGATGCAATGCTCAATGCACGCATCTTCTGGCTTTCTAGATGAGGAGCGACGGGAGCAAGCCCCGCAAAGAGTAAGTCCACTTGATTGCTCATCAGGCTTGCAGTTGCAGAAGCAGCTCCCCCGTATGGAATGTGCAGTAGCTCCACCCCCAGTGCTTTGCCCATGCTCTCGCCGACCAAATGCTGCAAGCTGCCAACTCCTGAGGATGCGAAGCTCAGGCCATGGGCATTCTTTGGGGCTGCAATTGCGATATCACCCAGCTGATGTATTGCGGAGTCGCCCCGCGTGGCAAGTACGATAGGAGCGGAGGAGACTTTGGCGACCGGCACCATTTCATCGACTTCGCCCGACTCCTTTCTTCTCGTGTAGATTGGATTGATGAAAATTTCGGCAGGCGACGCCAAGAGCAGCGTATTCCCATCAGGTCTTGATTGCGCCACATAGTTCGCAGCAATGGCTCCACCTGCGCCCACCCTGTTTTCCACATAGACGGGACGCTGCATTCGCGCTGAGAGACGAGTGGCAAACGTGCGCGCCAAGGTATCCATCGCACCACCGGCTTCGAAGCCAACAACGATTTTGACGGGGTGGCGAGACGCTGCTTTATCAGCACAAGCGCCACTCATCAGCAGCCCGCAAAGCAGGCAAGCTCGAATTAGCGTCGCGGCATAGTTCATCAATCGTCAAACAGAAAAGGAAAGGGATGAATGCCCGTATCCAGGGCATTCCGTCAGGTGGCAATTGCGGTGTGATAGCTTGAGATCAGCGGTAATCTGCCGAGCAGGCATAGAAATGAGGATTGCTCAAATCTCGCTTTCCATAGCTCAGAACATCTCCATTGAGTGCATGAATCTGGCCACCTGCAGCGACCAGCACCGCATGGCCTGCAGCGATATCCCACTCCATGGTGCGCCCCAAGCGGGGATAGAGGTCCGCTTCTCCCTCGGCAACCAGACAAATCTTGAGCGATGAGCCTGCACTTTTGCGTGATCGCACCAAGCGCCCATTGAGAAACTGATCCAGCGCATCAGCATCGCTATGCGAACGACTGGCCACCACATCAAGGCCATCCTCTGGAATGCTTCTGCATTCAATGGCTTGGCGCTTCCCTTGCACTTCCAGCCATGCGCCAAGTCCTATGGCGCCCGCGTACATGCGATCCAGCGCTGGTGCGAAAACGACGCCCATCACCGGGATTCCATTTTCGATCAGCGCGATATTGACGGTGAACTCGCCATTGCGATTGATGAATTCCTTGGTGCCATCAAGAGGATCAACGAGCCAGAAGCATTGCCCCAAATCAGGCACATAGCCTGCGGCAGCTGCTTCTTCAGAAACGACAGGAAACTGCGACTGCAAGGTGCCCAGACGCTCAAGAATCAGGTGCTCTGCCTTTTCGTCGGCTTCAGTCACAGGCGAAGCATCTTGCTTGCCGCGCACCTCAAAGTCGCTGCGGTAGATCTCCATGATTAAAGCACCCGCTTCGCGGGTGATGGCCATAACGTCTTCAAGCAGTGCGCCTTGAGTCTGAGTCACAAAAGTCTCCTGTGTTGTTCTTCATGTGGTCCGTTTGGCCTATGCGCCAATCAGAGGACAGGCCGACAGTAAATGCATCCGGTTCTTCGCAAATAAGCGAGTGAATGTTTAACAGGAATGCACATGGCTGTTGGTAAGAAGCTCAGTGTTCAGGAAATCAATCCACTGCGAATTCAGGCAGTGAAATTGCGGCTTGAAGGTAAAACACTCAAAGAAATCGGCATGGCGACAGGCCTGTCCACTCCAACCATCATTGCCGCCCATAAAGCCTGGCAGGAAGGGGGATGGAACGCTGTCCTTGTGCGCGAGCGCGGTCGCAAACCGGGAGAAGGCCGCACCTTGTCGGCCATGCAGGAGCAGGACATCTATGTCCAGCTGGTCAGCACACAGCCCGCCGACCATGGCTTGCCTTTTCTGCTGTGGCAGCTGGAAGCCATGCAACAGCTGATCCTTCAGCGCCAGCAGCTTGAGTTGCCCGAGCGCACCAATGCCCAATACCTGCAGCGCTGGAATCTCAATGCCGAACGCCCCGTCAAGCGCATGAAACAGGCATCCAGCAATGTGCAGCGCTGGTACGCCAGCACTTATCTGGACATCTGCGCACAAGCCAGAAAAGAGTGTGCCAGCATTGTCTGGATCGACGATTTTGGTGCCCACAACAACTGCCCCGGACGTCTCAGGCACGGCATTCTGCGTGCCGTCAACAACCGCGGTAAGGTGTATTGGCAACCTTATGAGGGCAGTTTATGCGCCGCGCATCTGGAAGATTTTTTTGATCGATTGAGGCGTTCCAGCGAGGGCAAGATTTTTGCCTTGCTTCCTGCCATGCAGTGGCAGCGCGCCGCCACTTTTTCATCGCTTGCCAGCGACAGCAACGACCGGCTTCGCCTGTTTCACCTGCCCGCCGCCACAGAGATGCTCAGGCAGTCAAGCGAATTGGCCAGCAGCGTTTTGAAGGCTGCGCAAGACACCGCGCAGGCACCGAAAAACACCCACGCAAAGACTCCAGAACCACCAAAGCTCGACCCTATGGCGAGCATGACGCAGCAACTTCTAAAACATCAATTCGCGCAAAAATTTTCTTTAACGGACTCCTACAGTTGGCAGCATCCAAAACAAAAAACCAAGGAGAAATCTGTGGTGCTGACTCATTTGCAAAGGCTGGAATCCGAAAGTATTCAGGCCATGCGCGAGGTTGTTGCTGAGGCAGAAAACCCCGTCATGCTTTATTCCATCGGCAAAGACAGTGCAGTCATGCTGCACCTGGCCATGAAGGCGTTTTACCCCGCCAAGCCTCCGTTTCCTTTGCTGCATGTGGATACGACCTGGAAGTTCCAGGAGATGTATCGCTTTCGCGATCAGATGGCCGCGAAGCTGGGAATGGATCTGCTGGTCCACATCAACCCCGAAGGCCTTGAGATGGGTATCAGCCCATTCAAGCATGGCTCGCAGATTCACACCGATGTGATGAAAACCGAGGGTTTGAAACAGGCGCTGGACAAATACGGCTTTGATGCTGCATTTGGCGGGGCGCGCCGCGATGAAGAGAAATCCCGAGCCAAAGAGCGCATCTTTTCTTTCCGCTCGGACCAGCATCGCTGGGATCCAAAGAATCAACGTCCCGAGCTCTGGCACCTCTACAACACACGCAAAAACAAGGGTGAATCAATCCGCGTGTTCCCGCTATCCAACTGGACCGAGCTGGATATCTGGCAATACATCTATCTCGAAAACATCCCAATTGTTCCCTTGTACCTCTCAGCACCGCGTCCTGTCGTGGAGCGAGACGGCACGCTGCTAATGGTCGATGACGAGCGCATGCCGCTCAAGAGCGGTGAAGTACCCATGATGCGCAATGTGCGCTTTCGCACCCTGGGTTGCTACCCACTGACAGGTGCCGTCGAATCCGATGCCAACAGCTTACCCAAGATCATTCAGGAAATGCTGCTGACCCGTACTTCGGAACGACAGGGCCGGATGATCGACCACGACTCGGCCGCATCTATGGAAAAGAAGAAGCAAGAGGGGTATTTCTGATGTCACATGTATCTGCACTTATCTCTGAAGATATCGAGAAATACCTGAAGGCACACGAGCAAAAAAGCCTTCTGCGCTTCATCACCTGCGGCAGCGTGGATGACGGTAAGAGCACGCTGATCGGGCGCTTGCTGTATGAGTCCAAGATGCTCTTCGAGGATCAGATGGAAGCGCTGGTCGCGGACTCCAAGAAAGTCGGCACGCAGGGCGGCGAGCTGGACTTTGCCCTGCTGGTGGACGGCCTGGCTGCAGAACGCGAGCAAGGTATCACCATTGATGTGGCCTACCGCTTCTTCTCTACCGATCAGCGCAAGTTCATCGTGGCAGACACGCCTGGCCACGAGCAATACACCCGCAATATGGTTACTGGCGCATCGACTGCTGATGTGGCGGTTGTCATGATCGATGCTCGCCGAGGCGTGCTGACACAGTCCAGGCGCCACAGCTATCTGGCTTCACTGATCGGTATCCGGAAAATTGTGCTGGCCGTCAACAAGATGGACCTGATGGGCTATTCCGAAAAAGTCTTTGACGACATCGTGGCCGATTACCGCGAGTTCGCCAAGAAAATCAATCTGGAAGACATCACGGCCATCCCCATGTCGGCCTTACGCGGCGAAAACATCACCGAACAAAGCGAACACATGCCCTGGTACCACGGTACCACGCTGATGGGCTACCTTGAAACGGTGGAAATTGACGAAGCACGCCAGCAAAAACTGCCATTTCGCATGCCGGTGCAATGGGTCAACCGCCCTAATCTGGATTTTCGCGGTTTCGCCGGCTGCATTGCCAGCGGTCAGATCAGCCCCGGTGATTCGGTTCGTATTCTGCCCAGTGGCCGGGTTAGCAAGGTCGCACGTATCGTCACGCAGGATGGCGATCTTCAGCAAGCAGTTGCCGGGCAATCCATCACGTTGACCTTGGCCGACGAGGTCGACTGCAGCCGCGGCGATGTCATTGCAGTGGCCGATGCACCTGCAGATGTTGCTGATCAGTTTCAGGTCACGCTGATCTGGATGCATGAGCAGCCCATGCTGGGCGGTCGCCCTTATCTGATGAAGATGGGCGGAAAGACGATTCCCGTCACCTTCGCCGCGCCCAAATACAAGATCAACGTCAACACTTTGGAGCAGCTGGCCGCCAAAGAGCTGGCGCTCAATGAAATCGGCGTCTGCAATCTCTCTAGCAGCCAGCCTATCGCCTTTGATGCCTATAAAGACAATCGCGAAACCGGCAGCTTCATCCTGATTGACCGGCTGAGCAATGCCACAGTAGGCGCTGGCCTGATTGATTTTTCACTGCGTCGCTCTCAGAACATTCACATGCAGCATGTGAACGTGAATCAAAAAGACCGCGCCGAGCGTTTGCAGCAAAAGCCTGCACTTCTCTGGTTCACAGGCTTGTCAGGAGCAGGAAAGTCGACGATTGCCAACCTGCTCGAAACACAGCTGCACGCCCGCGGCAGGCACACCTATCTCCTCGATGGAGACAACGTGCGCCACGGACTCAACCGAGACCTTGGCTTTACCGATGCAGACCGGGTAGAGAACATCCGCCGAGTGGCCGAGGTCGGAAAGCTGTTTGTGGACGCAGGACTGATTGCAATCACGGCATTCATATCCCCCTTTCAGGCTGAGCGCGAAATGGCGCGCAAGCTGGTAAGCGATGGCGAATTTCTGGAAGTGTTTATTGATACACCCCTGGCTGTCGCCGAAGAGCGCGATCCCAAAGGGCTCTACAAAAAGGTGCGCAGGGGTGAGCTGAAAAACTTCACAGGCATCGACTCGCCCTTTGAAGTCCCAGAGAACCCAGACATCCATATTTCCACGACAGCGCTGACAGCGCAGCAAGCCGTGGACAGGATCATCGCTGAATTGGTGGCACGCAAAATCATCACTGCAGACAGCTGAAACAGCTCTGCACCTGAATTGCGGATTTAGCAAACCCTTCTTTCTTCTTTCCCCCTGGCAGTGCAAGGCAGGTCCGCAAGGACCGGGCATTGCGCAGCCTTTAAAGAGATTCAGATCATGGACAAGCAAACCATCAATGAAAAACTTCTCACGGGTGAAACCTGGTCAGAGTTTTGCGACCACCTCAAACGCTGTGGTCAGCAGATTCTTCGCCCGGAAACCCCTGCAGACCCCGCCACGCGCGCTGAAGGCTACCGGTACCTGACCCGGCTGCTGCGCATCGCGCTGGAAATGCATGTGGAATTTGCCGACCCGGCGTTTCCCAGCTTTTTCAAGACATCGCATGAAACCGCCAAGATTGGCGCAGACAACCCCGACAACATCTACGAATACTCGCGCCTGAATGGTGCCATGGAGTACCGCATTCATGGCAATCGGGGCAGTGTTTCGTACCTGAGCTTTTGCACGCAAAAAGGGGGCTACGAAACCGACGGCCGAATGATCGTGACCGGCTTTCTCGATGCCACCCAATTGAAGACTGACAAGGACGGCAATTTCGAGATCATCATCAGCCGCGAGCCTCAGCCCGGTAACTGGCTCCCCATGGAAGACAACTCCGTTTCCATTCTGGTGCGCCAGACCTTCATGGACCGCAAAAGCGAAGTTCCCGCCAAGCTTTCCATTGAGCGTATCGGAACGCAAGACAAGCCCGGCCCACTGGATCCACTGGTTTTTGCGCAGTCCTTGCAGCGCGCCTCGTCCTTTGTTGAAAACACCGCTGCGCTTTTTGCAGACTGGGCTCAAAGCTATCTTCCTCATAGCAACCAGCTGCCACCGGCCGATCAGGCTTACTGCCAGTCAGTGGGAGGAGACCCCAACATCTTCTACTACCACTCGCACTGGAAGCTTGATGAAGACCAGGCGCTGGTGATTCATGTGGACAAGGTCCCCGAGTGCTCATTCTGGAATTTGCAGATCAACAACTACTGGCTGGAGTCTCTGGATTACCGCCATCACCAGATCTGCATCAACAAACACCAGGCCCAGTACGACGACAAGGGCGGTGTGACTCTGGTTCTGAGCGAGCAAAACCCCGGCCTTGCCAACTGGCTCCAAACCGCAGGCGTTCGGGAAGGGACCATGTGCCTGCGCTGGGTAGGGGCCAAGGAGCAATGCCACCCCAGCACACAAGTCGTTTCCATGGACCAACTGACGGAGACTGTATGAACGCCCACACTCCACTCCAAACGCCCCAAGCGCTTCAGGTCGAAGAGCTGTTGCAGGCAGCACGTGGCCGGACCCCCGACTTGACCGATTTCGGCGATGACAACTACCGCCAGGCACTGGCAGTGCTAACCCAGTCGCTGAACACGGAAGCCAAGCTGTCAACTACTGGCCTTGTCATGATGCGCGAGCGTCTGGTGGGCCAGCTCGTCAACCGCCTGATTATGGAAGACTATTTCAGGCGCTTCCCCGAGATTGGCCAGATTGAGATTGATGACCCCTTGGTCATCGTTGGCCTGCCTCGTACGGGCACCACCATGCTGCAGCGTACGCTGGCCGTGGACCCTCGCTTTTATTCCGCTGCCTGGTGGGAAACCCGCTACCCCTCACCACTCGTGGGGGAAGGTCCGCAAGATTCCGCAACCCGTATCGATTTGGCCAAGGCCGAAGTGGCGCAGACCATTGAAGCCATCCCACAAATCCTGTCCATCCACCCGATGAACGCCACGCTGTGCGACGAGGAATTCATGCTCATGGAGCATTCCTTTCTCTGCGCCATGGACGCCTATGCCGATGTCCCCAGCTACACCGCCTGGCTGGACCAGCAGGATCAACGCCCTGTCTATATGCAGCTCAAGAAGATGCTTCAGTTCCTGCAGTGGCAAAAGCGCCAGCGAGGCGAGCCACAAGGGCTGCGCTGGTTGCTTAAGGCTCCCCAGCATCTGCACACCCTTGAAATATTGCTTTCGGTGTTTCCCAAGGCGCAGGTCATTCTGACCCACCGTGAGCCAGCGCAGACCATTCCATCCATGGCCAGCATGGCCCACACCCTGTGGCAAATCTACAGTGACACACCAGACCCGCTCTCGACGGGTCGCCAGTGGAACACCCGTATGGCTCGCGGCATTCATCACTCCATGCAAGTTCGCGACCAGCAGGATACGGCCCGCTTTCTGGACATTCATTTCTCCGATACGGTGGAAAAGCCCATGGCAGTGCTGGAGGCGGTGTATCAGTTTGCAGGGTTGCCATTCACCGACAAGGCTCGCACAGACGCGCAGCAATGGTTGTCCAGCAATGGCCGTGAAAAGCGCGCCGGCCATGACTACAGTCTGGAAACCTTCGGCCTGAGCGAGCAACAGATGCAGACCGACTACGCACAGTACCGTGCTCGTCACCTGCAGACTGCGCACTGAGCGAGACGACTGAATCATGGAAAAAATCATGTTCAGTCTGTGGCGCCCCGAGCAGCAATCCGCAGAGCACTGGCGAGATGCCCTGATCGGACTTCAAGACATGCTAGAAGTCCTTGGCGCCCGGGAAATATGCGTGATGGTCGTCGACCAGGACGTGGAAAAAGCCTCCCCGCAGCGCATGACGGCTAGCATGCAGCCCCCGCATGGGATGCTCAGCATCAGGCTCGAAGGTGCTAGCGGACTGGACCCTGTACTGGGATTGCTTCAAAAGCATGTGGCTCGGTTGCACGCCTACCAAGTCAAAGAAAGCATGCCCTGCACGGAGAAGCGCATCGCGCGCAAAGCCCAGCTGGGCATCAAAACTCGTATCGGCGAGCGTGCGCCCGGTATGTGCCAGGTGTCCCTGTTCAAGTGCCCTCCCCGGCTGCAGCGCGAACAATGGAGCAGCTACTGGCGTGAACACGGATTCAATGCCTACATCCTTCAATCGATTTTTGACTGCCGGCAAAACACCGTCATCAATGCACTGACCTCGGGCGCCCCAGAGATTGATGCCATTGTCGAAGAGCACTACCCAGACGCGGCCATTGGCAATCCTGATGGCTTCTACGGCACCCAAGGGAATTCAGAGCTTCTCTATGCCCGCGAGCAGGCCACATCCGAGTCCGTATGCCGATTCATGGACTTTGGCAGCCTGGACTGCATTCTCACCAGCTTCTACCAAGTCAGCGCTTGAAACCCGCCCCACAACAACTGGAGACATACAAATGCTGGACCTCGAAGCCATAGAACTCATCAAACAACTGAAAGCGCGTTACTTCCGCTCCATTGATACCTGCGACCTCGAAACCTTGAAGTCAATACTGACCCCTGACATCAAGTTGGCCTTCAAAAGCCCTGCCTACGAATTTCATCTGGAAGGTCTGGACAAGGCACTGGACTTCTACAAAACCTCTTTCACCAAGACCCGTTTGGCCATGCACAACGGCCATACACCGGAAATCGAGGTCAACGGCCACGAAGCCAAGGGCTTCTGGTATCTGAACTACGTCTTCATCAACCTCGAAGAAAAGACCCATATGAATGGCGGAGCCATCTATGAGGACCGCTATATCAAGCGGGATGGACGCTGGTGGATTGCCCAGACGGGCTACAACACCTTGCTGGAAACCATTCAACCCTTGAGCGAACAGCTGCAGATCACCTCCAAGCCCATCAACTGATTCAGAAGGAACGTGCCAATGACCAAATCAGCCAATCTCGTCACCTCAATCACGGTAGAAATCAATGCGCCGGCCAGTCTGGTCTGGGAGGTTCTGACAGATCTGGACAACTACAAACACTGGAACAGCTTCTGCTTCAGTGCACGCTGCGGCATGCAAATCAACGACCTGGTTGAAATGCTGACTCGTCACCCCGACACGGGAGAGACCTGGCCCGTCAATGAATACCTGGTGGCCTGCGAGCCAGAGTTGCTGCTGTCCTGGGAGCAGCGCCCCGTTCCGGAAAACAAAGACGCAGCGCGCCGCGATCAGTACGTGGAGGCCCTTGATGCCAATCGCTGCACCTACTTCACCACGGACCAGTTTCTCGGCATCAACGCCGACACCATCATGGCCGAGCACGGTGCCTGGGTAAAAAAAGCTTTTGACCAGGTCGCCCGCGATCTCAAAAAGCGTGCCGAAGCACTGCAGGCCGAGCGCTCCGCGATGCACGCTTGAGCCCAGCGATCCAGAAACACAAAAAATCTTAAGGAGACATCTATGCTTTTGAAAGACAAGGTCATCATCATCTCAGGCATTGGCCCCGGAATGGGCATCAAATTGGCCTTGCGTGCCGCGGAATATCAAGCCAAGGCCGTGGTGCTGGCGGCACGCACCCAGTCCATGCTGGACGATACGGAGGCCGCAATCCGCGCCGCCGGGCATCAATGCGAAATTCTCAAAGTCGCCACCGATATCTCGAAACCCGAGCAGTGCCAAAAACTGGCCGAGCTGACGGTTGAGCAGTTTGGCCGTATCGACGCCCTGATCAACTCGGCTTACGCACACGGAACCTGGGGCTCTTCCAGCAATTCATCCATGGATGACTGGCGCAAAGTCATGGAGGTCAACCTCTACGGCTCCATGAACATGACCCAGGCAGTTGTGCCTCAGATGAAGAAGCAAAAAGACGGCAGCATTGTGATGATCAACACCATGGCAACTCGCCGTCCCAACCAGCTAGAGGCCGGTTATGCAGTCTCCAAGGGGGCCCTCAAGACCGCGGTGCAATATCTGGCCGAGGACCTGGGCCCATTCGGCATTCGGGTCAACAGCACCTACAACGGCTGGATGTGGGGTGCTCCTGTCAAAGGCTACTTCCAGGCAGAGGCCAAGCGTCAGAGCGTCCCCATGGAGTCACTCGTGGATGTCATCGCCAAGCAGATTCCATTGCGCAACGAGATCCCTGACGATGCTGATTGCGCATCTGCAGCACTGTATTTGGCCAGCGACTATGCGCGTGTCGTGACTGGTGCCCAGCTTGATGTCAGCGGTGGTCACTACCTGCCTCACTAAGTCTCAATGGAAAAAAACATGCAAACTCTTTTTGACATCGAAGAGATCAAACAACTCAAAGCACGTTACTTTCGAGGCATTGATACCTGCGAGCTGGAACTCCTGCAAACAGTTCTGAGCAATGACGTGCATATTCGCTTCGACAGCCCGACTTATCAGTACGAAATCAATGGCATCAACGAAGCCATGGACTTCTACCGCAATGCGTTCACTCATCGGCGCTTTGGCATGCATAACGGGCACACACCTGAGATCAAGGTAGAAGGCGACTCGGCCACTGGAATTTGGTACCTGAATGACTTGTTCATCAACCTGGACGAACAGACCATTCTGACCGGCAGTGCTCTGTACGAGGATTGCTATATCAAGGTCGCGGGGCAATGGCGAATTCAACGTACAGGCTACAAGAGGCTGCTTGAAATGATTGAACCTCTGAGCAATGGTTGCCGCATCACATCGCAACCTATTACGAAGATCTCCTAGGTGACACGTGGATTGCGGCCTTGGACTGCCCCAGGCAGGTAGACGAGCCCGTCTATCTTTTGCGCATAGGAGTCAGTCCAAGCCACTCCATGTCCCGCATTGGTAAGAGCAGCCTTTGAGCGTTAAAAACTCCAAGGTGGCTCTCAGCCTGAACCTGACTTCTTACGCTTTTAGTCATCGACGTCAGCAATCAGTTTGTCGACATCTCTGATATGGCAAGCCTAGCCATGCGCGGTATTCTGTAGTTTGAATTTCGCTTGCAATTCATGACGAAGAACCTTGCCACTGGCATTTCTGGGTAATTGCTCCATAAAAATGAAGCTCTGAGGAATTTTGTATGCCGCCAGCTTTTGAGCCAGGTAAGCCATGAGCAGTTGGTCGGTAATGGTGACCTTGCTACGAGGCACAATTGCCAGGACAAGCTTTTCGCCGAGTCTTTCATCCGGTACGCTGAATGCGGCGGCATCTTCAACATCGGTAAGTTCCGCCAGCGCGGATTCAACTTCAGAGCAAGAAATGTTCTCGCCCCCGGAAATCACGATGTTCTTCTTGCGGTCTACCACATGCAAGTAGCCACGTTCATCCAGACGTCCGATATCACCGCTCTTCAGCCACCCATCCTGCAGCATCTCCGAGGTTGCCTTAACCCTGCCACAGTATTCTGTCATCAGCATTGTGCCAGCGATCAGAATCTCTCCTTCCTGATTTTGCGCGACTTGCTCGCCTCGCTCATCCACAATCTTGATATCCACGGAAGGCAGCACTTGTCCCGCTGCAGTGAGGCGACTGGCGAGCTCTTCGCCTCCAATGGCGCAGATCGTTCCGCCACATTCCGTCATGCCGTAGCCGATGCCAAGCACCGCATCCGGGAACGCACTGGCGATATCTTTCAATAGGCTGGGCGCAAAAACCTGACCGCCGGCGCCAATCGACAAGAGAGATTGAAGCCTGCGACCACCACGCTCCGTGCGCAGTAAGTCCCAGTACATAGCGGGAGCTCCTGCGAAGGCAGATACTTGCTCCTGCTCAATCAGCCCCAGGGCTTTTTCCGCATCCCATTTGGAAAGCAAGACCACCTTTGCTCCACGCATCAGACCCGACAGAAAAACAGCGTAGCAGCCGCTGACATGAAATAGCGGAAAGGCTAGCAAGGACGCAGCCTGTTTTTCAGCAGCATTGGCAAAAATACCGGCGCCACGTTTGGCAACAATATGCTCCGCTACCAAGGCACCTGAAAGCTGAATGTGCATGAGCGCCGTCATTACGGCCCGCTGGTCAAACAACGCCGCTTTGGAAGGCCCGGTAGTTCCGGAAGTGAACATGATGAGTGCTTCATCCTCCGGGCGCATGGATACCGGCGCAAGAGTGGCTGATTCCCAGCCCTGAATTACCTCAGCAAAAGGTGTCCAGTTGCCCTCATCCAGAACGGACTTATCTCGAGCTTCACTCAACACAATCATGTGACGGCCACGGGCTGACTCTGAAAGTTGCAGTGCTCTTCGTTCGTCAGCCAAAATCATTACGGCCTGAGTGTCCTCCAGCGCTTGTGCCAGCTCAGGCACTGAGCCCCGACTGTTGACCAGCACAGCGGTTGCCCCCATCGCTGTGATGGCGATAAACGAGACCATCCATTCGGGTCGATTGCTCATGACAATTGCAATTCGCTGCCCTTGCAAAGGCTGTGCACCACCCAGTCGTTTGAGAAATGCTCCCAGGGCGGCTGCCTTGCTAAAGACTTCGGCGTAGCTCATCTGCGCGGTCTCGCTCACAATCATGGTGCGCGGCCCAAACGGTAATGCCATGCGATAGATGTCTGCGAAGCTCTGTGGAGCATTGCAGAAAACGCGCCGTGCAAAACCCCGAATGCTCTGCGCCTGCATCTCAAACGGTGCGCCTGCTGCAGTCAGCGTAGTCAATAGTGCGTTAGTGCTGTTGTGACTGGAAATATCTTCCATTGGAATCTCGCCTCTCGTGCTTTGAGTCAATGTGATTGCTGATTTCGACACTGCATTCAAGGTGTGATGCCCGACACCAAGCGCGGCTCGCAGACGCCGCTTTGGCGGCCAGCGCTGAGCTTCAGACCGCGCATCAACGCATTGCGCAAATCACGGGGATCAATGATGTCGTCATAGACCATTCGGTCCGCGATCTGGTAGGAACCACCGACTTGTTCGGCCTCAATTCTTGCGCGTGTTGCTTCGTCAAGCTTTGCTGAATCCGCGCCGCTGGCAACGGGAGACGACCCCAAAGTCACGGCCGGAAATGCAAGGCTCAAGGTCTGTCCATCGAATGGATTCATTGCCATGATGGAGGAGCCAAAACCGAATGCTTTGCGCAAGGTGACATGCAGTTTGGGCACTTTCAGGCGGCGCTGCGCCACAAACATGCGGGCGGCATGACGCAGTGCGCCAGACTGTTCGGCCCTTGTTCCGCCCATCACGCCAGGGTTGTCGGCCAGAAAAATCACCGGCAAATGGAAAGCTCCAGCGACATCCATAAAGTGCGTGGCCTTGTCCGCACCGTCCGCATCGATCGTCCCGGCCATCACACTGGGATCGTTGGCGATGATGGCCACGCTATGCCCACCCAGTCGCGCTAGCGCCACGACAACAGAGGCCCCAAATTTGGGCTGGATCTCCAGCAGGCTGCCTTCGTCCACCAACAGCTCAAGCACCTTGCGCATGCGATAGGGTCTGCGAGAGTTGGGACTGATCAGGTCAAGGATGGCGTCCAGGCTGCGCTCCTCGACATCACCATGTGTTTTTTTCGCTGGGCGCTCCCATGCATTGAGGGGAAAGTAAGAGAGGTATTTCCGTGCCAGATCAATCGCTGCTTCGTCATCCACGCAAAGGTTGTGAGCCACTCCCGAAACCGCTACATGTACCTGCGGGCCGCCCAGCTGCTCCTTGGTGACGATTTCGCCTGTGGCTGCTTTGACCAGCGGAGGACCTGCCGCAAACATGGATGCAGCTTCTGTCATCACCACAAAATCTGACATGGGAGCCGTCAATGCGCCATGCCCCGCTGCTGCCCCCATCACCAGACAGACAATCGGCACTTGACCAGATAAATCGGCCAATCCTTGAAGGTCGTTGGGACGTCGGCCAGCGTGGGAATTGGTCAGTCGATGACCAGCACCTTCGAGCATGAAGATAAGTGGCACGCGCTCCTGCGATGCCAATTGCGTCAGGCGATAGCGCTTGTCTGCAGCGCCGTCGCCAATCGATCCTCCCAAGACCGTGAAGTCTTCGGCCGCAGCCAGTGCAGGTCGGCCATCAATTTCGCCAAATCCAGCTACCAGTGCATCGGCAGGTACGGAAGCATTTCCATCTGCTCCGACCCCACCCACAAACGCCCCCAGCTCCACAAAGGTTCCAGCATCGAAAAGCTGCGTCAACCTTTGCCGGGCGTCCTGTTTTCCGCTGTTGCGATGACGTTGGACCTTCTCGCTCCCACCCATCGCCTGAGCAGCTGTACGACGTTGCTGAAGGGTTTGAAGGATGGCTGCCCACTCTTGATTCTCTGTACTCACTCGAACGTCTCCGTAGTTTTGTTGGCTGCGTGACGTGTCCCCATTAGGGATTAACTGTTTATCGCAGCAAGTGTAGTCAATGACTACACTTGCTTTTTATACAATGCACCAGATCGAGTCAAGATGGGTTTCAAGGAGATGGCATTGAATGTTTTGGAAGATGGCTCTGACACAGCGGCGACGAAAACCAAACCCCTTGGGGGCATTGAAGTGCGCCAATCCATCTTGGATGCGGCAGTAAAACTCATGAGCGAGCGAGGCACTACCGATATCGCTTTGCGCGAAATTGCCCGAGAAGCCAATGTCAATCACGGCCTCGTTCATCGTCACTTCGGTACCCGCCACGATGTTCTGATTGCTGCACTGAAACGACATTCGGCAAGCGGTGCTGAATTTCTGCAAGATGTCTCAGACATAGACACCGCCATCGACAAGCTCTGGACACACCCCAACATGGCCGAAAGCTCAAAGTTGATGGCCAGTGCGCTTCTCGGGGGGGTACCTCCCGAATCAATCGCAGAAGGTCATGCGCTACGCAGACTAGAACAGTTGCTGACGAGCAGCGGCAATACTGCCGCCGGAACCAATTCAACAGCCATCGCTGTCACGCTGTCTTGCCTCATCCTGGGCTGGGGAATATTCGGCAATTACCTCACTGCAGTTGCCAAAGATACGGAGCCAGAACAATTGCGCTCCGATGTGCTGAACATCCTGCAGTCACTTGCACATTACAAACAAGATTCGTGAACTAGAGCGGGTCCCGGCCGTTTGAACAACTCAACCCCGTGGCCATCTGTTCGTTGGGATGTCTGTGGTGATAGGCCAAGAGTGATCGCAGACCATCGCAGCCGCCATCCCCCAGCTGTTGATGATGGGGCCTAGTTTGACTGGCTCGGTGTGCGACACAGGCACGAGTCATTCGCACAAAATTTCGTGTTTAGCTTCTTGCACAGAAAGCCGGAGCCACCGCCAGCAGTCGTACACCGCTTCTTCGACTGTTACCCCAAAAATTACCCTGATTTTTGGGACGTACGTCACAATAGAAAAAGGACTCCTAACTTCATAGCTAGGAGTCCTTATCTAGTTTGGTCGGAATGGCGGGATTCGAACTCGCGACCCCTTGCACCCCATGCAAGTGCGCTACCAGGCTGCGCTACATTCCGTGTTGCTGTCAATTGTAGCCGAAAATTTCAGCATTCTGACCAAGAAGCGTGACTTCAGATGGTCTACACCTCAAACAGGATCAAGCTTGAGTGCTGCACGTTTCATAGCAGCTACATATTCAGAGATGAATTTCAACGCTGGAATTGAAAAACGGGTCCTGATTTTCATCAAGCCCCGTTTTCAAATTGGTCGGAATGGCGGGATTCGAACTCGCGACCCCTTGCACCCCATTTAAGAGGCTGCAAATCCAAAACCTCAAATGAAATTGGAATTTTTTTCAACTAACTTATTGAAATTAAATGAGAAATTAAAATTTCACGTTGTTCGCCAAAGTTCGAGATGTGTTGCCAAAGTACATCAAATTACTTTTTAACAGTTACCCTACTGTTACCCCAATTTCAACACTGGACTTATCATGACTCCATCTCAGGAGACTCGTATGAGCCAGCTTCAAGTCAAAGATCTCAAGAACCTAACACTTCAAGATGTCGGGCGTACTCTGTCGGACGGTCAGTCGGTACAGGGGCAAATCAGAGCAACCAAAAAAGGGCTTTCCAATTCATCTGGCTTGCCCGCTTTGAGCGTTGACTTCAGACTTATCTATCGTTTTGCAGCTAAGCAACACAAGCTCTATTTGGGATCCTGGCCTAAATCGTCTCTGACAGAGATACGGGCTCAGCGTGACTTCTACAAAGGTATGTTGGCGAATGGAATTGATCCCATCGCGGAAATTGCTAGGCAGCAAGAAATACGTAGCCTTGACCATGAGATTGAACATCTGCGCCAAAGTGCAGAACGGCAAGAGCAGCAGGAATTAGCAAACAACAGACTTCTCGAAATTCAACAACGACGAGAACGCCAGACCTACCGCCAATTTTTTGAACAGGACTTCTTCCCCAATACCCTCAAGCTCGGGCGTGCCGACGGTGGCGATGAAGTCATACGCTCATTCGAGAAAGATGTTTTCCCGATCATTGGGGATATTGCTCTGGAAGATGTCTGCAAAGAGCACTTGAAGCTGATTTTGGACACCATCGGTCAGCGGGCTACCAAATCTCAGAATATGGTCCGCACGAAGAAAAAGGTGCTTTCCGACGTTCGTCAAAGCCTAAGCTACGCGTTTGAAAACGACCTGATTCCAGGAGATCCCAGTCAAAAGATTTCCAAAAAGAGCCTTGGCAAAGACAAGATGGGAGATCGAGTGCTTAGCGAGTATGAGATCGCTGAGCTCATGCAAAAGCTGCCAAACTGTGATCTGTCTCTGAGCTACCAACTGGCTTTACTTATCACGCTGGCCACTGGCGTCCGGGTAGCCGATGAACTGCTCACCGCTCGGTGGACACAAGTGGACTTCACCGCTCGCATCTTCTATGTGCAAGATCCAAAAAATGGTGTGAACCATCAGATTCACCTCTCAGACTATGTCTGGAAAAAATTCCAAGCGTTGCATACGATCTCTGGTCACACTGAATGGATCTTTCCAAGCCAACGCAACCTCGACAAGCACATCAACATCAAGGATCTGGCCAAAAAAGTCGCAGACCGTCAACGCGGAGCCGAGCCAGCACTTCAGGGGCGAACGCAAGCTCATAAAAATTCACTGGAATTACCTCTGGGCAAATGGAGGCCACATGATCTGCGCCGAACCATGTCAACCACCATGGTTGAGCTGGATATAACGCCGGATATTGCAGATAAATGCCTGAATCACTTAGAAAGCGATTCAAATCGAAGAACCTACATTCTTGCCAAAAACAAGAAGGCAATGAAGGCCGCTTGGGATCTTATTGGCTCACATCTTCAATCCATTGAATCCAGGATCAATGCCAAATAATTTTCAACAATAAAGCAAGCCAAGACTCACCCATAACCACAATTATATTTGAAATATTCTTTCGCCAACTTCATACTAATCTGTTGCTTTCCTGTCACAGAATTTTTGTATTAGCATTCGGCAATGTTCTTTTCGGGAAAAGATGCAAATGCAAAAAATTGAGTTGCTTCTGAATAATTCTTTATTCTCACAGCCTCCCATTGAATCCATTGGCTTGGGATTGCAAATCAGTGACCGGCTCATTGACATCAATGAGGTCATGCGTATCTTTTCCATCAAGCGGACAACGCTCTACAAAGGCATTAAAAATAAAGTCTTCCCTGAGCCGATTAGATTTAGCAAGAGAATGGTGCGCTGGCGATTAAGCGATGTAATGGCTGTGGTAGGGCAATCCAAGCCATTTATTCCCAACATGCCTGCTGCCAATGATATTGTTCCCATTACCCATTTAAAATCCACCACCCCAGAAGTAACCGAACCCCCTCCATCACTTAAGTTGAAGAAACTGGAGGATCGCAAGCGAGAGCTTCTCGCTAATGCGAATTCTTTGAAATCACGCGCTCAATTGCCAGTGAAACGTCGATACTCCGGAATTCAAAAGCCATAGACTCTTCGATGGAAAATGTTCTTTATTGCAAGAAAACATTTCGAATAAGCAGAATGGCAGGTGTTGTACTTTGGTCTTTAATCTGCCCCGCATATCTCCAGCAAAGCCCTTTGAGTGCAAATCAAAATTAGGCCCAGCTTTCTCCCAATGCCTTGGCCTGCTCCAGCACCAGCTCTACAGCATTCTCTGCCAAGTCAGGCGGGTACTTGTACTTCTTCAGCACGCGCTTGACCATCAAGCGCAATCGGGCACGCACGCTCTCCCGCTCGGCCCAGTCCACGGTCACGTTCTTACGCAGGTTATCCGTCAGCTCCTGTGCAATTTTCTTGAGAATCTCATCCTTGAGTTCCCGCACTGCCGATTCGTTCTCAATCAGCGCCTCATAGAACTTAACCTCATCTTCGCTCAGGCCCAGTAACTCGCCACGCTGGGCGGCTGCGCGGAATTTCTTGGCCATCTCGACCAGCTCTTCCATCACCTGTGCCGCTTCAATGCTGCGGTTTTGGTAACGGGTCACCACATTGCTCAGCAGCTCAGAGAACTTCTTCTGCTGCACCACATTGGTAGCAAAGCGCGATTTAATCTCACCCTCTAAGAGACGCTCCAGCAACTCAACCGCCAGGTTGCGCTGCGGCAGGTTCTTGACCTGGGCCAAGAAGTCATCGTCCAACAAGCCAATATTGGGCTTGTCCAAGCCCACGGCAGAGAAGATATCCACCACCTGCTCACTGACCAAGGCTTTGTTGATGATTTGGCGCACCGCTGCATCCTTGGCCTGATCGTCCTGCTTCTTCTTGCTGATATCTCGCTTGGTCAGCAGCACCTTCACTGCCTGCATGAAGGCAACTTCATCACGCAAGGCCTTGGCTTCATCCAAGGTGCAGCACAGGCTGAATGCCTGCCCCAGTGCCAGTGCGTTATCAGCAAAGCGTTTCTTACCATCCCGCTCTTCACCTGGTCTGGAAGGCGGCAGCCCCAGCACATGGTCACCAGCGCCAGCCAGTGTCTTGTGCCCACCCGTGCGGAAGTTGCTCCAGTCATAGCCATGCAACAAGGCTTTGAGCACATCCAGCTTCTCCAGCATCACCGCCAGCGCTTCGTGGGCATCCACGGTGGGCTTGCCTCGTCCCTTGCTGGCTGTGTACTCCTTCATGGCGGCTTTCAGCTCATTGCCAATGCCCAGATAGTCCACCACCAAACCGCCTTGCTTGCCCTTGAACACGCGATTCACCCGTGCAATGGCCTGCATCAGGTTATGCCCCTTCATGGGCTTGTCGATGTACATGGTGTGTACGCAGGGCGCATCAAAGCCCGTCAACCACATGTCGCGCACGATAACCAGCTTGAGAGGATCTGCCGGGTCTTTAAAGCGTTTCTCCAGTCGCTTCTTAATGGCGTTGCCGTAAATGTGGGGACGCAGCAAGGCTTTGTCGCTGGCGCTGCCCGTCATCACAATCTTGATGGCTCCATCCTCCGGGTCATCGCTGTGCCAGTCGGGGCGCAGTTTGATGATGGCGTCGTACAGGTGCACGCAAATGTCACGGCTCATGCCCACCACCATCGCTTTTCCGGGGCTGGCTGCGTCTCGCGCCTCGAAGTGCTCCACCAAATCCTGTGCAACACTGTCAATGCGCGACGGTGTACCAACCACCTTCTCCAGGGCCGTCCATTTGCTTTTGGCCTGGGCCTGCTGGTCTTCTTCCTCATCCTCCGTCAGCTCATCGACCTCGTCATCCAGCAGCGGCAGCAGCTCTTCATTGAGTTTGAGCTTGGCCAAACGGCTTTCGTAGTAGATGGGCACAGTGGCCCCATCTTCCTTGGCCTGCTGCATGTCATAGATGTGGATGTGCTCGCCAAACACCGCCTCGGTGTTCTTGTCGCTGCTACTCACAGGTGTGCCCGTAAACGCCACAAACGTGGCCTGCGGCAATGCATCGCGCAAGTGCTGGGCATAGCCTGCCTGATACGTCAGCACTTCATTGTCAGTCGGAGCAAACTCGGCTTGCTGCGCCACAGGCTTGCCATCAGTGGTCAGTGGGGCAGCGCTGCCAGCCACGGGGTATTTGAGCTTGCGCACCTTGAGCTTGGCCGCAAAGCCGTATTGGGTGCGGTGGGCCTCATCAGCCAGCACAACGATATTGCTGCGCTCCGACAGGATGGGGAAGGTGTCCTCATCCTCACCCGGCATGAACTTCTGAATGGTGGCAAACACAATGCCGCCCGAAGGCCGGTTTTCCAGCAACTGGCGCAACTGCTGGCGCGTATGGGCTTGCACGGGCTGCTCTCGCAGCAGGTCTTGGGCCAGGCTGAACACGCCAAACAACTGGCCGTCCAAATCATTGCGGTCGGTGATGACCACAATCGTCGGGTTCTGCAACTTAGGTTCTTGCAACACACGCGCCGCAAAGCAGGTCATGGTGATGCTCTTGCCTGACCCCTGTGTGTGCCACACCACCCCGCCCTTGCCGCGCACCGTGGCTGCTGCCCCCTTGTCTGCGGCCTGCAGCACGCGGGCAATGGCCGCACGGACTGCGTGGTACTGGTGGTAGCCCGCCACCTTTTTAATCAGCCTGCCGTCATCCTCAAACAGTACGCAATAGCGCAGGTAGTCCAGAAAAATCTCAGGTGCCAACACGCCCCGCACCAGAGTCTCCAGCTCGCTGAACTGACCCAGAGGGTCAATCTCCACACCGTCAATCGTGCGCCACTGCATATAGCGCTCCCGGTCGGCTGAGAGCGACCCCATACGCGCCTCGGTGCCATCGGCAATCACCAGCAGCTCATTGGTGCGAAATAGCTCAGGGATTTGCTCTTTGTACGTCTCTATCTGGTCATAGGCCATCCAGATATCCGCATTCATATCAGCGGGGTTCTTCAGCTCCAGCACCACCAGCGGCATGCCATTGATGAACAGCACCACATCCGGCCTGCGCGTGTGGCGCTGCCCTTTGATGCTGAACTGGTTCACCGCCCAGAACTGGTTATTGGGCACATTGCCCCAGTCCACCAGCTTGGCAAAGTCGCCCCGGGTCTCGCCGTCCACCTGATAGCTCACTGGCACGCCATTGACCAACAGCTTGTGAAATGCACGGTTGGAAGGCAACAAGGCTGGCACGCCCAAATCCAGCACCTGCGCCAGCGCATCCTCACGCGCAGCCTGAGGCATTTTGGGGTTCAGGCGCTGCAAAGCTTCGCGCAGGTTGTCTTGCAGCACCACCTGCTGGTAGTTGCTGCGCAGCGGGGTGTCGCCATCGGGGGCAATGTCCAGGCCATAGCGAATGGTGTAGCCCACCTCCTCCAGCCAGCCCAGTGTTTCTTGCTCTAATTGGTCTTCGGTCATTGCCTCTTTACTCCCCCAATCACTCAACTTGCGATCTTTGACGTATATGACTGCACAAACCCAGCAGGCTGCGCCAGCAACAGCTCTTCTTGGTCTAGGTCAAATGGAACCACATGCAGTTGCAGCTCTCCAGGTAAGGTGAATTCTGCAAGTGCAGCCTGGAAGTTCTGCCAACGCGGATACACCAGATACATCACCCCTTTGCCGCGCATGTAGGTCGTCCCGTAGGCCAGCATTTGGTACATATCACTTGGCGCTATACCGTATTTGCTCTTTCCATCGGATTGCGATTGTTCAAGCCGCTTCCATTTAGTGTCCAGCACAGCCACGGCACAGCCTTGGCTATCTCGCACGACTAAATCAGGCTCTAATTGAAACATTCGCTTTCCGCAGTGCATCGCTAGGAAGTGCTGGCGCTGCTGGGCATGAAGCGCATAGCCTTTTGCCATCTGCTTGTGCAGCGCGCGCGTCACAAAGCTTTCAAATAATTTTTCCATCGGAAAGAGCAAGCTCACGCCCAGCGAATCTCCCTTCAAAGCCAACGGCATGCTCTCGCCCAACACCAACTCACACCAGGGCTTGATAGCCTGATAACGCGCCATTAAGCGACCTGTACCCCAAGCCCGCCAATCTTGCTCCGGCAGCCGGCTTGGCGGAATTTCGTTCAACCGGTGGCTTAGTTCATTGGCCAGCCGCCAAGTGACAGGCTGAGCCGTCGCCTTGCGCACCCGCTCCAAGGCCAAACGCAGCAGCCGATTGGCTGCTTGGTCAGGGGAAAAAACGTCATGCCGTACATGGAAAAGGTGCGCTTTTGTCACGGGTTGACGCATTTGCGCCAGCGTATTGAGTTGCCCCCGTAAAAATGGCAACTCCTCATCCAGCCGCACATAGTCTGAACGCAGACCTTGCTGCAGCAATTGCTGCAAATGCTCCACAAACTGAGCCATCACCCACTCAGTCAGTGGTACGTTGAAACGCTCCAGGGCTGCGGTAGATGTTTCCTTGCCTGGTAAATCCAACAGCGCAGCCACCATCTTGCACAGCAGCTTGCGGCTACTGTGCACATCACTGGCATCAGAAAAAGTCTTGGGTAACACCTCTAAAGTGGTGCCGCAAGGAGTTTGCACTACGCCAACCAGGCTATTGAGCCTGAGCCAAGACTGCCCCTCAATCTCCAACAACCTGGCACCGCCTTTGCTCAACCTTCCCTGCAGCTTGCAAAGCCAGGCAAAAGCCGATACGGACACCTGGTGAGTGTCCAGCGACGGAGTGCAACTGGCCGTGGTGAGCTTGGCGTACTCACGCACGGTGATGGTGGTTGAACTCAATTGTCGCTACCCACCAGCGCTACAGCCTCTTGAAGCACTTGAGCGGCTTCTGCGTCAGTAGCTGCCGCGCGCACCTTAATCACCTGGGCATAGCTTTCTAAAGACTCAAAAGCCAATGGATTGATGCACCAGCGTTTATCCACGGCTTGCACACCATCGTTCGTGCCGAATAGCTCGTCTAGACTCTTGCCATGCCTTTGCACAAAGGCATTCGCTTCAGGCTTGCGATGGTCATTCAGCACCCAAGCAATTCTCTCCCAGTCATCAAAGAAATACTCTTGCAGCAAGGGCAGGACCCGGTTTCTGAAAATCTGCGCCAGCACCTCTCGCGTTGAAGCCTCTCTCAAAGGCATGAAGTACGCGTGCCCCAACTGATGCTCGCGGTCAAGCAATGCCTCGATGCGCTCGTTCATCACCGTCAGTAATTGCTCCACATCCACGCTCACGTTCCCTTCTTGCACCACGACTGTATGCAAAGTGCTGGGGTCAGGCATGAGCTCTTCAAAGTCGAAGCGGCGGCGCAGAGCTACATCCAAGCCAGCCAAAGAGCGGTCGGTGGTGTTCATAGTGCCAATGATGTAGACATTGCTAGGCACGGAAAACTTGGTTTTCGAATACGGCAAAGTGACCGACAAAGCCTCTGGCGCACCGGCGCGCTTGGATGATTCCAGCAAAGTAATCAGCTCGCCAAAAATGCGCGACACATTGCCTCGGTTGATCTCGTCAATCACCAGCACGCGCGCATCGTTTGTATGCGTTGAGGCTGGCGCGCTCCCAGGCTGCACGGCCAGTTGAGCCATGGCTGCAAGCACGTTCTCGTAGCCGTTAATCAAGAACTTCTCAAGAGGAGCATCAGGCACGATATCAAACACCCGCTTTTGGCGAATGTCATCGACTGTCAGTTGACCACTACGCACATAGCCAATCAATGTCTCTATGGGATTGCGCGGCAAATGCAACACCTTGTCCGCATCGCGTGGCTTGCTCAATTCAATCAAGTCATCGCTAATGCGCAGAACCTTATAGCCTGTGCCGATTGTTTGGCCCACATAGAACGGGAAGGCGGAATCTGCCGCAGAGACTGCACCCAGCAAATGCTGCAATTTCTCGCGCACCAGGTTGGGGGCATTCAACGCATATAGCGTCACCTGGCTAAAAGCTCGCTCTAGCAACTCAGAGCAAGGCAGCGATGGACTATATTGACGCAACCACCGCACTTGACGGCGCTGTGCATAGCCGTCATCGTGAACCTCATGCACCCCGGCATATTCGTAATCACTGGTGACCTCGCCAATCGCGCGGAATTTGTAATTGCCGTCACTCACGACAATTAAATCCCCCACCTTCATCTTCACAACAAAGGCTGCCACGCTCGTGACCGCATAGTCGCCGCTGGCCACATCAACGCCTGCCTGCTTATATTTGGCAAGCACGTCTTGTCGGCTCTTGCTTCCGCTGAAATCAATATCACCGCCATAGCCCAGCAAGACATAGCCGCCTTGTAGACACTCGTCATAAATTCCAGCATCCGCACCCTGTGTATTGCCTAAAGACATCTTCCACACCTGGCGCTGCCCAAGATCTATAGCGGCAACCACAGGAGCTACGGTGGTCGCTGCGGCTACTTCGCACAGCGACTTAAACACCCCATCCACCACTTGGTAGCTCAGTTGTTTAGTTTCCTCATCACTGATGGCCCGAATCCCCTCCACAAAATCTTCGTAGCTAAAGCTTTGGTGAAAAGTCGTGAACTGAACCCTGCCTTGTGCGTGTAGCGCGTCAAAGCGCTGCTTCATCTGCTCTCGAAGTTCCTTGGCGGGCAGGCCTTGCCTGTGCAAATCCTCTAGCCAATGGGGTTCCAAAATTTCCAGTGCCTTTCTCACAGTCGCATAGGTCTTACCTGTACCGGGCGGGCCAAACAAGATTTGATTGAGTGCAACTGCTGCTGTTTTTTTCTGTTTTTTTTGAGGTTGCACCGTCATTGGCTCCGTCTGGGCCTTAGCGGTCGCCATAGATCCGCTGGAGGCTGCTGGTTGAAAAGAGAGTTGATATATTTTGTCGCCGGTCTTGGTAATAAGCGCCTTATCACCATCTTTTAATCCAGAGCGTGCAAACAGGCCATTAAAACGCGCTTGAATCCGCTTTCGATTGGCAAGAATAACGGACTGTATGGACTTGCCATTGGGTAAATCCAACGTAAATTGATCTTCGGATGGCGTGCTTTCGTCTACAGCAATACAGCTACCGGGAAATAGGGTCTGTTCACTGGGGATTTTGATATAGCCATTGCGCACAGCTCCATCGCTCAAAATGACCTCTAACCGGCTGTCTGGCTTATCGCTAACCAACTCGCTACTACTCATCATTATTTTCTCAAGAACTAGAACTACAACAATAGCTCACTCAAAAGGCGGTCCCCAGCGCTGTCACCCACTGCACCCTCTCTAGCGCCGAGCCATTTTCTGCGACAAGACCCGCTAAGCAGGACGACGTAAAGCCGCAATGGAGTTGCAATTCAAGTCGCGCTCCAACTCCAACCGCTAATCGCAGCCATTTATTGCACCTGCGCTAAAGCCGCGGCCAGCTCAGCGTGGCGCTGCAAGACGAGCGACACAAAATCCCCGTCGCCTTGCTCGCGCTCCATGGAAAGCCATGGGTGCACAATTTCCTCTGGACTATCGTCTGCACAGCCCTCCGGGGTAAAAACTGGGTCCGTACTGAAAAAAGACCACAGCGGCCAGCCAGCCTCTACATCCTCAGCCTTAGGCAAAGCCACCTGTGCTTTCTGCAAAGCCGCTGTCAATGCTTTGCCCAGCTCTTCAGATTGCTCCAAGTCCAGATCCGTTCCATACACACCCCAGTAAAAGTCGACAGCATTAGCAAAGCCGTCGTACCACTCCATACGCATCACCACATCGCGGCGGCCGGGGAATGACAGCGTGAAATACGCCTGCCTTTTTCGGGGATTATCTGGAGTGACTTTCCAGTTCAGCTCCATATTCGGCGTGCAACGCGCTTTCAGTTGCTGCTCCAACTTTTTGAGCTGATTGCCTTGCCACTGCGCCAAGGTATCGCGTAGCAAAAATGCGTTATGCAAGGCTTGCCTACTCTGGCTAAAAGCTTTGGCGTTGTGTTCCATCTCTGCGCTGTCTGTGTAGTTCAACAAGTCTCTCTCCATCATCTGAACCAAGTCCTCCACAAACCAGCGCACCTTCGGTGCCTGAATGAGGGGAAGGCACTGCTTGAGCGCCTCTAGCAGTTGCCCCCAACTGACACAAACAAAGTGACCGTTGTGTGCCAGCTTCTGGCGAAGCTCGGGGCGCAAGCTTTGGCTGGATGGAGCACCGTGGCCCAAATACACCAAGGTCCAATCGCACTTCTTGCGCGCCGCCAGCAAAGCCAAATGTGCTGCGTAGTCGTCAAGCTGGCCAAGCTCATCCACCGACTCACGCCAGGGCTTGTTCTCAATCGCAAGCAACCCGCCACGCACATGCACGCACAAGTCAATGGCTCGGCGGTTTTTGCCTTTCAACTCCGTGGTGCGGTGTTCTCTATCGACTTGCAGCACCTGTGTGCGTTGCAGCCACTGGCTCACGGCTGGCGCAGGTTGGGGCGCTGCAGCTTGCGCTGGCCCGTGCGGATCTTGAGACAAGGTGTCGTGAGGCTCTGGCGATTCGTCATCAACAGACGCATCGGTACAGCCCGCTTGCTGCGCCAGCAGCACCTGCTTGACCCAGGCATCCCAAAACAAACGGCCTTGGCCGTGCGTGCCCTCAGGGTCTAGCAGCAGTGCCAAGTGGCGCGACACATCGACCTCATGACTGCGGTACACCGAATAAGGTGAAAAGTGCGGGGCCAATTGCGCCGCCATCAATTGCTGAGCCTGCTGCCAGCCGCTTTGCCGAGCTTGCAAGTTCTCTAGCAGGGCTTGCAACGACTGCAGCGTCTGGGCACCGGGCCGTGTGGCTGCTTCACTGGGTGTCGTGCTCATGAATCTCTCCCTCAATCAAGCCGCGTTGTACGCGGCATTGAGTTGTCATTTCTTTGTTATTTTGATAGCTGCTTGCGCTTGTATTTGCTGCATTTCAAATTAAAAACTATTGGAAATGCTTTATTGGTAAGCGCTAGCAGCTATTGTTTTTACTCTGTGACCACTGCTTGTGCCAGCTCTTGCGCTTCGGGCAGGCGCAGTTGGCCGGAGATAAGGCGGGGGAGCAAGATGTCGCGGAGTTTTCCAAGCTGCTCAATTTGTGGACTATTCATTTTTTTAACCATCGGCACTACTATTTCGCAGAACTTCTCCAAAACATCATCCGTTGGCACTGCCACCAATTCAGTTTCCAGAAAATGAGTAGTTTGGAAGTTTGCAATTCCAGTGCTTTGATTTTGATATTCCCACGTCTTCCCTTGCTTATAAATAAAACTCAAATGCTGTGCCAGCAGGTAAGAAAGACTAATCTGCGAAGGTCTGAAAAGCCTGCAAAAACTAGCAGGTTCTAATGGGCAATCAAACCTTGCAAGAATTTCCTCCGTTATTAATATTGAGCGTCCAGTTGGTTGCTCTTTACTGCCACCAGATACTTCAATAACAATATCTCCAGCTTGTAGTTGCCTGCTTTTCAGCTTCTTCTGCGTAGTGAAGCGAATTGGAACTCTGCTTTCGCTACAAGCTTGGAGGTCTGGGATATCAGTTCCACGAATAATCGCAACTCGAGTGTCATTCGTTTCATCAGGAACATCGCTTCCCCAATCACCGCCAATGGTGTGCGACAAAAATTCGCCAAATGGAAGCAACTTCCACCCCTTCGGCACCATCCCCAATTCCGATTCCTCAAAGCCATCCGGAAATAGCGCAGCGGTCGCGGCATCCATGCCTTCGGGCGCGCGGCCTTGTTGCTTGGCGTGGACGGGGGCAAAGTCCACAAACCACGACTTAAACAAGGCTTGGGCCATGGCCTCCAGCGTGGCGTTAGTTTCGCGCAGGAGGGCGATGCGGTCGTCTAAAGCTGCAAGGAAAGCAACTATTTTTCCCTGCTCCTGCACAGAAGGAATAGTCAGTTCCTTTGTATAGATAAAGTTTCTATTTAACGACGGCTGTGCACTACCCGAGTTGTAGCTCGATAGGTTTTGTGCTCCAAGCAAGTAATAGGCAAACCTTGGATTGTTTCCCAAGAAATCTGTCACATATAGGCAAGTGTTGTGCGGCCAGTAGTCTCCATTCGCATAATGAACACGCCCCATCGAGGCACCACTACGCCCAATTACTACGCCTGGACCTTTAGCTAGTGCGGCATCATGCGAGCCGTTAGGACCTGCCGACCCCATGACAGAATAAGGCCCCGGTCGCTGCTCTGAGGCTGTTAAGTCATGCCCTCGCTGGAGACGCACAAAATCACCGAGCGTAATTTGCCTCCACTCAGAACTCATACCCCAGCCCCTCCAGCTTCTCGCGAATCACCGCATCCAACTCCGCACCCTTGCGCATTTGCTCGCCCAATTGCTGGGTGAGACGCTGCATCTTCTCGGCAAAGGCTTCGTCGTCGTCTTCCACTTCCTCCGCGCCCACATAGCGGCCGGGGGTGAGCACATGGCCGTGCTGGGCAATTTCTGCCAGTGGCACGCTGCGGCAAAAGCCTGCGATGTCTTCATAGGCTGCACCGTCCTCGGCCTCACCACGCCATGCGGCCACGGTGCTGGCAATGCGGTTAATGGCCTCGTCGGTCAGCTCGGCCTGCACACGGCTAATCATGCTGCCCAGCTTGCGCGCGTCAATAAACAGCACTTCGCCCTTGCGGTGCGCGGGCTTGGCTTTGGTGAGGAACCACAGGCAGGCGGGAATCTGGGTGTTAAAGAACAACTGGCCGGGCAGCGCCACCATGACTTCCACCACATCGGCCTGCACCATGGCGGCGCGGATTTGCCCTTCGTTGTTCTGGCTGGATGACATGCTGCCATTGGCCAGCACAATGCCTGCACGCCCGGTGGGGTGCAGGTGATGCAGCATGTGCTGCAGCCATGCGTAGTTGGCATTGCCCTGGGGTGGGTCGCCATAGACCCAGCGCGGGTCACCCTCCAGGCTGCCATGCCACCAGTCGCTGATGTTGAAAGGCGGGTTGGCCAGAATGTAGTTGGCACGCAAGTCGGGGTGCTGGTTGCGCGTAAAGGTGTCGCCCGGCTCTTTGCCCAAGTTAAAGTCAATGCCGCGAATGGCCAGATTCATGGCCGCCAAGCGCCAGGTGGTGGGGTTGGACTCTTGCCCGTAGATGGACACATCGCCCATCTTGCCGCCGTGGCTTTGGATGAATTTTTCCGACTGCACAAACATGCCGCCCGAGCCGCAGCACGGGTCGTACACCTTGCCTTGGTGGGGGGCCAGCACGGCCACCAGTGTCTTGACGATGGAAGCTGGCGTGTAGAACTGCCCGCCCTTTTTGCCTTCGGCACTGGCAAATTGGCCCAGGAAGTATTCATACACCTGCCCCAGTACGTCCCGTGCTACATCGGGCGTATCGCCAAAGCCCACGGTGGAAATCAAATCCACCAGCTCGCCCAGCTTGCCATCAGGCAATTGGGCACGGGCATAGCGCTTGTCCAGAATGCCTTTGAGCTTAGGGTTCTCCGTTTCAATCAGTGCCAGTGCTTCGTCAATGCGTTTGCCAATGTCAGGCTGCTTGGCGTTAGAGCGCAGGTCTTCCCAACGCGCACCTTCGGGCACCCAGAACACGTTGTCGGCGGTGTAGTAGTCGCGGTCTTCCAGCTCCGAGGCAATGTCTTCATCAGCGGCATCGCCGTAGAACAATTCATCGTCGGGGTCACGCAGGCGCTGGGCCAACAGCGCAGTGTGGCCGGTAAAGCTGTCGGAGATGTATTTGATAAAGATGAGGCCCAGCACCAGGTGCTTGTATTCCGCTGCATCCATGTTGGCGCGCAGCTTGTCAGCAGCGGCCCAGAGTGTTTTTTTAATGTCGTCGAGCATGGTGTTCTATCAAGAGGCACTTGCGCTGCAGGGCAGCAAAACTTTGTAACGATACCAGTATTACCCTGCTGCGCAGTGATGGAGATGACTGTTAGCGTCCATTCAACACCTTGAAATGAACCACCTCCTAAAATCCACCTGCTTGGTTTTTCCGCCCAAAAATGCCTAGCATTGTTTGTGCTTCTCAGTTTTTGAGAGGTGCAGCACCAAGGCAAATTTGCCCCCAATCACAGTTATGGCGCTCTGCCTAACCTCCTGTGCGTTGCTGCTTGATTCAGTCAACCTATGGAGAGTCTTATGGCCAAACCGTCCATCCCTCAAGATGTCGTCCCCGACATCACCCCCGCGCCGGAAACCACTTCCGACTTGCAAACACAGTCCCCGGTAACTGCCCTTCCCGCAACGAATCACGGCACACCTCCTGAAGTCGTTCTCCTCCTTGATCCTGCTGTGATTGACCCCGGCACTGCGCCGAACCGCACGGCCGATGCGTTGGATGACGAAGCCATGGAAGCCTTGTCGCTCAGTGTGTTTCTGAGCAAAGGCAACCAGCAGCCCATTCATGTGCGTTTGCTGGAGCAAGCCCGAGACGGTTATCAATACGCCTTGATTTCTGGTGCCCGGCGGCTGCAGGCCTGCATGCGTCAGCACTTGCAAGTGCGTGCTTTGGTGGTGGATGTGACGCCCGAGAATGCCTTGGTCGAGCGGCTTATTGAAAACCATCTGCGTGAGCCACTGAGTCCATGGGAGTTGGGCCAGCAGTTGGCGCACATCAAGGCGCAAGCCAGTAGCGATCTGTCCATGCGCAAGCTGGCGAGCCTGATTGGCATCAATGCATCCCAGGTGCAAAAGGCACTGGACATCGCGGCTTTGCCCCACGAAGTGGTGGAGGCATTCACCAGCCCCAAAGACATTCGCTATGCGGATTCCAAAGTGCTCAAAGATTGGGTCGCCACATCGGCAGATGCGGTGATTGAAAAAGCCACTCAAATCAAGGGGCAGGCATTGCCTGCCAAGCAGGTGTTGGAGCAACTGGGCCAAGCAGCCCAGAACACGCCTCTCAAAGAAACCGCTGTTGAACCGTTCAACACCCTGCTGCAAGCCCCTCTCAAAGTTCAAGGCAGCGTGGTTGGTGAGGTAAGAGCCGACAAAACGGGACAGTTGCTGATTGCGCTGCAGACGCCTATGTCATTGCTCCAGCAGCAAGCATTGGCGCAGTGCGTGGAGCAATTTATTGCGCGCAAAGTTTTGCGCATCAAGCCCGGTAAAAACGAAGTTGCTGCAGTTGAAGTGCTACCCAACACAACGGAAGCGGCCAACGATAAAAGCGTCGAATCAGCAACCACGGGCAGCTTCGGTAATGAGGGGGCAAAAGCATGAACTCCTCTTCTAAGAACAGCGCAGCCGATAGCCCGTCGGAGACGAAACCTGCCTTCGATGACGATAGGTATTCCACATTACCGAAGCCCTCTGGCGTAGAGGTGCAAAACACATTGCCGGAGGGTTCGGTAATGTGGGACGGACCCTCTTCGTCAGGAGAGGGGGCGCGCAGCGCAGTCCCTGCACATCAGGGAACGTCACCCTCATATGCAGCAGGTGCTGTGACAAATTCTCCGACCGCCGTGCGGGAGGTGAATTTGGTCGCGGCATCTGCGACCCCTGATGCTCAGCATAAAACGGTAGAAACAACACATGCGAAGCCATCAGCTTCGTCATCGAAAAATTCGTTCTCCGACAGGGAAAGCGCAAACGATGCGGTGTTCGTCTCCGAAACTAATTCGGCTGCGCAAACGAAATCCATCCTTGAGCAGATCCAAGCAAGCCCGCTTGCAGTGCGTGAACATTTACATGCATTGCATGACTGGATTGAGCAATACCGACCTGTTTTCGAGATGAACAGTGTGGCACAAGCAATGCACAAGGTCAGCTCGGGTGGGCCATCAGCAGATGCTGCTGCAGAGCGCTTGGTTGAGCATGCCCGCGAGGTTTTAGCTGAGCTGGACCAACGCCGAACACTGCGTATGGACACGAATCCCTCGCAGGAAACACTGCGCGGCTACCAAAAAGACATCGCTTATCTCACCAAGCAACGTGCTGCTTTTATGGGTAAAGAGCTCAGCCCATGGTTTGAAGTCTTGGCGCAGTTTGGGCTGCGCAAATCTACCTATAACACCTACAGGGCAGCATTGACGTGGTGGGTCACAGCTCAGCTAAAGGGCTTGATGCAGACATGCAAATCCTATGATCTCAATCACAGCCCTGGTTCTTGGAGGGCAGTGTTAGGGCCAGAAATTGGCAGCAAGCTGCTGGAGTTGGTGTCGATCCGTGGATTGACCTATGAGCGAATGCACGGCTGGCTGGACATGCCTAATAAACCCAGCCTCAGCAGAAAGCATGATCTTCGATACCTTCGTGACGGGTGGCTTGATCGATTGGTGGAGTGCTGCGAGACCTCACCAATCTACGGGATGGCATCTGTGTTGCTGCGCTTTGGTGGCATGCGTCCCAAAGAGCTAGAAAACGGTGTAGTGGTAAGGCGGGCTGGCGAATACATTGCAGTGGCAATTAAAGGTGCCAAGGTGCGTGCAACTGCTGGCCAACCATTGCGTGGCTTTGTGCTGCACGCCAGCAGCATGCCCCAATGGTTTTTAGATGGACTTCCGCAAGGACAGGATGTCACGGTGCAGATTGATAAGGATGGTTTTAGAAGCTATTTGAGTAGTCTCACCAAACGCGTGCTGCAGGGTGCCAAGCGAAGCAACGCAAGTGAGATCAACCTGAGCGCCGTTTTGGTCAGACATGCTGTTGCAACCGAGTTGCGCCGTAACTACTGGGCATCCATTGATATCGCCAAGGTGCTTGGCCATGTCTCTGACGCTACCAGCAGGGGTTATGGTGAGCTGAGCACCGGATCTAAAAAGGCAAAGCCTGTGGCGGTACTTAAGAAATCAGCGCGTACAGCTCGACCGGTGAAGGTCACCGATAAAAGTGGGCTTGATAAAGTTCTGAGCCAAAAGGCACAGAAGAACAATAAAGGAAGTAAACGTAAGCGGCGTTGATGTGTGCAGCCAAGGCAATGCACTTGGCTGCATTCACTTCCAAAGAGGGGGTCGAAAAGACATGAGCTGCGAGGCGAAGTTTCCGCTTTGAAAACAGCCGAACCCACAAGCTGTATCGAGCCTCAGCAGTTCTCCAACTGCTGAGCCAATTCCACCAAAGAGATGCCCAGTGCATGGCACCAGCGCATGGTTTCGATGATGTCCAGACGGCGCTCACCACGTTCGCATTTGCTCACAAACACCTGAGTCTCTCCCAACTTCTGCGCAAGCTGTACTTGGGTGATGTTGCGTTCTATTCGTGCAGTCTTGAGCAGGTTGAGGAACGACGTGTACTGCGCCGAATGAATCGATTTGTCCATATACAGGTTCTTGAAAACCCGTGATGGTGCAAACCAAATTGGAATAGTCAAAAATAGAGTATTCTAAATTCGAATATGCCTACTATGCGCTCACCTCACATCATTCACTTCCCTGCTTCAGTCATCCAAGACAGTGAGAGATGGGAGCGATCATGAACACCCTGTTTGTGACCCACAAAGATGAGGATTTGCATCCCAGCGAAAAGATCTACAACCATCGATGCTGGACGGGCGCAAAGCTCCAAACCGACTACATGTTCCTAGTCAAAGGCTTCGACAGCAAAGGCGTTTGTCAGAAATTCATCTTCAGCCATCCGTTCAGGGCTGTGGAAAAAGTAAAAGAGCTTTCTCACCGCTCCATCGCGCGTATCGCCCTGGTGTATTGGCCCGATGACGAAGACAGTTGGACTACAGAGCACGTTCAATACATCCGCGGAACCCCCTCTCTAACGGACTTCAAGGTCAAAACGACCGAAAGAATGTGCACCTATAAAAACAAGAGAACCAAGGAGCCCAGACGCCCGGAGCCCTTCTGGTTGCTCTATAGCGATGGGGAAGATGCGGATCTGAACGAGGTATGAGCAGTTGCCCGAGCTAAAACAAAGAGCACCACAGCAGAGGAAGGGGCCGCGTAGCGCCGCGCCCCTCCCTTCTGGATTACCCGCCCCACGCGCAATTTGCATGGGCGCAAAGCGCCCAATGCAAATGTGAGGAGCATCTCCAAGATGCAAGGCGAGAGATTGACTTGGGCAGAACCTATTCTGGGCGATTCACGACGCTGGCCGAATTCAGATGCAGTGTGTGAGGAGGCTCTGTGGCGGAATATGACCTGAATGCAGTCCGGCACTCAACGGTGATCATCCCCGCTATACGAAGGGCGGGCTGCAATCCACGCTTGCAAGGTGTGTCTGCCGCCCTCGTCCCATCCAGCAAAGTCTGCAGCGACAAAGCTTCATTTGCTCATTGAACAGATCAGATCCAAGAAAAGCCAACCATGCTTCAGCCACACCAGACTCGCGTTGTATTTTTAGATTTTGATGGGGTTCTGCATCCGCCCAAAGCGATTGCTGGAGCCCAACCTCCACTGACTCCTGCGCAAATCCAGCAAGGCTGGTCGGGGACTTTTGTGCATTTGCATGTCCTCCAAAAACTTCTGGAAGGACACCCAGAAATCGCCGTGCTCGTCTCCAGTTCGTGGCGCTCATACTTGAACGCTGAGGAGCTCAAAGAGCTTTTGAATCCCATCAGTCCATGGTTTGCAGGTGCCGTGAGAAAAGGCAATCGAGATGAGGCCATCAAGGAATGGCTGGAGCAGCATTCCATTCAGGACTATGTCATCCTTGATGATGTAGCCAAGTTTTTTCCGGGAGTCTGGCCCAGGCTGATTCTGTGTAATTCAGCGCTCGGAATTTCTGATCCTGCTGTGCAGCAAAAGCTACAGCTCTGGATTCAGGGAGAGCACTCCATTTATCCGTAAAAATTCTGACCATCCACCGATTCGTTCTTCAGTTCTGTGCCAGCTCATCCTCTTCTCGGTTTTATCTTGACCCGCAACTGGCGGGATACCAGTGCTGGTACTGAAATCGAATACTGGCTGGCCACGGAGTCAGGGCCGCTGAAGGTGGTTTTGACGAAGCAGATATCTGTGGCGTTTGTGGAAGCACAGTACAAGGCGGTGGTGCAAGCCAAGCTGCTGGGTGCATCGAACATGTACTGGCGAGAACTGGATCTCAAGAGCTTTCAGAACCAGCCTGTCTTGGGGATCTACGCCAAGAAATTTCGTCAGCTAGGCAAGCTGGCACGTGCACTACAGCCGCAAGGGGTTCCTCTCCTTGAAGCGGATGTACGCCCGCACGAGCGCTATCTGATGGAGCGCTTCATCACCGCAGGTGTGGAGATCCATGGGGGGCAGCTTGAGAATTCGGTGTGTATCGACTGCAAGCTTGCGCCAGCACCAGATTTTCGGCCAGAGTTGAAGGTTGTCTCTCTCGACATTGAAACCGGCCAGAACTTTGACCTCTACTCCATTGCCCTGGATGGAGTTGCGCAGCGCGTGGTTTTTATGCTGGGTGAACCCGTTGATGGAGCTGCCGAGTCCGCGGACTTTACGCTGCGGTATTTCTCAAGCCGCAAGGCCATGATTGAGGCGCTCAACGACTGGTTTGAGCTGCACGACCCAGACGTCATCATTGGATGGAATGTGGTGCAGTTCGACTTGCGAGTGCTGCAAAAAAATGCCGACGAAGCCAAGGTACCCTTGCTCTTGGGACGTGAGCGCCAACCCATCAAATGGCGTGCCCACCCAGGCAAACAGGAATACCTCTTTGCCCCGATGCCAGGGCGTGTTGCCATTGATGGCATTGAAGCACTACGGGCTGCCATGTGGAGTTTTGCATCGTTCAGTCTGGAAAACGTTGCCCAGCAGTTGCTGGGCGAAGGCAAAGAAATTGGCGATGAGTACGACAAGATGGCGGAGATCGAACGTCGCTATCAGGAAGACAAGCCTGCATTAGCGGCCTACAACATCAAGGATTGCGAGCTGGTACTACGTATCTTTGACAAAGCCAAGCTGTTGTCATTTGCCATGGAGCGGGCCCATGCAACAGGCTTGGAGCTCGATCACTTCGGGGGCTCCATTGCGGCCTTTAGTCATCACTATCTGCCACGCATGCATCGCTTGGGCTATGTGGCACCCAATGTGGGAGATATTCAGGGAAAGTCATCGCCAGGGGGCTATGTCATGGACTCCAAGCCCGGCTTTTATGACTCCGTTTTGGTTCTCGATTACAAAAGTCTGTACCCCTCCATCATCAGGACCTTTCTGGTCGATCCTGTGGGCTTGATCGAAGGCACACAAGCCAGCTCCAGCAACCCCATCCACGGCCCTCTGGAAACACTTTTTTCTAGGGAGAAGCATTGCCTCCCAGGCATCGTGACGAGCTTGTGGCAAGCACGTGATGCAGCCAAGCGCAGTCAAAATGAGCCACTGTCCCAAGCTCTGAAGCTGGTGATGAATTCATTCGCAGGCGTGCTGGGAGCATCTGAATGCCGGTTCTTTAACCCGAAGCTTATTTCTGCCATCACATTGCGCGGGCATGCGATGGTCAAAGCCACCCGAGACTTGGTAGAGCAGCGCGGCTATGAAGCCATTTATGGCGACACCGACTCCATTTTTATCTGGCTCAAACACAGACATACCAATGAGCAGGCACACGCTGTGGCGGGTGAACTGGTCAAAGACATCAATGCCTGGTGGACGCAGACATTGCGCGAAGAACAAGGCTTGGAGAGCTTTCTTGAAATCGAGTTCGATACCCATTACCAGAAGTTCTTCATGCCGACGATTCGAGGATCGGATATTGGCAGCAAGAAGCGCTATGCAGGACTGAGCGTTGATGCCGATGGCAAGGAAGCCATGATTTTTAGGGGCCTCGAGATGGCGCGCAGCGACTGGACACTGCTTGCACGCCAGTTCCAAGAAGGCTTGCTCGCCCGCGTGTTTAAAGGCAAGCCGTACAAGGATTTTGTTGCCGAGTACGTGGATGCCACCTTGGCTGGCGAGAAAGATGAGCAACTCATCTACCGCAAGCGCTTGCGCCACCACCTGGATGACTACGTCAAGAATGTGCCACCACAAGTGAGAGCCGCACGCACCGCTGACGCATACAACGAACGCATGCAGCGCCCTAAGCAATACCAAAACGGCGGCTGGATTCAGTACGTCATGACCAAAAATGGACCAGAGCCTCTTGAGGCTCGCTCCTCGCCCATCGACTATGAGCACTATTTAAGCAAGCAGCTTCAGCCCATTGCAGATGCCATTCTGGTGCCGCTTGGCGACAGCTTCACTGGGCTAACCTCCCCTCAAAAGCTGTTGTTCTGATGTGAACTATTTTCTTGGGACCGCCGAGAAGCAGTAGCCAGTCTGTAAGACTACCAGTGGGCAATTGATCAACTTCTAGGCCAATCACGCGCTCAAAGCACGTTTTTGGTTCTCCAGCATTTCACGTTTTTTGTGCTTTCCAACGCATAGGCATGCGTCAAGCAGAAATTAGTTGAAATGCATCGTATGCCTCTCTGTATAGAAGTCAACTTTGCAGCGATTTCTGCTAGCCATGCTGCAAAGTCGATGTTCTATTTTCTGTCAGGTTGCCGTCATGCTAAGTGTCATTGATGTCATTCTTCAACGACTGATTGCCGGAGAGGAGCGGACATTAAGGAAGCCGTGGCTTAAAGCGGCTATGCCCTCCAAAGCTGCTCCAATGCAATCTTAATCGCTGAAAAATCCTGTGTGAATCCCAAAAAATTTGCATTTTTCCAACAACTGAATAGATATTCAGAATTATGTTAAATGTAGGGTGACCCATTATGTAAATACTGGTAATATTATAAAGCAATCACTTGAAAAATAAAAAATGGGACGTTCAGCAGACTACACAATTCAGGGTTTTTTGTACCAGTTTAATCTAACGCTTTCTGAACTATTGAAGGCATCGGATGACTCTGTAATTACTATCGAGGGAATTGTCGAAGACATTGAGGTGGCAAGCTTTGCCGGAACTAAGGCGATTCAGTGCAAATACCACGAGACACAGGATAATTACACCCCGAGCATTATTTATGATCCGTTGCTTCAAATGATGAAGCACTTTAAGTCCAATCCAGGTGCAAAAATAAAATATCACCTATTTGCGCATTTTCCCAATAGCCCATCAGTTGTCGTTTCCGATGTAGAAATCAAGGCGGCTCTTATAACAAAAAATAAGGATTTAAAAAAACTAGCCGCCGAAGCTGCGGGTGTTGATATCGATGGTTTTCTTAAGGTTTTTACATTTTCTATCAAGCCGAAATACGATACTCTTATGGAGGAAAATACCAAAGAGCTTGAGGCTGCTGGTTTTAACAAAGAAGAAGTAGAAACGCTATTCTACCCGAATGCCATTCAAATCATTGCTGATCTAAGCATCAAGCATGATGCAAATCTGCGAAAGATTTCCAAGAAGGACTTCTTGGAAGAGTTGCGACGGATTAGATCCACAGCGGTATCTCAATGGACGCTTGCACTGAAGACACGGAAAAAAATTTTGGAAACGCGACACAAGCAGCTCAAAGCGAGTTTAGGTGTAAATGCTCGACTTCGTCACTTGATAATATTTCCTAAATTTCTTAAAGATTTCGATAATCAGATAGTGCTCTTCATAAAGTCATTTATCGATAAATATCACTTTAAAGTAGCACATATACAGACACCGTTGTTTGCACTGGATGTTCCACAAGATTTTTTTGATCAAATTGCAGAGCGACTAATCGGGAAGGATGTAATCCCAAACCACGGGCGGCTGGTCAGGACATTTACTGAGGCTCATTTCTTTCGCGAGCCACTGGTTCAAAAGGATAAGAAAGAATTTGTTCTGAGATTAATTCGCTGGGACGATTATAAAAATCTTCAGACCAAAGTAAAGGCAGATGATGTTTTTGTCATCGGAGATGGGGATATCACGAATTTAGATGTCAAGGACGTAAATCTCGAAATCCTCGCCACTGAAAATTTCGACGAAATCAAATACATGATTGGAATAAGCAATGTCTATTAAGATTGGCGCGGTACTCTCGTGTGCGCCTGAGGCGGTTATCGTGGCAGTGGATAACCTTGAAGTGTTTGAGAAAAATAAAGAAGGACTGCAGGTTGGCCGCTTCTTGAAGATTGCACAAGGCAATCGCGACTTTACGATTGCTACCATTCGGAACATCAAAGGCACGAATACGATAGGACTGGATGGAGTGCCAGTCTGGAGTTTTCAGATTGAGTGCCAAGCGATTGGGACATTGGTGGAAGACAAGACGTTTGATCGTGGCAGCCTCTTGTTGCCCGTGCCAACTGAGCATGCGTTCATTGTAGAAAAAGAAACCTTGGACAAGATGTTCTCGATCGATGGAGATCACGATTTTCCGCTTGGCAAGCTTTCCATGAACAAATCCATTGATCTCATGATTAATGGCAACAAATTCTTCAGCAAACATATAGCTATTGTCGGCTCAACCGGTTCTGGAAAGTCATGCACGGTTGCGCGAGTTCTACAGGATGTAGTTGGAATTGCGCAGCACAAGAATAACAATAAAAACAAGAAAAATAACTCACATGTAGTGATATTCGATATTCACGACGAATACTCCGCAGCGTTTACTTTAGGAAAGGAAGAGTCATTCACCCTGAGCCGACTCGATATTGACTCTCTACAGCTTCCGTACTGGTTGATGAATTCAGAAGAGCTGGAGAGTATGTTTATCGAAAGCAATGAGGCGAACTCCCATAATCAGGTGAGCCAGTTCAAGCATGCCGTTGTTTTGAACAAGGAGAAGCACAATCCGAACGTTAAGGAGGTCACTTACGACACCCCCGTTTATTTCTCCATCAAGGAGGTCCACAACTTCATTGAAAACCTGAATCGCGAGGTTATCGGGAAGTTAGCTGGGGAAGATAAGCCTAAGCTGGCCAATGGAAAGTTGGTGACGGATAAGAACATCTATTTCGACAAGGTCCACGACTTCATTGCTAACTCCACAGCAGTTGCGACCAAAGCGACAAGCGGCCCATTCAATGGGGAGTTCAACAGGTTCGTTTCACGGTTGGAGGCGAAACTGGCAGACAAACGCCTCCGGTTCCTATTGAATGCGAAAGCGGCTGGCGGGCAGGCTCACGTCACAGAGGACTTTGAGGCGCTGATGAAGCAGTTCATCGGCTATATCGACAATGCGAATGTCACCATTGTGGACTTGAGCGGTGTTCCTTTTGAGGTTCTTAGTATCACCGTCAGCCTAATCTCTCGCCTCATCTTTGACTTCTGCTTCCATTATTCCAAGTTGCAACATGCTCAAGAAAAGCTCAATGACATCCCGGTGATGCTTGTGTGCGAGGAGGCACACAACTACGTTCCGAGGCACGACAGCGCAGCCTATCGTGCGTCCCGAAAGTCTATCGAGCGGATCGCAAAGGAGGGCCGTAAATACGGCCTTAGCCTGATGGTGGTAAGCCAGCGGCCCTCAGAGGTGTCAGAGACTATATTCGCCCAGTGCAACAACTTCATGTCTCTGCGCCTCACGAACGAGGCTGATCAGACCTACGTGCGGCGGCTCTTTCCCGACAACGCCAACGCGATCACTGAGATCCTGCCGAACCTTGCTCCGGGCGAGTGCGTTGTGGTCGGTGATGCCGTGCTGCTGCCGGCCGTGATCAAGATGCCACTACCGGTCCCTGAGCCACATTCACAAAGCGTTAAGGTATATAAGGAGTGGAATGAACAATGGCGGGATGTTGTTTTTGCACACGTGATCGAGCGCTGGCGTAGATAGAAGAAGTGGTCATCAGTCGTTCAGCAATCCCCTGAGTGGCAATCAATCCCTGCATTGATATTTTGAGGTTCGGGCAATACTCCACGATTGCTGGAAAATGGAACGGCTGCAATTGACTCTTGCACTACGCTGTTGAGCGATCTGTAATAGTTAGTTCCAGAGTTAGAGGTGGCTCCGTTTTTTTGAACAGTTAGCTAAGCGAGATCTCTATCCGTAAAAATGGCCTGGCAACAGGCCGCATCTGGAGAGATCTATGACTATCAAATCACGTCGCAAACACAGCGCCGCCTTCAAAGCAAAGGTGGCCTTGGAGGCGGTGCGCGGTGAGCGCACCGTCGCTGAGCTGGCTCAGCAATATGAGGTACACCCTAGCCAGATTGCCGATTGGAAACGGCTGTTGCTGGAGCGGGCTGCGGATGTGTTCGGTGCTCCGCCTGCACCCACAACGCCCACGGTTGACCTCAAGGATCTGCACGCCAAGATTGGCCAACTCACCTTGGAGAAGGATTTTTTGCAAGGTGCGCTGAGCAAAGCGGGATTGCTCAGCGTAGGTCGATGATTGACCGCAGCCATGGCCTGTCACTGGGACGGCAAGCCCAGCTTGTGGGTATCAGCCGAGGCTCTCTGTACTATCAGCGCAAGCCGCCCTGCAAGGCGCAGGTGCAGTTGATGCATCGCATCGATGCTTTGCATGCCGCCCACCCGTTTGCGGACTCTCGCATGCTGCGCAGCTTGCTCAAGCGCCAAGGCCAATGCGTAGGCCGTCGGCATGTTCGCATGCTGATGCAGCGCATGGGGGTGTGTGCGCTGTACTGTCAGCCAAACACCAGTGCTCGCCACCCGCAGCACAAGGTCTACCCGTACTTGCTCAGGAACAAGCCTGTGATCCATTCCAACCAGGTCTGGGCTATGGACACCACCTATGTGCGAATGCACAAGGGCTGGCTGTACCTGTGTGCCGTGGTCGATTGTTATAGCCGCAAGGTGCTGGCGTGGAGGCTGTCCAACACCATGGACGTGCAGTTCTTTGTAGACGCCGTACAAGAGGCCATCACACGCTGGGGGACGCCTGCCATCTTCAACACCGACCAGGGCAGCCAATTTACGAGCGATGCCTTCACTGGGCTGCTCAAGCGCCATGGCATCCGCATCTCCATGGATGGCAAGGGTGCTTTTGTGGAGCGCCTATGGCGCTCCATCAAGTACGAGGAGATCTATCTCAAAGCCTATGACAGCGTGCGTGCTGCACGCTGTGGGATTGCTCAATACTTGCAGTTCTACAATGCAGATCGACCTCATCAGGCACATGGCCAAGCCACCCCTGATCAGGCGTACTTGGCAGCCTTGCCTTTTGCACAAATGCAGGCTGCTTGACCCCGATGATCTCGCTTAGCAACAGGGCTGAGTTGTTCAAACGAGCGGGACCACTTCTGCGGTCACTGCTTGCCGTTTAGTTTGCTATAAATTTCGTGAGCAATTTCTACTCGTTCAGCATTGGGGTAGTTTTTATTGGCAAGCAATACAACCCCAAATTGCTTTTCTGGTACGAACGCAACGTAAGCACCGAAGCCATTGGTGGCACCTGTCTTGTTGACCCATACATTGCTGTTAGGTTTAGCAGAAAGTTCTTGGATCCTTACTGGGGTTGGATTCAGGATAAGTTTGGGAGCATTTCCTTCTTGGAGAGTAGGCAAGTCAACAGGCATTGCATACTCCTCCCAGATGAGGTCTTGAGTCATCTTGCCTACGCTGAAATAGCTCTTGCGGGTATTGTTTAAAGCTGCTTGCAACGTTCTATCCAATGGCAAGATGCCCATGTTGGCTTTTACAAAGGTGCTAAGGTCAGAAGCCGTGGTTTTGATACCGTAGGCTTCACTGTCCAACATGCCTGGATTGACGCGAACAGGCTTCTTATCCTTGTTGTAGCCCCAAGCGTAGTTGGACATCTTTTGTGTAGGGACGCTCAAATAAGTGTTAGTCAAATCAAGGGGCTGGAAAATGGTTTGAGTCATAGCGATGCCGAAATCTTGGCCCATGCTTTTCGCCGTAATCCACCCTAGAGCACCGATGCTTGGGTTCGCATAAGTGCGCATCGTGCCCGTTTTGTATGCAGGAGTCCAAGTACGGAAATATTCGAGGAGTTGTTCCCGGTTTTGAACTTCATCTGGCACCTGCAGAGGAATTCCGCCAACGGTGTGTGTACCCAAATGGAAAAGCTGCAAATTGCCGAAGTCCGTACCTACCAACTCAGGCAAATACTTTGCTGCCGTATCGGTCAACTTCAGCTTTCCAGTGGCTTCTGCGTGCGTCGCCAATGTGGCCGTGAAGGTCTTGCTGATAGAGCCAATCTCAAAAATCGTCTCGTCAGTTACTGGTGTTTGCTTCTCTACATCTGATACGCCGTAGTTAAAGACATAAGTCCTGTCACCCTGTACCAGTGCCACAGCCATACCAGGAATCTGGTTCTTTTCCATTACAGGTAGCACGGCTGCAGAGATAGCTTTCATCGCTTCAGCACTGGATATGTCAGCAGCATTGACAGCCGAGCTAAGACCAAAGACAGCGGTTGTCAGAAGGGCAGTGATAAGAGGGTTTTTCAATTTTTGCCTTGCGGGTGAGGAAGGAACGCTGACGTTGGAACTTGGGATGCAATTGAGCGGTTTAGTGCTACGAGATTGCGGCTCTAAAAATGATAGCAAAGTAGTTCAGCATCACAGCACTATGAGTGACTGCTCTTGGCCGACAACGGTACCTCAAAGATACGCCAGTTAGCAGTCGTTCTCCAGCAAATTCAGATGGCTGAAGCAAGCCCGGAGCATCGACTTTTAGGTCAATCAAGCGCATCGTTGTTATCCCTCAACTCGATGGGAGACCATCATGGGATCCGTAGCCAGCGCTATCCATCGCGAGCCTTGGAATAAGGGAAAAATCGTAGGCCAGAAGGCCCCGTTCAAGGTCAAAGATATCTGGGCACTGCGTGTCCGATTGCAGATGGAACACAGAGTCCGAGAGCTTGCACTTTTCAACTTGGGCATCGACAGCAAGTTGCGGGGCTGTGACCTTGTTGCGTTGAAGGTTCGGGACGTATGCCATGGCGACCAGATGGCAGCACGCTCCATCATCATGCAGCACAAAACGCAGCGGCCTGTGCAGTTCGAAATTACCCCAACAACTCGGGATGCATTGCATACCTGGATCAGCCAAGCTGGACTGAAGTCTGATGACTTCCTGTTTCCAAGCCGGCTTCACGCATCGCCTCACCTGGGGACGCGCCAGTACGCCCGCATTCTTGGTCGTTGGGTGGATGAATTGGGCCTGGAGCGAGCCAGCTATGGAACCCATTCAATGCGGCGCACAAAGGCTACGCTCATCTACCGGCGCACCAAAAATCTGCGCGCCGTTCAGTTGCTGCTTGGTCACTCGAAGTTGGAGTCCACGGTTCGATATCTCGGCATCGAGGTAGATGACGCGCTAGAGATTTCCGAACAAACTGAAATCTGAACCCTGCTGACGGTCGTGCTGCCTTGGCCAGAAGCCGGGCAGCACGGCTTGAATGCGTGCTTTACGGCGAAGGCTTGGAATGACACACTCGGCCAATAGCCGACCTTCCTAATGCCCCTCGAATGTTCGCTAGAGCGTTGCTTTGAAGCTCGCGAGCGGGGATGCTAGAGCCGCACTCAAGGGGTCATCAAGGCGCAGCCCAGGCTGCACTCTGGGCCAGAATCTATGGCGCAGTAGGTAGCGCGTTAATGGAGCGCAGAATATCGCGCGTAATGCTCTGGCGCTTGGCAAGGTCGCCGAGCCTGTTCGGAGTGTCCATGTTCAAGGCGAAGAACACGGGGCCGCTGGGCCACTCGACCCAACCCACCCACCAGCCGATTTTTCCGGTCCATCCCGTTTTGGCGCGCAGTATCCAGTCAGGGCCCGCTTCATTGATCATCACATCCTTGACCAGCCTCTGGTGTTCGACTTGGAAAGGCAGTTGGTTGCGGTAAAGCCGCTGTAGGAACGCAATCTGCTCAAAGGATGAGATGGCAAGGTCGCCCTCCACCCAAAAGGGCTTGTCGCCTGTGGCAAGCGCATTGCCGTACCCGATCTTGCGCATATAGGCGGTCTCGCGTGCATCGCCGAGTTCCTTGGCGAAACGCTCATACACCCAGACGGTGGAATTTCGCATCGCTGAACGCAGGTTCTGGTCCGCGTTCCAAGCCGCCGTGGGTCGCTTCACACCATCCCACGGGATGGCTTGAAATTCGTCACGTAGCAGCCCTGCATCAAGCGCGAATAGACTGTGTGGGATCTTGAAGGTGGAAGCTGGCGAGTAGCGCTGCTCGGCACGCGATACGTTGTAGACCAAGGTAGTTTCAGATTTGCCTCGCGCGTCGAGCACAACGATGCTGCCTTGTGCATCGGCTGCAGAAAAGAAGCGAGACCAGTTGGTCATTTCTTGAAACTGCGGGCCAGCCACTGCCACTTGAACAAACCCAGCAGCCAGGGCGGATAACACCAAATTTCGTCGATTCATGCGACAAGTTTAGAGGTAAAAGGCACACATTTCGAGGTGGCTTGGATCGTGGCAGTGAGACGCCTTTCGTCGAGGGCGAACGTCTCTTGTGGGTCGTCAGCACCAGTTCGCAGCTTACGAGAGTTGCCGTTTGGGCTGCCTGGCTGACTGCGATTCAGCCAATTTCCGGTTTGAGGCGCACAGCGGACGTCTGGCCAGATAGAAAGTCAACGCCTGGTATCGGCGGCAGCGGTCACAAGTCTGACAAACCTCAGCGGCTGCAACCTGCCTAAACCGGCCGCACTCCGACGGTTGCATCCACAGCCGAACTCAGTCGGTCACGACCAGCGGACTGGTCAGCAGAAAACGGCACCGGGTGGTCAGTCCAACCAGAATGAACACTGCGTCCAATTGGAGGTGCGATAGCGAGGTTTGGACTGTGGAACTAACTCATCCCTCGAGGCCGCCCAACCCTAGTCGGAGATTGATGCAACAAGGGCACAGTGGATGAACTTCACAGTTACCCCAAAAATTACCCCAATTTCAATGAAAATTGAAGCAATAGAAAAAGGGCTCCTAACTTGATAGCTAGGAACCCTTATCTATATTGGTCGGAATGGCGGGATTCGAACTCGCGACCCCTTGCACCCCATGCAAGTGCGCTACCAGGCTGCGCTACATTCCGTGTTGTTGCTGCGAATTATAGAGAGGAAAAATAGCCTCCCCGGGCAAAACACTCACTTTTTTCAAAAAAGTGCCAAAAGGCTTCCCAAAAGAGCTTTCTGCGCTTCCTGCACATGCGCCTCTATGCCGCTATATGCCTCAGCAGGCAGGCTTCTGAGATGAAACCCAATGGGCAATGCCAATGCTCATTCATTAATGCGCCAGAGCACAGGCATTCATCAATGGGGTGACTCTGTGGGTCACGAGGCAGCACCGCACATCAGGAATGACTGTTATTCCATGCACACCATCTCGCGAGCACCCACTCTCACCAGCGCATTTGCGCTGACTCGCTCCAGTTCACAAACTCTGTGCACCAAGCTTGTGCACACCCGTGATTCCCCTGTGTAAATGACGCGAAAAAACCACTGCTACGCCTTTGAAAAGATGATTTCATCGGCTTCCATGGATTCGTAGCGCTGGCTGTATACAAACCGCCGCTATATTTCAAAACGTAAATTTAATAACCAACTCGAGAGAACACACATGAAGAATACTTTCATCGCCCTGGCAGCTGCCCTGGCCTGCTCCGGTGCCGCTTACGCTCAGAGCAATGTGCAACTGACAGGCCTGGTGGATATGTACGCCGGCTCTCTGAAGGCTCCTGCGGGCGAGCGCACCTCCGCTGTCGGCTCCGGTGGCATGACCACTTCCTGGTGGGGCCTGAAGGGTACTGAGGACCTGGGTGGCGGCCTGAAGGCAGACTTCAACCTGACCGCCTTCTTCCGCGCTGATACAGGCGACATGACTCGTGGCATCCCCAGCGACACATTCTTCTCTCGCGATGCCAACGTGGGCCTGAGCGGCAGCTTTGGTCGCGTGGGTCTGGGCCGTGACAAGGCTCCCAACTTCCTGCCTACCATCCTGAGCAACCCCTTTGGCGATTCTTTTGTTGTTTCGCCTCTGGTTCTGCACGCTAACGTGCCCAACTTCGCTGCTGGCTGGACCAACGCCCAGACCACCACTGGTACTGATACCGGCTGGAGCAACCAGATCATCTACTCGACTCCCAGCTTTGGCGGACTGAAGGCCAATGTGCACTACCAGTTTGGCGAGCAGACTGCACAAGGCAAGCGCGGCAAGAAGAACGTTGGCGCCAACGTTCTTTATGGCGCAGGCCCTCTGAGCCTGGTTGCGTTCTATGAGCGTGTGCAGATCGCAAAGCCCACAGGCATCGACGTTCAAGACACCAAGACCGACTGGATGGTTGGCGGCAATTACAACTTCAACGTCGTGAAGCTGTACGGTACCTACGGCCAAGCAAAAATCAAGGCTCAGACTTTGCCTGTGGACGTGAAGAACACCACCTACTCCCTGGGTCTGGACGTTCCTGTGACCACTGCTGGCACCATCAAGGCTGCTGCAGCTCACACCAAGTCTGAAGTGGGTGCAGCGGAAGGCAAGCGCACCACCTTCACCGTGGGCTACGATCACTTCCTGTCCAAGCGCACCGACGTGTACGGCGCTGTGATGTATGACCGCATCAAGTGGACTGAATCCAAGTCCGGCACCAGCGTGGTGGCTGGTATTCGTCACCGCTTCTAAGCGTTTGATGCAGACAGGCCTTTCGGCTTGTCACTCTGCAAAAAGCGAGGCTCCGGCCTCGCTTTTTTCATGCTAGAGCCTGATAACCGCGCTACTTGAGCACCGGCGCTTGCAGCAACTTCAGGCGGCGCTCCAGCTGTGCAGCTTTATCGCTGTTTCCGGCCTGCTGCTCGGACTTGAGCTGCAGCAGTAGCCAGGCCATCAATGGTCGCCGCCAGCCCTGTGCCGATGCCGTATCCACCGCCTGCTGCAACAATGCTGGCGATACTCTGCCACTGCGCAGTTGCACGCCTGCGGCAACCAAGCTGGACAGTGGGTCCTTGATCTCGACGGGCGCAGCACCTCCAGCACTGCCTAGCTGCTGCGCCACGGCGCGCTGTGCTTCGGGTAATAGTTCTATGTCGGCCGGTTGAGGCCTGCCCTGCAAATAGCGTGCATAGGCCTGATCTTCTTGAGCCGCATCCTGCGCCAGCGCTTCGTAGGCCGGGCAGTCATCCCACTCCAAGCTTGCTACCTGCGCCGCGCAGCGCATTAATTCCACTTTGGCAGCCAGAGCAGGCTGCCCCGTACTGGCCACCGCATCACGGGCTTTTTGCCATTGCAGGGCTTCGACGCGCTGCTGGCCCTGCAAATAAGCAGCCGTGGCTTTTTGCGTCGCGCTTTCAGCAGCCAAGGCCCAGTCCGGCGCGGGGGGCTGGCTGCTGCAGGCCGCTAGCGCTATCACGGAGATAGCAGTCAGCGCTTTTCTGTATTGGCCTAGAGGCCGTTTTGACTTGAAATCAGGCTTCATGGCAGCTTCAGCTCCGGTTTGTGGGCAAACGGCCATTTGCGCTGCAAATCATTGAGCACAGACTCCAGCCGGATCAGATTGCTTTCCACCTCAGCACGCAACGCACCCAGATCCGTTGACGCCTCACGGGCATTGCTGCCCACGACCTGCATATCGGCCAGAACCGCGTCTACCTTGCCCATGCTTTTGCGTGTATCTGCCAGCAGGCCATTGAGCTGCTCCACCGTGGCTCGCACCTGGGGCATGACGCCATTGGCATCAAAAACCTGACTATCGGCCCGGGCGACCATGCGATCCATGCGGCCCAGAACGGAGCTGGCGCGCTCCAGCAGCTGAGTGACTTTTTTGGTTTCTTCATCGCTACCCAGCACCACGCCCAGGGCTCCGCCCTGGCCCTGCATACGCTCGGCAAGCTTGCGCACTTCGGCCAGTGAGCCGCCCAGGGCTGAATCAGTCGCCGTCAGCGACGCCACATTGGCCAACACTTCCTTGGCGGAGTTGATGATTTGCGGCAACTCAGCCGTGGCATCGCCGCTGAGCACGGGGCGCACGGAATCCGGCGGCAGCAGTGCATCACTGAGCATGCCGCTATATGCCTTGATGGTGGTGCCGCCCACAATGCCTTTAACCAGCGTGAACACGCTGGACTGACGCAGCCAGTGCGCGTCTTTCTCGGGCACATCAACCAGAATGCGCACCGAGCCATCTTCCGCCAGCTCAATCTTGTTGACGCGGCCAATGGGAAAGCCTGAGAACGTCATGTCCATACCCACCACCACGCCTTCGGAGTCATCAGCCGTCAGCACCAGCCGCTGCGTAGTCTCAAACACGCCGCGCGCATACAGCAGATAGCCTGCGGCGCTCAAGATCAGCAACAGGGTCAGCACCAGCAATGCTGCAGCCTTGGCGCGCAGATTCGCGACGGGTTTGAGGCTGAGCAGCTCTTCGTCAATCAGCTGCTCCTCGGCCATCCGGGTTTCGCTCATTGCTCCATCCTTCTTAGTAATAGTTGCCCATGAGCGAGACGATCTCGATCAGGAGCAACACGGCAAACATGCGCGCAAAACCGCCCAGTTCCGCCCCGCCCTGCCGATGCCGTGCAATCGGCGTGTACATGGCAGAGGCCAGTGGCATGACCGCCACCGTGAGGCTGAAAAACCAAGTCTTGAGCGCAAACACTAGCGTCAACGATGGCGTGAAAATCTGCCCAAAAATACGGGTGTAGCCACCAAACCCGGCCATGCTGAAGCCGTACACGCTCAGATAAACGGTGACCAACGCCACGATGCAGCTAAGCGCTGCCAGCGTAATCGCCGCAAACACGCCCGCCGCCGCACGCGGCACCAGTGCGGCACGTATGGGGTCGATGCCCTGCGCCTTCCACTGCCCCAGCACCCCTTGTGTGCGCATCTGTACCACCTGCATACCAGCAGGAATGGTGCAGCGCATGGCCACAAAAAGCGCCGCCGTCAGCGGAATCAGCTCAATCACCATCACGCGCACCACCAGAGCCTGCGCATAGCGCGACAGGCCGTAGCTTTGCGCGGTGACGATGACGATGCGTGCAATCACCGCACACAGCAAGGCGGCCAACGCGGTGAAGCCCATCAGCACAGGGGCGGTCTGCGCATACATCTGCTGGGCCAGCATGGCCCGCCCGCGCTTTCGGTAGCTGGAGGGCGACAGAATCAGTACCAACAGCACCGCCGTCAGATAAATGCTGCGCCACCACGCCAGCGCCTGCGCGCCCAGCGCGGCCACAATGCGCCCCGGCAACTTGATGGTGGTTTCGCTCCAGCTCATGCAGGAATGATAGCGCCCGCACCCGGCCGCAGCCCCATGCCGCAGTGCGGATAGTTGTCAGACATGGCGCTTTGCGGCGCTGCCGCCCTGCAGGTTAACGGGCAGTGGCTCATCGGCCTGAGCGTGCAGGGCCTCGATGATGTGGCAAAAGCTGTCCGAGCCATCACACTGGCTGCGCAGCTGCATCAGCTCGTGTTCCAGCGCCTGCAGCTCGGCCAGTCGCTCGCGCACATGACCCAGATGGGCGTCGAGGGTTTTATTGGCGGCCACGCAATCATCCTTGCGCGCACCGTCCAGCGCCAGCAGGGTACGCACCTCGTCCAGCGACATGTCCATGGCCCGGCACAGGCGGATAAAGCGCAGGCGGTGCACATCGCCATCGGTGTAGAGGCGGTACTGGTTGTCCTCGCGCACGCCGGGCGACAGCAGTTGCTCCTTCTCGTAATAGCGGATATTGGCCGCCGCAATGCCCGAGCGCTTGGCGGCTTCACCAATGCGCCAGCGCGGAATATCCGAAGAATTGAGGGACATGCTTGACCTTAAAGTGACTTTATTGTTTTCAATACTGCCATGAAGCCAGAAAGCCTGTCCACCCACACCCATGCAGGGCACGATCATGACCACAGTCATGAGCCAGTCCGTGCCACCTCAAAACCCATAGCAGCGACCGCAGGATCAGCCTGCGGCACAAGCTGTTGTGCACCGTTTTCCATCAGCGAGCCTGTCAAAAGCCATGGGCACGCGCATGATGAAAAAGACGGCCATGATCACGGCAACGACCACGGGCACGACCATGGCGTACTGCCCGGCTGGCCCCGCATCTACGCCGCACTGGTGGCGGCACTGGCGGCAGAGGCTTGCCACTGGTTTGGCAACGCCAACCCCACACTGCAATACCTGGGCATGGCACTGGCCGTGATCGGTATTGGTCTCTCGGGCCTAGGCGTCTACAAAGCTGGCATCAAGGATTTGTTTCGCTTCAAACTCGGCATTCATGCGCTGATGGCCGTGGCTGTGACCGGCGCCTTCATCATCGGCCAGTGGCCTGAGGCCGCCATGGTCATGGCGCTGTACGCGGCTGCCGAGCGCATCGAAGATCAGGCCATGGACAAGGCCCGCCTGGCCATCCGCAGCCTGCTGCAGCTGGCACCCGAAACCGCCGATGTGCTGCAACCCGACGGCAGCACCCAACGCATGGCCGCCAAGGATGTGCCGCTGGGCGCGGTATTGCGCGTGACGCCCGGTGCACGCGTGCCCCTTGATGGCCTGGTGACCGAAGGCGAAAGCTCGGTCAACCAAGCCCCAATTACCGGCGAGAGCGCGCTGGCCCACAAAGGCCCGGGCGATGAGCTATATGCCGGCTCCATTAATCAAGATGGCGAGCTGCACCTGCGCGTGACCGCTCCTGCCAACGACAGCCTGATCGCCCGCATCGTTCATGCCGTGGAGCAGGCCCAGTCCTCCAAGGCGCCGACCCAGCGCTTTGTGGATCGCTTTGCCGAGATCTACACCCCCATCGTGCTGGTTCTGGCCATTGCGCTGGGCGTGCTCGCCCCCTGGCTGCTGGGCTGGGCCTGGCATCAGGCCGCATATCAGGCGCTGGCCTTGCTGGTCATTGCCTGCCCTTGCGCGCTGGTGCTGTCCACGCCCGTCACCGTAGTCAGCGCGCTCACCGCTGCCGCCAAGCGCGGCATCTTGATCAAGGGCGGCAGCGCGCTGGAGTCGGCCCGCAAGCTCAAAGCCATTGCCCTCGATAAAACCGGCACGCTGACCACAGGCTCACCAAAGTTAGTGGACTGGCAGAGCTGGAATGGCTCCTACAGCGAAGCCATGGCAGCGCATGCCTATGCGCTGGCCTCGCGCTCCGACCACCCTGTGTCTCGCGCCATTGCACAAGGCCTGCAAACCCAGGCGAGCAGCCGCTTTGCCGAGGCTCAGCAGCTTCAAGCCCTGCCCGGACGCGGCGTGCAGGCGCAGGTCAATGGCGAGCTGTGGACGCTGGCCAATCTGCGCTGGGCCGCCGAGCAAGGCTGGGACAGCGCCGAACTCAAAGCCGCGCTGATGCTGCACGAGCAGCAAGGCCGCACCGTCACCCTGCTGGCCAATAGCCAAGGCGTGCAGGCCCTGTTTGCCGTGGCCGACCCGCTGCGCCCGCAGGCCAAAGAAGCCGTGGCGCAGTTGCAGGCGCTGGGCGTCAAACCTATTGTTTTGAGTGGTGACAACAGCGCCACTGTGCGCACCGTCGCGGCAGAAGCAGGCATTGACGATGCACGCGGCAATATGCTGCCCGAGGACAAACTCAAAACCCTGAGCGAGTTGCAGCGCAGCATAGGCCCAACGGCCATGACGGGCGACGGCATCAACGACGCACCAGCGCTGGCCCAGGCCGATATCGGCTTTGCCATGGGCGGCATGCACGCCACCGACATGGCCATGGAAACCGCCGATGTGGTGCTGATGAACGACGACCTGCGCCGCATCCCCGATGTGGTCGACCTCTCGCAGCGCGCCCACAGCGTGCTGTGGCAAAACATCGGGCTGGCGCTTGGCATCAAGCTCGCGTTCTTTGCCCTGGCCATCAGCGGCAACGCCAGCATGTGGCTGGCCGTGCTGGCAGACATGGGCGTCAGCCTGCTGGTCGTGGCCAACGGCCTGAGACTGCGCCACTGGAAGAATGGTGAAATTTAATCAAATCAACCCTTGACGCTTTAGCAGCAAGCGCAAGCAGCTCTCTTTTTTGATAGCACCTTAACCTGGGCGGGGAACTAAAGCCCGCCCATCGTTATCATTCAAGCCATGCGTCGTTTTCTCTCCCTGTTCATGGTTTTGCTGCTGGCCCTGCGTGGCCTGGCAGGCGACGCCATGGCCATGGAGCAAAACACGGCTCCCGCCCACTCCATGGGACATGAACAAAGCCAGAGTCATGCCCAGCCTCTGGGCGAGATGGTGGCCATGGCTCAGCACCTGCATCACGACATGGGCTCGCACCATGAAGCAGCGCCCAATACAGCAGCCACTTGCAGCGCAGATGCAGCCAGCAGCGATTGCCACCAGCATGAAGGCCATTGCACGGCCTGCGGCATCTGCCACTCAACGTTGGCCACGCCAGAACTGTTGAGCCCTCACGCCAAAGCACCCCGAGCCGTGCTGCTGGCCCATGGCACTGCGCGCTTTGCCAGCGCAGCGCCTTTTCAGCTCGTCAAACCACCGATTTCTGTCCTCTGACGCCCTAGGTGCGTCCGCATTTTTGATAGCAGCCACCGCGCTTGCTATCTAGGCTAGAGCCTTTTATCGCTCAAACCTGCGGACCTTCTCTTGGTTTTAGACGACAGGAATCCTCTATGCGCAAAGCGCATCCTCTTTCTCTGACGGCAATCGTGCTTGTCACAGCGGCCAGCCCGCTGGCTTTTGCCCAGACCACAGCAGCGCAACCACAGGCCAGCACCCCAGCTCAAGACAACCGCGTCTTCAGCCCCTCCGCGCCCACCCTGCCCCTGCAGCACCAGCCGCTGACCGCCAGCGGCACCATCGTGACCCAGCCCGGCGATTGGAAGGCCGCCAATGCGGCCGTGGCCGAGTTTCCGCGTGGCCATGGCGATGTGCTCAAGTGGGAAAAAGCCCAGAACCCCACCACAAAAACCACAGATCAGGCTGCGCCTGCGCATGGCCATCACGACCACGGAGGCCCGCGATGAAGCGCACCCTGACCCGACTCTCGCCCCTGCTGGTAGTGCTGGTGCTGGCCGGCTGCGCCAGCATCTCGCCCGACGGACTGCGCGGCGATGTCGCCCAGCGCACCGAAGGACGTTTGCCCGCAGGCGCACAACTGCCATCGCCAGATGCCAAGGCCCAGCAAAATGCACAAGCGCAGGTCGCAGACTGGCTAAAAACGCCCGTCGATGCCGACACCGCCGTGCGCATTGCCCTGCTCAACAACCCCGGCCTGCAGGCCCAGCTGGCGCAACTGGGCATTGCCGATGCCCAGCGCGTGCAGGTGCTGACTCTGCCCAACCCCAGCTTTACCTTTGGCCGCTTTCGCAACGGCCACGAGCGCGAGATTGAGCGCCAGCTCAGCTTTGGGCTGGTGCAGCTTGTCACCCTGCCCTGGCGCAGCCGCTGGCAAGGCTGGCAGATGGAGCAAGCCACGATGACGGCAGCCCAGCAAGTGCTGCTGCTGGCCGCAGACACGCGCCGCGCCTGGCTGCGCGCCGTGGCGGCTGAACAGGCGCTGGCCGCCAACGAGCGCATGCACGATGCTGCTGCGCTGGGCGGCGAGCTGGCAAAACGCATGGCGCAGGTCGGCAACTTCAGCAAGATGGATCAGGCCCGTGAGCTGGCCCAGCAACAGCAAGCCGCCGCCCAACTGGCGCGTGCACGCCTGAACGCCCAGCTGGAGCGCGAGCAACTGGCCCGCCGCATGGGTCTGTGGGGGCAGAAGCTGGCTTTCAAGCTGCCTGCGCAACTGCCTGCCCTGCCCAAAAGTGCAGAGCTGCGCAGCGGCGATGACGCCGAAGCCACGGCCCTGCGAGAGCGTCTTGATCTGGGCGCGCTGCGCCGCGATCTGGATGTGACAGCAGGCCGCCAGGGCTGGGCCACGGTTGGATCCATCTTTGGAGACATTGGCGCCACCTACAGCAACAACACCAGCACCGACCGTGCTACCGGCCACAGCGACAAGACCCAGGGCTGGGAGTTCGATGTGCCACTGCCGCTGTTTGACTGGGGCTTTGCCGCACGCGGCATGGCGCGCAATCAGGTGCTGCGCAGCGCATCACTGCTGCGCGACAACGCCATCCGCGCGCGCAGCGAAGCGCGCAGCAACTGGCTGAGCTACCGCACCGCCTACGACCTGGCCCAGCAACAACAGGCCGAGGTGCTGCCGCTTGCCAAGCTGATGCAGGAAGAAACCGTGTACCGCTACAACGGAATGTTCATGAGCGTGTGGCAGCTGCTGGCACAGGCCCGCAGCACCACGCAGGCCGTGGTCACAGCAACCGAGGCGCAGCGCGACTTCTGGCTGGCAGAGACTGATCTGCAACTGGCCCTGACCGGTACATCACCGGGTACATCACCCACCGTCAACACCACCGCAGCGCCTGCTGCAGCTCCTGAGGCAGGTCACTGATATGCAACGCCGCAACTTTTTCACCGGCGCTGCCGCCGCAGTCGCTGCAGCCTCCGTCAGCAAGGTCGCCATGGCCGCCCTGCCCGAGCCCGTCATGCAAAGCAGTGCCGACACGGCCGCGCCGCTGGCGCCGCCCAACGGCCGCCCCTACCACCCCGTGGTCACGCTCAACGGCTGGACCACGCCGTGGCGCATGAATGCGGGGGTCAAGGAATTCCACCTGGTGGCAGAGCCCGTGGTGCGCGAGGTGGCACCGGGATTTTTCGTCAACATGTGGGGCTACAACGGCCAGTCGCCCGGCCCCACGATCGAGGTGGTGGAAGGTGACAAGGTACGCATCTTTGTCACCAACCGCCTGCCTGAGAACACCACCATCCACTGGCATGGCCAGCGCCTGCCCAATGGCATGGATGGCGTGGGTGGGTTGAACCAGCCGCACATTCCGCCCGGCAAAACCTTTGTCTATGAGTTTGAAGCACGCCGCCCCGGCACCTTCATGTACCACCCGCATTCGGACGAAATGGTGCAGATGGCCATGGGCATGATGGGCTTGTGGATCACCCATCCCAAGGGCAAGCACCCGCTGATCGACGATGTGCAGCGCGACTACGCCTTCTTGCTCAGCGCCTACGCGGTCGAGCCCGGCACCATGACGCCGCGCATCAACGAGATGACGGATTTCAACATCTGGACTTTCAACAGCCGCGCCTTCCCCGCCATCACCCCCATGGTGGCCAAACAAGGCGACCGGGTGCGTATCCGCGTGGGCAATCTGACCATGACCAACCACCCCATCCACATCCACGGCCATGAGTTCGAGGTCACAGGCACCGACGGCGGCCCCACACCCAAGGGCTCGCGTTGGCCCGAAGTGACGACGGACGTAGCCGTGGGCCAGATGCGCCAGGTGGACTTCATCGCCGACGAGCCCGGCGACTGGGCATTTCACTGCCATAAGAGTCACCACACCATGGGTGCCATGGGCCACGACGTGCCCACTATGATCGGCGTGGACCACCGGGGGCTGGTCGGCAAGATCCAGAAAATCGTGCCCGACTACATGCTGATGGGCGAGCGCGGCATGGGCGATATGGGGGCCATGGAAATGCCCTTGCCCGACAACACCTTCCCCATGATGACGGGCACCGGCCCCTACGGCGCCATCGAGATGGGCGGCATGTTCACCAGTTTCAAGGTGCGCAAAGGCCTAGGTGCCAGCGATTACAAGGACCCCGGCTGGTACCAGCAGCCCAAGGGTACGCAAGCCTATGAATGGAAGGGCGCGCCGCTGGATGCCACCGCCCCGCGCCAGACCCCACCCGGCACCGCCCCCGGCGCAGCCAGCGTGCGCAAGCCTGATACCGGCAAAGACCACGCCCACCATTGAAAGGAGTGCCCATTATGAAAACTATGCAATTCATAGCTGCCTGCGCTTTATTGGCGGGCGCCAGCGCCACATTTGCACATGGAAACATCAGCCATGCACCCACAGCCGCCACCCCAGAACAAAAGGCCTGGGGGATTGCAGGCAACGCCAAGGATGCCCAGCGCACCATCACTCTGAACATGACCGACGACATGCGCTTTGCGCCCAGCCACTTCAGCGTAAAAAAGGGCGAAACCCTGCGCCTGCGCGTGGTGAACAAAGGCCAGGTGATGCATGAAGTGGTGCTGGGCACCCAGACCAGTCTGGATGAACACGCGCAGATGATGCTCAAGTACCCCGGCATGGAGCATGCCGAGCCCTATATGGCCCATGTCGCGCCCGGCCAAAGCGAAGACCTGGTCTGGAGCTTTAACCGCGCAGGCAACTTTGACTTTGCCTGCCTGATCGCTGGCCACTACCAGGCTGGCATGACAGGCCGCTTCACCGTCACCGAATAACACTTGAAAAGGAATCACCCCATGCAAACTACCACCCGCCGCCACGCCCTGCACCTGCTGGCCGCCGCCGCCGGCATGGCTGCCCTGCCCGCCTTGGCGAACAAAGCCACGGCCAAGACAGCTATGGAAGTCTGGAAAGACCCGAACTGCGGCTGCTGCAAGGACTGGATCGTTCTCATGGAAAAAGCCGGTTTTGCCGTCAAAGTCCACGACGTGGGCAACAGCGCCGTGCGCGCCAAGCTGGGCCTGCCCCAGCGTCTGGGCTCCTGCCACACCGCACTAGTCGGCGGCTATCTGATCGAAGGCCATGTGCCCGCAGCCGATGTGCACAAGCTGCTCAAGGAAAAGCCCAAGGCACTGGGCATCACCGTGCCCGGCATGCCCATTGGCAGCCCCGGCATGGATGGCCCTGAATACAACGGACGCAAAGACCCCTACGACGTGCTACTGGTCACCAAGAACCTGATGAACAGCGATGTATCGACCCGCGTCTTCACCAGCTACCGCGGCTGAACTATTCCTTGAAGGAGAACACCATGAACAAGACGATATACACCCTGATCACCGCACTAGGCCTGGCTCTGGCTGCCCCTGCCATGGCGCAGGATCACTCCAACCACAGCCACAACGGCAGCGCCCCGACTGCTGCGACCAGCAGCGGTGCCGAGGCCGTGCTGACCGCTGGTGAAGTCACCCGTGTCGATGCCCGTAGCGGCAAGCTCACCATTCGCCATGAAGAAATCAAGAACCTGGACATGCCCCCCATGACCATGGTGTTTGCGCTGGCCGAATCGGCCAAACCTGCAGAATTCAAAGCCGGCGACAAGGTGCTGTTCCGCGCCGAGGAAAAAGAAGGTGCGTTGATCATTACGCGCATTCAGCCGGCATCCTGATCAATGGATCCGCGTGGCAGGCGGACCCAATCTCTCTTGCCCGCTTCACCATTCTTGCTGCGGTCAAGCCCCACCTGCGGCAGCTGAGCCAGAAACGGGCGTAGTGCGCAAAAATCATTGCGACTGACCTCGCCCATCGCTGAAGATGCCCACTAAAAAAGCCCAGAACTCAGTGCGAGTTGCTGGGCTTTTGACCATCATGAATAGGCAGGCAAACACTCCATCACTTTCCATTCTGTTTGACCACTCCGCTGCTCGACTTTGGGGACTGCGAACGACGCTGCTTTCTGCACAGGCTGGCGCTAATACGCCTGATGTCAGTGCCTTATTTGGCAGTGCTCCAAGGGCTGACGGACTATCCATTTGCCGCACCGCAGTTGGCCTGAGCTGCACCGATGTCGGCATGCAGGTTTTACTGGCACTTGCAGGGAGTATTTAAGTCCTGAGGCGTCTGCTGACTCATTGAGGTGCCTCAGGGGCCGTCATCGAGTCAATTCGCTCAGAAGTACTGACGCATGCCTACGGCGAAGGAATGAAAGCTGACGCCAGGCTCGCCCGTGCGGTAACTGGCCTGCGCGCCGTTGTGTATGCGGGTGTAGAGCGCATAGACCTTGGTACGCTGGCTGAAGTTGTAGTTATAGGCCAAGGTCCATTGCAGAGCTTGGCTCTCAGCCCGGTGGTTGGCGGCGCTGGCACGGCCTATATTGGCATGAAGCTCGTTGGCGCCGGTGGTGTACATGACCGCAACACGCGTGGTGCGGTGGCTGCCGCGTGTGGGGTCCACCGCATAAAGCACGGTATCCCAGTTGCGGCTGTGCTGGTGGTAGGCCCCAAAGGTCCAGGCGCCGACGCTGTAATTGGCGCGCAACGTGGCTTGGCGCGCAGGCCCCCACTGGTCATAGCCCAGACCAAACGACCAGTCTCCTACGTCGTAGTTGGCGGCCAGGTCCCATGCATTCTTGGGTGGGTTGACAGTTTTCTCGTGCAGGCTGGTGCCGACTTCCACCGTCAATTGCTGCCAGGAAGGAAGGCGCCAGGAGATGTGATTTTTGCCATTGGACACATAGGCATAAAGGGCGTCGGCCGATGCTCCGGTGTCGTAGTTGTGCGGGTTCACGCGGTCGGCGGTGGCGTAGTAGGCCTCGCTGATCAGCGTGCCCAGGCGCAGCATGCCAAAGCGCCCACTGAGGTTGACTTCGCTCTTGCGTCCAAAAAAGCCGTCACTGCTGATAGCGCCGGTGTCCACCGCTACTCCGCCTTCAAGCACAAAGCCGGCGCGCAAATTTCCGCCCAGATCTTCTTCTCCGCGTAAGCCGAATAGCGAGTCGTTGTCGCGCAAGCCAAAGACCGCGGACTGCCCGTCGATTTTGACCCGCTCGACCGAGGCGTTGATGCGGCCATAGATTTGCAGCGATCCGGCTTGGGCTTGAGCGGCAGTTGCAGATAGGGCGGCGAGGCCTGTCAAGGCCAGTCGCCAGGCAGTAGGTGGATTCACAGAGACTCCAGGAAGAGCGGCATACGCACTGTTTTTAGTGTGCACGCCCGCCCCAAAAGTGACAAGCCGCTACGAGTCGCTGTCAGAAAACACTGCCTTAGAAAAACAGCACCCTGCTTCAGGGGAGGGAAGCCTTAATACCCTTAGTACCATTTAAAGCACCTCCCTGATACGCCGTTACTTCGCTTTTTTGACATTAGTAATACAGCCTGAGTCAAGTCAATATTTCGACAAATTAGCAAAGGACTTTTCAACAAATGTCAATTCTTGAAAAATAATTGTTTTTTGATAGATTGATTTCAGTCTCTTCAGCGCTAGGGGTAAATCAGAATTTTCATAAAACCTTTTGATTCCAAACAAAACAGGCATCAATAAGGCTTCTTATCTTTGAGCGCCTTCACCACCATACCGAAGAGACGCAGATACTTAGGCACGATCCACAGATCGCTACCCAACTCCGCTTTATCAGAAACCCACCAGGTTTTTCAACTAAGGTTCAAGAGGGGAAAAAATGACACAAGGCAAAAAAATGACGGTGGTGCAGCTCACCATGCTCACCGTGGTCAATATGCTGGGCTCTGGCATTGTGCTGCTACCCACCAAACTGGCGGAAGTCGGTGCGATCTCCATTCTTTCCTGGCTGGTGACGGCCACAGGCTCATTAGCTCTGGCTTACTGTTTTGCCCAATGCGGCATGCTGAGCCGCAAGTCTGGCGGCATGGGGGGCTACGCCGAATATGCGTTTGGCCGCTCCGGAAACTACATCGTCAATTACACCTACGGCGCCTCGCTGCTAATTGCCAATGTGGCCATTGGTATTACGGCGGTCGGCTATATGACTGAGCTTTTCGGCATGAAGCTCAGTCCTATAGGGGTTGGCTTGACGACGATCGCTCTGCTATGGATTACCACTTTCGCCAACTTCGGCGGAGCGGGCATCACCGGCAAGATCGGTAGCGTCACCGTCTGGGGCGTGATTTTGCCGGTGGTGGGTGTTTCCACCTTCGGCTGGTTCTGGTTCAGCCCCAGCACCTATGCCGAAGCATGGAACCCTCATGGCTTGTCGTACTTCCAGGCTGCCAGCTCCTCGGTGGCGATCACGTTGTGGGCTTTTCTGGGCATGGAATCGGCTTGCGCCAACTCCGATGCGGTAGAGAACCCCGAAAAGAACGTACCGATTGCCGTGCTCGGAGGCACGATTGGTGCCGCCGTGATCTACATCGCCTCGACCAACGTCATGGCGGGCATTGTCTCTAACCCCGACTTGGCCGCATCCACGGCGCCGTTTGGCCTGGTGTTCGCCCACATGTTCACACCACTGGTCGGCCAAATCATCATGGGTCTGATGGTGCTGGCCTGCATTGGCTCGCTGCTGGGCTGGCAATTCACCATCGCTCAGGTGTTCAAGAGCTCGGCCGACACCGGCTATTTCCTACCCATCTTTGCCAAGGTCAACAAAGCCGGCACACCCATCGTGGCCATGCTGATTTTGCTGGCCGCACAGACCGGTCTGGCCTTGCTGACCATCAGCCCCGATCTGACCAAGCAGTTCGACACCCTGACGAACCTTGCCGTTGTCACGAATCTGGTGCCCTATGTGCTGTCCATGGCCGCACTGATGACCATCCAAAAGGTGGCCGGCGTGCCCCCGAAAAAGGCCTTGATGGTCAACATCATCTCCTGGGTCGCGGCCGCCTACAGCTATCTGGCCCTCTACAGCTCGGGCACCGAAGCCCTGCTGCTCGGCGGCGTGGCGACCATCTTTGGCTTCACGCTCTACGGCTTTGTTAGCACCCGCATGCTGCGCCTGGACCAAGAACGCGCCGCCGCAGCCGCAGCCACCGCTGGCAAGACAGCCTGAACCCCCTACCCCTTTCCATCCCTCGACCCCTGTAACGGAGCCTGACCATGTTTTTCAAAGCCCTGGACTATCCGACCGTCATCATCGACAGCGAGTTCGAATCTCCGCGCCTGCGCGGCACCATCATCCGCTCCTTGGCGGAAGAACTGGAAAACTCCAACCAGCGCGTAATGGCCAATCTCACGCTGGACGATGCGCGCGTGGCAGCGCGCACCTATCTGGCCGCTTCGGCCGTGCTGATCTCCATAGACGCCGACGAGGATGCCACTCAGCAATTTGAGCAAATCCAGCAACTACTGGAAGAGAACCTGGCGCGCCACCCCCATCTGCCGGTCTTCTTCTACGGCGAGCGCGGTTCGGTGGAAAAAGTGCCGACCAACCTGGTGAAGTACGCCCGCGGTTATTTCTACCTGTTTGAAGACACCAAGAGCTTTATTGCCCGCCAGGTGATGCGTGCCGCCGATGAGTACATGGAGCATTTGCTGCCGCCGTTTTTCAAGGCACTGATCAAGCACACTGCCAAGTCCAATTACTCCTGGTACACGCCAGGCCATGCCGGAGGCGTCGCTTTCACCAAGTCTTCGGTGGGCCGGGCTTTTCACCAGTATTTTGGTGAGAACACGCTGCGCAGCGATCTGTCGATTTCCGTGCCCGAACTGGGCTCGCTGCTGGATCACAGCGGCCCGATACGTCAGGCCGAAACCGAGGCAGCCAAGAACTTCGGCTCCGACCATACATTCTTCGTCACCAACGGCACCTCGACAGCCAACAAAATCGTTTGGCATGGCACGGTAGCGCGTGGTGATGTGGTGTTTGTCGACCGCAACTGTCACAAGTCCTTGCTGCACTCCTTGATCATGACCGGCGCCATACCGGTGTATTTCTCGCCCAGCCGCAATGCCCACGGCATCATCGGTCCTATCAGCGAGGATCAGTTCTCGCCCAAAGCCATGCAGGCCAAGATTGCACAAAACCCGCTGGCCGCCCAAGCCATGAAGAACGGCGCCAAGCTGCGCATCGCTGTGGTCACCAATTCCACCTATGACGGGCTTTGCTACAACGCCGAGAGCATTGCCAAGAAGATCGGCAACGCCGTCGATTTTCTGCATTTCGATGAAGCCTGGTATGCCTATGCGGCCTTCCACCCCTTCTACGAGCACTACTACGGCATGGCCAAGGGCAAGCCGCGCGAGCAGGACGCCATCGTCTTCACCACCCACTCGACCCACAAATTGCTGGCGGCCTTCTCCCAGGCATCGATGGTCCATGTGCGCAACAGCCGCAAACGCCAACTGGACATGGGGCGCTTCAACGAAGCCTTCATGATGCACACCTCGACCAGTCCGCTGTACCCGGTGATCGCAGCCTGCGATATCGCCTCGAAGATGATGGAGGGCAAGGCAGGAGAGTCGCTGGTGCAGGAAATGCACGACGAATCATTGGCATTTCGCCGCGCCATGCTGCAGATTGAATCTGATCTGGACAAGAAAGACTGGTGGTTCAAGGTCTGGCAGCCTGAAGTTGTGGCCAAGAATCTGCAGAAATCCTCAACCCATATTCCGCCCGCCCAGCCCAAGGACTGGCAACTGCGCCCCGACGGCAAATGGCATGGTTTTGACCAGCTGAGCGACAACTTTGTGATGATCGACCCGATCAAGGTCACACTGACCATGCCGGGCCTCGCCATGGATGGACAGATGGGCGAGCAAGGGATTCCCGCCAGCGTGGTCAGCAAATTCCTCTGGTCTCGCGGGATCGTGGTGGAAAAGACCAACCTCTACTCGCTGCTGGTGCTTTTCTCCATGGGCATTACCAAGGGCAAATGGGGCACGCTCGTGGCCGAACTGATGAGCTTCAAGCAACACTACGAGGCCAACACGCCACTGGCGCTGGTCCTGCCCGACCTGGTGGCAAATCACCCGCAGGTGTATGCAGAAACGGGGTTGCGTGAACTATGCGACCGCCTGCACCAGTTCAACCGCCAGCACAACGTGCCCAAGGTCATGCGCGAGATGTATGTCGAGCAGCCAGATATGGCCATGATTCCTGCAGAAGCCTACAACCAGCTGGTGCAAGGCAATGTCGAGAAGGTGGAAGTCAAAGAACTCAAGGGCCGCATTGCCGCGACCATGCTGGTGCCTTACCCTCCCGGCATTCCACTCATCATGCCCGGCGAGCTGTACAACGAAAAAGCCGATGCCATCTTCAACTACCTGCGCATTGCCGAAGAGCAGGACGCCCAGATTCCCGGCTTTGAATCGGATGTCCACGGCCGAGAGGTCGAGGTAGATGACAAGGGCCAACGCCGTTACGTCGTCGAAGTGCTCAAAAACTGAGTACATCTCCATTACAGAGCCGCCTTCGGGCGGCTTTTTCGTCCCTACCAGGGGACCTCGGCATAAGTCACCGATAATTGGCTGATTAGACAAGGCCCGATCCGAGTGTTTGGATCGGGCTTATTTTTTGGATGAAAACATGACAAGCATCACTGAAGACTTGCGCTTTGTAGGCATTGACGACGAAGGCTATGCGCAGGCGGTCGCTACTGCCAAGGCCTTCAAGTATGGAGATGACGAATCAGGCTTCGCTTTCACGGGCAAGGCAACGCTGATGTTCCAGCGCGAAAAGGAAGATTGGGCCCATGACTCTTTCAGCAGTACGCCCATGATTGTCTTTATTGATCCTATGCAGGGGTCACCGGAAGCATTAGATCCGCAAGACGATGAGTTTCTGCGTGCCGTCAGCGACCGCGTGACCTTCATGCACATTCCATCACAGTGCAGAGATATGCAAGTCGATGACGTTTGGGGCATCGACTGCGAGTTTCTGATGTTTGCAATGCCGCACCCGCAGGAAGAAGGTGCAACGGCTTGGCTGCTCATCGCGGGACCCGACAACCGAGCCATCTCTTCCAGACAGACGGTGCAGGACTACCAGTTCGCAGAATTGAAGAGAGCGGCGGCAGAGTTGGGTCTGCAAGGCGACTAAGAGCGGCTAACACTAGCCAGCAAACCGAAGGTTTGCGTTTGAGACGAGACGCGAAGCCGCAGGCAGTACAGAAGTACGACAAGGCGAAGCAACGACGTATCAAGGGTTGTGTTTGCAGCTCTAAGAGTCAAAGCAGCACTGATTCATGCGGCTGAGGCCCTTCATGGGCAAGGCCTCCCTCACACTTGTTCGAGATATATACCTTTCACTATGGATAAATCGTTGCTGCAGCAGCAGGTGCTGGAACGGCTTGCCGAGGACCTGCTGCAAGCCGAGCAGGCAGCGCGGGCGGCTCATGAATCGGCGACCCATGAAGAAAACATCGCCGAAAACAAATACGACACCTTGGGTCTCGAAGCCGCCTACCTGGCCACTGGCCAGGCCAGGCGTGCCGAAGCCATCCGCCAGGCGATAGCCCATTGGAACCAGTTCCGCCCACGCCCCTACAACGCCAGCGAGGGTATACAGCTCGGCGCGCTGGTCTGCCTGGTAGATGCAGGCAACAAGCAGCAACTTCTTTTTCTTGGCCCGGATGGGGGAAGCATGAAACTGGTCTGCGGCGCTGAACTCGTTCAGGTCATCAGCAGCAAAGCCCCCTTGGGCAGAGCCATGCTGGGCAAGTGCGAAGGTGATGAGGTATCAATACAGGTCCAGCAGTTTGAAGTGCTGTGGGTTCAATAGGCCCACTCCCGTTCACGCTGAGTTGACCAGAAATTATTCACTCCACCCACTTCAGGAGCGCTACCGGCCGAGACAGACTCACAGCGGGTAGCTCTACGCTGAAGATTCCCGCTGGCTGAGCGGCAAGTCCAGCCAAGCCGCCTTATCCAGCTCTGCCAGTGCCTGCGCCAATGCCCGCAAGTCGTTAAAGATTTTCATTAGATGCGGGGCTTAGACTGCTGCACCATGTTGACGCTCAAGCAATTCCACTCTCAGTTAGCCCAAGGTACGCTGGCCGGTGCCCGCCATATCCGCATCAGCGACGCGCTGACGGAGTTTCCGCAGGCGCTGTATGTGCTGGCCGATTCGTTGGAGATTCTGGACCTGTCGGGCAACCAGCTCAGCCAGCTCCCCGCCGACCTGCCCCGCTTCAAAAAGCTGCGCATTCTGTTTGCCTCGAACAATCCGTTCACCGAGCTGCCCGCAGTGCTGGGCCAGATGCCCGTGCTGGAGATGGTGGGCTTCAAGGCCTGCCAGATTGCCCATGTGCCCGAGCAAAGCCTGCCGCTACGTCTGCGCTGGCTGATCTTGACAGACAACCGGCTGCAAGCCCTGCCCGAATCCATCGGCCAGTGCGCGCGCCTGCAAAAGCTCATGCTGTCTTGCAACCAGTTGCAGCAACTGCCTGAGAGTCTGGTGCAATGCCAGAGGCTGGAGCTGCTGCGCATTGCCAGCAACCGTTTTGAGCAGCTCCCAGAACTGATCTTTGCACTGCCGCAGCTGGCCTGGTTGGCCATGGCTGGCAACCCCATCACTCAAAAAAGTGAGCTACTAGCGCTTTATGAACATGGGATAGAGGCCATTTCTTATCAAAACCTGCAGCTGGGTGAGAAACTGGGCGAAGGCGCCAGCGGCCACATCTACCGCGCCAGCCATGCAGGCCATGATCTAGCGTTGAAGGTTTTCAAAGCCGCCCACACCAGCGACGGCACGCCGCAATCTGAACTGGCAGCAGGGCTTGCGGCAGGCAGCCACCCAAACCTGTTGACGCCGCTAGGCCCGGTCAGCGGACTGCCCGAGCAGCAACTGGCCATGGCTTTACCGCTGTTGCCAGCCGCCATGCAAGCACTGGCGCAGCCCCCCAGTTTTGATAGCTGCACACGCGATGTCTACGGCGCTGAGCAGCGCTTTTCACCGCAGGCCGCCCAGTACCTGCTACAAGGCATGCAAAGCGCTGTCGCCCACCTGCATGCGCGCGGCGTGCTACATGGCGATCTGTATGCGCACAACATTCTCTGGAATGCGACAACGGGCGAAGCCGTGCTCAGCGACTTTGGCGCCGCCGCCCTGCTGCAGTCACTTCCCCAAAAGCAAATAGCGCAGCTGCAGCAGATTGAACTGCGTGCGCTGCGCCATCTGGAAGAGGAAATTCAGGCCCGGCTGGCCTGATCTAAAGCCTACTGAAGAAAAGCGGGTTTGGCGTAACCCGCAAACTTGCGATCAACGACCGACTTGAAGTCGGCGGATCGGTAGGCCTCCGCCAGATCTTTGGCCCACTGCGAGTCTTTGTCCTTGGTCTTGACGGCCACGATGTTCAGGTAGTGCTCCGGCGTCTTCTCCAGCAGCACCGAGTCCAATAATTTAAGACCCGAGGAGATGGCAAAGTTGCCGTTGATGATGGCGTACTGCGCATCATCCAGCGCGCGTGGCAGATGGGCTGCGTCCAGCGGCACCAGTTTGATCTTCTTGGGGTTCCAGGCCAAATCCAGCTCGGACACGCGCAAGGGGTTCACCCCTTCTTTGAGCTTGACCAGCCCGGCCTGCTGCAGCAGCAAAATGCCCCGCGCCAAGTTGCTGGGGTCGTTAGGCAGGGCAATGCGGTCGCCCTCTTTCAGCTCGGCCAGAGTCTTGCGCTGCTTGCTGTAGACGCCCATGGGGGCAATCGGCCCCTGCACCAGCGCCGTCAAGTCCAGCTTGCGGTCGCCTTTGAACTGGTTGAAGTACACCTCGTGCTGGAAGAAGTTAGCATCAAGAGAACCGTCGGCCAGCGCCAGATTGGGCTGCACATAGTCATTAAATTCGACCAGTTTGACCTTGTAGCCCTTCTTCTGAAGGATGGGGACAATGCCGTACTGCAGCTGGTCAATGTTGGAGCCCGCCGTACCGCCAATGATCAACTGCTTCTTGCTCGCATCCTGCGCGCCAGCCGGAAGGGCTCCCAGCGTCATACCGGCCAAGGCCAGCACGGTGGTGGCCAGAATACTGCGGCGGCTACGGGGACTGCGCGCTGCGGAAAAAACAGGGTTCATGCATTGCTCCTCATCCGGTTGAAATATCAGGGTGCGGTCTTCATCAGCCAGCACTCGATTTCAGTATCGCGACAAGTCAATCCATTTCAAACCAATAAAAACCCATGCCTATATTCAGATTTCATCTGAGAAGTGGCTTCTTGCAGGCATGAAAAAGGGCCGCAATGCGGCCCTTCAGTAGCGTTCGCGACTCTGCTGCTTACTTCAGGAAAGCAGGCTTGGAGTAGCCGGGGAACTGGGTGTCCACCACGGCCTTGAACTCGGGCGAGCGGTAGGCTGCAGCCAGGTCCTGCGCCCATTGCGACTTTTCATTGCCGGTCTTCACGGCCACCACGTTCAGGTACAGATCAGGGGTCTTTTCCAGCACTACGGCTTCGCTCAGCTTCAGGCCAGACGAAACAGCAAAGTTACCGTTGACCACCACGTAGTCAGCATCTTCCAGCACGCGGGGCAGTTGAGCGGCTTCCAGCGCCACAAACTTCAGCTTGTGGGGGTTAGCAGCCAAGTCCAGCTCGGAGATACGGGCTGGGTTCACGCCTTCCTTGACCTTGACGAGGCCAGCCTGCTGCAGCACCAGCAGTGCGCGGGCGAGGTTGCTGGGGTCATTGGGCAGAGCGACCTTGGCGCCGCTCTTGATATCGGCCAGGCCCTTGTGCTTCTTGCTGTAGACGCCCATGGGAGCCACGGGGCCTTGAGCAATAGCGGTCAGCGCCAGCTTGCGGTCGGCGGTGAACTGGTCAAAGTAAGCACGGTGCTGGAAGAAGTTGGCGTCGAGCGAGCCATCCGACAGGGCAAGATTGGGCTGCACATAGTCGTTGAACTCGATCAGCTTGATCTGGTAGCCCTTTTTCTGCAGCTGGGGCAGGATACCTTTTTGCAGCAGGTCGTAGTTGGAGCCTGCGGTGGCGCCAATCAGCAGGTTTTTCTTGGCTGCGTCTTGCGCCATAGCGGGAGCGCCCAGAGTGACGGCAAAGGCCAAAGCAGCAGTTGCCAGCACTGTGCGGCGGTTAGCGGCAAAAGAGAAATGGGCAGACATGAATCACTCCTTGAATTGAATGCGCTTTCGCAGCACAGTTCTCATTTGTTTACCGCGCTGCAACAATGTGAGTAAGTATGAACCTTCTTAGAGCACACTCTTAAGAATAAAAACCCATCTGTTTATCTTGAAAAGCATATAAAAGATCTCCGGGAGCCTGCACATGACCTCTATCTCGTCCATCCAAGACCTGCTGGCCCACCAAGGCCATATCGCCCGCGTCAAAGGCATTCGCGTGGGGCAGTTCACCGATGCGCGCCGCCCCACGGGTTGCACCGCCGTGCTCTGCGCTGAAGGGGCTGTCGGCGGCGTGGATGTACGAGGTGCCGCACCGGGCACGCGCGAGACGGATTTGCTGCACCCCAGCAATCTGGTGCAGGAGGTACACGGCATCATGCTGGCGGGTGGCAGCGCCTGGGGGCTGGACGCCGCCACCGGCGCCGTGCAATGGCTGGAAGAGCAAGGCGCAGGCCTGAACATTGGCGTGGGCCGCATTCCACTGGTACCCGCCGCCGTGTTGTTTGATGTGATGCTGGGCGATATGCGCATACGCCCCGATGCCGCTGCGGGCTACGCCGCCTGCCAGAACTCCCACACCGATCGCCCCGCCGAAGGCAGCGTGGGGGCAGGTGCTGGGGCCGTAGTGGGCAAAGTCTTTGGCCATGAGCGCGCCATGAAGGGCGGCATTGGCACCGCCAGCTTTACCGTAGATGGCGTGACCGTGGGCGCCATCATTGCCTGCAATGCACTGGGCGATGTGTTCAACCCCTTCAATGGCGAGCTATTGGCGGGAGCACGCACCGCTGACGGTCAACAGTTGCGCAGTACGCGTGATGCCTTGCTGGCGGGCGAAGAGCCCCGCCCCATTCTTGCCGGCAGCAACACCACGATTGGTGTGGTCGCCACCGATGCCGTCATCACCAAGGCGCAGGCCCATCGATTGGCCGTCGTGGCCCATGACGGCCTGGCCCGGGCTATCAACCCCGTGCACACCATGAGTGATGGCGACAGCCTGTTTGCACTGGGCACAGGCCAGAGCGGTAAAAATCTGGGAATGATGACGCTGAGCACGCTGGCAGCAGAAGCCGTTGCGGTGGCAACGGTCCGCGCTATTTTGCTGGCGCAGTCGGTGTCGATCGCAGGACAGGCTACGCTGCCCAGCTATCAAGATTTCAATGCAAAGAATTAGGCCATTGCCTCAAGGCGACGCAGCTGACCCTGCGTCAGCAACTTGTCGCGCATGCGCCGCGTCATAGACTGGGTGCTGCCATCCTCGGCGGTAAAGAGGAAGAGGCTTTGTTGCGGACTAACCCAGGTCAGCTTGGTGCGCAGTTGCTGGCGCTCGTTGCGCAGCTCTACCCAGGTGCCCAGCGGCCATTCGGAGAGATCAGCACCATTGGGCTGCGGGGCGTGGACGGACGCAGGAGCAGCCACCGGTGCGACCACGACAGCATGCTCTCGCCTCACGGGTTCAGGCTTGAATGCGAACTGCACCGCTGGCTTGAGTGGGTGCACCGGCTTGGCTTCAGGCTCCGGGGCGAAGTCAAACACCACATCCATCATCTCGGTCAAAACCGGCGGTGACGAGTCCAAGCCCGCATGCACGGTTTCCGTCACCCCATCGAGCCCAACCAGCATGCTGGGCAACTCATCCAGCACATCTGTTGCGACAAAGCTCTCTGAGCGCGGACGTGCAGCTTCGGCAGCATCCAGAGCGCGCTGCTGCAAGCTACCCAGACGAGCTGCCAGCGCCGCAATCTCAACATCCGTACGGCCCACGCCGCGCAGACCCCGCGCCAAGCGTCGCTGCAGCTTGGGGGCAATGGTCACCAGCCGCTCTACATCCTGAGCAGCCTGAGGCGACACGCTCCACAGCAAACTGGGCACCAAGGCCAGATAACCACCGGGATCACGCTCCTGAGCAGCCCCTCCCTTTTGCAAAGCCTGTTGCTGCGCCTGTGCAATGACACCCGCCCAAGGGCCGGTCACAAAATCCAGAATATCTTCAGGCACGCCCTTGGCACTGGGCAGACTGCGAATCATCTGCGCCAGTTGCGCGGCATCGGGCTGCGCCTGCTCCATCGCTGCGCTCACCATCTGGCGGTCTACCAGTCCCAAGGCCGAGCTCATCAACCCTTGCTGGGTAGATTGCTCACCATCTGCCTGCGAGCCCAGTGCGGCAATACGGCTCATACGCCCTTCTGGTGGCCACTGCTCACGCACATATTGCAGTGCCTGGGAAAACATGGCTGCATTCACCTGAGCAAGGCTGGCGAGCTTGTTCGCAGCCGCTTCGGCCACAGCGATAAAGTGCACAAAGCCCAGAGCAGATTCGCTGGAAAACCACAGGCTGCGCGCCGTCAGCTCATCAAGCAATTGCCGCGCCGGATGCATGCGATCGTCAAAAAAGGCTCGATCGTGCGTCACGAGCTGATGCAGCACAGGCTCCAGCTGTTGCAGCACTTTTTGCACTGCGGGCAACAAACGTCCGTCGCTAGTCATATGGCTCATCATGCGCTGCAGCGTGCGAATATGAATCAGCGAGATGGGGGCCTGACTCGGCTGCACCGGTCGCAACCCACCCAGAGAACTGGATACCCAAGGCTGATGCGTAGTCTGCAATGCAGAGGCGGAATACGAAGTCCAGCCCGGCTGCAGGCCTTGCCCACGGCCTGGCATCGCGACGGGTGCAGGCTCAGTCGAAGGCCAGCCCGCCAGCATGGAATCGGTCAACGACTGCGGCACGGTGCAGCCCATGTCGTCAATCCAGCGCAGGTCTGATGCCATTTCCTGCAGCAAACGCAGGGTCAGCAGGCACTGAGGTTGGGCATCAAAGTCTGTGCCATAGCGCGCAGGCTGAACGCCTTGCTGGCGCAACAGATTCGCGGCGCGGGAATATTCGCTAACGAGTAGCGCGCCGAGTTGCTGCACCATGAACTCACGCCAGCAATCGGCCACTTCTGTCGCGGGCTGTAATGCCGTCAATGACTGGCTCAGGGCGCGTACATAGTTTTCCAGTCGCAGCGGGTTGCACTCGGGCTGGGCAGATTCCAGACCCTGTGCACCACTCATCAACGCATCCAGGTCGGCCAGTGCCAGCTCGACCTGCGGGGAAACCAGTTGCACCAGTTTGTGCTCAGCCTTGAGCTGACGACTTGCTGACTCCGCCATGGAAGCCAGTGGCAAAAGCTGTCCAGTGCCGGTGTCCATCGTCTGGGCACTGAAAGAAAAAGGTTGGCGCGCTGACAGGACCAGTGCTTCCAGCAAGTTCTGCGGAAAGCTGTTGATGATCGAGGCACGGTGCTGCTGCAGGTTGTGCAGCGCCGCACTGAGCACATCGCGCCTTGCAGAGGAAAAATCCGTTGAGAGCGTCTGCTCCAAGGAGTATTCGGTGCGCTGCAATAAACGCAGCGCGAATGCATCAGCGCCACGTACCGCCTGGACTAGGCAAGTACGCAGCACGGAGACAGATGCATGTGCGAGGCTCATAGCCCCTAAGAATACCCGCTCCAGCCGAGGCTGGAAGCATTTTGTCGTTTACTTCAACGCTTTGTAACGCATGCGCTTGGGTGCAGCACCCTCAACACCCAGACGCTTCTTCTTGTCGGCTTCGTACTCTTGGTAGTTACCGTCGAAGAACACCCACTGCGAATCGCCTTCAGCTGCCAAGATGTGGGTAGCGATACGGTCCAGGAACCAGCGATCGTGAGAAATCACCATCACGGTACCCGCGTATTCCAGCAGCGCGTCTTCCAGCGCACGCAGGGTTTCCACGTCCAAGTCGTTCGATGGTTCGTCCAGCATCAGCACGTTGCCGCCCTGAATCAGGGTCTTGGCCAGGTGCAGACGACCGCGCTCACCACCGGAGAGGTTGCCGACCTTCTTTTGCTGGTCTTGACCGTTGAAGTTGAAGCGACCTGCGTAGGCACGCGAAGCCATCTGGAACTTGCCCACGGTGATGATGTCCAGACCACCGGAGATGTCTTCCCACACGGTCTTTTCGTTGGCCAGCGCATCGCGGTGCTGGTCCACAAAGGCCATCTTCACGGTCTGACCAATGTCCACGGTACCGGAATCAGGCTGCTCCTTGCCAGCGATCAGCTTGAACAGCGTCGACTTACCCGCGCCGTTAGGACCAATGATGCCGACGATGGCACCGGCTGGAATGTTCATCGACAGGTTGTCGATCAGCATGCGGTCGCCAAACGACTTCGACACGTTGTTGAACTCAATAACCTTGGAGCCCAGACGCTCGGCCACAGGAATAAAGATTTCCTGTGTTTCGTTGCGCTGCTGGTATTCGTAATCGCTCAGTTCCTCGAAGCGTGCAATACGCGCCTTGGACTTGGCCTGACGACCCTTGGCGTTCTGGCGCACCCACTCCAGCTCCTTCTTCAGAGCCTTGGCACGGGCCTCTTCACCCTTCTGTTCCGCTTCCAGGCGGTTGCCCTTCTGGAGCAGCCAGTCGGAGTAGTTGCCCTTGTAAGGAATGCCGTGACCACGGTCCAGTTCCAGAATCCACTCAGCAGCGTTATCCAGGAAGTAGCGATCGTGGGTAATCGCCACCACAGTGCCGGTAAAGCGGTGCAGGAACTGCTCCAGCCAGTCGACAGACTCAGCGTCCAAGTGGTTGGTAGGTTCGTCAAGCAGCAGCATGTCGGGCTTGGACAGCAGCAACTTGCACAGCGCCACACGGCGCTTTTCACCACCAGACAACTGACCCACGATGGCATCCCAGGCGGGCAGGCGCAGCGCGTCAGCAGCAATTTCCAGCTGGTGCTCGGAGTCTGTACCAGCGGCAGCAATCACTGCCTCCAGCTCGCCCTGCTCTGCGGCCAGCGCGTCAAAGTCAGCGTCTTCTTCAGCATAGGCTGCGTAGACTTCTTCCAGACGAGCCTTAGCGTTGTTCACCTCGGCCATGGCTTCTTCGACAGCCTGACGCACGGTGTGCTCGGGGTTGAGCTGAGGCTCCTGGGGCAGATAGCCGATGGACAGGCCCTGCATGGGGATAGCTTCGCCTTCGAATTCCTTATCCACGCCAGCCATGATCTTCAGCAGCGAAGACTTGCCCGAACCATTCAGGCCCAGCACGCCAATCTTGGCGCCAGGGAAGAAGCTCAGCGAAATACCTTTCAAGATCTGGCGCTTTGGCGGCACCGTCTTGGTCAGCTGATTCATCGAAAAAACGTATTGAGCCATGTTCGAATTGCTTTGAGTTGCTTGAATTTATGCAAAAAAGTGTGCCGCATTTCACGGCAAACAAACCATGATTATCGGCGCATGCGACAATACCCCTCGCAATAGGCGTCCAGTTGCCTTCTGCAGCAGCACTTCAGCTGGGGACAACGGAAGCGTTTCCAAGCTCCCAACACGCAACTTTATCTGCCTACAACTGGCCAGGCAGCCCAACGGGCTGCCATGACAGGCTGATACCCCGCGCCCAGGATTGGCGCAATTGATCACAATGACATTTGAAGAACTGAATCTGGCTCCGGCCATTCTCAAGGCCGTACAAGAGCAGGGTTACGAAAACCCCACCCCCATTCAGGCGCAAGCCATTCCGCTGGTTCTCGCAGGTCACGACCTGCTGGCAGGCGCCCAGACCGGCACCGGCAAGACGGCAGCGTTTACGCTCCCCATGCTGCAGCGTCTGGCAACTGGCACAGCGCCCAAGAACCGATTTGGCGGCAAGGGCATTCGCACACTGGTGCTGACGCCTACCCGCGAGCTGGCCGCTCAGGTTGAAGAAAACCTGCGCAGCTACGCCAAATACATGGACATCAACTCCACCGTCATCTTCGGTGGTGTTGGCATGAAGCCACAGATCGCCCGCATCGAAAAAGGCGTGGACGTTCTGGTCGCCACTCCCGGCCGTCTGCTGGATCTGGCAGGCCAGGGTTTCATGGACCTGTCTACCGTCGAGATGCTGATTCTGGACGAAGCCGACCGCATGCTGGACATGGGCTTCATCCACGACGTCAAGAAGGTGCTGGCACTGGTGCCCAAGGACAAGCAAAGCCTGCTGTTCTCGGCCACTTTCAGCGATGAAATCCGTGATCTGGCCAACGGCCTGCTGCGCAACCCGAAGTCCATTCAGGTTACGCCCAGCAACACGACAGTGCAGCGCATCAAGCAGGTGATCCACCCCGTGGGTCGCGGCAAGAAAAAGCAGGTTCTGCTGCACATCATTCAGGAAAACAACTGGAGCCAGGTGCTGGTGTTCACCCGCACCAAGTTTGGCGCCAACAACGTTGCCGAGTACCTGACCAAGAATGGCGTCTCCGCCATGGCCCTGCACGGCAACAAGAGCCAGAGCGCCCGTACTCAAGCCCTCGAAGGCTTCAAGACCGGCGAACTGCGTGCGCTCGTAGCTACTGATATTGCAGCACGCGGCATCGACATTGACGAACTGCCCAACGTGGTCAACTACGAGATTCCTAACATCTCCGAAGACTACGTGCACCGCATTGGCCGCACGGGCCGTGCAGGTCGCGAAGGCAATGCCGTGAGCCTGGTCTGCATGGACGAAGAAGGCTTCATGATGGACATCGAACGCTTTACCAAGCAAGAGATTCCAGTGGCGCTGGTCGAAGGCTTTGGCCCCGAAGAAGGCGAAGTGGCTGAGCCCATCGCCATGGGTCGCCAAACTCTGTGGGGCGGCGCAGGCAAGCCTCCTAGCCGCGACGTCATGCAAGCGGCTGCCAAGGCTGCTCGCCAGGAAATGATGGATCGCATCCGCACCAACAAGGCCCCTAACGGTGGCCGTGGCGGTGCTCGCCGTCCCGCAGCAGACGGCCAGGGCGAGGCCGAAGGCGAAGCCCAGCAACGCCCTGCACGCCAAAACAAGCCACGCAGCAACAGCCGCTTCGGCAGCCCACGCCCTCAAGGCCAGGGCCAGCAAGGCGCAGAACGCAGCAATGGCCGCAATTCGGACCGCGGTTTTGACCGCCACTCCGAGCGCAGTTCTGAACGTGGTGCTGAGCGCGGCTCCGATCGCAACCAGCAGCAAGGCCAGCCACAATTTGGCCAAGGCGAACGAGCACCCCGCCCTTACAACAACGATCAGCAGCGCGCGCCCAAGCGCAACGACTCTCGCCAGTTTGGCGACCGCGAACGCGGTGGCCGTTACGACGACCAGCCCCCACGCGCTGATGCGCACCTGGGCACTCAGCAAGGCCATGCTCGCAACAATGGCGCGCGCGGCAGCAATGGCGGCCAGCCTGATCCTATGCGCACCAGCGTAGACAGCATGGCCGACCGCGGTCGCCGTGGCGGCTTTGGCGGTGGTAACCGTGGCGGCTTCGGCGGCGGCAACAGCAACGGTGGTGGCGGCAATCGCGGCGGTAACCGTGGTGGCTTTGGCGGCGGTTACGGCCGCTAACCGCTGGCTTAGCTGAAGGCGTGAAAACGCCGTCAAAGCAATTCACACCTCATCAAGGGCTGCAATAGCAAATATTGCAGCCCTTTTGTTTTTTCTGGGCTCGGCAGCGCTACGCGCTGACAGCAGATCGCAAGCCAGTCGGCCTAACATCCGATCTGGATGTGCGAAGCTTAAGGTTTCGCGCTTGGCGTGCTCTTTTTTATTTGCGTTGAACTTATGACATTTCTAACCAAGCCCGTTTTCTCTCAAGCCAAGCGCCCTCAGCCTGTCTGGGCTCATCGCATGCTCAAGCTGACGACCCTGGGCTCGGCAGTGTTGCTGACAGCCTGCGCCAATGTGCAGCTACCGCCTTGGACTGGCATGTCAAACAGTTCACCAACAAAAACAAGCCAGCCAAGTGCCAGTGTGACTTCAGCACCTGCAGTGCAGCCGGCCGTTAGCCGCCCCGTCGCACCTGCTCCACAACTCGCAGCGCTACCCTACAACCCCTCGATCGAATCTCTTTTTCCAGACCCAACAGCCCTCTACGCCACGCCGGGCCTGGGTGCGAATCGCCAGCAGTTCAGCACACATACAGAAATCGCCACTTTGCTGCAATCGCTGAGCAGCAAAGCTGGCAGCGGTTACCAGCTTGGCACGACAGTCATCGGCACCTCTCAGCGCGGGCTGCCAATTCAGGCACTGATTGCAACGCAAGGCCAAAGCACGCAAGCCACCGCCATTAACAACAATGGCAAGCCCACTGTGCTGCTCGTCGGCGGACAGCGTGGAGATGAGCCCGCCAGTACTGAGGCCTTGCTGGCTGTCGCCAGCGAACTAGGCCAAGGCGGCCTGCTCGCTCCCTTGCTGCAGCAAATCAACATCATCATCGTGCCGCGTGCCAATCCTGATGCAGCAGACACTGCCAGCCCCGTAACAGCAGACGGCACCGATCTCACGCACGATCACCTGCTTTTAAACACCCCAGAAGCACAGGCACTCGCCCGCCTGACGCGCAACTATCGCCCAGCGGCCGTCATCGACCTGCATGAATTCACTGCTGGCGGTGCTTTTCTGCAGAAATTTCAGGCCGTACAGCGCTATGACGTACTGCTGCAACCCGCCGCCACCGCCAATGCGCACGAGTTCATCAACAAAGCTGCCCGCGAGTGGTACAGCCAACCTGTACGCTCAGCCCTCAATCAAGCAGAGCTCAGCAATGAATGGTTCTTTCAGCCCAGTGCTCAGCCGGGTGACAAGTCACTCTCCATGGCCAGCCTTGATGCAGACACGCTAATCAACGCCAGCAGCCTTAAAAATTCGGCCGCTCTGCTTATCGCCAGCCGCGGCTCCGACTTAGGCCGCATGCATATCCAGCGTCGCGTGCACAGCCTTGTGATCGCCGCTACTGCCTCGCTGAGAGCAACTGCTGAAAAATCACAGAACCTGAAGCAAGTCGAATCCTTTGTGTCCCGCGACATCTCGGCTCTGGCTTGCCGAAACACTCTCGCCATTAAGGCAGTTCAAACGCCTCAGCAACACAGCATCCGCATGCTGCAAGCCGACTCAGGGCAAGAGGTCGAAGCACGCGTGGACTGGAAATCATCCCTGAGCATCAAACCTGAACAGACACGCCCACGCCCCTGCGGCTACTGGCTATCCGCAGACTCAGGCAGAGCGGTAGATCGCCTGCGTCTGCAAGGTGTGCAAATCATGCAAATTGCAGAACCCGGCCAAATGCTCGCCGACAGCTACAACGCAGCTCGCAGCGGCAGCAGCTCGCCAGTGCTGACACGCGGAGCCATTGACACCCCCATGGGCAGCTACTACATCACCCTCAACCAAGCTAAAGCCCATCTGGTCACCGCCGCACTGGAGCCAGATACGCCGTTTAGCTATGTCAGCAAGAGCTTGATCACATCGCCAGCAGACATAGGCCGAGTCGTCGCCGCGCCTTCGGTCGTATTTGAAGAAGAAATGGAATAAAAACAACAGTTAAGTCGCAGAATTGGCTCGCATCCGCAGCGAATTCTGCACAAACCACTGCTCCAGAAACACAAAAGCCGCTCATGTAAAGCATGAACGGCTTTTTCAGTGGCCTGCCCGACAGGGATCGAACCTGTGACCCACAGCTTAGAAGGCTGTTGCTCTATCCAACTGAGCTACGGGCAGTCTGATTGTGAAACAACCCAGCGTGCGCTGGGTTGTTTGTAGGTGGTGGAGCTGGCGGGAATTGAATCTTTCTTTGAAACCCGCATAGAGCAAAGGTTTCATAAAATTTTTTCACCCCAATGTTCCCCACGTTGTTCCCCCGCAAGTCCAAATTTAAGGCTGGATTGTGTTGGAACGCTTAAGACGTTGATGGTTGTCCAAATTATTGCACATGCACGACTCAAAAATGACTAAATTAGGTGCGATACACGGATTTGAATGAGGACCGTGTTGATTTCCACCCAGAAGTGACCCACTAGACCCCGGTTTTTCCATCTCAATC